>JASGIX010000017.1:0-542101 GCA_049840955.1 Polyangiaceae bacterium
AATCGCCTGAAGGTTAATAGGGGAAACACGATAGAATCCGAACAGCACCTCCACTCGTGCGGATCCCTTCGAGGGGACGTCGTACCATCCAATCTCAGCCATCGCATCGGGTGCCATGGGAGAAGTATTCCTCGTGGAGCATCGGAGCCTTGGAACACGCTTTGCCGCCAAAGTACTCGATGCCCACTTGTGCTCCGACCAGAGTCTCCTCGAGCGGGCTCGAGTCGAAGCGGAGTGTCTTGGCGCACTACGTCACGTGAACGTGGTGAACGTGGTGGACTTCAGCCACACGCGGGATGGTCGCCCCTTCATTGTCATGGAGTATCTTCGAGGCCGTACCCTCGATGCGAGAGATCGCCGAGCGCGGCGCCATGGGGCTCGAGGAGGCTCTGGATCTCGTCGGGCAAGTGCTTGCGGCTTTGGATGCGGCGCATCGATTGGGCATCGTTCATCGCGAATCTCAAGCCGAGCAATCTCTTCCTCTGCGACGCTTGCGCCAGTCCCTCTCGGCTGAAGGTGCTCGACTTCGGTGTTGCCCGCGTGTTGCCGATGGAATTGGTCGATGCGCCAAGCCCTTTGGCGATGCCCACGGCGACGGGCACGGTGATAGGCTCTCTCTCCTACTTGAGTCCAGAGGGTGCCATGGGGGAAAGGGTCGACGCGCGGGCGGATCTCTACGCTGCGGCGTTGCTTCTCTATCTGATGGCGACAGGGCGCACGCCCTTCGAGCCGCTCGAACAGGAGCGATTCGCTCTTCCTCAGCAAGCCTATGGGACGCCAGTGCCACCATCCCAGTGGGTCTCGAGTTTGGATGCGGAATTCGACTCGCTCGTGATGAAGGGGTTGAGCCGACGTCGCGAAGACCGCTACCAGTCGGCTCGCGAATTTCGTAGGAGCATCGAAGAATACTCGTTCCGACGGTCTCCCGAGTCTTCACGGCGCACGAGCGTCCTTCCGAGCTTGCCGAGTCACCACGTTGTCGAAGAACTCGGCGTCGCACTCGAGGAACCTGCCCCCCTTACGTCTCGTCCACCGATTTCGATCGTGTTGTTCGTCGTCGGCGTCGCTGCGGCAATCGCCATTGGATTGGGGCTCATTGTCGTACTCCAGGGAAACTTCTGACTGTTCGATGCGCGCGGTGAAGCGTCTCAGCCGCCGAGGCGCATCACGCAGCGTCCTACTCGGAAGCAGTGGATGGATCCGTATCCAAACTCGGTAGGACCATTCGATGCTTGGCGGTAGATTGAGGTTCGGGGGCTTCAATTACTGGAGCGACCGGATCGGACTGACCGATCGTGATTGCCTCTGCCGTGGACGCGCTTTTACTCTTTCCCCTGGGACGTTTGCTGGTGGACAGCGAAGGAGCGAGTGGTTCTGTGGGATAACGCAGTTCGGTGGCGATCGTGGGGGACGGGTTGGTGATTGCGACACTGGAACGCGTCATGACTTCCGTTGCAGGCGAGGGGCTTGTCGCGCCTTGCTGCGCGGTTTCTGGCGCTCGTTCCGCCCGAGGCGACGCTTCCGACGGCTTCGATGCAATCGAGGGCTCCACATGGCGGGGGACCGCATGCGTGTGAAGTGCGCGGAAGGCCTTTGCCCCAAAGAGTATGAGGCCAAACGAGGAGCAGCCCACGACGAGTGAGAGGAGGATGGTCCCTTTCCACGTCTTTGGACGGCAAGCGTCGACGAGTCGTGAGGCCAGTGTGGATTGTCGCGCGGTCTTCTTGGCCAGGTGGGGGGCTTGCGGGGTTGCTTCCGCCGTAGCGGGATGGGCCGTGTCTCGGCCTGCAGAGGGAGCTGGACCCGTTCGGGAACGGCTCACCGAGAGTGGCGGCACCTGGCTCTCGGCCCCGAGGACCAAGCATTCTACGGAGGTGCTCCGTTGTATCGACGCGGGAAGTTCGTCATGACGAGCTTCAGCGAGCAGCTCGCGAGAGAGAGCGGGTGCATCGCTCGAGAGTCTCGGCGGGTTTCCTGGGCGAAAGAGCGACTGCAGTCGAGGCATTGCCGGAGCTCTGCGGCCAGCACTTGCATGGACGTCGGTCTTCGTTCGGGCGCTTTCGCGAGCATGTCGTCGATGAGACGTGCAATTCGACTTGGGATGTCCGCACGGATCGTGTCGAGCAACGGGGGCTGAAAGTGTAGGTGTCGCCACACCAATTCTTCAGTCGACTTGGCCCGCCCGAGCTGCAGTGGATGCTCCCCTGCCAACGCCTCCCAGAAGACCACTCCGAGCGAATACATGTCGCTCTGGATGGACGCCGGTCTGCCTCCGAGTTGTTCCGGCGCCATGTACGACGGAGTCCCGTGAAATACGTTCTTTCGAGTGATCATCGCCGGTGCGTCGATGAACTTCGCAATACCGAAATCCAGAAGCTTCGGTGTCCCGTCTTTCATGACGAAGATATTTTCAGGCTTGATGTCCCGATGTATCACGCGATGCTGGTGGACGACCTGGAGGGCGTCCGCGACCTTGATGCCCAGGGAGACGAATTGCTCGATGGAAAGTCTCCCCATGCTCCGAATCAAGGAACGAAGTGGTTTGCCGCGGAGCAGCTCCATCGCAATGTAGAGCACGCGCTTGTCGTCGTATCCGGCATCGTAAACGTTCACGAGATACGGATGTTTGACCGTTACGAGAAACCGCGCTTCTGCGGCGGTGCGGCGCAAGAGTTCTTGCCGATTTGCCGTTGGACGATGGATGATTTTGAGTGCAACCTCGCGTTTTAGGAATGCATCGTATGCCTGATAGACCCTCGCGTAACCGCCGGCGCCGATTTCGCGAACGATGGAGTACTTCAGAAACCAATCCCCCGCATCGAGCGGACCCGTGGAGCTCTCTTTTTCTGCCTCGTCGGAATACTGGTCACTGACCGGTAGGCATGGCTGCGATGCGAGCTCGACCCAGTCGCTGCTGGCTAGGGGCGACCTCTTCGCCGTTCCGTCCGAGACGACGAGTGTGTTGCTGACGAGATCGGTAAATGTCGTCGTCGCGTCACGTCGACCAAAAGCCTTCGTATCGCTCATGGCAACCCCGCGGCGTGAGTTGCCGGTTCTTGTGTGATGAGGACCATTGCGGACGGTATGGCGAGAGAACGAGGACGCGCTGCTTCGCGGGTTTTACGTGGACACACGTGTGTGTCGGCTCGTGGCGCGTTTCATTCTACTCGTTCCATCGATGCCTACGAGGCCTTTGCAAGCGAGGAAAATCCCATGTGGCAATTGATCACGTGGCGCTTCGCCGGTGCGGACGCGCGGCTCACGAGTTCGTCGCTTCGCACAAGGTGAATTCTCACCATGCGGCGAGAGAGTGTCTGGCTTCCGTTAGCCCCGGCGAGTTCCCGTCGCCACAACGGTCAGTCATTTCCTTCGGTTCTTGTCTACGATTGCGACGGCGATCAAGAGAAATGCCAGGGCTCGCGTCAGGTAGAAGTATTGATGTACCTCGGTGTCGATCTGCGCGATGGCAAGTAACGTCCAGTGAATCGCGAGAACCCAGAACGCGATCGAAAAGGCGAGGAAGAGTCGATCTCGAGTGTCTCGCCAAGCGCGAAGGAATAGCGCCGCAACGATGGCGGACGCCATGGTGAGTGCACCGCGGACGAACTCGTTCACTTCTCCCTCCCGAGTAGTCCAAACAACAGAACGCCGAGTCCAGCCAATGCTACCAACCCACGAGCGAGCTCGAGATCGTATTGTGGGAAGACGGCGAGATCGAGAAAAAGCAGAATGTTATTCACCGCCAATAGCCCGAAGGCAACGCTGCTCCAGAGCAACAGCGGCAGACGCGCGCGACGATAGGCGCGGATCAAGAGCGCAACACAGATGAGGCTCGTAGTTGCGCAAAGTACGTATACCAATACCCTAGCCATGACGTTTGGTCCCCCGCAAGCGGAATGCCTCCG
This sequence comes from Polyangiaceae bacterium, assembly GCA_049840955.1. Taxonomy (GTDB): domain Bacteria; phylum Myxococcota_A; class Polyangia; order Polyangiales; family Polyangiaceae; genus FEN-1139. The sequence goes on from JASGIX010000017.1 coordinate 3,906, forward strand.
CAAAGGTGCGTACGCCCGCCAAGCGGACGCGTTCGAGCGCGTTGGAGCTCATCGTAGAGATGACCGACAACCGACACTGTTGATACACGGTTACCAAGTGGATCGCTTCTTCTCTCAGCTTGCTATCCGTTGGGGCAAAGCGGTATCTAGAGCGTTCCTCGAGAAGGAGACCGCGAGCGCACAAATGCGTGAGCGCAGCTCGGGCAGAGTCCTCGTCGATGCCCAGGCGCGACGCGATGGCAGACGAACCCCAGTCTTCTCCGGGATACTGCACGAGTAGGATGAGGCTCTCGAGCTGCTCGTAACTTTGCGACGTTATCGAAGAGAAACGTACGCAGGGGGTCAGGCAGGCGATCGGACTCCACATGGTCCACCCTAATCTCGATGGCATTCGCGTCACTTCGGAAATTCGCCGTCGAGCGTCGAAATTGACGTGGGTTTTCGCCCGCGGATCGGAGCGCGCGTAGCAATATGTCTCGGTACGTTGGATTGTCTGGCAACGAGTTGTGGAGAAAAAACTCAGGTAGCCGCTTCCAGAAATTCCTGGGTGTCTTGGGCGTCGTGGGGGACGACGCCACGCGCTGCACGTAGATACACGTACGGCGTGTAGGCGAGTAGATTGGATACCCGCGAGGTGTACACGTCGGCATAACGCGCAACTTGCCGGGCCAAATGGCTCTTGTCGTTGCCGGCACGCATCAGGAGCCCCCAGCGCTCGTTCTGAAGTTGGCTGGCGCGACGCGCGAGGGGTGCGATGCGTTCATCCAAGGCAACCAATTGGGCCCGAAGGCCCTTGAGCTCGAGCTTGACCGCATCTACGGACGCTGCGCCCTGCGATGGTTGACCGTGACTCTGCCGCTGCAAGAGAAGTCGCCGCTGGGAGTATCGATGCTCGAGGAGCTCCTTGTCGCGCATCAAGCGGGTAAGCAACTCTTGCTCCGTTCGAAAGGCGTCGAGCGCCTCCAGTTCCTCTTCGAGTTCACGGACGATGAGCGCCGTCCGCCACCTCAGGAGATCCTTGCTCGCGTAGACGTCGGCGAAGATGTGATCACCGAAGTAGAGAATGTTCTCGCCTCGAATTCCGAGGCTCTCTTCCACCAACCGCGCGTTTCCACCGATGTAGACGTTGCCTGTTTCGACTCTGCCGACGATCGGCTCGAAGAGGCCGCGCTCGTCGACGAGTTTGAGGGCGGGTGCGACTTCGGCGAAAAAGCTCGGCTTCCTCGCTTGCACGAACACCAAATCGAACAGCGAGCGCCAACCTTGTCCGTCTGGCAATCGCGAGTCAAAGACGTAGCTCATCATCGAGTTCGTGTAGGACCACTCGGAGTTCGTGATCAGCAGGAGCTTCTTTCCCGCGTTTTTCAAGTCGAGGAGCGTTTGCGGTAGCTCCTCGTCGATGTCGACGAACCGTTCCGGATAGGTCACGATCTCGCGCTTGAGCTGCCCCTCCATGTGCGTCGCGTCCAAAGTGTCGCGGATCAGACGATAGAGCTCCGAGTAGCTCTGGGGGCCCGGCAAGAGCTTCGCGTCCAATCGATCGACGAGCTGGACGAACCAACTCGTCTCGGACAAGCTGAATAGGGTGTCCACGGCGCGATAGCGTTTGTCGGCGAGATCGATCGGAATGTGCCCGTAGGTGTTTCGCACCTCTTCGGGTAACAGCATCCGGGTGCCGTGGCTCGCCAAGCGGACGTGTCCAAACTGATCGGCTTTGATGACGTTGCCGAGTCGGGTATCGATGATGAGGCCGATGGTGCAAAGCTCCGGGCGATATTTCACGTCCGCCACTGGCCACCCGCGAGCCTTCAGCCGCTCCTTGACGTAATTGAACGCCGTGCCCTCCCACCACGCCGTGTGGTAAGTCACGAGCGTGTAATCCATGTCGAACCCAATGGCTGAAAGCCCCCGCAGATTGAGGGTGCGGTTGCAGTAGATGCGGCGATTGCGCTGGGGAAGCTGTTCACTCGTCACGGGAATACGACATTACTCGTTAGGGTTTCGCAAATCCAGCGCGCCAAGAAGGTCATTCGAATGGTGGTGTCGAGCGCCTCCCGTCTCTTGCTACTGCTGCCTCGCTCGCGGTGAACCGCGTCGTGTTCGTCGCTCAACCTGGACCGCTCGCATACCGAGCGAGGAGGTCGTCGAGGGCGCGATCGGCGCGAGCTCGCGCATCCTTCTCCTTGATGAGGCGACACTCCAGGTGGAACGAGAGCGCAATTCCGCGGATTTCGAACAGCAGCTGCTCCACGGGCGTATCTGCTCGGAGTTCACCGGTAGCGATGGTGTTGCGTAATAACGTCGCGAGCCGCTCCCGTGACGCTCGTGTCAGGTCGATGACGAAATCGCGGGTTGGGCCGTCCAGATCTTCGACCTCGAAGGAGGCGCCGAGGATCGGGCATCCCGCGGGCAAACTGGGCAATGCGATCCAATCCAGCCAGGCCGCAAGATGTCCGCGCAGCTCGTCGAGTCCCTTCGCTCGCCCGGTGACATACGGCTTCATGTGCTCGATGTATCGAGCCCTGGTGTGCTGGAGGACCGCGATAACGAGCGCCTCTTTCGAACGGAAGTGCGCGTAAAGACCACTCTTCGAAAGCTCTAGAGATTCCGAGAGCATTCCGAGGGACAGCCCATCGAGTCCGTGGCGACTCGCCAGCATCAGCGCTTGGTCGAGGATCCGCGCACGGGTGACTTCGCCTTTGGACACTTCCTCGGCTTAGCGCTCATCGGGGCTTGCCACCAGAGCTTGACAAGAACGAACGGTCGTGCTTTTTTTGGTCTACCAAGGAGGTCACGAGCATGGAAAACGCACAGAAACTCTCTTCGTCGGCGCCTTTTTCGGTCAAAGAGTACGGTTCTCTCGATTCTTGGTCGGCCTTTCAGCTGCCGCACCCACGGTTCGGGATGGTTCCGGGTAAGCAGTTCCTCCGCTCCGAGCTGGGGTTGACCGGAATCGAGCTCTCTCTGAATTCGCTCTCGCCAGGGAAGGCTTTGTCCTATCTGCACGCCCATCGGCAAAACGAGGAACTTTACCTCTTCCTCACCGGCGAAGGTCAGATGCTTCTCGATGGAGAGGTGGTGCCAGTGAAAGCGGGAACCGCCATTCGCGTGGCACCGAAGGTCATGCGTTCCTGGCGAAATACCGGGACCGAGCAGCTCACCTGTGTGGTCATTCAAGCGCGAGAGGGCTCACTGCAACAGGCGACGACTGCAGATGGTTTCATGAGCGAGTCCGCGCCCGTCTCGCCCTGCGGCTTGAGCACAAGCATCGCTTGCCGCACCAAAAGCGAAGAGGGCCCCGGGAAGGGCCCTCTCGCTCGTCGCAGTCCGTCGACGCAGCTCGTGAGCTACGCGTTCGTCGCATCGACGATCGAGACGAGCGCGGTCAGTCTCTCGAACTCATGAAGATGCGTAGGACGTACCAGAACATGAGCGCCACGGACGCGAACAGCTGAAGCGCTGCACCAACGTAGCGATCCGTCGGGTAGTCACGCATGACTGCGGAGGTATCGTAAAGGATTGCCGCGCCCGCGAAGCCCACCATGAGGACGCTGAAGAAGGTTCCGAGTTGGAACCCGAAAATAAGGCCAGCTGCGATGGCGACGAGGGCCAGAAATTCCGCCCCAACGCAGGAAGCTTCCGAGGAAAGAGAAATCCTTCTTGGAGGTGAAGGCCACGACGGTGAGGCCGCCGAAGCCCAGCAACGTGACGACGGCAGCACTCTTGATGGCTCCAGGAGCGACTCGATCCGCGATGAAGAGGAGCGGAACGAACACGATGGCTTCGGCAAGTACGTAGGCGGCAAGAGCCGCGTACTGCGCGCCCAAGGAGCGAGCCGAATGTGCGGTGCGGCTTGCTAGCCACCCCACCAACATGAAGCCGCCGAGAACGAGCAACCAGCTCCTGCTCATCGTCAAAGCGATGGACTGGGCAATGCCCGAGCTGAAGAGCGCGATCTCGATGAGCGTGAAGAGAACGATGGCGCCGAACAGGTGGTTGTAAGTTTTTACGATGAAACCGGCGCGCTCGTCGACGTAGGAGCGGCTCGTTCCGCCGTAGCCACGCACGCTTGCGTTGTACTGGGTCATAGTTGTGCCCTCGATCTTCGACAGCCTTTGGATTGGCTGTGAGTTGGTTCGATGAACTTCGGCCGAGTGTTGAATTCACGCGGCTCGAACCGTTGGTGGATCGCCGAGGGGCACTCGCGTCACCTCCTGGTGGCCAATCGCACCACTTCCCGGCAATGGGTGACTCACGTCGTTGGTGAGGCCGGGTTCTCGTTCGAGCTGATTCGTCCGATTGCGACAACCCGCGAGTGCGCGCCGTGATTCCCGTAATCTTCGCCGAATGCCGCAACTTCGGCCGTGGGTCATGTTTCTGGAATTTGGGGTTTTTACGTCGCGGTGACGGCGCAACGAGAGCGGCTGGTTGACAAGGTGCATTCCTCGTGGTTCGAGCCCGTGTGTGCCGCGCCCCGTCGTCAATCCCTTGCTCTCGTCACGACTCCGAAGGGCGCTCGGGCCCACGACAGAGGCAAGGCAATTCGCGAAAGCGTTGAATATCACGCCCACGGTCGCAGAAGTTCTGTTGCGTCTCGGCCACGCCGATCTGGAGCGGACTCAACGATACCTGGATCCACGGCTCGCTCACCTGACGCCTCCCGACGGAATGCTCGACCGCGCGGTGCTCGCGGAACGCCTCGCTCAGGCGATCCAACATCGAGAGCGAATCGTGGTCTTTGGTGATTACGATTGCGACGGAATCACCTCGACGGCCATTCTCGCTTCGGCGATCGAGGCGCTGGGCGGGGCAGTCGTTCCGGAGCTCGCCAGTCGTTTCGAAGGGGGGTACGGCCTTTCTGGGCGAGCCCTCGAGCGCGTTCTCGCTCACGCCCCGAAGCTCGTCGTGACGTGCGATTGCGGCAGCTCCGACCATGAGAGCATCCGCGAATTGGGGCGGCACAACGTCGATTGCCTCGTCATCGATCACCATCTCGTTCCCGAGGAACCCCTCCCCGCGCGTGCCTTCCTCAACCCCCACCGGAAGGAGTGCCCCTTCGCGTACAAGGGGCTCGCGTCCTGCGGCCTCGCCCTGAGCATCGTTGCTGAATTGCGCCGACGCCTCGGTTCCAAACTCGATCTGAGGCAATACCTCGATCTGGTCGCGATCGGAACGATTGCCGACGTCGCTCCGCTCGATGGCGACAATCGGGCGCTCGTGCGCGCGGGATTGAAGTTGCTCGAGCAAGTGGAACGCCCCGGTCTTCGCGCACTCATGAAGCGGGCAAATTTCGATGTGTCGGCTCCAATCTCGGCGGAGGACGTGGCTTTTCGGATTGCGCCGCGTCTGAATGCGCCGGGGCGAATGGGCAGTCCCATGGTCGCGTTGCGGCTGTTGCTCGAGACCGATGACGTGCGCGCAGAGGCCTTGGCCGATGACGTCGAGGCGCTGCAGATTGCGCGCCGCGCCGCACAGGAGCGGATCGTGGAGCAGGCCGAGGAAGACATCGAGCGCGCCGGGTGGAAAGACGACGCAGCGCTCGTGCTGGGTCGTCCAGAGTGGAACGTCGGAATCGTCGGGATCGTGGCGGGCAAGCTCGCAGAACGGTTCGAGCGTCCCGTCGTCGTGTACGGCGCCGACGGTGACGTGTGTCGCGGTTCCGTGCGAGGTCCTTCCGGCGCGCCGTTGTTCGACTTGGTGCAGTCAGCCTCCGCACATCTGATTCGATTCGGTGGGCATCAGGCTGCAGCGGGGCTCGAACTCTCGCTTGCCCGTGTCGACGCCTTTCGAGCTGCTTTCGTCGCGGCCGTACAGAGACACTCGGGCGCCAACGTCGCAACCACGGTCGAGCCCTCCACGGTGTTGCTCCTCGATGACGGAGACGATCCTTTGAACGTCGCGCGAGAGCTGCGACTGCTCGAGCCATGCGGCTGCGGCAACCCCGCGCCGACGCTCGGGATCGCCGGGCGGCTCGCCGTTGCTCGAGAGCTGCGCGGGGGCCACCTGAGAGTCGGAAATCACGTTGCCGCGAGGGGAGCGGATCTGTGGCTTTGCTCCCGGGCAGGCGCACGCGGCAAAGACGCTTTCGGATTCGGTGTTACTCGTCGGCTCCCTTCGCACCTCCACGTTCTCGGGGCGGGAACGCGCGGAGGTATTGGTTTCGTCCATCGTGCCCTGGGATGGTAGCTTTGCGGAGTCGGACGGGTTAGCCTCCGAAGCGCGGCTCGGTGACGCATGACTTCCCCACTGATTCGATTTAGCGGCATCAAGAAATCCTTTGGACCGAAGGTGGTCTACAGCGGGCTCGATCTCGAGATCCAGCGCGGGGAAGCCCTGACCATCGTCGGTGGCTCCGGTGTGGGCAAGTCGGTCATGTTGAAGCTGCTCATCGGGCTACTCACGCCAGAAGCCGGAAGCATCGTTTTCGATGGTCGAGAGGTCACGCAGATGAACGAGCGTGAACTCTCCGAGGTTCGTCGGCGGATCGCGATGTTGTTCCAGAGTGGAGCTCTCTTCGACTCGCTTACCGTCGGCGAGAACGTGGCATACGGACTGAACGAGCACTATTTTCGTACGCTCTCTCGCGCCGAGATCCGTGAGCGTGTGGCTTGGGCTTTGGCGGCGGTGGATTTGCCGGGCATCGAAGGAATGCGTCCCTCAGACTTGTCTGGTGGCATGCGCAAACGCGTCGGGCTCGCGCGAGCCATTGCGCTTCGTCCGGAGGTCGTCCTCTACGACGAACCGACAACAGGCCTCGATCCGATCAGTACCGCACGCGTGAGTCATCTCATCGTCGGGCTCAAGAAGCGCATGAACATCACGACGGTGGTCGTCACTCACGACATGAAGAGCGCCTTCATCGTAAGTGATCGAATCGCGATGGTCGCTTCCGGTCGAATCATCGCCGTTGGACCCGTCGACGAGTTCCGTCGTTCGAAGGACCCTCGTGTGAGCGACTTCATCGAAGGCCGCGCGCCGGAGAAGGAAGACGTCGAGACGCTCCTCAACGCCTGACTCGTTCTGTCCGACTCGATTCTGGCGCGTCGACGGTCGGTGTCGAAGGGAGCCGTGCGAGCACGACGGATCCGGGCGAGGGCCAGCGCAAGTCGCGAGACGCGGCGAGCGTCGCAGCACGAGAGATTGGACGGGGGAAATTGGCAACCCCTGAGGCACAAGGGCCATCGCCCAAGGGACGAATTCTCGTAGGAGTGATTTCCCGCCACGCGCGGCCTTGCTCACGCCGCGCGCTTGCCAAAGACATTAGTGACGTTGGATGGCGGAAGCGTTCATGTCGCAGTGCGGCAATCCCGTCTTCGTTCACGCTGATGGATGAACGTGCACGCCTTCTGCAAGTAGCGGCGATTCGGATGAATGGCCGAGATGAATTTCGAGCCTCGATGCGTAATGCTACGCCCGCTTATCATGGTCACGTCGAGGGAAATCAAGGTTGGGGCCTTCGTGCTCGTTGGAATGGTCCTGCTTGGCCTCGTCATCTTCATGATCGGCGACGAACGACAGCTGTTCGACAAGCGCGTGGCCTATCAAGCAATCTTCGACGACATCGACGGGCTCAAGCGCGGCTCCACGATCCGAATGGGCGGAATGGATATCGGTAGCGTCGATAAAGTTGGCTTTTCCAACGACGCGGGGGATCCGCGGCTCTACGTCACGCTCAGCATCATCGAGAGCCAAGCGGCTCGCATTCGTCGCGACAGCCGCGCCAAGATCGACGCCAAGGGTCTCTTGGGCGACAAGATGGTCACCGTACTCGCAGGGAGCATGAAAGAGCCGGCGCTCGCGCCCGGTCGGATCATTCCCGCGGACAGAGCCCGAAGGATCTCGCGGCGGCATTGGGCAAGGTCGGCAGTATCACGAGCAAGGCCGATCAAGTCCTCGCGAATCTCGAAACCGTGACGGGAGCATTCGCGCAAGGCAGTTTCGCGAAGGATCTGACGAGCAGCGCGTCATCGGTGAGCCATATCTTGGCGGCGATGGATACGGGGGACGGTTACGTGGCTCGTCTTCTGAACGATCCGAACGAAGCGCAACGGATCTCCTCCGCGATTGCCTCCTTCGAGCGAACGGCGCAAGAAATGGAGCGCACCATGGCGAGCGTGAGTCACGTCGCCGAACGCGTCGAGAAGGGGCCCGGACTGCTCCACGAGATCGTGTACGGTGAGGAGTCTGCCAAATCCGTGGCTCAGTTCGGCAATGCAGCTCAAGAGCTCAGCCTGGTTCTCAAAGGGGTGCGTGAGGGCAACGGGCTCGCCAAGGCGGCCCTGTTCGGGGATGACGGAAGCCAACAGCTTTCGGGTAAGCTCGACCGCATCCTGGGCGACGTCCAAGGGATCGTCTCCGATGTCCGGGCCGGAAAGGGCACTCTCGGGGCCCTCCTGGTCGATCCCTCGGTTTATGAGGATTTGAAGGTCGTTCTGGGCAACGTGGAGCGCAATAAGGCCCTCCGGGCCTTGGTCCGCGATTCCATCCAGAGTGGCGACGGCGAGAACCGCGTCGAAGTCAAGGATCCGGCCGCCCCGAGCAAATAACCGGCTCGCCTCGTCCTCCCCGGTTCTCTATACTGGCCGGCGAATGCGCTTCTACGCCAAGGCACTTAGGACCGCTGGGATTCTCGGCATCTTCGGGATGGCATCCTTCTTCGCTCTGCGTCACGGCCCAGGTGGTCTTTGGCGCGGGCTGGAGATTGCCCACGCGGTGACCTCGCCCGGGGCCCCAAAGCCCCCTTACGACCTCACACAGCTTCTCGCCGTCAACGAAACGCTCAAGACGATTCGAAGCAAGTACGTCGATCCACAACGGATCAAGCCGCGTCAGATGTTCCTGTCGGCGCTCGACGAGGTTCAGAAGGAGGTCGCACAGGTCATCGTCCTCCACGACGAGAAATCCCCCAAGGTTCGGGTGCAAGTCGAGAACGACGCCCGCGAGTTCCGTGTCGACAACGTTCAAGGGCCCTGGGACGTCTCGGCGCGTCTGCGCGACGTGTTCGCGTTCCTGCAGGAACACCTGAAGGACGACAAAGAGCTCGATTTGCGCGAGGTCGAGTACGCCGCCTGCAACGGCATGCTGCGCACGCTCGATCCGCACAGTGTGTTCATGAGTCCGGAAGCTTACCGCGAGATGAACCTCTCGACGTCGGGCCATTTCGGTGGACTTGGGATCGTGATCTCACTTCGCGATCAGCAACTCACCGTCATGAAGCCGATGCCCGACACGCCCGCTGGTCGTGCGGGACTCAAGCGGTTCGATCGGATCACCAAGAATCAACAACGAGAGCACCCTCAACATGCCTCTCGATGACGCTGTGAGCCGCTTGCGAGGTAAGCCTGGTTCTCGCGTCTCCGTCTGGGTGCATCGCGACGGCACGGACGGATGGGCTGGCTCGCGTCCCTTCGAGCTCGTACGTGAGGAGATCCGCATTCGTTCCGTGGACTCGCGTCAACTCGGCGATGGCGTCGGCTACGTGCGGCTTCGTCAGTTCCAGTCGACGACGGCTGACGAGCTCGTGGAAGCCTTGTCGTCCTTGAACAAGGCGAACAAGCTGCGCGGCCTCGTGCTCGACTTGCGCGGCAATCCGGGCGGGCTCCTCGATCAAGCGATGCGCGTCGCGGACGTGTTCATCGAGCAGGGCGTGCTCGTGTCTACGGTCGGTGGCCACGAGGGTCGCGAGGAGAAGACCGCGACGAAGGACGGCTCCGAGCCCAAGTATCCCATCGTCGTACTCACGAACGGTTCGAGTGCGAGCGCGAGCGAGATCGTCGCCGGTGCGCTCAAGAATCTCGACCGCGCCGTGATCGTCGGGCAGACGACCTTCGGCAAGGGCACCGTTCAATTGGTGTTTCCGCGGATTACCCCGGACGGCGCAGCATTGAAGCTGACCATTGCCAAGTACCTGACTCCGGGCAACATTTCGATCCAAGGCGTCGGGGTCACGCCGGACGTTGCACTGGACACCATGACCGTCGACATGCTCGACATGGACCTATTCCGAACGGAACAGTCCACGCGCGAACAAGACCTATCGAAGAGCCTGGACGGCGAGGGAAGTCGTGGTGGCGAACGCCCGGCGTACACGCTCCGGTATCGGTTGGAGAGCGAGAAGCGCGAGCAGATGCGAGAGCTCGCTGGAGACATCGACGAGGAAGATACTTCCTTCGACTATCCGCTCACGTTTGCGCAAAAGCTCGTCGCAGACCTTCCGATTGCGTCTAGAACGGAGCAACTGAAGGCCGCGAAGGGTCTCCTCGAGAAGGCTCAATCGACTCAACTCGATGCCATCTCCGGCGATTTGTCCAAGCTGGCGAACGTGGATTGGTCCCAACCGGCTTCAGGATTCACCTCGACGAACAAGGCCTCGGACTACGCGGTCGAGGTCCACACGGATTGAAAAGGCAACAGTGTCGTTGCCGGCGAGTCGATGACTCTCGAGGTCACCGTCGAGAACAAAGGCACCACACCCATCTATCAGTTGCGTGGGATAACGAAGAGCGACAACGCCTACCTTAGCGATAAGGAGCTCGTGTTCGGTCGTATCGATCCGGGCAAGAAGCGCGTTGCCAAGGCCCCACTCGGCTGGTGCACCGTCGATGGGCGGAAGGGCGGCACGATCAAGCCGCTTCCCGCTCAGGCCAAGCGCACTTGTCAGATCCCCAAAGACGCGGCGACGCGAGAAGACGTAGTGATGGTGAAGTTCGAAGCGGCAACGGGGGAGGTTCCGGGGGACGTCGAGATCCGTCCAACCGTGCACAGTCTGCCGAAGCCGCTCTTCGCCTATGCCTACCAGGTCTTGGACAATCGACCCGGCAACGGCGACGGTCAGCTCGAGCGCGGCGAAGGGGCGACGATCTACCTGCGCGTCAAGAACATCGGCAAGGGTACTTCCTTCGAAACCCAGGCCAATTTGCGTAACTTGACCGGGGACGGGCTGCTGCTTCACGCGGGGCGCTTCGACATCTCGAACATGAAGCCCGGTGACGAGCGCCAGGTCGCGCTCACCTTCGACGTGCTCAAGAACTTGGACGAGGATTCGGCCAAGGTCGAACTCAGCGTGGTCGACCGTGACTTGCGCGTGATCTCGAGCGAGAAGGTGACACTGCCGATCGTTCAAGAGGGGCTCGCACAAAAGCCCGCCCCGGGGCGCGTGCAGACGAACGCGAATGCCCGCGTGCTGGCACAGCCGCTCGTACAAGGCGGAATGGTCGGCGAATTCCCGAAGGGAAGCGTCGTTGAGCGCATTTCGACGATCGGCGAGTTCACCAAGGTGCGCATCGAGGGCGATCGGTTCGGGTTCATCGCGACTTCGAGTCTTTCGGACGCGGCTTCCCGCCCGACGACGGGAACCTTCCTACCGTCGCTGCGTCGCTCGCCTCCCGTCATCGAACTCGAACCCGTGGCGCTCTCGACACGAGAGACTCACGTGCCAATCACTGGGTTCGTCACCGATTCCGATCGGGTATCGGACGTGTTCGTCTTCGTCGGCAATCGCAAGACCTATTATCGAGCGGCGCCGAAGCAGACCGACACCCAACGGCTGCCCTTCGAAACTCGAATCGACCTCAATCCCGGCGTGAACGTCGTTACTGTCGTGGCGCGCGAGAACGCCGACACGGTATCGCGGGTCAATCTCATCATCCGTCGGGATGCACCGAGTGGGGCATACCTGCCCACGCCGAAGAGCGAGCTCTTCGGTGAGGATTGGGAGTTCGAGGGCGAATAGTTCGGTAAAGAGACAGGCTGCAATGCGTTTTCACGTCAACATCGATCACGTCGCCACCGTGCGCAATGCGCGCGGAACCACCTATCCCGATCCGACGGCGCTCGCACTCGAGTGCGAGCAAGCGGGCGCTGACGGCATCACGGCGCATCTGCGTGAGGACCGACGGCACATGCGCGACGACGACATCGAACGTCTGCGCGCGCGGGTAACCACGCTTCTCAACCTCGAGATGGCGGCAACCACGGACATGACCCGCATCGCGGAGCGTCTCCGGCCGAACGTGATTACGCTGGTGCCCGAGCGCCGCGAGGAGCGTACCACCGAGGGCGGCCTCGACGTCATCGGGCAGCGCGCAGCCATCGAACCCGTCATGACTATGGCGCGCCGCGCCGGGATCCGTGTCAGTTTGTTCATTGCGCCAGATCCGAGCCAGGTGCGCGCGTCCAAGGATTTGGCGGTCGATCAGATCGAGCTCCACACGGGCGACTATTGCAATCGAACTGGGGCCGAGCAGCGCGAGGAACTCACTCGCCTCGCGAGCGCGGCCAAGCTCGGAGCAGAACTCGGTCTCGAGATCGCGGCAGGTCACGGTCTCACCCGAGACAATCTCCCCGACGTGGTTGCGATCCCGGAAATCACCGAGCTCAACATCGGTCACGCCGTCATCGCGGACGCCATCGCGGTGGGAATCAAACAGGCCGTCTTGGATTTCCGTGTCGCCATCGACAAAGGTTTGGCTCGGCGTCGCAAATGATCGTCGGGTTGGGCATCGACGTGGCAGGTATCGAACGAATTGCTCGAGCCATCGAGCGATTCGGCGACAGATTCCTTTGCCGGCTACTCACCGAAGCCGAGAAGCGTTATGCCGATTCCCGCACCGGTGACAAGGCGACGTGGGTCGCGGGGCGGCTCGCCGTAAAGGAAGCCGCGTCGAAGGCGCTCGGCGTGCCACCCGGGATCGGCTGGCACGACGTCGAAGTCCTTCGCACCACGAGTGGTGCTCCCGAGCTACGGTTCTCGGGACGAGCACTCGAGCGCGCCGAAGAACGACGCGTCGAGATATCGCACGTTTCCATTTCTCACGACGCCGGTGTTGCTTGCGCCGTCGTCGTGCTGGAAGCTCGCTGACTTACAATTCCTTGCAAAGGGTTGCCGCTACGACGACCCTTTCCCACACGGCCCCACAGAAGCAGAGGGACAGAGGGCTGTCATGTGGTTAGACCTTGTCAACCACTAGGCGATTGCTGTCGGATTGGAGACGGCCTGCACTTCGCTGCGGATGGGTTTGTCTGCAATGCGGATGGCAGCAGGACTTCACGGAAATGCAAGCTCCTTTGCAGCCTTCGAACGAAGCCGGGCACCGTACGCTCTACGTGCTCGTAGACTATTACGGTGGCGACTATCAGATGAGTCTCATCGAAGCCACCGAGCGACAGGCTCGAAAGCTTGGTTATGACGTCCTTACCTTGGTAGGACGATCGCTCGGAGCGCCGAATCCTTCCGACGCCGTTCAGAACGAGATCTACCGAAACGTCGACCCCAATCTCGCGGCTGGTGTGCTCGTGGCGTCGGGGTGTATGGGGCTCTACGTTCCTCCGCCCGTCATCAAGGAATTTGCGGAGCGTTTTGGTGCTGTCCCCACCGTGAGTGCATCGGTGCAGCTCGAGGGGATCCCGAGCCTGATCGTCAGCAACTACGCGGGAATGAAGGTCGCAATCGATCACCTGGTCGAACTGCACCAATGTCGACGGATCGCGTATGTTCGCGGCCCCCTTGCGTCGAGTGAAGCGGAGGAGCGATTCGAGGGCTATCGCGCCTCGCTTGCGGAGCACGGCATTCCCTTCGATCCCGAATTGGTCGAGGTGGGGAATTTCTGGATCGATAGCGGTGCACGGGCGATGCAACGTCTGCTCGACAAGAGTGTTGCCATCGATGCGATCGCAGCTGCAAATGACTACATGGCGCTCGGCGTCATGGATTTGCTGCGCTCTCGAGGTATTCGAGTGCCGCATCAGATCCGTGTGGTCGGCTTCGACGACGCACCCTCGGCACGGTTGACGTCGCCATCCCTGACGACGATTCGTCAGCCTCTGGCTGGAATGGGGCGGCGTGCGGTCGATACACTTCATCGCATGGCGATGCAGGAACCCGTCGAAGTCATCCAGATGCTCGACGTGGAACTCGTATTGCGACAGTCCTGCGGTTGCGGCTACCAGGTTCATCAAAGTCAATGGCCAGGAGGGCGCGAGCCAGGTTCGCGCCCGAGCCCGCTCGAAATCCTCGCGAACGGCGTATCCGTCGAACAAGCCCTTTTGCTGACGGCGGAACTCGAACCTGGTTTGGCGAAAGGATGGTCGAAGCGGCTCGTATCCGCACTTGGACAGGAACTCCGATGCAATGTAGGGCGGTTTCTATTGGAACTCGAGGACGTGCTCGACGAGCTCCAACCCGATACCAATCTGATCGAGCGATTCTATCCGGCGGTCGAAGCACTTCGTTACCAATTTCGTGACGCCAACACCGATGGCGGTCCGATCGCGAACATGGACGATCTGTGGCACGCCGCATTGTTGCTCGTCGGGGATGCCGCACGGCGCAGTCACTTGCGTGCGCGTCACGAGGCGAACATCGCGATCGATCTCATTCGTCAGAGCGTCGAAAGACTCTCGACGGTGCTGAGTCACGCGGCGTTGATCGAGGGATTGCGAAGCGTGTTCGAGTCGAGCCACGTGGCTTCTGCATCGGTATCGCTCTTTGCCGACGAGACGCGAATGCAACTCCGCAATCTGCTCGTGTTCGGTAGAGAAATTCCCGCAGACGTTCTCTCCGAGCCATTCCCGACCATACAATTGACGCCGAAAGGTTACTTCGTTTCGTCCACGCCGAAATCGTACGTTGCTCTGCCCGTCACGTATGGCAGCGAGCAACTCGGGATCGTCGTACTCGAGGCTGGTGCTCATCCCTCCATCTACACCTCATTGCGCGAACACATCGGCGCGGCATTGAAGGGGGCGGCGCTTCATCGTGCGGTCGTCAGCGAGACATCACGGCGCGAGCGCGCCGAACGCGAGCAACTCGAGAAGGAGTCGCTCATTGCCCAGCGAATCCAAACCGCAATTTTGCCTCGTCGGCTCGAGGTGCAAGGACTCGAGATTGACGCGTCGATGCAACCGGCTGCCTCCGTTGGTGGAGATTATTACGAGGTCGTGTCCGTCGAAAATGGCTGTTGGCTCGGGATCGGCGACGTTGCCGGGCATGGTCTCATGGCTGGGATGATCATGATGATGATCCAGAGCATGGTTCGCGGCGGCATTTCGATGCTCCCGAATGCCAGTCCGAGGGAGCTCGTCATTGGGATCAACCGAGCGATCTTCGACAATTTGCGACACCGACTCGGCCGTGACGACTACGCGACCTTCTGCTTGATGCGATTCGACGTCAGCGGCGCTCTGACCTACGCGGGATGTCACGAGTCCCTCATCGTGTGGCGTGCTTCGACCGGGCGAACCGAGCTCATTGCCACGTCGGGGATGTGGCTTGGAGTGGTGGAAGACGTCACCGCAATGACGGATGATGCCGTCGTGAGGCTCGAACCTTCGGACGTGTTGGTGCTCTTCACGGATGGTGTGACCGAAGCACTGAACGCAAATCACGAGCAATTTGGCCTCGATCGTCTCCGCACTACCGTCGAGGCCTTCGCTCGTCAGGGGGTGAAGGCTTTGCGAGAAGCGGTCGAAGCGGCCGTCTCCGCTTGGACGGCTCGTCCCATTGACGACGTCACGGTGCTGGCCGCCAGGTTCACGGGTAAGGTGGCAGGTTCGTGAGGAGCGAAGCTCTTTGCTACGCGCGTGAGTGCTCCGAGACATGGAGCGAGTGTGTTGATTTTTTTCGAGGCTCGACACCCAACGAGCGTTGTCCGAGGAAGCGCTCGAACCGCAGATTTGCAAGTTTGCGTCATGGTCGGGAAATCGAGTAAACGAGCGGTTCGTCCGCTAAGATGAAGGACTCAGAAGGACGAAATGACGGTGACGACGAGAGAGGTGCGCGGTGCTGCGTTCTCGATTCGAGCGCGCTTCGAGGGAGACTGTTGGTCGGTCTTCTTTTCGGGGTATCTCGACATGGAATCCGTTCCCCACCTTCGCGAGTTTCTGCTCCAATTGTCGACCGAACTCGATTGCGGCGCGGTGAGTGCCGTCGAGTTCGAAGTCAGCCCCATCTTCATCCTCGGCAGCACCGCGCTCAGTTGCTTTGCGGGGTTCGTCACGCGGACCAAGACGACGCATCCGAACTGCAAGATTCGATTTCGCACCGATCCGAGTTCCGCCTGGCAGGGGCGAGCGCTTGGACCCATTCGGCGTCTCGCCGAGGACATGGTTGCGATTCTCTGAGGACGAGTGTGACACTCGGAGTCGTTCGGCGCCGCGGGAGGTGGGGGGCGAATTTCCCGAGTTCGGACGGGCTTCCCAGACGTTCGGATCGAAACGGCTTCGCATTGCGAGGTGGGGCTAAGTCGTTACGTCGTCTGGTGCAATCGACCGAAACGTATTTGGTAGTGAATTTCCGAGCCAGGAACGGTACCGTTCGAAGAAGAGGGAATCGTGAAGCTAGTTCTGTCTCGAGAGCAATCCCAGGCCTTTGATCAGCGCGCCATGAATGAGCATCGCGTTCCGGGGGTGCTACTCATGGAGAACGCGGGGCGAGGTGCCGCGGAGCTCCTGCTGTCGTTGATTGAGAGCACGTCCGTACGCATCATCGTCGTTGCCGGTCCGGGCAACAATGGCGGGGATGGCTTCGTCGTCGCGCGTCGACTTCTCGTCGCGGGCCATTCCGTCGCCGTCTATTTGCTATGCGATCCGAGCCGACTGACTGGCGACGCGCAGGTGATGTATCAAGCGTTCATCGGCGTGTCAGGAACGGTGACGCCACTTACCGAGTCGGAGCAGGTCCAGGACTTCGAAGCAGACTTGAAATCGGCCCGTGTCGTCGTGGACGCTATTTTCGGGACGGGGCTCGTGCGCAACGTATCGGGTCACGTGGCGCAGATCGTCGAACGGATCAATGCGGCTGACGTCTTTCGCTACTCGCTCGATTTGCCATCGGGACTCGAAACCGATCGCGGCGTGGTTCTCGGCGTCGCCGTCCGTGCCGACGTTACCGTGACCTTCGGACACGAGAAGACGGGCGCTTTTACGACTGCTGGAGTCGAGCACGTGGGTGAGCTGAAGGTGGTCGACATCGGTGTGCCGCCGCTCGCGCGAGAAGCGAACGGACACACGCTGGAACACTTGGAACTCGAGGATCTCGCTCCGCGTTTCAAGCGACGTTCTCGCGCCTCACACAAGGGGCGCTCGGGGCGAATCGGGTTGCTCGCGGGGCACCCTGGCACGACGGGCGCGGCGCTCTTGGCTGCGCGTGGAGCACTCCGAATGGGTGCTGGTCTGTTGACGCACCTTGGTCTACCCGAGAGCATCGCGGCGATCGAATCGCGCGTGCTCGAGGCGATGACGAAACGTTTGGAGCCCAATCGGCTCACGGCGAGCCTCATCGATGCCATTCACGCCATGGACGCGCTCCTCATCGGGCCCGGATTGGGTTTGGGCGTCGCGCAAACGGAACTCGTCGATTTCGTCGTGGAACACACGGAGTTACCCGTCGTACTCGACGCTGACGCGCTTACGCTCATCTCCGGCAATTTGCGTCGGTTCCGTCTCGCGAAAGGTCCACGCGTCCTGCTCCCCCATCGCGGTGAGGTCGCCCGTTTACTCCAGATCTCGGTTGCCGATGTCGACAAGGATCCACTGAGCGCGCTCACGTTGCTGACCGATCTGACCCATGCGGTCGTCGTCATGAAGGGGGCTTACACATTCGTTAGTGCCAAAGGTCGGAAGGTTGCCGTCGTGGGCGAACCTTGTCCCGCCATGGCGACGGGTGGCTCGGGAGACGTCCTTGCGGGCGCTGCCTGTGCCTTGCTCGTCGATCACGAGCCCTTCGATGCGGCATTGCTTGCCGTGCACTTGCACTCGAGGGCAGGTCGATTCTGGTCCGAATTGCACTCTGCGGATCGCGGACTGCTTGCCAGTGAGCTCGCGGATCTGCTTCCGCGAGCGGTTGCCGAGTTGGCAGCCGACTAGAGTCGGTTGTCAGTTTGGCAATCGTCGCGCGGAAGCTCGCGGACAGTCTGTCGGTTGTTTCGGAATATGTCCGCGGAATTCCGGAGAATTTGGAATGGTACGTGTCTTGCTCTGGGGTTCGCCAACGCCATGAGCTCCGAAGCCTCCTCCCTTCTCGCGACCCAACTTCTCGGTCAAATCCCCGCGTTGCGTCGTCGTGCCGCGACCCTGTGTCGCGGGCGTGCCGATGTCGACGACCTCGTGCAGCAGACACTGCTTCGCGCTTTGGATCATCAAGAACAGTTCGAGCCCGGGACGAACCTACGCGCGTGGTTGTTGCAGATCCTCTACCACACGTTCGTCAGTACCTATCGACGCCGCAAGCGTGAGCGCTTGGCCTTCGAACGTCTCGCTTTGGAGCCGTCGACGCACGACGCTGCTCCTGGAGTGGAGTGTGTCTCGGAGCTTCCCGATCGCATCAAGCGAGCCCTTGGCGTATTGCCCGATGCCATGGCAGACGTCGTTCGACTCGTCGATCTCGACGAGCTCAGCTATCGGGAAGCCGCCCAGTCCCTCAACGTGCCAGTGGGCACCGTGATGAGCCGCCTCTATCGTGGACGCGAGCGCCTCGCGGCCGAGCTCGCCGAGGGTATGGGCGCGGCGGCGTGAACGGCGCTCGGGACGTTGCAGGTGGTGTCCGTCGCGACTCACCGGCGATGGTCCGATGCAACTCGCTGCGGCGCGGGTGCTCGTTCTCGGATCAATGTGGGAGCTACCGGTCTGCGTCGTGATTCGACATCACCTCGACCAGTCCAGTCGTCAAGCGGATGGGTTCCTTTGCGTCTTCCGTTTGAAGCAATAGGGCTCCATCGTCGTCGAGGCCGCACGCGACGCCCACGAGGGAGCCGACGCGCACCCGCTGCCCCAAGATGGCGTCGTGACGACGCAGTTCGTCGATGATCCCCGCAATCTGGCTCTGTTCGTAAGCCGAGGTTCGGACTTCCAATCGAGCGAGGACGTCTGCAAGTATGCGCTCTCGACCGAGTTCCGTCGCTTCGAGTAAGCGCAGGGACGTCGCAATCGTCCGGATCTCGTCGGGGAGCACCGACATTTGCACATTGAGGCCGATTCCGACGACGAGGGCGATGAGCTCACTACCGCGTAGCTGACTTTCGACGAGGATCCCTGCCAGCTTACGGTGGTTCGCATAGACGTCATTGGTCCACTTGATCCCGACCGAGGCGCGAACGTAGGGTGCTACCGCATCTCGAACCGCGAGACCGACGGCCAGCGTAAACGAGCTCGCGGATTCGAGTGCGAAGCGTGGCCGAAGCAACACGGAAAATAGGAGATTCTCGGCTGCTTCGGGGGAAGACCACGTGTTGCCGTGGCGGCCACGGCCCCGCGTCTGGAGATCGGCGACGACGACGGTACCGTGGGGAGCGCCCTCACGAGCGAGTTGCATCAGATCGTCGTTCGTAGAGCCCGTGACGGCGTGATAATGGCAGGGGCGACCGAGGCGGGTGTCACGCGCAGACAGCTCTGCCTCGAAGGCCAGAACGTCGAAGGGGCGATGCGTCGAAGGGAGCATTTCGGGGACTTTCACGATTCCCACGACCGTTAGCCGATTCGGTCGATGTCGAGCGCGATGTCCGCGGCGCGAACGGAGTGGGTGAGTGCGCCAGAACTCACGATGTCGACACCCAAGGCTCCGAGCTCGGCAATCCGTGAGAGGGTGATCTTTCCAGAGACCTCGACGAGGGCCTTGCCATTGCAGCGGCGTAGCCCTTCGGCTAGGCTTGCGGGCTCGAAGTTGTCGAGCATCACGATGTCTGCACCTGCCGCCAAGGCTTCGTCCACTCCCGCCAGTGTCTCGACCTCGATTTCCACTCGACACGTGTGTGGCGCGCGCTTCTTCGCGCGTTGGATTGCGCTCGTGATGCCTCCTGCGGCCTCGATGTGGTTGTCCTTGATGAGCACAGCGGAACCGAGCGCATCGCGGTGGTTGTATGCGCCACCAGTTCGTACCGCGTATCGTTCGAGCATCCGTAGCCCAGGTGTCGTCTTGCGCGTGTCGGTGATCCGCGTCTTGCTCCCGGGAGGCAGCGCGTCGACGTAGGTCCGCGCCATGGTTGCAATGCCGCTCATGCGCTGGACGAAGTTCAGGGCCGTGCGTTCGGCGATGAGAATGCTCTGCGCCCGCCCCTCGACCTGCCAGATTTCGGTCCCGGTGGAGACCTTGGTGCCGTCTGCCACGAGTTCGAGAACCCGCAATCCGGGATCGACGAAATAGAAGACGCGTGCGAAGACGTCACTGCCGCAAACGACGAGCTCCGAGCGAGCCAGCGCATGAGCTACGGCGCGCGTGTCCGGATCGACCGTGGCCTCGGTCGTGAGATCTCCACCTTGGAGATCCTCTTCCAGAGCCCTACGGATCAGTTCATCGGTGAGACAAGCAGCGGTGAGCATGGTCGCACGCTAGCGCCGCTCGTGCTCACGAGCAAAACCCATGTTCCCGGGAGCGGCGACCGTCGCCCTGGCTCTGCCCGGATTCGTCACGACCACATGCCGAAACAACGCCCCAAGTATGCCGAATAGAGATTACTCAAGGCATGAAAGCCAACGCTTGCTCCGACACCGCGGGTACGTGTGCGCAGCCAGCCGAAGAGTAGCGATGGGAAGAATACCGCCAGTCGGCTTGGGTTGGGCTCCGTCAGGACGTGACCGAGAGCGAAAATGGCGGATGTGACGACGAGTCCTGGCGAGAGCGTGCCCCCGAAGAGTTTTACCCGTGACTTCCAGGCGTCGTCGAGCGACGTCTGGAGGTAGCCGCGATAGAACACCTCCTCGGGCAACGCTACGACGAGCAGTTGGCCCAAGGCGTCCGCCACGACGCGCGAAACAGAACGAAATTGGAATGAGCTTTCCGGTTGCCACCAAAGGAGGAAGCCGAAAGCAAACGGCGGAAAGACGACCAATGCGGTCACGAGAGCCGCCGAGCTTGCTTTTGTCGTCTCGAGCAACAAGCGCCGCCATTCGAGGGGGCGTGTTTCGAGCAATCCGCCAAAAGCAATGCCATGATGCCGGACTCTCGCGTCGCTCGATCCGTGCACCACTCGCCAGTACGTGACGACAAGGAATATTGCTCCAACGGCCGTTGCTGCCCATTCGTCCGGTGCGAAGTACGACGTGATCGTTACGAACAACGTCGTGAGGAGCGTCGTTGCGAGCGCAGACTTCGCGCTCGTCGTCGGTGTGTCGGCGCGCTCTCGTGGCTCGCGTGCGCGCCGCCTTTCGGGCGATGTCGTCGAAGCTCCTTTGGGCACGTCGATGGGCACGGCTACCATGTTATTCGGGATGCCCGCGAGGGAAGTCGGAGATGGGGCAATTCAGTCCAGCATCCCCGCAGATTTGCAGTCTCGGTACGGCCCACCGGCCATAAGGCCCTGCGGAAGCCAATTTTTGCGCGCTTCGAGCCCCGCTTCGTCTCCCCGAGTGGGCTCGCTTTGAGTAACGTGCGAAGCCACTCCGCCCCCCGACAGAGCCCCCGCGTACTCGCGTGGCCTTGGGGGGCTGTCTCGGGAGGATTCATGCTCAATCCCAATCTCTACTCTCCTCAACCTCGCCCCCAAAGCGTCCCGGGCAAGGTTGATTTCCGCGAAGTGGCCGCCGGATGACGACGATGTTCCGGCAGGTCCCCCCGGACAGAACGTTCCGGGCGGTGGTGGTAACGCAGGTGGCCCTGGTGGTTTCGGCGGGATGCCGCCGAGTCCTTACGGTGGTGGCGAAGGCGACTTCAAGAAGGGCCGCGTCAATCCGGCGGTGATCGTCCTTGGCTTGCTCGCTGCTGGCGGGCTCGCCGCGTTCCTATTCTTGGGGATCGCGAAAGACTCCGAACGCGTCGCAGTGCCCGAGGCGATGAAGACGATCAAGGAGCTCTACGTCAAGCCGAAGAACGAGCAGATCCCCGAGTGGCGCAAATGGGCGGCCACGGTCGACGTCAGTGCCGAGCTCAAGCGCGAAGCGCTCAAACAACTCGCCTGGGCGAAGGATCCCGAGGGCGTGACGCTTGCTGCGGCGGCATTGCGCGATCCGAACGATGGCGTGCAAGCCGATGCCGCAACCGCACTCGCTGCGTACGGCCTTCCCATGGCCGACGGTGCGAAGCCTGCACTGCTGGCAGCGTTGAAGACGGCGGGTCCCGGCTCGAAACCGCAAATCGCGTGGGCTCTCGTCGAACTCGGTGAAGCATCGGCATTCGATCAGATCATGGATCTGTATCGCGCCGGACACCTCTCGCAGGTGCAGAAGCTCGGCGGTGGGATCGCGTTCGATGCGGACAAGCTCGCGGGGCTCGTCAGTCACGACAAGCTCGCTGCCATGGTCGACGGAAAGGAAGAGAGCGGCGCCGTCAAGCAGTTGGTTGCCACCGTCCTTTCGCGTTCGGCGGAGCCGAAATACACCGATACCCTGATCAAGCTGCTCGGCGACGCAGACCAAGAGATCGCGCGCCAAGCCGCTCCGGGGCTTGGAAAGATTGGCGACGAGCGCGCTCGCACTCCCTTGCTCGATGCACTTCGTAAAGCAGACAAGGAGAGCCGAACCAAGTATCTGGAGGCGCTCCGTGACGGTATCGGTGCACAGGGCCTCGTTCTCGCTCTCAACAGCGTCACCAAAGACAGCGAAAAGAGCGCTTGGTACCAGACTCGTCAGATCTTCGAGATGCTCGAGAAGCTGAACGATCCGCGCGTGGGTCAGTGGCTCATGCCCTATCTCGAGAAGAAGCCGCACATCCACTGGCAGACGCGTGCTGCGACGGCCATGGCTCGCGTCGGAGATCCGCGTGCGGTGCCGACGTTGGCGAAGCGTCTGCGCATGGATCCGCTCAAGATCTACACCGACCAATACGATTGGGAGATGGAGCTCAAGCGCGATGATCAGGAGCGCGTCGTCGCCTCGCGTATGATTGCCGACTTGGCGCAGCTGCATGCGGAAAAGCACGACGAAATGCGTCAGCAGGCAGAGGATGCCCTCATCTTCTGGATCCACGAGATGCCCTCCCCGCATGCCAACGGTATGCGTGCGCTGGCTGCGATGGGTTCCACGAAGGACATCGAGGCTTTCCGTAAGTGGTCGAATCCCGACGTGCCGCTTCCCAAGGAGGGACAGCAGCCGCCGATGCCCGAGGAGTGGGTCATCTCGCAAAGTGCCCTCCGCTACGTCGGTTGGCTGAAGGATCCGGACTCTTGGGGTGTCTTCGAGAAGATGCTCGATCGCCGCCCGCGTGACATCGACGCAACGATGGAAAGCCTCATGCAAGGTGGGCTTGCCATCCTCGGCATGACGTTGCGCGCAATCGGAAAAGGCGCGGCCGAAGGCATGAGCGAATGGGGAGATCCGAAGGGATTCAAGCCGCTGCTCAAGTACATCGAAGAGGTCAAGAACAACGAGCAGAGCCGCATGGACGCATGCGCCGCGTTGGCTTGGGTCGGCACCGACGAGGATCTTCTCACGGTTGCAAAGAAATCCAGGAATACGAAGGTCAGCAGAAGTCGGATCAGTTCCGGCGTGCGTGCTTGCTCGAGACCCTGATCTCCCGGCCCGTTGCGGGCACGGCTTCGGCCCTGATGAACCTGATGAAGAAGGACAGCGCCATCGAGACGCGTCATCAGGTTGCACGCGCCATCGGCAAAGCCGGTCTTTCCGATGACGTCACGGCGAAGCTCTTCGAGATGATGAACGACGAGGTGCTCGTCAGCGACGCGGCCCTCGCGCTCATTCTCGGTGGCACGCCAGAGGTCGCGGCACGCGCCGTCGCGATGTACGGCAAGATCTACGGCGACAAGGCCAAGGCTCCGCTCGAGGATCTCCAAGAGCTCTGGTACCGAACCTTCGGCTATTGGTCGAAGGAGGATCTGGAGAAGGGTCGAATCTTCAAGTGGGTCGACAACGCCATCGCCATTTCCCACGTCGGAGATCAACCAGACTCCACAAGAGTGGGCGACGGGGCAGCTGATGAAGCAGTTCGACAACCTCGACTACGACAACGGCCCGCACTCCTTCACGCGCGTGGTGCTTCGGCATCGACTCTGGCAGATGGCTCGTACGGACGACGCCAAGCGCGAAGCCGCAATGCGCACGTTGAAGTTCATGCAGGAGCAAGGCGTATTGCTCGCACTTCGCGAGGAAGAAGGCCAAGTCGGCAAGCTCGCGCGTGAGGCCTATCACGACCTCATGAATCCGAAGGTGCTTGCTGGAATGAAGGCGCTCGAGAATCGAGAAGAAGTAGACATGGACTGCACCCGTCTCTTGCGGGTGCCACGGGTGAACGCCGCGATGGCCTGCGCTATCGCGGCGTTTTCCTGTTCTGGCCCGAACATCGTCCCTTCGAGCAGCATCGCGCCACCGCGGACCGTCATCACCGATCCTCAACGGTTTGCGTCTCTCGGCGCCCGGTGCAACGCCTCCGGGATCGAGATCTGCTTCGATGCCGTGGATCAGAATTGCGATGGTGCAGTCGATGAGGGGTGCGGCGTGCCCGATGGTGCACTGCAACTCATCGCTGCATGGCCGATCGCGGACGCCGACGTCGACCTCGAGGTGATCGATCCCCACGGCGAGCTCGCTTCGATTGTACGCTCGACGAGCTTGGGGCTCGTCAAGGACCGTGATTGTCCGAAGGCGCCCGACGAGTGTGGTGGGCAGAACGTCGAGGTCGTCTACTTGGACGCCGTGCAGGTGCCGGCTGGACGTTACGTCGTGACGCTCCGGCTGAAACGCGCTCGCGCCCCCGCGGTGCCCGTAACCGTGCGACTTGGTGGGCATATCGGTTCCGAGGCCGTCTCGGGCTCCTGGACCTTGACCCGCGACGTTCCCGCGGCGCAGTTCGAAATCTTGCGGATCGAACCGGGGGCAGGGAGGTAGAAATCCTTGTCTTTGGGCTGAAATCCGCGAAGGACCATTTCGGCGCGGAATGCCTTGCTGCTAGGCTTCAGGATAGTGGTCGAAGTTCTCGGCAGAGTGAAGGGAGTCATCGAAACCCTACGGGGGGCGGATGTGTCCCTGCGAGTTGCCGTTCCGTGGCAGTGGCTATCGGAAGGTCGAACCATCGAGGTCGAGCTGCCCCGAAACCTGGTGTGCGCCAACTGTGCGGGCGGGGGCTGCAGCGTGTGCGGCAATTCGGGCGCCATTTCCGTTCGAGGTCGAGGCGAGCTTCCCGAAATCATTCAGGTGTACCTTCCCGAACAGCGCCGAGCCGAGCCGAGCCGTCCGGTTGGTGATGGACCACTTTCTTCCGCTGCTCCTTCTCCTGGGAGTGGACGTGAGCACGAGATGGAAAATGGCGCGGAGGGCTCCATTGCACCGCCCCCGAGCGTTCGTCCCGTCACGATTCGCATACCCGAATGCGGAGGTCTTCCCGAGCCGGGATCGGGTGCGAAGGTTCGAGGCTGTCTCCTTTTGCACGTCACGATTGCCGACGAGCCGAGTTCGAATCTTCGTTTGGCCGACGACGAGGAACCCTTGAGTTCTTCCAAGATGTTGCGAGCGGAGGTCAAACCCGAGCCTGAGGACGATCAAGAGCCCAAGTCTTCGCTGACGGAACGGCGTGCGCCGCAGAAGAGTGTCCATTCGGCTCGGCCGCTCTCTTCTTCTTCTGCGCGTGTTGCGAAAATCCCGAGTGTGAGGACGAGTGTCATCGATTCCGATGAGACCAACGCCGCTCTTCCTGCCGCGAAACGAGAGTCTCGATCCGACGAGCACGAACTAGAACCGATGCCCGAGGAGGATTCGGGGGCCGTCGTGAAGGACGTTCAGTGGAGTGCTGTCCGTACTTGGGGCTTGGTTGCTTTCGTGCTTGGGCTCGTGCTCTTGGGCTTCGTTTGGCTTCGATGATTGCGCTACGTGGCCGGCACCAAAGGTGCTAAGAGCCACGACGTTCGATTTCCTGAACGGTTCTTCGGTGCCCTTCAATCCGTCGTGTCGGTGCTCGGCCGCAAACTCGGGTACCCGCGACCGACCGCGATCGTTCGTTCCCATGAGAAACGTTGACTGGCCAATCGTGCCGTCTCGAGGTCCACGATGAACCCCTGGTTGATGGCGTCATTGCTCGTCGCGGGCTTCGGTGCGTTTGCGTACCAGATGTGGGGCCGCATCCGGCTGTGGTCCGCCAAGGCGAGGGAGTCCGGGTTCGGTGACGTGAGGGTGACCCGCCGACTTGCTCGTGTCGTGGTCGAAGGCCTCGGTCAAGCTCGTTTACCCCGTTATCGAGGTGCCGGTTTCGCGCACATCGTGTTGTTTTGGGGCTTTCTCACCTTGCTGCTGCGTACCATCGTGCTCTTCGGGCGTGGATTCGAGCCCGGGTTCCAACTCCTTTGGTTTGCCCCGAGCGACACCCTCGATCTCGGTAGTTTATACGGCGCGTTTCGCGAATTCGTTACGGTCGGGGTCGTCTTGGCTGCGAGCTATTTTCTCGTCGTTCGCGCCATTTCGAGGCCATCACGGTTGTCGTACTCCCGCGAGGCCCAAGGGATCCTCATCACGATCATCCTCATGATGGTGGCGGATCTGCTTTACGATGCTGCTGGGAATGCGCTCGCGTCACGGCACGTCGTCGGGCCCTCTGAAACTTACGCAAGATTCGTGGCCGCTTTCGCCGGTGAGGCACATCTCGGCTACTCGCTTCATCGTCCAGTTACTTCGGGTCTCGCCCTCGGACTGTCGTCCATCTCGACGAACGTGCTGCTCGGGTTGGGCCTGATCGCCTTTCATACTCATGTCGTGCTGGTCTTGGGCTTCTTGAATGTCCTCCCCAATTCGAAGCACTTCCACGTGCTGCTCGCTCTGCCCAATCTGTTTCTGTCGGCAAGAACCTCCGCATCACCCACGAGAATCGCAGCCGACGTCGAGGACTTGCTCTCGAAGGTAGAAGCTGCCGTGGACGAGAGTCGTCCCACCGCGGCATCGCTCGGAAAATCGAGGATCGAGGACTTTTCGATCAAGGATCGACTGGAGTGGTTCACGTGTACCGAGTGCGGTAGGTGTTCCGATCATTGTCCAGCGCATCGAAGCGGCAAGCCGCTCAGTCCGAAAGCGGTGACGCTCGCACTTCGTGAGCGTCTCAAAGCCGAGGCTCCTCGCTTGCTCGGTTCCGCCACCGCAGCGGGGGAACCGGTCGTGCCGAGCGTCATCGATCCTGCAGCTCTTTGGGCGTGCACGAATTGCCGGGCGTGCGAGGAGCAGTGTCCCGTCGGGGTGCGCTACCTAGACACGATTACCGATCTTCGTCGAGATATGGTGATGATGCGAGGTGAGGTTCCGCCGACGCTTCCACGAGTGTTCGACGCCATGGAACGGAACAAGAACCCATGGAACTTCCCCAATCGAGATCGTTTGAATTGGGCGTCGGGTTTGGACGTCCCTCTGATTTCCGAGGTGGAGCACGTCGAATACCTTTACTGGGTCGGTTGCGCGGCGAGCTTCGACGAGCGAAATCGCCGAGTGGCACGCGCGTTGGTGAAGCTGATGCAGCGCGCGAGGATTCGATTCGCGATTCTCGGCGGGGAAGAGCACTGTACGGGCGACAGTGCCCGTCGCGCCGGCAATGAGCTCCTCTTCCTGACCCTTGCGGAACACAACATTGCTACCCTAAATCGATATCGAACAGCGAATCGCTTCGAACGCATCATCACGACATGCCCCCATTGTCTGACGACACTGGGACGCGACTACGCCGACTTCGGGGGTAAATACGACGTCGAGTCCCACACCGTCGCACTCGCTCGGTGGTTCCGGGAGGGTCGCTTGACCTTGGATGCTCCTCGAACGGGCAGGCTCGAGAACCCGTCGGAGCGCATCGTTTTTCACGACCCCTGCACGCTTGCTCGACACGTTGGTGTCGTCGACGATCCCCGACAGGTTTTACGATCCCGACCGGGCACGGAATTGCTCGAGCCAGAGCATCACGGCAAGGAAACCCTGTGTTGCGGTGCGGGGGGCGCGCAGATGTGGCTGGAGGAAGCCGGCACGGAGCGAATGAACTCGAGGCGCGCACGCGAACTGCTTCGCGTGGTTCCCGACACGATCGTCTCTGCATGTCCATTCTGTTTGACGATGGTTTCCGACGGATGTGCCGAAGAATGGAGGCGGAACCGGTCTTCTCAGGGCGACTTCGGTGTGGCGTCGAGCAAGCGTGTTGGGAAAGCACTTGCAGGGAAAGAACTCGTAACGGGCGAGTCTTCGGGGCAACCTTCGAATGGTCATGCGTCTCGGTCCGAGTCTTCTTCCGCGGTGAACACCGTTGAGGGAGTCGCTGCGGGATGCGTTGACCTCGGTGTGCCAGCGCTGGGAGCAAGCTCCTGCGTGGAACGTGCCCATTCGTCTGGTTCGGAGGAGCGGCCGCCGGTGGTCAAGGACCTCGCTGAAGTGCTGCTCGAGTGGGCAGAAGGGACCACTCGGTAGCCGCGGCGGTGTACCGGCCAAGCCGCGTGGCGCTTCGGGCAGTTCGTTCTCTCGTTTCGGGAGTTCGGGTCAGCGGTCGGAAGGTTCGATTTGGGGTGGAGTCGGGCCTTCTCCCAAAGGTTCCGCTATAGTATGAGCATGCGACGCCCTCGAGCTCCCATCATCACGACGTACTACGAGGAGCTTCCTCAAAGGGCGCCGGTGGTCAGCGAGACAAATCCCGATTTGGGTGGGGCAGGTGAGGCGGCGTCGGCGACGACTTACCACTGCGACCTTTGCGACAAAGCGTGCGAAGGGGAACCGTCGGGTAAGGGTCTGTTACTATGGTGGCGTGGCACCGAGATGCGTTTTGACGAGCCGCCGCTTTGCGAAGAGTGTTCGAGTCGAATCACTCTCGGCGCCATGTCGAAGTGGGCACTCGAGGACGAAGAAGAAGGATAATTCTCGCGTCTGGGTGTGGCGTCCCCGTCGACGAAAAACGGTGCCGTGCGCAACTTGGTCCCGATTGAATATCGAAGCGAGCCGAGCTGGCGTTCGTCGTCGAAGCGAGCCGAGCTGGCGTTCGTCGTCGAAGCGAGCCGAGGTCGTATCGTCGGTGGACTCACTGCACCGTGTGGTGTTCGGAGTCTCGCAATGGCGGATGGCGTTCGAGGCGCTCGAGGGCCGTTGCGCGCAACACGACGTAGACCGACGGACTGTCGACGAGCTCCGCGAGCTCGGGGCGTGTGAGTAGTGCGACGAGGGGAACCGAGATGTAGCTTGGGGTAGCCGGGCAGAAGAGCGTTGCCATCCGCACCTTACTGCGAACGAGCCAGTTGGGAAACTCGGCGAGGATTTGCGGTGTGGTCGAGCGTGCTGGCCGCATCGAAAGCAAGCTTACGACGTCCATTTCCGTGAGATGCGGATTGCCGAGTAGCTGACGAAGCACCTGCGGATGAGGATCGGTGAGCAGTCGTTCGAAGGCTCGCCGATCGGGGCGTCGCGCGAGAAACTTCCGCTCGCCGAGGGTCGGCCCCGCCTGGGGTCCGCGGTTCAGAGCAGGACTTGACTCGTCGTCGTTGCCAACGTGGGGAAAGACGCGCATCAATCGTCCCAAACCGCCGCAGCCATGCTCGGCCGCGAATCGTCGCAGACCGTCGGTCCAAGGCTCCTTGCCTCGATGAGCCAGGAGCATGACGAGGACAACCAGTGCCTCTCGCGCGCGCTCGTCGAGCCGTTCCGCTTCTTCACACAGCGCAGCGAGCTCGGGAGCAACGGATTCGAGGGGGCGCTCCTGAATTTGGGCATGGAGCCAGTCTCTGCGCAAGAGCAGGCTTTTCAGCGCCAAAAGCGGTCGGGTGAGATTCTGGTGGTCCCCCACCCACGGGAGGATAACACGTCGGGCGGCTTCGATGGCTTCGAGGTATGCGGTTGGGGTTATGCTTCGCGAGTGACCGCGCCCGACCTCTTCGCCAAAGTGCACCAAAGCTTCTGGGAGAAGCTAGCTAGCGCACTTCGCCACCTCACTTGGGGGGAGGGCTCGCGGGGATCATCATGGCCGCCCAGCTCGCTCGTCACGGCACGACGTCGAGTCGACTTGCGGCGCTGTCGATACTTCTGGCGGTCTTGGTCATCGCGACTCTCGTGCCCCGCGCTTGGGGCAGTCGTTCGTTGCAGCCCGAGCGCCTCCTTCGCGGCATCGTTCGTAAGATCGATCCGTCGCTTTCGTCGCGCATCCACCGCGCGCTCGGGTTGGTGCGCGACGCCGTGAATCGTCCGGGCCAAGTGAGCCTCGAACTTGCGGAGTTGCACCTCGACCGCGCACTGGCTCAGCTTCCCTTCGATCGCATCCGCGAGAGAGGCTGGTTGTTGGCACGTCGTGCAAACGTCGTTGCCGCAGCGCTCACCGTCGCGGGACTCGCCGTGGTTCTTTGGGATCCGGGACGCGTTTTCGAAGGCGCCAACGTTCTCCTGTCTCGCCAGGGGCGCGCTCCGTGGTCGACCGAGTGGCTCGAGCTCGCTCCGACGATGGCGCAGCTGCCTGGTTACTTGCACGAACCTGCGCAGGTGACCGACTTTGGTACGAGCACACCGCTACCGCGGGGAAGTGTCTTGACCGTGCGCGGCGTACCGCGAGTCGAGGGGCGCATCATTGTCCTTACCAACGGAAGCACGGAGGTGCCTTTCGTCAGTGACGGTCGCGGTGGCGTGTCTGCGCGATTTCAGTTGATGGATGACACGCGGCTTTACGTTGCTGCGCGTTTCGGTACGGTTCTCGTTTACCAGAAGGACGTCCTGGAGCTAACGGCCGTGGTCGACGAACCTCCGGAAGTCGAACTCGAAGGCGCTCCGGGGCATGTCGACTCGACACAAGTCTCCGAAATCGAGTTGAACTATCGTGTTCGTGATGACCACGGGGTATCTTCGGTCGAATTGCGCTTGCGTTCGGGGACCCAGGTCGAAGAACGAAGGCTCGTCTCCTTGGACGGCGAGCGTCGTCGGTTCTCGGGCAGCCACTTGCTCAAATTGGACGACCCGTTCATCGCGCAAAGCACCGACTCCGTCGAAGTGACGATCGCCGCTCGCGACGGCAACGACGTCGACGGACCGAAGACCGGTGTGAGTCCTATCATGATTTTGGGCAAGGCCTCCGTGGGGCAGCTTCAGCAGCGGCGATACGTCGCACTTCGTCAGCTGCGCGATTCCCTCGTCGATTGGTTCGCGCAAGTGTCGCGCAGGGGTTCTCTCGCCGAGAGTCGAGTTCAGCACGACCAGCGGGTGTTGCCAGCGTTGAAGGGCTACCTCGCTCTCGTCGGGAGCAAGGCGCGAGCGGATGCGTTCACGCGACGGTTCGTGCAAGGGCAGCTCGACAAGCTGACGCCAGAACGCGTCAATGGTCCGAAGGGGACGGATTTGCTCGCCGAGGCCGCTCTTGCGATGGACGCATTGCTCGAGGTGGCAAGTCAGCGCGACGCCGAGATGATTTCCCGTCAGCTCGGCAGTATCGCCGATGAAGTGGAGCAGGGTGCCAAGGAGGTGACGTCCTCCGAGCGACGCGCTCAAGGGGAGCATCGGGTGAAGTCTGCCACCGCGCGCCTGAAAGCCGGCTCGGAAACCCTGCTCGATCTCGGTGCGTTGGGGGCCGACTTGGGGCAGATTGCACTCGCCGGTGTCGACCGCATCAATCGTTGCCGTGAGCGCGAGGACTACGTGAACGTTGCGCGGGCCGCGTCGTTTCTTGCGGAACGGTTGAAGCGTCCACGCGCTTCGTTCGTCGGTGGAATGCGACCCTCCGTGGAATCCGGGATGCCGCGACGGGGAGGGGCGCAGAATTCATCGGGTGAGCGACGGGCGTCCGAAGCGGACACGCGTCTCGAGCGGGTGTCGAACGAGCTGCGTCAGCTTTCCGACGAACATCGCACGGTCATGGAATCCGTCCAACAGCTCGTCGAGCAAACGGAACAAGCGAACGAAGCGGACTCGCCGACGCCGGAGATGCAGCGTCGCGCCGAGGAGTTGAGACGGTTGGTTCAGGAGCTGCCTCGCGCCGGGGGCGAACCGGGATCGGGTCGAGCAGCGGCGGCACTCGCCAAAGAGCTCACGTTTGGCGGTGCGGAATCCCTCTCGCAAGGCAAGCTTGGAGCGGCGCTCGATGGACTCCGCCAAGCGGAGGGAGCGTTTGCGGAAGTCGAACGGGTTGGTTGGACGAGCCCGACCGTCGATCCTTCGGCGCTCACGCGGATGCGTCAGCAGCTTCAGGTTCATCGCTCATGGGTCGAAAACCAGCTCAGCCAACGCAAAGAAGACGCGAGTCGTCGAGTCTCGTCGCAGTTTCGCGACTGGGCCACGAAGGAGCGCAGCCTTCGCGATCGCGCTCGCGCCATCGTGGATCGTGAGTCACGGTCCGACGCGGTTCTTCCCGAGGAGATCAAGAGTGATCTCGAGCAAGCGAGTCGTTGGATGAACGAGGCGAGTCTGGAACTCGAGGGAACGCGCGGTCGTCGCGCGCTCGAGCAGCAAGAAAAGGCACAATCGTTGCTCGAGCGCTCGGAGCCGAGTGAAGAAACGGAGTCCGGGTCCGCGTCGGGCGCTCACGGTCCCGGGTCGCGTCGAAGTGGCGTCTCCGACGAACGCTCCGTGGTCGCGCCGACCGCCGACGCAGAGGGGCGAGAGCGATTCCGACGTCGTGTTCTCGAGGGACTCGGAACGGATCTGCCGCCTTCGAGCACGTCTCGTGTGCGTCGATACGTCGAGGGGCTGTTGCGATGAACTTGGTCCGTCGCATCTCCTTCGGGATCATGGCCGTGCTCGTGGGGACGTTCGCCACGACGTGCAAACCAAAACATTCTGGAACGGCGCCTGATGGATCCGCCTCGGAACGGCGAGCGGAATTGGGCGTCGATGCTTCGAAACCCTTGTCCGAACGATTGCAGGAAGCCGCCTCGGCGCTCACAGCTCTCGACGTGGTGCGAGCCGAAGCGTGGCTTCGCGGTGCATCCGACGTCGAACCGAGCGTCGCGTACCTTCGCGCGAGAATCGCCCTGGCCAAAGGGGATTGCGAGCTTGCCGCGAAGCTCATGACCGCGCAGAGCAACGTGCCGCCACAAGAGCTCGAAACGCTTCGTGTCGCCGAGGGGTGTGCTCGCGCCATGGCGGGCGCGGAGGTCGTCCACGAGGAGAGCAAAGGCGTCTGGATCCGACTGCAGAACGCGCGAGAATCGCGCGCTCGTGCCGTTGCTCGCCGACGTCGCCGATCGTGCCGCGAAGGCGATCGAGCTCCGGCTCCACACGAAGTTTCCTCGTCCAATCCGCATCGAGCTCGTCTCGGATTTGTTGAGTCTGTCTTACATGACGGGGCTGCCGCTCGAGGCTGCCGAGACGACGGGGACGATCGCCATTGCACGTTGGGGAAAGGTCACCGTCTTGTCACCGCGAGCGACCCGTGACGGATTTCCTTGGCAGGACACCCTCGCTCACGAACTTGCCCACCTCGGTGTGTCGCGCAAGAGTGGCGACGAAGCGCCATTGTGGCTGCAAGAGGGGATCGCAAAGCGGCTCGAGTCTCGCTGGCGCGCTCCGCTTCCCCAGGACGATCCACGATCGGCGCGTCGCCAAGTGAAAACCGCGCTCCGCGAAGGGCGCACCGTCGGGATCGATCGTCTGGGGCCTTCGATTGCCATGCTGCCGTCTCCCGAACTCGCGGCGACGGCCTATGCGGAAGTCGAAGACTTCCTCGCATACTTCGTCGAGCAGAGCGGGGAGCGTGCACTCGAGCTATTGCTCATCGAACTCCGGAGTCTCGGCAGCTCGAATACCGATCGGGCGCTTCGGGGGGTGTCGGGATACTCCCTCGCCGAATGGATGCGAAAATGGCAACACGGTGTCAGGGAGGACACGGTCGAGGACGCGGATGCGACAGCCGACGCGCGCATCGACTATCGCAATCTGCGTCTCGGCATGCTGCTCGGCGAACGCCGTCACTGGGCCGCCGCGATCAAACGTTTGGAGGGCGCTTCGGCGACGGTTGCGCGCGATCCAGAAGCGAACCACCGAGTGGCGTTGGCCCAGCTCATGCTCGGTCGTCTTCAGGCGGCCCGTGCCACCCTCGCGCTGGCCGACGAGCGTCGTCATCTCGATGGCACGTGGCTCGCCATGCAAGGTCGGGTGGAAGAGCTTCTCGGACATCGCGACGCCGCCGAGTCGGCGTTCGAGCGGAGTCTTTCCTTTGCGCCCACCCTCGAGCGGGTCGCCTGTCGCGGAGAGGCGACTTCAGACCGAGAGGAGAGCGCTGGAGCCTCGATTTTGCCCATGATCGAGCCCTTTCGGGGGCTTTGTCTCGATGCTCGTGGGACCAGCATTCCCTAGACGACGAGTAGGATTCGTTCGTACCTGGCCCGGGGCGAAGTTGGGCCTGAGGGCTGATTCGCCGGTCGCAGTGCGTTCCAGTCCGGGTGTGATTGACCCAAATCAGGCTCTCGACCTACGATGGGATCCTCTACCCCCGTACCCGTCGAAGCCCTCCTGTGAGCCTTGTTACATTTGCCGCCGCCCAGAATCCTGCGCGTCCTTCCGAAAGAGCACCTCACGCACGCCGTCGGTCGTCTCTGCGAACAGCCGCTGCCTTCGTTGTTTTCGTCCGTCGTGTCTCGCGCGTATTGCCGAGCCTTCGGTGTAGACATGCGTGAAGCGGCTGCGCCCCACGGAAGCTATCGCACCTTCGATGCGTTCTTTACGCGTCCCCTTCGAGCTGGAACGCGTCCCATCGCGTCGACGGCCGTGGTGAGTTCATCGGATGGGAAGGTCAGTGCGATGGGGCCCATCGACGAAGCGCGACGCTTCTTCGTCAAGGGGCAGCCCTACGAGGTCGCCGAGTTGCTCGGAAGCGCCGAGGAAGCGACGCGTTATCGCGGCGGATCCTACGTCGTCGTGTACCTGTCACCGCGGGATTATCACCGCGTGCATTGTCCCGTCGACGGTCGCGTCGTGCACATTCGCGCCATCGAGGGCGAGCTCTACCCGGTCAACTCGATCGGCGAACGCCACATCACGAAGCTCTTCGTGCGTAATCGACGAGTCGTCATCGACATCGAATCGGACGAACTCGGGCGAGTGGCTCTCGTCATGGTCGGCGCGATCGTCGTCGGAAAGATCAGCGTCAACGTGCTCGGTAGTGGCGACGTTCCCGAAGGCGAGCATCCAATCGCTCCTCCGATGCCGGTGAGTCGTGGTGACGAACTCGGCGCCTTTCACCTCGGTTCCACGTGTGTGTTGCTCCTCAACGCCGACGCGAAGCTCGAGTGTCTGCCGGGACACGTGTCGATGGGGCAATCTCTCGCTGTCGTTCGTTCGCGGAAGGAGCCCGATCCGAGCTCCGTAGGACCGGGAGCATGACCAGCGAGCGAGATCTTCCCGGTTCGGATCCGCAGGAGCCCTCGGTCGAAGGCCCTTCGCCGACGCCTGCACCGGCTCGGGAAGGCTCTCCAGCACCAAAGGGTGGGGCCGCTTCCGAGCAGTTCGGCAGTATTGCTCCTCTGAGCGC
Organism: Polyangiaceae bacterium; assembly: GCA_049840955.1. Taxonomy (GTDB): domain Bacteria; phylum Myxococcota_A; class Polyangia; order Polyangiales; family Polyangiaceae; genus FEN-1139. Next base: position 39,223 of record JASGIX010000017.1, read on the forward strand.
ACCGATCCTCTCGGTGGGGGGAGGAGACAGGCCGGTCGAACCTGGTCAAACGCAGCCGGGCGACCGTCGCGAGGTGCAAACGGCTCATGACAGTGCGAGCGGATCGGCTTCTCAGGGCTCGGAACCGCCCGCGGCGAGTGCTCGTCGACCGCCGCCCAAGCCCAAGCTGTCGAATTCCGTCGCCCCCGCGCCGGGAGTCGACCAGCCTGGCGGCCGTGTCTTTTTTCCACCGCCTTCGGTTCCTCCGGTCTCTCCGGCTTCACGAGCCCCGGTAAGGTCCTCCAGCCAAGTGCCGTCCATGGGTTCCATGCGGTCAGCTCCGCCGGCACGGCCCTCGATGTCCTCGTCTCCTCCCAGCGCTCGCGCGCCGGCAGCAGAGGGAGCGCCCGAGGTCGCACGTGCTGCGGACGACGGGACCGTGATGCCTGGTCAAACCGCTCCTTTGGCTCCTCGTGTGCCGAGCTTTCCGGCGCCGCGGACGTCTTCCAATCCGCCACCGACCTTGCCGAGTGGCACCACTCCGTCTCGATATCCTTGGATGTCGAGCGCGACCGCGGCGCTTGCAGACGGGCGCTTGCCCGGGGCCATCGTCAGCCAACCGCAGTCGAGCGTGCCAGAGACTTCCGGGCAATCCAATGAGGTTGGGGCACCGACGTCTGCCGATGGTTCGAGCGATGCGACGGAATCGAATCCCGACGTGAAAGCGCCGAGCTCGGCGCCCCGAGCTGCGGTCTTACCTCGGGCCACTCGTGAGCCTGCGCGAAGATCCTCGACTCCGCCGCCCAAGCCCAGGCTCGTGCCGCCGCGTCCTCAGAAAGAGACGCCAACCGTCGCCATCGAAGCGATGCGTATCATCGCGATCGGCGTCGAAGAGCAGCAAGCTGCCGCCAGACCCGTCGCAGAGCGAATGGAGCGCGAGTCCGCCGAGATCCCCGTTGCGCGGCCGGTATCGTCTCCTGATTCCGCTCCGACCATAAGTGACGAGCCGAGTAGCGTTCATCAGCGCGGCGACACGCTGCCCGCCGCAGGGATGGATCCTGCGGCGTCAGCGATGACCCGAGACAGCGGCGCCTTTTCGGCGAGTGCGGCGAGCGCGAAAGCTGCCGAACCGGTGACGAGCGCGGCCCTTCCGTCGAGCGTCGATGTCGAAGGCAGAGCGGGACGGACGTCGAGTCCTGCGCCCACAGACGACTCAGGGCAAGCAGTCGTCGATGCCGATGCGGACAATGACGTTTCCGTCGACGTCGACGAACCTGCGACATCGATGAAGCGACGTCCTCCACCCCCGCGGCGCCTTTCGTTGCCTGCGCCGCCCGGCGAGGTTGGCGCAGGTGAGCGACAGCCGATGTCCTCACAGGTCGAAGTCATTTCGGCCGAGCGCATTTCGTCAGAGAGCGTTTCGTCAGAGAGCGTGAAGCCGGACGGTGACGAGGACGAAGGTGAGGTCGTCGACTCGGTCGAGACCGTCGAATCCGATTCGGAAGCGCCCAAGCCCGTCACTGCTGCTCTTCAAGCGACGGCTCCACAAGCGGCGCCAAAGCCGCCTTCTCGGGTTCCGAAGCCGCCGAGTGCCGATGGCGCGTTGCCCCAACCGTCCCAAGTGCCGCAGGTACCGCCGCGTCGTCCTCGTGCGGATGGCGGCGTTGACAAAGCTGCGTCTGCTTCGGGGACCATCGCGGGAACGGCTCCCGCTGCCGAGAATTCCGGCTCCTCTGCTGCTTCCGCCGCGACGAGTTCGAGCGCGAGCTCGGCTGCCAACGAAAAGCCGAAGGCGCGAGCCCGGCGTCCGTGGTGGGAAGAGCTCTTCAACGAGGACTTCTCGCGGGCGCTTTCGCGTCCGTCGGAGCACCAAATCGAGCAAGAGGTCACTTTCATCGAGGAGTCGCTCGGCATTGCGCCGGGTGCCGTCGTTCTCGATCTCGGTTGCGGTTGTGGGGATCACGCCGTCGAGCTCGCGAGCCGTGGTTACGGAATCGTCGGGTACGATTTGTCGCTCCATCAGTTGGCCCTCGCCCAGGAGAGCGCGCAAGAGCGAAGTCAGAAGCTCAACTTCATGCAGGGTGACATGCGCGAGATGGCGTTCGAAGAAGTCTTCGACGCGGTTGACCGCTGGAATACGAGCTTCGGGTACTTCGAAGAAGACAAGAACCTTGCCGTCGCGCAGCGCATGTTCCGCGCGCTCAAGCCCGGCGGGACTCTGCTACTCGACGTCATCAATCGCGACTTCGCGGCCATGGATCAACCCTCGAGCGTTTGGTACGAGGGTGACAGTTGCGTGTGCATGGACGACATGTGCATCGACTTTTTGACGAGTCGCATGCGCGTGAAGCGCAGTCTGATCCTCGACGACGGGCGCACGCGTGAGTGCACTTATTCCGTGCGCATCTACTCGTTGCACGAGCTAGGCAAGATCCTCCATGACGTTGGGTTCCGCGTAACCGAGGCAAGCGGGCACCCATCGACGCCGGGAGTGTTTCTCGGCCAGAACTCGCCGCGCATCATCATTCTCGCGCAGAAGCCTTGAGTCGAGCCTCTTCTTTGGTCTGAAAGGCGTAGTCACGCCGTCGTGCGCCCGTGCAATCGGTCGAGCCATGGCGCTATGGATTTTGCGAACCGAACCGACCTGGTCTCGGGCAAGGCTTTCATCCCGCGCCGACGACTTCGCGTGGCGCGAGTGGGAGTGGTCTCACGCCTACTCCTTTCGAGGGGTTCGGTGCCACTTATGCCTACCTATTTCCTCTGGGATCTCGGCGATGGCGCGTGGCTGACCCCTTCCGTTGAGCTACGTTCGACACTGTCTTCGTCGACGGAAAGTAGGCGGTCAACGATGGTTGGACCAGGATTCTGGTGCTCGGTCGCTTTGGTTCGTCCTCGGATTTTTGCTCTCCGCTTGCGGAAGTGACGAGGGTTCGTCGTCGGAAGGCCAGGGCGGAGGAGCGCAAACACCCTCACAGCTTGGGGGCGCAGCGACGGGTGGTGCCGGCGGCGCAAAGAGCGCTACGGGATTGGCCACCGGGGGGGGCGCTTCCGGCGGCACTCAGGCGACCCAGCGTGGTGGAACGTCGGCAACTGGTCCCGAACCCGACGCCGTTCGAAAAGGGACTCTGCCATATCACCATCGATTGCCCCTCGGAGATCAGCGAATCGAGCGAGACGCTCTGCCGGTTCACCCTTGGAGACTCCGCTGGCACGCTCCAATACGACGATCACGCGGCATTGAGTATCCGAGGACGCTCGAGCGTCGGATTTCCCAAGAAGAACTATAAGGTCGAATTGCGAACTTCAGCCGACGTGGACAATCCGACCAACTTGCTCGGGATGGGGCAAGAGGCCGATTGGGTGCTGGATGGAGCATGGGCGGATCGCTCGTTCATGCGCAATCGATTGACGTTCGGTCTTTTCCGCGATGCGAACGCGACCCATTGGGCTCCGCGTGGGCGATACTGCGAGGTGACTCTGGACGCCGAGTACGCAGGGATTTACGTGCTGCTCGAACGTATCAAGCGTGACGACGATCGCTTGAACCTTCCCGAGGATGACGGCACCGGCAAGACCTTCATCGTCAAACAGGATGACGACGGCACGCTTTCACTGAGCATCGGAGTTGGGAGCAAGTGGCAGCTCGTGTATCCGAATGACGCTCGTGCGACGACTGCGCAGTCGAGCGCCGTACAAACGTGGCTCAATCGGTTCGGCGCGGCACTGAAAAGCACGAACCCCCAAGATCTGCTCGTCCTCGTGGACCGAGCGGCCATCGTCGATTTCATCCTCGTCGAGGAATTCGCGAAGAACATCGACGCGTACAATCTCAGCCTACACTTCGTTCGGAGCAATGGCGGGCCAGCCTGGCTCGTGCCATGGGACGTCGATTCTCGGATACGGGCAACCGACCCTGCGGAACTCCACCAACGACAGTCCAACGGGGTGGGTGAGCAATCGTACGACGCTCATTGCGAAGCTATCTGCGGTTCCAGAAGATCCGAACGGAGCTCGGACCTCGATGGCGCGTACTTCGCGGTACGGTCTTCTCGAATGCGGCCATCACCCAGCGGCTCGATGGCTATGCCTCGATTTTGAGCAACGAAGCCATTGCTCGAAATTTCGCGCTTTGGCCCATCGAAGACGTGGATTTTCAGCAGATTTACTCTCCCTTCAGTTTCTACGACGTGAGCAGTTACGCCGAAGAGATGACCCACCTCCGAAATTGGATCACTCAACGTCTTCAGTGGATCGATTCATCCATCGATAGTTATCCTGCGAAGTAAAGCGGACGTAAGCACTGCTCGTGCGGCTGCGCGCCGATGGCTCGCCGCCGCTGCGCCGACGGCTCGCGTCGATGGCTCGCCGACGGCTAGGCGTCGCTGCGCCGACGGCTGCGCGTCGATGGCTCGCGTCGACGGCTGCGCGTCTTTGGCTCGCCGACGGCTAGGCGTCGCTGCGCCGACGGCTACGCGTCGATGGCTCGCGTCGACGGCTGCGCGCCTTTGGCTCGCCGCCGCTGCGCCGACGAGCGTTCTCTTCGTGAGCGACGCGTGCGGATGGGCGTTCTCTTCGTGATCGACGCGTGCGGATGGTTACCGTCGTTTCGACGGATTACGGATCACAACGGACGAAGGTGGCGCCGTCGCGCTCCGAGCACTTGCAGCTCTCTTTTAGCGCGGGCTTGACGCAAGCGCAGCTCACGTCGTCCTTGCAGCTCGGGACCCACTGGCACGCTGGTGGGTTCGAGGTTTCGTCACAGAAGAACCCCTTGGGACAAGCGGCGTCTCCACAACGGATGCAGCTGCCATCGCTGCAATCCGGTCCACTTGGTTCCGGTGCCTTGTCGACGAATTCGACCTTTGCGGTTCGTTCCTCTTCCGGCGCGTCGCTCTTTGCTGGGCGGCTCGACTTGCCTCCACAACCGACGAAGGCGATGAGCAAGCAGACGAGCAAGGCTCTTGGGTCGTAGAGGTGATTTCGTCGCACGGCCGGAATGCTAACCAAAGTCACTCGGCGTTGCACGCCGATCCTTTCGACGTGCGTCAATCTCGCCTCGTCCTATGCCCACAAGGGCGCTTTCCATCCCTGGGTCTCGCGAATGCGGGGGCGACGGCAAGTCGCGCGACGGACTGGCGATGCATCCGGTGGATCCGTTCGGGGCACACCTCCATCAAAAGGCGAGGGGCGCGCCGCCTATCAGGGCTCCTCTGGCGGTCGCTCGAGCTGAACTTTCGGGAGATGGCTGGCCACCGCCGCCAGTGCCTCTTCGATGCGACGTGTGGCTTCGGGATCATGGCCAATGACGCCGGCGCGATAGAGCGCGTACCGGACGAGGGCAGCCTCGAGGGGTGACAGGGCAACCGTTCGAACGAACCCCAACTCGGGGAGCTCGTATCGCAAAAGGACTTGATCGTCCCACAGCACTTGCTCTCCGACGATATGGGCACGACGCGCCCCGTGCCCGACGAGCTGGCGGATGATCCCCCTCAAGGTGGCGGCGCGTGCACGAATGACCTTCGCATCACCCTCGCGGTAGAGTTCGAAACAGCGGTTCCTCGAGTAAAGGCGAGGCGCCAGTACCAAGGTGCAGAGCAGGGCATCGAGAGAGAGGTGGTGGACCGTAGGAAGTCTAGGCTACGGGGAAGGGATTTGCGGATCAAGCGCGATAGGGAGTTTGCGCTTTCGCGAGGTGACAGCGGCGACCGTCGTCGAACGTGGTGCTACGAACCCGTGGAACACACTGAGCGCAAGTGGGTGGTGAACGCACCACCTCGTGGTCACCGAACTGCGACGAGCCCGCCCGGACTCGTCGCGTATCGGCTAGGTGAAGGAACGCGTTTTCGTGAGAGCGCTTCCTCAAGGGGAAGGTGCGGCGGTCTCTGCGTTCGCGCGTTCGAGTCGCTGCGCTTGGTGCCAAGCCATCAGTGGATCGACGACTGCTTCCAGCCCGCCTTCGATGATCCTATCGAGCTCGTACAGGGTGAGCCCAATGCGGTGATCGGTCAGGCGATTCTGAGGGAAGTTGTAGGTGCGTACCTTCTCGGAACGTTCACCACCACCGACCATGCCTCGACGTTCGTCGCGGATGCTGTCTGCGTGTCGCTGTTGCTCGAGATCGAGCAATCGCGATCGCAAGATCTTGAGCGCGCGCGATTTGTTCTTCAGCTGACTGCGTTCGTCCTGGCACTTGACGATGAGTCCGGTCGGAATGTGCGTGATCTGCACCGCGCTGTTCGTCGTGTTCACGCCCTGACCCCCTGGACCGCCCGCGGCTGCGATGTCGATTTTGAGGTCTTTGTCGTCGATGAACACGTCGACGTCTTCCGCTTCGGGCAAAACGGCAACGGTTGCCGTAGAGGTGTGGATTCGCCCTTGGGCTTCCGTGCTCGGGACGCGCTGAACTCGATGCACGCCGGCTTCGTGCTTGAGCACGGAATACACGCGTTCTCCGCTCACGAGCAAGATGGCTTCTTTCAGGCCACCTGCAGCAGCGGAGCTCGAGCTCAAGACTTCCACCCGCCAGTTGCGACGTTCGGCGAAGCGCATGTACATGCGCATCAGATCGGCCGCGAACAACGCGGCTTCTTCGCCGCCCGTTCCGCCGCGGATCTCGAGGACGGTGTTCTTGTCGTCGTTCGGATCCTGCGGGAGAAGCAGTACCCGGATTTCTTGCTCGAGCTGTTCGCGCGAAGTCTCGAGCCCCGGAAGCTCTTCCTTTGCCAAAGCGGCAAACTCCGGATCCTCGAGTAACGCTCGATTGTCGTCGATTTGCGCCGTAAGCGCCTGATAGCGCTCGAACGCTTTGACTACTGGCTCGAGGTGACTTCGTTCACGTCCGAGCTCCCGCAGTCGCTTGGCGTCAGTGACGACCTTCGGATCGCAAAGCAGCGCCTCGACTTCTGCGAGTCGGCGCACGAGCATGCGAAGCTTCTCTTCGGGGAGCATTGGGCGAGAGCAACAGAAGGCGCGCAGGCATCGTGTGGTTCACGTGCCGACGCGCCCAAGATTCGGGACAATCGAGTAAGGCGAGCGAGCCTTACTTGGTGGCGGTCTGTCCGTACTTCTTCCGGAAGCGATTGATGCGACCCGCCGTATCGACGAGGCGTTGCTTACCGGTGTAGAACGGATGACACGCGTTGCAGATGTCCACGGTCAGTTCATTCTTGGTCGAACGCGTCTGGAACGTGCTGCCGCACGCGCAGGTGACGGTGACGACCTCGTACTTGGGGTGGATGCCTTCCTTCATATTGCGTGTCTCTCGGTGCGAGGGGAGGCGGACGGTAGCGCCCAATGGTCGACCCAGCAAGCCGAACTAAAAAATTGCCGGATCCGGCCCCCGGGCACTGAACGCATTGAGATCAGGCGGTTGGGCTTGCCAGTCTCGCGAGGCTGGGCCAGTCCTCCCCGTGGAAAATGGATTTGTAGGCCAGTTGGCCGCGCGCGCATCGGGACCCATACTTAACGTTACGTAAGATTTTCTGCCAGAGTAAGGACCGCCATGGAAGATTGTCCTGACCGTCGAGAGATCCTTCAACGCCTCGGTGCGCTCGGTCTCGTTCTTGGTACCGCGGGGGTTGCTGCGCGATTGGCTTACGATCCGGGGCACTTCGGCGTGACGGAGCACCGCGGTGAGCGTCAGGTGCGCGACTTCCGTGTCAAGGTTGCGGCGGCCAAAGCGGCTGATTTTGCGATCGCGAAAAGCTCTCAGGAACCCGAGGAATTGGTTCGTCGCGCCGTCGACGCGATTGGCGGCATGAAGCGGTTCGTCAGTCGTGGAGATATCGTGGCCGTGAAACCCAACATCGGTTGGGATTGCATGCCGGTGCACGCCGCCAACACGAACCCCCGCGTCGTCGCGGAGGTCGTGCGGTTGTGCTTCGACGCTGGGGCAAAGCAGGTCGTCGTCACGGACGCGTCTTGTAACGAGGCGAATCGTTGCTTTCAGCGCTCGGGGATCTGGCGCGCCACCCATGCACTCGGGGCCACCGTCGTACTTCCCGCGGCGCATCGCTTCCGCGAGATGCGGCTTCGTGGTGACGTGCTCGACAACTGGCCCGTCTACACGCCGCTCGTCCAAGCGGACAAGGTCATCAACGTGCCCGTTGCCAAGCATCACAATCTTTCGAAGTACACCGGCGCGATGAAGAATTGGTACGGGCTCCTCGGTGGACGACGCAATCGGCTTCATCAAAATATCGACGTTTCCATCGCGGATTTGGCGACGTTCATGCGCCCGACGCTCACCGTCTTGGACGCGACTCGCGTGCTGATGAGGAACGGTCCTCAGGGCGGCAACATCGACGACGCCAAGGATTTCCATCAGGTGATCGCGAGCATCGACCAGGTCGCAGCCGACGCTTACGGATGCACGCTGATTGGTGAGAAACCCGAAAACATCCGTTACCTCAAGCTTGCCGTCGAGCGCGGGATTGGTAATCCCGCCTGGCAGACGCTTGCGCACGTGGAGGTTTGACGTGACATTGCAATCGAAGGCCGAGGCGCCTTGGAATCCTTCCGACTCGGATTTGCCGAGGCCGCTGGATTGGTTGGGTCGGCCCGGCGTGGTAAAGGCCCTCGACGCTTCACCACAATCCGAGCGACGTGGCAGAAGGCACGCTCCCGCGTTGGCGCTGGTGCCCCAAGTGGAGCCACAGGGCGGTGGTCAAGGCGGGTGCTCGTCGACTTGCGCGTGTCACGACAAGGACGCAAAGCCGCGGGGGGACTCGTCGGCTGCGAGCGCCACGTTCGTGAGCACATCCGTCGCATCCCATGGCGGCCGTGGCGCGTCGAACGTCACGTTGCTCTCGCTTGGTTCGCGGCGTTCCGTCGTCCCGAACGCGGTGGCTTCACCGTCGACGTCGACTCCGCTCGTTGCGACGGCTTCGACGGCCAATGCCGCGGATGCGGGGGCTACGACGTCGCCTTCGGGCAAGTCCGTGGCCACGACGAACCGACCCACAAAAGAAGAAGCGTCCCGGTAGCGGTATCGAGGCACGTTCGTCCATTCGCACGCTCGTTTGGGTTCGGCGCATCTCGCAGGTGCTCTTCCTCACGGCCTTCGTGGGGCTGTTGGCGCAGACGGCGTTTCGCGGCACGTTTGCGGCCAAGGCGGGGGAGCCCGTGCGGCTCCCGTGGCCCGTCGAGCTATTTCTGTCGATCGATCCGTTCGTCGCGACGATGACGTTCCTCAGCACGCACACGGTTTACCGTGGTCTGCTCCTTTCGCTCATCGTCCTGACGTTGACGCTCGTCTTTGGTCGCGTCTTCTGCGGATGGATTTGCCCCTTCGGAACGCTTCACCACTTTTTCGGTTGGATCTTCCCAAGCCGTTATCTGCGCGGCAACAAGCGGGTCGAGTCGAATCGAACCAAATGGTGGCAAGCGGGCAAATACTACCTGATGTTCGGGTTCCTCGGCGCAGCGCTCTTCGGCAGCGCCATTGGCGGTCTGCTCGATCCCATTTGCGTCGCGGTTCGCGCCATCGGTCTCGGTGTCATTCCCGCGCTCCAATACGTCGGGATCCGCACCACGGATTTGGCGGGGCGAACGAACGTCAAGGCGGCGCAGATCCCCGCGGATGCGGTCCAAGACTACCTCGCCAAGTCCTTGTGGACGTCGAATCAGGCCTATTATCACCAGACTTGGCTCATTCTGTTTTTGCTCGTCGCGATCCTCTTCATGAATCGCATCATTCCGCGGTTCTGGTGCCGAGCGCTGTGCCCGCTTGGCGCATTCATGGGCACGCTGTCGCGCTTCGCCATCGTTGGAATGGAGAAGGACCATGCGAAGTGCACCGACTGCAACCTGTGCGTCGTGCACTGCCAGGGCGCGGATAGCCCGCAGGGTGGCGTGAAGCATCGTCAGGACGAATGTCACGTCTGCCTGAATTGCGAAGCGGCGTGCCCAGAAGACGTCATCAAGTGGCGGTTCTTTCCCAACCTTCGCTCGAACTCGAAGGTACCGAGTCTCGAACGCCGAACGGCGATTGCCTCCGTAGCTGCTGGCGCGGTGGCAATCCCAGCGATGCGGATCGCCAACTGGCCCGACAAGGCCTACAACGAAAAGGTCATTCGACCGCCAGGCAGCGTCGAGGAGCGCGCCTTCCTCGAGCGCTGCATTCGCTGTGCGGAGTGCATGAAGGTGTGTCCGAACAACGCGCTGCATCCCGCGTTGTTCGAGGCCGGGCTCGAGGGAATGTGGACCCCCATTTTGGTGCCGCGCATCGGGTACTGCGAGCACTCCTGCGTGCTCTGCGGGCAAGTGTGTCCGACGGGAGCAATCCAGAAGATAATCGACGAGAAGGCGAAGATGGGGATAGGTCAGCCCCCGATTCGGCTTGGTACGGCCATGTATGACCACGGCCGGTGTCTGCCTTGGGCGATGGCGACGCCGTGCATCGTTTGCGAGGAGTTCTGTCCGACGTCACCGAAGGCGATCTGGGTCGAGGAAGTGACGATCCCCAAGCGGGAGAGCCACGCTCCGAAGGACGGCGGTCATCCGGCGATGACGGAGATCAAGGTTCAACGACCGCACGTCGATCCCTCGCTTTGCATCGGTTGTGGCGCGTGCGAGAAGGTCTGTCCCGTGGTCGACAAACCTGCGGTCTACGTCACGTCTGCCGGCGAGACCCGTTCGAAGACCAACGTCATTCTTCTCGAGAACACCGGCTACTCGTGAGTTCGCCGGGTGTTCTCGGGGAACACCGGCTGCTCGTGAGTTCGCCGGGTGTTCTCGGGGAACACCGGCTGCTCGTGAGTTCGCCGGGCGTTCTCGGGTCAGACCGGCGGAGTCCGCGTCGGCTGCGCTATACGACTGTTCAGCGGAGCCGGGCACGAACGTCAGGGCTGTGCCATCCGACGCTCGGCTCGGATGGCACAGCGCAGCGGATGAAGGGATAATTCCCTGGTGTTCGCGCCGAGTCGGCAGTCCGACGACGGCGTAGACCTTGCTTTGCGCCGGAGGAACATGGAGACGGCACGCGCGGGATTGGGGTTCGGATTGTTTCGCTCGACGAGGTTGGTGATGAGCCTCCTCGTGATGGCAACGACGCTCGCCTGCGGCCGCGCCGAGCTGCGTGGTGGCACCGGGAGTGATTCCGGTGACGAGTGTGGAGACGACGTATGTAGCGGCACCGAAAGCTTTCAGACCTGTGAAGTCGATTGTGCCGTGACGTGTGGCAACCAGATTTGCGACGGTTACGAGCTCCTTGCGCCGGCCAAGTGCCCCAAGGATTGCTTCGTCTGTGGAGACGGCAAATGTGCCAGTGGCGAAGAGGGCGGAACCTGTCCCTCGGATTGTCCCTCGCCGTTCTGCGGCAACGGTGTGTGCGACTCGGGCGAAACGGGCATCAACTGCGCAGCGGACTGCGTTTCCGTGGCGACGTGCGGCAATGGCATCTGCGACTCGGGCGAAACCTCCTCCACTTGTCCGACGGATTGCCCGGTGACGACCCGATGCGGCAATAGTGTCTGTGAACCGGGGGAGACCGCGACGACCTGTTCGACGGATTGTTCGATACCGAGTTCATGCGGCAATCGTTCGTGTGATCTCTATCTCGGGGAAAGCCACGTTTCGTGTCCAGGGGACTGCCCTATCGCGATCTGTGGCAATGCCGCCTGTGAACTCGGAGAGTTGACGTCTTGTCCCTGGGATTGCTCCAATTGCGGGGATGGAAGTTGCGTTGGCGAAACCGTCGATACCTGTCCAGCAGACTGTCTGCGATACGACTGCGGGGACGGGAACTGCCAGCCTTGGGAGACGAGCACGTGTCCGAAGGATTGCGGGGCGTCTTGCGGCAATCTGACTTGCGAAGGCGACGAGTGGTTCAGCTGTCCTGGGGACTGCGGCGCCGTCTGCGGCAATCAGGTCTGTGAAGGCGGCGAACTACGCAGTTGTGCTCGCGACTGCACCAACGTCGTCTGTGGCAACCTGATTTGCGAAGGCGATGAACCGCGCACCTGCGTGTCCGACTGTTCCGGCACCTGCGGCAATGGTTGGTGCGATTTCGGGGGACATTCAGAATTGTTCGTGGGAGTGTCCGAAGTACTGTAACGGGATCTGTGATTCGGGCGATGCATCGTGGTGTCCGTCGGACTGCGCGTTCTGTGGCGACGGGTTCTGCGATTGGTCGCGGGAAACCGTCGCGGGGTGTTCGCCAGACTGCGGCAAAGTGAGTTGCGGCGACGGCATCTGTTCTTCGCCCCAGGAGAGCCCCGACAACTGTCGAGCGGATTGCGACCCAGTTTGCGGGGACGGTTGGTGTTCCATCGGTGAGTCGCCCTTCGATTGCGCCGAGGAATGCGACTTCTGCGGGAACGCCATCTGCGGGCCCTTCGAGAGCGCGTCCAACTGCCCCATCGATTGTCGAAAGACGAAGTGCGGCGACGGATTCTGCGGACTTGGCGAGACGCCATGGTCGTGCAACATCGATTGCGGCTATTGCGACGACGGGATTTGCGGGAACGACGAGATGAGCACCAGCTGCCCTTCGGATTGCGGCGCGTGCGGTGACGGGGTTTGCAGCGCCATCGAATCGGTGGCAGAGTGCCCGGCGGACTGCAATATCGTCCAGAAGTGCGGCGACGGTTGGTGCGGGATTTCGGAGACGATATACTCCTGCGCCAACGATTGTGGCGGAAAGTGCGGCGACGGGATCTGTTCGTCCGACGAGACGTCTTTTTGCACGTCGATTGCGCCACGCGACGGTGCGGTAACGGGATCTGTGACAATGGGGAGACCCCCTCCACGTGTTCTCGTGACTGCGGTACCTGTGGCAACGGGACGTGCAACGCCGGTGAGAGTGTCGATACGTGCCGAATCGATTGCCCGCCGAAGTGCGGCGATGGCTCTTGCACGGTGGGCGAAGGGATCTTCAGCTGTCCCGAGGACTGCGACGCCTGCGGCAACGGCGTGTGCGGTCCGCTCGAGACCTCGACTTGTTCCCTCGATTGCTACGTCGAAATCATGTGCGGTGATGGAATGTGCAGTCGAGGTGAGTCTCCGCAGAACTGCAACAAGGACTGCGGCTTCTGTGATGACGGCTTCTGCGGCAACGACGAAACCGTCGCGTCCTGTCCGGTCGACTGCGGCTATTGCGGCGACGGACGCTGCTCCTCCGTCGAGTCTCTTGCAACGTGTCCGTCGGATTGCCGAAGCACGACGATCAAGTGCGGCGATGCGGTCTGTTCCGTGGGAGAGACGGCGAGTTCGTGCCCCGTGGACTGCGGGCGCACTTGCGGCAACGGGATCTCGTGACGCCGGGGAGCTGACCACGTGTCTCAGCGACTGCCTCTCGAACCTTCCCATTTGCGGCAACGGGATCTGCGAACTCCTCGAGAGCGTACTTTGCCCCGTGGATTGCATCTGGCTTTCCGGCATACAGTGAGGGTCGTCGAGGCTTCGGCCACCTGGTCCAGCGAGTCCCAGTGCGGTCATCCGCCGACCCGGGGTGGCCCGAGCGGCAGGACCGACGCGCAAAATGGGAGCAGTGCCGAGCGAACGGGCAAAAGCCCCTTGCCTTGGCACCTGATTACGTCCAATCATTGCGAAAATGACTGTTGATGTGTCGACCTCGCGGGCCACCGCTGGACGTGTCGCAAAGTGGCTCGTCGATAAGGAGCGCCCCGACGAGGCCGTCCAGATCTTGTGCGCATGGGCCGTTGCCGGCCCGAACGACGCCGAAGGGCAGCAATTGCTCGCCGAGGCCCTGCGCATCGATCCTTCGGCTCGAGTCGCCCAGATGGCGTTCGAGCGGATGGAGGGCATTTCCGGCGACCATCGGGAGCTCACGGAGCTCGTCGAGCGGTACGACGCCGCGGAACTGACTCGTCTCGAAGCGGAGATGAAGCGCCCGAGCTTTCGGCGCGCTCAGATGGGATTCAACAACAACATCCGCTTTCGCGACCAGGTATTCCACGTCCAAACCGAAGACTCCGGGCTGGATCAGCCGCACATCATTACTCATCTGTTCGCCGATGGCGGCCGCGTCATCAAGAGCCACAAGCGCAGCTACGCGACGCAGGTCAAGCGCAGCAACGTCGCGGAGTACGTTCGGGCCTTGATGAAGGCACAGCATCTCGAAATGGTCGCGATGCTGCGTGAGGGGCGATTCGACGGGATTCTGAATGGTCGCGAGATTGGTGGGCTCGAGACGCTCCTCGACGCACCGAACGTCGATATTCGGAAGCTAGCGAGCCAGAAGAAAGAACGCGCGGAGGCTCGAGCCCAAGCCCACTCGCACGTTGGCGTGACCGTTCCGGCGCCAGTCGACGTTCCTGGGCCACCTCCCGTTCCAGCGCTCAGCGCGCCTCCCCCCTACGGTGCGGCGCCGGAAGCCGGTCCGCGCCCCTTCACGCTGCATGTGCTTCGCAGCTTGGTCGACGGACCCGATCGCTACACGCCGACGTCCCATCGCGCCATCATTGGGCGCTCGGGCGAGGTGAGTCTGCCCGGGGAGCAGTTCGCTCATCCCGAAGAGGCGGTCCTCATCTACGATCAAGGAGCGCTGTGGCTCGAGGATTCTCGAGGGCGGAAACGGTGTTTTCTTGCGGATCCGCACCCCGGTGGAGCTCTCCTTCGGGGATGAGTTCGTCGTTGGGGATCAGCTGCTTCGTGTCGAGGAGAATCCGCGCGCCGACGACGGACCGGATCCGGATCCGACCTATTTTTACTCGTCGCCCAAGTGGCCGTCGTCGTTCCGGATTGTTCAGGTGTTCGAAGGCGGGGCTTCCGGAGCTTGTCTTGTCGCCCGCGGAAACACCCTTCAAGTGGGCTCGGCCGTTGGCGATTCTGATCTTCCCCGACGATCCGCTCGTCGGAGAGCAACACTGCGTCGTGGAAGAGCAGGCCGGCACGGTACTCTTGTCGGACCTGGGATCGCGCACGGGTGTGTTCGTCCGGATCCGTGGCTCTCAGGAGCTGCTACACGGCGATGAGCTCTTGGTAGGCCGGACCCGACTCGTGGTCGATCTGGGTCAGTAGGCGCGCCCCAGGGCTGCTCCGACGCGAGCAAACGAGGGACGATAGATCCGGCAGGCTGCTCGTGCCTTCGTCGGCCGTCTAGGTGGCGCGTTGCACTTGGAGGTGGCGCGGTCGCACCTCGATGTGGCGCGGTCGCACCTCGGAGTGCCATCGGAAACGCGACGTCCGCTGGCCGGAAGCTGGGGCTTGGAGCGCTGGGACGGAAGCGAGTGTCTCCGAGCATCCGGGGGGAAGCTAGGCCTCCAAACGCCGGTCGCATCTGGGCCCCGAGCGCGCTTGGGCAGGCGTCT
Organism: Polyangiaceae bacterium; assembly: GCA_049840955.1. Taxonomy (GTDB): domain Bacteria; phylum Myxococcota_A; class Polyangia; order Polyangiales; family Polyangiaceae; genus FEN-1139. Next base: position 54,474 of record JASGIX010000017.1, read on the forward strand.
GCCACGACGCCCAAAACAAAACGGCCGGGTTGGGAGACCGTCTCCCTACCCAGCCGCTCACGAACCGAATCGCGTTGGCGATTCGATTACTTGGCTTCTTCCTTCTTCTCGTCGGCTGCAGGAGCAGCGTCGGCGGCGGGGGCGTCGGCGGCGGGGGCGTCAGCCGCGGGAGCCTCAGCGGAAGGAGCAGCCGAAGCCGCGCCGCTCGCGTCGCTGGCAGCGGGGGTCGAGCCACCGCATGCGGCGAAGGCGAGGGAAACAACGGCGAGAGCTAGCAGGTTACGAATGGTCATTTTAGGGGATCCTCCTGAGAGCACCGAACCGCCATCAGTCGGTTCGGGACAGTGGAGTGATGCCCGAAACCTCTTGTCCGACTCAACCAAAATGAGCAAAATCTTCAGGCGATTCTAAAAATATCAATGATTACAAATGGTTATGTGGCGGTGTTTTCGGGCTGCAAGGCGCTTCGCGCGGGGGGATCCAGGGGCGTCTTGCAGAAAACTTGCCGCCTCGACGCCATTTTCTGCTGAACGGGTGCACCCGTGGCTCACGCCGAAGGCGCAGACACCTTCGAACCGAGCAGCGCCTCACGCGCATCTCGCGACAGATTCACCCAGCGTCCCGTGATCTCGAAACACCGTGGCGCAAAGGCGGGATCGACCACAGCCCGACAGCCGTGCACTTTGACGCGCAAAGCATGTGACGTGGAGTCCAACGTGCCCGATAGCGGAGAACCGGGTGGCGATGGAAATGCCGCGTGAAGGGTCACGTTTTGACCGTCCGTCGCGACGATGCGCGCCGCACCCTTCGAAGTGAGCATGGAAAAACTAGACTGAATCGAATCGATCATGACTTGAGCGCTCTCCTCATGGCATCGCGCGCTTCGCGATCCGCTTCACGTTCGCGGACGGCCTGGCGCTTGTCATGGGTTTTTCGTCCTTTGGCCAAAGCGATGTCGACTTTGACGCGGCCGTTCTTGAAGTGACACCCCGTCGCGACGATCGTCATGCCCTCGGCTTCGAGCTTGACCTTGAGATGTTGGAGTTCTTTTGCGTGAAGGAGGAGTTTTCGATCGCGCTTCTCGTGGTGGGCGAAGGCAGCGTGATGTAGTTCTGGGATGCGCATGCCTTTGAGCCAGGCCTCTCCCCGGGAGTCGATGTCGACCCAAGTGTCACTCAGATCGGCACTGCAATCGCGCAGGGCTCGCACCTCGCTCCCGATGAGAACGAGACCGGCCTCGAAGCTTTCGCCGAGCTCATAGTCGAAGTGGGCGCGACGATTCTTCGAGATGACGCGGTCGCCCTGGGGTTTCGACTTTTTGGATGCAGTGGCCATGGCCCCGAGCAACATGACGTCGGTGGGCCGACCGCGCAAGCTCTCGCAGTATCGCTGGGGAGATCCGGTCGAATCTTGCGAACTCGGTCCGAACGTTCGGAGCCTAATTGGATGCGCTCGTCCCGTGGGTCTTGCCGTTGGCGAAGTGGGAGCTAGGCACTCGCGTAGCTCGTCGCCGAGCAACAGGTGATCCAAAATGAAGGCAATTTGTCTGCGCGGTGCGAGGACCCACAATCTCAAGGGCGTGGACTTGGACCTGTTTCCCGGGGAGCTCGTTGCCCTCGCGGGACCAAGCGGTGCCGGCAAAAGTAGCCTCGCAATCGATACGCTCTACGCCGAGGGACAACGGCGCTTCATCGAGAGCTTCAGCCCTTACGCGCGACAGTTTCTCGAGCGTCTCGAGCGCCCGCCGATCGAACGGCTCGATCCCGTTGCGGCTGGGGTCGCCGTCGATCGCCGTGCACCTGCCAAGAGCTCGCGCTCCACGGTATCCACTCTGTCCGATCTCGAACCTTACGTCTCGGCGTTGTTCTACCGAGAGGCGCGCCCCGTTTGCGATCGAGATGGCACCGTGGCCGTGCGTTTCGACGCACACACGGCGATGTCTCGGGTGCTCGAGGCCCACAGCGGTGGGACGCTCGTTGTGACCTATCCGGAGCGCGCCGCAAGCGTCGAGGCGTATCTCGACGTTCGTGAGCGCTTGATGCGAGACGGGTTACATCGTCTGTGGCTCGACGGAAAGGTGACGTCGCTCGACGAGCTGAAGCCTTCTCAAGCGTTGAGCGCGGCCGGACCACTTCGCGTCATCGTCGATCGAGTAAGCGCGAAACCCTCTTCGTCGTCCCGTCTGCAGGCTGCCATCGAGCAGAGCTTTTCGCGGGGCGAAGGACGTTGCGACATCGTTTCGTCGGACGAGATCGTGCCCCTGGTGTCGGGACTCACTTGCCCGAAGTGCGGGCAGCATTTCGAGAGCCCGAGCCCAGGCGTATTCTCGGCGGAGTCGCCCCTCGGTGCCTGCGTGACGTGCCGCGGGTTCGGTCGTGTCCTCGGGATCGATCTTGCGAAGGTCATTCCCGATCCAACGCTGAGCCTCGCCAAGGGAGCCATTCGACCCTGGCGCGGCAACTCGACGACCTGGGAGCGGGCCGAGCTTGGCAAACTCTGTCGGCGTCATGGCATCGACATGAAGGCGCCCTACTCGCTTCTGTCGAAGAAGGAGCAAAAGCTCATCCTCGATGGCGACGGATCTTGGGAAGAGGGCATGTTTCCCGGCGTCCTCGGATGGTTTCGTTGGCTCGAGACGCGGACCTACAAGATGCACGTGCGTGTGCTGCTCTCGCGATACCGTGCTTACGATCCCTGTCCGAGCTGCGACGGCAAGCGCAGGTCACCGCGGGCACTCCAGTATCGTATCGGTGAGCTCACCATTGCGGACTTTTCGGCGCTCGAAGTGACCGATGCACTCGCGTTTACCCAGAAGCTTTCGACCGAGACCGCCCAAGGCGAGCTTGCGCGCAAGGAGCTCGCTTCGCGACTCACGTATCTCGAGCGGGTCGGGCTCGGATACCTGCGCTTGGATCGTCAAGCGCGCACGTTGTCCGGTGGTGAAGCGCAACGCGTGACGCTGACTGCGGCCCTCGGGACCTCCTTGCATCACGCCTTGTTCGTCCTCGACGAGCCGACCGTTGGACTTCACCCGACGGACATTCCGCCACTCTTCGTGATGATGCGTGAGCTTGCAAGGCGAAGCAACGTCGTGCTCGTCGTCGAACACGACCCACAAGTCCTCGCATTCGCCGATCGGATCGTCGAGCTCGGGCCCGGTGCTGGCGCGCGGGGCGGAGAGATTCGAGGCGACGGCACTCCGACGGAGCTCTATTCGATGCAAGGTGCGACGGCCCGGGCGCTTGCCACCCTGGTGGACTCGGAAGCCCCACGCGAAGCCGCGCGTCCGTCTCGCGCGGAAGTCGAAGACACCAGTGGCGAATCCGTCGTTGCGACGTCACGAAGGCGTTCCACCAAGGACGTGGACGAGGGCAACGTCGCTCGCAAGCGCGCGGCGGCAGCCGAGACGAGTCCGGATGCGGCGCGCAAGCGCGCGGCGGGCGTTCGGGGTGGCGGTAAGGCGGGCGTGCAACTCGGAGCGAAGGAGAGCGAATCTGCCGTCGTTCGTCGGGTTCCCACGCAGTGGCTCAAGATCGAGGGCGCTCGTGCAAACAACCTGAAGAACATCGACGTTGCGTTCCCCCTTCAACTCCTGACTTGCGTCACGGGCCCGAGCGGCTCTGGCAAGAGCACGCTCGTCATGGATATTCTGGCGCGTGCCGTCGCGCGAGGACTCGGGCAACTGGACGTCGAGGTTCCTCTCGAGCACGACCGGATCCGCGGCGCACAGAGCGTCAAAGGGCTCGTGCTCGTCGATCAGGCGCCCCTCGGGCGCACCTCGCGGGGCAATGCCGCGACGTACACGAAGGCGTGGGACGTCATTCGGAAGCTTTACGCTGCCGAGCCCATGGCGGAAGAGCTCAACCTGACGCCCTCGAGCTTCTCCTTCAACGTGGCTGGCGGGCGATGCGAAGCTTGCTCGGGAGAGGGAGCCGAGACGGTCGAGATGCAGTTTCTCGCCGACGTTCGGTTGTCCTGTTCCGAATGTGGTGGTCGGCGCTTTCGTCCCGAGGTCTGCGAGGTTCGGCATCGAGGTCGAAGCATCGACCAATTGCTCGAGACCACCATCGAGGAGGTGCTCGCGCTCTACGCGTCGGAGGCGGCCATCGTTCGCACTTTGGGACCGCTTTCGCGTCTTGGGCTCGGATACTTGCGGCTCGGGCAGCCGCTTTCGACCTTGAGCGGTGGAGAAGCTCAACGACTGAAGCTGGCGCGTGCTCTTACGGAGGCCAAACCTTCGACCTTGTATCTGCTCGATGAACCGAGCGCGGGGCTGCATGCCGACGAGGTGGGTCACGTCCTCGACGCGCTACAGCGCCTCGTCGAGCTCGGCGGCACGGTCATCGTCGTCGATCACGACGTGGACGTGATGCGAGCGGCGGATCATATCGTGGATCTTGGCCCCGGAGCAGGTCGTGAAGGGGGCCAGGTCACGGCAACGGGGACGCCAGAAGCGATTGCTGCGTCGAAGACGAAGACCGGTGCTGCACTTTCGTATCGGTTGTCGTTGCCACGGCAAGGAAAAACAAAAAGCGAACGTCGCGATGCGGCGGGTGCTCTCGTCGTCGAGCGTGCGAAGGAGCACAACTTGCGCGAGGTGAGCTGCGAGATCCCGCACGGTAAGCTCACGGTGATAACGGGCCCGAGTGGATCCGGCAAGAGCAGCCTGGCCTTCGATGTGATTTTCGCGGAAGGACAACGGCGTTTTTTCGAGACGTTGACCCCGTACGCGCGACAGTTCCTCCCGACGTTGCCTCGTCCGAACGTGGATGCGGTTCGCGGCGTACCTCCCACGATTGCCCTCGAGCAGCGGACGTCGCGTGCCGGCGGGGGATCGACCGTTGCGACAATCACCGAAGTCGCGCACTTCCTTCGCCTGCTTTACGCCAAGATCGGTGTTCCTCACTGTCCGACGCATGACGTTCCCATTGCGGCACTTTCGCTTCCGAGTGTGCTCGAAGCAATTCGTGCGTTACCGAAGCGAAAGCTCGCGCTTTTGGCGCCCGTCGTCCGAGCCCGCAAGGGAACGTATCTCGACGTGTTCGCGTCGGCCGCCAAGGCCGGGATCGCGAAGGCGTACTGTGACGGAGAGCTCGTCGAGACGGACAATCCACCGAAGCTCAAGCGAAGCGTCGAACACGACATCGATCTCGTCGTCGTCGATCAGGTCATGCCCATCGCGGTGACGCTCGAGGCACTCGAGTCCGTCACGAGACTGGCGAAGGGTGAGGTGAAGGTGCGCTTCGCAGACGGAACGGTTCACTCGTTCTCGACCAAGAGCGCGTGCCCGACGTGCGGATTCAGCGTCACCGAGCTCGATCCGCGGTGGTTCAGCCCGAACACCCGACAAGGAAGGTGTCCGACGTGCGAGGGGCACGGGGTCGTGACGAGGACGGAGAAACGTCGAGGAAAACTCGAGGAGGTGACAACGACGTGCGCCTCCTGCAGTGGCTCGAAGCTCTCTCCCTTGGCGCGCTCGGTCCGCGTGAACGGAGTGCGCTATCCGGAGCTGCTCTCGTGCGACGTGGAACACGCTTCGCGACGCATCTCCGAATTTGCATTCTCGCCTCACGAACGCCCCATTGCCGAACCATTGGTAGGCGAGGTGACGCGTCGTCTTCGGTTTCTCGAAGAAGTGGGTCTTGGATACCTTGCACTCGCGCGGGAGGCTCTCACCCTTTCCGGTGGTGAGCTCCAGCGCCTGCGTCTCGCGGCGCAACTCGGTGCCGGGTTGACCGGCGCGCTCTACGTGCTCGACGAGCCGACGATTGGTCTTCATCCGCGCGACACGCACCGCTTGCTCTCGAATCTGCGGAAGCTCGTCGATTTGGGATCGACGGTATTGGTCGTCGAGCATGACATCGACACGATCCGCGCCGCAGATCGACTCATCGACATCGGGCCTGGTGGTGGCACGCACGGAGGCACCATCGTGGCCGCCGGCAGTCCTCGGGAGGTCATGAAGAATGCCGCGTCGCCGACGGGAAAAGCATTGGCTCGCTCACCGAAGTTGCGTGAAGCACTGCCCGTCAAGAAAGGGCATCCCATGGTCGTGCTCGAAGGAGCACGAGAGCACAACTTGAAGGGGGATCGCTTTCGTTTCCCGCTCGGACGAATGACCGTCGTTGCTGGCGTCAGCGGCTCTGGGAAGAGCACCTTGGTGCGGCAGGTGCTGCTTCCCGCAGTGCGACAAGCCCTGGGGCTCACAGACGTATCCCCGGGAGCATTCTCGACGCTTTCGGGGACCGAGCCGCTCAAACGTGCGTTGTCCGTCGATCAATCTCCGATCGGTCGATCCCCTCGTTCGGTGCCAGCGACGTTCCTCGGGATTTCGGGACGAGATCCGTCGCATCTTCGCCGCCACGCCGGAGGCGCAGATCCAAGGGTTTTCGGCTTCGCGCTTCTCTTTCAATACCGCGAACGGCGGTCGCTGTCCGGTGTGCGAGGGACAAGGCGTCACCACGGAAGTCATGAGCTTCTTGCCCGACGTAGTGTCCGTCTGCGCGGCTTGTGGCGGCGCGCGCTTCGAGCCGCGAACTCTCGAGGTTCGCTATCTCGGCCAAACGATAGGCGACGTGCTCGATCTCTCCTGCGAGCAGGCGATGCACCTCTTCGAACATCATCCGAAAATCGTCGCGCCTCTGCGCACTTTGGTCGAACTCGGGACGGGGTACGTGAAGCTGGGCCAGGGCTCCCACACCTTGAGCGGTGGCGAAGCCCAGCGGCTCAAATTGGCTTCGGAGCTTACGGCTGGTGCCCGCCACGAGCCCACGCTCTACGTGCTCGACGAACCTACGACGGGGTTGCACCTCGGCGACGTCGATCGACTCCTCGGCGTGCTATCTCGCCTCGTCGATCGCGGGGACACCTTGGTGATCATCGAGCATCACCCGCAGATCATCGCTGGCGCGGACTACATCGTAGAGCTCGGTCCCGAGGCGGGAGAGCAAGGCGGGCACGTCGTAGCGGAAGGCTCGCGCGAGAAGCTCGCCGAGCTTGGAACCATCACCGGTAAGGTGATTTCTGCGGAGCTGTCGCGGTGATCGGAGCCGAATGGGGCCATCGGTGCGACTCTCGAGAGGCGTGACGCGGGGACGCCCCGCGCGCCGCCCTCGCAGCGACCGTGCTTCGGCGATCGAGCGGGCGCGTTGACGCGGGGACGCCCCGCGCGCCGCCCTCGCAGCGACCGTGCTTCGGCGATCGAGCGGGCGCGTTGACGCGGGTTCTCCCCGTGTCAGCGTCCGAAGGCTTCTTGGACCGCGTTGAGGATCGCGACCTGCAGTAGCAACCGTCGTTCGGGTTCGATGGGCTTGTCATTGAAGTCCGTGACTTCGAATCGGTCCCGAACTCGACCATTCTCGGTGCGAACTTGCGAGGATACGATCTGCACCTTTTGTTCGTACAAGGCGCGAGCGAGCACGAGCAGCATTCCCGTTCGATCGTCGGTTTCGACCTCGATCGTCGTGAGCACCCCGCCGCGGTCTTCGATGAATCTCACGACCGTTTCGGTTGCTCCTCGTGGTGGAGGCTGGGTCGGGATGTGGACTTGCCTCGGCGTATAGTGCTCGAGGAGGACGTCATCGAGCGTCGTTTCGAGGTGACGTAGATCCTCGACGGAGAGCGGTCGACGAGGGTCGGGGACGTCCAGTCGCTGGACCCAAAAGACGTCCACGGCCTCCCGATGGCCATCGGGTGTGGTTCGTGTGTAGGCCTCCGCGCCAATCACGTCGAGACGCGCCTGCACGAAGGCCGCGCTGATCGCGGCGAGTAACCCCGGGCGATCATCGGCGATGACGCACAAGGCGGTGCCTGGCAGGCGTGGGGCGTGGCACGTCCCAACGCCGGCCTGACCTTTGGTGCGGCGTGCTGCGACCGCCGCGTGGTCGGCGATGCAGCTCCAATCAAAGGAAGCCGAATACCCTTTGGGGAGCGATTCAGCGAAGGCTTTGACGAAGGCAGGGCTCTGACGCACGACATTCTCCGGATGGCAACCCTCGGCGGTGAGGGGTTTCAGTGAGGTTTCGGGTTCGGTACATTTGTGTCCAGCCTCGTTTCGTCGAACCCATCTTCACATTTGCGATTCGAGGGGCACCTCGGTCGAGCTCGTGATCGGCAGTGGGGTGATCGAGGTTCGAGAGATCGACGCTGGGCACCGAATTGGACGTTACTGCCCGAGCCAGGCGAAGAACGCACTGCATCGAGCGGTGTTTCGAGTAAGACGCATCGAGGGATTGGGCAGTGAATCGGACGAGGAAGAGTCGCTTAGCGTTGCCGCCAAGGGACGTCAGGGACTCCGGCGCGGTGATTTTCCAAGCGGGCCAGGACAAAGAGGAGATCGCCCAAGCGATTGAGATACACGACGAGGTGATTGGATACGGCACTCTGCTTGGCGAGCGCAACGACCAGGCGTTCTGCTCGGCGACATACCGTTCGTGCGTGGTGCAAATGGGCCGCAGCTTTGCGACCTCCAGGGAGGATGAAGCAGGTGAGCTCCGGCAGCTCTTGCGTGAAGCGATCGATGGCTGCTTCGAGCGAGTGGATGTCATCCTCGTCGATGAGTTTCAGCTTGAGGTTATCCCGTTTCTCGGGGACACACGCGAGCTCCGCACCGACGACGAAGAGGGCGCTTTGCAGTTCCGCTCCCAAGGCGGCGACGTCCTCCGATACGCCTTCGGCGAGCGCTGTCCCCAGGCTTCCGTTCAACTCGTCGACCGTGCCGTAACTTTCGACCCGGAGATCGTCTTTGTCGACACGAGCGCCTCCAAAGAGCGCCGTCTGACCCGTGTCACCCGTTTTCGTGTAGATGCGCATGGCGTGTTTGGACGCCCGAGGGGTCGCCCGTGGTCGTGAGATAACTCACCCAGGTGTTCGGGGAAAGCCGTGGACCGTTTTCTTCGGCAACTTGGACCTTCAAACGATGGTCGGAGGCCCCTTGGTCGGCTCGGGGCGTCTGGCCCGTCGACGACTCGAAGTCGAGCCCAGGGCTGTCGATGCGAGACAGCCTACTTGAGTAGGCTCTCGAGGTTGCGGCAGCCCTCCTGCCAAGCTTCGATGTCCATCTTCGCTCCGTCGATGATTTCGACGCCGAACCCCGGAGGGACCGTTGCGTACTCTCCTTTGGAGAGTCCACGGCGCCAAGCGACCTTCCCAACGAGACGGACGCGCCGCTCTCCTCGAGGTGGACAGAGTTCGAGCCAGACCAACTCGTCGTCTGGAGGAGCGAGCGTGCGGACGTAGAGCCCTCCCGTACTGACGTTGTAAGTGAAACCATGGTCGTCGGAGTCGCGTCCCACGCCGCGAAAGGCCGTTTTGGTTCCGTAAAGGAGGCGCGCGCTCGCACGGTGATCCGTTCCCCGCGGGCGCCCGAGTTCGTTGGCTGCAAAGAGCACGTTCTCCGCCGGCGCAAACGCATCCGTCGTGGTCACGCCGGACAGGCCATCGAGGGCAGCCATGTATCGCTTCAGTTCGCGAGGCGGACAGGTGAGGACCAGTAGGGCCGACGGATTCCTTTGGCGAAGCTGCTCCGCAAATTCCCGCGCGCCTGTGACGAAACTCGTACTTGCCACGACGACGCTGAGGTCGAGCTCCAAGGTGAAGCTGTGCAAGTCCTTTTCTTCTACGGCGAAGGTCACCGTGTATCCGGCATTTCGGAGGACGCGTCCGATGAGAATGCGTCGAGACCGATCGCTTTCGGCGACGAGCACCGTGCCCCGGCTGCTTTCGGGTAATTTCACTCGCTCCTTCGGAAGGTGACGCAACCGCGAGCGCAGGGGATCGGCATCGCTTCGACTGACGATGTCGTCTACGCCCCACGAAAACGCTTCGACGAAACGCAAGTCCGTGACCTCTTGTGCCAACGAAAGCAGGGGCAACGTCGCGTGCTCGGATTCTGCTCGTCGCTCGATCGCAAAGGCTTGCCCTTCCGCGGATTCGCCGTCGAGCAGGAGCGCTTGGACTCCGTGGTGATCGATGTAACTGCTGGCCTCACGGGGATCGCTCTCGAAATGGATCCCGAACGCCGATTCGTTTCCGACTGCGGCGATGCGGGTACGTTCGGAATGGGAGAAGTCACCCAGGGCGAGGAGCTTGCGTTGCTCGGTCATTCGATGGACGTACGGACGGTTTCGGGTTCGACGTAACGGGAGCGCCCTCGCGGGGATCTCCGAACTCGGACCCGTGGCCGGTAATGGGGTGTCGCCTGGACGCGGAGTCGGTTGGACGTAGACTCTCGCGTCCTTAACCCAACTCGTCATCATCGATGAAGCGCTTTCACGAAGAGCCCATCACACGGGCATCGTCGGTGCCGTAACGGCCCTGAGCTTGTTCGCCTCTTATGCTTGGTTCGGTCGGTCCCAACTCGTCGGTTACGGTCCCTCTGTGTCGAACTACGCTCGGATGCTACCGATACATTCGGAGCACGTCCGCGTCGCACGCGATTTCTTCGACGTGATCGCGATCTTGATCTTCACGTACATCGTGATGGCGTGCGTCGATCGATTCGAACGGAAGGCTTTTCTGCTCGGGAGTTTGACGACAGCCGCGTGCGTCATCGGCCTCTCGTGGTTGCTCGCTCTCGGACACTGGCCCGTCGCGCCGGCCATGCTGGTACGGGTGGGTGCCGAGGCTCTGAGCCAGTACGAAATCCTACTGCTCGGTGGAATGCTGGCAGTCGGCGTCGTCCCCGTCGTCTTCTTGATGCGACACCGACGTCATTGGGTGAGCGTTGCCACCCTCGGTAAGGGATTTTGGCGTGGCCTCAATCGATGGATCGTTGGTTACTCGACCCTTTGGTTCCTCGGGTTGAATCTTTCTCACCCACCCGTATCTGAAGGGTTCGTTTTACGCAAACGCGCGCCTCGGTTTCGGCTGGCTATTGATTGGCTACGGCGTATTGGGATTGCCTTACGCTCTCGTCACGAACTGGCTCCGCTATTCGCTCCCAGAGCATCGTCGGGATCCATGTGTCGGATTGTTGGTCTTCTATCGACGTGTCGCGCTCGCTCTGCAGACGGGCTCGCTGGTTCCGATTTCGCGGGCGCTCGCCAAACCGTGGGTGCGGACCAACCTGCTCGATCTATTTTGCGTCAAGTTCTTCTTTCTCCCGATCATGGTGTGCTTCCTGTTCTCGGAAGGCGGCGCCTATTTCGGCTCCATCCAACACATTCACTCCATGATAGTCAGTGGAACGTGGAAGGAATGGAACTCCGCGCTCTATGGAGCAGGCCTTCGCGCGATCTTGCTGACGGACGTCGCCATCGGCGTCATTGGGTATGCGGGCACCTCGCGCTGGCTCTACAACAAGTCGAAGAGCGTCGATCCGTCGATGTCCGGTTGGGTGTGGGCGCTGCTTTGCTATCCGCCGTTCAACCACGCTTCCGGTGAACTCTTCCCATTCCACTCGAGCTTGGGATCACCTTACTTTACGGCTCAGTGGATCCAGGACTTGTGCGGGGCCGTCATGGTGGTCTGCTTCGCGATTTATGCTTGGGCCACTGTGTCCTTCGGATTGCGGTTCTCCAACATGACCCATCGCGGGATCATCTGTCATGGCCCCTATGCCATCGTGCGACATCCCGCCTACATCTCGAAGGGGATAGCGTGGCTGGCGGAGCTCTTGCCGAAGCTCTCCAATCCTTGGCAGGTGATTGGCCTCGCGTTGTTTACCGGGATCTACGGACTCCGCGGGATCACCGAAGAGCGGCATTTGAGTCGCGATCCCGCCTACCGCGAATACTGTCGTAAGGTTCCCTATCGATTCGTTCCAGGGTTCTTCTAGCGTCTTCGCGCGTCCGCATGGAGCGTCTGCGCCGCTTTTATGCGGCGCGTCTACACGTGGGACGCGTGGCAAAGGGAAGAACGAGCCTTGTCCGCGGTACGGCGGCGTAGAGTCGGTTTGACTCGTAGTCGGTGAAGCTCGGAGTGGTGACATGAGTTCGGGCCGACAGGCGTGGTTGGAGGGACGTCACGACACCACCAAGGGACGATGGTTGGGCAGTATTGCGCCTCGACGTGCGGGGCAACGACGATTGGGCTGCATCGCGCCTCGATGTTGGAAGCGTTTGCGGTTCGAAGCGCCGAAAGGGGCGCCGAACCGGACGCGTTCGGAATTTCTTGGGCGCGTGACTGGTTTTGGCCGTGACACTCAACAGGCATGGGCGAGCGCCGGTTCTGGGCCGCGCTTTGCTGCTCGCCGAAAGGAACCGTTCATGCGTCGTCGCGGAATTTGCTCGTCGTATTGTCTTCTTGCAATAACCGTTTCGATTTTCGCAGGATGCGATGGCGATGAGGCCTCTTCGAGTTCCCAAAGCGGTGGTTCCGCGAGCTCGTCGGGCGGTGCGGACGTTGGCGTGGGCGGTTCTTTGTTGGGTTGGGGCGGCGCGATCACTTCGCAGGGCGGTCGTGTGGAAGGCGCGGGTGGTTCGCGCCCGGGTGGCACACCCGTCATCGGCGGCCAAACGAGCCGAGGCGGAGCGTCAACGGGAGCCGGAACGAGTTCAGTCGGTACGAGTGTTGGCGGAGCCGACGCAGGTGGTACGACGGCCAAGGGCGGCGCGGGCGGTGGAAGCACGGTCGATTCTGGCGGCAAGAACTTCGTCTGGTGGCGGTTCCGCAAGTGGCGGCAGTGCTGCGAATGGCGGTAGTGCTTCCAAGGGCGGCACGACCGGTAGTGCCGGAGCTTCGATGGGCGGTACGACGACGACGGGCACGACGCCAGTGACGGTGTGGATAGCTGGAGATTCGACCGTTGCCACCGGAGGTTCGACCTGTCCGTATGGTTGGGGAGGGAAGTTCGCGAGCTACTTCAATACGTCCGTGACCGTCAAAAACAACGCTGCAGGTGGCCGAAGTATCCAAACCTGGATGTACGAGCCAAACGTTTCCACGACCATGGGATCGAACGGCGAATGCGTCGTTACCGAGACCAATAGCGCTCGGTGGGCGACCACCCTTTCCGGGATGAAGGCGGGGGACTATCTCTTCATTCAATTCGGCATCAACGACGGATCGGCCACCTGCGATCGACACGTGGGGTCGGCGCGATATCAAGCGCTCATGACGCGCATGGCTCAAGCCGCGTTGGACCGAGGTGCGCATCCGATCGTGCTTACCGCGGTCGGGATGATCAAATGTAGCGGGAGCACGGCCGTTGCTTCTCGGGGGTTCCTAACGGAAACGAAGGCCGTCGCCACGGCGCTCAAGATCCCGGTCATCGATTTGCATCAGCTGAGCACAGCGCTCTACAATACCCTGAAATTCTGTCCGCTCCCCGCCGGCAACACGGACATTTCCGCAACCACGGGCGGCGCGGTCGGAGCGTTCTTTTGTGATGACCACACCCACTTCGATCAGACCGGCGCAACGCAGATTGCTGCCGTCGTCGCCAAGGCATTGCGGGACCAGTCGATTCCCTTGGCGGCGTACCTGAAATAGAATCGAATCCCGCGCAGCGGAACACGTCGCGAAGGGCGCGGAACACGTCGCGATGGCGCGGAACACGTCGCGATGGCGCGGAGTACCTCGTGTTCCGGAGGGCGTCGTCTGCAAGGGATCGCCCTCAGGGGTCGAGCGCGAACCGGTAGAGCGCAGGATAGTGCCCTTCACTCAGCGTAAAGTATGCCCGTCCGTCTGCCGAGAAAGCGATGGTCTCGCCTTGCGGTTCCTTGGCGAGTAACGCGGGACAAGGCTCACGACGGAGCGCTGCCGCGACGGAGTCCGTTTGGTCTCGTCGCCAGAGGTACGCCGTCGTATACGTGCGGATTAGGATCAGGCTTCCGTCAGCGGAGATGTCGCCAGCGGTCACCAATGTGGAGCGCTTCGTGCCGCGATCGAAGATCGAAAGCTCGGCAACCTCGTCCAGAATCGTCGTGTGTGTCGGATCGAGTGGCGGTCTGGCGCGAAACACCTTGGGCGGTTCCGAGCGTGTTTTGGTGACGATGAAGAGCTCGAGGGTTCGCGGATCGACGAGGAGCGTTTCCGCGTCATACGCAACGTGGCCCGGATATTCGAAATCGAAGCGCTGTACGTCCTTGAGCTTGTGCTTGCCGCTGACCTGGTAGGATTCGATATCGGGCTCGTTCACTCGGTAGATAGTGATTCGGTGACGCACCTTCGCGTTGGTCCCGATGTCGGCGACGTAGAGGTGCCATCCGTTCGGGGTACCATCTGGCGCGATGGCGATATCCTCCCAGTCTTCGAGTTTCGCGGAGCTCAAATGATAGGTTCCGAGCGACTGCCCCTTCTCCGTCATCGCGAAGAGCTTTGGGCCTCCCCCCGAATCGTTGTGAGACCACAGGATTCCGGCATTCTTCCGGCTCACGATCAGTCCCGATGCTTCGTCGAGTGCGCGATCCGCGACGCGCCCTACGGAGACCCCGGCGCTGATGGACGGACAGCGCATCTGTGGTCGAGATTGAATCGGCGCTGCCGACTTCACGGCAGGCGTGTCTAGACGCACCTGGGCATTGGCGTGGTGTGCTCTCTCGTGTTTCTTTCGGCTGTCGTGGTTCTTGCATCCGCACAGTGAAGAAAGCACGACGAGACAAGTCATCGTGGCAAAGCAAAACCGATCCACGCTCCGCCAGCACGTGTCCGCGAATCGATGACGGTCCGGCGCGGCTCGCTTCTTTCGGGGCAATGAGGGCACGTCGGGACCATAGCGCACCGCCGCTGGCGTCGTCTCTCGTGGCGAGTCGAAGGGAGTGGGGTGAATCGATTTTAGCCTCCCTGTCGCCCAGGCACGCGGGGCCCACGTACTTGCCGTAGGTGGACCCCGTAGTCAGGTTCGGCTCAGCCGATCAGGGCTGCCCTTCTCCCGTCCAGCTGTTTGTCGGTGCGTCGTAGCGGAAGATATTGCCCGAACTCGGATTGGTGGCGTAGAGCTTCCCGTAGGAGCCGTACATCCTCGCGGCTGCGCCGCCGACGACGGTCCATGCCGTTCCACTGCCCGAGTACTTGTAGATGGCACCGGTATCTGGGGTGAGGCCGTAGAGATCACCGGAGGTCGCCAACCACTGGCGCCCGGCGCCACCGACGGTCGTCCAGGTCGTCCCCGAACTGTAGCGCTGCACTGCGGAGCGATCGATGTTCAAACGGTACATGGAGGTGCCTCCACCGATGAGGTCTGCGGTCGCGTCTCCGGAAAGGGTCCAGCTCGTGCCGGAACCCGAGTAGCGGTACAGCGACTGCTGCAGAGACGTCGCTCCGAACAGACTCGACGTCGACGCCGCGAAGATGGCGCCGGGTGAACCGATGAAGCTCCACGAGCTACCATCGTAACGGTAGATGTCGTTACTGTTCGGGTTGGTGGCACAGAGGTAACCGCCGCAGTTGATCATGATTCCTGCCGCCCCACCGACGTTGGTCCACGTCGTTCCAGAGCCGGAATATCGCCAAATGCCACCGTTCGCGGAGCTCTGTCCGTAAAGAGTATTCCCTACGGTGACGAAGGTCTGTCCTGGCGAACCAATCTTGGCCCAAGAGCTCCCACTCTTCTTGTAGATGTCGCCGGTCGAGCGCTTGCGGGCGTAGAGCGTACCGTCGCTCGCGTTGAGCACGTTCGTGGGGGCGCCGTACAGGGCTTGCGCACCTTGAATGTCGCGTTGGCTCAAGAAGTAGTAGCCGGTATTGTTGGCGGAGCCCGGACACGAAGTGTAGTGCATCGCGCTCAGGTTGTCGTAGTCCGTAACGCCCCGCGAGGTGCCACCTTCGGTGCACGTCGTTCCCGGCGCACGGATGTGTTCATGCCGGAATCCGAGGGAATGTCCGAGCTCATGGATGAGAACCGTCATGAGCGTGCGCTCGTTCCAGCCCGAGCCCCAATTGATGAGCAGCTCACGATCGGCTCGCCCCGTGCTCGGGAAGAACGAACGCGCCGAATAGGGCGGGTTGGGCGGCGATAGGCGGACGTCGAAGACGACGTTGCCATTTGCATTGGTGCAGCTTCCGTCCTGTGCGGTACTGTGCACGAAACGAACGTCCGCGACGTTCTCCCAGGCAGCGGCAGCTTGCTGCATGGCACGCACGACCATGGCCTTGTTGTTGCCGAAGTCAGCCGTTGAAACGCAGTAGCTCAAATTCCAGCGCTGAGTCGAGTTCCACACGTCGTCGGTGCCATTGATCGTGTTTACGGTGAGCCCCTCCGCCTTACCGAAGGTCTTCTCGTAGTACGTGCGGACGGCTTCTTCGTCGTCGACAGCGATGTCACCTTCAATCAGATAGGCTCCCGTCGCGGGATCGATGGTGACACTCTCGAGGAACTTTTCGTACGTGATGGTTCTGGCTTGGTCGTCCGTCGCAACGGAGTTGCCTTCGTCCGCGTAGTCTTGCGTCTCGCTTTCATCCAGGCACCCCGCTGTCAAAGCCAAAAGGCCGAAGCAAGAGGCCGTCGTGAGGATGCGGGATAATCGTGAATGCTTGAACATGATGAGGCTCCTCGAATGCTGTCGTTGATGAATGCGCGTCCATGCAAAGGCGCGAATCGACGCACCCCTGTTACGAACAACGACGTTGCCGAATCTCGTGTTCGGGAACGCGCTCCACATTCAGCAAACCACGTGCCACGGGTTGACGCTGAACTCTCTCGTGCTTTCGTGGAGACCTCTGGTGTGAACGGTCCTGTTCGGCTGGTGTATGCTTCCCGAATTGCTCGTTTGGAGTAAAATCCCTCGAGTGCTTGGGGAGTGTTCGGTCACCTCGGCTGCGTCGTCGTCTGTGTACGGGAACGTACCAAGCGTACCAGACGTACCTGCGTTGGTTCAGCATCCCGACCGACGCCGCGTCGTGTGCACGGAGCCGCACGAAGTGCCTCAGAGCAGCGCTCGGTTCGAATGGCCTACTACAAATGCCAATCGTCTCCTCGCGCCGAGCGGCCTCGTCGCTGGGCTTCTCAGATGACCGCTCGTCGTCTTCCGGTGCTCGCTCCTCGGGCGCTCGGCTCGCTTTGGTTTCGGCGTTTTCGTGACGGTAGTCGAGCCGATTGGCGCTCCAGACGCGGCGGTGCCGGTACAGCATTTCGTCTGCGTGGCGTCACCGATTCGTGGAGTTCTGGCGAGTCGTGGGGATCTGGCGAGTCGGAATTGCGAGAGGAATCCGTGTTCCGGTAGTTGTGATTGGTTCCCACGCCGAGCCACGTGAGTCGTTGGCATTTTCTGAGATTTCTCGACTGCGTGCATAGGATACGCGTCGTCGTTCGGCGGGTTACGTACGTGAAATTGGACGAAATACCACTTTCATTCCATTCGAGCGAGAACGTGGTCATAATGGATGTTCCAAGGACGGACCAAGGAGGGACGACCGTTGCAATCGATGCCGTCGAATGTCTTCGATACTTTGCGTGACGACCTGCCGAGCTCGGCCATCGTCTCGTCGCGCGCGAGCCGTGCCTGCTTGGTGCAGGTATATCCATGCAATGCGAACGTGATTGTTCGACTTGCCGAGCAGGGTTCCTTGACCATTGGGAGGGATCCAGGCGCCGAGGGATTGACGATCGAAGACCTCCGCGTATCCCGTCGACATGCAAAGCTGACTTGGGATTCTGCTTCTGACGGACATCGTTCTAGTGGACCTCGGAAGCGTGAACGGAACGTTGGTGAACGGACAACGAAGGGATTCGGCGCTCATCGAGCACGGCGACGTCCTCCGATTCGGCACCGCATTGTTCGTTTATCAGACTCACGATCCAATGCAGTCGTGTCTACAAACGGCTCGCGTCGTCGCCCCCAATATTGCCTCTGTGCTCGTCCTTGGGGAAACGGGCGTGGGCAAAGAGGTCCTTTCTCGTCGGATCCATGACCTCAGTGGACGGACGGGACCGCTCGTTGCCGTCAATTGCGCCGCATTGCCAAAGGAACTCGCCGCCGCAGAATTGTTCGGTCATGTTCGCGGTGCATTCTCGGGGGCGCATGTTGCAAGACCAGGACTCATCGCTTCAGCGGATCGCGGCACACTCTTGCTCGACGAAATTGGGGAGTTGCCTCTCGAACTCCAAGCCCTTCTCCTCAGGGCGCTGGAACTCCGCGCGGTGCGTCCCGTTGGCGGAGACGTCGAACGAGCGGTGGACGTGCGTCTGGTTGCGGCTACGAACGCGCCCCTCGACGTTTGGGCGGAACAGGGAAGATTTCGTACGGATTTACTGGCTCGCCTGCAGCAGGTGACGATCGCAATCCCGAGGCTTCGCGAGCGCCGCACCGAGCTTTTGGGACTGGCTCGAGACTTCGCCGCGCAGTTCGGGCGCGAGTTGGTGCTGAGCGTAGGTGCAGCGGAGTGTCTACTCTCGTACGAGTTTCCGCAGAACGTGCGGGAGCTAAAGAACCTAATTGCACGGTTTTGTGCGATGTCGCGTCCTTCCGACGTCCTTGGGACTTCTTATCTTCGGCAGCAACTTCGATGGGAAGCGCGTTCGTCCGAGTATCCCGAACGCGCCCTTTCTGGTTGTCGACTTGCCGCTGCAACGAGTTCGACCCTGCCCCCGCCGAGGAAGGGTAGCCTTTCCGATCGGGGTGAGGTGGAGTCGAGACTCCGCGAACTCGGTGGTAACGTGGCTCAACTCGCGCGCGAACGAAGGACGTCCCGAGCCCACGTGTATCGGTGGCTGAACCGATTGGGAATCGACATCAACGTGTTCCGGTCGTGACTCGCTAATGGGGTTGCCGCCGATTTTGCAGCGGAGCTGTGACGCCGAGCATCGGGGATTCGTACTCCGGCCATTCGCAAACTTGCGCTCGTTCGGTCGAAGCACGGGTTCAGTCGACGTTCTCTCGCGTGCCGCGTCGGAAGGACTTCTTGACCGACTGTTGTCGCTTGTCCGAAAGGCGGCGGGCCTTCGCTGCTCGGCTCGGTTTAGTGGGTTTTCGGGGGATCTCGGGCACGAGTGCGGCGTTCACGATGGACTTGAGGCGTTCGATGGCGTCGTGCAGGTTCTTTCGCTGGTCGCGGGTGACCTGACTCGTGATGACCAATGCGCCATTCGCGTCGAGCCGTCGCGCATATCGTTGCCTCAGGCGCTCTTGGGTTGCGGCATCGAGAGCATCACAAGTCCCGAAGTCGAAGCGCAGTCGCACTTTCGAAGAGACCTTGTTGACGTTCTGCCCGCCGGGACCAGACGAGCGTTCGCACGTGAAGGTCAAATACTCGGGCTTGAGCTCGAGCGCATTCGATAGGATGATGAGAGGCAACATGGCGAGCCCGCGATTGAGTCTCGGTTATCCCACTCGAATCGCCTCGTCGCATCACGATCGACGAGGCTCGTGCGGGACGTGTCGGCGTGTTGGAAAACGACCGGAGCGCGAGGTCCTCGATGGTCGACGGTCGAAGTCTTTGCGCCGAGCATAACCAGCGGGCAGGCGCACGAATCGCTGGCGCCCGAACTGTCTCCGAAACCGCGGATCGGACGATGCTATCGGGCGAGTGGTCGGCCTCTGGGGCGTTCGCCCTCGGTATTGCGGAGAATTCAGGGGGTTTGATTGAGGTCCATGGTGAAAGGCTGACACGCTGGTCGACCTAGATACGGCTCCGGGAGCGATGAACGTTTAACGAAGCGAAGGCGTGACGCGCGAATTGCTCAGCATCCCGGGCCAGCTTTGGTTACATTCGGCGCTCGTCGAGACACGCGATAGGCGAACCAATGGCCGGTACGACCAAGACCACGAAAATAGCCACGCTCGAAGATGTCACACGTCGCTGCAGTGTGGGCATCGCCGCTCGAGCGACGATGTTGGAAGAAGGGATTGCGCACGCACGTCAAGCGCGCGTGCAGGTCGCCGAGGCCGAACAGCATTTCGGATCGGGGCTTTTGGCACTCAACGCCGTTAGGCCTGCGTTCTCTGGCACTTCCGAATACATGCTCACCTGCACGCGACTGCTCTCAGAGCTCGTTTCGGAGCTCGAGTCCGGCGCACAGGATCTCAGGCAGATTCAGGTGGGATTGTCGGGCCTCGAGGAACCAGCTTCTGACATTTTGCAGCAGATTTTGACCTATTCGGTCGATGCCATTCAGTCCCGCATTCGCGGCCGCATGAGCAAGCTCGGTGGGGATTTCTCGATGGCCGCGTTGCCGCGACCCGCCGTGAATTTGGCGCAGATCCCCGTTCCCGCGCGTCGCCGCCCCGAAAGCCTTCCGCCGCGAGAGTTCACCTTCAGTGACATCGATGAAGGCATGGCGATGGATAGTCTCGTCCAAGCCGGCCTCGAGAACTTCGAACGTGGCGGTGCGCTCCTCGAAGCGTGCTTCGATTCGCTCCAAACGGCTCAAGGCGTGCTGGCCCAGGCTAGCAAATCCATGGACGGTCTGACGCGCAAGTTCCGTTCGTTGGAGGAGATGGAGGCGGGGTCCAACGCATCGGAGATCAACGGAGCCATCTCCGTTTTGCGTCGTCTCATCCAAGAAATCGAGGCTCAGTCGTCGCGGCTCGAGCGTATCGCTGCGGCGCCGGAGCGCGTGCGCGCGCCCCTGCTTGCGATCTTCGACAACATGGGTCGCTTGCTCGTTTCCGGCGTCGTCTCCGAGGCGAGTCCCGCCGAATCCCGCGACGTCTCTGCAAAAGAGGTGTTGCAGCGCGCTTTGCGTGGCGACGTTTCCGGCCTCGCCGAATTTGCCGCAACTGCCGACGAAGCGCAGCAACAAGCGCTCAGCGACGCGCTCTATCATGCCGCGCGAACCCAAGAGCTCGAGAGTGCGCTCTACGCCGTCGAGGCGCTGCGTAGTCTCGCTCTTGCAGCCGACGGCTCGCGAACGGAAGCGGGCGACAACCTGCTCAGTCTCTCGAACTCCCTGTCCGTGCCGGAAGCCGTACGTTCCGCGGCAACGGCCGCCCTGATCGATCTGACTGAAGGCCCGGGCATGTCCCCATGACGAACCCTGGCGTGCCTCCCGGTCCGAAGGGACCGGAAGGGGACAACAATCGGAAAAAGTGGGGCTACAAGCGGGAGCAATTTGACGCGGTCATCACGAAGACCCGGTTCAACGGGGCCTTCGAGAGGCTGGCAGCAGGCGAGATCGACGTGCCCGCCTTGCTTCGAGTGCTCGATGAGCTGAACGGAGCGAGTCATCAAGGGCGGTACATGGCCGAGATGCTCGCGCTGAAGAAGGAATCGCGTCGCATCGTATCCCTTCAGTTCTCGCCGGCGGTGGCGCGCTTTCTCATCGACGCTTCGCGGCGGATCCCGATGCTGAGCGACGGCTTGGCAAGTCAGTTGGCGGTCACGTTGGCTTCCGCCGCAGACAATCCAGATTACCTGGATACGGTCAATTCCGCGGTTGCCAATCTGCTCCTCGATCTCGATCATCCGCTCAAGCCCGACACGCGCAATTACCTGCGCGCGCTCACGGACAAGATCGACGCGACGCGGAAGCTCCAACAGGCTCGCTCGCACCTTTCGACGATTCCATCCGTCTATCCACCGCCGTCATCGGAGGCCGAACCTCGATCGGTCGCGGGCTCAGCGGAGGCGCATGCGGCAAGCGCGGCCGAGGCGCCGCCGACCCCAGCGGACACTCCTTCGCCGATCGTGGAAATCACGGCGCCGGACGAGGCTTCCCCGCTCGAAGATCCGAGAAATTGGACCAAGAGCGCCATCGTCGAGGATGAGATTACCGTGCAGCGCTCGAGCGCGGTCGAAACGGTTGCTCGCGCACCAGAACGTGACGCGCCCTCAATCGTCGCGATTGTGGCCCAGCATACTGGCGTTTCGCGTGACATTTCGGGAAAATGCACCCGGCGCAGCTTCGAACGAGGTCGCCGCGGCGACGACGCCTTCAGCGGCGTCTGCTGCGTTGCGTACCGTCGATGTCAGCAACGCGGGTTCTCCTGGTCCTTCGACGCGGACCGCTTCAGGGATCGGCAAAGCGCCGCTCGAGCCGACTCAGAAGAGAACCGTTCCATTACTGACGAAGCCGACGCTGACGGAGCCGGTGCACTCGCTCGAGGGCCATCGAGAAGAGTCGTCGGAGGAGCAACCGCTTCGCATCCCGACGAGTACGTTGCCCTGGCGTGGATTGCTCGTGGGCCTCGGATTGATCGCGGTTACCGGTCTTGCCGCGTACGCGTTTTCGTTGTCGAAATCCAGGGGCCTTTCTCCCGTGGCAGACAGCGGGCTGGCGGTCACGAGTGCATCGACATCGAGTGCATCGGTGCCTCGTCCGAGCGCGACGCCAGATGCGGCCGAGAGCGTCTCGACACCGGTTCCGCCCATGCCTGCTCCCGGGACTGCGACGGCCCCGAGTGGACCGCGTGCACCATCGGAGCAGGGGAGCCCTCAAGAGCCCCGGAGCGCACCTGCCGTGCGAGAGCAACCGTCGACCGGTGCTCCGATAGCGAAGGAACCGCCGCCGCCCGCTTCTCCGCGTGAGAACGGATCACGAGTGTCACCTGGTGCGCCTTCCCCAGCCGCTCCGGCGCCCACGGAGAAACCGACTGCGCCCCCCGAGCGAACCCCCAGTGCATCTAAGGGAACGTCTTCGGGCAGCTCGTCGGTGCAATCTCCGCGCACGCCGCGGCCGACGACGGACATCGATAGGATCTTGGCGGATCTTCGTCAGGTGGGAGGAGATGCGGCAAGCATCGAAGCCGAGGCACACGAGGTGTCTCGGATCATCGCGCGTTCGGCGAAAACGGAAGCGACCCGCATTCTGTCCCGTCTGACACCCGAAGAGCTGCTCTTCGGTCTCGAAGCGAGAGATACGCGAGAGCTCGAGCCGCTGCGGCGCGTCGTCGCGTTGCTTCTGAAGAAAGTCGCTGTCGACAAGGACGACGCTCGCGCAGCTCAAGCCATCGAGATGCTCGGCGAGTGGGCAAAGAGTCGCAAGCACGGCGGGGCCGCCAAGCTAACGCTCGATCAGCTAGCAGTGGAGCCCGTCGTCCTGGCGCGGCCGAGGCGGCACCTCGCGCTCGATCGCGTGCAGCGCGTTCTCGGTAACGACGCGGAAGCGCCCTGAGCGCCGTTTGAGCGCCGTTTGAGTGCCCGAAGGGGCGAGCCCGTCATCTTGGCGCGGCCGAGGCGGCGCCACGCGCTCGATTGCGTCCAGAGCGTCATGGTCGCGAATGGCCGCTGCTTCGCCTCCATGCTGGGCGCCGTTTCCATGCTGGGCGCCGTTTCCATGCTGGGCGCCGTTTCCATGCTGGGCGCCGTTTCCATGCTGTTTCGCCTCGCATTCGAACGCATGCGAGGCGTCCAGTTTGCGAGTGTATTTCAGTCGTGATTGGGACGTGATTCGGTCCGCGCCGTCCTTACGACGGACCGACACAAAAACGATCTACTTCGCGTGTTCGATGAGTAGGCTGCTCACGCGATCGATTTGCTCTTCGAGGAGATAAACGTGGGGTGCGAGTCGAATCCGACCGAGTCTCAAGCGAGCCACGACGCCATTCTCTACTAGTGCCTCGGTGAGCTTCACGAGATCGACACCGGGTTTGCTCACACAGAGTATGCCGCTCAGGGGTTCGTCACCGTGGTCGTATCCGGAGACGAAACCGGCAGCGTGGAGCGGCTTCCAAAGGCGGGTCGCGAGCGCGCGGATCCGCTCGTAAATGGCGCTTGCGCCGAGCTCCGAGAGAAACCGTAGACTCTCGTCGAAATAAACCCAGTCGTTCGTATTCGAGGTGGAATAGGTGTAGCGCTCTGCCGTCTCCTTCAGCTCGGTCTGGTAGGGCAGATATGACGCTGGATTCTTGACTGAGTCGGTGCCCTTGAAAGGAGAGCTCAAACTCGCGACGGTCTTGGGATCGGCAACCAACACGCCGAGACCGAGCGGCCCGAGGAGCCACTTCCAAGCCGAAAAGCAGAGCGCCATCGGCGCGCACTTGGCGAAATCGAGAGGGAGTTGTCCAACCCCTTGGGAGCCGTCGAGCGCGAAAAAGATGCCTCGTTCATGGCAGAGCTCCGCGATTGCTTGAACGGGCAGGGGCATTCCCGTGCACCAGTGAACCATCGAGAGTGCGACCGCACGGGTTCGCGGCGATAGCCGTTCACGGAAATGCTGCAAGAACTCCTCGGGCGTTCGACTCTGTGGCACGAACGTCAAGGTGACTCCGCGAGTCTGCCAGTGCTCCCAGGGGTAGACGTTGCTCGGGTATTCGTTTTCGAGCAGCAAGATCTCGTCGCCGGGCTGAAGGGAGAGCCCGAGGGAAAGCATGGTCATTCCCTCTGCTGTATTGTGGACGAGTGCGATGTCCTCTGGTCGAGCGCCGAGCAGCGACGCGAGGTGGCCCTTGATACGCCGCGATACCAGCGGCAGGCTCGGCTCCATTTGTTCCGGACCATGGGTGCCGAGGCGTGCGAAGTGCTTCGTCATCCGCTCGATGACGTGTCGCCCCGGCGGAGTCGTGCCGGCATTGTTCATCCAGATGAAGCGTTCGTTGGCGGGATAGGCGTCGTGAGCGGTTTGCCAGTTCATCGTTGGGCGAAGCCTAATGCGTCGTGGCTGGAAGGGACAGGGGGGGAATGCGATCCGACTGGGCTCGGGATCGAAGTTCGAGCATTTCCTTTGCATCTGCGGCGACTGCCGCGTGAAGTCCAGCAAAGACGCGGCTCGTCGACAACGACATGCGCACCACGATCCGCGTGCGCTCGACGATGACCTCTTTCAGGGCGCTCTCCGTGCTCATGCCGAGAAGGCGGCCGAGTGCACTCGTTTCGAAGCGCTCCACACTTCGTCGCGCGCGCTCGTTTTCGGCACCCAAATCCTCAAGGTATTCGCCCGCTAGGATCGCCTCGATGCGAAGTCGGTCCCGTTGCTCGGGCGTCGCTGCGATGGCCACGGCGAGGGTTCGTCCGAGGAGTCCCTCTGCTCCCGACGCCCACGGCTCGCCAAAAGGACCGGGCGCGTAGAACCGGAGCGGCGCTCGTGATGCCTCCGCAGGTAGTTCGCGAAGCGCTGCACCATCGAGTGCACTCGGCGACTTCTTCAACTTTCCGAGGGCAAAGGCAGCGGCGATTTTCGACAGTAGGGGATCCTTCACGGCCACGCCTAGACCGAATCCGTCGAGTGCGACGAAGGATTCCGGTGTCGTGCCGATGATCCCCGTAATGTGCGTCACACCCGGACCCGGGTACTTGATGACCGGATCACTTACCAGTCGATCCACGAAGGCCTGCTGGGCGATTCCGATCCCCGAGGGTGTTTCGGCGAGATAGAGCGTTCCGATATCGAATCCTGCAACGCAAGCCGAAGCGAGCGCTCGCAGTTCGACGCCACTTGCCCTCGCGAAGGCGTCGAGTCTCGGCGTTGGAAAGAGCTGGTCCAGGCCGCGGGCAAAGTCCTGATCGGCAAGCAACAATTTCGGATGCGCGACGACGAGCCAGCGCAAACCCGCGGCAGGAACCAGATCCGTCAACTGCTCGATGTGAAGTTGCGGACCGGATTTCGCGAGAGGTCGTACGGGCGGAGAGGCTCCTCCGCACCCAGCGGATGCGATTGCGAGTATGACTATCGAAAACACCGAACGCCCGCGGGAACGTCGTTGTGGCGCAGCGCGTTCGGTGTCTCGCATCACTTTACCGTCACGTAGCAGAACTTCCGATTCTTCGAGCCGACTCGGAGGAGGTACCGATTGGCCTTCCCAAGAACGTGCTTTTCGTCACTGATGCGTTGACTGTCGACTTCGACGCCGCCTTGTTGGATGAGCCGTTTCCCATCGCTCGTACTCTTGACGAGGCCCGCTTGGCTCAAGGCTTTGAACAGGAATAGGCCTTCGCCTTCTGCCGTCAAGGTCAGCTCGGGGATGTCTGCTGGAAGTCCATCCGAGAGGTACGCGGAGCGGAAGCTCTGCTCGGCCTCTTCCGCGGAGGATTTACCGTGGAAGCGTTCGACGATCTCGAACGCAAAAAGCGCTTTTGCCTCGAGTGGGCTCTTGGTTGCTCGAAGCTCGTCGATTTCGACGCGCGTCCGGCGCGATAGCAGATCGTAGAAGCGCCAGATGACGGTATCGTCGATCTGCATGCACTTACGATACTGTGTGAGTGGTGGCTCCATGACGCCGATGTAATTGTCGGCGCTCTTGCTCATCTTCTTGCCGACGATTTGGCCGTCGACCACCTTGGCATCGAGGCCCTCCAGAATCGGCACCGTCATGACCATTTGCGGTGTTTGCCCGTAACGCTGTTGCAGATCGCGGCCTACCATGAGGTTGAACAACTGATCGGTACCACCGAGCTCGATGTCCGCCTCGAGAGCGACGGAGTCATAGCCCTGCAGGAGTGGATAGAAAAACTCGTGCAGGTAGATGTCGCGTTGGGTTTCGAAGCGCTCGCGGAAGTCACGCCGTTCCAGCGTTCGCGCCAAAGTGCGTTTCGCGGCGAGCTCGAGTACCTGCTCGAGGGAGAGGTTCGACAGCCACTCACTGTTGTAGCGAACGACGGTCTTCTCCCGATCCAGGATCAGGAACGCTTGTTCCTGGTACGTCTTTGCCGCGGCCATCACCTGCTCCTTGGTGAGCCGTGGGCGCGCCTCATTTTGCCCAGTCGGATCCCCGAGCATCGCGGTGAAGTCACCGATGATGAAGATGACTTGGTGACCAAAGTCCTGGAACTGACGCATCTTGTTCATGAGCACGGTGTGCCCGAGATGCAGGTCGGGCCGCGTCGGATCGAACCCTGCTTTGACGCGCAAGGGACGCCCAGACGAAAGGCGCGACTTCAGCTCGTCGAGCTGATGCAGCTCGACCGTTCCCCTCAAGAGTTCCTGGATCTGTTGGTCGACGTTCATGACGCCGGCGAAGCTAGCACGCCGGCGCCGCGAATGGCTCGGCGCCGAATGGCATGGCTCAGTCGTCGTCGTCGCCAGTAATCGCCAAATGCCGACTCGAGTTCACGAGCTCCTTCAACTCTTTGCCGACTTTGAAGAATGGCAAACGCTTCGCAGGAACCGGCACTGGCTGCCCCGTTCTCGGATTGCGACCATCGTAGGGCTTGTAGGGCCGAACGGTGAAGCTACCGAATCCGCGGATTTCGATGCCTTCGTTCTCACGCATCGCTTCGACCATCGAGTCGAAAACGCAGCCTACCAATGCTTCCGCGCGCGTCTTGGTGAGTTCCCCTCGCGCTGCGATCGCCTCGATCAGTTCACTTTTGGTCATCGGTGTTCCTCCTCAAACCCTCCGACGTCCGCCGAATCTATCCTGGCTTCGAGGGTCGGCCAAGCCCCGAAATCCTGGAACGAGGGTCGCCCGCCTCAGGCCTTTTGGCCAGGTCTCTTGCGAAAGACAGCGCAGGTCCTTGCTGCAGCGCGAAAATGGCGGAAATTGTCGCGTTTTTCGAGCAGTTCATGGGACGACGGGGCTCACGCGCAACGCACACTCCTGGCAGCGAAACGCGGGTCGAGGGGCAGAATGCGCATGACGAACATCATCCCCGACCACCCGTCAGTGCGCCGTTACGCGATCGGTCGGCGCGGTCCGACGAGGTTCGCGAGTGCACCCGTGACGCGCTTTACCGCGGTCCGCCGAGGTTCGTGAGTGTGTTGCGACGCGATCGGTCGGCGTGATTCGCCGAGGTTCGTGAGTGCGCCGTGACGCGCTTCACCGCGGTTCGCCCTCCGTCTTCCGTCATCGCGTGCGCACCACGGCCCAGCAATCCACGAAACGAAAGAGGCCAGACTTTCGTCCAGCCCCTTTGCGATCCTGCGCCGAGTCTTCAGTCGAGCTCACTTAGGTCGAGCACATCCATCGAGATGCAAGCTTCGCAAGTGATGCTCGTTGTGACTCAGCCCTTGTTCATCGCTTCTTCGACGGCGACGGCGACGGCGACGGATGCACCGACCATGGGGTTATTTCCCATGCCGATGAGACCCATCATCTCGACGTGAGCGGGCACCGACGAGGAGCCTGCGAATTGCGCGTCAGAATGCATGCGGCCCATCGTGTCGGTCATGCCGTAGGAGGCGGGACCGGCTGCCATGTTGTCGGGATGCAGCGTGCGGCCCGTGCCACCACCGGAAGCAACCGAGAAGTACTTCTTGTTCTGCTCGATGCATTCCTTCTTGTAGGTGCCCGCGACGGGATGCTGGAAGCGCGTCGGGTTGGTAGAATTGCCCGTGATGGAAACGTCCACCTTTTCGAGGTGGAGGATGGCGACGCCTTCGCGGACGTCGTCGGCGCCGTAGCAGCGGACCTTGGCGCGGTCGCCCTGCGAATATGCGGTTTCCTTGACGACGCTCACCTTGCCGCTGGCATAGTCGAACTTCGTCTGGACATGGGTGAAGCCGTTGATGCGCGCGATGATCTGAGCCGCGTCCTTGCCGAGGCCGTTCAGAATGACGCGCAGGGGGGTCTTGCGGGCGCGGTTGGCGCTCTTGGCGAGACCGATTGCACCCTCGGCCGCCGCGAAGGACTCGTGTCCCGCGAGGAACGCGAAGCACTTGGTCTCTTCCTTGAGCAGCATGCTGGCCAGGTTGCCGTGGCCGATGCCGACCTTGCGATCGTCTGCCACGGAGCCCGGAATGCAGAACGCTTGCAGGCCTTCGCCGAGGGAGCAAGCAATGTCGGCTGCCTTCTTCTCGCCCTTCTTGATCGCGACGGCCGCGCCCAAGAGATAAGCCCAGCAGGCGTTCTCGAAGCAGATGGGTTGCACGCCCTTCACGATGGCGGCAACGTCGACGCCTTTGCTCTTGCAAAGCGCTTCGGCGGCCTCGAGCGAGGCGATCCCATACTTCTTCAGAAGCTCGTTGATTTGCGGAATGCGCCGCTCGTAGCTTTCAAATAGTGGCATGGTTGCTTACTCCTTCCTCGGGTTGATGGTGCGCTTGGCTTCCGCGAATCGCCCATAGGTTCCGGTGCTCTTCTTGAGGGCTTCACCGGCGTCGACACCCTTGCCGATCATCTCCATCATCGGCCCGAGTTTGACGAACTCGTATCCGATGATCTCGTCGTTCTCGTCGAGCGCGAGGCGCGTGACGTAACCTTCTGCCATCTCGAGGTAACGGGGACCCTTGGCGCTCGTGCCGTACATCGTACCGGTCACGCTGCGCAGTCCCTTTCCGAGATCTTCGAGACCGGCGCCGATGGGCAGGCCGTCCTCGGAAAATGCGGTCTGGCTGCGGCCGTAGACGATCTGGAGGAAGAGCTCTCGCATCGCCACGTTGATTGCGTCGCAGACCAAGTCGGTGTTCATGGCCTCGAGGATCGTCTTGCCGGGGAGGATTTCCGCGGCCATTGCGGCGGAGTGGGTCATACCCGTGCAACCGACGGTCTCGACGAGTGCCTCCTCGATGATGCCGTTCTTGACGTTCAGGGTCAGCTTGCAGGCGCCCTGTTGCGGAGCGCACCAGCCCACGCCGTGCGTGAGACCGGAGATGTCCTTGACTTCACGTGCTTGCACCCAGCGCCCCTCTTGGGGGATGGGTGCCGGTCCGTTATTGGGACCGCGATGGATGCAAACCATCTCTTTTACTTCATGGGAGAATTCCATGGCATTCCTTTCGGGGGGTCACGGCCGCCGAACCGGAGTCGGTTGCCAGCAGGCAGCAAGCCCCGACATAAGTGAAATTCAGGGGCCAGGCAAACGGAGAAGAACGCATCACGCCAATCCGCCAATTTTGCGCGATTTACCGGTGATTCCGCGGTCTTTCCAAGCGCGATTTGCCCGCAAATTTCCCCCATTAGGGGCAAATGCCCAGAATAGCGATCGAACCGGCCAGTTGCTGACTCAGACCGGACCAGGAGCGCGAGCCGCCGTCGTCACGGCACTCTCGCGGCGCGTCAGTCGCTAGTCGTTGCGGCGCTCACGCGGCGCGCCAGTCGCCGTCGTCACGGCGCTCACGCGGCGCTCACGCGGCGCCAGTCGTCGTTCGTTGCGGCGCTCAGAAGGGCGCGAGCCGCCCGACGTCACGGCACTCATGCGGCACTCATGCGGCGCGCCAGTCGTCCGACGTCGCGGCGCGCATGGGGCGCGATTGCACCGCGCCTTGAGGGCGTCCGCCGATGCAGGTCGCCGTCAGCGGACCGATGCGACTGCGCGTCCAAATCCGGTGCTACTGCGCCGAGGCGGGCTCGTGCAGCGGAGATCCCTTCGAGTGCTGGCGTCGGCTCGAGTAGGACTTGTCAGCGCGCTCGAAAGGGAGTCTAGCTACCGGTAAGAGGTCACTTCATGGTCACGGCATTTGCCCTACTCAACGTCGTTCGCAATCGCATCACCACCGTCGCTGACGTCTTGTCCGATCTGCCGGAAGTGAGCGAAGTCTACTCGGTGAGCGGCCGGTTCGATTTGGTCGCCATCATCCGCGTTTCCGACGTCAATGATCTCGCCAAAGTCGTGACGGAAAAGTTGCTCGTCGTCGACGGCATCACCCACTCCGAGACGCTGCTCGCTTTCAGAACTTATTCGCGTCACGATCTGGAACGTCTCTTTTCGATTGGGAGCGACGGGCTCTGAGGCAGCATCGAGCGCTGCGGCTTTTGTTTTTCCCGTCGCGGTGACGAGCACGTCGAATCCACGGATCCGCATCGGAGCCAAAGCTCCGGTGCCGCGCTGCGAGCGATGCGGATACGTAACGCCCAAGTGGGGCGCGACTCGAGATCCCTCGGTCGCTCTGCGATTCAGATGAGCCCCAGTTCCGCGGGCGTCGGGGGCGCGGCTGCGCCGTTTTTTCGTGTCGCGACTCGACTTCGAAGCGATTCGTCGCTTCACGGGAATCGAGCCCGCGGCCAACTATCAGGGATCCCCCGATGTAAGAATGGGGTGCGGTCGGATAGGGTGAGGGGAGTAGCATCGGGCGTAGTTACTTTTGCGACGGAAGGCAATCATGCGACCGAGCACCGGAATTCAGGCTCTGGACGAGTTGCTGTACGGCCTTCGGCTTGGCGACAACCTAGTCTGGAAGGTTGATTCACATCGCGATTACGCAGCTTTCGTCGAGCCATTCTGGCGTCGGGCACTCCAACGGGGCAAGTCCGTAGTCTACTTTCGCTTCGCTCATCACGAACCCGTCGTCGAGCGGGTCGACGGCGTGACGTGGATCGAGCTTCATCCCGAGGAGGGGTTCGAGCCCTTGTTGACGACGGTGCACAGAACCATCGGCAAGGCACGCTCCGCAACGAACTACGTCTTCGACCTGTTTTCCGATCTGGTTCGCGATTGGTCGAGCGAGCGCATGATCGGCAATTTCTTCCTTTTGACTTGTCCCTACATTCGAGTAACGGAAGCGGTTGCGTATTTCGGGATCTTGCGTGATTTTCACTCCTACTACGCCGTCGACCCCATCGATAAGACCGCCCAGATCGTCATCGATGTCCATCGCTATCGGGACGAATTGTTCTTGCACCTCCTCAAGGCCGACCAACGAAACGCGCCCGACCTTTTCCTACTTCACCGCTGGGATGGTGACTCCCTCAGTCTCGTCACCGACAGCACTACTTCGGCAGCCATTCATCGCTCGAGTGTCTGGCCTGGTCTGCAGTCGGCCTCGTATCGAATGATAGGGATGTGGGACCGCCGATTCATGGTGGCAGAGGAGTGCGCTCTCGCAGTAAAACGAGGGGAGCGCAGCGTCGACGAACGCGCCGCGCACTTCGATCGCTTGGCGAGTCTCTTGCTCACCGGAGAACCTCAGATGCTCGCCCTGGTCCGGAAGTATCTCGAGCTCCCGGACCTCATCGACACTTGGAAACACGTGATTGGCTCTGGGATGATTGGCGGAAAGGCCGTTGGCATGCTTCTCTCTCGTGCCATTCTGGAGAAGACCAATCCCGCTTGGGCCTCGCGACTCGAGCGTCACGACTCCTTCTTCGTCGCGGCAGATTCTGTTTTACACGTTCCTCGTCACGAACGACTGCTGGTGGATTCGCGAGAAGCAGAAGACCCCAGCCACGCTTCTCAGTGGCATCGATGAGGCTCGCGCGCTGATCCTTCGTGGCACCTTTCCCGATTACGTCATGGCTCGGTTCTCCGACATGCTCGACTACTTCGGGCAGTCCCCGATCGTCGTGCGGTCGAGCAGTCTGCTGGAAGACACTTTCCTCAACAGTTTCCCCGGCAAATACGAGAGCGTCTTCTGCCCCAATCAAGGCACGAGGCAGCGACGGCTCGAGCAGTTCTTGCACGCGGTACGTCTGGTGTACGCCAGTAGTTTCAGCGAAGACGCGCTGCTCTATCGTGCCAAGCGAGGGCTACTCGATCGAGACGAACAGATGGCGCTGCTCGTTCAGCGAGTGTCAGGTAACAAATTCGGACCGTTCTTCTATCCGCACTTGGCCGGTGTTGGGATGTCACTCAATCCCTTCGTGTGGTCACCAGAGCTCGATCCCACGGCGGGCCTCGTTCGGCTCGTATTCGGTCTGGGGACTCGCGCCGTCGATCGCAACGACGATGACTACACGCGCATCATCTCGCTCGACCTTCCGTTGAAACGTCCAGAGAGCTCTACGGAGGACATTCGCGAACATACCCAGCGACGCATCGACTACCTCGATCTCGAGCGTAACCAATTCGAGTCGGATTACTTCTCCAACGTAGTAGAGCGAAGTCCCGGCTTGTGCGCGAACGCCTTTGCGAAACGACGCTTCGTCGAGGGACGGGACGGAACTTCCGTACTCGGCGCCTACGAACTCGAGCTAGACGGTTTGTTGCGAAAGACGACCTTGGTTTCAGAGCTTCGGGCCATGCTGTCGACGCTCCGAAAAGCGTACGGCTGCGAGGTGGAGATCGAGTTTACCGCAAACTTCAGAGACTGCGACGACTACACCATTCACTTGCTCCAGTGTCGCCCGCTGCGCGTTCGAGGGCGTGATAGCGGGATAGACGCTACTTCGTCGTCGCCGGACGAGATCGTGCTGATACGTTCCCATGGCGCCGTGCTCGGTTCGAGTCGTGTCGCGCCCATCGAGCGGATCTGTTATGTCTCGGTGTCCGAATATGGTCGACTCCCCATGCGCGATCGGTATGCCGTCGCGAGGTTGGTGGGACGGATCGTTCGTGCTTCGGTGACGGAGCGTGTCGAACATCTTCTACTCGTCGGTCCAGGACGTTTCGGAACCACCGTGCCGGAGTTGGGGGTGCCGGTCACGTCGGGGGAACTCAATGGCGTCTCGGTGCTTTGCGAAATCGACCGTATGCACGAAGGATTGAACCCTGAATTGTCGTTCGGGACTCATTTCTTTCACGAAATCGTCGAGAGCGACCTGCTGTACATCGGTTGCGCCGTCACTTCTGAGTCGAGCCACTTCGAACAGGACTATTTCGAATCGGCTGAGAACCGGCTGGGTGAACTCTTCCCTGCGGATTGCGCTCTCGAGGACGTCGTTCGGATCATCGAGCCCCCCATCGAACGTCGGTTGACGATGCGCGCGGACAATGTCGCTCAAGAAGCCCTACTCTGCATGCGTTAGCTGGCCGCTTCGACTCAACTCTTCGGATTCGGTGTGACCTCGACGAATACGACGTCCCCAACGAGCGCCGTAGAGACCCAATGGCTAGCGTATTCCACAGCATCCGGCGCTTCCTTCGACGTACATGCGGGCAAGTGTGAGATGGGTTTCCCCGTGCGATAGGTCTGCATCACCGCCCGTCGAATCGTGCAACCCGTGCAATGTACGTCGCGTTTGCAGCCTCCAGGTAACCCAGAGATCACGCAATCGCGCAGTTCGGGCGGGGGGATCGACGGCGAGCGCGATACGACCCGAAGTCGTCGTGGTTCTACCTCGGTCGTCTGCAGTCCTTGAGCAAGGGAGTTGACGTGGGCTTCGCGTTGTTCGTCATCCACGACGGCAACGGGGGCTTCGATGGTATCGAGGAATTCATCGAGGCCCATGGCGTCTTCCACGCCCAGGTTCTCGACACACTCAACGCAAATCCCGTGAGAGATCCCAGAAGGCGGGCCAGCGTCGCTTTCCGAAGCCCCGGTCTGTCCGGCTTCGCCAAGCTCCTTTTTGCACCAAGCGCAGACCCGTTTCATGGTTGACTTTCCCCTCGAAGGATTCGGTCATGCTCCAAGGTCGGAACGGCGATGCCCGTCGGAGCTTGAGCCCGGCAGGCGCATCCGTGTCGCCGGGGGACGAAGCCGGCAATCATGCGGGGCTCTGGATTCTTGAGAAAAGTCTGATTTAGAGGCTTTGGAACCCCGAAATCGGAAATCCCTCGATGCGGCTTCGAATTGGGGTGTATCCACTTCAACGCCGCGTCTGGCGAGTGCATCCGAGTCTGGGCGTCCGTACGTCAACGCCATGGGTGCCGAGTGCCGGCGAGTTGGGCTGTGCCGTCACTCGAACCAGTAGCGATCGAGCACGACGCCGAGATGGCCCGTCTCGATCGTGAGCGGGTATTCTCCCGGAGCCATTCGGATGTTCGACATTTCGACGGAGAAGCATTCATGCGCGTCCGCCGTGTGCACGAATTCTTGTCGTGACGGGCCGAGCATCGTCGTCACTCGTTGCACACCGCGCTCGCGCGCGACAAAGGCGACGTGCAGTCGCTGGAGCTTCGCGCTTTCGACGTGGGCGGCGAGGGTGACGCTCGCTCCGTCCGCGTCGGGTTCGAGCGCCAAACCACGTCGAGCCGAGGTGCAGTCATTGGGCGGATACACCGGCATCACCCACCCCCTCGTCACGGACCACGGCGGCCATTGCGCCTCGGCTTCGAAGGCGTGCGCGGCTTCGAGCAGCGGAGGTGCGATGGGCAGCACCTGCGGCACCGTGCGCTCTACACCCGGATCGAAGAGGTAATGGTACGCATTGGGGCGTCCGAGGCGCTCCCAGACCAGTCGATCATGAGCGTCCGCGTGTCGCCGTACGACGACCACTTCACGCCTCGGATCACGCGCGCGTGGATCATGTCCCAAAGCGAAACCGTGATCCGTGTCGACGAATACCAAGCCCGCCGCGACGCCATGTTGCTCGAGCACCTTTGGCTCGAACATGGGGCGCCCACCGTCGCGATCACGCAAGGACAGATGTTCGAACGCGCCGTGCACGGCAAAGCCGAAGAGGGATGCGGGAGGATCCAGAGCGCCAGCGGCGTCGATAGGAACACGCCTGCGATCAGCGCGTGTTCCAAAGGGATGACGTCCGCATAGAATCTCGCTCCGCCGCCCGGGTAACTCCCGTCGAAGTAGAACGGAACGTACGCGACGATCACGGCGAGGATCGCGAGCGCGACGAACTTCGGCCCGCCTGCACGGGTGTCGTCGCGGCGCTTGAGGGATCGCGTGAGGGACCAAACCGCCAATGGCGCAATCAACTCGAACCCGAGCACGTCGAGCGCGTGCCAACGAAGTCTAAGCAGGGTGACGTATGCGGCCTGCCACGGACCGTATCCGTTCGGCAGTCGATGCGCGACGTACGTTCCATGCTCGAACAGACACCCAATCCCCTTCCCGAATCCGTACCGAAAGCATCCCCTCGGGCCGTCCGCGACGGCGTAGTAAGCCATCTGCGTCGAACCCAATGGGGCGCCAGTCGACGCCCATTGATACAGCCACCAGAGAACGAGCCCCGGGAGTAGAGACGGCAAGAACGCGACGACAAATCCCCGGGCTTTCGTGCACCAGAGCAAGTGAACGGCGATGACGAAGCCTATGCCGAGAGCCGTGGCTGGACGGGTTGCGAAGAGCCACCCAAGGGAAAGTCCGGCGATCGTTCCGTCGCGTTTCGTCGTTCCGAGCCCGCCATAGAGGGACAGCACGACGAGCAGGGCAGCCAGGCCGTGACTCATCGTGTCGGCCGTGTGGTACCGCAAACACGCGTTCGTGACGCTCAAGCTTGCAGCGAAGAGCGCTGCTCGGCGGCTGGCGAAGATGCGATGAGTGAGCAATGCCGTCGTCCACACCAAGAGCATAGCGAGTGCCGCGCCGATCACGACCGGTCTTCCCACGGCCACTCCAAGGGCGAGGATCGCCGGGTAGCCTGGCGGGAACAGGGCGGAGAGGTGCCGGGTTTCCGGAGCGAAGTAGAGGAATCGACCTCGCTGGGAAGCCGAGACGGGGAGTGTCTCGACGCCGAAGTGTCCCGACGCGAAACCTCGTGCTTCGAGCAAGTACGTGGTTGCATCGATGATGCGCGAGCCTCCGCGCAGATAGTGCTGGACGTAACCGAGGGAGAGCAGCGCCGCGAGGACGGAAAGTGCGAATACGGCAAGCCCGTAGTGGGTTTCGAAGAACCGTGTGAGCCTTCGAAGCTTGCTCGATGGACACCTCGCGAGCACGCCCAGCGTCCCCGCGAGACCAAGGGCTACCCAGGCAACGGCGTCCGGTGGTAACCCTACGGTGCCCATCGCGCTCAGCGGGACTCGACCGCCCAAAGGAAGAACAGGGTTGGACCACCCTCGGGCACCAGCAGACGCAGGGGCAGCTCGCCTTGAAGATCTGCTGGTAATTCGAGCGTCACCTCACTCCAGGCATCCGATGGGGTCAACGCGACGACGCCGAGCCGTTTGTCCTTCGTGAAGAACTCCACCTTCGCGTCTCCCGTCGGGGCCACGCGCAGGATGAATCGCTTCGATTTGCCTCGAGTAAACCCGCCCAGTCGAAAGGTTTGTTCGAGTCCGGGAAATGCGATGCGCCCCGCGTCGAACAGATCACGTTCGGGATTCTCCGGATGCGGTAGTTTCTTCATTTCGACGAAACCCGCCGCGCGTGCGCTCAGCCGGTAATCGTGGCGTTTCTCACTTACCAAATCGGCGAAGTCGAGGACGTCCACGACGCGCTCGTCCTCGCGGATCCCGAAGGGGCGCTCCGCGTCGTCGAGGGAACCGAGATCGCTCGCGTAGACGATCTTCGTGTGTCCGCCGCAGATCACGTTGCCGCGGACGGGAATTCTCGCCTTGATCTCCGACGTAAACCAGAGGGGAAGACTGTTCCACCATCCGGGGTAGATCGCCATGAGGTCGGGGCGCTCGCTGTGAGGTAAATGCTGAATGAGCTCCATGGACGCTCCCACGCCCCATTGTGAGGCGCGCGCGAAGGGCAATCCGAAGGTGCCGCCGAGCCCGATGATGTCGAGACCCGGCAGATCGGAGACGTACGGGATGGCGCCCGCGTCGCCGACGAGCACGCGATGGGCTTCGGGCTTGATACGGGCGCGGAGCAAGAGGCCCGTTTGCACGTGTTGATCGAAGATGTTTCGCGCCGCGCGTCCGAAGAACCACCGCTGGTCGCGGTACGACGAACGTTCTCCCACGAAGAACACGGTCGCAAGCGTCACCGCGACGCCACAGACAAAAGCTCTCTCCCAAACCTTGCGCTGTGTGTTCCAGGCTGCCGAGAGGAGCCAAGCCAACCCGAGTGCAGCGCTCGAAAGGAGCCAAGCAACGGCTGGCATCGTGTAGCGTTCGTTCTGCCAGCGCACCTGACCGTTGAGCGCCACGGTGAGGATCCACCCCGCAATCGACGCGAATAGCACGATTGCATAGCGGCGCGTCGCGCTAGGGAAAAGGCTCACGAGCGCAAAGAGCCACACCGTCCATCCCGTCACGGGGTTATTGCCGAAGTGATACTCGGTGACGCGGAGGATCTGGTACTTGAGGTGAAACCAGTACGCGTCGACAATCTGCTCGCGAGTGAGGAGCGGATTGTTCATCTCGAGTTTCAC
The DNA here is from genome assembly GCA_049840955.1 of Polyangiaceae bacterium. GTDB lineage: Bacteria > Myxococcota_A > Polyangia > Polyangiales > Polyangiaceae > FEN-1139. Next base: position 91,979 of record JASGIX010000017.1, read on the forward strand.
GATGGCGCCCGCCGCAGACGCATCTCCGGTGAGTTTGAGATTGACGTAGGCTTGCAAAAGGACGACGAGCGCTCCCGGCGTTGCACCGACGAACAAGGTCGCTAGGGCGGCGTTCCTCCCGCGCCGTCGCAAGACGGCATGCGCGGCAAAACAAGTGAGCGCCGCGATCGTCGTGACGGCTTCGGGTCTCGTTGCCGCGATCAGGAACGAGCCCAGTGCCAAGCCAATCCATGCTGGGCCGAGGGAGTCCGTCGATTGCTCTGCCACCGCTCGGACTTGCTCGGCAAAATAGAATCCGAGACCCCAAATCGCGAGGAAGAAGGCCACTTCCATGCCGCTGAACAGCGACCAATTCAAGGCGCCTACGCTCAACATCGCGCCGGGAAGGAGGTAACTCAGTACGCGCGGGAGGTTACGGAAGACGAATCGCAGCCCGAGCAACAAGGCAAACACACTCGTTGCGGCGAGCATTGCTGCAAAGTGCATGAGGTTCAGGCCGTGGAATCCCAACCGGAGCCCGAGGGCGAGAACCAAGGGATAGAGCAGGCTCGTGCCGCCACTGCTGTAGCCATTGCCGTCGATCCACTCGAAGGGGAAACCGCGCGCTGCCGAGCGCGCGAAATCGAAGTGAATGAAGACGTCGTTGAGCGGTGCCGACCAGACGAAGGGGAGCCGTCCGCGAGCGGTCGGGTCGAAGTCTCCGCCCATCGCCCAGGCCACGGAGTGGCCCAACTGCCAAAACTGCGCGGCGTAGAACGAACGGGCAACGACGAGGGTCGTTACTGCCGCGAATAGGCAATAAAGGAGCGGCTCGAAGGGGAGCAGTCGGCATAGGAGGCCTTGGAGGCTCCGCCATCGGGGGGACGAGGTGAGGCGCATCGCGTGGCTCGGGTCTAACACGGCGAGTGCCCGCGGGAACCCTCGATGAGCGCTCGTCGGTCGAACAACGGTTCAGTTTGCCGGGTTTCTGGGCAGTCACAAGCGCCGCGAGCGCAGGTTCTGGCCGCTTTTGCCCGCAATTGGTGGCGCACAGCGCGCCCACTCAATAATGAGGCGGTTTCTCGTGGGGCAACCGGTCAGAGGGCTGTTGCATCGCTTCGGCAATGAGTTGCTCGACGCGCTCGAGCCGGGAGGTCAGGGTCGCGATGGTCTGTTGTTGCGCGTGAATCACCTGGCTCAGGTCGGTGACGAGCTGTTCCAGGTAGGTGTAGCGAATTTCGACTTCGGTCAGGCGGGTATCGTCCACGGGCGCTAGCGTAGCCGAGCCGCGCCCCAAGGGTTAGCGTAAGCTCGCTCGGGCGACCGCTCCCATGGCCGAAACCACCCCTCGCCAGCGACTGCTCACGTTCCTCTTGCTGCCGGCCTTCGTCGTTGCCGTGCTCGTGCTCGACGGCATCACCTTCCGCAATAGCTTCCAGCTCGAAAAGCTCCGCGAGCAGTCCGTCGTCGAGGCAACGCTTTTGCTCGCCAACGAGAAGGCGGACCGATTCGAGAAACGGATCGATCGATCAGGACAACGTGGTCGCCTCGACGTTGAAGCTCGACGATCACGAGAGCTTCGCGAGTGACTGGCTCAGTATCGCGCGAGTCCAGACGCCCACCGTACGGGCCGTCTTTCTCATCGACTTGAACGGGCCCGATCGCGAAGTCATTGGATACGCGTCGCGGTTTCCGGGGCTCGAGGACGAAGCCTTCCGTCGTCTCCTGGTTCACGTGCTCCTCTCCGAAATGAAGCTCGAGGCGCAGCCGCAAGGGGAACTGCGCCATTTGCATCGCAACTACGAGAAGGTCACCTATCTCGTCAGCTACTTCAGGCGCGAGCTGCGCGGTCAGAGTTTCCTCGTCGTCGCTTGGCACGACGTGCCGGCGATCATCGAACACGTCTTTCCCGAGCTCTATCCGGAGAGTGACGAGACGAGTCGGATCAACGTCGTGGATGCCGAAGGCCGCATCATTTACGGCAAGCCCATGGGGCGCGAGGGGCTCACGCTCGGGCGTGAGTTCGAGACGACGCTCTACAAGTGGCGACTCAACGTCATGATGACCTCTGCGCAGGACCTAGCAGCGGCGGTCGCTCGTCGGCGTATGCTCGAGATGGTGCTCGTCGGCCTTTCGGGGTTGGTCGTCATTGCCGGCTCGGTCGTGATTTTGGTTGCTGCGGCGCGCGAACGGAAGCTGTCGAATCTAAAGAGTGACTTCGTGGCAAACGTCTCGCACGAGTTGAAGACGCCGCTCTCGCTCGTACGAATGTTCGGCGAACTCTTGCAGAGCGGTCGCGTCGACAACGACGCCAAGCGCGCCGAGTATCTCCGGATCATCGTCAGCGAAAGCGAACGGCTCGCGGCCCTCATCGAGAACGTACTCGATTTCGCCAAGGTCGAGCGCGGTAAAGCGGCATATCAATTCGCCGAAGGGCGCGTTCCCGAGGTCGTCGCCCGGGCCGTCGAGGCGTGTCACGCGCGTGCCGAACGGGAGGGCGTCGAACTCGTGCTCGACCTCGACGAAGCGGTTCCCGTCATTGCCATCGACGAACGAGCGCTCGAGATTGCGGTCATCAATCTAGTCGACAACGCCGTCAAGTACGCGCCCGAGGGCAAGCTCGTCAAAGTGTCGGTGACGGCCGACTCGGGATACGTACACGTGCGGGTCACCGATCGCGGTCCCGGCATCTCGGACGAAGAGAAGCGGCGCATCTTCGAGCGCTTCGTGCGCGGCAAAAACACGAACAAGCAACGGGTGCGTGGTAGCGGTATCGGTCTTGCCCTCGTCAAGCACATCGCGGAGGCCCATGGCGGAAGCGCGTGGGTCGAGGACGCGGAAGGCGGCGGTTCGAGCTTCGTGCTCACGTTGAGCCATCGACGAGCTTTCCTCTCGAGCCACGACGGGATCCTCGCCGCTCCCAAGTGGCTCAAGTAACGGGTTTGCGAAACACCCAGAGCTGATTGTCGAGGAGAGCTGCGTGGGTGCCGTTCGGCGCGCGTTTTTCGAGCGTGAATTCGAGGCGCTCGAGTTCGGCGACGACGGCCGTCGAGGAACGGAATGCCAAGGTTCCAGCGCGGTTCACCCCGAGCTTGGTTCCAATGCGTTCGAACAGCCGCGTGAACACAGAGCCCAAGCCTCGATTCTTGTCGATGTCGCGTACCAAGAGGCGCCCTCCCGGACGGACGGCTTTCGCACAGCGAAAGAGGAGTGCATCCTGTGCGTCGGGGGGCAAATAGTGGAGGACGTCGAAGAGCAGCAGCGTGTCGACGGTGGCAAGAGGCGCGTCCCTGAGATCGGCCGTGAAATACCGAGCGTCGCCGCGAGCCGCACGTTGCGCTGACTCGATTTTCGCCTGATCCCAGTCAAAGCCCGTAAGAGAATCGACTCTGGCGAGTTCTCGTAGGAACAGTCCGAACTGGCCGCGGCCGCAGCCCGCGTCGAGGACGTCACCGAGCGGCTCGTCGAAGAATCTCGCGAGCTCCTCCGCGAGGGGATCGGTGTGGAGCTTGACCCGGACGTAGTGACGATCGGCGGGTCGCGCTTGCGCGTATCGAGCGATGGTGCGGCGCCGCGCCGCACGCATGGCGTCGTCACCACGCCGAGCACGCCAAACCATCCCCAAAAGCCACGCGACGGCGGCGCCGAGCGTCGCGCCCACACTCGCGACGACCAGGGCGCCGAGCAGGGTTTGACCCGTGAAAGCCAGCCACCCGAGGGACTTGACGCGTTCCACGTTCCAGCCGACGAGCCTCCCAGAGGAGATCAAGCTGCCAACCTCGACCTCGAGCATGACGATGAAGGGCGCGAAGAACGGGTTCGAAACGTTGGCGGCTGCATAGGCCAATAGTCCGTCGAGCCCGAGCCACATCGACAAGCCCAAGCAAAGCGGCAGGTGAAGTCCGTACAGGGGCAACAAGCCGATGAACAGACCGATGTAGATCAATCCTACTACCCGCCCAAGGGTGAGCCGTCCACCGCGGATCCGATGGTAGATGCGACGTAGCGGACCGTGACTCACGCAGGTTCCGAGGGTTGCTTCGCGCGGACTTCGGGAGTCGAGTTGCGGAGCGAGGTCTGCGTGAGCCTGAGGTACATCCGAGCGAGTTTGTGGCCCGGATCGGTCTTGAGAATACAGTCGAACTCCTGTCGCGCGGCTTCGTGTTGACCGATGCCGAGGAGCAACGTGCCGAGGGACAACCGAGCGTGCACGTAGTTCGGGTTGATGTCTCGCGCCATGACCAGCTGATCGCGTGCGAGACCGATCTCGCCGATGTCGCGGTAGAGCAAGCCCAACTTCACATGGAGATCGGCAAAGTGTGGAGCAAGCTGCACGGCCTTGTCCAACTCTCGAATCGCTTGGGCGAGCATTCCGGCGTCGACATAGGCTTGAGCGATCTCGGCGTGCAGGTTCGCCAGCTTTCCTTTGACGAACGGATCGACCGAGCCTGACGGCGCGCGCGCTTGGACTTGCGCGTATAGACGACGGGCCGCTTCGTACTGTCCGAGCTCGTTGTACGTCACCATGAGGCTGAGCTGCGCTTCCGTGTAATTGGGATTGAGCGCGATTGCCCTCTCGAAGTGAGTCTGAGCTCGAGCGAAGTCTCCCGCATTGTGTGCGATGACCCCGAGCATGTGGTGGACATCGGCGAAGCGATCGAAACGATGGGCGACTTGACGGAGCAAGTACCCCGCCTTTTCGTATTCCCCACGCTCGAAATGTTCTCGCCCGAGCAGGAGCAGCTGCCGGTCATGGTCATCCATGGGACCCCGGAAAGTCTGCGCGAAAAACCCCGACAGGGCCATCGGCATCTGGGGACGGCACGTCATTAGCCTCCTGATCAGCCGTTCCGTGGTCGGGTTGCCGCCCTTCGCCCCCCCTGCTAGGTCCGGGCCGTGAGTTCCCGTCCTTCCGAATCGCTGCACGTCGGTCGCATCGTCGATCCCGACGTTCGCGAGGATGGCGGTCTCGAGCCGGTGCTCGAGGCGGGCGCGCCCTTGTCGCCTCCTCTGGCTTCCGCGACTTCGCCCCAATCGCCCGGCAATGAGGCGAGCCCCGTTGGTCCGAGCACCGGATTCGAGGTGAATCCCGTTGCGCGAACGCTGACCGCGCCGGTCGTGGTTCCCGAGGCAACCCCACTGCCTCCCGGGGTGAAGCCTCTGCCCGTCGTCGAGCCACAGGTGAGTGACTCTCCCGCGCCGCAGAGCGGCGGAGCGTCCGCTGTTTCGCCGACCCTCGAGCGCACCGAACCCATCCGTCGCCGCCCGCCTCCACTCGATTTCGAAGGGCTCACCGAGGGTGAGGAAGGGGCTCGCCATTCGCGCGATCTCGCGCTCGAGAGTATCTCCTCGGGGTTGCTCGGTGCTCGCGGCGGTGCGTCGAGCGAGCCACCGCGCTCCGCCCTCTCGCCGAACTTGGTCGCCTTCTTTGCGGCAGTGACGGGAGTGCTCACGGTCGCGACCATCATCGCGATTTCGATGCGACTCGACCATGGTCACGCGCTACCGAAAGTGGCGCCGCCGCCGGCCCCGTCGATCGCGCAGCAGAGTTCGGAGCTCCCGCAGGTGGCGCCGCCGCCGGTCGTGAGAAAGCGCAACAAGATCCCCGGACCGTATCGGGTCAAGGATTCCGCGACGGATTCGTCGCTGCGGATCGGGGAAGGACAGGTTGGGTTCGACCCGTTCCTCAAGGCCGTCGAAAAGGCGGGGCTCCCGCTCAAGGAGGCCTACCGAGTCCTCAAGGCCTTCGAAAAAGTGCGACCGTTGAACAACTGCTCCAAATCGGACAGGTTTGCCTTTGCGCTCGATCGGGCCAGTCGTAAAGTCAAGACCTTCGAATACATCGCGGGACCCGAGGAGATCTTTCAGGCGCGTGAGGGTGCGGACGGTTTGCTGAACGTCGAGAAGCTCGATTTGAAGATCCAGCGGGAGCAAGTCCAAGGCGCATTCGTCGTCGCCGAGGCTGGTATCGAGCGAGCCGTGACGGCGGGTGGATTCGAGCCGGCATTGATTCGCACCATGCGCGAAGCCATGACGGGTCACGCTTCTCTCGACGAATTCGCGCCAGGAACTCGAGTGCGTGTCATCGCTCAGGAAGTGACTGCTCTCGGTGATTTCGCACGCTACGCGGGCATCGAGGCGCTCGAGATCGTCTTTCCCTCCGATCGTAAGCCCCTGCGCATCTATTACTTCAATGGGCCGAAATCCCGCGGGTACTTCGACGAGTCCGCGCGGTCGCCCTACGAAGGCGGTTGGCGCACGCCAATCCCGAATGCTCCTATCACGAGCCGGTTCAACATGAAGCGCATGCATCCGGTGCTGCACAGAATCATGCCGCACACCGGAATGGATCTCGGGGCGCCATCGGGAACACCCGTCGGAGCGTGCAGTTTCGGTACCGTCTCGTTCCTCGGCTGGGGTGGCCCGAGCGGAAACCTGGTCAAGGTGCAACACTCGGACGACATCGAGACCGGCTATGCGCACCTGTCGCGCTTCGCCGATGAACTCAAGGTCGGCGACAAGGTCACGCGATTGCAGACGGTGGGCTACGTGGGTTCCACGGGGCGCTCGACGGGACCTCACCTTCATTTCACCGTCAAACGCAAGGGTGAGTTCATCGATCCGGAATCGCTGAAACTCGATGCCCTGCGCGTTCTTCCGAGTGACGAACGAACGGTGTTCATGGAGCGCAAAGCGCAGTACGATGCGAAGCTCGATGCGATCGCGTTGCCTGCGTTGCCGCGCGTTGCCGCGCCGTCGCCTGCGTCGAGTGCTCCCGCCGAGGGTCTGGAAGACGAGCTTGGCGAGGGCGAAGAAGGGGCCCCTGCCGCGGCCGCATCTGGAGCGCCCAACGCACCTCCTCCCGCTCCTGGTGGCGCGCCGAGAGCTGGCGGGCCTGCTCTCTACCTGACGGACGAGGAACTGCGTCAGCAGAAGTCCACCGACGGCGAGGTCGAGGAATAAGGCGTTCGCGCAAGTCGCTCGCTCTACGCGCTCGAGTCGAGTTCGGAATGGGACTCGTCCACGAGTCCCACGGGTTCTGCTTCGAGCACGCGACACAGCTCGGCGTAGGCGCGTGGCACGCAGCTTTCCACGGTGACGGCCTCGCCGATCAACGTTTGTAGAGTCGTCACGGGATGGTTCGAAATCCCGCACGGCACGATCAGCCCGAATAGCCTCAAGTCCGTCGATAGATTCAGGGCATATCCGTGCATCGTCACCCAGCGCGACAGTCGCACGCCAATCGCTCCAATCTTCGCCAGCGACTTTGCGGCGGTCTGACCGGGCCAAGTGCCGCGATTCGCATCGTCGACCCAGAGCCCCACCATTCCGTCGACGAGCCCCGCGTCGATTCCGTAGGGTTGAATGACGCCGCGCATCGCGTCGGCCAATCCTTGAACGTAGCGACGCACGTCGCAGCGGTCTGGGCGCAAGTCCACGATCGGATAGCAGACGAGTTGGCCAGGGGCGTGCAAGGTAATGTCCCCGCCGCGCTCGACCTCTGCCAAGTCGATGCCCGCCTTGGCGAGGTGATCCTTCGACGCGAGCAGGTGCTGCATTTTCGCACCGCGTCCGAGGGTGATCACGGGATCATGTTCGACGAACAATACGACGTCTTCACCTTGCCCCGCTTGGCGTTCCGCAAAGAGTCGTCGCTGAAGCGCCAACACGGGTTCGTAGCGTCGTCGTCCGAGCCATCGGGCTTTCAGGGTTCGGGGCATGGCAAGTAGGGGATGTTTTTGGGCTGTTCGGCGTGACCACGGCGGGGGTCGTTCGGCGTGACCACGGCGGGGGTCGTTCGGCGTGACCACGGCGGGTTGCGCGTGACCAACTATGCCGCACCGTCACGGAAATGCATCGATATCTTCGATCGTTGTCGCAGGATCCAGCAATGAACGGCAGTGCAACGCCCCGAGCGCGTGGTCAATCCGGGATTTTGAAGCCGTCCGCGTGCAGCTCCTCGCGAATGGTATCGATGGACTCGACGAAGGTGCCCGCGAGATCCGGATCGAATTGGGTGCCGGCAAAATGCTCGATCTCGTTGACCGTGACCTCGTGAGGTACGGCTCTGCGGTACGCGCGATCGCTCGTCATCGCGTCGTAGGTATCTGCGATGGAAATGAGTCGCGCGACGAGAGGAATGTCGTTTTTCTTGAGCCTCAGGGGGTACCCTTGCCCATCCCAGCGCTCGTGGTGCAAATAGACGCCAGGGATGACCGGCTCGAGAAACTTGATGGGATCGAGGATCTCTCGACCGTGGACGGGATGGCGTTTGAAGATCTCGTATTCATCGGCCGTCAAACGTCCGGGCTTGTTCAGGTTGAGCACGCACCCTACTTTGCCGATGTCGTGCATCAATGCCGAATGCTCGACGATCGTGATCTCGGAAGATGGCAGCTTCAATGCCTTTGCAAGGGCAACGGCGTAGCGTGCGACCCGCTCCGAGTGTCCCGCCGTGTACCTATCCATCTTGTCGATCGTTCTTGCCAGACTCTGGATGGTCTGTTGGAACGTGGCTTGGAGATCCTCGAACAGTCGCGCGTTCTCGAGCGCGGCGGCTGCTCGTGAGGCGATGATACTGAGCAACTTGCGTTGCCCTTCGTCGAAGAGTCGATGGCTGGACAGCGAGATTGCCGCTATGAACCCGGCCGTGCGATCTCGCCCACGCAAGGGCACGGCGGCGAGACTTTGTACGGCGGGCACGGGTTGCAGTGCAAAGAACGGCGCGGCTTTGAGCCCGTGTTCGAGGAGGGGTTGGCCACAATCGAACCAGGTCATGAACCGATCGGGATCCAAGCGGCCATGCGTGTGAGCCACTGGCAAGTCTGGGTGCCGCGCCAAGGATCGCTCGAAGTATCCGCCCTGGCCGTCGTACAACCAAGTCGAGACGACGTCGGCCCGCACCTCGGCGAGTACGCTGCGGTCGACGGTGGCGATGACCTCCTCGAGGGACAAGCTTGCTGCGATCGCCTCGCTCACTTGGTAGAGCGACAACGCTTCGCGCAATCTCAGATTTTCTGCGGCCAAACGCCGTTTCTCGAGGCCGCGCTGAACGATGTGGACGATCTCCTCCACCTTGAAAGGCTTGAGGATATAGTCGTATGCGCCCTGCTTCATCGCGTCGATGGCCGTCTCGACCGTGCCGAAGCCGGTCATGATTACGGTCAATGTCTGCGGGTGGGAATGCGCGATCGTGCGGAGCAGCTCGAGACCGCCGAGATTCGGCATCTTGAGATCGCTGATGACCATGTCGAATCGTTCGCGCTCGAGCGCCAGGAGTGCCGATGCGCCGTCGTCGGCCGTGCGGACGTCGTACCCTTCCAGATTGAGAAAGTCTGCGAGCACGTCACGGATGAGCTTTTCGTCGTCGACGACGAGGATCCGAGGCTGTCCGTCGTGGAATCCCGAGGGCGTTTCCGTCATCGATATCGACCCGTAAGGGCTCCCGATGGCGTGGCCGTTCGAGTCGGGAGCTAGCGTCAGACAAGCATGGCCTTTGGATTTTCGCTAGTCTCTTCAACCACCTACATCAGCCGCGTTGTCCGAGCAGGCCGCCCAAAGGCTTGCGGCCTGGCTTGGGATCATGGCTCTTCAAGAACGCGAGATTGACTGCATTGATGAGCGCGTGGCTCAGGATTGGACCGACCAAAGAGCCGGAGAGCTGAAACATGGCACCGAGCACGAGTCCCATGACGAAGGCCCAGGTCATCCAAACCCAGCGACTTTTTCCCCCGGTCTGATGCAAGAAACCAAAGATCATGGCCTGTGGCAAAAGGCCGATCCACGGTGCGAGTAGACCGCGGAAAAGCAATTCCTCGCCGAGTGCACTCGTTACGGCGAGGATCACCATCATCGCCGGCGAGAGCCCAAGTGAAAGCGGGCGAAGCTCCGCGTGCAGAAGTCGTGCGAAATGGGTTCGTTTGACCAACCATCGGGTTGCGAGCACGACCACGCCACCAGCGGCGAGACCGAGACAGGCGCTGAACACGTGGGCTCCGAGAGCGCCACCGAACTCGAGCCACGGCCGTGGATGCGTGAACGCAGACACGCCGCGGAAGCTATCCGCGATCCACACTGCCAAGGCTCCCAGCAGGGTGTAGGCGATGGCGACCAGGCCCCACGGCGTCATGTTCGAAACTATCGCACGAACCCCGCGAACATGCATCCGAGCGGCGGGACAGTGGCGTGTGCGGATCGACGAACGAGAGCTTTCGGGCGATGTCGGCCTTGAGGTAAAGTTTGCGCGCCCTCATGGACGCCGTCGATTCCCCTGAGATCGCGCAGCGCTGCAAAAGTGCGCTCGATATCGTCGCAATAGCGGCGCGTCAGATCCAGCGGTCGCTCGGTTCGTACGTGAGCATCGAAGACCTCGAGAGCTGCGGTCGCGAGGGACTCGTGGACGCAGCCAGAAGATTCGACGCATCGCGACGCGTGCCGTTTCGTTGTTACGCTCTGATCCGCGTTCGAGGTGCGATGCTCGATGGGGTACGGCACCTCTTGCCCGTTCCGAGACGTGCCTGGTACCGGCTCCGCGCTCTCGAAGCCTTAGATTTCTTGAGTGCTTCCATCGCCGAGGAACCGACGCGGAGTTCGGAATCGAGGTCGGCACGCAGCGAGGCTGATGCCGACTTGGCCGAGCAACTCGGCGCGATGGCAACGGCGGTCGCCGTGGGAATGCTCCCCCAGACCGTCGGCGAGGGCAGTGAGCGCGTTCCGTTGGAGGACGAAACGCCCGAGGAAGTCTTCCTGCGAGGTGAACTGCGATCGCGGTTCGAGTCGATGCTGCGAGATCTGCCCGAGCAAGAAGCCGAACTCATCCGCCGGCACTACTTCGAAGGCGAACGCTTTGACCATGTTTCCGCCAGCCTGGGACTGAGCAAGTCTTGGGGAAGTCGACTGCATCGTCGCGCCATCGAGCGACTGGCGAAGCGATGGCGCGGTTTCGCGCCGTGAGGTTCATGGCGCATCGACGCGGTTGCGGGGCGTGACACTCGTTGTGGTTCGACGCGGTTGCGGGGCGTGACACTCGTTGTGGCTCGACGCGGTTGCGGGGCGTGACGCTCGCCGCACCTTGACGATCGCGAGAATCTGCCATAGCAGCCCGCCATGACGCGCGTACTAGTTGCCATGAGTGGCGGCGTAGATTCCTCCGTGGCGGCGGCACGTTTGTTGGCGGAAGGGTACGAGGTCGTTGGTGCAACGCTGCATCTCTGGGACTATCCGGATGATGAAACCGTCGCGGGGCGCTGTTGCGCGCCCGAGGATGTTCACGACGCAGGTCGCGTTGCCGCACAACTCGGGATCCCGCACTATTCGTTCGATCGTCGTGAGTTGTTTCGAGAGCGAATCGTGGAGCCTTTCGTGACGGCGTACCTCGATGGTGAGACGCCCAGCCCCTGTGTGTATTGCAATCGACAGATCAAGATCGCGGAGCTACTCCGAATCGCTCGCAGGCTCGGCGCCGATGTGGTTGCCACTGGGCATTACGCGCGCATCGTGGAAGGCGCAGGGGGGCTCGAGCTCCATCGCGGACGAGACGCTTCGAAGGATCAGAGTTACTTCCTGCACACGTACCTTGGCGACGACTTGAAGCACTTGCTCTTTCCACTCGGCGATTGCACCAAGGCGGAGATCCGCGCCGAAGCGGCAAAAATCGGACTATTCGGTGCTGAAAAAGGGGAAAGTCAGGAACTCTGCTTCGTGCCAACGGGCAGATACGACGCCTTCGTCAGCGCGCATGCCGATGGACGCATTCGTCCTGGCGTCATCGTCGACGATTCGGGCAAAGCCCTCGGCGCTCACGAAGGTATCCACCAATTTACCGTCGGACAACGACGTAATATCGGTGTTGCCACCGGGCAGCGCGTCTACGTGACCGACATTGACCGAGATTCGGGGCGCGTTACCGTCGGTGACCGCTCAAAGCTGTTCCGGAAAGAAGCGCAGGTCTGCGACGTCGTGCTTGCGCAAGACATGGCGCTGCCTGCAGCGGTGTCATGTGTCATTCGATATCGAGGTCAGAACCATCAGGCGGTGGTCGAACCGTCGGAGGACGGTGTGACCGTGAGGTTTTCCGCCGAGGTTGCGGCAGTCGTAAACGGACAATTCGCGGTGTTCTATTGCGGTGAGCGCGTGGTCGGCGGCGGAAGAATCGCGTCCAGTCGGTAAGAAGGATGGCTTCCGAGCGGGTCACCCATCCCTCGATATCCTCTTTGCATTCGGAAATACTCGAGTTTTACCGAGCTTCCATGGGATCGATGAGCTCCGTCTTGCTCGGGGCGACACTGCTTGACGTAACGCAAGTTCTCGCAAGTCTGCTGTGGAGCGCTCGTCCGTCTGGATCCAATCTTCGCCTCGATGTGCTAGGCTCCTCGACAACATTGCTTAGGGGAGGAAATCGGCGTGTCAACTCTCGTAGAGGAACGCGACGAGGAGCCATTGGTATCGCATTTCGCTCCGGCGGAGCGGACACCCGCGGTCTCGCTCAGGGCACGGGCCAGGCGGGTGACGGCGCATCCGATGGTGCCGACGGTTCTCGACGCCATTGCCGACTATGCGTTGTTGTTGGATGCGCGTCGACAGATTCTCTTCGCCAATCCTGCGTTCTGTCGAGCGCTCGGGATCTCGGACGCGGAAGACTTGATCGGGCGTCGTGTCGGGGACGTGCTCGGATGCGAGCGAGCCTGCGTCGCACCGAACGGATGTGGCACGTCGCGCGCATGCGGCCGCTGTGGAGCATTGTTGACGATGCTGTCCGCAAGGGATGCCGAGCGAACGGTGAGCGGACACTGCGTCATGTCGCTTCGTCGGAACGGTATCGAGACGTGTGTCGAGTTTTCGGTGCGCGTGACTCGAGCCTGTTTCGACGACGAGCCACTTTGGATCTGTCTGCTCTCGGATGTAACGGCGACGCGCCGTCGTGAGCTTCTCGATCGACTCTTCCTTCACGACAGCCGGAACGTGCTCCAAGGGTTACTCGGTTGGGGAGAGTGGTTGCATCAAAGCCAACCGAGCGAGGCCTCGAGCCGAAATCGTCGACTTGGCGCGGCGATTGAGTCGTGGAGATCGAGGAGCAGCAGCTCCTCTCACAAGCGGAACTCGGCACCCTCGTCGTGCAACGGGCGCGCCACCGCGTGAGCGACTTGCTCGCGTCGGTCGTGTCCGTCTTTGCAGCGAACGAATGCGCAAAGGATCGCATGGTACGTGTCGAATCTGGTCCGGATGGTTCACTCGTGACGGACAAACGTTTGCTCGTGCGCGTCCTCGTGAACTTGGTGCAGAATGCCGTGGAAGCGACGCCCGCACGTGGAACCGTGTCCATAGGGGCCTTCCAAACTGCGAAGGGCTATCGTTTCGTCGTGGCCAATCCGGGAGAGATCTCGAAGGAGGTTGCGCAACGGCTCCTCCATGTCGGTTACAGCACCAAGGGGGTGGGGAGGGGGCTCGGATCCCACGCCGTCCGGCTCTTTGGTGAGGGGTGCTTAGGGGGCAAGCTGTCCTTCGAGTCGGATTGCCATCGGGGAACGCGCTTCTACTTCGACCTGCCTAGGAACGGAAACACCCGGGATAGCTGAAAATTCCGCGCCCGAGCTGAGCATCTCGGGCGCTTTCGGGTAGACTGGTCGAACCATGCGTCGTTTCTCGATCGCTCTCGCCACGGCTGCGCTCCTTCTCGGCGCAGGGTGCACGGTCGGCGAAGGCGATGGCGAGGTCACGAGCGACAAGCTCATCGTCAAGGATTGCTGGGAGGGTGCATTCGATCTCGGGCCTACGTTCTTTGGCGCCAACGCCTTCGACAAGAATCAGTTGTCGATCCGGGTGCAACGCGGCGACAACAACCAAGAGGTCTCCGACGGGCTCGAGATTAGCATTCGAGAACTCCAGACCCTACGCGCGTCGTCTCTCGGCAGTGCGGTAGACGTGGGGCTGCCTCCGGGGGTTCACCCGCCTGGCTCGGACTGGCCCGTCGATTCCGATCCACCTACGGTGAGTCTTGCGCTTTATCTGCACGACACCTGTCACGCGCAAAATGGCGCTCTCTACGCCGTTCGAGGCACGATCACCTTCAAGCATCTCTTCAGTGGCGACGCGAACGAGTCGAGTGGTGACGAGCGGCTTACCGAAGCAGAATTCGATGCATCCTTCGGTGACCCTCGGGATGCGTCTGTCGACGGCGTTTTCGACGATGCCGTTCTCAGTCGGGTGACGGGGTGGTTTCGTTTCTTCTTTCAGCGGGGGCAGCCCGCGCAGCCGTTTCCCTGAAGCATTCCCGATGCGTACCCTCGTCGACGATCTGTTGGTCGAGCAGACCCTTCGCTTCCGTCTTCGATACGGCTGCGAGAATTGCGCGCACTTCGCGTCGAGCTCGGAGACGTGCTCACTCGGATATCCGAACGACATGCATCGCGAGCATCTCCTGCAAGCTGGGACGAAGATCACATTTTGCAAGGAGTTCGATCTTGTCTAGGGGACGCAAAGGTTCCCATCCGCCGACGCTCCTAAGACTCGTTGCGCGCGCATTGGATGACGAGTGTCGACTCGCCGTGGGTCAACGAGTATTGCTTGCTGTCTCTGGTGGGGGCGATTCGACGGCACTACTCCATGTCATGGCGCGGCTCGCCGAACCTCGCGGCTTGTCGCTCTTCGCGCATGGAGTCGATCACGGCCTCCGTCCCGAAGCGGGTCGTGAGCTCGATCTTGCAGAGGGACTATCGCTTCGACTCGGGGTGCCTTTTTCGCGGGGTGCGGTCGTTCTTTCTCCGGGCGGCAACATGCAGGCGAGGGCACGGCAGGCGAGATATGCGGAGTTGAGACGACGGGCTGCGGAACTCGGCGGGGCTCTCGTTGCGACGGCGCATCACGCCGATGATCGTGCAGAGACGGTGCTGCTGCGGATCCTGCGCGGCGTCGGCCTGGACGGGCTCGGCGTGCTTGCCGCACACGACGGCGACTTGGTTCGTCCTTTCCTTCGTGCGCGCCGTTCCGACGTTCTCAGTCACCTTGCGCGCCACCAGCTGGCCTACGCGAACGATCCTTCGAATCGAAACCCGAAGTACTCGCGGGTACGCGTACGGACCGAGGTGCTGCCCTTGCTCGAGAGTATGAATCCGCGGATCGTCGAGCATCTTTGCGCCCTTGCCGATGAAGCTCACGCGAGGCGAATGGGCAACGGGGCTACGCGCGTGGCGCTCGGACGCGAGCAGACCGAACAATTGTCGCGCGCCCTCGAGCGACGGCAGTCTGGGTTTTCGCTTCCATTGTCTCGCGACTTACGTTTGGTGCTCGAGGCCAGTCGGCGCTGAATCGGCGCTTCGCACGCTCGCTCGATGGATCCCAATGAGTAGGCGATTCTTGGGCGTAATTGCCGCTGGAATCGTCTGGGTGACGACGTCGTATCCATCACTTCTCAAGCGATGCGCCCGCGTCACATCGACAGCCAATGCCGAATCCATCCACCCGAGTAGTCCGCCAGAATCGCACTTCCCTTCGGCCTGACAGCACGGCAGGACGGCGACGTTGGCGCGCACGGCCATGGCGAGATCGAGTACGCGGTCCGTCAGCGTTCCACATGCATGAGCCGATACGACGAGATCCGTTGCGGCCACTTCGATCTCGTCGATCGATGCCTGGTGGAAGATGATTCGATTGCGCAGCCTTGGCCAGTCTCGCTCGAACACTTCCCTCAATCGGTGCGCGCTCGGTGGGATCCGCACGTCGACGGCAAGCGCATTCTCCGAGCTATCGTCCAACACGAGCAGGATCAACGCGACCAAGCCGTGGCCCGCAGCCAAATCGACGATTCTTCCGCCGCGCAATCGCCGACGGACGCGTCGTGCGAACTCCCAGGATTCGTACAGCTCTTTGCGGGGTAAGCACTCGGCTTCGCATACCGTCCGTGCGATACGGCAAAAAAGCGTGTCGTCGGCAAACCGATTCAAGCTGTGTCGATTCAATTTCGGCGCGACTGGATCGGATCGTACGTCACGCCGAAGAGCTAGTGCATTCGGACGGAGCGTGCGAGCGAGTTCGGGGCTACCCGCGCCCACCGCGGAATGGTTCTCGCCTTTTTTGGGGCGAACGCCGTGCTTTTCCGTGGTGCCTGCCTCGTATCACGCCCTCAAATTGGTCTGTGATTCGTGACAACGACGCGACGCGGACGTTGGGTTCGGCGTGTCGCCCGAGCTGGACGCGGTACTGGACGTGCGGATCCCCGTCGAATCGCGATTCGATGATCGACGGCCAGCTTGCCCGGCGACACGCGCACTTGGGACGCGCACCGCGAGCGCCGATGAGACTTCGAGATTCGACTCCAGGATTTGACACAAGGATTCAATTGTCGACGATGACGGTGTTCGGCAGTTCGTTGGTGTCACCTGCGCGAATGGGAAACTTCGCCGTAAGTTCGGTACCCAGACGACGCAGGATTCGTTCGAGACCTTCGGCCGCTTTCCCTGCGCGAATGGACGTCACGAGTTCTTCGACGAGACCCTGCCATGCTTTCGCGCCGAGCTGCTGGTAAATCCCGCGATCGCCAAGGATTTCCACGCGACGTTCGAGCTCCGAAAGGTAAATGAGGATACCACTGCGATCACGTGTCTCGGTGACCCCGAGGTCGAGGAAGAGTTGTTGCACTTTGGCGTGAACGGCTCTCTCCTGGGCCCAGCGTGGCACGATGCGTCGAAGACACGGCGCGAGTCCGAACAACGCGTATAGCCCCGCAAAACAGAATCGATTGCGCTCCAAGCAGCTCCATGACCATCACCCGTGGCCAGACCAGGTGAGCGAGACTCACGAGGGCGAGGGCTCCGGCCGCGGCCCAACCGATCCGGTGCGCCGCATACGCCGAGCTCCGGCGAAATACGACGGTGACGAGCTCCGAAGCCGTTGCCGACTCGATTTCGCCGACGATGCGCTCGATTCGTTCTCGTTCGGCCGCTGTTAGGACGCTCTTCATGACTCACCAATCTCCAGAGGCGCCGCCTCCGCCAAACCCGCCACCACCACCACTGAACCCGCCGCCGCCGCCGCCGAACCCGCCGCCGCCGCCGAACCCGCCGCCGCCGCCGATGAAGATGCCGCCACGTCGGCCGCGCCCCCCTCGATTGAGGAACGTTACTAGCAACATGATGACGATGAAGATCCCGAAGAAGGCCAGCTTGACCAACCCGATGATGATGGACACGATCCATCCCACGATGCCGGTAGGCTTCGGCCGTTCTCGTTGCACCGTTCTCGGCTCGTCCGGCGTATCCTGTGCCGTTCCGAGCGCCGCGCTCGGATCCGCCGTTCCGCCCGTTTTGGCGATGATGGCTTCTACGGCTTGCTGGATGCCACCTTCATAGTCTCCGGCGCGAAAGCGCGGTGCCATGATGTCGCGGACGATACGTCCCGCAACGATGTCTGGCAGCGTTCCTTCGAGGCCGTAACCCACCTCGATGCGCATCTTGCGGTCGCCCTTGGCGACGAGCAGAAGGACGCCATTGTCCTTGCCCTTCTTGCCTAGTTTCCACGCCTCGACGACGCGAATTCCATATTCGTCCACGGGCACGCCTTCGAGGCTGTTGACCGTGAGAATCGCCAGCTCGACGCCGGTGGCTTGGTCATGAGCCGACAAGCGGTCCGTGAGGCGGCGTTCGACGTCGGGAGAGAGGAGGTTGGCGTGGTCGTTCACACGACCTTCGAGGGGCGGAATCGTGAATGCCCACGCCGCGTTCGAGCCAAACATAATGGCTGTCACCCAAATCAACCAGAAGATGGGCGGAAGCTTCATCCACGTGAGGAAAAGTCGTGGCACGGTGGCGTTGAATCCTCTCGAATGCGTCGAGAACGTGCGTTTCAGGGAGCGAGATTGAGCTCGATCAGAACTTGACTTCCGGCGCCTTGTCGGCGCCCGGCGTGGTCGCGGTGAAATTCGGGCGCTCCTTCATGCCTCGCATCTTGGCGCCGATGCTGGATGGAAAGCGGAGTACGGTCCCATTGTAGTCGGCAACGCTCTCGATGTACCGGCGCCGCGCCACGGCGATTCGGTTTTCGGTGCCTTCGAGTTGCACCTGCAAATCGCGAAACGCAGCGGTCGCCTTGAGCTCGGGGTACTGCTCCGACACGACGAGCAGTCGGGAGAGCGCGCTACCGAGTTGCCCTTGCGCTGCCTCGAACTGTTTGAGCTTTTCGGGATCGTCGATGGTCGAAGAATCCACCTTGATCGAGCCAACTTTTGCGCGTGCCTCGATGACGGCGGAGAGCGTGCTCTTTTCGAAGTTTGCGGCACCCTGGACGGTGCGTACCAAGTTCGGCACGAGATCGGCGCGTCGTTGATATTGGTTCTCGACCTCCGCCCACCCAGCCTTTACGACCTGGTCCTCGTCGACGACTTCGTTGTAACCGCATCCGGTGAGGCTAGGCGTGATCGCGAGTACAGCCAGAAAGCCAAGAACGTAGTGCAAACGAGCCATGCTACGAGAGCGGTTCTTTTCCATGGTGAATCGAGACTCCTCGGGCGACTTCGGCCCCACGAGACTCAACTTAGTCACGGACGCTGTCAATACCAGCACTCGCGAGTCGAATTCGTTCCACCAACGAAGAGTCCGTCATTTCGGGGCGTTGAGCCGAAAAGCCGTTCTACGGATCCGGTACACCTATTCCCTGAGCCGAACGTGCCCCGTCACGGTAGCGGAAGGGCCACGCCACTTGCGCCGGAGTGCGATCGATGGCGCGTTTTTTCGCGCGTTTTGCCCGTCAGGCGCCCTAGGGTCGGTTCTGTGGCGCGGGTCGGTGCCCTACGTGGGCTCCCATGGTCGAGGCTTGGGTTTGGCCGGCAATCGTGAATTTCCGACCCCTCGTGCATCCGAAGGTTTTAGCGACTGCACGCATCGGAATTTCTATCCGATGGTTTTCGAGCGACGCGGTGACGTTCGTCAGCGCGTGCATCCGAAGGTTTTAGCGACTGCACGCATCGGAATTTCTATCCGATGGTTTTCGAGCGACGCGGTGACGTTCGTCAGCGCGTGCATCCGATGGTGTTCGGGCGACGCGGTGACTTCGAAAGCGAGCGTCGGCGGGTTCCTGGGATTGCAAACCAAAGGGTGGGCGAGGCTCTCGGGTGCCACGTTCACGTGGCAATGGCCTCGTGTACTCGTCGATGAAAGTGGGGGTCAGCGAGCGAAGCGTCCGTAGCATCGAGCAAGCGACGGAGCGTCGAGTACTCCGCTTCTACCAACTCACGTGCGGCTGGCTCGAGTCGCTCCCATTGAGCGAGTCTCGAGCGATACCAGGCCCGGGCTCCTGCCAGGTCCATGTTTCGGACTTGGTAAAGATACCAATACCAGTATGCCGGTCGCGTAATGTGGCTTAGGACGTCGGCATTGGAGAGGCATCGCTGCTCTGGCGTCGTTGGTTCCTGCGTCGTGGGTGCGCCGTGCGTCTCGATACAACGAGCAATACCTTCGCAGATGTCGCTCGGGATATCCGCTCGGGCGAGCCAATGGCGCGCGAGTGCGGCTCCGTCACGTGCGTGCGTCGGCAACGTACCGAAGTCGAGCACCGCGGCGCGATCGTGAAGCCAGGCTGCGACCTCGACGACGAGCGGATCGGCACCTAATCTTCGTGCCAACACCAACGCGAAGTCGACGACCACCACGAGGTGTTCGTCGAAGAACTCGGCACCGAATCGATTCGGTGGGGATGCGCACTCGAGTCGAAGGAGTTCACGCGCTTGCGAAGGGAGAGATTCGAGAACGGCGTGAGAGGCCAATGTCTGCTCCTAATGTGCGAATTTGCTTGGACGTATCCATTATGAATATACGATCGTCTCTTGTGGTATCTGCGAATTCGAGCGACCATACTTGCAAAAATGCAAGGCCCGCTCGATTGGGACGATTTCAGGTTTCTGCTCGCGATCGGTGAGTCCGGTTCATTTGCTCGAGCGGCGCGACGTCTCGGCGTCGATCAGGCCACGGTAGGACGGCGATATCGCGTATGTGAAGCCGCCATAGGGGTTCCGCTTCTAGAACGGCTGCCGGGAGCCATCGGGTGGACTGCCGCTGGAGCGCGCGTTCTCGATGCCGCTCGCGTGATGGCGGGAGCTCAGCTCGAGCTCGAACGGGCGCTTGCTGCCGGAATTCCGGGCATCAGTGGCATCCTGCGGATCACGACGACGGAGACCCTCGCGAGTCGAGTCATTGCGCCGGAGATGGGGCGACTTCGCGAGGAGCATCCAAAACTCGAGCTCGAGTTGCACGCGGGCAATGCGCGGCTGAGCTTGTCCGAACGCGAAGCAGACATTGCCGTGCGTCTCGATAGACCCGAGGAATCGTCGGTCGTCTCGAAACGTCTCGGCACGCTCGGCTTTGCCTTGTACGCCTCTGTGGCTTACGTCGAGCGTTTTGGTTCGCCTTCCCTCGAGAATCGAGAGAGCCTGTGGTTCGTCGGATACGAGCGTCCGCTTGCCGCGCTTTCGGAAGTGCTTGGCTGGGTCGACAATCTGGCGCTCGAGCGGGTGGTCCTTCGTTGCAACGCCACTGCGACGATGACCTCCGCGATCGCGTTCGGCGCTGGCGTCGGGGTACTTCCGTGTCTCGTCGGTGACACCGAGCCGAATTTGTTCCGTGTCGGATCCGAGGTGCGAACTCGGCCAGTCTGGCTCGTCGTGCACGAGGCATCGAAACGTTCAGCCCGCATTCGTGCAGGGATCGAATTTCTCGAGTCGCTGTTTCGGCGTCGAGGTGCAGAATTGCTCGGGCGACAGCCGGCCTCCCCCATCCGAGCGCTCGAGCGCGAGGATCGGGGGAGGCTCGCGACGCGACGCAGCGCGTCGCGTCGCGGGTGGGGGCAGCCCCAAACGTTTCCTCGGTTTCGCGAAAGGCGAAGCGCCCCCGAAAGCGTGGCGTCGCGAGACCGTTGAAAACGACTTAGAAGTTCGATGTAAAACACTCGGGACTACGAGCCGACCGTAGAACAACGATTCTCGGAATCGGGCGCCGATCGTCGGCCGCGGGTTTGGTAGGCGTCTCGAGGGGACGGACGCAGCTGGCTTTCGTCACGAACGCGTCGGCCGGAAAGCTGGAGGGGGATGCTGAAAATGACCGAACGTGCTTAGCTCAGTGATGAGGCGGGTACATTCGCCGCCCCAGGGTGCCGTTTCCGAGATGGTGACCCTAAGGTTTGCTTCGTTGCCCATGTCGTCGTCCGTTAGAGGTCGAGAGTGAAACAGCCGCACAAGACTCTTCTCGTCTGGGGAGTGCTTATTCTTGCCTTCCTGGCCATTTGGCACGTCCTCTACCCAGAGACGGGCCCGCGCCAACCCATGCCGTTCAGCGAGTTCATGGCGCTCGTCAAAGCGCCGCCCGAAAAGCGGCACGTCGAGAGCGTCGAGATCCGCGATCGCGAATACGGATTCGTGATCAAGGATCCCGCGAACAAGAACCAAACGGAAAAGGGCGTCACCGTCGGACCCGAAGGGGACGACATCGTGAAAGAGATCCTCGCGCATGACGTGAAGGTCTCCTTCCACAAAGAGGAGGCCAATTCCCTTTGGACTCCCCTCGTGACCATCGCCCTGCCGATGTTGTTCTTGCTGGTGATGTTCTACTTGTTCATGCGTCAGCTCCAATCCGGAGGCGGCAAAGCGATGAGCTTTGGCAAGAGCCGGGCTCGCTTGCTGAGTGAGGCGCAAAACAAGATCACCTTCGCGGACGTCGCTGGCATCGACGAGGCCAAGGACGAGGTCGAAGAGATCATCGCGTTCCTCAAGGATCCGAAGAAGTTCCAGCGTTTGGGCGGACGGATCCCGAAGGGCGTGCTCATGATGGGCCCGCCTGGAACCGGCAAGACGCTTTTGGCGCGAGCCATCGCAGGCGAAGCGGGCGTCCCGTTCTTCAGTATCTCGGGCTCGGACTTCGTCGAGATGTTCGTCGGCGTCGGTGCCAGCCGCGTTCGCGATCTCTTCGAGCAGGGCAAGAAGCACGCGCCTTGCATCATCTTCATCGACGAGATCGACGCCGTGGGACGACACCGTGGCGCTGGCCTCGGCGGCGGCCACGACGAACGCGAGCAGACCCTCAATCAGCTCCTCGTCGAGATGGACGGGTTCGAGTCGAACGAAGGCGTGATTATCATCGCCGCGACGAATCGCCCCGATGTGCTCGATCCCGCGATCCTGCGTCCCGGCCGTTTCGAATCGTCGAATCACGGTTCCTCGTCCGGACATCCGAGGTCGCGAAGGCATCCTTGCCGTGCACACGAAGAAGGTTCCGCTTTCCGAAGACGTGCAGCTCGGGATCTTGGCTGCGGGTACCCCCGGGTTCGTCGGTGCAGACTTGGAGAATCTCGTCAACGAGGCCGCCTTGCTCGCTGCTCGTCAGGACAAGGAAAAGGTCTCGATGATGGACTTCGAGCTCGCCAAGGACAAGGTCATCATGGGGACCGAACGGCGCTCCATGGTCATGAGTGACGAGGAGCGACGAACGACGGCTTGGCACGAAGCGGGGCACACGCTCATCGGCATGCTCGTTTCCGGCAACGATCCGGTCCACAAGGTCAGCATCATTCCCCGCGGCGCTGCCCTGGGTGTGACGATGTTCCTGCCCGTGGAAGATCGTCATACGATGACCGAGCAACAGGCGAAGGCGCGTATTGCGATGGCTCTCGGGGGTCGCGTTGCCGAGGAGGTCGTTTTCGGCGCGGTGACGACGGGCGCCCAGGACGACATCAAGCGTGCGACGCGTCTGGCTCGCGCCATGGTGTGCAAGCTCGGTATGAGCAAGAAGTTGGGGCCCATCGCTTACGGTGAGGACGAGGAGAACGTGTTCCTCGGACGTGACATGACGTCCCATCGCGACGACTACTCCGACGAGACTGCTCGGGAAATCGACCGAGAGGTTCGTCTCCTCGTGGACGAGCAGTACGATCTTGCCAAGCGTCTCCTCACGGAGAATCGCGACAAGCTCGAATCGGCTCGCTCAGGCCCTGCTCGAGCGCGAGACCCTGGATTCGTCAGAGATCGACGCAGCCATGGAAGGCCGCGAGCTTCCGCCGAATCAGCGGGTCGTGATCCCGACCTATAGCGAGAAGCAGAAGAATCGGACGGAGAAGAAGCGACCGGCAAGCATCTTCGGTGCACCGAAGCCAGCAACGGGCTGAGTCGTTCGTCGCATCCAGCAGAGCCGAGGACGCTCGAGGAGAACGACGGCAGATTGAGAAGGGCGAGGTTACTCAGGTACCTCGCCCTTCGCCGTTTGGGTGCTCCATCGGATTGTGACGAGGGGTGTCCGCCATGACCATCGGACCCGGGGGAGAAGAACAATCGCCGCCCGCGTACGTCATCGCGAAGGGGCTCGCGACGAGCGAACGAGCCGCGACGACGAGCGAACGAGCCGCGACGCTTCGGCGGCGTGGGCGATGCCGTAGGGGCTACTCGGACTTGGGCTTGCGACGTCGCGACTTCGGTTTGGGCCCTGGCTCTGCCTCATTCAGAACTGGGGCGGCGTGCTTGGCAGAGCGACTGCGCGTTGGCGTCGCACGTGGGGCGGGGCTTAGGTTTGCGAGCATCCGCTCTGCAACCCGTTCCGCGACGCGTTGTGCGACCAGGTCCAGGACCTTCGTTTGGAACTCGGGACCGAGTGTGGCTATCAAGGACGCCTCGAAGTCTTCGAATGATCCGCTCGACCGAGGGGGGCTCTCCGGTTCGACAGGGGCGCCCATCGGAGTGCTCGTTTCGGATTGAGTGACATCGGTCGACGTCGTTTCGGTGTGTACCACTGACTCGCTCGTGGACTCGGGTTCCGTTGCGGCGACGTGATACTCGCTCGTGGACTCGGGTTCCGTTGCGGCGACGTGATGCTCGCTCGTGGACTCGGGTTCCGTTGCGGCGACGTGATGCTCGCTCGTGGACTCGGGTTCCGTTGCGGCGACGTGATGCTCGCCCGTGGACTCGGGTGCCATCGCGGGTGAAGGACGGTACGATTCCGACGCTGTTCCAGCGAGGGAATCGTCGAGGATGGCGTCAGCAGGAACGTCCAACGAATCATCGAAGGTTGGAGAGGAGCGAGTCTCTTTCGTCACCGTTTCGGGGATGGGCAGGTCTTCCGGTGACCGCGGTGCCGCCCACGCTTTCGCTAGCTCTTCCGCCGAGATCCCGAGGAGGGTTTGCCGTTCGCTTTCGACGGCTTTCGGGTGCTCCATTGGAGGAGACTGCGGCTTCTTCGACTCGTCCGAGGTTCGTTGCTCGGCTGCACGCGAGGGACGAACGGACGTTGCTGGTTGAATGCCGAGCGCAGCCAGGGGGTGCTCGCTCACCGAAAGGAACGTTCTCGCCGTTCGACTCCGATCCGGGACCTGGACTGTCTGCATCGGCAACGGGGGGGCGACTTGGGAACGTGCCCGAACGATGTGCGTCTATGTCCGTGACGGAGTCGAGTGAGCCGCTGGGACTGGTGTCGACCTTACCCGAAGTGCCGTCCTTCGCCTTCGCGAAGCGCGCCGCTTGCATTCGCGCGGCCTCCGCCGAAAGATCCGATGGATCCGATGGCGGCGTCGGGTCAAGGCCATTTAGGCCCAACTCGCTGATTCGATCCTCGCTCTCGATGTCGATGGATTCCGACGGACGGAGGGGCGCGTCGGCCCTTGAAGGCTCCTCGATGCGTGGCGAGGGGACGGGCAACGTGACTAGACTTTCGACTTTGCCGCGCAAGACGCTCTGCGTGGTCTGACAAATCCGTCGCGATGGCCTGTCGTCCACTCGACGGAACGTTGCGTCCGGGGAATTTCGGGTCGATCTGTCGCGAAGACGGGGGGATAGCTTCACTCAATCCCTCGAAGGGTTTCGGCGCGATGATGGACGGAATCGAGCCGACCTCGCGGATCTTGACGCGCTCGATGGCCGCGCCGCTCATGCGTAATTGTTCCGTCGAACGGATCCGCGGTGTGCAGCGGGATTGACCTGGAGCGGATCCGAGAAGGGCGGAGCGATGGAGAGCATTCCACCATCGTTTTCTTGAGCTTCGCGAAGTGCTCGGTTCGGTCGGTTGCGTACGAAGCGGAAGCGGAGCAGCAGTCGTCGAGTGGTGACAGCAAGCAAAGCGGCGAGCAAGATGAGCAGAATCGTGCCCACGCTCGCTCGAATCGCTCCCGGTAACCCACCAGTCTCGTAACCGAATGCGACGCTTATGGCCACCGTGGCAAAGGCGACGACGATTGCCAACCTTAGCGACATGGGCTGAGGGGCTTCTTCGCTGACGACACGGAAGTCTCGAGCGCACAACGTGCACCAGTCCTCGCGGCCTTCTTGATGTTCTGGACACATGTGGCCGTTACATGCACTGCATGTGTTACCGAAGGTGGGGCGTCCACAGACCACGCAAGGAAACTGCAGTGGTAGCTCCGTGGAACGGGGCGCCTCTGGGTGCACCGATACATTGAGCGGTTGCTTCGGTCGCAAGCTTCGAGGATCGAGCGCTGGCGCATTCTCTCCGCGGCATTGCTCCACGCTTTCTCGATACAGCGTCTGGAGCTCCTCCCACATGGACGATAGTTGCGGCTCCGATATGTCGAGATAGCTCGCGGCCTCCGTGCTTGCGAGTGTGGAAAACTGCTCCTGCTCGGCGCCGCCCACCATGGCGTATACGGCGAGATCTGCAAGCCGGACCGTCTGTACCAACGCAGCCATCATACTCGAGATGCGATAGGCTCGCGTCGGATCGTGATGCCAGGCGACTATCTTTGGCACCGGATCGGGGATGTTCCAGGCGGTCAGCACGTGCGCGCCAAGAACCGCGTGATCGAAGCCGTAGAGCGATCGCTCGACGACGTGAATGGCGTCGGGGCGATCTGCGTATTTTTCGAGCAATTCGACGTATTGATCGCCCTCAGTTTCGAGGAGCATCAATTTGCCGATGTCATGCAGGAATCCAGCGGTGAACAGATCGTCCACGGGTAGCGCAAGATGTGCTCCGAAATAGCGACAAAACGCGCCGACGATGGTCGAGTGTTCGACGATACGTGCGGCTATCGTTCCGCGGGCATCGAAGAGATCGAGCACTGCAGCCGTGGTCGCGATTTGGTGGAGTCGATCGGTGCCGACGAGTGTTGCCGCATGTCGAACGGAAGTGCATCGCTGTCGAAGCGCGTAGCCGGCCGAGTTGACTAGACGCAGCAATCGCGCGGAAAGGGCGGGATCTCGCTCGAGGACCTGAACGATTGGCTCGATGCGAATCACGTCTTTGCGCGTGAGTTCCGCCAGTTTGCGAGCGGACTCTGGAAACGGCTTCGCGCCGACGATTCGTCCCACGAGTGCAGCCATGCTGCGCGCTGCAGCATCCTCGGCGACCGACGCGTCGTGACCTCCGAACCAGAGCTCTTCTTCGATTGCTGCTGGAACCGCGTCGACAGGCGAATTCGGGCGTTCTTTCACTCGAAGACTTTTGCTTCGGGGAGCCTTGCTGGAGAGTGGTGCTTGCGGGCGTGCCGAAGTGCTAGCCGCGCGCGGGCTTGCAAAATGGTCATTCTTTCGGGGGCGCCCCGAATCCCGATCTCTAAGTGCGTCCCAGCTCATGACCAGAATCCTCCTCGTTGCCTCTCGCTAACGTTTGCTCGATGCCGGTGCGGTAGCCATCCCTCGGACCTGTCGAGCCCACACGCTTGCGTCTACCCACGCCGGCGTCAATACGGACAAGTCGAGCCCTGCAGCTTGCACGCCGGCCCAATCGCCACGTTCATGGGCTTCGATGCCACCCAGCAGTCGGCCGCAAGTTCCCTCGCGTCGCAAGATCGCTTGTTGGAGTTCTGCCGCCAACGGCATGTTCTCGAGAACCTGCTCCATGGGCACGCCGATGATCGCGTCGAGTAGTGAAAACAACCCTACGGTGAACATGGTCTCGGCACTCACGTCGAAGTGTCTTGCGATACGTTCTCCGATGCGGGCGCGCATCAGGCACAGGGTCACGAGTTCGCTCGGTCGATCGTCCACTCGAGCCAAAACGATCAGACTTACCAGATTACGCAGGCGGTTCAAACCGAGCATCACCAGCGCGTGTTGAATGGACTCGACCGGATGTGGAAGTGCGAAAAGCGCCGAGTTCAACCACTTGAGCAGCCGATAGCTCAGGGTTACGTCCTGTTGCACGAGCTGACGAATCCGGTCGATGTTCGGATTCTCCGAGTACAACTCGGTGAGTAGACGCATCAGCGCAAGGCGGTTGGTCGGAACACGTTTCTGACGAATGAGCTCCGGCTGACAGACGAAATTGCCTTCGAACAGCTGAAATCCCATTTTGATGCAGCGTTCGTACTCGGTCATCGTCTCCAAGTTTTTCGCGAGAAGCGTCAACTTCGTCTTGGAGAGTGCGTCGTATTCCGCTCGTATCTGTTCGACGCCGCGACGGGCGCCGTCGATTTTCACCACGTTCGCGACCTGAATCAATTCCGCGAGCTCTGGAGCAACGCAATCGAGATTGAAGACGATGCGGTAGGATTGTTGCTTCAAGTCGCGGAGACGCTCGAGCGCTTCGTCGTTTCCAGCGCAATCTGCACCAATTTGTATGGTGAGGAGCTTGGGTCCGATCGGTATTGGGAGTTTCTCGGCGAGGTAGCTGGCAGAAAAGGTGACCCAAGCCGGCAGGGTTCCGACGACCTGATCGAGTCCGAACTCGGCCAAGGTGTCGGCGAGGATCGTCGACGTCTCGCGTGTGCCATTGGCCTCTGACGGCAGCGACGCGGCTTCATCGTAGAATAAGAGCTCATAGCCGACGGTCTTGAGCTTGCCGTCGAAGATGGGTTGACGCGTCAGGTGCGCAATCGGTCTTTGCGCGTCAACTTGAGGCTGGGGCATCGTCATGACTACCTTCGGGGCACTACGTCCAGCTCCGCGACGTCGGAAAGCCCCTGCGCTGCGGGTGCTGGTGGAGTCGCCTCTGGGGCGCGAACGCAACGACGAGTGCAGTCCTCCGCTTCAGCTCGGCATCGGCGAATGCACGGTGCGTCCTGGTCGCAACGCAGGGCGCAATCCGTCTGTCGCTCCTGGCAATCGGTGTTGCAGCTCTGTTGACTGAAAGCGGTGGGGCGTTCTGTAGGTGTGAGTAGGAGCGGAGCGGCTCTTTCTTGAGTCATCCAGGTGCGATGCACGATGTCGACTTCTGCCCGTCCGAGAACCGGTGTGAGAATGACCACGCAGCTCAGGTGGGTTCGCACGGCCCAGGACACGAGGGGCGCTAAAGGAGTTCGCTGCATGGCCTTGCTCGTGTAGTTACTTTCCGCGGCCGACTTCCTGCGCTGTGCGATGTTCGATGTTGCTGAAGGCGTCGATGACCTTGGTCACCATCTCGAACTCGCGAGCGGATTGGACGAGACTCGTCATTCCGTCGAGCGCTGATGCGTTCGATGACTCGAGCGCTTCCGTCTCGAGCTCGGCGTCGATTTGACGTGGCGCTGCCGAACCGGGTGCCAGCCGCATCAGCACGGAACCTTCTTTGAGAAGCGTTGCATTCCGACCGACCTCGACCACACCGAGAACGCTGTCCGGAATCGATGCCGTCGATGACGAGTGCTCCGTCTGGGCTGATACTGACGGTCTTGGCTTCCGGTGGAACGCGAAGTGGCGCTCCCGATGCGCCGAGATAGTTGTAGCCCTCGGGCGTCTTCAGGAATCCATCTTTTGCGAGCGTGAGATTTCCGACTCGCGTCAGGCGTTCTCCTCGCGGGGTGCTGACGCGAAACCATTGGTCGGAGCTCTTCAATGCGACGTCCAGAGGTTTTCCGGTGTGGACGAGCTGTCCTTGGCGTCGGTCCGCTTCGACGGTGCGCACCAATGAATACTTGAGGGAACGCGTTCCCATCGCGTTGCCCATGGCCTGATTGAGCTCGCGTCGGAAGATGGCTCGGTCCGCGCGATATCCAGGCGTCGTGGCGTTGGCTACGTTGTTCGACGCGACATCGAGTGCTGTCGTTTGAGCGACTGCGCCGGACGCGGCTGACCAAATCCCGGTACTCATTGGTGAAGTCGTTCTGAACGCTGCGCAAGGAGCTGCGTCCGGACTCGATTGACGCAAGGAGCGGGCCAACTCTCGAAGGTGGAAAGCGAAGGAGGTTGGGGCACGTCCAGTTTCGACGCGGAGGCGATCGCCACGCCCCGGACTGCCGCACTTCAGCTGGCAGCGCGCTTCACGCTGACCTACTTAGGGGCGTGCGTCGAAATTTTGACGGCTTCGGGGTCATGTCAATGTCATGGGCGAACGAGGAAAATTAGGGCATGATAGCCGCCAAGTAGGGATTTCGTCTCTGTTCACGGTAGCGATGCTCATCAAATCCAAGCACTTTCAGGCGCAGAGCGATTCGTGCAAGGTGACGCAGGCCGATCTGAAATCGGCTCGACCAACTGCGCGAATTGTTGAGCTTGCTGAACGATCCCTACATTGGTCCGTTCAAGTTGAAGGATTGTATCGAAGGTCTTCCGGTCCTCGTTGCGCGATGCAAGCGCGAGGCGGCACTGCTTCGACCAAAGAACGAGGTCGAAGCCATCGAACGTGCTCTCAATGTGCTCGGAAACCGGGGCATCGAGAAGGTGCTTCTCGAGCTCCTTGAAGACATGACGATCCTGAAGAGTGAACTCGGCGCCGCCGAGGACAAGAAGTGAGACGCAAGCCCGGCGTGGTCGACGTGGGAAAATCACCGCGCAATCTCGTTGCTTCGACGTAAAGAAGTGATCGCGAAGTCGAGACCCGTCGACGTGACGAGGCGTGGCGGCGTTACCACGACGCTCCGACAAAAAATCAGCAGTTCGGACGAGGTAAGGGCGCTCGATGAGGTCGACGTATCACGGATTCACTCAGGTCGGCGAATGGGGGAAGTGCTTGTTCAGTATCGCTCAGGCGTTGAATTTCCGCTCGCGTCGATTCGAATGCCAACGGCGCGGCTCTTGCTTGGGCCTTTAGGTGCTTTCCCCTCTCGCGTCCGTCGTTCTGCCGAGCGGCGTCGAGCCTTCCCCCGCGGAAGCGCCCAGTGGAAGCGGGGTTCGGGGTAGCAATTCGTCTGTTCGCGAATCGCAAACGCGCGAGGCGTTTGCTGCTCAGCTTTCGTCGAGCGTCACTCGAGTCGACGCACATCGGACGCCGATTTCGGCATCGGTCGCGCGCGATGCGATCGCGCGAGCCTACTTCGAAGCAACCGGCGAACGTCTCTCCGACGCGGGGCAGTCGATCCTGACTGCTCAATGGGCGCACGAGACCGCGCACGGCGCGTCGATGTTCAACTTCAATTTTGGCGGGATCAAGGGTGTCGGGCCATCGGGACTCACTGTCGCACAACGTACGAAAGAGGGTTACGGTCAGAGCGAGCGGCGCATCACCGATCAGTTTCGAGCCTACGGCACGATAGACGAAGGGGCTCGGGATTACGTTCGACTATTGCGGGGGCGATACGCGGAAGCCGTCTCCGCGGCTCAAAACGGTGACGCCTCCGGGTTCGTTCGAGTATTGAAGCAGCGTGGATATTTCACGGGTGATCCCGCTGCCTACGAACGCAATATCGTGAGCTTGGCGAAGGGATTCGGTGCGACGGAACTCGAGCTGACATCGAATGGCAACTCCTTCGGAGGTTCGAATTCGAGCGTGGGAGGGCTCGCGCGAGCTTCGACACGCTCGGGCAGCGCTACCCAGTCGACGAGCGGTATCACCGGCAGTCGAACCGTGCCCTCGCTCGATCCGATGGACACGTATCGAACGAGGGCGCTCAATTGGGAAATGGGACCCATGGGGGCGCTGCTCGCGTCGCCAACTCCGTCCGCCTTGCTCGATGCCACGGACTCTGCTGCCTCGAGTACGAATGATGGGCGTCTCGACGTCTCTTTCGTTCAGGCAATCTCGATGGCCGATGAGGTGGCCCGTGCCGCGTTGCAGATTGCGCGCGAGGACGAGGAGCGTCGTCGGGACGATGGCCTTGGCACGGCGACGCAGGGGTAAGTGCGCTGGCTCGTGTGTGGGTTTCGACGGCGGTGCACGGCACGGATGAGCAGGCGCCTGTCCCCCCGAGATTCTATGCCAATTCGACGATTCCTAGGTGCGGCCCTTCAGGGACTTCGGCCATTTGACGTAGTTCAGTCAACGCCTTGTCCACGATCATCGGTCTTGTCGTCGTCATCGGATCCGTTCTGGGTGGCTTCGCCATGGCTGGCGGACCATTCCCGGTCCTGATTCAGCCAAACGAACTCGTGGTGATCGTTGGTGCAGCGCTTGGTTCGTTGCTCATATCTGCGCCCGGGAAAGTCTCGGGTCGCGTGCTCTCGACCTTCAAGCACGGATTCAAGGTCGAGAGCGTGACCAAGCAGGACTATCTCGATCTACTCAAGTTGCTCTATCAGCTCTTTCAGATCGTTCGACGTGAGGGCCTACTGGCTCTCGAATCTCACGTAAACGACATCAAGAGCAGTCCGCTCTTTTCGAAGTACCCCTCCGTCATGCATCGCCACCATGCATTGCAGTTCCTCGCCGAAGGGCTAAAGCAAATGGTCGACGGGTGCACGGTCGAGGAACTGGCCCAAATGTTCGATGCCGAGCTCGAGACCCACCACGAGCAAGAGCAGCAGCCCATTGGGCTCATTCGCACGACTGGTGACGCCCTTCCGGGCCTTGGCATCGTTGCTGCGGTTCTTGGCATCATCGTGACCATGGCACACTTGGATGCAGGTCCGGAGGTGATTGGTCACCACGTTGCAGCCGCGCTGGTCGGGACATTTCCTGGGATTTTGCTCTGCTATGGAGTCATTGGCCCGATTGCGACGAGCGTCGAAATTCAGTCCCAAGCCAGTGGTCGATATCTGAACGTCATCAAAAACGGACTCTTGGCAGCGGCTCGTGGTGCGAACCCAGCAATAGCCATCGAACTGGCACGACGTGCGATTTTTACCGACGAACGGCCGAGTGCGGAGGAGCTGGAGAAAGAGTTCCAGGCGTTGAGAAATGGCTGACAAGGGCGCTCGCGTCATCATCGTCACGAAGAAGGTGAAAGGCCATGCGGCTCACCATGGCGGAGCATGGAAAGTGGCTTACGCCGACTTCGTAACGGCCATGATGGCGCTCTTCATGGTGCTCTGGTTGCTCTCGCAGACCGATGTCGAGACGAGGCAGAAGCTCTCGGAGTATTTCAGGACGGGTATGTTCTCTGGTGCGCCGTCACTGGTGATGGGTGGAACGGGTATCAACGAGACTGGGTTTCTCGATGCAAAGGGCGGCGTGCTTCAGTTCGAGCAAAAGACTCTGCTGAGCGGCGCCGAATCCGTCAAAGAGGCCCTCATGCAGGCCGAACAGGCCAACAGCCAGCTTTCGGGGCTCATGAAGCAGGTAGACATTCAGGTCACCGAGCAAGGATTGCTCATTCAGATCCTCGATGGAGGACAGGACCTGCTATTCGACTTGTCGTCGTCGGAGCTCAAACCGCGGTTGAAATCCCTCCTCGAGGCCATCGCTCCGATTTTGGGTAAGCTCCGTAATCAAATCCAGGTGCACGGACACACCGACGCTCGACCCTTTCCGGCGGGTGTCAATCGCAGCAATTGGGACCTTTCCTACGAGCGAGCCAATGCTGCGCGCAAGGTTCTGGACGAGCATGGGCTTCGCCCCGGGCAGGTGTCGGGCGTATTCTCCCACGCCTCGAGTTCGCCTTACGTCAAGGACGATCCGTTCAGCCCCAAGAATCGTCGATTGGCGATTCTGGCCGTCCGCCGTGGCGCGGAAGACCTCGCATCGCGTGGCATCGGCACCGACGTATCCAAAGACGCTTCCACGGAAGTGAAAGTGGAGCCGAAGCGCTCGACGTCGGACGGCACCATCCGGTTGAGAATGAAACCCGACGACGCGGCTCGACGTGTCCCAGCGGGTCCTCCCGCTGCGCGCGCACCCGCCGAGGAGCGTTGAGCTCAATCGTCGTAACGCGATACGACTCGGCTCCGTTCGTCAGTCTGCGCCGGCGGAGCGGGCGCAACGAAACCCGATTGGTCCCACCGTGGAGCCAGCAAATGTGGCGCGCGCAAACACCTGCCCGTCGAGCGGAATGCTCAGGTAGCTGCCGCCCCGAGCGATGCGGGTTGCTCCCGTCGTGGGGCCCGTCGGATCCGTTGCCGGATCGGAGGAATAGGAGCCAGCAAAGTCGCTGACCCATTCGGCCACGTTGCCACTCATGTCGAACGCGCCGAGCTTGCTTCGTCCGAGGATGTGACTCCCGACGGGCATGGGGGCAGGGTACTGCCCCTTGCAGCTGCTGCCCGCGCCGATCACTGCATGCTCGCAGTCGAAGACCGAACCCCAGGGATAGTTCGCGTCCTCGTCGTCGGCAGCGCGTTCCCATTCAGCCTCCGTGGGCAAGCGTCGTCCTTCGTCCCATTCGCAAAACGTTGCTGCCTGACCTGCCGTTACGCAGCTGACCGGAAGGAGGTCCGCGTTCGACGATTCGAGTGAATATGTGCAACCTTTGAGCGGATCCGTCGCGGGGGGCGTGCAACTTCCGGCTCGAACGCAGTCACGGAAACGAGACACCGTGACTTCATAGGCGTCGATGACGTAAGGTGAAAGCGTAACCTCGTGCGGCGGCGTGTGATCGGCATGACCACTGCCGAGATTGGCGCTGCTGCTACCCATATTGAACGTACCTTCTGGCACGCACAGATCCACGCGAAAGCGTTCGGGCTCTGCTCGCGTGGAGCCACAAGGTCCCGTTTCCACCACGGTGCTCGCTCCGGCATCTTCTGTTCCGCCGTTTCCGCCTCGTTCGAGTCCTGCTCCTGCTTCACCGCCCGATGCGTCGCCCCCTTCAGATTGCGACGATTTCCGTCTGCGAATTTGGGTCCCGCGCACTCGGTATAGCCGAGAAGGAAGACTGCGAAGACGGCGTTGATTGCGCGCACGCGCACGTTCTCTCGCATCGGTTTCACATGCTGTTAGCGTCAGCCTCGTCGAACTACTAAAGACCTCAGGGCAAAGGCGTTCAGGATGACGCGAGTTGACGTATGAACTCGTGCAGATCCTTGAGTTCGGGTGCGGTTGGATCCAGGCTGGCGGCGAGTCTGGCTTCCAGTTCGGCCTCCAAGGGACGACCGGCATACGCGAGCAGCCAAGCGAGAACGATGGAATGCTGTGACGAAGGGCTGGGGCAGTACCGCCGCAGGCGCTCGAGTACGGTGATCGCAAGCGCGCAGTCATCGAGCGCGAGTGCCGCCTCGCAGAGGTGAAGTGCAATGCCGGAATGGTCCGGCGCAAGGGCGTGAGCCACGAGCCACGCGTCGAGTGACTCGCGCGGTTCGAGTTCGCGTCGTACGGTTCCCAAGGCGCAGACTCCGCTAACATCGAGCACGTCCAAACGTACCGCCTCCTTGGCCAGCTCGAGGGCTTGTGTATCGCTTCCCGCCAACATGGCTAGACGGGACAAGGCCGCAAGTGGTCTCGGATCGCCACTATCGAGGTTGCGCGCTTCGAGAAGCACGGCGGTTGCTGCGTCACGCCGACCCAGCTCGAGGAGCAAGTGCGCCTGCGTGAGTTGTGCCTCGAGTTTTAGCCCCATGAGCGTACTGCGGCTTGCCCGCGTCGCGAGTTCGAGCGCAGGATTGAGCGCTCCGCGCTCGAAGTGGCTTTCCGCGTCGGCAAGTGCAACGACGCAGGGATTGCGATGGGAAACGGCATATGCTTGGAGAAACGCTCCGTCGGACTCGAGCCAGCGCTCGACGACGAAGCCGCTGCGCATCAACAGCGAGTGCAGCCCTCGCATCGAGAACGCACGACGTACCGGAAAGGCGAGACATTGATTGGCTCGCGCCAACGGTTCAGCGACGAAAAGCCCGAAAGGTGGCGACAGTCGATTCGCCAACCCGCGCAATCCTCGCTCGGGACGGTCGAGGTGGCCCAAGACATCGACGGCGTATACGACTTGAGGTGACTCGGTCCGAGCCGTAAGTGTCTGCAAATCGGCCTGTACGATTCGCGCTTCGGTTGCCATTTGTCGCGAGAAAGCAAGTGCGCGTGCGTCCTTGTCGATTCCCGTCGCCTTGCGAAACCGACGCGAAAGGAACCGGAGTCCCTCACCCGATCCGCAACCGGCGTCGAGAACGTGATTGACCTTGAGTGCTAGCTCGTCTGCTCTCGCGTAATAACCAACCGTCAACGGCGCCGAACCGAGCAGGCCCGGATAGTGACGCGTGCGATCACGCGTGGCTTGAACCACGGCACCGTTACGGAAGTGAGCCCAAACCTCGCCCGCGCGCCCCCCGGGCACGTAGAGGGGATCGACTGGTGCGAATCCCGCATCGGAAGGGACGTCACCGGCATTCATTTGACGTTTCGAATCAGCGTGGCTGAACTGGGTTGCGAATCGCCTCGGGAACGGCTTCCATCCACGCTTCTTTGAGCGGCGTAAGCGCCCTGAGAACGTCATCGATCATGGCAGGGTCGCTCTTGATGTTGCACTGCAAAACGTGGCCCATGCAAAATCCATAGATGGCCTCGAGTTGAGCGCAGAGTTCAGGTGCTTGCGCGTAGTCGAGCGCAATGTAGAGCTCGCTCAGTATTGCGTGAGACTTGGATAGGTATTCTCGTGCCTTCGGTGCCTGCTTGTTCTCGAAACAGAGCTTGGCGGCTCTGAGGAATCGAAATAGCCCGTCGTAGAGGGCAAGGAGCAGCTCTCCGGGGGTGGCAGTGGTCGCTTGGATTTGCTGGTAACGTCGCGCTGTAGTTTCGTACATGGGTGGCCTCGATGAGGGGCGACTCACTCGTTATGCTCCATCAAGATGAACTCGAGAGATTCTGCAGATAGGTCAACGTGGAGTTGCTCGACGAAACCGAGCTATCCATGGCAGAGAACTGCTTGTTCAACGTTTCTCTCAGGCGGTCGAGCCGCTCTTGCTCGGCTGTTGCGCGGTCTTCCATCGACTTGGCATTCTTGTCGAAGCTGTCCCGTCGGCTGTTCAGGAGCGCATTGTTTCCAATCGTGAAGGTCTTCACGAGGTCGCTCATGTTGTCCATGATCCCAGCGGAAGACGCATTGCCGGCGAGAATCTTCGAAACGGACTCGGGGCTTGCCGTGACCGCTTTGGTCAGAGTGCTTTCGTCGAGGGAGAGCGTCCCATCGCGATTCAGGCTGATTCCAATCGAGCGCATCGTCGAATACGCCGTGCCGGTATCTATCGCATTACTGATAGAGTTCGACATCTTCATCGTGAGCTGGCGAAGTATCGAGTCTCCCGCCAGCTGCTCGTTGCTCGCCTTCGTCGTTCCGTAGCCGGCGAGCGTTTGTACCTTCTTTATTACGGCGTTGTAGCTGTCGACGACCGATTGGATCTTGGTCTTCAGCGACGAGGCGTCCGGCTTGACCTCGACGGTAACGGGCGACGTCGTCTCCTTCGAGACTGAAATCGATACCCCTGGAATGGCGCCAGATATCTGGTTCGTCTTGCTGTATACGTCGATTCCGTCGATGGTAACATGTGCGCTTTGTGCTTGTTGCTTGAGATTGCCTTCTGCGTTCAGTCCCATATCGATGCCGGACACGTAGACTTCGTTACCGGCTCCCGTGGAGGTTCCACGTAACTGGAGGCGGTATCGAGAGCCATCGTAGACTGTCGTGGCTTTCACGCCGATGTTGGCATCGTTGATCTTCGAGACGATGGAGTTGAGTGAATCAGTGCTTTCGATCGCAATGACGTGAGGATCGCCAGTTCCGATTTGGATGTTCATGTCACCGGACAAGTTCAATTGTCCAGTGAGAGAGTCCTGTGCATCGGAATAGGCGCGATACTCGAGCGCGAGGTCATGCACCTCCAAAGAGAATTTGCTTTCGCTCGCGGCTCCGGAAATGCTCGCTTGAACGGCCGAATCACTCGACGAGACCGCGTAACTCTGAATCTTCGAGGGATCCGAGAGCACGTCGACGGAGGTCTTGAGTTTGGCGAGTAACGACGCCACGTCGCTTATCGCCGTGGAGGCAGCGCGGCTTTCCTTTGCGCGTGTTTTCAGCACGTTCATCGGTGCACTGCTGGCGGAGACCAGCGCGTCGACCATTCCGGCGACGTCCATGCCCGAACCGAGTCCTGCCATGCTGATTGTGCCTGCCATCGTGAGCCTCGTCGAATGAGTTCAACTAGCCATGGAAACGAATGAGCCGGGCGGTCCCGGCTCATTCACTGGCCATTATCGACCGATCAGACCGAATGCGAGCTGCGGGAGCTGATTGGCTTGCGCCAATACCGAGATACTTGCTTGCGAGAGCACTTGATTCTTGGCCATGGTCGCAGATTCTTCGGCGACGTCGACGTCCCGGATGCGCGAGTTGGCAGCCGTGAGGTTGAGTCTCATGGTTTGGATGTTGTTCGTCGCAACCTCCAATTTGTTCATGTTGGCGCCGAAGTTGGAGCGTGCCGCCGAGACGTCGGCAATGCCCTGGTCAATTGCGGAAAGCGCCGCCAAGGCGTTCGTCGCGTCCGCGCCGCTCACAGTCGCTCCCGTCACACCCGAAAGATCCAAGCCGTTGAAGCTGACGGCGATCTGATCGTTCGGGTCGTCATTGAGGCCGACCTGGAAAGTGACGTCGGCTGCTGCTGCGTTCGAAATCAATGAGTTTCCGTTGAACTTCGTTGAGCCTTGAATTCGATCGATTTCTTGACTGAGTAGGCCAAACTCCGTGTTGAGGTAGCCGCGGTCCGTCTGAGACAAGCTTCCATTCGCGGCTTGCATTGCAAGTTCGCGCATACGGCCCATGACGCCATGTACTTCACCTAACGCACCTTCAGCCGTTTGCGCCATACTGATACCATCGGCCGCGTTGCGTTCGGCCACGGTAAACGATCGTATCTGTGACTTCATGCTTTCGCTGATCGCCAGCCCTGCGGCGTCGTCGGCTGCGGTGTTCACGCGGAAACCGCTCGACAACTTGTTGAAGCTACCCATCAAAGCTTTCTGATTTCGGGTAACCGCTCGGCCGGCTTCGAGAGACGCAACGTTCGTCTGAATATTTAGAGGCATGATCGACTCCTTCTTGGAGATGGAGGGCGGCGTTGGCCGACCCTTCTCGGGCATCCTTGCCCTTCATGCGCTCTGAACGGAGATCTGGGCCGATCCTTGAATCGAAATCGACCCGTAGGCTGCTGTGGGTACCTGCCGTCTCCTAGCCGAAAAGTGAGCGAGTGGCCGCGAACTACTTCAGGAGGTTGAGTGCAAGCTGCGGTAGTTGGTTTGCCTGGGCCAACACGCTGACGCCTGCCTGGCTCAAGATTTGATACTTGCTCAGATTCGCCATCTCTTCCGCCACGTCCGTGTCGCGAATGCGGGAGTTTGCGGCGGAGAGGTTGAGTCGCATCGTTTGAATGTTGTGCGTGACCACCTCGAGGCGATTCATCGCGGCACCGAGCGAGGAACGTTGGGTCGAAATGGATTGGATGGTCGCGTCGATGGCGCCGAGTGACGCGAGTGCGTTAACGGAGTCCGCGCCATCGACGGAACTTGCCGAAATGCCCGAGAGGTCCAAGCCGCCGAACTGAATCGTCAATTGATCGTTGGGATCGTCGTTCAACCCCACCTGGAACGTCACGTCACTCGTTCCATTGGCTAGGAGCGCAACGCCATTGAAGTTCGTTCCGCCCTGTATTCTAGCCATTTCGCTCTGAAGCGCGGAATACTCTGCCTGGATGTTCGTGCGATCGATGGTCGACATGGTGCCGTTGGCGGCTTGCATCGCAAGCTCCCTCATGCGGCCCAAGACGTTGTGCATTTCTCCGAGTGCACCTTCCGCCGTTTGCGCCATCGATACTGCGTCGTTGGCGTTGCGCTCGGCGACGACATAGCTTCGGATCTGCGCCTTCATGCTCTCGCTAATCGCCAGACCTGCGGCGTCGTCCGCGGCCGAATTGATTCGGTGACCACTCGAGATCTTATTGAAGCTCTTGGTCAGCGAGGTCTGCGTGCGATACATGTTCTTCTGAACTTCGAGGGCGGGGACGTTGGTTTGTAGGCCGAGAGCCATGGAGGAGTTCCTTTCTGCTTGAGAAAACTGTCAGTCGCACCGCAGTTTCGGTCGACGTGAGTGTTCCTTGGTTGTGCGCAGCGCCGTTGGGCTCGGCTCTGCTACGTTTCAGGTGTGGTCGGTTGGAGCGATGGCGCAGCGGTCGAATTGACCGTCTCCCGGTTGACGTCGTCGGGTGACGGTGGCTTGACGGGTTTGCCCAAAAATCCCTTGGCCGTCGAGAACGTGGCATCCAACGAGGCGGCTCCCTCTGGAGCCTTCGGGGAATTACTCTCCGCAATCGAGGCCTTGAGGGCTTCTCGGTTGACCTGCTCGATTTGCTCGCAGATTTCGCCTCGAAGGATGCTGTAGGGCTTCGGCGCGACGATTCCCAGCTTCACCGTCGAACGGGAGAGATCGGTTACGACGATTTCGATGTCGTTGCCGATGACGATGCGTTGTCCCTTGCGTCGTGCGACGATGAACATGTCGCATCGCTTGGTGCAGTTCTCGTGCCACCCCCACCGTTCAAGATGCCTCGATCACGCGCGGATTTCATGCGAAGCCGACGCGCTGTCGGGTACGGTGCTGGTCGCACATCGGGGGCTCGAGTGTCATCGCGCGCTTTGCGCGTCGAGCTTCTCACGCTCGTCGGAACGCGTCGAAAACCTAGAATCGTTGCAGGCTGCTCAAGTCGAGCAAACGCTTACCAACGGTCACCGAGTCATTGATCGCGCCCTCGAGTTGAACGAGCCGAGAGTAGAACCTTGTCGGTGTCGGTGCCGATCATGTCACGGTCCCGTTGACTCAGATCGACGTCCCGTTGGGTGAGAATGCTCTCGCTCAGCTCCAAGCGGTTGATGATGAGTCCCGCGTGCGAACGCTCGCGTGCGATCTGATCGTGCGCCGATTGAAGTTGATCGAGCGTATTGCGTACCGCGTCGGGATCGTCACTCGACAGCGAGTTGGTCAGGTCGCGCAGCACCTGGATGACGTCGATTCCACCCGTGGCCGTGAATGCTCGTGCGCCGCTCGCGTTGACGGCGATTGGCGCACCTGCTCCGGTTTGCACGAGGTGCTCTTGATCGTTACCAACGAAGGTGCCCGACACGTCGAATGCAGGAGCACTCGTACGCGTCCCGGCAAAGAGGAACCCTTGAGTTCCCTTCGTGTTCGCGATCTCGAGGAATTGATTGATGAGTTGGTTGGCCTCGATGGCGAGGGCTGCTCGCTGGTCGGTTCCATTGGCTTCGTTGGCGCCGAGCATGGCGATTTCGCGCGCACGTTGGAACACTAGACCTGCTTCGGCAAGGGCAGATTCGGCCATTTCGGTGTCGCCCTTCACGAGATCGATAGTGCGTTGATAGCTCTCTGCTTGGCTCAGGCCGGCGCGGACGCGAGCCGCTTCGGCCGCCGCCACGGGATCGTCCGAGGGCGCGTTGACACGCTGTCCCGTCGTTGCTTCTCGCGCGGCGTCTTGATGCGCCGAGCGAAGCGAAGCAAGGCGACGACTGATGATATCGAATCGGCCTAATTCGGTGACTCTCATCGACCTACTCGATTCATGAGTTCTTCGAGGAGTTGATCGACGGTGGAGATGACTTTACCCGCGGCTTCGTACGCTCGCTGATACCGCTGCAGGCCCACCATCTCTTCGTCCAGCGAGACGCCGCTGGTCGAGTCACGCACCCCCTCTGCCTGTTGAAAGATGTCGGAGCGAAGCTGGACTTCGGAACGCGCCGAGGCGCGTTTCACGCCGATTTGGCCAACCAAGTCGCCGTACGCTTGGGACGCCGTTCGCGATCCGAAAACGTTCGGCATCTCCTGGAGGTCACCCAAGCGAACGGCGTTATCCGAGCCTCCGGGTAAGTCTTGCGCGTCTTGGGCGGCAGCAATGACCTCGGGGCGGCCGAAGACGTCCTCGCTCACGCGAATGGAACGCGCCGAACCTTCTGCGGTGGGGCCGACATCGAAGATGTCGAGACCCGTGGAACCGTCCAGGCCTACCCCAGCCGCGTGTTGGGTATTGATGGCGGAAGCAACGTCGAAGATGAACTGATCGAACCGCTGTGCGACGTCGAAGAGATCCTCGTCTCGTGCCGCCTTGAGGCCGGCGATCTTTCCGCCTGAGAGCAAATTAGTGATGTCCGTATCCGGCTGTGCTCCGCCAGCTCGGGTCGCCATGATGCGCATGGATCCGTCGGAATCGAGCGCGACACTCAGGGTGCGAGCGTAGGAGCCTTCGACCAGCGTCGTCCCACCTGCTTGCACCATGACAGAGCCATTGGCCCCTTCGACGGTTCGTGTGTCGATGAGCTCGGAAAGATTGAGGAGCTTCTTGTTGCGCTGGTCGATCAGGTCCGCGGCATCTTCGCCGTTTTGCCGCGCGAACACGATTTTCTCGTTGAGCTTTGCAATCTCTTGGGCGCGCAGGCTCGCTTCGCGCGTGACGTCTTTGGCTCGTTCCAACATGTCGGTGCGCTGAGTTGCGAGCGTGTCACCGATTTGCCTGGAGCGCGAAGCAAAGACGTCGAGCTTGTCCAGCAGTTCGGCGCGTACGGTGGTGTCGTCGGGACGCGCCGCCAATTGCTGAAAGGACTTGAACACCGCGTCGAGGGAGGTGCCGAGACCGGTCCCGCCCAGATCGTTGAATGCCGTCTCGATCTGTTGCAGCTCGCTGTCGTATTGAGACGCGGCGGCATTGTTCGAGCTTGCCTCGAAGAAACGTCGATCTGCGTAGGCATCCACCGCGCGTCGGATCCCAAGAGTCTCGACCGTTCCAGCACTTTGCGTACCGAGTGCTCTCGTCTGAATGACGGCTTCTCGACGTACGTAGAGAGGCGTATTGGCGTTCGCCACATTTTGGCCAGCGACGCCGAGTCCGAATGACTGTGCACTCAGTGCGTCTCGTGCCGTGTTGAGTAGACTGGTGAGACCTGCCATGGTCAGCCTCGCAGGTCGAGCCGAACGGCCTCGGCTACGGGTTTGGCGAATGGGCGAAGCGTAGGAACCTGGCCCGTTACGAGGGAAAGCGTGGTTTGGACGTATTCTCTCGCATGGACGAGCAAGACGATGTTATGCCGCACACTCTGATGGATGGATGCGAGTCGCGCTCGGTGTGCGCTCGTGAGTTCGGGTGAACGCCCCGCAAGAGCGTCGCCGAGCTCACTCTTGCGCCGTGCAGCACGTTCGATGCCTTCGGCATCGACTTTGACCAGCGCCGTGCGCTCTTCCGAGAGCACTTGCTCGAGTGATTCGAGCAAGTCATCCACTGATTGAGTGTGTAATGCCTCCTGCATGATGTGCCCCGTCAGTCATGACCGGCGGCGCGTTTCGGCTGCCGAGAGACTGTGTCATCCCAGCGCAGCGACGAGCCGCTCTGCAATTTTGGCCGAGTCGAATTGAATCGACTTCGTGTCGACCTCGGCCTTGAGCCGTTGGACCTTCTGAACGTTCATCGAGCCCTGTGTTGCTCCCGCCGCAAGTTGTCTCGCTTCCGAAGAAATCGTGACTTTGGCGATCTGCTGGGAGCCTGCGCCGCCGTTTTCTCCATCAGCTGCGGTGGCCTTCTGTGGTTGGCGTGTTCCGCCAACCTTCGATACGGCCATCCGTTGGTACGCATCCAGCGCGGGGTTGGACGTAATGCGAGTCGTCATGGGATCCTCCGATCGGCCAGCGGTCCCTTGATTGGGGCAGCGGACGCTCGAATCTCAGTTCTGGGAACGGCTACTCGGGATAAGCCTTGAGGAGAGATTCTGACGTCTTCGGAGACGGAAAGCGGTTCTGTGGCCGGCTTCCTCTCCGCTGGCGAGGGTCCGAGCTTCGTGCTCGGATCGGTATTTGCGTACTCCTTGGTATTCTTAGCTAAACTTACGTTAGTGCGTTCGGCCAGGGTCGCGGCGAGCATGTCTGCCACCCCCAAACCGCCCGCCTTCGCCACGGCATCCGCCACGGCGTCGACAATCATCGAGCCGTAGGCCTGTTGGCCCGAAGGGGCATTGCCTTTGGAAGAGACGCGGGTGGTTCGTTCCAGCGACGACAACATCTGTCGAAGGAAGACGGCTTCGAAGTCCCGCGCCGCTTCCTCGATGGCGTGCGCCTCACGTCCTTCTGCTGGAGTGTCGGCCCGTCTTGTTATTGCATCCGGCGCTTTTCCGCCCGTCGTTGCCATTGCAGCGGCGGGAACGAACGCAGGAAGTGCCGAGATAGGGTTCATTGCACGATGATTTCGGCGCGCAACGCGCCGGCTGCTCGAAGTGCTTGCAAAATGCTCGCCATCTCGCGCGGCGACACTCCGAAGGTCGAGAGTGCTTGTGCTACCTCGGCGAGGGAGGTCGCTCCGGCGATGTACGACATTGCAGGCGGTACGCGTTCTTGGGCGTTGACCTGAGTCTGATCGATTCTCGTCGTGTTCCCGCCGCCAAACGCGTTTGGTTGCACCACCGCGGGTTGCTCCTGCACGCTGATGGTGATGCCACCCTGCGCGATGGCGACAGGAGAGAGCTTCACTTCGCCACCGGCAACGACGGTGCCCGTTCGTTCGTTGATGACGACTCGCGCGTTGGTCGTGGTCTCGACTTCGAGGTTGCCGAGTTCGGCGATGAGGAGCACCGGCGCCTGCTTGTGCTTGTCCGGGATTTTGACGACGATTGCTCCGCCATCCACGGCCTGAGCCGTCCCGTCGCCGAGCGACTTGTTGACGGCTTCCATGACACGGCTAGCGGTGCCGAAGTCTGGGGTGCGTAGCGCAAGCGTCAATTTCCCGTCCGTGGCAAAGGAGGTCTCGATCTCGCGCTCAATGAGCGCTCCAGACGGGATCCTCGCAGTGTTGGTCGTGTTTTCGGTCAGGCTCGACCCCGTAGCTCCGCTCGCGCTATATCCGCCAACGACGAGTGCACCTTGAGCAACCGCGTAGGTCTTTCGATCGGCACCACGTAAAGGCGTCTGTACCAGAATGCCTCCGCGCAAGGAGCGCGCGTTACCGACAGAGGATACGGTGACGTCGAGTCGCGAGCCATTTCGCGCAAATGGCGGAATCGTCGCAGTTACTACGACAGCGGCCACATTGCGCAGTCGAAGCTGCCGGTTGTCGATCTGCACGCCCAATCGGCGAAGCAATGCCCGAAGGGACTGCGCTGCGAAGGGCGCCGTAATATCGTCACCCGTACCCGTCAGACCCGTGACGACTCCGTAGCCGACCAATTGATTGTCCCGCGCGCCCACGACATCCACGAGATCGCGGAGTCGATCCGCCTTGGCCAGGCCGCTCGAAAGGAGGGTCACCAATGCAACCAAGGACGAGAGCAGGAATCGGGTGAGTCCGTTTTTCATACTCAGAATGGATTGATGAAGTCGAGGA
Organism: Polyangiaceae bacterium; assembly: GCA_049840955.1. Classification (GTDB taxonomy): domain Bacteria; phylum Myxococcota_A; class Polyangia; order Polyangiales; family Polyangiaceae; genus FEN-1139. The sequence goes on from JASGIX010000017.1 coordinate 136,275, forward strand.
ACTTGTTGAGCCAGCCGCGTTCGACTTGGTCGTTGATGTCACCGCGACCCGTGAATTCGACTCTCGCATCCGCGATGAGGGACGATGCAACCGTATTGTCACCTTCGATGTCCGCGGGGCGAACGACGCCAGAGATGTAGAGATGATACTCCTCATGGTTGATCATCACCACCTTGGTGTCTTCGACGAACGAATCGCCATTCGGTAGCGTCGACTTGACGCGAACGGCAATGCTTCCTTTGAGTCGTCCAGCGCGTTGCGTCTTTCCCTCGCCGTTGAAGTCATAGCTAGACGCAAGTGTGAGCAGGTTTTCGGGATCGATGTTCGGATACGCCTTCTTCATGGCAGGCATCAAGCCAAGCAACGACTCGATCTTGTTTTCCCGGCTGGACTCCTTCGAGAGATTGGTCGTAGCTCCACCTTGCGCATCTGCTTGTTCGTCGATTCGGATGTGAACGACGTCGCCCGTACGGAGGGCACGTGTGTCCTCGAGATATCCCGCTTGTGCTTCGGAATAAATCGAGCCCGTAGCAGGTTTCGATTGCTTTTTAGAGGCTTCGTATTCGCCTGCTTCGTACTTGCGATCCCGCGGTGTGAACGGCTGGATGTGGTTCGGTCCACAGCCTGCGGCGAGCGTGGTGAGGCCGATGCCAACGAGCAATGGGATGCTCCACGGTTTCATTTCTCTGCTACCTCGGCCGTCGTGGGGGAATCGAGACGAACTCGCAGTACCTTTTGTGTTCGCACGATGCGGCACAGCGCGGTGCTCCCGACCGCGGCCTCTTGTAACAGCGTAGCCGAAGCACTCACTCGGGTCGCACCGAGCGCGACGGTTACCGTAATGCTTTGGCCACGAGGGATTTTTACGGCGGCAGGGGGATTTGCGAGCTCCAAAACCATGGGTACCGAAAGCCGCTGCTCGAGCATGCCGTCCGAGCGAAGCTCGATGACAACGCTGGTTTGCACGGAACCTCGTCGTTTGGGGAGCTGGCCAATCACGATCGTTCCAATCGTCACCTTCGTCGAGGTAACCAAGCTCCGTGGTGGCTCCAACCGAACCAGCGTGGCGTGAGTGGGTAGCCCCTCGGTAATCGACGGAGCCGCCCACTCCACGAACTCCTTCTGCGACCAACGTTTCGTTGCCCGTACGACCCGTACGGACTCGGCCAAATCCCGTGGCGACCCGACCTCGCGCAGTACTCGTTCGAGTTCGTCGGCGTCGAAGAGTCGAGATGTGCCTGGTTTCGGCGCTGCGCCGAGCTCGAGTGCCGCTGCAGGCTCAGGAAGCCCAGATACGAGTTCGCCCAGCAGGATTCGACCATTCTGCGTCACGTGAACGCGTTCGGCCCAGGCAGGGCCGGTAATGAGCCCGAGCACCAGGACGATTATGGGTCGAAGTCGGGGGCGCGTGATCATCGGAGTTGGGTTGCCGCCTGGAGCATTTGGTCGGCTGTCGTGATGACCTTGGAGTTGATCTCGTAGGCGCGTTGCGCCGAAATGAGGCCAATCATTTCTTCGACGATGTCGACGTTGGCCTTCTCCACCGAGCCTTGCATCAGAGTTCCTCGACCCTCCTCGCCTGGGACGCCAATTTGTGCTTCTCCACTGGCGGGTGTCGGCATGAATAGATTGTGTCCGATGGAACGTAGTCCGGCCGCATTGATGAAGTTGGCAATCGTTATGTCACCGACCTCGACCGGGTTTTGCTCCCCACTCACCATTGCCGTCACTTTGCCTGTCGCGCTGATCGATACGGACACTGCGTTGCTCGGAATCGAGAGGGGAGGATTGAGCGGCAAACCTTCTTCAGTGACGACGCGTCCGGCGCCATCGACGTGGAGCGTGCCCGATTGCGTATACGCGAGCGTGCCGTCCGGTTGCTGTACGGTAAAGAAGCCGTTCCCCTCGATGGCGACGTCGAATTGATTATTGGTCTGGGTGAGCGTGCCCTGTCCGAACATTCGAGTCGTGCCAATGACGCGAACTCCACCTCCCAATTGAAGTCCCGTGGGGTTCATCGTCGTTGCGCTCGTTGGTGCTCCTGGAGCGCGGATCTGCTGATAAAGCAGGTCCTGAAAGTCGATCCGTTGCTTCTTGTAGCCAATCGTATTGGCGTTGGCGATGTTGTTGGAGATCCCTTCGAGCTGGGTCTCCTGCGCTGCCATTCCGGTCGCGGCGACGTGTAGAGCACGGAACATGTTGAGGAGCGTCTTTGCAACCTCGGTGCCACTGGACGTCGAGATGCCAACCGCGCCGTGGCCTTGCTCGATGTGATTCGGGAGTGCGCTTACGGGCTGGCAATTGCCGCCTCGCTCGAACGCCATCGACGCGGCTCGTCAAGGTGACGACGGGGTGGTGTCGGGTAACTGACACCTGACGAATGCGATCGCCGCAAGGTCGGGAGCGGAGGTCGGGTGAGTGCTCGCGACGCCGACGCGTAGGAGCGTTCGACGCGCCCGAGTCGCTCGAAGACCGACGTTGGCCTCTCGTGTACCACAGCGTCGCGTCGCAGAAAAAAGACGCAGGGCATCGCGGTTCCGAATACAAGTCCTCGGATGCTCGCGACCTTGCCGGACGACCTCATGGCCTCCGGGCTTCATTCGATGGACGCGTGCTTCACGGTTCAGGTGGAGCTTCCCGTTGCGCTGCCGCCGGTCGACGTTGTGCCTGCGGTCGTGCCCACCGTTCCGCCCTTTGCCGTCGTTGCCCCTCCGTTCGACGTGCCGCCCGTGTTCTCGGCGTTTCCCCCAGCACCTCCTGCGGCGCCACCGTTCTCGGCGTCCGTGCTTCCGCCGGAAACGCCTGCAGATCCGGCTGAGGCCTCCGGTGGAACCGTGCAGGTGCCATCGATGCATCGCGCATCCGCCGAGCAATCCGTATGGCGCATGCAACTGCCCGAGCTCGCACATCCACTGCCGTCGACACAGACGAGCAAGCACGACATGGACCAAAGGAAATTATAACGCGACACCGATTCCTCCCGCCAGAGTTCCCCAAACGATCACGCTGCTTCCGGGCAGATCGCTCCCGATGGGAAAAGCGGCGAATCCCGGCTCCAAGAACAACGTTGCCTTCTTGCCAATCGGAAAGCCGATGCGCGCGCCGACCCCAAGCCCGAGCATCGTGTCCGGAACGGCGATCCCGAGGATGCTAGCGTGAAAGGAGATCGTCGAGGTCCACCAGCGTTGGTACCTGAGCTCGCCTCCGAACGATGCGCGCCGCTCGATCTCCACGAACCCGTAAAACCCCATCCCATCCGAGCGGGCTTCGTCGTTGCGGAGATCGACTCCCGAGAGAATGCGGGTTCGTGCACGAGTCCACGCGACGGAGCCATTGCCGGGATCACCGCCTTGCAGTCCCGTTCCCAGGGCAAAGACGCCATTCATGAGCCATCCCTCGGCTCGCGCATTGCCTACCCAGAACCAGATAGCGAGTGCGAGCGCCGTTCGTCCAGCGCGATGCATTGTTCGATTCGGAATGGCCCTCACGGTGCTCTCTAGATGGCAAGTTTCGGACCAGATCGAACCAAGGTTCGCGCTCTGCGTGGTGGCTCAAGCTGCGTCGATACGTTTGCGCTTGAGCATTTCCACCAATGTCGTCCGATTGAGGCCGAGCAGACGGGCGGCTTGATTCTTGTTCCAGCGAGTGCGCTCGAGTGCTTGTCGAATCAGGTTGTTTTCGAAAGACTCGACCGCGTTGCGCAGATCGATACCCGTATCGGGAAGTTTTCCTGCGCTCTTTCGGTCCTCAGTCGGTAAGCCGCAAACCTTGGCTGGCAAATCGCGTGGTTGAATCGTGTCCGTGCGGCAGAGCAGCACGGCTCGCTCGATCGTGTTCTCGAGCTCACGGACGTTGCCGGGCCAGTTGTATTGCTCGAGCAACGCCATCGCGCCGGGAGACACCGAAGTGACGGAGGTGCGTCCCGTGCGGTCCTTCGCACGCTCGAGAAAATGCTGCACGAGCTTTCGCACGTCCCCACTGCGTTCACGGAGCGGCGGCACCGTTACGTGGATGACGTTGAGCCGGTAGTAGAGATCTTCGCGGAACGTGCCGTCTCTGACAGCCTGTTCGAGATCCATGTTCGTTGCCGCGACGACGCGGACGTCTGCCGTTACGATTCGACTGTCGCCGACCGGCGAGTATTCACGGGATTGGAGGACTCGAAGGAGTTTGACCTGGAGCGAGAGCGGAAGTTCTCCGATCTCGTCGAGGAACAGGGTGCCTCCTTGCGCTTGTCCGATGCGCCCCGTCTTTGACGCATAGGCTCCGGTGAATGCCCCTTTTGCGTGTCCGAACAACTCACTCTCGAGGAGGTTTTCCGGGATGGCGCCGCAGTTCACGGCAACGAAGGGGGCGCGTGCGCGGCTCGACGCTTGGTGTACCGCTCGCGCGACGAGTTCTTTGCCAGTGCCGCTTTCTCCAGTGACGAGCACCGTACAGTTCGTATCGGCAACACGATCGATGACGCGATAGATTCTCGACGAGCCCTTCGGCGGCGCCGACGACGCCTTCCATGGAATGAGGCGGGAAAACTGAGGGGCGTTGCGTAAGAGCGCCGTCCAACCCCGAATAGACTTCCGTCACTCCGCTAGCTCGATTGTCGTCGTTTAGCTCGAGAGAAGAAGTCCAATCGTAGTTGGGAACGATGCTCGCCAATGCCATACCAGTCTCCCCAGTCGTGAGTCCGTGAACTCGGCTTGCGCAATGGCTACTTCCGCCACGCGAGCCGCGGCGAAGCACAGAGCAAGGGGAGTGCCAGGATTCTTGTCGCGTCGATTTCGACGCGGACAAACCTGCGGTGGCCTCGAGGCCTGTCACGAACCTGACGTGAACAGCGGGTACGCCGAGACCCAGGAACAGCTTCGTGAAGCCGGAACAATCCGGGGAATAATCACGAAATTTAGGGGTGTGATCCTTTGCCCCAATCCTTTGGAGTGGGGGGTTCTCGGAAACCCAGGGGTTCTACCCGATGACCCAGCTGAACGGAAGTACTCAGGTGCTCGTTCTCCGTGACGAATCCCGGAACGGTTGATGTTCGAGAACCTGGAGAGAAAATTTGCCCACGCGCTTTGGATTCTTTTGTCGGTGCTTTGCGGTCTCGGTAGACCGTTGTCGTTAGGTGGATTGAGCTGGCACGCGGAGTGCTTTGGTCCGGTCGTGCCCAATTTCTTCTCCGGCATCGTTCCGCTTCAGTCGTCGCTCGATTACCACCTCGAGCGGCACAACGTGATTGCTTCGAACGTCGCCCACGTCGATACGCCTGGGTACCATCCGAATGACTTGGCTCGAGTCATTCGAGGTGACTTCGCCAGTGTTTTGAACGTCATGCTCGAGCGCACCAATCCGCAGCACCTGTCCGCTCGCGGAGAAGGCTCGAACAGTCGCACAGGGCGCGTTTTCGAGGATTTGACGGCAGGCGCAGGCAACGATGGAAACTACGTCTCGATGGACCGAGAGTCCGCGAAGTTAGCGGCCAACCATCTGCGATACGAGGTCGTATCCGCTCTCACGGCTTCAGAGCTCAAAGGGCTCGCCTGGGCTGCGAACGACGGGAAAGGTTGAAGGTAATCCTCATGCTGGGCGTGTTTAGCGCATTGGAAGTAGCGGCATCCGGTCTTTCTGCGGAGCGTGTTCGCATGAATACCGTGGCGTCGAATCTGGCCAACGTTCGCACGACGCGTACGCCAGAAGGGGGGCCTTACAAGAGATTGGACCCGTTGTTCGAAGCCGTGGACATCGAGCGGCTTCGTGGCGAGCCCTCCACGGCCCAGGGCGTCTCTCTCGTTCAGGTGCAGCGCATCGTCGAAGACCAGCGTCCTGGCACCATGGTGTACGAACCTGGACATCCTGACGCCAATGCCGAAGGTTATGTCGAATACCCGAACGTCCACGCCGTCGAGGAAATGGTGAACATGATCACTGCTTCGAGGGCATACGAAGCCGGGATCACGTTCCATCGAGACCGTCAAACAGATGGCAAGGTCAGCCATCGAGATTGGACGTTAATCGAATCATGTCGGGTATTGTTCCCATCTCTGCGACGCTTCCACACGTCGAGGAGTTTCGTGATGGAACGAAGACCGTCGAACTCCACGACGGTACCCCGAATTTCGGCGAGGTGATGGAGGGCGTCGTATCCAGCGCCAATGCAACGGCAAAGGTTGCTGACGCGATGTCAGGCGCGTTTGCTGCGGGCGCACGCGACGACATCCACGGCACCATGATTGCACTCGGCAAAGCCGACATCGAAATGAAGTTCCTGGGCTCCGTACGCAACAAGGTCACGGACGCCTTCTACGAGCTCTGGCGGATGCAAATCTGACGTAACCAATGGACGCACTGCGGGCATTTCTCAAGCAAGTTGCCACCTTTTGGAAAGGGCTCCCGACCCCCAAACGGATTGCGTTGGTTTCAGTCACCGGGATTGCCCTGCTCGCGATGCTGCTCGTCATCCTCGTCGGCAATCAGAAAACTTACGGCTATCTCTACACGAACCTCGAGCCCCAAGACGCCTCCGCCATCGTCGAAAAGCTGAAGTCCGCTCAGGTTCCCCATCGTCTCGACGCCGATGGACGGGGATCCTGGTGCCCGAGGAGCGGATCGCGCCGTTGCGGCTCGAACTCGCGTCTTCCGGGCTCCCGCGGGGCGGAGGGATTGGTTTCGAACTCTTCGACAAGAACCAGCTTGGGGCGACGGAGTTCGAGCAACAGGTCAGCCTTCGTCGCGCGTTGGAGGGCGAACTCACGCGCTCCATCTTGACCATAGATGGAGTCAAAGCGGCTCGCGTGCACTTGGTCATGCCGGAGCGGCGCCTCTTCGTTGCGAAGGAATCGCAGCCGTCGGCTTCCGTCGTACTCAAATTGGCCAATCCACAGGGCTTCGGAAAGCGTGAGGTCGCTGGTATCGTCCATTTGGTCGCTGCCGCCGTTCCCGGTCTTCGACGCGATCGCGTCTCCGTCGTGAGCACGGATGGCGTGACGCTTCATCGCCCGAATACTGGCGACAACGACGTCGACATGGGCACCTCCGACGACATGGGCTCCGAACGAGCCATGGCGATGGCGTCGCAGTTGGAAACGGCGGCCCGGTCACAGCTGGAACGCGTCGTCGGTACCGGAAATGCCGAGGTGCGTATTGCCGTCGATTTGGACACCTCCGCCAAGGAAAAAGTAGAAGAGCACTACGAACCTGCGAAGACCGCTTTGCGCAGTGAAAACCGCACCGAAGAGCGTAGCGGCAACGGTGCGCCGGGCGTCGCTGGCGTGCCGGGGGCGCTCACGAATCTACCCGATGCGCGCCAACCCGGGGCTGAAGCGACGGAGAGTCCAGGCGGGCCCGGTTCCGTGGGTCGGCTGAGTCAAACGCGAAACTGGGAAGTCGACAAGGTAAGTCAAAAGACTACTACGCCCCCTGGCGAAATCGAGCGCCTGAGCATCTCCGTTCTCTTGAACGACCGCACGGAATTGCGTTCAGGCAAGCCGATTGCCGTGTCTCGGAGTCCTCAGGAGATCGCCAAGCTCGAGGAGCTCGTCAAACGCACCGTCGGATTCAACGTCGAGCGTGGCGACAGCCTGAAGGTCGATTCTGCACCCTTCATTCTCGCGGAACTCGGCGACACTTCCGCATCGGCGCCAGTTCCCGCGTGGCGAAAGTATCTGCCATACTTGGCCGCACTCCTTTTGGTTTTGTTCGTCGCGGTGACGGTGCTCGTTTGGCGGAAGCGTGCAGCGAAGGCGAAGTCGGTGCGCGAGAACGAAGCGGCCGTGGCGCTGCGACGGACGGTACAGTTGCACGGCCTTGCTGCGGAGCCCTCGGCACTCGCCGGTGCGGAGGGCGCTCGTGCGCTCGAGGCGGGAGCGTCAAGCGGGCAACCCTCCGAGAGTCATCTCCTCGACGCACCTGCACGTCGTGCAAAGGCCCTACAAGTGGCTTCGGAGGACCCAGCGACCGCAGCCATCGTGATTCGTAAGTGGCTGAACGCTCCCACGGCTCAGGCGACTGCGGCACGAATCTAGCAACGAATCTTTCCTTCGTGGAGCTAACGGGTCCCGAGAAAGCCGTGTTGATGTTGCTGTCTCTGGATGAGGCGACGGCCGCGCCCATCATCGCAGAGCTCGACATGGATGACTTGCGCAAATTACGTGAGGTGGCGACGGTCATGCGCGCCGTGCCGGCCAGCGCGCTCGACTCCGTATACCAGGAGTTCCTGTCGCACAGTCAAGAGGCCATCGCCGTTCCCAAGGGGGGCGTTCGTTACCTTCGTCGCATCGCGACGAAGGCCTTGGGTGAAGCCAAGACTCAGGAAATCTTCGTCGACGGTCCGCAATCATCCCTCGCGAAGCTCGCCTCGGCAGACGAAAGCTCCCTAGCCGCTGTGCTCGAGCACGAACACCCGCAGCTCATCGCGGCGATTCTCTCGCAGATCCCGACGAACAAAGCCGTTCGCGTCCTCGAGCAATTACCTGAGGAGAAACGCCCTGGGATCCTGGAGCGGCTCGGAAAAATGAGCGAAATCCCGGCAGGACTACTGGAAGAAGTGGCTGCAACGCTCACGGCCGAGCTTCCGCAAGCCGGAACGGAAGCGCTCATCAGCGTCGACGGTGTAGCGAAGAGCGCCGCGCTCGTGCGGCACATGAACCGCGAAACCGGAGAGCTCTTGCTCGGCAACCTCGCGGAGGAGGATTCGGATTTAGCGACAGAGATTCGGCGCGCCATGTACACCTTCGAGGATCTCAGCATGCTCGACGCAAAGTCCCTGCGGAGTCTTCTCGAGTCAGTTCCTTCGGACAAGCTCGTGCTCGCACTGAAGACCGCGAGCGAAAAACTTCGCGACCAGGTCTTCGCCAGCATGTCCAAGCGCGCTGCAGACCGGCTTCGCGAGGACTTGGAGATTCTCGGCGCAGTGAAACTCGCAGATGTCGAAGCCGCCCAACGAGAAATCGTCGAACAAGCCTTGATGCTCGCTGCAGAAGGCGTCATTTCTCTCGAGGAAGACCATGGCATGGTATGATTCGCGACCGTCGTCCGACGGAGCGCGCTGCCCCCGCACACTTTGCCGACGTAGGCACGAAAGAGCGCCGCGTGCCGTCTTGGCTCGCACGCGAAATGCCCAAAGCGGAAGTTGCCGGAGAGCGCGAGCCCGCAGGCGCCGCGGTGCCGAGAACGAAATCTGGCCGACCCTTGCCGTCCCGACCCGGGTCCGCTCGTCCGGTGTCGGTTCGCCCGCAAATTCGCGAGGGATCGGTTGGGGCTCCACGCATCGATGTCGAGCAGACTACGGCGGCGTTGGAGCATGCCATTGGTACGCGTGCATCGAGCTATCGCCCATCCAGGCCGTCCAACTCGCGCAGCAGCATGAGTCCGTCGGAGCTCGAAGCCATCATTTCAGAGCGTGCAGCGCAGCGGGCGCACGCCGAGTTGCTCGACAACGGTAGGGCAGTACTCGCTGAGGCCATCGAAGCTCTGGATCAATCGAGACGCGACCTGCTTTATGGAGCAGAGCCGCGGCTCATCGAGTTGGCCGTGCTCATCGCAAGGCGCGTGATCGCGCGAGAGCTCAAGACTCAACCGGAACTCGTGAACGATCTCGTTCGCGAAGGTATCGACGCTCTCGCCTCTCGAGACAAGATTAGGATTCAGCTCGGGACGGGCTTTTCGATGATGGCGGTCATGGTCAGCGAGCAGCTCACGACGAGCGGTATCGCTGCGGAGTTGAGCATCGATCCGAGCCTTCCCGAGTACGGTTGCGTCGTGGAATCCGACATCGGACGCGTAGACGAATCCATCGAGGCGCGTCTCGATTCCGTTCTCGAAGCCATCGACGCCGAGGAGGACACGTAACGCATGCTCGAGTCGGTCATCGAACGATGTCGCAACGCACCACTTCACCATCCCGAAGGGATCGTGCTCGAAGTCGTTGGGCTAATCGTGGAAGTCGGCGGGCTACGGGCGGCAGTCGGAGACACCTTGATTATCGAAACTTCGCGGACATCCTCCGTTGAAGTCGAGGTCATCGGGTTTCGTGCGGAACGGTTGGTCACCACTCCGTTGGGCTCCTTATCCGGAATCAGACAGGGTGCGAAGGTGCGGCACACCCATCGTGGAGCGACCGTCTTGGCAGGGGAAGAATTGCTGGGACGAGTCGTGGACGCCTTCGGTCGTCCAATGGATGGCGGTCCTCCTATCTCGACGAGCACGCACTACCCAGTTCACGCTTCGCCCCCCTCGGCTTTCGAGCGCAAACCCATCGTTCAACAGTTTGCAACGGGTGTTCGCGTGATTGACGGCATGCTGCCGGTCGGCATCGGCCAACGCATGGGCATATTTGCCGGAGCCGGCGTGGGAAAGAGCACCCTGCTCGGCATGATTTGTAGGTCCAGTCAGGCCGACGTCAACGTGGTCGGTCTCATCGGGGAACGAGGTCGTGAGTTGAACGACTTCATCCGAAATTCCTTGGGCAAGGATGGTCTCGCTCGTAGTGTCGTCGTGGCTGTGACGGGCGACCAGCCTCCGCTGCTTCGAGCTCGCGGCGCAGAGGCTGCGACGGCAATCGCCGAGTATTTTCGAGATCAGGGCAAGACGGTTCTGCTCGTCATGGACTCGGTAACGCGTTTCGCGATGGCGCTCCGTGAGGCAGCACTGGCCGCTGGCGAACCTCCCGCCACGAAGGGATACCCTCCGAGTGTCTTTGCGGCGCTTCCACGACTGCTCGAGCGCGCCGGAACGGGTGCTCACGCGGGAACGATCACTGCGCTCTATACGGTACTCGTCGAGGGTGACGACATGTCGGATCCGATCGCAGACGCAGTGCGCGGAATTCTTGACGGTCACATCGTCATGTCTCGGACGCTTGCCGAAAAGGGGCACTATCCGGCCATCGACGTGCTGCAGAGTATCTCTCGTCTTGCACCCGAGATCGCTCCAGAACTCGTACTTCGTTCGGCGAATTCAGTCCGCGAGCTCCTCGCGGCCTACCGTGAAGCGGCGGATCTCATTCGAAATGGGTGCCTACCAAGCTGGAAGCGATCCGAGAGTGGAACTCGCCATCAAGCTCATGCCTCAGCTCGATGCCTTTTTGCGTCAAACCGTTGGCGATCGAACGCCGCTCGTCGACGCCCGTGCTCGACTGCAACTGCTGGCAAAGATGAGCCACGTAGGTGACAGGCGATGAACTCGAAGCGAAAAAAGATCCAAAAGGTCCTCGAGTTGCGCGAGCAGGCGCTCGAGAAGAGTGCAGGGGCATTGGCGCGTTCGAGAGAGAAATTGGCGCAAGCCAAGACGGCAGCCGAGAAGGAGTCCGAACGCTTGCTCGTCGCGAGCGAACATCGCGCGCAGTTGGCGACGCAGGTAACGGACGTGGGGGCCTGGATCGAGGCCGAGCAGTGGCTTGCGTATCGTCGTGGGGCCCTCGGACGTGCAACGGGGCAGGTTTATTCGGCGGAAGCCGCCGTTCAAGAGAGTCTGCAGAAGGTCGTCGTTGCGCGGATGGACAAGAAGAAGATCGAACTTCTCGACGAGCGACTTGCAGAGGAACAACTGAGAAGAGAGTTGCGTGTCGAGCAGAAACTGTCCGATGAATTTGGACAGCGACGGCGGCCAGACACCGACGAAGAGTGAATCGAGGTGAGTCGATGAACAGGCGCGAATTGTCGATGGCCACGCCAGTGGACCTCCCTGCCGGGGGTGCAACCGAAACACGTGAGAGCGACGAAGAGGAACTCGAGCGATGGGCGTCGGTCGTAGCCGGATGTCTACTCAATCCGCAAGTTCAACCACCTCTGCCGCCGGTCGGGCTCGAGTTCGGGTCGGCACCCGTCGCGCCAGAGGGTTGGCGGCAAAGTGTTGGAGTCCTGACGCAGGATCCTCGCGCACTCGGCGAAGTCATTGCTGAAAGTTCCACATCGCCGTCCGGCAAGGGCACTGGCACGAGTGAGATCGAACGTATTCAAATCCGCGTAAATACTAAGGAGTTTGGAGAGGTGTCCCTCGTCATCGAGAGGGCCGAACAGGGATTGCGGATTCTGCTCGGTGCAGTCGATGGGCGCGTCGTCTCTGCGCTCCGAAACGAGGCAAATGCCGTCCGTCGAGCACTGGAAAGCGGGGGACAGAGCGTTGGCAGCCTCGAGGAATCGTGCGCATGAACGAACTCGGCACCGTTCTTGCTCAGACCAAGGTGGCACCAAGCAATCGTCTTAGGCGCCTGAAGGATGCGGCCGATGCCGCCTCCAATCCCACTCTGGGAAAGAAGAAGACTCGCCGCATCAACCTCATTGGGTAACCGAGATGACGACAACATCTGCGACTTCAGCGACAACCACGACGAGCCAAGCGTACGAGTTTCGGACTACTCAGCGGAGCGGAGTCGACGCTTGGTCGAGACGAATTTCTGAAGTTACTGGTGGCGCAGCTCAAAAACCAAGACCCACTCAAGCCACAGGACAACACACAGTTCGTGGCCGAGCTCGCGCAGTTCTCGAATCTCGAGCAATCGATGGGTATCAATGACAGACTCGACCTGTTGACGGTTCAGTCTTGAGGACAATCGAATGCCCAGGTTTTGAGCATGGTTGGCCAAAAAGCAACCGTCAAAGGTTCGGTCGTCACGACCGACGGTAACGGCGGGACCGCATCTTTGGGTTTCACTCTCGGCGGCAATAGAGCCACCACGACCGTCAGTATCTGCGAATTTTAAGGGCGAGGTCATTCGTACGCTCAACGTTGGCGGCAAGAATGCAGGTTACGTCAAAGTCGCATGGGACGGACGTGACTCGGCAGGAAACCTGCAACCAAAAGGTAGCTACTCCGTTTCCGTGACAGCGAAGAAGATCAAGAATGCTCGCCGTGCCGGTCGACATGCAGACCTCAGGCATCATCACCGGGATCTCGTTCTATTAGGCTATCCCGTTCTTCAACTCGACAATGGCGCCTCTGCGCCGGTCTCAGATCTCCTCCGGGTCGATTCTCCACCAACCGGCCCGTGAATGACACACAACACCACAAACGAGCAACAAGATAGTTAGGAGGAATTCATGGTACTCAAAGCGATGTACTCAGGCGTGTCCGGCCTGCGTGCCGAGGGAGAGGCCCTCGGTGTGATAGGAGACAACATTGCCAACGTGAACACGGTCGGCTTCAAAGGACAGCGGGCCATTTTCCAAGACGTACTCGGTCATTCGATCCTGGCCGGTACCTCGTCGAGTCTCCCGGTTCCGGGGTGCGCATCGGCGATATTCAGCAGATGTTCACGCAGGGCACGATCACCAATACGGGCATTGCCACCGACGTAGCATTGAGTGGCGATGGGTTCTTCGCCGTCAAGGGTACCGTTGACGGAATCAGTGGGAACTTCTACACCCGCGCCGGTCAATTCACCCTGGACAAGGACGGCTATCTCGTCAATCCGAATGGTCTTCAGGTGCAAGGATACGCCGCCAACGGCGACGGAACCTTCGCTGCCAGCATTTCCTCGGTAAAGGCGCCAACCGCGGCGCTGCCTCCGCGTGCGACGATTGCGGCGGATATCGTGGCCAATCTCGATAGCGCCGATCAGGTGCCTACTTTGGCTTGGGACGCGCAAGATCCCGCGAATACCGCGAACTTTTCGGATACACTCACGGTTTACGATTCCTTGGGTCAAGCGCACACGATGGACGTCTACTTCCGCAAGACCGCGGACGGCACTTGGGACTGACATGCGCTCGTCTCGGGTGACGAGACGAACCCGCCAGCGCCAGGAACCAACGTCGAGGTTGGCACCGGCAACCTGACGTACACGACGGACGGCGCACTCGATACCGTGACAGGCAACACGGTGTCGGTCGACTTCCTCGGCGCAACGGGTGGACAGACCATCACGCTCAATCTCGGCACATCGATTGCTGCAGGCGGAACCGGGATGGATGGCCTAACCCAATACTCCTCTGCATCCAACGTGTCCTCCCATTCTCAAGATGGCTACGCCGCAGGTGACTTCTCGGGGATCGCCATCGATGGACAAGGCGTCGTCATGGGGCTCTACACGAATGGTCAGAAGCTTGCGTTGTCGCAGCTTTCGATCGCCAAGTTCCGGTCCAACGATGGCTTGGGTCGTGCCGGCCAGAGTCTCTGGATTGACACTCGCGAGAGCGGTCCCGCGGCCTTCGGTGTTGCGGGAAGCGGCGGACGCGGTGCAGCTTCTTCGGGCGCGGTCGAGATGTCCAACGTCGATCTTGCCGAAGAATTCGTAGGACTCATTCAACATCAGCGGTCATTCTCCGCGAACTCTAAAACCATCACCACAGCCGACGAAATGCTACAGGAGCTCATAGGTCTGAAGCGTTAATGTCGTCGGTCGAGACTTGTTGCTCGGGTGAAACGAGGCTGTGAATGGCTGAGAACGACAGCAAAGAACAGCCAGTGGTGGAGAAGTCGCGAAAGCGACTCCTAGGAGTCCTGGTCACTTCGGTACTGATTGTCGGTGCCGGAGTGGCCGGGACGGTCCTCGGACCTCGCCTACTGGGCCATCATGGTGACGAAGCGGACGCCGAACCGAGTGCGGAAGCACAGGAAGAGACGCCCGAAGCCGAGAGCGACAAGCCGCCAAACCCAATGGCATTTCAGCCAATCATCGTCGATGTGCGCGATTGCCAAGCGCAGATGCATCACATGAAGATTGGCGTCACCGTCGAGCTCAAGGATGGGATAACGAAGGAAGAGTTCGAGCGACTGATGCCGCGCGGAAGGGAATCCGCCATCAGTTACTTGAGGGCGAAAACCTTCGACGAGTTGACCGATCCGGCACAGTTCGAGCTCATCACCAAGGAGCTCAACGAACGGATCGTCAAAGCCATGGGCGAGCGACACGTGCAGAGGATTGTCATCACCGACTTTGTTGCACAATGAACGAGCACAGCGAATCCAATCGTCCGGGACCAGGCCGCAACTGGCCCAAGTCGAACAAACGAGTGGATGGCTCGGGGCTCAGATCGTAGATCTCACGGGACGTGAGCGACAACTTCGCGCCGCCATGCAGGCGATGGCGCAGGTGGCATCCCGATTTGCTCGCTCCGCTCGTAGAACGTTACCTTTTCTGGTTCGAGCCCGTTCGCGGCTCGTGCCGCAGGCCGTAAGCATCATCAATCCCGCCGACGAAGGTGCGACACATCAAGAGGGACCCTCCTTCGACGTCGTGCTCGAGGCAGAGGAGCTTCCAGCGTGGGCAAGTCTTACTATCGGAGCGTCGGCTCTGAAATATGTCCTCGAGGGTTCACTTGGAGCCAAGACTCCTGGTACCGGCGAACTCGGCAACGAACTAACGCTCGCGCAACGAGCGGTCGTCGCTCGTGTTGCGCGTTCGCTCGCCGAGGATTTCAGCGCTGCGGTGCGCGACGAAGTTGGTCTTACATTCACCATTGCCTCTTCGCACGCCCGCGCCGCTGACGAACTCATGGAGCCGCCGGGTGCCGACGGTCTACAGGTCGATTGCGTGATGGACCAGTTGCCGGGAGAGCCCACGATCGCCATTTCCATCAGTGCCGAGGCGCTGGAGACAGCGGCGAAGGAGCATCTCGAAGACGCACCCGTGGCAGCTGATCCGAGAATGGCGGAAGCGATCCGTGAGGTCGCGTTGGAAGTGCGTGTCGAGCTCGGCAAGGTGAGCATGGGATTGCGTTCGGTGCTCGAGCTAAAGGTGGGACAAGTCGTACGGTTGGATACTGCCGTGGACGACCCAGCGATTGTTCGTATCGGGGGGCTCGAAAAGTTTGCTGCTCGCCCGGTCGTCTCGCGGGGGCAGCTCGCAGTGGAAATCAAGGGACGACTCGACGGTTAGGCACCGACGTTTCGATCGTGTCTTCGCTAGTGGAACGGCACGATACTTGTAACGACGGACGCCCATGAACGAGATCGATACTCCGTCCAGCCCAGCTGCTGACGCGGGTCGCAAGGCGACGGGCTCCGAAGGCTCCCCAGCCATGGCATTGCGGGGGATCGAAGGGCTGAATTTCGTGATGGATGTTCCCGTCGAGCTCACGGTCGAGCTCGGACGGCGAAACGTGCGGATTGGAGAGGTGCTACGGCTCGGTCCGGGCTCGGTGCTCGAGCTGACCAAGGCGAACGGCGATCCGCTCGACATTTACGTGAACAATCGACTGATTGCGCGCGGTGAAGCGGTCGTCGTCGGCGAGCGGTACGGGGTTCGGCTCACGGAGGTTTTGGTTACTGACGGCTCCGTGCGAGGGGGAACGGAGCCATGATACGGCTGCTGCGCGTCGGAACCATGGCGGCAATCGTCATGATTTTGACGGCGGGAGAGGTTTGCGCTGGGCCAAGTCCGTCGCCCTCGCGAGATTGGCTCCGCCGTCCCCCCAAGGCGACGCCGGTCAACGGAACTTCGGCGCGCCTGCCGATTACCAGTTGGGTTGCGGTTGGCGGGCTCGGTGCCGTTGCGGGTTACGTGCTTTGGCGACGTCGCCGACTCTCTCCGCGCCCCACTCAAGCCTCCGTCACCGCAATGCGGATTCGTCAGGTGACGCGGTTGTCGGCGAAAGCGCAGCTCGTTGCCGTCGAGGTCCAAGGTCGCACACTCCTGCTCGGCGCAACGGACGTCAGTATCACGAACCTCGGATGGCTCGACGAAGACCCGGGCGTTGCAGGATTCGACGGCGATTCGGCTGACGGCGAACTCCCGAGGGAGTCGCCGCGCGGCGCGGCCGTCGTGTCGTCCAGGCAGGGACAACCGACTCGAAATCTCGCGACGCGGCACACTTCGGCAGGTGACTTCGAAGGGGAGTCCTCCAAGCGCGAGTCAGGGCAGGGAACGTCGCGCTTTCGGGAGCTGTTGGCCGACGCGATGGGAATCGCTCCAAAGCGGGGCGCCAAGAAGCAACCTTCCGCGCCCGTGGATGAGGTCGCTGCCGCCACACAGGATCGTTACGTTGGCAGTAGTGCAGCGGGGGCGAATCAGGCCCGAGACCGAGAGCCTGCCTCACCGAGCAACCTCGTCGATGTCGAGGGGCAGGCAAAAGGATTGGTTGCTCGATTGAATCGGCCCAAGGTATGAACCCGAGCGAAATTCTCTCCAATCAGCAACTCGTTCCATCGCTCAAGATTCCTCCTCATCTTGACGGTGTTGGGGCTACTGCCGGCGTTGATTCTATCGACGACCTCGTTCGTCCGAACCGTCGTCGTGCTTTCTTTCGTTCGGCAAGCGATTGGTGCCGGACAGTCGCCACCGAACCAAGTGATCATCGGTTTGGCGATCTTCATTTCGTTCTTTACGATGCAACCGATCGTGGATCAAATGAACGACGCGGGTATGCGGCCGTACTTGCGTAACGAGATCACCGAGATCCAAGCGCTCGAACGGGCCAGTGTTCCTCTCAAGCGCTTCATGTTGAGGCAGACACGTGAACAGGATTTGCAGATGTTCTATGCGACCACCAATGCCGAGCTGCCCAATACGCCTGATGACGTTCCCATGCGTATCGCAATGCCTGCCTTCGTCGTCTCGGAACTGACCACCGCGTTCCAAATGGGGGTCATGGTTCTGTTGCCGTTTCTCGTGGTCGATGTCGTCGTGGCTTCACTGCTCATGAGTATGGGCATGATGATGGTTCCCCCGACGATGCTGTCATTGCCCGTAAAATTGCTGCTATTCGTGCTGGTGGACGGTTGGGGGTTGGTCGTCGGCTCTTTGCTGAGGAGTTTTGCATGACCGTCGATGGCGCCACCGAATTATTCGTCAAAGCACTCCTCGTCGCGGCCAAAGTTGCAGGTCCAGCGCTGCTCGTCACGCTCATCGTGGGGCTCGTCATCGGCGTGTTGCAGGCTGCTACCCAAGTGAACGAAGCGAGTATCAGTTTCGTTGCGAAGTTGGTCTTCGTCATGGCCACTGTCGTCGCTCTGGGCTCTTGGTCGTTGCGCCAACTCGTGGACTACACCACGCGTACCATTGGAGCCATTTCCGGAAGTCGTCCGGTGAACCCGCTCGACGGACTCTTGCGTGCGGAGATAGCGCTCTTCTTCCTCGAATGCGCGCGGGTCACGGGTGTCGTGATTGTTGCCCCTTTGTCGTGGGTCAACGCGCCGAACCGTCTGAAAGTAACCTTGGTTTTGCTCCTCACGTTCGTGGCGCACGGAGCATCTGCTCGTGCGATTGTGCCCAACTCGTTGATTGAGGTTGGTCTGGCTCTGGCCGTCGAACTCGTGGTTGGCATCGCCATGGGGTTCGTCGTGGCGAATCGTGGTTGCGGCCGCTGAGATATGTGGAGAAATCGTCTCGCCGGCCATTGGTCTCGGTGTGGCAACCGCGTTCGATCTGACCTCGCATTCTACCCAAAGCATCATCTCGAGCTCTGCTTCGGCAGCTCACCGTCATGCTCGCGCTCATCGTTGGAATTCATCGAGTACTTCTCGGTGGGCTGCTTGCCGGATTTCAGGTGTTGCCCGTGGGGACGGCAACGGAACCGGAAGACTGCTGCCGCTTTTGGTCGATATATCGGCCCTTGCGATTTCGGCTGGCTTGCGCATCGCGCTTCCCCTCGTTGCGATCTCTGTACATGACCCAGATTGCGCTCGCCTTCATTGCGCGAGCGGCGCCACAAATGCAGGTGTTCAACGTCGGCTTTGCGGTGATGCTCGCCGTCGGGTTGTTCCTGTTGGCCGCCATCTTGCCCGATATCGGACGCGGGTTTCTCATTGAGCTGTCTCAAGTGGAACACGTCTCGAAGACGTCCTCGGAGCCCTCGGAGCCGTTCGATGAGCGAATCCGAACAGGGCGAAAGGACAGAGGAGGCTACACCCGAAAAAGAGCGGAAGGCCCGCGAAGAGGGTCAGTTCGCACGTTCCAAGGATGGAGGGGCGGTTGCTGCTTCTGCCGCTGTGCTGCTCTGCATCTTGGCGCTTGGTAGTTCGGACGTAAGGCAGGTGAGAGAGTTGGCGTTGTACTGCTTTGGGAGCACTGACGCACTTCTCGGTGGGAACGTGGTGCCCGTCGTGACCCGCCTTGCGAAGCTTCTCTTGTGGTTGATCGTGCCCGTCTCGTTGGCGGCTGCGATTGGTGGTGCATCCATAGGAATGGTCGAATCGGGACTCCTTCTTGATTCGAGTTGCTTCGGGCCGAAGTGGGAACGCCTCAATCCAATCACCCGAATTCCGCAGCTGTTCTCGCCAAAGCAGGGCGCTCTCAACGTCCTCAGTGCCTTGCTTCGGGTCGCGGTACTCGGATTCGTGACCTTCTCGGTCGTGCGCGATTCGTTCCCGTCGCTCGTAAAGCTGACCCGTTCGGATTCTTCGGCCGCCGTGATGACCTGTTTGCGCGTGGGACTCAGAATATCCGTTTGGTCCGTGCTAGCGCTATCCCTGCTCGCGCTATTGGACTACGGCCAGAGCTGGTGGCGGCTCAAGAAAGAGCTCATGATGAGTCGCGAAGAGCTCAAGGAGGAGTTCAAGCGACAGGAGGGGGAGATCCGAAGGTCAAGGCTCGGCAACGCGCGCGTGCGCGCGAAATCTTGAAGCGCGGAATTGCCAAGGAGCTCAAGCGGTCGGATGTCGTGATAGCGAACCCGACCCACATTTGTGTCGCTTTGCGATATCGACCCGCGGAGGGTGCTCCTGTCGTGACGGCGAAGGGTTACGACGAAGTGGCGTTCTATATCAGGAAGTTGGCCGAAAAAAACGGAATCCCAGTCGTCGAGAACAAGCCACTCGCCCGTGCGCTCGCCGAGTCGACGAAGGTCGGGAGGACCATTCCCGTAGACCTGTACCAGGCCGTCGCGCAGGTGCTCGCGTTCGTGTATCGCCTCAAGGGCCGCACGATCCGAGGGTGAATGCAGGGGCGCGAATGGGCATTGGCAGTAGCGCCGTGTCGATCGAGCCAATCCCGAGGTGAGTGCGCGTGGGCGTTGTAGGTGTGAGTTCGGTAGCGTGGTGGCGTTGACGGACCGCCTGGGAATTGACGGTGGACGATCGAGATGGCGGACGTGGCTGCCATCTTCGCGGCGAAATGGGGCTCGAGAGGGCGGTTTTCGAGGCACTTCGTCGGGTTTGGTCTTTCGCCACGGAACGCCGGAACCCCGCGGCCACTGGCACGTATTTGGCAAAGTCGTAGCCCGTGTCCGGTACTGTCAGAGACCCACAGCGTGCGACGCTGCTGCAAGACTTTGCAGTTCCGGTCGGGTTCATCTCCATCGTCCTCATGATGGTGCTCCCGCTGCCGGCCTTCTTGGTCGACAGTCTCTTGGCACTCAGTCTGGCGTTGTCCATCGGCGTGTTCCTGATTGGCCTGTTCATGGAATCGCCGCTCCAGTTCAGTGCCTTCCCTGCGGTCATTCTCGTTGCCACCCTCCTTCGCTTGAGTCTGAACGTCGCGACCACGAGGCTCATTTTGCTTCACGGTCACGAAGGGGAGGGATCGGCAGGACGGGTGGTCGAGACTTTCGGTCGCTTCGTCGTCGAAGGAAACATCGTCGTCGGTCTAGTGGTCTTTCTCATCTTGGTGGTCATCAACTTCGTCGTGATCACCAAGGGTGCCGGTCGCGTTGCCGAGGTGGCAGCGCGATTCGCTTTGGACGGGATGCCAGGCAAGCAGATGGCGATCGACGCCGATCTGAATGCCGGCCTCATTTCCTCTGAGGTGGCCCGCGAGCGACGCAGGAACGTGGAACGTGAAGCCGACTTCTTCGGCTCCATGGACGGCGCGAGCAAGTTCGTGAAAGGCGACGCGATGCGGGCCTGCTAATCACGGCGATCAACTTGGTTGCGGGCTTGTTGCTCGGCATGTCTCGTGGGATGGAACTCTCGGCTGCAGCGGAAACGTTCACCGTCTTGTCGGTCGGTGACGCGTTGGTGGCGCAAATCCCGTCACTTCTCGTCTCGACTGCGGCCGGCGCCGTGGTGACGCGTTCGGCAACCGGCGATCAACTCGGTCGAGCTCTGCGCCTTCAGCTCTTGAGTAGTCGACGTCCTGTCGCTGCAACCGCTGGTGTGTTGACGGTGCTCGCATGGCTACCGGGAATGCCGGCCATTCCGTTCATGATGATCGCGGGCGGGTTGGTGTACGTGCTTCGGTTCATCAAGGAGACCGACGTCGAAGAACCGAAAGCGCCAGAACCAGTCGATACGACGCCGAAGCTCGGCAGTCCCGAGGATATCGATGCGGCGCTGCCGCTCGACGTCGTTGCACTGGAAGTGGGCTATCAGCTCGTACAATCGGTCGATCCACAGATGGGCGGAACTTTGGTCGAACGCATTGCCTCGTTACGGAAGCAAATTGCCCTCGAACTCGGGATTGTGATTCCGCCCGTTCACATCCGCGACAACTTGGCATTGGAACCGAGTGCCTACCGAGTCCTGCTGTTGGGAACGGAGATTGCGAAGGGCAGTCTTCAAGCAGGACGCTTGCTTGCCATCGATCCCACTGCCTCTGCTCCTCCCCTAGAAGGAGACGAAACGACCGATCCCGCTTTCGGTACGCCGGCTCGCTGGATTCTCCCGCGTGACCGCGACCTAGCACAGGCATTCGGATACACCGTCGTCGACCATACGACCATCATCGCAACGCACCTGGCCGAAGTAGTGCGTTCACACGCCCACAACATTCTTGGCCGTGCAGAGCTGGCTCACCTGATCGAGGTGTTCGCAAAGCAGACGCCGAAGCTCTACGATGAGTTGGTTCCGGCGTTACTGACGACTGCGGACGTTCTCAAGGTGATGCGCAATCTGTTGCGCGAAGGCGTGAGTATTCGAGACTTGCGCACCATTCTCGAGGGACTCATGGAGATGGCCGTTGCCAGTCGCGACACGGAACAGCTCACGGAGATGACTCGCCAACGCCTTTCTCGGCAGATCACCAACGCGTTCACGGGTGCCGACGGCACGATCGCGACCTTGGTGCTCGAAGGGCCGATTGAAGAGGTGTTTCGGCGTTCGCTCCGAGAAATCGCGCAGGGGACGGGGGGCGCGATTGATCCAGAATTTGCTCGTCAATTCGGTACGTCTTTGGAGACGGCCGCGCGCCGGATGATGGCGAGCGGTCTTGCGCCATGTGTCGTTACCAGTCCCGACGTGCGTCGATACGTGAGGGCATTTGCCGAACGACGGTGCCCTCAATTGTCCGTCATCAGTTTCCGCGAACTCGAACCGAACGCGAACATCCGTCCCTTCGAGACCATCGGGACCCCGAGTGCGCAGGCGGCGTGAACCATACCCCAGGGCAGTGATGGAGGCAGAGCGTGCAATACCAGACCTTTCGTGGTGCAGATTTGAAAGAAGCACTTAGCCGCGTCAAAGCAGCATTTGGCGCGGATGCAGTCATCGAATCGACGCGACACGTCACGAACGGAAGAGTCGGGGGGTTCGGCAATTCCTTCGTCGAGGTGACCGCTGCGGGGCCGTCGATTTCATTACAAAATTACCGATTTTCACCTGATATTCGCGAGACGGAATACGCGCCGGCTCCGGCGCGCATCGCGCTGAAAGCGCAGCGCGAGGGGGGCAAGGAAATCCGCGTTCGGGAGCCGAGTGAAGCTTCGAGCGTACCGGGCGGGCAACGTTTGACTCCGCCGTCTACCGTCGAACTCGACCGCGAGTTGCGCGCTCTTCGCGCTATGCTCGAGGAGTTGAGTTCGACGCGCAAGCCGAAGGAGCGCGCGCTTGCGTTGCTTCATGACGCTGGATTCGAAGGGCCGCTCGCGCGGGAGCTCGTGACCGGGTGTCAGCGGGCTTCTCGACAGGGAAGTGCCGCACTTCGCGATTTCGTTCTCGAACGGATCAACGTGCGACTGCGAATTTCTCCTGGCATGATTACCCGCCCCAAACGCCAGCTCATTGCCTGCGTCGGGCCCTCGGGAGCTGGAAAGACGACGACGCTGGCGAAGCTCGCGGCGCGGGCTCGTCTCGAACACAGTCGCTCGGTCGGGATTGTGTCTCTCGACACGTATCGTGTTGGCGCGGTCGAACAATGGCAGCGATATGCGCAGTTGCTCGGGTTGCCGTTCAGCGTTGCTCGCGGTGCGCAGGAATTCGACATTGCCGTGCAGTCGAGCAACTGTGATTTGATCCTTGTCGATACGTCGGGACGAGGCATGTCTGACCAGGGGTCCAGTTGGCCCCTGCTCGAGTGTTTGCCTCGGGTGACACGCCAAGAATTGCAGGTTTTGGTGGTTCTGCCGGCGTGGTTACGGGCGCGAGATGCCGAGCTTGTCATTCGAACGTACGCCGATGCGCGACCGACGGGGGTCGTTTTCACCAAAACCGACGAGACCGTGCAGCACGGTGGAGTCGTCCAGGCCGTATTGTCCAGTGATTTGCCGGTGACCTATCTCTGCGACGGCCCCCGGGTACCGGAAGACATTCGGGACGCATCTGCGGAAATGGTCCTCAAGGGACTCCTTCGAGCGGACGCTTAGCCTAGTAGGACCAACGAGCGATCGTCGTGAGCACCCAAGACACAGGTCTGCGAACGTCGGAGCAACAGCTCTACGAGCGGTATACGCCGCTGGTGCGTCGCATTGCGATGAAGACGATTCGTTCGTTGCCGTCGAGCGTTACCCTCGACGATCTCCTTTCCGCGGGCTGGATCGGTCTGGCCGAAGCGCTTCGCAGGCGCACGTCGACCATGGACGAGGAGCAATTCGAAGCGTATGCCTCCCACCGCGTGCAGGGGGCGATTCTCGACTACCTTCGTAGTCTCGATCCACTTTCGAGGAAGCTACGTGGCGCGTCCAGACGCATCACCGAAGTGACGGCAGAGCTGACGCGCCGCCTCGGTCGCGCGCCGGAAGAAGACGAGATCGCGGCAGATCTCGGGCTTCCGCTCGACGAGTACCACCAATTGCTCACCAAAATTGCCGATGCAGGATTGGCCCGCCTCGAGCTCACGGATTCGATTCAGGATCACACGGCCCTGAGTTCGCCGGAGCAACTGACTTCTCAACGTGAGCTCGTCGAACAAGTTGCCGAAGCCATCGACGCTTTGCCGGAACGACTGCGCACCGTTCTCGGTCTGCACTATCAAGAGGACTGCAGCTTCCGAGAGATCGGTGAAATCCTGGGTGTGACGGAGTCCCGTGCGTGTCAATTGCACACCGAAGCGGTCCATCGAATTCGAGCACGCATGGGAGGGAGCGCGGGGCGCGCGCCCTTCGTCGAAGTGCGTCGCATTTAGGTTGGGCTGGCACGGACCTGTAGCGCGATGATAGGGGCGGCTGGTCGGTAGGCGGACGAGCGTCACTCAAGCTTTTCTGGCTGGCACCGTTCCTGTCCACTGCAGGAGCAGACGACATGCAAGTACTTGCCAGCGACAGCGACGGGAACCTGCCGGCGGGCATCATGTCGTTGCATCCCATCGGTGCGCAGGCAGACCTGCATCGCGCGGTACATGCCGTCAACGATGCCCGCAACCTGACGCAAGCACTCGGTTCCAATCTCGAGTGGATGGCCACGGCCTTGTCCCTACCAGAGTTCGGGGTCGAGCTGCGTGATCTGGTACGTGACGCCGTTGAAGTCTGTCGTCAACTCACCGCACTTCTCGGCGGGGCGATCGGAAGCTGTCGAGAGGCCACACGAAGTCCGTCCGGCACCCCAGCGACGCTTTCGGTTGCCAGCGTCATCGAGGACGTCATTCGGCGCGTCACTGCGCGGGCTGACGCGGCCTCGGTTCTGCTGAGCGCGGAAGGTCCCGAGGACCTGCAGGTAACCGCCGATCCGGTGCTGCTTGCGACAGTGCTCGAAGTCCTGCTCGTCCAGGCACTCGAACATGCTCCAAATCATGGGGTGGTTCACTTGGATTTCGCCCGCTCGGGCGGCCATGCGGTGTTTGGGGTCTCAATGCGCGGAGCCCAGCTCACGACGGCAGAGTTGACCCAGCTGCACTCCTTGAGTCATTTCAGGGGGATTGGCGAAGACGCGGGTGAAGGTCGCCTGTCAGGGATCTTGGCGTCCTTGTCGTACCTCCTCGCTGATCAGGGCGGCTACATCGACGTCGATCTCGTCGATGGCGACGAAATGGTGCTCTTGCTCGTCATTCAGGCTGTGGACGGCGCAACTGACGAACCTGCGAAGAGTGGCACCGTGTTTGCACAGTCGAGCTCGACAGAACGAGGTGGGGCTCCTGCCTCGGGACAAAAGCGGAGCGAAACAATGATTGTCAAAAGTGATAGATTCGGCGCCATCGAGGTGGACACCGCGGACGTGTTGTCGTTTCCAACCGGGATTGTTGGTTTCCCACGGGAAACTGAGTTCGTTCTGATTCGAAAAGCCGACTCCCAAGTCGTGGGATGGCTGCAATCCGTGCATACCTCCTATCTCACGCTACCGGTCGTGTCGGCTCACGTCCTTGCTCCGAGGTATCCCGATGTGGCTATCGAACCCTTTGCCGAACGTGCCGGCCTCGGTAGCGATCTCGAGGAGTTGGCCGTGCTCGCCGTTCTTTCGGCACCGCCAGGACAACCTGCAACCGTCAACTTGATGGCACCTGTCATCGTCAATGCGGTAACTCGCGTCGGTGCGCAAGTGCTCCTGGAAGGAACGCGCTTTACGACTCGCGAGTTGTTCATCATTCCCGCGCAGGTCGCGACGGAAGGTGACACGGCGCTTCCGTCGAGCGAGGTTCAGCCAGCGCAAGCTGCGACTTCGGCTGCCGAGTGAGCGACGGTCGCTCCCGTCGCTCCCGTGGAGCCTCTCATGGGGATCCCGCGTCGGAAGGCGAGTGCGGTCCTGCTTGATCCCGTTCGAACAGTACCCGGGCCTCTGCCAGCAATCGCTCCCGTTGGTTTTGTTCCGGGTTCTCGAGAACACGTTCGAGCAGTTGACGCAGTAGCCGTCCGACGAGGGGTCCCGGTGTTATCTCGAGGTGCTCGATCAGGTCGTTTCCCGCGACGGCGAGATTGCGGATGCCGAACGCAGCTCCAGCAGCAATCGATGCTTCCACTCGTGCGGATAGTTCGTCGATGGTTCGGAGCTCGTCCGTGACCTCTCGGCCCTTGCCGAGCACGTCCGCTTTTGCCAGAGCCAAGACGTCGTTGCGGCGCTCGACGCCGACTCGCGTTATCCACCGTCGAACGGCGGCGTCGGTCCAACTGGGCTCGTAAACGACCAAGTGGTGCCGAACGAGTTGACATACTTCGTCTCGTTCTTCGTTCGAGAATCGGAGCCGTCGCAGAAGACTGTCGGCCATCTTCGCCCCGACGACCTCGTGCTGATAGAAGGTGAAGTCGCCGGTCGATTCGCTTCGCGCTCGTGTTGCAGGTTTACCGATGTCGTGAAGTAGTGCTGCGATACGCAGCGTTCTTCGTGTCGGCTCGACGTTGTTTAGCACTTGCATCGTATGCGTGAAGACATCGTACCGGTGATAACGATTCTGCTCACAGCCGGCCATCAGCGCGAGTTCCTTGGCGCTGACGTCGAGCAGCCCCTCAGCCAGCATGATTTCGAAGGCGCGGCTCGGTCGCGTCGCAGACATCGACTTGAGCCATTCGTCGCGAACTCGTTCTGCGCTGACCTTGCGGTAGCTGTCTAGCGAGGGTCGAATTGCCGCGCGTGTTTGCGTCTCGATATCGAAATCGAGGGTTGCGGCAAAGCGTGCTGCACGGAGAACACGTAGACCGTCCTCTCCGAACCGAGACGCGGGATCGCCAACCGCGCGGAGCAACTTCCGCTTCAAATCACCGAGCCCGTCGAAGGGATCGATCAATGTCGCATCGATGGGATCGAAAGCGATGGCGTTGACGGTGAAGTCGCGTCGCGCCAGATCGGCTTCGATATCATCGACGAAGGTTACCTGATCGGGGTGCCGGCCGTCGGAGTACGTCGATTCTCCCCGGAGCGTCGTGACCTCGATCCCAAGCTTGCCAACCATCACGGTGACGGTGCCGTGCGCGATGCCCGTCGGGATTACACGTCGGAACGTCTCGACCACTTGCGTCGGGGTGGCGCTCGTGGCGACGTCCCAATCGTAGGGCTTGGCCGGTTTTTGACCCAACTGGGCGAGGAGAACGTCCCGCACGCTGCCGCCGACGACCCATCCGCGAAAACCGCGTTCGCGTAAGCGATGACAGAGCTCGATCACTGGGGGGGCCACGGCGGCGCGGAGGGCTTCGGTCAACGTCATTTCGGGGATCCTCGTACCATGAAGTCAGACAGGAGCGAATTTCGCCAAGCCATCCGCGCAGGGCGCGGTCCTCTTGCCGTCGGAATGGCTTCGAGTCTGGGCTCGAGGCAGCGATTGGTCCTTGCAACGTGGGTGAGCGTCGACTCGTGCGCGTCCGCGTCGTCTTTTGGAATTCGGTCAGGTCCGGCAAGCCCCTTTCGATCGCCGACGGCGAGTCGCCATCGTTTCATCGCGGGACAGCGGAGATTTGCGTTGAATCGTGAAGTCAGCGGAACGTATTCGTCGGAACGCTGCGGTTGCTACGGTGCGACCAAGGGTTGGCCAGATTGGTGGGTGCACCAGCTCCCTTCGACGCTCCACCGGTGGGTCGCGCCGTTGGACGCAGACCGTTGGTGGCCTTCTCGAGCTTCACGGACAGGCGTCCTTCGCTGCCGTCGACCGTGACTTCCTTGGTCTTGTAGCCCGTCCGGCGGATTCCGAGTCTCGCTCGTTGTCCCTCGAACACGTCTACGACTACGGGGCTCGAGCCGATGTTTTTGCCGTCGAGGAACACCTGCGCGTCGAGGGGTTCTGTCGCGAGCACCACTTGACGCACGGTCGCTTCGTCGGCACGCGTTGGCCGCGGCTCACGCGGTTCTTGTGCCGATGGGGACGCGGCTACTTCAGCGATTGAATTCTCTGGGCGAGCACGATTGGTGCGCCTGCTCGCATTGCTGTCTTCACCTTGGGCCATTTGCGCGACGATCGCCGCAACGATGGCTACGGCCGCGAGGAGACCTGCGACGCCAGCGTATGCAAACCAGTTGTGTTTGCGCGGCTGCGCGAGCCCTGGGCTCGAGTGTCCCGTCGTCGCGGACTGGAAGTAATCCTCGGGAATTGCAAACTCGTCGGTGCGGTTCTTGAGATTGGATACCGCTTCCGGGATTTCTCCTGCTTCGAGTCGATCGAAATCGGCAACCACCTCGTCCATCGACTGATAGCGCTGATCCTGTCGCTTCGAGAGGCACTTCAGAATGATTGCTTCGAGCGCGGGCGTGACGTGTTGCGCCGATGGGACCGATTTACGAATCGGTGTCGGCGCCTTGTACATGTGTTGCGTGAGGATGCCGAGGAAGTTTTCGGCATCGAAGGGTACGCGGCCGCTTGCCATCTCGTAGAAGATGACACCCAACGAATAGATGTCCCCACGGTGATCGACCGCCGAGCCCGCAGCCTGTTCCGGTGACATGTAGTGCGGAGTTCCGAAGACCTGACCTGCACGAGTCAGGCGGCTCTCGGCCGTCGATACCTTCGCAATACCGAAGTCGAGAATCTTTACGAAGTCCCGTTCGGTGCCGTGCTGCACGAGGAAAATGTTGTCGGGTTTGAGATCGCGGTGAACGATATTGGCGTGGTGCGCTGCAGCGAGCCCTTCGGCTAGTTGCCTTCCGATGTGCACGATGCGGTCGACCGATAGTGGTTGATCCGGATTGATGAGCTTCGTGAGCGGCTGCCCGTCGAGATACTCGATGACGAAGTAAGTCGAGCCGTCGGGTAGACGTCCGAAGTCGCTAATGTCGATGATATGCGGGCTTCCGATGGCGGATGCTGCGCGGGCCTCGTTCAAGAAGCGGCTCGTGACTTCTGGATCTCGAGCCATGTCGGCGCGCAAGACCTTCATGGCGACTCGCTTGCCGATGAGCTTGTGCTTGCACGTATAGACGACGCCCATGCCGCCCTCGCCGAGCTTCGCCTCGACTTGATAGCGACCGTCAATCACGCATCCGACGTAAGGATCTGCGTCCTCTGGCGCAGGCGGACGCATCGTCGGAATGAGATCATCGTCGTCGATGGGGCCAGGCTCGAGACTGACCGTTCTGAGCCGTCCGTTTTCTGGCGCCGGCATCGTAGAAGAATTCGCTTCCAGGCCGAGCGGCATGTCGACGTGAAGCCCGTCCGCTCGGTCCGATGCGGACGCCAGGGCTGCGCGTGATTCACGTTTTGGATCGGGCTTGCCTATCGACACGTTGAGTTGGGTTTCTGCCTGCGGGAACGGCCGAACCGGTGGAAACTATGACATTTTTATGGTGCTGGCGAGGGCTCTCGTCCAATTGCACCTTGAGCGTCGTCGTTACGACGCCGCGTTCACCTGCGACAGTGTTCGCAAACAGGCGTGGAAACTCTATCCATGCAAGCGGCCAGCGCGAGGATTTTCGAAATGTTCCTGTGCACGGACCGAGTTGGGCGGTTGGCCGGGAAGCTCTGGCGTCACCTGTGGCCGATTGTGGTTCGACACCGCTCCTCTGCGCTGTCGGGGGTGAAAGAGGTCGTTCTCTGCTAGACCGGGCCCAGCATGGGATTCCCCCTCGAGCTATCGATTCGTTACATCCGGTCCAAGAAGCGTGCGTTCGTTTCGGTTGGAACGCTCTTCGCGATTTTGGGTGTCCTGCTCGGCGTGGCTGCGTTGACCACGGTCGTCAGCGTGACGAGCGGATTCTTTCGAGAGTTTCAGGACAAGGTTTTGGGCGTCAATGCCCATGTGCTGGTGCTCAAGTACTCCTCGGATTTTCGCGAGTATCGCGAGATTATGAAGGTGGCCGAAGGCGTGCCCGGAGTGAAAGGCGTTGCGCCCTTTTACATCAATCCAATGATGGTAACTCACGGGCGCTACACTGCGACCGGCGTACTTTTGAAAGGGATTGAGCCCGCCTCGGTTGGCAAGGTCTTGGATTTGCCGAAACACGTCGTCGAAGGGAGTCTCGACGGTCTGCGAGTGAAGGGAGCGGCTCCGCCGCCTCGGCGCACCGATCCGTTTGCGGATAGTTCCTTAATCACGGGCTCCCAACCCAAAACCGAAATGCAGATCGCTAAGGCGCGCGAGCCTGCGCCTTCTGCTGCTTCCGAAGCAGCGACTCGCGCCGAGAACTTGCCAGAAGGAAACGTGGAACCTTTGGCGGGTTACCGCAGCGTTTTGCCAGAAGACGACGTTCTTCCCGATGATCTCGTGCAGGATCCTTGCACCAGTCCGGATGCTCTGAAACGACTGCCCGGCATCGTCGTCGGAAAGACCCTGAGGGAGAATCTGCACCTGAAGCTAGGCGATTGCATGCAGGTGACCTTCCCCACCGTTGGGTTCTCGTATTCGGGAGGCGTCGTACGCGCGCCCGTCGCCAAGCAATTCCGTGTCATCGCGGTGTTCGACGCTGGATTCGACCAATACGATTCGAAACTCGTATACACCGACCTCTACGAAGCTCAAGCCTTCAACGACGGCGGGGATTCGGTTACCGGCATCGAGATGAAGCTCGACGACATCGATTGTTCCAAGCGAGTGGCTCAGGAGATCGAAAAGCGGCTCGATAACGGGATCTATCACACGATGGATTGGGAAGAGCTCAATCACGGACTATTCACGGCCCTGCGCATCCAACAAATCCTCATCAGCTTGGTGCTCGCGCTGATCATCGTCGTTGCTGCGTTTACGGTCATCGCCACGCTCATCATGGTGGTGCTCGAGAAGAAACGTGAAATTGCCGTGCTCAAGGCCATGGGCGCGACGAACGCTGCACTTTTGCGCGTATTTCTCTACCAAGGCACGTTCATCGGAGTCGTGGGGACCGGTTTGGGGCTCGGACTCGGTTGGGCCACGTGTCAGGCCCTGAAGCGCTACCAGTTCCCGTTGGATCCCGGGGTTTACTTCATCTCGCATCTCCCGGTGCGGTTACAGATCTCCGAGTTCGGTCTCGTTGGCGCATTCGCCGTCCTGGTTTGCCTCATTGCTACGGTGTGGCCCGCGGTGTATGCGTCGCGTTTGCGTCCTGCGGAGGCTTTCCGTTCGCAGGATTGAGTCGTTTGCGGGCCCTCGCGCTCTTCTCTTGGCCGCGACGGCGACCGCGACCGCGCCGCGTCGATCAGGGTGCCCGTCGGGTGCAGTTCTGCGCGGCCGTTGGGGCGACACATCGTTCGCCGCCCCACGGGCTCAAGCAGAATCTACGAGCTCGTTCGTCGCGCCGCCCCGCAGGCGCGCGCTCTGTACACCGTTCACGCGGCGCCGATGAGGTCGCCGCTCTCCAACTGCGCGCGGTGCAGCAGACTCGTCACACGGGCGAGTAACTCTTGTCGTCTAAACGGCGTGAGAAGGTAATCGTCCGCCCCGCACGTGAGTGCGCTGATCCCGTCACTTGGCGATGAACTCGCGACGAGCACGAGCACGGAAGGGCGATGGGCTTGCGGAAGCTCGTGCAGCCTCTTGCACAAGGTATTGGCGCTGCTGTCGGGGACTTGGCTGTCGAGGATGACGACGTTGGTGAAGGTTTGCTCGACGCCTGCCATGAGACTCTCGACCGAGTTCGACACGATTGCGTCGAACCCTGCGGAGGCGAGCGTTGCCGAGACCACCTTGGCCAAACACGATTCCGCCGCGAGCACGAAAACCCGACCCCGGACGATGGCTGTCACACCACTCGGAGGATGGTCGCATTTCTGGTCGGCGTCGCCGTTACCGCATCGTCCGGCGAAGCAGCTCAGTTTGCACCAGTCGCGCTCCGAGAGCGCAAGACTTACGGTGTCGCCGAGCTCACGTACGCGTGCCGGAAGTCGCGTCGTTACTTGGCTCACCTGTACGGTCAACGTTAGCCAGTCCCCGTCTCTCAAACCCGATGGCAGCGTCGGGGTCAATTCGCGGTCACGCTCCCCCCGATCCATGAGGGCCTTCAGAGCATTGGGGTCCGGCAGCTCGATGAGAACACCTCGCACGCCGGCAACGCTAGCGCGCGGATTGACCCATGGCCAGGTGCTGATGCACGTTATGGACGCGTACGAAAGAAAATCCACGCAGCGGAGCTCACCAAGATGCCCCCGAGCACGTAAGAACTCGCGTAGGGATTGAAGATGAAAACATCAGCGGAACCGAGGAGTTCCGCGACGTACCGATGTGGACTGAGTGCGGCCCACACACCGCGTGAATGACCCATTGTCAAATCGTAGAACAACGCTGCCGCCGACGCCCATGGCCCCCCTGCGTGAGCCATTGCTCCCAGGAAGGAAATGTAGGCTGCTGTCGCAAGGAGGCCGATTCCCACGCAGATTAGGCCGTCTCGTGCCACGTTCGTTGCGACGTTTGGAAACGTGAGGGCCCTTCCCCAGACGAGCGGCGAGAGCGTCAGGAGAGCGCCGAGCACGAGTAGCTCGACGTACCGCTTCGACAGGAGTGCGCGACGATTGGCGCCGAAGCGCGCCAACTGCTCGTCGCGCGAGGATTGGGTGCCATTTCGATGCGGCAAAGCGACGGCGAGCGCAAAGGAAACGAGTGGGAGCAACAGACCGAAATGGAGGCTCAAGAAGCTGTCCCACGCGGTGAGCGGATCGCGACGCCGAAACACGATCGCGGAGACGATACTGACCGCCAAGTAAACCGTCATGGCGTGCGGAGTGAGCTTGCATCGTCGCGCGAGCTCCAGAATGTCGCCGTGGATATTGCGCGGCTCGAGATTCGAGCGAGGTAATCCCGTCGAGATCGTCATCGGGGAAGCTCCCATGATTCGAAGGAGAGGACGCGCATGCCGGTTTCGACGGCAATGCGCGCGACCGCGAGGGAAACCGGTCGAGCGTCGGTGGTGACGAGGGAAACGAATTCCGTCCCGTCGGATGCGCTCCCAAGGTCGAGTCGTGTTACGGCTTTTGTTTCGTGCCAGTTCGGAGACGAGGGCGCGGAGTCCGACGCCGCGGATCCGTAATCGTGTGGCTAGGGACGGCGGCGTCACGACGGTCCGCAGCAGTCCGGCATCGAGCTCGTAACTTGCGCCACCGAGGGCATTCGCGAGGGTTGCGGATGCCGCAAATACGATGACTGGGATTGAATTGCCATGTGCCAAGAGTTTCTCGAGCACCATCGCCCTTCGTTCTGGGAAAGGTGCGCTCATTGGCTCGTGCAGCACGAGCGCCAAGGGGTCTTCCGTCGTGAGGGCGAGCGCAAGTGCCAGAACTCGGCGATCATTCGGCGTCATTTCCTTTGTTGGGCGATCCACCAAGTTTGGATCCGAGAGGGTTTCGACACATTCGAGTGCCCGCCGCTTGCGCTCGGTGGAACACCCCAGTCGTTCGAGCCCGTCGCGGAAGGTGCGTCCCCCGGTGAGTCTCTCGTCGGGCCAAAGCGATCCGATGCGTGCGCGCACACATCGATCGGCGTACGGTGCTCGCTCGCCCAAGAGAACCCGACCACGTTCGGGAAGTTCCGCGCCCGAGAGCAACGCGAGCAGCTTCTCGTGTGCGAGGGAGTCGAGCGTGCGGATGACGTGTAGTCCAGGTTCGAACCGCCGCGTTCCGAGTCGCAATGGCGCGTGTTCGACGCCTTCCAGCAGTAGGGCGTTCACGTGGGACTCCAGCGCAGGACCGCAGCGGGGACTTCTGCAAAGAGGGTTCGCACCGTCGGGATGCTGGGATCGAGCAATCTCAGAAGCTCCGGAACCACGACGACGAGGAGGACTGCGGCGCTCGGGCGTCTCAAGCTTGCTCGACGCAATCGAGTGACGAACCACGCGAAGCCGACTGCGAAGATCGACGAGACGACAAGGGCCGTCGCGGCCACCGAAGACAAACGTAATAGTGTGTCCGTCGACCGCGCGCGCGCGCCAGCGGCGAGCGTCGTGACGAGCAGCGGTCCACCGCCGAGGAAGAGTAAGAGCCACGTGCTTGCTCGAGCCTCTGCCGTCGCGATGGTGTGCGGCGCAACACGACGTCGCTGCGCCGCACGAACCAAAAAGGCTCGGCTGCTCGGATCGAGCAAGCCAAAGAGAAGGAACGTGCTTGCGACGAAAACCAACGCGAGTGAGTAGGAGAAGCTGATCTCGATTCTGTCGCACCAACAAAGGACCATTTCGAGACATCCGCGCGACCAACGTGACGAGCGCGACTTCGGTCAACGTGAGGCTGAAGGCTGCGCCGATGAGCATCCGAAAGAGAAATCGTCTCGCGCCGAGTCTCAGCACCTGCCACGTCAAGGCGTGAGAACTCGTCTCCGCAGACGAGGGAGAGAGTGCGTCGGCGCCGAGAGGGGATTGGGAATGGTCGAGCAAGAGACACGAGCATAGACCAGGAGTGGCGGTTCGCCGAAGACCGCTCCATGTCGCTCGATTCTCGCGCCGAGGCCGCCGCACCGGCGGACGAGAGACGAAATCTGGCCAAAAGCTGCGGAGAATGCGTAAACGGCCGGTCGGTTTTCTGGGTTTGTTGGTGCGTCGCGGTGACGGACCTGCTCGTGCCGACGGCAAAAAGAGGCGAGCCCAACGCGAAACCGTTGCATCACTCGAGCTTCGCGGGGATGCTCCCGCGCATCATGTCGCAGGGCCCCGACGCCTCCAAAGACGCCGAATCGATTGCGAAGGTCGAGAATTCATCCAGCACGGACCCACGTGCCGATGAACTACCCGCTTCGTCTCCCAGCACGGAGAATGAAAAGGTCGAAGGTGCCGCTTCTAGTTCTCCTTCGGACCCCGCCGCGGCTTCGACGTCGGTCCCCTCGGGAGCAGCCGAATCGCCGACGGTCGAGACGACGACCGAGTTTACGGCTCGGGCTGCGGAGTCGACCTCGAGCAAGACGCAGAGGGCCGAGGCGTCTGCTCGTGGCGCATCGAATACGTCTGCCTTTCCGGAAACCGAGGAAGCGCTCAACGTCCCCAAACCACAAACGGTTGGAATGTTGGGGCTGATGAGTGCTCTCACGCTCGTTGCGTGGTTCGCTGCGCGATTGGCATGCAACGCTCATCCCGATCAAGTGCGGGAGCCCAAGCACTTCTCCACGAAAGACTTGGCGGCGGATCCCAAGAACGCAGCGTTCGAGTTTCATCACGGTTTCGAGACCGCGGACTTCGTGACGGCCCTCGATTTGTCGACGGGTGAGACGAGGAAGCTCGTCGAGCAAAAACTGCAAGCATGCGAAGCGGATCCCGACGAATGTCGCGCGACCCAGAAGAAACTTGCAGGGACCGTCGTCAGCACTGGACGAGTGCTCGTGCAGGACGGCGATCGCTCGACGGTGGAGCTCGTTTCCAAGTACAGCAAAGCGCTCGAGCCGAAGACGTTCCTCTTCGAGGTCGTGAAGGAAGGCGACTATTATCGGGTGGCGACGCGTAAGGAGGTTCCCAACGCGGCGCCCGCTCCGACCTCTGGCACCTCTTCCGCAGAGGGCGTGTCGCCCGACGCGGCCCGCAATTCCAAGTCTTCCGGCGCTGCCGATACTCCTGCTGGTGCCGTCGACGAGTCGTCGTCCGAGCAATCGACTGCACCGTAAATCGAGGCGTCGCGCTAGCGTCGACCAGCGCCCAAGTCGGCGAGCCATCCGTCGATGCGACTGGTCGAGGTGACTCCGGTCGTCACCTGCCGGATCTGGCCTCGTTCGTCGATGACGATGAGCGTTGGCAGACTCCGAATGCGGTAGTCGTTCGAGAAGGTTGCATCTCCAATGGCGACGTCGAAGGGGAGCTTCCAAGCGTTGTGTGCCGCCAAGGCCTCGGCTTTGGGCGTATCGACGGCAACGCCAAGGAACCTCACCGGACGAGTTCGCGTCGCCTGTGCGAGTTCCGCCATGCGTGGCGCCATGTCGCGACAAGCGCCGCACCAACTCGCGAATACCTCGATGACGAGGGGATCTCCTCGAAAGCTATCTAGGGAAACGGTGTTCGACGGATGAGTTGCGAGCGGCAACGTAAATGCTCTCGCCGGGGTGTCCTCCTCGGGGCCCGACGAACCCCCGGAGAACCAGCGGAACAGCGCGAACCCGAGCAGCGAGTAAGCCGCAATTCTCGCCCACTTCGTCCATCCAGCGGTCGATTCGCTCAAGGGGCGAGCCACTTTCGTCCAGCAACCCAGCCCCCGATGACGAGCATCAGCAGCGTTGCGCCGTGTCCCAACCAAAGGTGCCAAGCTTCGAGCCGGGCGCAGGTCATGTCGAGCGCGACGGCACCGACCAATCCTCCAGCAAGGCCAGTCAATGCGCCAGTGAGGCGTGGACTGAATGGATCGGTTCTGCGCCAGAGCACGAACAACGCCGCGGAAGCCATTGCACCGAACAGTATGGCGTGTATGCCGCAGACGACCGTGCTTCGGACGGAGCGGGTCGCGACGAGAAAGTCTCCGAAGTCGAGAAGCGACGTGGACGCCGCACACAAGTGCGCAATGAACAGCGCCGGCACGAGGAGCACCATCGCCCAGCGCAGATTCCGTGTCGCACGACGACCTGGCGGACGTCCGTATCCGACGAACAGAACACTCGCTTGCACCAAACCCCACGTGAGCGCGCCGAACAGAGCGACAAGAATCGCCGTGTGCGGGGGATGTCGGAGCCATCCGATGGCCAAAAGAAGAGCAAACAAAGTGCCCGGAAATCCCAATCGAGAAGAGGACGCGGTGTCTGGTCCGAAGCGGCTTCGCGGGCGTGAGATTCTCGGTGCAGGCACGACGAATCGACTCGCTGAGCTCCTTCGAAGGCGGAGCCGGCGTCGGCCATGCGAGATTGTCGAAGTCGTTGGGAGTCATACGGTTGGGCGCTGCATGTGTTGAAGCTGCTTGCGCAGCAACGTATATCCCCGGTGAACGCGAAGCTTCACGGCGGTTGGCGTCGTCTCGAGGACTTCCGCTGCCTCGACCAGAGATAGTCCGACCACTTTGGTGAGCTGGATGGCTTCCCGATAAGTCTCGGGCAGGCTGTCGAGCGCACGATCGAGCGCATCCGATGTGTCTGTCAGTGGCGGCTCCTCGACGCGCGCGGGTTCCGGCAGGTTCCCATCTGCACTCAGATCTTCATTTCGCGACTTCGCAGAGCGTCGCTCATCGAGGAAGCTGCGACGGGCAATGGCAATCACCCAAGGCATCAGAGGTGCTCCAACGAGGTAGCTGCTTCTCGCGCGATGAAGCTTCGTAAATGTAACCTGGAGGAGATCATCGGCACGTGCTCGATCCCGGGTCAAACGCAGAAGGTACGCGTTGAGCTGCGGTGCAATCTGTCGATAGAGTCGATCAAACGCAGTGGCGTCCCCCGCGACGTAGGCCAACATGAGTTCTTCGGGGGAGGGATGGGTCACGGTATGCTCGAGGGCCCGGAGTTTATTCCGGCTTCGGGGCCCTGTGCCACCGATGACCTTGAATGAGCTACGCGAACCTGCGGGTTCCGGTTTCGCTGACCCGGGCTGCCGAAAGGATTGCGCGTATTTTCAGCCAAGTCCTGTATACGTATGGGGTGATTGGCTGTTCGGTCGCTGCGCGACATGCTCACGTCGCGCCGCTCGTACGACGCGCTCGACCGTCGGATCGGTGCGATGTCGCGCAGCCACGAGGGCAGAGCGCGACGAGCGACGGTGGGTTCACGTCGACGTCGTTCGTGGATCGTGCCTCTCGAAATTGGGCTTCAGCAACTCGAGAGGCACGTCGTCATGTGTCGGGATTCAAAGCAACTGACGGAGGTCGAGCATTTCCTCGACGTCGGGTAACAGAATGAGTTCGACGCGTCGGTTCGCCGAACGTTTTTCGTCGTCCGTATTCGGCTGCACGGGATCGGTTTCTCCGTATCCAGCCGCATGGAGTCGCGTGACGTCGAGCCCGCCACCGCTGCGCTTGTCTGCGGGATCTTTGGCGTCGTTCTTCGCGTTTACCGGTCCTATCAACCAAAGCAGGACTTCCCGGGCCCGCATGAGGCTGAGGCCCCAATTGTCACGGAACTGCCCACCCTGAAGCGGCTTGTTGTCGGTGTGTCCGGCGACTTGGAAGTAGCGTTTCGAGAGTTGCGGATCGTTGCGAATGACGTCCGCG
This sequence comes from Polyangiaceae bacterium, assembly GCA_049840955.1. Taxonomy (GTDB): domain Bacteria; phylum Myxococcota_A; class Polyangia; order Polyangiales; family Polyangiaceae; genus FEN-1139. The sequence goes on from JASGIX010000017.1 coordinate 174,139, forward strand.
ACGGTTCCGAGCACGGCAATACCTTGGTCTTTCAACTTGTCCGAACCCGATGGGAAGAGCACGTCGCCGGGAAGACGGATGACCATGCGGTTGTTACGCACTTCGACCTTGAGACCTTGGTCGGTCAGGAGCTTGAGCTTGTCGCGGAGCGTTTCGAAACGCTTCTTGATTTTCTCGAGCTGCTCCGCGCGCAGTCGGTATTCGTCCAGGGCGCGCTTGAGTTGGTTGACGTTCGCTGCGAGCTGTTCCTTCTCCGTGCCAGTCTGCTGGAGCTGCGCAGAAGTATTGCTCAACTCGAAGCCGAGTCGCTGCAATTGCTGCTCGAGATCGACGACCTTGGCTCGAGCGGCGTCGAGTGCCGCTTGGGTTTCGGCGTGGGACTTCTTTTCGGATTCGTAACTCGTGTTGAGCCGGTTGTATTTGGCGAGCTGAGCCTTCCACTCGGTCTCGGTATAGCCACAGCCCATCAACGACATGAGAGTAAGCGCGGAAATGAGTCTAGTTTTCACGGTGTTCTCCGGACGGCCTTAGGGGGCCCGCCAAAGGTACATCCCTTCGCGAGGTCAGAGACGCTAGCCCATCTGCCCACGAGGTGGCTACTGGCCGCGTACGTTTCGAAGCCGGCTGGAGTTCGGTCGCACCGTGACTGGAACGCGGGACAGCCTCGACCGCGGCGCGATGCGGGTGCGGCAAGCCCGAGAGCCGGCCTGGGTAGTCCGTGAGTTTCTGCGTGAAAATGAGCTCTTTGGGCGGGTTCGAGTCGGATCGGCTAAACCCCAGCGCGAATGCATTCCAGAGCCGAAGTGCTTGCTCCTGCCGGAGACGAACCGTCCATCGATGCGGCAATCCGCGCTGGCGCCGATGCGATTTATTTCGGACTCGCGAACGGCTTCAATGCGCGCGCTCGCGCGGAGAACGTCGGAATCGAGAGGCTCGCGGACGTGATGCGTCGCATTCACGAAAATGGTCGTCGCGGCTATCTCACGCTAAATACCCTCATCTTCGACCACGAGCTCGAACAGCTGCAGGCGCTCTTGCAGCGGATCGGCGAAGCGTCGGTGGATGCCGTCATCGTGCAAGATCTCGGTGTCGCGCGTTGGGTCAAACGTTTTCTTCCGACGCTTCGACTGCATGCGTCCACACAGATGACGTGTACCGACGCGAGCGCGGTGCGTTATGCGGAATCGCTCGGGGCGAGCCGCGTGACCTTGGCACGCGAGCTATCCATCGAGGACATTCGCGAAATCCGTCGGAACACCTCCGTGGAGCTCGAGGTATTCGCTCATGGAGCATTGTGCATCGCGTATTCCGGTCAGTGCCTGACCAGTGAGGCCATTGGTGGACGTAGTGCCAATCGAGGGGCATGCGCTCAGGCCTGTCGTTTGCCGTACGAACTCATCGTGGACGGCGTGCTCCGCGAGCTCGGCGACGTTGCGTACCTGCTTTCGCCGAAGGATCTCCAATGCGTGCGAACGGATCCCGGAGTTACTCGCAGCAGGCATCTCTGCGGTCAAAATCGAGGGGCGGCTGAAGGGACCGGAGTACGTCGCCGCGACGACGTTGCTCTACCGCAAAGCTCTCGATGCGGCTCTCGGTCTCGGTCTCGGGCCTTCGAAGGAAAACGTCGAAGCCGCGACTCAGGCCTACTCACGGGGCGCTTCCACCGGGTTTCTCGACGGCACACACCATCAGCATCTCGTCGATGGCAGAACGTGTGACCACGTTGGTGTCGAGGTCGGTCTTTGCGCGTCGACGGTTGGTGCTCATGGCAAGGTCTGGTTGCGCTGCTCGACCGCAGCCCCGCTCGCTCGAGGAGATGGGATCCTCGTCGAAGGAGGCAAAGCGGGGCGAGGCGAAGTCGGAGGACGGATTTGGGCGCTGCGTGTCGATGGCGTTGACGTCGAGCGCGCCGAGCCAGGGGGCGACGTGTGGCTCTGGCTCGGTCCCGACAAGCATCTCCCAGCCATCCCCGCGGCGCGACGGATGTTTCGTACGAGCTCACCCGGTCTTTCTCGTCTCATCGCATCGGAACTTGCCGCGCGCCCGAACAAGCTGGAACTCTCGGCGCGTTTGAGTGGAGCGATTGGAGCCGCGGCATCTCTCGAGATCACTTCGCCCGACGGCCGATTGGTTCGCGTGACACTCGACGGAATCATCGAGAAGGCAACCGCTCGACCCCTTTCGAAGGAGCTCGCGTTCGAGAAGCTGGCCCGACTCGGTGACACACCGTACGCTCTCGGTGAACTGGATTTCGCTGTGGAGAATGGCGGGACGTTGTCACTTGCAGCGCTCAATCGCGCTCGACGCGAAGCCGTGGATCGTTTGGTCTCCATAGCGTCGCCTGGACATGCGGCGCAGGTGTCGGAGAACGTGTATTCTCGTCTTGCCTATCCGACCGTAGAGCCACCACCACCGGGGCTGTTCGTGACTTGCCGCAACCTCGAACAGGCAGAGGCGAGCATTCGTGCCGGTGCGCAGGGCGTCTACCTGGATTTTTTGGCATTGACCGGTGTTGGTCCGGCCTTGCGCGCTCTGCGGGAAGGACTTGGTAAGGGGGTCTCTCTGGGCGTCTCCCTGCCAAGGATCCGGAAGGTTGGAGAAGACAAGATCGACCGGTACGTATGGGACCTCGAACCCGACGTCATCGTCGTTCGCTCTCTCGGGAGCCTGTTCGATGCGAGTACGCGAACCGCCGGGGCAGGTGGTTTGGGCGCGAGACCGATGATCCTCGCGGATTTCTCCTTGAACGTCGCCAACAGCCTGACTGCTTGCGAGGTGTTGTCCCGGGGCGCTGCCGCGTTCACGCCGAGCTACGACATGGATGCAGCGCAGTTGGGCGCAATGCTCGCTTCTCCGCTCGCACCCTATGCAGAAGCCGTCATCTATCACCCCATGCCGCTGTTTCACATGGAGCATTGCGTCATCGCTGCCCTGTTGTCCGAGGGCAAGGACTTTCGCGATTGCGGACGACCTTGTGAACGTCATCGGGTCGATTTGCCGGATCGAACGGGGCTTGCGCTCCCCGTCGAGGCGGACATCGGGTGTCGAAATACGGTGTTTCATGGCAAAGCTCAGAGCGCTGCAGAACGCTTGCGCGGTTGGCAATCGTCAGGTTTGCGGCGCTTTCGCCTGGAACTCGTGAGGCAAACGGCTCAAGAAACCGAGATCATCGTGCGGGCGCATCGCGAGCTCATCGAGGGTGAATGCGCACCCGTTCAGCTGCGTCAACGCTTGAAAGAGGTTGGTTTGTCCGTCGTGAGTGGATCGCTGCGCGTGGTCGGGTAGATCGCGTGAATGGGTCGCTGCGCGTGGTCGGGTAGATCGCGTGAATGGGTCGCTGCGCGTGGTCGGGTAGTCGGATTGCCCATGATGCGGCTCCCGAGTGGTGAACCTTGGCTCTCGTGGCTAGACTTTCCACGGCGAAGGCCCCAGGGTATTTACGCCTTCCGGAGCGTCGAGACGCAGTGACCATCATTCTTCCGCAGCACTATCACGCGAGACGGGCACTCGAAGACAGTCGGGTGTTGTGTATCACGCCCGAGCATGCGGTCCGTCAAGACATCAGACCCCTTCGCATCGGGATCTTGAACGTCATGCCCAAAGCAGAGACGTACGAGTATTCCATACTGCTTCCGCTCGGGCGCAGCATCATCCAAATCGAACCCGTTTGGATTCGGCTGAAGACTCACGGCTACAAGACGAGTAACCCCGAGCACATCCGGAGTCTGTACGTCACCTTCGAGGAGGCGATGGCGCGTCATCCGCTCGATGCGCTCATTCTGACGGGAGCACCGGTCGAGGAATTGCCCTTCGAGAGTGTTCGTTATTGGGACGAACTCAGCCAAGTGCTCGCTGAAACGCGACAGCGTTGCGCTTCGACTCTCGGGATCTGTTGGGGCGGTCTCGCGCTCGCCAAGATGGTTGGTATCGAGAAGTGCGCGTTGTCGAAGAAGTTGTTCGGCGCGTTTCTGACGCGCAACACCGAGCGCCACCATCCAATTACCGGGGACACCGATGATGCATTCTGGTGTCCGCAGAGTCGCCACTCGGGGATCGAGGACACCGTGCTCGAACAGCAGCAGCTCGCAGGGAATGTGCGGCTCCTGGCTTACGAAGCGCTTAGTGGTTACACCATTTTCGAGAGTTCGGACCAACGTTATCTCATGCATCTCGGGCACCCAGAATACGAACCCGAGCGGCTGGTCTTCGAGTATGCGCGGGATCGCTCCCAGGGCCGCGAGGACGTGGATCCGCCGGCAAACATCGATCTCGAGCAGCCGATGAACCTCTGGCGATCCCATCGCAACGAGTTCTTTTCCCAATGGGTCAAGTTCGTTTACGAACGCTCCTGCGGGTGAAGCGTCGGTTCGGAAAGCGATACGGCCGAGTCGGGGCGTTTCGAATGGCAAAACGGCCGAGCTGCGTCGGCCGTGGATGACGTCGAGCAAAGGCTCGTGACGCTTCGGCTTCCCGTGGGGCTGCGGGCCTTGCTCGTCTTCTCGATGCGAAAGGAAAAATGAGCTACGGCGTGGGTTTCGCGAAATCTTGCGCCGAGAACCACATACCGTGGACCTCACCATCGAGCAGTGCCGGAACCAGGGCTCCCGGTACCACGGAGTCCGTGGAGTTCGGTGCGTTCGGGCCCCCGAGATTGGTTCGGATCCAACCCGGATCGAGCAGATTCATGAGCACTCCGGTGTGTCGCAGGCGGATGGCCGTGTCGCGCACGTACTTGTCCAGCGCGGCTTTCGAGGCAGCGTACGCCATCAATTCGGGTTGATCGCGAATACCAGACGATACCTGGATGATCCTTCCGAATCGACGCTCGAGCATGCGAGGAAGGAGTCCGCTCGTGACGCGGACGGGGGCGAGAAAGTTGATCTGGAAGCAGCGTCGATATTCCTCGCTCGAGACGGTCCAGTACGGCGTACGAGGCGGAACGGTGATGGCAGCGTTGTTGTAGAGAATGTCGACGCCACCACTGATCTCGAGAGCGTGCTCGGTCATCCGATCGATTTCGTCTTCCGACGTCAAATCCGCCGCGAGGCATTCGACTCGAACCGGGCGGGGCCCGATCGTGCGGAGACGGTCGGCGAGGTCGACAACGTCGTTCGTGTGTCTTGCGTGGAGCAGCACGTTGGCACCGAGGCGCGCGAGTTCTCGTGCGATGACGCTGCCGATACCGCCGCGCGATCCCGTAACGAGTGCCCACTTTCCAGTGATGTCGATGGCCATGGTGACGAAGAGTTTCTTCGCGGTGTGCGCTTCGTCAAGGCTGGTCCGTGATCAGACGGTCCTTTGCACGCTCGCGTACGAATTTGCCCATAATCAGGATGAATCGCGTTCGTGCCGCTACGTGACCACGCCGTGAAGACCACAAGCTCTCGAGAGTGCAGACGTGGTTCGCTTCATCGTCGCACCGAGAGCCTCGAGGTTTGCTCGTTGCGAGATGCGTCGTGTCGCGTGGCGGTTCGGTGTTTGGCGTCAACGCGTTCGGTCGGTGTCGAGTCGCGTGGTGATCCACGCGAGTGCCTGCGCCTTGGCGGGGTGATGGGCGAGTCTTTCGACGACGCGCTGTATTTCTTCGAAGAGCTCTCTGCCGATTTGTTCGGCCAAGGCTCTATCGAGTCGTTGACCCAGTGCCTCTGCACGACGTTTCTTCTGCCAAGCTGGGTCCCAGAGATCGTCGAGATGATCGAGGTAGAGAGTCGCGGCGAGCGCCTGCCATTCGCCGCGATCGAACCACACGCCTCGACAGTGGCCACAACGCTCGAGATAGTACGTCTTTTCTTCGTCGACCCGAGCGCGGAGCAAAATACCGTGCCCCATTGGGCAAAGTCCGGTGCGACGATCCGCCTCGGGTCGCACACTTTCCGGATCCTCGTCGCTCAACTCGACGAAGGGTTCCGTTTGCCAGCGCTCGACGATGCCGTGCGGCATCCAGTATCCGCGGCAGCTCGAGCAGAAGAGAGCGCGATCCTCCGGTCCCGATTCCGCGAACGCTCCCTTTGCGACTTCGAGCGACTCTTTTCGGCACTTCGGACACAATCTGGCCATCCGTCGGAGTTTACTCTGGAATCCCCCGTGGAATGGAAGTGGCTGTCGCGCTGCAGGGTGGGCGGCCTGCGGGCCTGCCCGAGAAGTCTGGTCGGTGCCTCATTCGATACGTATCGTTCTCTGCGCTGTCACTTGACTGTCACGCAGTGAGGCTTAGCTCCACCATCGAAGAAGAACATGGCTCACATCATCGTCATCGAAGACGAGGCTGACCTGCAGCGACTGCTCGAGTACAACCTCAAGCAGGCAGGCTACACGGTCAACGTTGCTGGTCGCGGGCAGGAAGGATTACGTCTCGCTCAACAGACGAAGCCCGATCTCGTGCTGCTCGACCTGATGCTTCCCGACGTATCGGGAACGGAAGTCTGTCGTACGCTCAAGTCCCAGCCCGACACCAAGGCGATTCCCGTCGTGATGGTGACGGCTCGAGGCGAAGAGATCGACCGAGTCGTCGGCTTCGAGATCGGCGCGGACGACTACGTCGTGAAGCCATTCAGCGTGCGTGAGCTGCTGTTGCGGATTTCGGCGATTCTGCGCCGTCAGCACACGGATGCGGTTACGACGGAGACCACACAACTCGTCGACTTCGGTCGGCTGCGTATCGATCGAGGGGCTCATCGTGTTTGGGTCGACGGGCAAGAAGTGGAATTGACGGCTCTCGAATTCCGGCTGCTCGTCACACTTTACGATCGCAGAAATCGGGTCCAAACGCGGACGAGTCTGCTCGACGACGTATGGGGAATTCAGGCTGACATCACGACTCGCACGGTCGACACTCACGTGAAGCGTTTGCGTGAGAAGCTCGAGGCGGCACGCGACTACGTCGAAACGGTGCGCGGCGTTGGCTATCGATTCGTCGCTTCGCCCGAAGAGGCAGTTTCGTGAGATTGGGGAGCGGGACTAAGCTCTTCGCGTCTTCGCTCGGACTTGTCGCAATCCCGACGGCGATTCTCTTTGCCTACGCCCGCTCGGACATCGAGCGCGAGACTTTACGCGCCGTCGAGACGGATTTGCGTCACCGAGTTTCTCTGGGCCTCATCGACAGTGCCGATTGGCCCGAATCCGAACCGCGTAGTCAGTCGTGGCAACGGGTTGCCGCACGTCTTTCGCGCGCTTCGGGCACACGGGTGACGATCGTGCGTCGCGACGGCACCGTGCTCGGGGAGTCGGCCGTCGAAGGCGAACGCCTAGCGAACGTAGAGAATCACCTCTTGCGTCCCGAGATCCAGGATGCGTTACGCGTCGGCGTCGGGGTGATGCAGCGGCGAAGCCACACGACCAACCAAGATCTGCTCTATCTCGCGATGCCTTTCGGAGAACCGAACGCTCCTGCTGGAGTGCTGCGTATGGCGCTCGATCTCGGTGCGGTCGAAAGGGAGGTGTCGTTGCTACATCGAGGTGCCGGTGTAGCGGCAGTGCTAGCTCTTTTTTTGCGCTCGCAGCATCGGGGGGGATAGCGTTGTGGGTGAGTCGCAATGCACGCAGTCTGACGACGGCGGCTCGCCGAATGTCAGAGGGTGAGCTCGATACGCCAGTGCCCGAGGTGGGGCACGACGAGTTGAGCGAGCTCGGAAAGACGCTCGCGAAGCTCGCTCGTGGTCTCTCGTCGACGCTCGAAGAGCTTCGTTCCGAGCGCGATTGGATGGGCGGAATCCTCTCACGGATGCGTGAAGGCGTCATTTTGCTCGACAGCGATCGATGCATCAAGATGGTGAATCCGGCGCTACGCGAGATGCTTCTTCTCAACGAAGACGTCATCGGTAAACCGATCTTGGAGGCAATTCGGCACAGCGATCTCAAAAAGCTACTCGATCGCGTCTACGTGAACGGTGAGGCCGAGAGTCGTGAAATCGAGGTGACGGGACTGAAGCCTCGTCGCTTGCTCGTCAGAGCGGCTCCCCTCGGGCGTGAAGCTGCGGTGTTTGCCGTCGTGTTCGACGTGACGGAAATGCGTCGTCTGGAATCCCTCCGCAAGGACTTCGTCGCCAACGTCTCTCACGAGTTGCGTACCCCTGTCACCGCCATTCGCTCTGCGGCGGAAACCATTCGTGACGTCGCGGTCAACGACACCAAGGCGTTGCCCGAGTTCGTCGACATCATTGCGCGCAATGCGGAACGCTTGGGTAACCTGGTGGACGATCTCCTCGAGCTATCGAGGATCGAATCCCGTGAGATTCGTCTCGTCATGGAGTCCGTGGACCTGAGTTCGTTGGTCAGCCAAGTCATGGCGCTCTTCCACGAGCGAGCGAGCAAACGGGGGCAGGTGCTCGAGGTGGAAATCGACGACGACCTTCCTTCCGTGAGGGCCGATCGTCGAGCGCTCGACCATGTTCTCACCAATCTGATCGATAATGCCGTGAAATACTCGGGTTCCCAATCCGTAATTCGCGTTACTGCTTCTGTGTTGAGTAGTCGTGTGCGCGTTGCGGTCGAAGACACGGGGCCAGGGATCTCCGAAGAGCATTTACCGAGACTTTTCGAGCGGTTCTATCGTATCGACAACGGTCGGTCGCGGGACCAAGGTGGTACCGGCTTGGGACTTTCCATCGTTCGGCATCTGGTGGAAGCCATGGGAAGCCAGGTTTCCGTCGAGAGCACCCTCGGCGTGGGAACGCGGTTCTCTTTTTCCCTCGATTTCCCTGAAGAGCGTTTCATCGAGCCGTCCTCTCCTTCCGCGTGATCCGTGAGTGCGTAAGCCATTTCACGACCCTCGGTTTCGCGATTGCGTCGGCTGCCCATTAAGTCAGATATGTCGTGGCCGATTTAGTGGGTGGTCGTGGCGCTCGTATGGAAGATACGCTTGCGTCTGTTCCTGGATAGGCGTTGACTATTGCGTGAGGGGTCTGTCGAATTCGTGGCACCAAGTGCCACCCGATAGCGGTCCAGTAGCGAACAAGATTCCGTTCTGTCACTGTGCCGTCACAAAATTCGGTTTTGGTTCGCATCGCGAAAGGTCGAAAGAACTCATGAAAATCTCGAGAAATCTGTTGTCGTATGCCGGAGTGTTGGGGCTCGTTTCGTTGAGCCAGTCAGCAATGGCTCAAACCGCTGCACCGACCACTCCTGCCCCCGAAGCGACCACACCTTCCCCGAGCGCGCCAGCAGCGGCCGACACTGCTGCGCCTTCAGGTGAGACCGCTGCGGCGACCGCGACGGTCGCCCCCGATACTTCGGCGGCAACGGCTCCGGCTCCCGTTCCCTTGGTCGAGGCAGCACCCGCGGCGCCACCCGAAGAAAAAGCGGAGAGCTTTCCCAAGAAGATCGCCATTGCCAAGAAGGGGTATCTCCAGATCGGCGCACTGGCGCAGGCCTGGTACGTCTACGAGCGGGCAGACGCGCTTGCCGTCGATGGGATTCGGGCAAGACGATCTCTTCGGCGAACTACTTCCGAATCCGCCGCGCGCAGCTGAAACTGTCGGGCGCGATCGTGCCCGACACCGTTGAGTTCTTGGTGTTGGCCGATTTTGCCAAGACGTTGAAGGGGACCTCTTCGCAGGTGACCGGCGCCGACGGCACGGCGACCAAGCTGAGCTATTACGGTGCGGGCCAGGACTCTTCGCCCCTTCTCGATTTCAACTTCACCCTGAAGAGCGAGTACGTCGATTTCACGATGGGCCAGTGGAAGAGCCCTATCTCTTACGAAGCTGGAACATCCTCCGCCGAGCTCATCTTCCCAGAGCGTTCCCATGCCGCCCGTTACTTCGGCGACAACTATGACCTCGGCGTGAAGCTCGAGAAGAAGCTGAAGTACGTGAAGTACTCCTTGCAGTTGCTTCAGGGCAATACCGCCAACACGATCGACAACAACAAGCAGAAGGAACTAGCCCTGCGCCTCGAGTTCTATCCGATCGACGGACTGTTCGTCGGCGGTGCGGGGCTCGCGAGCGTGGGACAGCGTGATACCCAGCGCTCCACACGCGAGGTCGTCGAGGTCGACGCTGGATACGACAAGGACGGCGTGTTGTTGCGGGGAGAGATGCTCTGGGGCAAGAAGGGCCCATCGAACGACAACGTGGACCGCGTCTCGTCGCGCGGCATGAGCGTCACCGCCGCGTATACGATCGCGAAGACCATCCAGCCCGCCTTCCGCTTCGGTCTATTGGACGTGGATCAGGAGCTCGATCCCGCCGATCTTCCGCTCGTGGCAAAATTCGGATTCAAGACGGACACGGTTCGCAGCTATGAGTTCGGCTTGAACTACTTCATCGAAGGCAAGAATGCGAAGATCATGGCGGCGTACGGCTATCTCGATTTCGACAGCGTCCCCAACGTGACGTTCAATCCGCGCCATCAGGTCACGTTAGCGGCACAGTTCGCGTACTGACGTTCAGGCCCCGCCATTGGGCGTGCGAAGCGCGCACATTGGGCGCGCCAATCGAAGAGCTCACGAGTGACTGGGACGGTCATGGTCACACCCGGCGCTGGGCTCTTCGAGTGCCGCATTTCCGTTCCGACGTACGAGCAACCCGATGCGGTTGACAACGAAGCCCTCGTCCTACCAGACGGGGGCTTTGCTATTGGAGTGCAAATTGCGCGGCTCGATGCTCGACGTCAGTGCGTGAGACGGATCAGCCAGGCGAATAGCGCACCGAGGGCGCCGGAAATGGGCAAGGTAAGCACCCAAGCGTAGAGGATGTTTCTCGTTACTCCCCACCGTACGGCTTTGACGCTCCGTGTTGCGCCAACGCCCATGATCGTTGCCGTCACCACGTGAGTCGTTGAGACTGGCAAACCGAAGTGGGCCGCGAGTTGAAGGACACCAGCTCCGGCGGTCTGCGCCGAAAAGCCATCGACCGGCGAGAGCTTCGCGATCTTGCTGCCGAGGGTTTTGATGATCCGCTTGCCACCAGCGAAAGTGCCGAGACCCATGACGATAGCGCAGGCGAGTTTCACCCAATTGGGCACGTCAGGAGAAGGAATCGCGTGGTCGGCGAAGAGCGCCAAAGTAATGATCCCCATGGTCTTCTGCGCGTCGTTCAGCCCATGAGATAGCGCCATTCCGCTTGCGGAGATGATCTGAAGACGGCGAAACCGTGTGGCGACTTTTCCCGGTTGGACCCCGACGGTCGTCCACGAGATGGCCACGTTGAAAACGAGGCCGACGACGAATCCGAGGATGGGCGACACGAACCGTCGGGACGAGCACCTTGCCGACGATTCCCATCCACTGCACCCCCGCATGACCGAAACCGATCAGGACGGCGCCCGCGATGCCTCCGACGAGACAATGAGACGAACTCGACGGGATGCCGTAGTACCAAGTGATCAGATTCCACGTGATTGCCGCAATGAGCCCCGCCAGCACCATTTCCAGCGTGACCACCTCGGGAATGACAATTCCTTTGCACACCGTTGCCGCGATGTTGGTGGAGAGCAGAGCCCCGATGAAATTGAGAAGTGCGGCGAGGAGTAGAGCTGATCGAGGCGAGAGCGCCCGCGTCGAAATCGACGTACCAATCGCGTTGGCCGCGTCGTGGAAGCCGTTGGTGAAGTCGAAGAAGAGCGCTACGAGGATGACGCTAACGAGGAGGATGCTCATGGTAGCCTTTTCGCCCGAACATTGGGGAGGCGCTGGTGCTCGGTCGAACCACGGACGCGAGTTGTCGAAAAGGACGTCACGTCTGCCAAAGGGTGAGTCATACGTCGCACCGACCCATCAGTCGGTATTGGAGACGCAGGGTTGAATGGGAGGCTGTCACGGAATCGAGAACGGAATGCGGCAAGGGGTGAGCGCGTTCGAAGTCGAATGAAGGGGAGTGAGAAGCCGTTCGTGAACCCGGCCGCGTAGCGTTCGTTCATTCGCGTGCAGGGGCACGCGAATGCTGGAATCATCCATTCTCGAGAACCACGCCTTCGATGATATTGGCCACGTCCTCGCAGCGGTCGATGGCGGTCTCTACGTCCTCGTAGATCTCGCGCCAGCGAATCACGTTGATTGCGTCCGTTTCTTCCTTGAACAACTTTGCGACCACGGCGTCTCGGAGGGCATCGCCGTCGTTTTCCAGCTTGTTGATCTCGATACAGGAAGTCTTGATGTTGGCTGAGTGCTTGAGATTTCTGAGCCCTTTCACTGCCTTCTGGATTTCGAGACAGGACTTCTGGAGGACGATGGCCATCTCTCTCAGCGCATCGGTGGGGGCTTTCACTCCGTACAGCATCATGCGGCGAGCTACCGAGTCGACGAGATACGATTACGTCGTCCATGCGAGAGACGAGCTTCAGAATCTGGTCGCGATCGAAGGGCGTTACGAAGGTGGTGTGGAGTAATTCGATGGCCCGATGACTGAATCTCATCGGCGCGGTGTTCGAATCTCGCGGATCCGTCGCTCCTTCGTTGGTGCGTCGTGGTATTCGCGGAGCATCTCGAGGAAGGCTTCGGTGACCTCGACCTCGCAGGCGGCGAGGGCGTCGAAGTGGTCGAAAATCGCTCCTCTTTCGGGATCAGGAACTTCCACATGTGCTTATCCTCATGGTCGGTGAGACCTGGCGAGTCTCGAGCGTGTCGGCTCGTTCACTTGGTCCGAGACAGGAGTGACCGGAGCCTGTCGAGCCGGTATCCGGGTCGACGGTCGTTCCGACGTGGAATCGACCATTCGTCACAACGACGAACTCGCTGTGCCTATCTTGGTTGGGTGAGTGTTTTGCGGCCTAGCGACGGTGCTCTCTAGTGGTCATTAGGCTGTCGTGCAACTGTCACTCGAGTGTCACCATCTAGCTCAAGTAGCTCGGAATTCGCAAGAGGCACCAAACGCGCAAAATGTTCCGAGCCGGGTTGAGGCTGGGGAGTCTAGGTGCCATTTCCAAGCACGGGCAGAACGAGGGAGGAGGCGCTCTCGCTTCGACTTGCGCGTATGGGCGCGTTCGAGTGCCCTCCGGCGCAGCCTTGGGCTGCGTCGAATTTGCGCACTTTCCGGCACTTGCGATGGTTTCAGAGGGGCGGCCGCGCGCAGCGGTTTCGGCGGCCGGTTTCGCGCGTCGGTTCACGGCGTGGCGTCTGGCGCAAGTCGTCGTCCAGAACGTAGGACCGCTCCCTCGGCCATCCGTCGGAGAGGAACCGTCGTCGGTTCACGAACGCCGATATCAAACCGCGACTCTCGTCCGACTCTCGTCATGGTCGGTATTCTCGGAAAGGGCGAACGGCACTCGGCCTTCGAGCGCCGCGCCCCAATGTCATCGATTCGTCATATTTCGCCACTCGTTCGTCGTCGTTGTCACTAGAAGAGTCGCGCGCATCGCGAAGTGTTCTCGAGGGATCGACTCGGCAAATTGACGGTCATCGAATCGTCACGGATCTGTTGCGGCGGCGTCCCCCGTCGCGACTGTGGCGTTGCTAAACCCTCAATCGAAGAACATGGATCGGAACACATTCTTGCGGGTTGCGTCACTCGTCTGCCTCGTGCCGATGTTCGGCTGCAGCAAATCGGAGACGGCTCAAGGGACCTCTTTGGCCGCCAATTCTGCAGAAAAACAAGCCAGTCAGACGGAAACCATCGCCATCAACGGAGCGGGTGCCACCTTTCCCTTTCCGCTCTATTCGAAATGGATGGCGGACTACAATCAGCTCTATCCCAACGTAAGGATCAACTATCAGTCCATTGGTTCGGGCGGGGGCATTCGACAGATTACGGCGGGAACGGTCGACTTCGGCGCGACGGATGCTCCGATGACGGACGAGGAGGAGAAGAAAGCTCCGCGCAAAATCGTCCACGTGCCGACCACGCTCGGTTCGGTTGTCATCACGTACAATATCGAGGGGATCAGCGCGCCGCTGCGGTTGACTTCGGAGACGATCAGCGAGATCTACCTCGGCAAGATCCGCAAGTGGAACGACGGCAAGCTTCTCAAGGACAACCCTGGGATTTCGCTTCCCGCGAAGGACATCGCCGTCGTTTATCGGTCCGACGGAAGCGGCACGACGGCAGTTTTTACGGACTACCTCACCAAGGTCTCCGCTGAGTTCAAGGACAAGGTTGGACAAGGCAAGAGCGTCAAGTGGCCCGCGGGGCTCGGCGCCAAAGGCAACGAGGGCGTTACTGGTCAGGTCAAGACGACCCCGAATACGATCGGATACGTCGAGTACGCGTATGCGACTCAGAACAAGATGCCCATCGCCGAGGTCAAGAACGCGGCAGGCAAGTTCGTGGCTCCGAGCATCGCCGCCACCACTGCGGCAGCGGCTGGTGTGGAACTGGGAGACGAGCTCCATGTTTCGGTCACCAACGCTTCAGGCGACGCAGCCTACCCCATCAGCTCGTATACCTACCTGCTGATTTACGAAGACCTCGTTCGAACCGAAGAAGGGGCATGTGCTCGCCAACTTCGTCTGGTGGGCGATCCACGACGGGCAGAAGCATTGCGAGCCTCTCGGCTACGCTCCGCTACCGGCCAAAGTCGTTTCGCGCGTCGAAGCGCGTCTCAAGACATTGAAGGTGGGTGACAAGCCTGCCCTGACCGTGAACTGAAAACTGGCAGCTCCTATCACGAAGAAGCGTCATGAAGCTCATTCGTCATTCGAACCTCGTGCTTTTGGCTCGTCCGGAAGCCCGAGATCCGGTTCGTGAACGAAAGGTTTGGCTACGTGCGGACACGGTGTTTCGCGTGGTCATCGGTGCGGCAGCGGCATTCGTCCTCGTGCTCATCGGCGCGATGGTCTACGAAATGATGAAGGCGTCGAACTCGAGTATTCGGACCTTCGGTTGGAGCTTCGTCACGGGGTCGGATTGGGATCCGGTCCGGGATCGATTCGCTGCGTTGCCGTTCATCTACGGCACACTGGTTTCATCTGCACTAGCGCTCATCATTGCGGTGCCGGTTTCTCTCGGTGTCGCGCTCTATCTATCCGAGTGGGCTCCCGCATGGGTGCGGGGGCCTCTCGGGTTCACCGTTGAATTGCTCGCAGCTGTGCCGAGCGTGGTCTACGGACTTTGGGGGATCTTCGCGCTGGCGCCGTTTCTCCGGGAAGTACTCGAACCTGCGTTGTCCAGTGCGTTCGGTTTCCTGCCGCTCTTCCAAGGGCCGCATCAGGGCTTCGGGATGCTCGCAGGCGGGATCATCCTCGCCATCATGATCATTCCCACCATTGCATCGGTGAGTCGTGAGGTCATGCGCGCCGTACCCGCCGTGCTGCGGGAGGGCGCACTAGCCCTAGGTGCTACCAAATGGGAAGCGGTCCGCACCGCGGTGTTGCCGAATGCGCGCTCGGGGCTGCTCGGTGCGGCCATTCTCGGTTTGGGTCGAGCTCTGGGCGAGACCATGGCAATCACGATGGTGATCGGCAATCGCGCCGAGATCAGCGCGTCGCTGTTCGCGCCTGGGTACAGCATGGCGAGCGTCATCGCGAACGAGTTCACCGAGGCCACCGGGGAGTTGTATCTCTCGGCATTGGCGGAAATTGGTCTGCTTCTCTTCGTCGTAACCCTGGTTCTCAACGTCGTCGCGAGGCTCCTCGTGTGGCGCGCAGGGAGGCTCACGTGACCTTGAAATCACGCCGCTACCTCTATCGCGGGATCATCGACAAGGCCGTACGGGGCGCTTGTGTCGGAGCGCTACTCATCGCGACCATTCCCCTTGGTCTCATTCTTTACTACGTCACCGCTCATGGGATCGGTGGGATCGATTGGAACTTCTTCGCCCACTTGCCCGCGCCCGTCGGTGAGCGTGGTGGTGGAATGGGTAACGCCGTGCTCGGCACGCTCAAGCTGATCGCCCTTTCTGCCTTGTTTGGCATTCCCCCGGGCGTACTCACCGGGATCTACCTTTCCGAGTTTGGCGATCGAGCTTTCGGTCGATTGGTGCGATTTTCCGTGGATGTGATGGCCGGCATTCCGTCCATCACGGTCGGCCTTTTCGTTTACTCTCTCATCGTAGTGAGGGTGAAGCACTTTTCGGCGCTGGCCGGTGCCATAGCCCTCGCAATACTCATGTTGCCGACCGTGACCCGAACCACGGAAGAATTGCTCAAGCTCGTTCCTGAAGCGCTTCGGGAAGCGGCTCTCGGTCTCGGCGTGCCTCGGTATCGGGCCACGTTGAGTGTCGTATTTCGTACGGCATTACCTGGAATTGCAACGGGCATCATGCTGGGGATTGCCCGGGTCGCAGGCGAGACTGCGCCCTTGTTGTTCACCGCCTTCAACAACCGGTTCTGGTCGAGCGGCATCAACGAACCCACGGCTTCGCTTCCCGTTCAAATCTATACGTATGCAGTGTCACCCTACGACGATTGGCATCGACAGGCTTGGGCCGCAGCCTTCGTGCTGGTCGCCATCATCTTGATCCTCAACCTGGTCGCAAGACTCGTGGTTCGCCAAAAGGTGCGTTCGTCATGACCTACGAATCCTTCTCCGAAATGCATCGCCTATCCACTTCGCTCGAGCCTCTCGAGCGCTCGTCATCGCCTCGGCGCAATTCGGCCCGTTCGCTCCGCGTCGGTGGGAGCTCTCCAGACGGGAACCTGACTCCCCACGTCGAGAAAATGTGCGCGAAGAATCTGCACGCCGGATTTGGAAAAGCCGAGATCCTGAAGGGAATCACGTTACCCATTCTCGAGCGGCAGGTGACGGCCATCATTGGTCCTTCGGGCTGCGGCAAATCGACGTTCATTCGCTGTCTGAATCGCATGCACGAGGTCGTGCCGGCCGCCTATGCGAAGGGGACGGTTCTCCTGGATGGTCATGACATTCTCCAGCGTAACGTCGATCCGGTGCTCGTGCGACGTCGTGTCGGGATGGTATTTCAAAAGGCCAATCCGTTTCCGTCGATGAGCATTCGCGACAACGTGCTCGCAGGTCTGCGGTTGAACGGCATCGGTCACGCAAATGCCGAAGAAGTCGTCGAGCGACGTCTGAGGCAGGTTGCACTGTGGGACGAAGTGAAGGACAGACTGGGACGTTCGGGGATGAGCTTGTCCGGAGGTCAGCAGCAGCGACTCTGTATCGCGCGTTCACTCGCGATGGAGCCCGAGGTGCTGTTGATGGACGAACCCTGTTCCGCTCTCGATCCCATCGCTACTGCCCGAGTCGAGGAGCTCATTCACGAGCTCCGGGGCGACTACACGATCGTCATCGTGACGCACAACATGCAGCAGGCCGCCCGCGTCGCGGATACGACCGCGTTCTTTTACATGGGTAACTTGGTCGAGTATGGCGACACCGATTCGCTATTTACTCGTCCCAAGGAGCGCCGGACCGAGGACTACATCACCGGTAGGTTTGGTTGAGGAGGCAATCGTGGTGCTGCAGAAACACACCGATCGAGAGTACGAGCTCGAACTCGAGACCTTGCGTGAACGTGTCCTGTTCATGGGCGCGCAGGTCGAAGGACTGATCGAGACCGCGATCGAAGCGCTGAAGGAGATGAGCGTCCAAACGGCCATGCGAGCCATTGCTGCGGATTCCGAGATTGACGATTTGGAAGTGGAGATCGACGAACTCGGCTTGCGATTGCTTGCCCGGCGCCAACCGGTGGCGTCCGATCTCAGGTTCATCACGACGACGTTCAAACTGGTCACCGATCTCGAGCGGGCGGGTGATCTCGCCGTCAACATTGCCGAGCGAGTCGTCGAGCTCACAAATGATCCGCATCCACCGCAACTGAGCGCGAACCTGTGGCAAATGGCTCAGGTCGCTCACGCGATGCTCAAGGATGCCCTCGATGCGTTCGTCACCGAAGACGTTCTCAAAGCCGTCGGGGTGACGGAGCGCGATTCGGCCGTGGATGCGTTCTACGCACAACTCTTTCCCGAGCTGGTTGCGAAGATGGTGAGCGACACGCGCAACGTCGTTCCTGCGACGCGCCTACAATCCATAGGAAAGTGCATCGAACGCATTGCCGACCACGCCACGAACATTGCCGAAATGGTCATTTTCATGGTGCGAGGCCAAGACGTTCGCCATCATCACGGACTCCTCAGGGGTGGCAGCGGCAAGCGGTGAGCCGCATCTCACCGCGGAGAGGACTCGGTGCAATCGAGCCGCGTCGAGCCGCGTCGAGCCGCGTCGAGCCGCGTCGAGCCGCGTCGAGCCGCGTCGAGCCGCGGGCGGTATTGCGCGACCCGGCAATCTTTGCCATGGTCACGCCATGACCGTCGAGCACATGGTTTGGTTTCGATTTCCGCGATGACGTGCCCCAGTCGAAGCGCGATGACTACGCGGCTCGGCTCAAGGCGCTCGAGGGCGTGGTGCCGGGGGTCTTGCGTATCGCAGTGGGAGAGAATTTCACCAACCGCGCGCTTGGCTGCCAACTGGGGTTGTTGGTGACGCTCGAGTCCAGAGCGGCGCTCGATGCTTATCAGGTAAACCCCGACCACGTTGCCGTCGCTCAGGGGTTACGAGCTGACTGCGATCAGATCCTTGCTTTCGATTTCGAGCATTGAGTCCGGCGCGACTGGCCACGGTTGCGGCCGCTTTCATAGGCGAAGTCAGCCGTTTTAGACGTCGGACGTCGCGTCACCGTCCTTTGGGTCTGGGGCCAGCGCGAAAAACCTCGCGAATCGTACGTCAGCGGCTTGCGTTCACCGGCCAATCGTACAAGCTTCCCGCCACGCCATCATGCTCAAAGTTGCATTCGTAGGTTGGAGAGGAATGGTCGGTTCGGTCCTGATGGATCGGATGCGGCAGGAACGCGATTTCGACGGTATCGACTGCACGTTCTTTTCGACGTCGAACGTCGGCGGCAATGGACCCGACGTTGGTCAAGGCAGCCGACCGCTCGGCGACGCCAAGGACGTCGACGCGCTCGAAAAGTTCGAGGTGATCATCACGTGTCAGGGTGGTGATTACACGACCGAGGTTTACTCGAAGTTGCGTGCGCGCGGTTGGGCAGGCTACTGGATCGACGCGGCTTCTACGCTGCGCATGAAGGATGAAGCCGTGCTCATCCTCGATCCTGTGAATCTCGATGTCATCGAGCGTGGTCTGCGCGATGGCCTCAAGACCTACGTGGGGCCAAACTGCACGGTGAGCTTGATGCTCATCGCGGTGGGCGCGTTGTTCCGTAAGGGGCTCGTCGAGTGGATGAGCAGCATGACGTATCAAGCTGCTTCCGGCGCGGGTGCGGCGAACATGCAAGAGCTCGCGCGCCAGATGCATCATCTCGGCCTGATCTCGAAGCCCATCTTGGACGATCCCGCCAAGAGCGCACTCGTGCTCGAGAAGGAGGTCACCCAAGCCCTTCGTGATTCGTCGTTCCCGACGAAAAACTTCGGGGTGCCCCTCGCTGGCAGCCTCATTCCGTGGATCGATCGCGCGGTTGACGGCGGTCAAACGCGAGAAGAGTGGAAGGGGATTGCGGAGACGAACAAGATCCTCGGCAACCAAGTTCCGGTGCCCGTGGACGGGATCTGCGTTCGCGTCAGCGCGATGCGCTGCCACTCGCAGGGGCTCACGATCAAGCTCAAGAAGGACGTTCCTCTCGACGAGATCGAAGCGATGATCCGCGAATCGAACGAGTGGGCGAAGGTGGTTCCGAACGATCGCGAGACCACCATTCGTGAGCTCACGCCAACGGCCGTTTCCGGTTCGCTCGTTTGCCCGGTGGGTCGTCTCCGCAAGATGCAGATGGGCGGCGAATACCTGACGGGCTTCACCGTCGGCGATCAATTGCTCTGGGGTGCAGCGGAGCCGCTGCGCCGCATGGTCAACATCCTGCGTCGCCATCTCGGCCGATAAACACCGAAAAGGCTCCTCGATGGGTCCTGCTGTCGGCCTTATGGCCGTCGGTCAGGGCCCATTGGCGTTCTCGGTCGGCATTGATGCCCGGGGCATGCTAAAGGGCAGGCCATGGCCAACAGCAACCAGCCAAAAGCCCCCGCGGAGGGCGCGACAGCCGAGCATCACATCGAGGGGTCGCGGGTCGTTCCGCACGACTACGGCATGCCGGGAACCAAAGGACTCGAGAGCCCGATCAAGCCGCTCGTGTGGCTGCTTTTGCCGTTCTTCTTCTGTCTGGGTTACGGACTATTGACGCGCTGATAGGCGAGGTCGAGTTGCTCGTGTCATTCGTCGATCGGTCGCCGTCGAAGTAGCGACCGATGACGTGGTGACGCGACGAACTCGGGCCTCGTGCAGCTTCCTTTGGTTTGGTAGCCCGCGCAAACGGAAGCTCTCGAGTCACTTCGAGTGCTCGTCGAGCAAACGTCGCATCACGACGCATTCGAGCGAGTCACTTCATTACTTCTGTGCTGCCGCGGCTGCGCGCTGCTTCAGCTCGCCAGGACGGCGGCCAAAGGTCTTCATTGCGAAGTCGACCAGGTTGGGGCACGCCGCAGATCCGAGATCATTCTTCTCCTTGGGATCCGTCGCCAAATCGTAGCAGTGCCAATCATGATCCCACTCGCGTGCTTCGAGCTTACGCTCCCCGTGCATGACGCCCCAGTTCTCGAAGGCGCAACTCCAGACCCAAGCGCAGTTCGTCATTGGGAGCATTCGCAATTGCCGCTCCTTGCGAAGCAGACTGTCCCCTGGCACCTGACTCATGAAGGATGCAAGTTCCGGCGTCTTCCAGAGGCCCAGGAGGTCCATCATGGTCGCATGTAGATCGAGATGGTTCGTGGGCACGTTTTCGGCACTGCGCAGTGCACCCACTTCTTCGTCGGTGAGGGTGCCATCGGGAGCATCGATCCAGCCCGGAACGCGAACCTCGCTGTCTAGGATACTGAATGTGTGTCCCAAGTTGCCGTGCTCGCGGAAGGATTCTGCGTGATCGCTCGTATACACGACGACGGTTCGTTTGCCCGCGGTCGTGTTTCGGATCTCCGAGAGTAGGCGTCCCACGTGGAGATCCTGCTGATAAACCGAGTTCTGGTAATAGTTGTAAAAGAGCTGAAGATCCTCGGGCGCCTTGCTGAGGGATGCCGGTTGGAACGGACGCGGTAGTTTCGGATCGACGTAGTAGGGGTAATGAACGTTCGAGAGCTGAACGATGACGAAGTACGGCTCGGGCAAGGTTCGAAATTCGTCGATGAGGCGATCGGCGACGAGCTTTTCCGGTGCCCCCATGTCGAGATCGCTCTCGGGGTCGAAATCCGTCGCGCTGAGAAACCGCTCGACTCCGAGGTTCTTTACCCAGAGCCGTGCATTGCCGAACATCATGTTCTGTGCGGTGAAGTATGCGGTGTGGTATCCCGCGGCCCGAGCGAAGTCGAAAATGAGTGGTCGCGTGTGCAACGTTTCGCGAGACTCCGTGGGCAGCATGCCGCCCCAGAGCACTGCCGAGGAGATGGCAGTACAGGAGTCGAGGCTTCGCATCTGACGCAATGGATAGCGCTTCGGGAAGAGTCGATTTGTCGTTTCGGTGCGGCGGCAGCCCGGTTGGTAGCCGACACAAGTCGCCTCTGCGCGCACGCTTTCGAGCTGCAAGAGGATCACGTTGCGGGGCCGGGTCGGTGTTGCCGTGACTCTCGGCACTGGCAAGGACTCGCGCGCGCGCGGGCGGATCTGCCCTGCTTGTTCGGTCAGCCCGAGCTGTGTGCGCACCAGGCCTGCGACGGCGTTCATGTAAAGCACGTCCGGCGTGGCCGCCTGTACCTGGCGATGTTTGACCGGCATCATGCCCACGCCGATCAGCGTGAGCGGGATGACGGCACTCACGACTCGATGATGCAGTCGTCGCGGTCGAAGCACGCGACGAGCAAAGAACACGATGAGTATGGCTGCAACGAGCGCGGGAGCGTTGGCCTTGAGGTAGTTCGCCAAATCGGCCAGCAGCTGATTGAACACGCTGTCCATCAAGTTGGACGCGAAGACGGACACGTCTTCGTTCAGGTATGCGTTGTACTGGCCGTAGAAGTAAGTCTGGCCGCCCAAAGCCAGGGTGAAGTGAATGACGAACAGCGCCGTCAAGCATTGCGCGAGGATGCTGTTGCGTCGCGAGACGGCATGGACGAAGAGCAATCCAATGAGCAGAGATATGCCCACCGTCCCGAGATACGCCCAAGCGTCCTCCCCACGGAACGCAAGGATGCGTGAACCGCGCCGGAGAAAGTCGGTTCCGACGTGAAGGATTGCGGGTGTGAGACTTAGGCCGATGGCGAAGAGGCGCCGACGCTGCCGCTGCTTGCGTCGCTTCAGGCCACTTTGCGAGGGATGACTCGGGCGCGAGTCACGGAGGGGTTCCGATGGTGGTTCGAACATCGCTCTCGGTCAGGTTCGCGGGGTTGGGGGGCGGCGCAACCCTAACCCGCGGACGGTGGCACGCAACTTTCGTCCTATTTTGCGAGGACGGACCCGTCGAGCAAATCCTGCGGAAAGCGACCGGGAAGCGACGCGAAGAGCGGCCGTAGAGCTCGCCCCAGGGGATCGAAACCGGGGGCGACTCATCGACCGCGAAGTTTCTTCAAGCCGATCAAACCGGAGTCGATTCGAGCACGCCGAGGTCGTCCAACGTTCGGAGCAGCTTGCGTCCTATGGATTCGTCACCGGGGTCACCTCCCTGCAGGTGCGATCGAGGTCGGTCTCCGAGTCCGCTTTCGAACTCCGCGAGCGCCTCGGGCGACACCGCCGAGGCGACGACCAAAAGCCCAGCATCAATGAGTTGGCGGGCGACGTCCACCGGGGTACCCGTCGTTGCATAGGGGGCGCTTTCTAGATCGAGGAGAACCGCCACCCGAGAGGCGTCGAAGAGACTGCGCTCGACGGATTGACCGAGTTCGCGACTCTGCGGGCCGTTGGCGATCGTCACCAGTGCGCCGCTTTGACCGAGACGCTCACGTCGCTCACGCGCGCTCACCCAGGAGCCTGCGTTTCGCGAGTTATCCGAGTCGCTCCCTTGACTCTCGGAAATGGCCCCGATCATACCGGCTGCAACGGTATCGTTCGTTACCGAATCGATCAGAATGAACGCACCCGTTGCTCGGTTTTGTTCGTACGGATCCACGAACAAGGGACGCCGAGTCCGAATCGTTACTTTGCCGATATCATTCAGCGAGAACGCGTCAGCGTCGACCCTTTCGAGCGTCTCCAGATCCACCAGGTGGTCGACCCTGACGACCTCGGCTCGCACCACCTGCGTCGTGTGTTTGAGAAGGTAAGTCTTGCCTGGATTGAGTCGCTTCCGACCGAGCCACACCAGCATGGCATCGAATCGGGTGACCACGCTCGGTTGGGCGTCGACCGGGACGAGCATGTCGCCGCGGCTGATGTCGATCTCGTCGGCAAGGCGCAACGTGATGCTCATCGGACTCTGGGCTTCTGGGAGTTCCTTGTCGTAGAGATCGACGTGCGTCACCGTGGTCGTTCGCCGCGACGGCAAAACCATCACCGTATCCTTGGGGCGCACCGTGCCCGAGGCGATGGTTCCGGCAAATCCTCGATAGTTCAGGTGCGGGCGAAGGACGTACTGGACGGGAAAACGGAATGCCGAGTTCGCTTCCTTCTGCACGAGCGGTACTCGCTCGAGATATTCGAGCAAGGTGGGGCCGGAATAGAAGCCCATGTTCTCGCTTCGAGACACGATGTTGTCGCCGCGTTTGGCGCTCACCGGAATGAAGACGACCTCCGTAAAACCGAGATTGCCCGCAAAGGCGAGGAAGTCGTCTCGGAGTTTCTCGAACACGGTCCGATCGTACTCGACCAGATCCATCTTATTGATGCACGCGACGAGACGCGGGATGCCGAGCAGACGCGCGATGAAGGCGTGTCGACGCGACTGCGGTAACACCCCCAAGCGCGCATCCAGCAAAATGACCGCGATTTCTGCAGTCGATGCGCCGGTCGCCATGTTGCGCGTGTACTGCACGTGGCCGGGCGTATCGGCGATGATGAATTTGCGATTCTCGGTCGTGAAGTACCGGTACGCGACGTCGATGGTGATGCCTTGTTCGCGTTCGGCTTTGAGCCCATCGGTGAACAGCGAGAAATCGATGTCGTCTTCGCCCTTCTTGGCGGTGGCCTTACGGACGGCGTGGAGCTGATCCTCGTAGACTTGTCCGGTGTCGTGCAGCAGACGGCCAATCAAGGTGCTCTTGCCATCGTCGACGGAGCCCACGACGGTGAATCGCAGTAGATCCTTTTGCTGATGACGTTCGAGATACTCGAGTGCTTCGCGATCGCTAATCTGAGAGATTGGCGGGGGGACGATGCTATCGGCGGTGAGAGTGGACTGGCTCATCGGTGATTGTTCCGTGACACTATTGCAGATTGGGGAAAGGGGGCTGACTCGTGCACGCGGGCCTCAGAAGTACCCTTCTCGTTTCTTCGCTTCCATCGATGCGTCTTCATCGTGATCGATGAGTCGGCCTTGTCGCTCCGAGTGCTTTGCCTGAATCATCTCGGCCAAGATCGACGCGAGCGTCGTTGCGTCGGACCGTTGAGCGGCCGTGAGGGGATAACAACCGAGGGTTCGAAAGCGCACGCGCTCGAGCCTTGGCGTTTCACCGGGGTGAAGACGCATTCGCGAGTCGTCCACCATGATGAGCTGGCCGTCGCGTTCCACGACGGGGCGTTCTGCTGCAAAGTAGAGCGGAACGATTGGGATCTCTTCGAGATAGATGTAAAGCCAAACATCGAGCTCGGTCCAGTTCGAGAGCGGAAAGACCCGCATGCTCTCACCGCGATCCACCCGAGCATTGAATAAATTCCAGAGTTCGGGACGTTGGTTCTTGGGATCCCATTGTCCGAAACGATCGCGGAAGGAGTACACGCGCTCTTTGGCTCTCGAGCGTTCTTCGTCGCGTCGTGCACCGCCGAAGGCAGCGTCGTATTTCCCTTTTGCGAGCGCCTCGAGCAACGCTTGCGTCTTCATCAACGTCGTGTACTTTTGACTCGTGTAATCGAAGGGATTGACGCCCTCTTCGATTGCCGCGTGGTTCTTGTGCACCAACAGGTCGAAGCCGTGAGAGCGACAGACGTGATCGCGAAACTCGATCATCTCGCGGAACTTCCACGTCGTGTCGATGTGTAGCAACGGAAATGGGAGCTTGCCCGGCGCAAAGGCTTTCTTGGCCAGGTGGAGCATCACCGAGCTGTCCTTGCCGATCGAGTAGAGCATCACGGGGTTCTGAAACTCTGCGACGACCTCACGAAGGATATGAATGCTCTCCGCTTCGAGCTGTCTCAGGTGGGTGAGGCGCGTCGGCGAGGGACGAAGCAAGGAATCGGGCGCTGCGAGCTGCATGGGCTCTATATAATCGTATTCGCATCGGAGAACAGTAGAATAAGATTAAATTACCGTTTTTAAAGGTAAAAATTTCTGAGCGGCGGTGCGTTATGCCGAACTCCATTCGCTCTGGATGGGGATTCTCCCCCGGTCGGCTCGCGGGTCGCTCTCGTGCGAGCCTGCGGTGCCGGGGTTAGAGTGGCCCGCAATGTCTGAGCTGTTGAACACGGAGAATCTGGTTGCCCTGCTGACGCTGACGGGACTCGAGATCATTCTCGGGATCGACAACTTGGTGTTTCTGTCGATTCTCACGTCCAAGTTGAGGCGCGAGCAACAGGCCATCGCTCGCGTCATCGGTCTCGGTCTTGCGATGGGCGGACGTATCGCGTTGCTGCTCACGATTTCCTGGGTGATGCGACTGACGCGGGATCTCTTCACGTTCTTCGGTCACGGCATTTCGGGGCGAGACGTCATCCTGCTTGCTGGCGGGTTATTTCTCGTCGCCAAGTCGACCCACGAGATCCACGAGAAGATCACTCCGCACGAGTCCGCCTCGGGCGAGAAACTGCCGAAGACTGCTTCCTTCTGGATGATCATCCTGCAGATTGTCGTAATCGATTTGGTGTTCTCACTCGATTCGGTCATCACCGCAGTCGGTATGGCCAAAGCCCTGTGGGTGATGATCGCAGCAGTCGTGATTGCCGTGCTCATGATGATGGTGTTCTCTGGAGCCATTTCACGATTCATCGAAACCCATCCGGCAATGAAGGTGTTGGCGCTCGCCTTTCTCATCATGATCGGTGTCATGTTGATAGCGGAGGGGATGGACCAACACTTCGATCGTGGGTACGTCTATTTCGCCATGGCATTCTCGCTCATGGTCGAGTTCATCAACATGCGTGTTCGTCGCCATGAACACCGGGTTTCCGGCACGCAGCAGGATCCCGCAGCAGACGGTTCGAGGACTACGCCATGACGAAGCGCGACGCGGGCCGAGCCAGCATCGAAAGGCGAGCTGCTCGTCCGTGACGACCGACGAAGAGCGTGCGGACCGAGGAATAGTGTAGCGAATTTCGACGCTATTCCTCGTAGTCCAGCACCAGATTGGCAAACTCGACGTTTCCGCGCTGGGCGTCGTCCAGACGTTCGAGGTACGAATCGCGTGGAATGACGTTGGCTCCCATGGATGACAGGTGCGACGTGAGGTACTGTACGTCGAAGAGCACGATCCCGAGACGCCGGAGGGAGCGCACGGCGAGCACCAGCGCCGCTTTGGAGGCGTCGGTGACGCGATGGAACGTGCTTTCGGCGGCGAATGCACGCCCGATGCAGACGCCATAGAGACCACCAACCAGGGCGCCGTCCTGCCAGACCTCGAAGCTATGGGCGTGCCCCAGGCGATGTAAGGCTTCGTACGCAGCCAACATCGATGGGAGGATCCACGTGCCTTCCGGGCGATCTCCGCAGGCTCGCATGACGTCGAAGAAGCACTTGTCCCGCGTGAACACGAATTCGCCGCGGACGAGTCGTCGTTTGAGACTTCGGGAGAGGTGCACCCAATCCATCTCGATGATCGTTCGGGGATCGGGCGACCACCAAAGGATGTCCGTCCCTTCAGAGAACCAGGGAAAATTCCCAGGCGATAGGCGAGGAGTAGTCGCTCCACGGAGAGATCGCCGCCGACGGCGATGAGTCCGTCGAATCCTCTCTCGAGTCGTGGATCCGGGAACACCAAAGGGGCATTCTCCGGAAGGAACCAGGGAGGACTCTTTCGTCTAGGGCCGCGCAAGGTCCTCCTCTCGCACTCTTGGTTCAGCGCTGGTCGATCGGCGCTTCACGGCAGTACGTCCTCTGGAAAGCGTGGAAGTCGCTCCACGGGTAGTTCGACTCGCGGTAGGGCAAGTCGACGCGGGAGCTCGAGACTTGCGAGTGCAACGGCTTTGCCGAGCAGTGCGATTTTTCGAGCCGTCGAGACTACGGCTCGTCCGCGCGTGACGTCGCAGCGTCGCGCACGAACCTGTTGTCCGATTTCCGAGTAAACGGCACGTGCAGTCCGGACCGCCAGGGCGGAGCGGGGATCCAGCGCAACGAGGCCCGTATCGGAAGTCCGATAGAACTGGTCGGCGAGTATGAGCATCCGTTCTACGACAGCCGCGACGCCTGACGTAGCCGCTGCGGGAAAGGGCTCGCCGAGTCGGGCGCGGAGATCGCCAATCCCTGCGTCGTTCAACCATTCATCTGGCAAATACAGGCGGCCGTCGTTCCAGTCTTCGAGAACGTCGCGAGCGATGTTCGTCAATTGCATCGCCAAGCCCAATTGGGCGGCTGCTCGTAGAGCCGAACGGCGGTCGATCCCGAGGATCTGCACCATCATTAGGCCTACGACACCTGCAACGCGGTGACAATAGAGTAGAAGCTCGTCCGTCGTGCGATAGGCATGCCGCTCGACATCCATCTGCATCCCGTCGAGCAGCGTGGAAAGGTACTCTTTTGGAATGCGACGTCGCTCGAGCACTTCGCGGAGGGCATCCCAAAGCGGATTCGAAAGGGGGCGATCATCGTAGAACGATTCGACCTGGTCTCGGAGGGTGGCGAGCGCTTCTGGTCTCGCTTCAGGGCATTGACGATCGATCACGTCATCGGCGTGCCGGCACCAGCTGTAGAGCAACCATGCATCGAGTCGCTTCTGCGGGGGAAGTACTCGGCTCGCCAAGGCGAAGCTCTTCGAACCCGCCGCGATGGTGCGCTCCGCGATGCGCCGAGCGCCGGCTCGGCGATCCAGTTCGCGCGGCTGCGGAGCTCGAGTGCGGCTGTCGGCGGATGAGGACGCGGGAAGGGTCACCGCGAACGAACATCACCCAATTCGCCGGAGCCGTCCAGTTGGGCACCGACTCGGGGGGCATGCCGCTCCGCGTCGTGCCAGGGAGGGCGAAATGCGCCGAGAACTCGTCGGCGCCTCGAAAACTCCTCCGAAATGGCGCCCTTTGGACCGCTCCGGCCCACGGTTTGCACTCCAGGTCCGTCCTTGGCGCAGCGGAGACGACGGGTTCGACTCTCTTTGCCTATGCCGTCGTGAGGGCCATGTCCGCGGCACGCCCGCAAAGGCCGAGGTCCCTCATCGGCTCGCGACCGCCGGGCGTTGCGTCGCTCGAAGCGCCGACCTTCAGGGCAGCCAGCGTGAGCAGGTCCTAGTGCAGGGATCGTGCAGGAAATCCTCCTGCGGAAGGCAGTCCATATTCCTGATCCATTTCCATACGATGATGTTGCCGCGCATCGTTCGGGGGATTCGGTGACGGGGCAGACTGGACCTGATAGTCCCTTGTCCGCTATTTGGCATCCCGTTGCCGCTTCGCAACAAACTGGAATGTTCCGCCAGATACGGTCGTGGTCTGGCCTTCCCCACCGCCCGTGGTCTGCTGGGCAATCGGGGTGGGACTCGTGTTTCGATTCAGCGAGATCGAAGCCTTCTGCTAGAATAGGAAGGCTCGCTTCGCGTACCCTGCCGAATCTTGCTCGGTACGGGTAATCGAGTCAGGCTGTCTCGCATCTCGATCGTCACTCATCCTTGGTCGTTTCTCTCGCGAGCCCGAAGGGCTCGACGTGTAAGGAGCTTGCAATGGCGCTGCGTTCTCATCGCTTGTTGACCCAGTTGACTTCAGCCGCTTGTTTGGGATTGGGTTTGCTCGGCGCAAACACGTCGGGTGCGGCCGTCACTGAACCCAGTGGCTTGGCAGTACCGATTGATCAATCACTGTCGAACGACTACTTCGAGAACGATATGCGACGGTACCGTCCGGACACTCTCGGTATCCAGTCGCTGCTTGATATTTGGGAGGGGACAGGGAGCGTCGATGCTTACGCGGATGCAAGCGCCACGAACGTGGTCTTTTCGCCCCTTTGCGGTCTCAATGGCTCGATGATCCTTCGGGGCGGTTCTTGCCAGGTCGATTTCGGTTGGTACTGCGTGGACGATCCGGTTGGGCAAGAGACGATCCACCCACTCGTGACTGCGGCAGACGTTGTGAAGTATCACGACGTCACCTTGGCGACTTTGCTGGGAAAGCCTCCGGCTCCCCTCAATTCATGGGTCGACCTCAAGAACAATGACAAGGGATTCGTCCCCACGGTCCAATCCGGATACATCCAGCCCGTCGTGGGTTCCGCAAACCTCTCCGACGTGCGCAACACCGCCGAATACAAGGCGTGCAAGAGTGGGAAGATCGGTTTTGCCTTCAAGGGCAACCCCACATCCATTTGCCCGATGAGCAAGTTCTCCGAACCCGAGCGCAATCAGATGAGCTCGTTCGGGAAGCCTTGGATCAACGCCGTCGTGTATCAGTCCAAGGCAAGTCCGGGCACCTTTTACGTGGCATTCGAGGATATGCCTACCTCAGCCTCCAGCTTTACTCCGGCTTTGGGGGACGTCAAAGCGTCGTTTCCCGAAATGAAGAGCACCAGTACTGGTTGGGAGAACTGGAAGAACGACGGCGACTTCAATGACTTCGTGTTCAAGGTCGACGGCATCGTCTGTGAAGGTGGCGGTCAACCGTGTACTCCGACTGACGCGAACGGAGAGCCCCTCAAGGGAGCTTGTTCTTTGGGCGTTACGTCATGCTCCTCGACCCCCGGCGAAAAGCCAGGTTGTACTCGGAAAATCCAGCCTAAGGCCGAGACGTGTAACGGCTGGGACGACGATTGCAACGGCGTTGCCGATGATGGCGATGGCCTGTGTCAAGAGGGCTACGTTTGCGACAACGGACAATGCGTCGGCAGCTGCGGCTCGCCGGAGTTCCCCTGTGACTCCGGTCTCGTCTGTGAGAGCGAAGGGCGCTTGAAGAATTACTGCGTCTCCGAAGCCTGCAAGGGAGTGCAGTGCCCTGATGGCCAGCGTTGCGACAAAGGTACTTGCGTCGGCGGCTGCGAAGGCGTCGTCTGCCCCGAGAACACGCAGTGCATTGCCGGCGTCTGCATCAACCTTTGTGAAGGCGTAAAGTGTCCCGATTCCTTCGTGTGTGAGCGGGGAACGTGTATTCCGGATTGCAAGTGTCTGCCATGTACCGATCCGGCCAAGCCATTCTGTGATTCCTCCGGCCATTGCATCGATCAGCGCTGCGCGAGTGTCGTTTGCGATGCATTCAAGACCTGTGTCGCTGGCGAATGTGTCGATCCTTGCGCAAGCAATCCTTGCGGTAACGCGACATGCACGCCTACAGAGACCGGAAGCTACAGCTGTGCGGGAGCAGGCACCAGCACGGGAACGACCACTGGCACGACCACCGGAGTTGGCACGTCAACCGGCATCAATCCCGGCACCAGCACTGGCACGACTGGAACAACGGGAACGACAGGAACCACTGGTACGACCGGAACTGTCATCGGCAACGACGACAGCGGTTGTGGATGCCGCACGTCGAACTCGAGCCGCGGCAACCGCGGAGCGTTCCTGCTCGCAATGCTCGGACTCGTCACCACGGCTCTTCGCCTGAGGGGCCGCAAGGAACGTCGAAGCTAATCGGCTAAGTTTAGTCGGTCGGAAGCGCGAAGCGGCGTCTCGTTGACACTGCTTCGCGCTTCGCTTTGTTCGGAAGATCAATCCAGCAGGTGTTCGCGGAGCAGGGCCAAGCGTACCATACGGGTCCGCTCAGACGCCCAGACTCCTCGACGACGAGCACCAATCCAGAGCGCGCCTCCAGTTTAGGAGAGTTGCTCCTGCGGATTACTTCGACTCACGGACAGTAGAGTTCCGCGGAGGGCGAACCGTCACTCGCAGTTCCTGCAATCAGGACCACGCCGTTCGCGAGGCGCGTAACGGTGCCGAAGGTCGTCGGAGGCCGGGAAAGCACTGGTGCCGTGAAGCTTCCAGTTGCTTCTGTGTAAATCTCGGGACTGGTAATCGGGCTGTTCGATGCTGTGCCACCATAGACCAGCACACGCCCATTCTTGAGAAGGACCATTTCATGTTGCTCCCTCGCGGTATTGAGGAAGCCGGTCTCAGTGAACTGACCAGTGCTGGGGTTGTAGAGTTCGGCTCTCCACGTATCGGACCAGCTGGTTCCGAGGGTGTAACCTCCCGACACGAGCACCTTGCCGCTCTCGAGAAGTACCGCACTGTGCAGATCCCTCCCTAGATTCATACTGCCGGTCAGACTGAACTTTCCCGTGGTGCCCACGGAAGGATCGTATATCTCCGCAGTGGCGGAGGGCGCACTGCGATAGCGCATTCCACCGGTAACGAGTACTCTCCCATCTGCAAGGACGGTGGTCGTATGTCTTGCGCGTCCTTCCTGTAGAGACAGAAGGAAGAACGATCCCGACTCGCCGCTCCCGGGATCGAAGAGTTCGGCCGTATTTCGTGCATCGTTGATTCCTGGCCATGAGCCGCCGACGATGAGGACTCGTCGACTACTTGGAAGGGAGACGGCCTGCGCAAATTGTCGCTCGATTGACATCGGTCCAACAGCAACGGATGTTCGGTCGCCCAGATCGAAGATGTCTGCACGCGTCCCTGCATGACCAGCGAGGAGCACTCTGCTGTTGTCGAGTTGGGCCAAGGGTCCCCAGTGAGCAGGCGTGACGCTACCAACGGTCGTAAACTTGCCCGTCGAGAGATCGTATTGCTCGAGTTGCGTGTCCGAGTTCGGCCCCTGAGTGATCAGAAGGACCGTGCCATTGGGCATCAATACTCCTGAGCGTTGGAGCTGACTATCAGGTGAGATAAGACTCTTCGGCGCTCCCGTCACCGTGAACTCCCCACTTGGCAACGCCGTCACATCAGCGGAAGCCGTGAGGACCTGCCCATCATCGCCGGTGACAGTTAGCTTGTAGGTGGCGCTGGCAGTGATCGCGCCAGTCAGCTTTTCGACGCCGCTCACGATTGGCCCGACGTTGTGATCGACGGTCGCGGTGCCGTTCTTGAATACTGCGCGAAGGGTTACGGCATCCCCCGAGCAAACCTTGTTGTACGCCGCGGTAAAGCTCTCGATGCTGGGAGGGCCGCTGTGGGTCGCGCCGCCATTCGTCTGACCACCAATCCCGCTTCCGGCTGTGCCTCCTCCTTGAGGTGCGCCCGACCCTGTGCTCCCGCCTACCGAAGGTGTTCCGCCCTGTGCGCCGGGATTGGTTCCCTCCTTCGTCGACTTACCGCCGGAGCCTCCCGAAGACGCTCCGCCCACTTCATCCCTTCCCCCATCCCCTCCCTTTTCGTCGAATGCTTGAGGTAAGTCGATCAGCTTCGAGCAACCCGTCACGAATGAAAGCAGAGTGACCGCAAGTTGCGTCAATGTGCGTCGCATTTCCCTGATCTCCTGAAGACCGATTCTTGAGCACGAAGGCCGATGAATGCCAGCTATTAGCTGCGCGAACTCCGACGGACCCCGCTTGTGGCCGCTCGCTCCTCAACAACAGACCACAAGTCATGTTCTCGAGACTAGAGAAGCTCGCTCGTTTTCGGACGCTCTCCCCTCGAAGCTCGACGAGATCGTGACACCGATGGGAGATTAGGGCAAGGGACGGAGGCTGGCGAAAGTGCTACCAAGTCGGCCCAGGATCTGCGAAGCGGACATACTTTGAACGTGTCAGGCCTCTGCCGGTAACCCTCAGCGACGTGGGGGGGTGACCGTGATGCAGGCTGGGTTACAGGTTCCGCAAGTGACGCCTCTACTGATAAGCTGATTGACAGTAGCCGAGCGCCACGACCGTACCATCGGCGTGGCTCCGCACATAGCGATCAGGGGACATCTATTTGTTGATCATCGGCCGTGCCCGGCTTCTGATCTTCGCCGTCGGAATGTAGGTAGATACGTCCGTTTCGACACTGGACGCGAAACACGCCACCCCATGGATCCTCTCTGGGAACGGCTGCGTCGAGGAAACCGTCGGCAACGAGCAATCCAATGGTTGGGCAATCTGTCGGATTCTCGGCGCGCCATTCCGTTGCTGCAGCAATCAATGGTGCGGCTGCGGTGGCGAGGGGTTCCGCGTCCTTCGCCAGGCTGGGCCTCGAAATCATCACGACGCCCGCTCCGCCCAGAGTGAGCAATGACAAGGCCAGGAGCAACTCGAACTTGGAAAATCCTCTGCCCAAAGTGCGGGGAACGATCATGAGACGATGGTTTGCAAGGCCTATGCCCACAAGAAAACCTCGAGCTTCTCTAACTTCATCGAGAATGGTGACTGCGCACAGTCTGGGCGATTGACAACTTGGCAGCAGGAACTTTGCCTGAGGGACAGGATGGCAAGCAGTCTCAGCCTTCGCGACTTCATTTCGAGAGGTGGTAACCGCCCCTCCAGCATCCGTTGGGGTACTCATCGCATTTCAGCGTCGGACAAAGACCTTGAACTGCAAACCAGGGAGCCAAACACCAACTCTGCGAGCCGTCACGACCACTCTTCTGCGGCGAAGGCGGTTGCGAGCGAGTCGGCAACAACGCTCACGAGTTCAACTGATGCCTCCCGAGCGCACGTGGTCGCGTCGCTTCAAACCAGGGCTCCAGCATTCGTGTGGAGGTGTTCGGTCGTACGGAGTCTCGCCATCAACGCCCCTGGCGGATCCTGACGATAACACTGACTCACAGACGGCCCCCTGATGCGATCTCCTACGCCGTTGGGGATCGCAATCCTCGCACGACGCGACCGTGCTCGCCATGTGCACGGCGTTTGAACTCGAGCGCATCAACCCGAGCGTTTCCCACCGGAACGACCAAGCACCACCCAAAGCAACCGTTGACGCTAGTCCTTCACCATCGGAGCCAAATTCCAACACGTTCCCAGCCATGTCGTAAAGCCCGAAGGCGCTTCTGCCTTTCGGAAATGACGCCACGGGCGCCGTCAGCGGATACCCATCATTCCAGGGAAAGCTGGACCTTGCCTGATGTCGAATGTCTTTGATTAACGGTGAGTTGATGCACTCTGCTCCTTGGGCGTTGAGCAGTTCAGCTGAAGGCTCTTCGTTACCCCAGGGATACCTGCGGCCATCGGTGCCGCGCGCGGCGAATTCCCATTCATCAGCGGTGGGTAAGCGCTTACCAGCCCAACGACAGAAAGCGGCAGCCATCTCAATCCCTACACAGTTGACAGGATGCTTACCGCGCGTGGCCCGATGCCGGAAGTTGCATTCGTCACTGGCAGCTGTCTCGTCGGCGAGATGGTCATCGCCGCCTTCGTTGACGATGGGTGCCTTGCATGCCTTCGCGTCCACACAGCATGCATATTGCTCGACGGTCACCTCGGTCTCGTCGATTTCGAACTCGGGCAGCTCAACTTTCACGCGAGGCTTCGTCGATGTGACGTCATCGTCCGAGCCCGGAAGAAAGGTTGCAGCGGGAATTCGGATCATCCGGGGCCCACCACCAGTCGGCGAAGGTCGCGCGGGTGTGACATCGCCACCGCCCAAACTCGTGCCCACCTCTACGGCCAACGGTAGACCGATGAAGGCGAATCCTGCAACAACGAGGAGCTCCTTGCGATGGGTGATCCACCAGTTCTGGTCCATATCGCACCCTACTTCTGCGAGAATTCCCACGACGCTCTTGCTGCTTTTTCGTGCGCTCGACGTTGCGGTCGCGCGGCACCATCCGCCACGTGGGCTAATTCAAGAGACCGACCGCGGAAGCACGTACACCGCCACCGACTGCCAAAGGCGCACGCGGGCACTGGGCAGAATCGAGAGCATGAGCCGCAAAGGCAATTGTTGGTATAATGCCGTGGCTGAATCGACAATAGCAACCATCAATCCGAACTCCTCGTCGCCTGGGTGCCCTCCACTATGTCGGAGATTCAACAACGGCTCTTCCCTTACATCGAGGGGTAGTTAAATCGATGCCGACTACACTCAACAATCGGCTACACTACTCCAATCGAACGGGGCAAGAACTACTTGCTCGTGCGACAAGAGCAGCGCAAGAAATCCTTCCAAGAAATCGGGACAAGCGCATTGTCACTCTGCGCGATTGGAACTATGCTTTAGTGAAACTGCTCGCCTGTGGCAGAGCTTAGGACGATGCACTCAGCGTGCGCCGAATTCGTAGTGGCCATGGCAAAGAGACAACAGTCGCGAATTTCAGGAAATGCTCCAGAGCCGCCGCAGTCTCCGAAAACCGTCTGGGACATGCGGCTCAAGAAAGGCGGTGTTACGCTAAGGGAAGCGAGGCGGGGAATTGTTGCCATCTGCCTCGTCCATGCCGTATTCCTCCCTTCGTACTGGTGGTGGGTTTCCGTTCGCTCCGACGGCCAAATCGATGTGCGCGACATGAGGCTCATTCCGATCTTTTTTGTAGTCTATTTGCTGGTCTGTGCGCCGTTGGTCTGGCTTTTGCGACAGAGCTACTTCCGCTGCATGACGGAGTTTCGGAATGTATCGAACGCGTCTATGCAGGATACGCATCAACAGATGAAACCGGATCGTCATTCAGAATAGGTCGAATCACCCCTCGGTTGGTGGAGGGCCGCACGAGCTCGTAGTCCAAGAACATGTAGCTGATACCTGGTTCCGGAATGGGGATCATCAGGCTTGTTCCGCGATTCGGACCAAATGCAGGTGGCGTGTCCCCGCACGCGAATAGCCGGAGTCGAAGTGTTATCGAGCGCAGTTCTAGGGATGACGTGTCGTTGCGCATTTCTTCTGGAGGAGCGACAATCCAGTCGATGTGCTGGCGATCTCCCTCGCGAGACCGCGAGAGTGCTGCGAGCCTGACTCCGCCTGAAGGAATCCCCGAGCTTTCAAGACGGTCGCCGGATTGCTGCACCATGGTCCAGTCTGTGTTGTTGCCGACGTGAAGGCGAATCATAGCTTGGCACTGGCGCTCGACCAAGGATGTGCGCTCGCGCCAGAGGATGCGCACTTCCGCATCGATGTAGCTGTGTGGCGAAAGGCGTTGAGGCGATATTCTGACCAACGGGATGCCTTCCACGAAGCGCTGGCCTTGCACGACAAACGCCCAACCGTAGTTCCATATCGCACGGCGCTGTGACTGCAAGACGGCAACGCTTTCGGCGCGCCATTCCTCGAAATTGCGCCCCTGGCAGAGCGCCATTGCTGGCGCGTTGTGCGACTTACCGCTCTGGCTGCCGAAGTATGTGTGTTCAACGACGTTTTCGATCGGTGTGTCGCGCAGCCATGCCGCGGCTAACGTTCCCGCGACAAGTATCCCGCACCCCGCGAGGACTGCCCAACCGGGAGGCAGCGGCGTCTCATGGTGCCGTTCTCGGATCTTGCCTCACGGTACGTCGTGGTTGTGGTCCTTGCCGTGGCTGTGGCTCAGGGCAGTGACGTCCCGAGGTGCGGCACCAGGATCTTGTCTCGTGGCAAGCCGATGGTTGTGGTCCTTGCCATGGCTGTGGCACAGGGCAGCGGCGTCCCGCGGTGCGGCACCAGGATCTTGCCTCGCGGCAAGCCGATGGTTGTGGTCCTTGCCGTGGCTGTGGCTCAGGGCAGAGGTGCTTCGTCACTAATGATGCGGAAGCTACTTCAAGGCGGCAACGTTTTGCTATCCACACCGTAACCGTGACGTCCCATCATATGTCGACGCGTCGAATTCCTGAGTCGAAGCTCGCCGCAGCCCCGAGTTTGGTTTGCTCGTTCAGTAGATGACACGTCTCCGGAACCTCGCGAGTCGCGCCTAGCAGGACCGTTTACGGAAGGGGGCGCAGCGATATCAACCGCTCTTCCGTTGTCGTATTCAACGCAGTGCATCGTTCGCTTGGATGGAAAACTCACGATCGGTAAGTTAGTCCTGGACTCGGGAAGATCCGGTGCCCATACAACGTTAAAGAAGCGGAAAGGGCACGGTCCTCTTCGGGTGACCGTACGGGTATCATCATGATTGAGCATGCATCTTTGATGGGGCTCGATGAGGCAAGCTCGGATGAAGCGTATGCCCGAGTGTTGCCTGAGGCAGTGCATCTGCCTTCGGCGCAGGTTCGGAGCGTTAACTTGGATCTCGACAAGGTTATTACTCTCGCCATGTCAGCGGCTAGGCGATTACACCCCTTCGAAGCTCAGCTTCGGGTATTGCAGGGTTTTCCTGTCGAGCAGTTCGATCGTTTGGCGGACTACATACTAGCGCTCTATCGCGCCAACCTTCTTTACGGGTTTGCCACGAGACCTCCAGAGAAGCTTCCTGTGCTGAACGGTGCCGCGCAGGAATTGCGAATCATCTTGCTCGCGGAAGCGAGGTCACTCGCGACGAGGAAGCTCATTCAAGTAGAGCAATTGAACTCGCTGGTAGGCTATCGAGGCTTCCGGAACGTTGCCGCTGATCTCGGTGGGCTTGCGCAGATCTTCAAAGCAAACTGGGAGCGTATCAAGAATGACACGGGCCTCAAGCTCGCCCGAATCGAGGAGGCGGATCAGCTCGCGCTAAGGCTCACCGGCGCGGTTGCGACTCGCAAACGGTCACCGGCAGAGATCGAGACATCGAAGGATATTCGGGCCCGAATGTTCACGTTACTGTCTCGTGCCTACGACGAGGTCCGTCGTGCCATTCAATACATTCGCGGTCCTCGTAACGACGCTGACGAGATAGTGCCCTCGCTATATTCGGGGCGCAGTCGTTCAAGGGTCACGAGGACGCTCAAACGCGAGCCGATTGAGCCGAACCCCAACCGCGTCACGGAGCTCGGCATCGAGACAGTCGCAGATGCAGCGGTAGGCGCCAGCGCACCTTGCATGCTGCCGGCGAGTAGAAGTCCTCGTGTGCTCGTTGACCGTCTTTCTACAGCTGCGCTGAAGGAATCTTCAACGCCCGCTCTCCTAGAGCGAAGCCAGGCAAACCACTCAGAGCGTGACGACGACTGCCTCCCCATGTCGGGAGCCGGGCTCACAATCACGCGCTCGTGTTCATCAGCTGACCAGACATCCTCTCAAGCGTCTACGTCCGGTTCGACCTCCGGGGAGTCAAGTACAGTGCTCTCCCGTTACGAGCGACGCCTGCCGAAGCGAAAACGGCGTTCTAGGCGGCTTGCAACGCTCACCGGGTTTCGAGCGTGAGGCGACCACGTTCTTTCTGTGCGAACCAGTGTCGAGAAGAACAATCCCCCGTGGATTGGCCTCACGAAGAATGCAACGCTGCGCGAAACGCGCGCCGAGATTGAGGTCCCGGAGTGGAGGGGTCGGGAGCTCGACACGTACCATTTCGGCGGTTTTGGCTTGCGGACCAGCGTTTCCTGAGTCGATAGATGTGAGCCCTCGCGCTGGACAAGCGCTGGTCCTCGATCTGCGACTGACTGTGCCCATAGTATAAAGGGGATCGTGCAGGAATAGCCGTGGGCCAGTGGGTCGGCGCTCCGCCATTTACTTTGAAGAGCCCTCGTCGTAGGTAGCCCGGCATGGTTCGTCCGATCCTGATCTTGATGCTCACGCTGCCGTTCGCTGGTTGTGCTGGACGCGCGGGAACACAGCGCGCGGATGGGAGCTACGCAATCGATTGCACCGACAAGAAGGCTTGTCTGGATCGCGCGGATCGCACGTGCGGTGAAGAGGGTTATATTGTCGTTGGGCGGCGCAGTAACAAGAAGCGCTACGGCGCGCCCGGCAACGAAATCTTCATCGGCAAGGACGAACTTTACATTCGATGCAATCGAGACCGTCCCGCCGACGCTCCCGATCCGCATACTGGTGACTGGTCTTTGCGTCGCGACGGAGAGGGTTCACCATCGCCAATCCAGTCGTCGCCGTCCGCGTCGCCGTCCGCGGCTCCTCCCGTGCTACGGGGGGTATGTCGTCCAGGTGAGACACAACGCTGTGTTGGACCGGCGGCCTGTGAAGGGGGACAGGCTTGTCTCCCGGACGGCTCGGGATTTGGGATTTGTGACTGTGGTGATCCGAAGTCGGGGGCCGCTCGCATCGAGCAAGCGCCAAAAGGCGATGCCCCCGATGCGGGCGCTCGCTGAATTGCCACATTGACTTGGGTGCGGCTGCTCGCGTTATCTTGCCACCCTCGATGGTCAATCCTTTAACCGACAGTCGCTTCGATCATCTTCTACTGACCGCGTACCAGTTCGATCTCGGTCGTTGGCTCGAGCAAACCCAAGCCGTGAGAGACGGCCGCATCACGGGGCAGGAGTCGTACGTAACAGGTCGGCTCGAACCGGCCCCAGAAGAGGCGATTACACAGCTGAAATTCGACGGGTCCGAGGCTGAACGTGAGGCTCGAGCCGTCGGACTCGACGCGTTGTCACGAGGCGAAGTCGCGATGCTCGTCCTCAATGGGGGACTTGCTACGCGGTTTGGCGGCGCCGTCAAAGGGATTGTCGAGGTCTTCGATCAGAAGAGTTTTCTGGCGCTCAAGGCCGAAGATGCACGTCGAGCTTCCGTCGACGCGAAAATACCGGTGCCTTTCGTGTTGCTCAATAGCTTCTCCACGGGCCAGCTCACGAAGGCCCACTTTGCGAGCAACGGTTTCTTTGGTCTCGCGGAGCGAGACGTGTTGTTCATGAACCAAACCATTTCGGTGAGGCTGGACACTGCGGGGGAGCCCTTCTTTGGTGAAGACGGCGCGCCTCGCTACTACGCGCCAGGTCACGGTGAGTTCTTCGACGTACTGTCATCCAGTGGCGTTCTACGCAACCTTTTGGATCGAGGCGTCAAGTGGCTCACGTTCTCCAATGTCGACAATCTTGGCGCAACGCTCGATCCATTGATTATCGGTAGTCACATCCTTTCGAAGGTCGACATGTCCGTCGAGGTCATCGAGAAGCGCCGGAATGCACAAGGCCAGTTCGACGTCGGCGGCTCACCCGTCAAGGTCGACGGTCAGCTAGTCGTCGTGGAAGGGTTTCGCTTTCCTCCGGATTTCCCGCAGGACTCTCTCCGTGACTTTCAGACCAACAACATGGTCTTTTCGCTGGAGGCACTGGGGCAACCGATGGACCTGCCTCGCTATCTCGTGCGCAAGACCGTGGATGGTCGACCGTCATTGGCGTTCGAAGCCATCAGCTGCGAAGCGAGTGGAAAACGAAAGTCCGACGGTTCCATGGCTTTGTCGCTGGGCCTCTTACGTGTTCCCCGTGAGGGCAAGTTTGGTCGGTTTTTTCCGGTCAAGACGCGTCAAGATCTGGAAGAGCAACGAGAGATCTTGCGCAGTCGTTTGATGGACGGTTGGGCAGCTCGATCGAGCGGATGAGCCTGATGCGATGGCTGATCGACCGCTTCGACCCCTGATTGGATTGGTGGCGTCGTTCTGACGCATGATCGAATTCAGCTCAGGGAAGGGAGGATCGTCATCGCGCAAAGTGCGGCGAATTGGGGGTAGGCGTGCTTCGTAGTCGAACCAAACGCTCGAGCGTTCGCGTACCATGGGCTGTGGTGGCGGAAGGCCATTTCGGTACTTCGTCTACCCAGGGAGAAGTGGTACCGAAGAGCGCTTGAGTTAGCTCGGTATCGCCAGCAAAGTCGATGGGTAGCACGTAATCGAGGCACGTAAGATTCGAGCTTCTTCTCTGGAGCATCATAAAACTGACGGATGAGTTCTGCTCCACAAGTATTGCCGTTTTCGTCGATGGGAGATTGCGTGAGCGTCGTATGTGCGGCCTGCGGAATGCGCACGAAGGTCTGGTGTGTTGCGGTGAAGTGCGTCGACACTGGCTCCGCGACGCTCATTGGCGTCTGTGGATCGAGCGTGCCATTTAGCATGAGCATGGGAACGCTCGTGACGGCGAACTGGCCAAAGTACCGATCCGGCTGGTAGACGGGCCAGGTGGCAACCGCGTCGGCCAGAGGTGGACCGGCGTCGAGAGACGCTGCCAACTCCTCGACGTTGGCGAGGATCTCTTGCTTGCTCGGTAACGGTGCCTCGCTGAGCTCCGAGAGTGCAATGTGCGTGGAGAGCACTTCAGAGAACCCGCTCTCGTCGGTGCTGATACTGCGGAGGAGCTTCGCGAAGGCAGTTAGGGACTGAACGTCGTTACTGCCACAACGTTCGACTCTTCGCGTTACTGCGGGCATGTAGTCGCGCAAACCGACATACATCACCATGAAGCCCATGATTTGACGAAGTGTCTTCTTGCTCCAACCGAGCGCAGCACAATGACCTGTGTCGAGTGAGCGTTCCACGGCCTTGAGTCTCTCGAAGGGCGCGTCTCCGAGCTGCTCGGCGCAGTTTTGGTCCTTCGCACACAACGCGAAGACGTCGTTTGCCGTTTCATCGAATGCTCGATCGTAGCCGAGCAACAGGCGACACGCGCCCGGAGAACAAATGGAGTCGAGGACGATGCCAGAGGGCTGTGTCGGGTAAAGCTGCAAATAGCGCTGAGCGAGATACGTTCCGTACGAAACTGAGTAAATGAACACCGGTTCGTCGCCATGTCGGGTCCGCCCGATGGCTTCGCCCAGATCCGCTGCCGCCTCGGTTACGTTGAAGCCTGCGAGCCCCTCGCCGAAACGTGCAACGAGACTGCTGGCACATTCGCCCCAAGCTTCGCCCGACGTCGTGCTCGTCGATTCGCCGTCCTCGGTGCCTATTTGTGCACACTCCAGGTACGTCGACTGCCCAGTGCCACGATGATCGAGGAGATAAACCTCGAGATCCTTCCCGACCTTGGTGAAGAGCTCGAGGTTCGCTTCGAACGAACTCGCCGGAGCACCCGGGCCTCCGTTTACGAGCCAGAGCTGACCGCGCGGAGTCTCTACAGGGCGAATCCGTTTCACGAACAAAGTGAGCACTGGGCCGTTGGTCGTGCTGCGCTGCAGCGGCACTTCCATGGTCGCACACTCCGCCGCGTTCTTCGCGGTTCCCGAATCCGTGAGCAAATCGCAACGTTTCCAATCGAGATTCGTTCGGCGGGGTCTCGCGAGTGTCGGGATAGTACGGGTAAGGATCGCAGGTTCCGCTCCGAGCTGAGTTGGATGAGTCTCATCGCGGCATGCGAGAAGTTGCAGGGCTGCCGGAAGCGCCCATGCGAGGACGAAGGATGCATTGCGCTTCATGGTGACCACCTAAATCTCCAAAACCGAGCTTAGCACCAAGGGCCGTCGTCGTTCAGGGGCGACGCCGTTGCGTGTCTGTGCGACCGGGCGTTGGTCGTGTCTTCTCGTCGTCGCGGCGACCGGTAGGGCCCCTGTGTCCTTCGGTCGAACGCGTCGAGGTCGATTGCCGTGGAGGCACGCCC
Organism: Polyangiaceae bacterium; assembly: GCA_049840955.1. Classification (GTDB taxonomy): domain Bacteria; phylum Myxococcota_A; class Polyangia; order Polyangiales; family Polyangiaceae; genus FEN-1139. Next base: position 216,388 of record JASGIX010000017.1, read on the forward strand.
TCGCGATCGATCTCGAAGGCCGCAATCTGCGCTTCGCGCTCCTTCGGATCCCTACGATCGTAGGCGACGGGATGCTTGGCGGAGGGCTTGTAGAACACCATCAGGTGGCCGAACCCTCGAAGGAAATAGTTGTGCTCCGCGGCAGCGGTATGAAAGTGATTCCGCAGCAGCGTTCGATTGTTCCTCATGATTGCGATTGCATCCACGGGCTGCAATTGCCGCGAGAGCATTTCGAACAACCGATAGCCGATCGGCATGAAGGGCTTACCTTTTTCGAAGGAGTCGTGGACGTAGAGGGCCAAGTAACGTTCGGGACGCAGGACGCGAACGAGTTCCGAAATGACCTGCTGCATCGAACGGTAGTATTCGTCATCCAGCGCCGAGAGCTCACCGATGCACTCCTTTAGCCCGGAATACCGGATGTGATCGGAATAGGGGGGATTGACGAAGCAGAAGTCGGCCTTTTCGTTCTCGAGGGGCAGCTTTCGGGCGTCGGCGCGAAAGACGTCGGGGTGCGCGGGGCGCAGATCGTAGCCCAATGCACGTCGCCCCATTTCACGAGCGACGACGACGGTCGTACCGCTGCCACACATCGGATCGACAACGAGATCTTTGGGACGTGTATATCGCGCAAGGAGGTTCCAAAGGATGTAGTCGGGGGTTGCGCCTCGATAGCCTTGGTGCTGAAGCTCGTGCTTTTCGTCGTATTGCTGCGACGGATAACTCCAAAGGGTGGTGGTTTGTAGACGCAGCGGGGCCTTCGCCATGCGGGAGCTATAGCGCGGTTTGCCGTCTCGGCTCGGGTTCCCCTCGTCAGCGGGCGCTCCAGCCGGATCCCCGGGTACTCGGCGAAGGCTCGCGAGGACGTCCGAGGGAGCTCCTGAGCGGGCGCGCCGTAGCGCGTGAAGCGTGGTTTGCGCGCCAACCTGGGGAGGGCTAGCCTTGCCGCCATGTCGAGCGACCAAGCGAAAGAATTCACGAACGTCACCGCGGTAGCCAAGGCCAATGTCTATTTCGACGGCAAGGTCATCAGTCACACCATCAAGTTCGCGGATGGTTCGAAGAAGACTTTGGGCCTCATCTATCCTGGCGAGTACCATTTCGGAACGGATGCCCCCGAACGCATGGACATCATTGCTGGCTCCTGTGAGGTGAAGATCGACGGAACCGAGGATTTCCAAGTCTACGCAGCGGGGACGTTCTTTCGCGTGCCAGGCAAGAGCGGTTTCACGATCTCCGTTGCCGGCAACATTGCCGAGTACGTTTGCTCGTTCGAGTGATGTAACGGTTTTCTAGTGTCGTCGGCGCGGCGATGTCGGAGACGTCGCGCGCCGACGGAGGCTTCGACCTGAGCGCATCTCGGGGGCCTCGCGCGTTGCGTAGGTTTTTTGAATACCCGGGGGGTCACGATTCCGACGCCAACATCGGGGGACTTGGGGGAGGCTTTCGCGCAAATGTCGAGGGATTCCCGCGCAAAGTCGCGGACCCTCGCGCAGTCCTTGCGCGATAGGATAGACCTTGGCATCGCCACGCGGCGGGAGTGCGGGCCGCTGTCGCCTTCGCTATGCTGGCCGCGCCATGCCCGAATTTCACTACCAGCCCATGCTCCCGCTGTCCCATGACTCGACGCCCTTTCGCCTGTTGACGAAGGACTACGTTTCCACCTTCGAGGCCCAGGGGCGAACCTTCCTCAAGGTCGATCCGCAAGCGTTGACGCTGCTCACCCGTGAAGCAATCCGGGATATCGCCTTCTTGCTGCGGCCCGGACATCTCGCGCAGCTTCGTTCGATCCTGGAAGATCCAGAGGCTTCTCCGAACGATAAGTTCGTGGCGCTCGATCTTCTGAAGAACGCCGTCGTGGCTGCGCGTGGGACATTGCCGCAATGTCAGGATACTGGAACCGCGATCGTACACGCGGAAAAGGGACAGTTCGTCTTTACCGGTGTCGATGACGAAGAGCACATCGCCAAAGGTGTATTTCAGACGTACACCGAGAAGTATCTAAGATACTCGCAGATGGCACCAATCTCGATGTACGACGAGGTGAATACCGGGGACAATTTGCCGGCTCAAATCGAGATCCACGCGAACGCGGGGGACGAATACCACTTCGCGTTCATCGCGAAGGGCGGCGGGAGTGCGAACAAGACCTTTCTCTTCCAGGAGACGAAGGCTCTGCTCAATCCAAAGTCGATGCTTGCGTTCCTCGATGCAAAGATCCGCGGGCTCGGAACGGCTGCATGTCCGCCGTATCACCTGGCCATCGTAGTCGGTGGTACTTCCGCGGAATTCGCTCTCAAGGTCTCGAAGATGGCGTCGGGACGGTTCCTGGATACGCTGCCGACTCGAGGAAATGCGCTCGGGCATGCGATTCGCGATCCCGAGCTCGAGGCTCAGGTTCTCGAGTTGACACGCAAGACCGGAATTGGTGCGCAATTCGGTGGAAAATACTTCTGCCACGACGTCCGTGTGATTCGACTTCCCCGGCATGGTGCCTCGTGTCCGGTTGCGATCAGCGTGTCTTGTTCGGCAGACCGTCAGTGCGTCGGCAAAATAACGAAAGACGGTGTTTTCCTCGAGCAGCTCGAGACGCAACCCGAGAAGTACCTTCCCGAAATCGACGAGTCGGCGCTCGGCGGTGACGTAGTGCGTATCGATCTGACGCGTCCAATGAGCGAAATCCGCGCCACACTCAGCAAGTATCCCGTCAAGACTCGTCTGTCTCTCACCGGACCGCTCGTCGTTGCGCGCGACATCGCTCACGCGAAACTCAAGGAGCGATTGGACCGCGGCGAAGGACTACCGGAATACATCAAGAACCACATCGTGTACTACGCAGGCCCGGCAAAGACGCCCGAAGGCTACGCGAGTGGGTCTTTCGGTCCAACGACTGCGGGGCGTATGGATTCCTACGTGGATGATTTCCAAGCTGCAGGTGGCAGCTTCGTCATGTTGGCGAAGGGCAATCGTTCCGCTGCCGTCACCGACGCGTGCAAAAAGCATGGTGGCTTCTATCTCGGTAGCATTGGTGGGCCAGCGGCGCGCCTCGCGCAAGACTGCATCAAAAAGGTCGAGGTTCTCGAGTTCCCTGAGCTCGGAATGGAAGCCGTTTGGCGGATCGAGGTCGTGGATTTTCCGGCATTCATCATCGTCGATGACAAGGGGAACGACTTCTTTCAAGCGTTCGTGAGCGCAAAGTCGTTGCCCGTCGCGAAGTGATAGTGTGACCTCTGCTGCGAGCGCCAATTTGCATTCGAGGCTTGGCGCTCGCAGAGGTGAGCTCGCGTGGTTGCTTCGATGAGCGCAACGACTCGTGAAGTGTTGTCGTTGCCGTCGACGTCGTGCGCCCGCCGTGCTCGAGGGCGACGCTTCATGAATCTACTGCCGTTCACCTGCGGCTCTGGGGATGCAGCTCGCGGTCGTTCGATTGCAGCCGGGAGCCTCTCGCTGATTCACCGCGATGACGACCACGAGTTTACCGAGATCGAGTGGGGTTTGCAGCGTCGGCGAGCGTCACGAGCTCCGCGAGCGTTCGTGCAAGTGTTCGCGTGTCTTTCGTTCGCAACCAATCGCGCTTGAACGTACTTGCTCCTAGCGCGCAAGCGTCTGCGCCGCTTTCGAGGTAAGTCGCGAGATTATCCGGGCGGATCCCACCACAAGCGAGCAACGGAACGTCTCGGAAAGGACCGCGGAGCTCCTTGACGTAACCTGGACCAAAGCACTGAATCGGGAAGATTTTGACGATGGTGGCACCCGCAAGGTTACACTCGTACACGTCTTGAGGCGTCAATGCTCCAGGAATGTAAGGGACGTGGGCACGTTGTGCGACTGCGGCAACTTCGCGAACGAGCACTGGCGACACGATGAAGCGAGCTCCAGCACGTGTGGCCGCATCGAACTCGTGGGTGGTGAGTACCGTTCCCGCTCCGACCTGAAAGGCGCCGTCCGCTAGCCTGACGAGCTCAGCGATCTTCGTCGCCGCATCCTCAGTGTTCATCGTGACCTCGACGAATTGGAGGTGTGCCGTTCGACAGGCCTCCGCCACTACGATGAGTTCGTCGAATTCGACATCGCGGAGGATGCCTAGTAAACGGGATTTCCTAAGAGACTGGAGGAACGCCATGGTGCGATGCTGTCGGTGATACGGCGACATCTTGGCCGAGGCAAGACGACACGTGTCGACATCGTGAAAGTGGCGCGGTCGGGCCAATTCCTCGAGGTGACGGAGTTGCGGAATTCACATCGAGTCTGCGAACGCCGTCGGACTCGACCAAAGGGAGACTTGGGCTATTCTACCGAGTGGTCGTCGCGTTCCCATTCGTCGATCGCGCGGCCCAATTCGATCGACAACGACGCCTCACCGCGACGGCACCATGACCAATCGCTCAACGACATCGACAGCTCGGCATTCGCGCCAGGCCACGCACGGTCCAACGAGCAAGGTGGGATTGCTCGTCATTTTTGCTTCGATCGGACTCCCTGGATGTCCGCTCTCTGACCACTATTACGTCGATGAAAACAAAACCGAAGGCGGCGGAGGGAATTCGGCAGGTAGCTCCGGTAGCGGTGGCCGAAGCAGCACGGTGGGGGGGGGCGAAAGTTGTGATTCGGTGAGTTGTTCTGGCGAATGTTGTGGCGACAAGTGCGCGGATTTGAAGAGCGACGTCGACCACTGTGGCAGTTGCGATCACGCTTGTGCCCCTGGTCGCTCCTGCAGTTCCGGAAACTGCAGCGGATGGACTTCGATGGCTTCTCCCCCGCAGGGCTTCGTCGCGCGGCAGAAGGCCGCCTTTGCTTCGATGGGCGACAAGCTCTTCGTGTTTGGTGGAATCGACGGGAAGGGAAACGCTCTCGGTGACGGAGCGCTTTACGATCCCGAACAAGACAGCTGGACCCTCGTGACTCAGGACGAAAACACGCCAACGCCGCGGCAGCTCGCTTCGGCAGTGTGGACGGGGCTGCGCGTATTGGTCGTAGGTGGCGAAAACGCGGACGCTACCGTTGCGCTCGCGGACGGTGGTCGATACGACCCCGAATCGCGTGGTTGGTTGTCCATGCCCGATCTCCCCGCCGGGCGAGTCGCGCCTTATCTAGCGAACGCGAGCAATGCCGGATACGTGATGACCTGGGGTGGGTACTCGGCCAGCGGAAGCGCGTTGGCTGGAGGAGAACGCTTCAGTTACAATGGGCAATCTTGGACCGCGTTCGCGCCCGCGCCAGGTACACCGGCGAGAGTCTTCGAACCAGCGTGGGCTGGCGGGGAAAATGGGGCTTTTCTGTTCGGTGGCCGTGCCGATGGCGATAGCTCGGCGATGGGATACACATTCTATCCAGAGTCGGGTCAGTGGGTGGGGTTGCCGTGGGGTGGTCCGTCGGCTCGCTACGGTGCGTTCAGTACTTGGGACGGCTCGACGTTTTTCGTTTGGGGTGGTCGTGACGAAGTTCAAGTGCTTCGCAACGGCTTCGCCTTCGATCGAAACGGGTGGACGGCGATGTCTGGCTCGTCGCCACTCGGCGCGCGTTATGCACCACTACGTCGTACGGGGTTCGCGTTCGCGAACGGCACGACGGATATCCTGTTCATCGGTGGCCTCGACGAGTCAGGTCGCGTGCTCACCGATGGTGCGCGTTATCGCAGCACCGACGGTGGGTGGAGCTCGATTCCGGCGTGGCCCTCGAAGGAGAGCCATGAATACGGGGTTTTCTCGTTGGTGAACGGAGAGTTGCTCGTCTGGGGTGGCAAAAACGGCGATACGCTCACCGTTACTGGTGAGCGCTATCGACCTTGAGCGTCCCAAAAGAAGCGCAATTTCTGCCGGTTTCAGTCCCGTTCCGTCGCGCCGAATTTGCGGCCTGTGCGTCAGCTCCGAATGCTGCTAGGACGTGCGCCATCCGACGCACGCCCAGTCGGGTGGGAGCCCGCGGGCCTCGCGGGAGGAGCGAATCTATGAAAGCCCCTTGGATCACCTATCGTCCGGAAATCAAAGTACTCGACGCGACCATTCGCGACGGTGGTCTCATCAACGATCACATGTTCGAGGACGGGTTCGTCAAAGCCGTCTACGAGACGTGCTGCGCTGCCGGCATCGACTACATGGAGATCGGCTACAAGGCATCCGGGAAGGTGTTCTCTCAGCAGAAGTGCGGGGCCTGGAAGTTCTGCACCGAGGACGACATTCGACGGATCACGGGCGACAACCCCGGCACCAAGATCGCCGTGATGGCGGACGCCGGTGGCAAGTGTGATTACAAGAACGACATTTTGCCCAAGGACAAGAGTCCGATCAGCTTGGTGCGTGTCGCTTGTTACATCAATCAAATCCCCGACGCCGTGGACATGATCAAGGATGCCCACGACAAGGGCTACGAGACGACCTGCAATCTCATGGCGGTGTCGACGTGTTCGGAAGCCGAAATCGATCAGGCGCTCGAAGAGATTGCCAAGACGCCGTGTTCGACCGTAGTGGTCGTCGATAGCTTTGGCTCGATGTATCAAGAGCAGGTCAAGAGCTTGGTCGAGCGCTATAAGAAGGCACTCGACGGTACGGGCAAGGAAATCGGGCTGCACGCGCACAACAACCAGGAGCTGGCTTTCGCCAACACCATCGAAGCCATCATCAATGGTGCCAACCGCATCGACGCCACGATGGGTGGCATGGGGCGAGGTTCTGGTAATTGCCGAATGGAGCTATTGCTCGGTTTCCTGCGCAACCCGCGCTATCACATTCGCCCCGTGTGGCAGCTGATTCAGAACCACGTAATTCCGCTGCAAAAGACCATGGAGTGGGGACCGCTTCCCGCGTACGTGATCGCTGGCCAGTACAACCAACATCCCCGCGCGGCGATGGCATGGCGTGCAAGCGAGCAGCGTGACAATTGTGCCGACTTCTACGACCGCGTCATCTCCGACGTCTGAGCGAATTTACACGATCGTCTCTATCGGGACGTTCTCATTCGAACGGCAGGGCCATGAGCCCTGCCGTTTTCGTGAATTGTTTGTTCGTCGTGGTCGACGAGACTTGCCGCGTCAACGGGATGGCACGCCACGAGTTCGAACGAAAGTGACGTCCTTACGTCGTCGCGCGTGCACCAAACGTCGCGCGTGCACCAAACGTCGCGCGTGCACGAAACGTCGCGCGTGCACGAAACGTCGCGCGTGCACGAAGGTGATGTGGTTCGTGAGGGTGAATGGGCTCGACTAACAGCACTTGGGGCGACTGAATCGCTCCGTTTCACGGTTTGCCCAGCCTTGCCCCGGACACTCTCGTGCCGAACTCGCTTGTGCCGTTGGAACATGCGCGTGGCCCGAGCACGCTGACTTCGTGGCTTGCGGCATGACTCCGAGAACGATCAACGCCGCGCCTTGCACACCATTACGGAGACCATGGTGGGAGGGCTCGATGAGCGCCTCCGGTGGCAGAAAGACGGGCGGTGTTTCCGATGTCGTCACGGGCACGCGATTGCGGAGAATGCCGACCCAACGCTGAACGGACAAGAGGACGATTGCTCCGACGAGGACCAGGAAGAAACCCGCGACGAAGGCATCGACGCGAAGATTGGTCATCGTGCGAGTCAACTCCGCTGTGCGATTGGCTGGGAGGTTCGGATTGGCGAGCTTTTGGCTCAATGCATTGGCCGCAGAGAGAAAGCCGATACGAGGGTTCTCCGAAAATAGCTTTTGGAAGGAGGCAGAGAAGGTGACAATCGTGACCCACACGAGTGGGGCAAAGGTCGAAAGGGCGTAGAATCGATACCCAAGCTTCAGCAAGATTGTCGTTGCGAGACAAAGCGCGATGACGGACAGCAACTGATTGGCGATGCCGAACAAGGGCCAAAGCGTGTTGATGCCCCCTAGGGGATTGATGACGCCCTGTACGAGGAAGTAACCCCACGCGGAGACGAGCAAGACACTCGCGACGATGTTGGCCAGTGGTGCACGCGTGTCCCCGAGTGGTTCGTGAATTTGCTTGAGAAAGGCCTGAAGGAGGAATCGCCCCACGCGAGTACCGGCGTCGATCGTCGTCAAGATGAACAGCGCCTCGAACATGATCGCGAAGTGGTACCAGAGGGACAAGAGTCCTCGACCGCCAAGCACTCGGGCGAAAATTTCTGCCATTCCGACGGCAAGGGTCGGAGCGCCACCGGCGCGACCAAACATGGTGGTTTCGCCGAGATCTCTGGCGAGCGCGGACATGGTTCCGGCGCTCACGGGAAACCCCCAGCTCGATACCGTGCGCACGATTGAATTGGCTTCGCTGCCCACGATCGCTGCGGGGCTATTGATTGCGAAGTACACCCCCGGATCCAGGGTCGCAGCCGCGATGAGCGCCATGATGGCGACGGCGGATTCGAGAAGCATGCTACCGTAGCCGATGCTTCGGGCATGGGTCTCACGTGTGATGAGTTTGGGAGTGGTGCCAGATGCGATGAGCGAATGGAAGCCGCTGATTGCTCCACACGCGATGGTAATGAAGCAGAAGGGAAACACACTTCCCGAGAATACGGGACCGGTGCCATCCACGAAGCGAGTTATCGCGGGCAGAGAAAGCGTCGGCATCACGAAAAGGATCCCGAGCGCCAACGCCAGAATCGTACCGAGCTTCATGAACGTGCTCAGGTAATCCCGAGGCGCGAGCAATAACCAAACAGGCAGCGACGCGGCAAGTAGACCGTAGACGATGATGGCAAGCGCGAGTGTCTCACCTTCGAATGTCAGGAGCTTCGCGAGTGCTGGGACTTCGTGGAAGTATCTCCCTAGGTACACCGAGGCGAGGAGCAAAACTACTCCAATGACGCTGACCTCGAGCACCCGGCCTTTCCGCAAGTAGCGCAAGTACACGCCCATGAAGAGCGCGATGGGCATGGTGGCCAAGATCGTGAACGTCCCCCATGGACTGTGAGCGAGCGCCTTCACGACCACCAGTCCGAGAACGGCGATCAGAATGACGAGGATCGAAACGATCGCGACCAAGGACAGTATCCCTGCAAAGGTGCCAAGCTCGTCCTTGACCATCTCACCGAGAGAACGACCGTCGCGTCGCATCGACACGATGAGAATGACGAGGTCTTGGACTGCACCGGCCAAAACGACACCGACTGGTATCCAAATTGCGCCAGGAAGATAGCCAAACTGGGCAGCGAGTACGGGACCCACCAATGGTCCTGGGCCGCTGATGGCGGCGAAGTGGTGTCCCAACACGATCCATCGGTTGGTTTTGACGAAATCTCGTCCATCGTCATGGAGCTCTGCTGGCGTCGCCCTGCGGTCGTCGAGTGCGAACAACTTTGCAGAAAGCCACTTCGAATAGAACCGGTAGCCTACTGCGTAGGTGCAAAGGGCCGCCGTCAGAATCCACGCTGCACTAATGTGTTCCTGTCGATCGAGCGCGATCACGACGTAGGCAAGTGCGCCAGCGAGCGCGACCAACGACCAAAGTGCGATGGAAAGGACGACTTTCACTTGGCAAGCTCCGGAGCCCAATTTAGCGGACCTGTGTTGCCGAGGTATGCTGCCTTCAGACCCGTTTGGCGAGGCTTTGATGAATGGATCTCCAAAACGGTGGGTCCGGACCGTGACTCTTTCGAACCACAGCGTGCAGTATCGATGGGAAGCCGCGGGGTCGAGCCCAGACTTTATCTGTGAGTTCGCCGCGCGCCCCGTTGTAGTGGGTCCGGTTTGGGGACGCGGCTTCGGTCCCAATTCGACGCGGTGAGTCCCTCGAATCACAGCGCTTCCACGAATTATCGATAAAGTACGAGGCGCAGCGGCGCACCGGGCGGCCTTGCCATGGCGCGCCTCGGTGCTCGCGTTCGTCCTCGGAGGAGCTCAATGAGTCATCTCATTGGAACGGCACGACGACGTACAACCAGACTTAGCGTAGTCGTGGGTGCCGGCGGAAAGAAGAGCAGACCGACCGGCCCACTCTGAAATCGTACGTAATTCACGCCCATGGCGGTGAGTTGACGCTCACCGCCGGCACCACGCACTTCACGATCTCGCTCAACTATTTACTCCAGGTGCCCTCTCACCTGAGTGCCGTCATTGACTCGCCCCTCGACTCGAGAGGCGTTGCTGTCTCCCCCCCGTTGGTCCTCTCGAGCTTCCTCACTTCCTGGACGCTCGGGACGACTCCCATTCATAGACATCGAGCGACAATCGTCGCTTCGTTGACAATCAACGACCGCGGAACGCGGCTGCTACGGCGTCGAAGATCTCACGTGCGCGCTGCAATCCGACTTCGGCGATAGCGGCGCGGAGCTGCTGCTCGACGTTGCTCGTCCCCCCCGTATTCGCGCGTGGGCGACCCGGGCCTCGCTTGGCGGGACCAGCAGCGGGAAGGGGCGCCCCTGTCTTCTTGGCGGCTGCCGTGCGGAGGTTGTAAACGTGGTTGACGGAAATCTTGATCCCCTGCTTGGCAGCGGCATCGACGATTTCTTTGGCGCTCATCGACTCAGGCTGGCTTCGGATGAACTCCGCTTTCGCGCCAAATTTGCCACTTGGTTTCTTGCTGGTCTTCTTGGATGCCATCAACTTCCTCTTTCGCGTTCGTTCCGTACATGCTTGGTGCGGGAGCGAATCTTCCCTTTATCACCTAAACGGCACACCCGACGCAATAGTTTCGAGCACACGAAATCTAGTGTTGGCTTCGCCTCTCGTCGATCGGGGCGTGCGGCGAGTGAATGCAAACAAGCTGCTCCACAGGTCTTATCCACTCTCTTAGATTCGTCAATGCGCTTTCCTCGAATGACTGATCTCGCTGCGACTTTTCTTTACATCCAAGATCGATGACTTACGGCCGCGTTGGTTCACTATTGAAATGAGAACGCGCCGCCACATCGGCAAAACAGGCTCGCTTCCTGCGATAAATAGCGTGGGGGAAGAGGCGCCGCGGGTGTTGCCAAAATCCTATCTATTTCGCTCGATTACGTTCCCGTGATCGAGGCCTGCGTCCCAGTTTCTGCCTTTCCGTCTCGCAGCGATCGAGATCGCGACGAAGGTGTCTCGTTAGCGACCCTGCGAGTGGCAAGGCGACACTCGACGCGGCAATCGTTTTTTTTTCGAATGCCCCCCTTAACTTCGTCGTCGACCCAACCGTTGGATGCGGCGAGAGCCGACGTGAGTTGATAGCGACAAAAATCCAGGCCGTGTGCAATCCGCCTGACTAGAGGTCAAGCGGAAAGGCTGTATTTTGCCTGAGATATGCATTCCAGCTCGTCGTGATTCGTCTGCCGCGCCACACACAGCGCGGTTGCCACGTGAAAAAGGCTCGGCGCTTCGCTCGATCCGAGCACCATCGGAGCGACGCTGGAGTGTTCTTTTCCAGGATCCGGTTGGAAAGCGACATGACCGTGTGCGCTCGTGAGTCGCTCGTCTTCTTGCGCCGAGAGAGGCGTGCCGAGGCCGATTCTTGCGTCCTTTCGTGGCGCGGCGGGGGCAGAGCGAATCGACCTACGACGAAGTCCGGCAAGGAAACCGTTCTTCACTCGCCCGCCTTCATTCTGTGGTGAGACGCTTGTGAGGGGAATGTGTCCCGGGTGGAGACGGTCTCTCGCCCCTGTCGTCGAAGATCACTGTCGTCGCGAAAAAGGCCGCAAATTGGGCCTATTTTTCCGAGAAGTTCGTTTTCGGGCGATGCTGGTGCGCCGCCGTTCATTCTCGTGCACGCGCAAAATTGTCCAAAGATAGCACACGCAGTGCTATCTTTGCAGATCTTGCCGGACTTATCGGACCCTTACCGAACCGTGGATTGTCAGTTTTGCAAAGGAACGCGAAGTTGAGTGGGCTCAAGTGTCGAAGCGTGACTTACCTATATTCCCAGGACTCCACCGTTCGACGCTCATCGGTGGCGAGCTTCGGCTCGGTTTTGGGGCACGTCGTCGATGAGTGCCGGCAGCCGCCTCATCTCATGTCTGTCGTCTTGCGGAAGGAGAATTACGTTTCGGTCCTCATCGATACGTCATTCGATCAACCCCGTATTGGAAGTCCCCCTCGATCGACTGGAAGACGAGCAGGGAACGATTGCATCGCTGCGGCGGAACAGCCGTTGGCGGATTCAGAAGGAGACGTTGCCTCTTTGCCAATGGAAACGATCGCATGCTCCGACATTTCCACACCAGACGTGGCGGGCGTTGGGGCCGACACAATTGGACCGCGGGCGTGAGCATCGGGCGTGGTCCCTTCTCAACGGTCTTGTCGACCTCACCCTTCATATGAATTCTGCCGAGACACCGGCCCTCGGCCCATGCCAGGATTGAACGCGTCCCATGCTGGACCTCGACGCCGATCACATTGCTGCTCTTTGTCGCGGCTTCATGACATCACGGCTGATGCTCACGGCGGCCGAACTCGATCTGTTCACTGCGCTGTCAGGTCGATGGCTCAGTGCGGCCGAACTCGCAGCGCCAGATGGGTGGGACGAGGGCGCTCTGCGCGTCGTTCTCGACGCACTCGTCGTTTCGGGGCTCCTCGAGAAAAGGGCTGAGACTTATTCGGCAACGGAGCTGTGTTCGGCATATCTCTCGAGGGAAAGTCCCGAATCCGTGCTCGATCAGGCTTTGGAAGGGGCGCGGCTCTGGGAGCGTTGGTCCCACTTGACGGAGCGGGTCGTCGGGCACGGCCGCGCGCCAAGCCGCGACCCGCTTCGAGCTGCGCTCGGGGCATCGGATCAGCTCGCACCGCGATTGGCTCCGGGGATTGCAGCGTTGGTCAGGCCTGAAACGGCGCATCGATTCCTCGACGTCGGCGGTGGATCGGGCGCTTATACCATCGCCTTTCTCGCGCGAGATCGCAGCCTCGAAGCAACGCTGCTCGATCGTCCGGAGGTACTCGCAATTTGTGCAGAGTATCTCCGGGCAGCCGAGCTCGAGGATCAGGTCGTGCTCGTTCCCGGGGACCTCACGTGCGACGAGTTTCCGGGCGACCAAGGCATGGTCTTACTTTCGGCGGTCATTCACCTCCTTTCTCTCGACCAAGTCGAGGACTTGTGTCGACGTGCGTACCGTGCGCTGCTTCCTGGCGGACGAGTGATCATCCGCGATTTCGTGATGAGCCCCGACCGTCTCATTCCTCGGGCGGGTGCCATTTTTGCCGCAAATTTGCTTGTTTCGACCGAGCACGGGACCACGTACTCCTTTCCCGAGATCCGTAGGAGCCTGGCTTTGGCAGGCTTCGTCGACATCCGGATTCTTCAGGATGGTGAGCGCATGAACACCGTGATCGAAGCGCATCGGCCCCCCACATGAGGCAATCGTTGGGGGCAGTGGCAGTGGGATGGTCGTTCGTGAGTTTGGGGTTGACGCTCACGGCGCCGGCGTCGGGTTATTGTCTGATGACGACGTGCGAATTGCGGCCGCTCCCGTCGGCCTGTTCGGGCGACCGAGACGACCGTGGTTGCAGCACCGAAGGGCGGACGTTGTACTGGAAGGACGCCTGTCTGTCTTTTTCCACGCATCGGTCGGGCTCTGTTCGCCTTCACATTGCCGCTTCCGAGCTCGAAAAAATCGTAAGTCAGAGTTTCGAGCAGTGGGAGTCTGTCGACTGCGGGATGGGGCGTTCGCCGGCACTGGAAGTGACGGTCTATCCGCAAGTGCAATGTGACCGAGTGGGGTTCACGCAGAATGGCCCGAACCAGAACTCGTGGATCTTCCGCGATGCGCAATGGCCACATGGCGTCGAGGCAGAGGAAGCGATTTCGCTCACGACATTGACGGTGAAGCAGTCGACGGGGCGCATCCTCGACGCAGACGTCGAGCTCAATTCGAGCGCAAACACTTTCACCCTGAGTGGGAAGGACGGAGTCGAATCTCGAAAGTATCGTTGCCCACGAGTCGGGTCACGTGCTCGGTCTAGGTCACTCCGAGTGGGCGACGAGCACCATGGCGCTCGGATACGAGATGGGAAGCACCGATGCGCGCACTCTCGAGGCAGACGACGAGCGCGCCATTTGTGCCGCGATGCCTCCCAAGGAAACGTTGCGAGTATGTGATCCCGAACCCGTAGGCGGATTCGATATCGGATGCGAATTCGAGGACGGGTGCTGCAGCATCGCTCCCCCGAGACGTTCCCCTGCGTCGCTCTGGCTGCTTCTCCCGACGTTGTTGTTCGTGGTGCGTCGTCGAGCTCGAGGCGGTCGAACCGGGGTTACGCGAACGTGCTTCCGTCCCAGCCCCAAAGATGCCCCTTTGCTTCTGTGAACTCGACGTAGATTCGGCTGCTCGCGACTCCGAAGTCTCGCGTCAACACCTGACACACTTCCTGACTGAGTTGCTCGGTGAGTTCCGGAGTCATTGCGCCAATGTTCTTGATCTCCACGTAACAGCAGGGTTCCGTCGTGCCTGCGAAGGTCATCTTTGCGGGAGCATCGAGGCAGGTGAGCACCCAGCGTTCGGGTTTCCCGAAGAGGGTCGAGGCCAGCTTCGACAGCTTGAGCAGCGTCTCTTCGGCCGTCTTTTCTGCGGCGGAAGGTGCGGAGGTTACGATTCGAACGAGTGGCATAGGTCCGATGCTCGGGCCATTTGCCACTCGAATCAAGTGATCTGACGCTGTGGCACCAAATCAGGCCCGGACGAGGTCGAAACGCACCGGTTTGCCGTTCAACTCATCCGCTTGGTGGGCGTCTGGATCCCTGGTGAAGGACACGGCCAACACCTCTTCCGAGATCGAATCGGCGTGGCACTGAAGGGCAGCGAGGACTTCGCCGTCTTCGCTGTCGTACGTGACCTTCACGCGGTCGGTAACCTCCAGCCCCGCGTTTTTGCGGGCCTGCTGCAGCACGCTATTGAACTCACGCGCAAGACCCTCCATTCGCAGCGCTTCGGTCAGTGTCGTGTCGAGCACTACCGTTACATCGCCCTCGCTTGCGACGATTTTGCCCGGTAAGGGGGTTCTTTGAAGCAGGAGGTCCTCGCGGGAGACGGCGACCCCAGCGACATCGAGACTCGCTCCGGATTCCACTTGGGCGACTTCCTCGAACCCCCACTTGCCCAGGCTCTGCGCGATTTCCTTGAGCTTTGCTGCCGCGCGTAGCTTCAGCGTGGGATAGTTTGGTTTTACCGTCAGCGAACAGAAGTCGGCTTCCGCCTCGGATGCGGCCACCTCTTTGACGTTCAACTCGTCACGGATGAGCTGTGCCGTGTCGATGGCTTCCTGTCGGATATCGGTGTCGCGACTGACAACGGTCAATCGTTGTAGGGGTTGGCGCACCTTGAGCTTGCTATCCTCGCGCAGTTTGCGTCCCAAGAACACGACGCGGCGAACGAGCGCCATTCTTCGCTCCAAAGGCTCGTCGATCCGCTCCGCTCGAACGAGTGGGTAATCGGCAAAGTGCACCGATGCTGGGGCCGTCGGATCGACTTTCGTTACCGTGTGTTGGTAGACGAACTCGCTCAAGAACGGCATGAACGGAGCGACGACTTTCGCGAACGTCGTAATCACTTCGTATAGCGTGGCGTAGGCATCGGCTTTGTCCTTGTCGTCCTCGCTCTTCCAGAATCGACGGCGCGAAAGGCGGATGTACCAGTTGGTCAGCGTATCGATGAACTCGACCAATCGAGGTACGACGTTGTAGAGCCGATAGGCTTCCATTTCGACGTTGACGTCGCGAATGAGGCTTTCGAGCACGCTCAAGACGTATCGATCGATCTCGGGGCGCTCGGCGATCGGTCGAGCCGTCGCGGTCCGTGGATCGAACCCGTCGACGATTGCATACGTCGTGAAGAACGAGAGCGCGTTCCAGTACGGCAAAACCACCGTTCGCACGATCTCGCGCAAGCCCTTCTCACTGAAACGCAGCGGCTCCGCACGTACGACTGGCGAATCGATGAGGTAAGCGCGGAGCGCATCTGCACCGATCTCGTTCAGGATGCCCATTGGATCCGGGTAGTTCTTCTTGGACTTGCTCATCTTGCGGCCGTCTTCGGCAAGCACCAAGCCGTTGACGACGACGTTTCGGAATGCTGGCTTGTCGAACAAAGCCGTGGAGAGGGCCAAGAGGTAATAGAACCACGCGCGGGTTCGATCGAGTCCCTCGGCGATGAAGTCAGCGGGGAACGTACCGTCGAACCGTTCCTTGTTCTCGAAGGGGTAGTGTTTCTGCCCGTAGGGCATGCTGCCCGATTCGAACCAACAATCGAGGACCTCGGGGGTACGTCGATAGAGCTTGCCGTTCTTCGTGAAGGTGATCTCGTCGATGACGTGCTTGTGGAGATCGGTCACTTTTCGACCGCTCAGTTCCTCGAGCTCACCGATGCTTCCGACACAAATCATGTCCGAACCATCTTCGGCGACCCAGACGGGAATGCACGAGCCCCAGAAGCGATTTCGACTGATGTTCCAGTCCCGGGCATCGCGGATCCAATTGCCGAATCGGTTCTTGCCAATGGCCTCGGGAACCCAGCGGACGTTCTCGTTGTTCTTGACCATCTTGTCGCGGATGTCTTCGATCCGGACATACCAGGCTTCGATGGCGCGGTAGACGAGCGGCGTATCCGTTCGCTCGTCGAATGGGTAGCTGTGGACGATCGTGCTTTGGTGCACGAGTTTACGTTCGTCCTTCAACCGGCGAATGATTGCCTTGTCGGCATCCTTGCAGAACTGTCCCTGATATTCCGGGACGGCTTGCGTGAATCGACATTGCTCATCGAGGGGATTGACTAGCGTGATGCCTTCCTTCCGCGCAACCCAATAGTCGTCCTCACCGTAGGCGGGAGCAATATGAACGACGCCGGTGCCCTCCGAGGTCGTAACGAAGTCGCCCGAGATGATTCGGAACGAATTCGGATGATCCGCGAAGTAGGGAAATAGCGGTTCGTAACGTTTGCCGACGAGATCTTCACCGAGCAGATTGGCTTCGACCGTGTAGTCTTTGGGATCCTTGTAATAGGAGCTCAGCCGTTCCTCGGCGAGGATGTAGTGTTCGCCGGTCTTGTTGTCTTCGACCTCGACGTAAGGGACCTCTGCGCCGACGCAGAGGGCCAAGTTGCCGGGGAGCGTCCATGGTGTCGTCGTCCAAGCGAGCACGTACGTCGTTGGATCCCCCTCGTACCTGTTGAGGAGTCGGAAACGCACGGTGATGGCGGGATCCTGAACCTCTTGGTAATTCGAAGAAGCCTCGAGGTTCGAGAGTGGCGTCGTGAGCTTCCAGCTATAAGGTACGATGCGATGGGCGCGATAGATGCGCCCCTTGTTCCAAAGCTGTTTGAAGACCCACCAGACCGACTCCATGAAGCTCGGATCCATGGTCTTGTAGTCGTTATCGAAGTCGACCCAACGTCCCATGCGGGTAACGACCGAGCGCCAATCGGAGACGTAGCGCTGCACCATGGAGCGGCACTGCTCGTTGAATGCTGCGACACCGTGTTTACGGATATCGGGGGCGCCGTTGAGATTCAGTGCCTCTTGCGCGAGGTTCTCGATGGGCAAACCGTGGCAGTCCCAACCAAACCGTCGCTCGACGTAACGGCCACGCATCGACCAGTAGCGAGGAACGATGTCTTTGATGGTTCCTGCGAGCAGATGGCCGTAATGAGGCGTACCCGTCGCAAAGGGAGGCCCGTCATAGAACACGAATTCGGGCTGGCCTTCTCGACGGCGATTCGATTCTCGGAAGGCATCGATGCGATCCCAGAACTCGATGATCTGTTCCTCGATCTTCGGGAAACGAACGTCGGTGGGAAGCTTGTCGAAAGGGCAGTTTTTCTGCATGGAACGCTCCGAGAACCAAAAAACCTGCCAGCTCCTACGCTGTCACTCGTGCCCGTGCAACCGTTGGAGGACGAGGATTGTTGGTCGCCTGGCCTGTCTCGGTTTTCACGTCGGGATTCATCGATTCTCCGCGCAAGATTCGGCCGACACGTTGAATTCTCGCGGCACGAGACCTGTGGTTTTTTTTTTGCCGGTAAGGTCTCGTTCCCGCCTCAGGGTCAGCTAGTGTCGCTCGGTGCGACGCATCACTGCCCTCAACGCGGCTTGGTCTTTCACGTGTCAGCGGTGGCAATCGCCACCGGGCAAGCTCGGTTTCAGCCATTACGAGGCTCGACCCGCTACGGTGCCGTCGTTCGTTCACCTCGATTTGATGGCAAATGGGGTCATCGCAGATCCATTCCTTCGATGTCAGGAATTGGGCTGCCAATGGGTCGATGAGGAAGATTGGGTCTACTTCCGTGAATTCGAGTTCCATCCCGATCCTTCGTTACCGAGTCGCGTGCTTCGATTCGAAGGGCTCGACACGGTTTGCCGGGTGTTTCTCAATGACGTGTGCATCGCGGAGCACGACAACATGTTCGTCCCGCTCGAGATCGACGTCACGCGGCTTCTCACTCGGGGAAAACAGCGGCTCCGCGTCGAGTTCACTTCTGCACGACGGGAAGGAGAACGACGTCGCACCCAGTACTTCGAAGCCCGTGGCATCGATCCAAAGACCGTGCGATTCGACGCGCGAGCGTTCGTGCGCAAGGCGCAGTACATGTACGGATGGGATTGGGGGCCGAGTCTCATTTCTTCCGGGATTTTCCGTCCAGTTTTGCTCATCGAGCATCACGGTCGCTTGCTCGACGTGCGCATCGAACAGCGCCACCAAGGGGACGGCTCCGTAGAAATCCGCTGCACGTCCGAGATCGACGGTAGCTCGACGTCTGGGGCTGCCGCTTACCATACCGTCGAAGGCTTCGATGCCGTGCTGCAAGATGGAGAGTGGTTTCGCATCGAGCAACCTCGCTTGTGGTGGCCGAATGGTATGGGTGAGCCAGCACTCTACCAAGTGTCGTCCTTTCTTTGTGTCGATGCCCCGCGGTCACGACGAGACTGCGAGGCGGCACTCGACGTCAAAGTGCAACGAATTGGATTGCGTGAGATCTCCCTTCGACGAGACGAAGACGTTCACGGACGCTCCTTCCGATTCGTGGTCAACGGTCGTGAAACCTACGCCCTCGGTGCGAACTTCATCCCCGACGACAATTTCGCGTCGAGGGTGGAGCCGAAACGGCTTCGCTCGCAACTCGAGCGCGCCGTCGACCTCAACATGAATTGCCTACGCGTTTGGGGCGGTGGCTTCTACGAATCGGAGGAATTTTACGACGCATGCGACGAACTCGGCCTGATGATCTGGCAGGACTTTCCGTACGCGTGTAGCTACTATCCGGACGACGACTCCGCCTGCCACGTTGCTTTCGAGGAAGCTGCGGTGAATGTCAAGCGCCTGCGCAATCGCGCAAGCTTGGTGCTCTGGTGCGGCAACAACGAAAATCACACGATGCGTGAGGACCGATGGGACGGCGCTGATTTGCAACCGCCGCGTTACGAAGGTCAACGAATCTACGAAGACATTTTGCCTCGTGTGCTGAGCGAACTCGATCCCTCGCGTCCCTACATCCCGAGTTCACCTTTCGGCGAGGGACGCGCCAACTCCGGTCGGGATGGTGATCAGCACTACTGGGACGTGTGGCACGGTCGTGGCGACTGGGTGCATTATCGGGAATCCGATGCGCGGTTTTGTTCGGAATTCGGTTTTGCATCGGCGCCCGGTCACGAGAGCCTACGTGCAATGGATCCGAGTCGAAACCTGCTCCAGGCGGAGGTGCGCGATCCAGTGGCACGCTGGCATGACAAGACGGCAAAGGGTTACGAAACGTTCCTGCGTTTCGTTTCGCTCCATTATCCGGAGTGTACGACTCTCGAAGAGTGGGTTTACTATTCGCAACTCAACCAGCGCGACGCCCTACGCTGCGGGATCGAGCACTTCCGCCGTGGCGAGCGTTGTCGTGGTGCGTTGGTCTGGCAGCTCAACGATTGCTGGCCCGTTCAAAGTTGGGCGGTCGTCGATTCCTGCTCTCGGTATAAAGCCGCAGCCTTCGAATTGCGCCGACTGTATGCCCCCCTGTCATCGAGTCTCGAGCGAGTCGACGACCGCTTGCTGCTTTGGGGCATTCTCGACAACGTGGCAGAGCCGCGCACGACCGCGTTCGAGCTTCGGGTGCATGACTTGCGCAGCGGGGAGCTCCTGGTTTCGAAAGTCGCAGAATCGACTCTTCGTCCCGGTGAACGAACGGTGGTTCTCGACGTCCCGGTCCCCGACCGCGATCCCCGAGACCTCGTCGCGTTCACTCGAGCGGGTGATCGGACGACCTTCGCCCTTCTCGCCGAACCGAAGGCCATCGAGTTTCCTCGGCCACGACCCCTCGTCGTCGACGTGCGCCGCGACGTGCTGGTGGTTCGCTCGGCGACTCCGGTGCTGGATCTTTGCCTTTGGGACGAGTCGGGAACACTCGACTTACTCGACAATTTCCTCTTACGTCGGCCCCGCTCCGGGGTTCGTCGAGTTCCGTTACCGCGGAGCACCGACAAAAATCTCTGCTCGGAGCCTGAGCGGTCGACACGAGGTGCAGTTGAAATGAGCTTCGATCCCGAGTTGCCCGATCCGACTCGTCTACTCGAGTTGCTCGACTATCGTATGCCGTTCGGAAAATACGAGGGACGAAGATTGCTCGAGTTGCCAGAAGCGTATCTTGCGTATTTTCAGCGGAAAGGAATGCCGAAGGGCAAGCTCGGTGAGCTCCTCGAGCTCGCATTGGTCGTTCGCTCGAACGGGCTCGAGCCGATGGTCTTACGGCTGAGAAGCGAAATGTCCCGTCGCCGCTTTTAAAGGCTTCGAAATGGAGTCCTCATGCTTCGGGAAGGCGATGCGGGGAGCCGGACCAACTGTTTCGCGACGATTGCCAAAGGCCCAAATCTTGGGGACCTCGGCTCGCGATCGCAACTGGGCCAAGCGATAATTTCGCGATCGCTTGAGAAATTGCACGGGTTTGATTCACCCCAGTGCCTTTTCTCTTCGCGTTCGCTATAGCATTGGGTGTGGGCACCCCGAGCCCGGGTTTGGCCCCGCCGAGAGGAACCATGATCCCGAAGAGCATTCAGGACGCGCTAAATCACCAAATCAATCTCGAGCAATACTCGGCACAGCTCTATCTCGCGATGAGTGCCCATTGCGAAGCAAAGAGCTTCCGGGGATTCTCTCACTGGCTCCGCGTGCAGGCCCAGGAGGAAACGGCACACGCGTTGAAGTTGGTCGAGTTCGTTCTCGACCGAGGCGGTCGTCTCGAGCTGCGTTCGATCGCGGCTCCGCCGACGGAGTTCGGCACCGTGACTCAGGTGTTCGAGAAGATCCTCGATCACGAACGAAGTATTACCAGTAGCATCAATGCGCTCTTCGAGCTCTCTCGAACCGAGAAGGACTACGCGAGCGAGATCACGCTCCAGTGGTACGTGACCGAGCAGGTCGAAGAAGAAGCAAACGTGGGTCAAATCCTCGATCATCTGCGTGCCGTGGGCGAGCAGGGTGGGGGTATTTGGTATCTGGACTCCAAGATGGGTAAGCGCGGGAAACCGAGCTAATCTTCGTCGTAATGGGGATAGAGTGGCCGGGCGCCGAGGGCGCTCCGGCCATTTTCGTGATGCGCGCGTCTCGCGCAGCACGGGGCGCGTCGTGACACGAGATCTCCTCGAAGTACGAACTGACCGACGAGGGACGCGCTTCGGAGTGCAAGCCTGTCATTTCGCCAGTTTATCGAGATGGGCGCACGTCCACTGCGAGCTCTTCGTCGAGGACGCGGAACGTTGGACTTGAAGCGGCCATCGCTGCGAGGTTAGCGTGACGATCGTCGCTCGCTTTGCGGGGCAGTGAGAAGTCTCGCTCGAGGGAGTTGGCAGGGGAGGGACAATTCATGCTCGATAATTCGCAGATGGTGTCGACCATACTCGTGGTCGATGGCAATCAGCAGATCATCGATGAATACGAGAAGGCACTCACACCGCTTTTCGTCACGTCTTCGATTGACCGGTTGAGGCGCAATGTCCTTGGCGATTGCGCCAAGCTTTCGAACGGCGAGCGACGGTACGACGTCGTGGTTGCGCACGACGAACGCGAGGTTCTGGCGAGCCTCGAATCCTTGGTGTCCATGGGCACCATTCCCGTCGTAGCATTCGTGGAGGTGTCGGACCCGATGGCGACCGCAGGGTTTACGGTTCCCGAACGACTCTGGCGTCGAGCTCCTGATTTGCACGTCGTCGCCGTTCTGGGCGACGCAACCTCGATGCCCGACGAGGTTTCCGCGCGATATGCGGAAAATGATCGCTTTCTGGTCCTCAGAAAACCGATCGATTCTTCGGAGATTCGCCAGCTCGTCATGATGCTTTCGACGAAAGCTCAGCTCGAATGGCAGAGCAGACGTCAACGTAAGGATCTGCTCGCGCTCTCGGAGCAGCTGCGATTGCTCGTCGACAACGCCAGCGACTTCATGTATCACCGTGACGCGCAAAACCGAATGGCCTACGTGTCGCCCGGATTTGCGCGAATGACTGGGCTCAAGCCCGAGGCGTGGGGAAAGCTCTATCCGGGCATCGTTGCTGACTATTATCAGCTACATCCCGAAGCGGCGAAACCCATCGTGCAGTTGACCGATGCGGAGGGTCGCCGTCGTTCCTTAGAACTCGACGAGCGGATTCTGGATGGTGACGGCGCGGTTCAGATCATTGGCGTCGCCCGAGACGTAACGAAGCAACGGGTTCTCGAGCATGAATTACGACAAGCTCAAAAACTCGAGGCGATTGGGAGATTTTCGGGTGGGCTTGCGCACGACTTCAACAATCTGCTCACGGTCATTGCCGGACACGCCGAACTGCTCAAACAGGACGGACCGAGCGAAGACGTGGAGAATATCCTGGGGGCCACTCGTCAAGCGGCCGACTTGACTCGCAGGCTCCTCATGTTCAGTCGCGACGTGCCGGGGGCTGCCGAGTTGGTGGACGTCAATCAACTCATCACCGAATCGAGTAAGATGTTCGGTCGACTGATCCCAGATAGCATCGCTCTCGAACTCCACTTGAGTGACGTCGGAAAGGTGCACATCTCTCCGTCGGAGCTCGCGCGGGTGCTCATGAATTTCGGTCGTCAACGCAACTGATGCGATGCCTCAGGGTGGTACGTTATGTATCGATACGGCTCTCGTTTCAGAGGGGGCTCCGCGTGCGCCGAAGGGCTCCTCGGTTCGGATTTCGGTCAGTGATACCGGTGAGGGAATGACTCGAGAAGTCACCGAGCGCATCTTCGATCCGTTCTTCACGACGAAGGGGGTTGGCAACGGTACGGGGCTCGGTCTGAGCGTCGTCATGGGGATTGTCCAGCAAGCAGGCGGAAGCATCCACGTCGAGAGCCAGCCGGGACTAGGGAGCGTGTTCGAATTGTATCTGCCGGTCAGTGAGAACGCTTCCGTTTCGGAGGTGGCTGAACTCTCTAGGGCGCCCAGTGGTACCGGTGAACGCGTCCTCGTCGTGGACGACAACTCCGCGGTGGCCGAGTTGACGGCTCGCGTCCTTCGGCGCGCAGGCTATTGGGTTCATGTCACCACTTCGCCGGACAAAGCCCTCGAGATGTTGCTGCACGCACAACTCGGTTACCGGTTGCTCGTAACCGACGTCATCATGCCTGTCATGTCTGGTTGCGAGCTACACGCAAGAGCCTCGAGGGCGAGACCTGGCCTCGGAGTCTTGTTCATGTCTGGGTATGCCGCACAAGCGCTCAGCGAGGTACCGATGGACTGGGACCGAGCGGTGTTCGTTGCGAAGCCTTGGAGTCCAGTCGAATTACTCAAGGCTGCTCGGATCGCAATCGAACGAGCGAATGCGTTCGAGCCAATGGCCTCGGTGAGTTAGGAAAGGGAGGCGCTCATCCGAGTACGAGCGCCTTGAACTCGTCGGACATGACTTGCGCGGTGTGCCGAACGTTACCGTCTGGATCGGTACGAAGGCGTGTCACGAGCGGCAGGATTTCGTGCCAAGTCGTGTACGACAGCAAATTGACGCATTCTGCACGTACGACCGGCGAGTGGTGGGCCAGAGCTCGGTCTATGCGTCGGAGAAACTCCGATTCGACGCTTTCGGGTGCTGCAATGACGAGTCGAGCGAATGCGTCGATGACATCTTCGTTCGTCTGCGCACGGTCGAACCCTCCGAGCACACTTTCCATTGACTCGAACAGGAAAGGGCCTCCACGAACTTCGGCTTCGAGCGCTGCTTCCTCTTCGTCACTGTCTCCTTCGAGCGCAAGGTATTGCAAGCGGGCACCGAAGTCATCGAAGAAGGTCACTCGCGCGCTGTCACCACGAATCCATTCGATGCGAAGGGCATCGTCTTGGGCGTCTTCTGGTTCGTATTCCTGCGCAAGAGTCCAATTTCGGAGAGCGAAAAACTCCATTAGGGGTCCGCGCGTGATTGGCGCGGAGAATATCAACTTTCGCATGGGGACTCCTTCCTCCGGGCGAGGCCTCGTCTCGCCTGATTCAATTCGCCTCGCGCTGCGATAATGAGGAGCCTACCGCGTTTTAGGTGTGCTGTCAGCTCGACGTGGGGGAGCGGGGGAACGAGAGCACGTGGGCCATCGATGTTCAGTGGTGGCCGTTCCTCGCTAGTCGTTCGGCCCGAAGCAATGGGAGGCAGCGAAGTAGTGCATGATTGGGTGCTTCGGATATGACTTTTGCAATGGGCCCCGCGGCGTTGCTCCTCACGTGTTTCTCAGCGGTTCGACGTGATGGGTCGTGCACGCCTATTTCGATGATAGCGCAATGCGCCGTGTACCCTTCGAGCTTGGGGCGCAGAAATGGGCGCGTGCATCGGGAGTGCCAACGGCACGGCACATGCGGTAGTTTCGCCAGCGGCGTTCCGTGGTTTGCGTTTGCGACCTTCTTGCTCAATCGCTTCGGGAATTCATGCGACGAGCCGTCGATTCGAATCGAACCCGAGCTCGACGCCGGTGTTCGATTACGCGAGGCCATTTATTCGACAAGCCATCGTTTCGAATCGATCGATGACCCAGCATCGTCACGTTATCATTTCGCGTAAAGCGCGTCAGTCGAACGCGGTTCGATGAATTGGGGTCAGAGTCGCGCCCTTGGTGGTTCT
Organism: Polyangiaceae bacterium; assembly: GCA_049840955.1. Taxonomy (GTDB): domain Bacteria; phylum Myxococcota_A; class Polyangia; order Polyangiales; family Polyangiaceae; genus FEN-1139. Next base: position 241,334 of record JASGIX010000017.1, read on the forward strand.
CTCGGCCCAAGATTCGCAAATATCCAAACGGCGTGCGGCGTCGACGATATGAGGCCTAACGAACAATGGCGTTCGTCGGTCGCGGTAAAGTGCGAATTTCGAATGCATACGCTGCCGTGGTCCGATGGCTCGTCTATCCATTGATTTTCGGGGGCGCCCTCGGTTACGCCGGATGCAATCCACCTTCCGGCGATCCGTTTCACGTTCAAGCCACCCTGAGCACCGAAACGTGCGGTAGTGGCGCCGTTGCGCCAGAGGACGAATGGGAATTCGACATTCGCCTCGAACGAGACGATAGCGTCTTGATTTGGGTACGACGAATCGAGTGGAACGGAATCCCGTGGTCGCATCGAGGATGACGAGTTCTCCGTATCTGAAAGCAGCAGCTACACGCTGACCGACGCTACTGCGACGGCCGGTGGGTGTACGATCCGCCGTCACGTGCGCTATTCGGGGGAAGTCGAGCTCGACGGCAAAAGCGAAGAATAGAATCCTTGGATGGCACCATCGTGCTCGAGTATTCGGAAGCGACTGGATACGACTGCGATAGCCTCATCGGTTCAGCAGACGGCTTCAGACGATTTGCCGTGCAAGGTGACGTACGAGTTTACGGCCGACCCGAAGTGATGTCATTTGGGGATATGCCCCCCTTGGCTCTCGTTGGCCAATCGCCCAGGGATTGGTGCCGTTGATGATGGTTGCTCCGAAAGGTGATGTCGTGTCACATGCGCACCTATGGCAACCAAGAAGAAGTCCGAAGGCGCGCTTCGTGGCGCGGCGCTCGTCAAGAAGGCGATTGAATCTGCGAAGGCCAACGGCGCGATCGCCGAACCCGAACCCGTTGCTGCCAGTGTCCTCAAGAAGCTTCGACTGCCCAATGACGAAAAGCTGTCACCTTCGCTAAAGGAGCTGCTGAGCTTCGATGCCAGTTTTCTCGGCTGGGAAATCGATGACGAAGAGCCCGAACTCGAGCCGGTTTCTTTGGATGAGTGGATTGAGCAGGAGTTCGGCGAAGAGCAGCTGTCGCAATTCGGCGAGGCCATCGAGATGCTCGGGGAGGATTGCATCCCAATTGGCGATCCGGACTTAAAGACCTTTTTGTACGTCGGTACCCCCGACGACAAGGGAGAGTATCCTGTCATTACCTTGTCCGTCGATGACGGATGCTGGGTCAATGGCTTCGTGCCGTTCGACATTTGCGATTGCCCAAAGATTGGGAGTAGGCGAACTGCCGACGGACATCGAAGGATTGTGCAAGGCCCTTGCCGAGGCCAATGGGGATGGTCGCGTGAGCTTCAAATCCGAAGCGCGGGACCTAGAGCGGGACACAGACGAAGACGAAGACGGCGACGAGGACGACGAGGACGACGAGGACGACGAGGACGACGCACCATCGAAAGACGGTAACTGAGGTGCGTTCCGCGTCGGGTATCGGCTTGTCGAAACGAGATGCACCGGTGTGGTGCGAACAGGCCGATACCTGGGCGGAGAGGAGTCGCTGTGTGCGGCGATCTCGAAGGATGGATATGGGGCGGACCGCGAGACTCGAATCGAACTGGTGCTGCAGATTCGCCGCCCCATTCCGTCAGCAGGACTCTATCGACATGCCGTTCCTGCCGCTGCTCCTTGACTGTTTACTCGACCCGCAGGGGCTTTAGGCCAACATTTACCTCGGAGACTCGTAGGCACCGTAAGTCCACCTTTCACGATTGCGCATTTGGCGCCGCCGCGGGGTCTGTTGGAGGCCACTTCAGGCAGAACGCTCCCACCGGTGCTCAACGGAGAATGCTCACGTCCTTGACGCAGAAGCGACCGGTCGCAGGCGGGTTGGCGATTTTGAAGTGAATCGCGGCGATCTTGCCACCCTCTCCGGTGAATGCCGCAGTCGTGCCATTTGCACTGACGTTGACCGACTCCAGAACGGTACCATTGGCGCCGACGTCGTCCAGGAAGGCCACCGAAACGGCCTGAGTGACCGGCGCAAATGAAACGCCCTTGATCGGCGCCGCCACAAAACGAGTACGGCTTTGCTTGTTCACTCGCGACACAGCGGTCCTCGTTGGCTCCGGTACAAGCGAGCGGGAACCAGTCACTTTCTCCCGACTCGTTCGGATACTTTGGAGCCGCGCACACCTTGAAGCCCAAGGCTGCACCTTGTCCTGTTGCGCCGCATCCCGACCAGGAGATACACATGCCCTCCTCGGTGGCCGTGATGCCTTGCGTGGGCTCAGGCGTACAAGCGGAGCTGGCGGTTGCTCCCCAACCATAAGTAAACCACGGACCAAATAAATACGGGGCCTTCGTCCATCTGGGTGATCATTCCTTCGGCGAGCGCCGGCATCGCAGAAGCGCTCGAGCCCGATGTCGATGGGACCGAAGCACCTCCAGCTCCGGTCGCGCCGGCTGTGGTCGACGGAGCGCCACCGGTGTTGCCACCCGATGCGACGCTGCCGCCGCTCGCACTTGGGATTGTCGAAGTGGAAGACGCGCTCCCGCCAACGCCTGTAGGTGGGAGGGAAGACGTATCGTCACATCCAACGAGCGCAACACTCAGCAATGCACCGATGCGAAAGCTCATCAACGAGAAACGCCAACCTGTCATGAGAACCCCTTTCGAGTTTTGGGTTTCGATCGAAAGATGGATGCGGCTCGTTGCAAATGATCACGTGAGCTGACGAATTCGACTAGCGATGTTCGCGCTGCTGTCTCGGTCGTTCAGAGACTAACCCTTCCGGCCGAAGCTTCTACATGGTGCAATTGGGTACGTCCGTCGCGATGGACGCGAATCATGGTTCCTGCCATCGCGACTGACGTCGGTAGGCGTTCAGGGATGGCTTGAGTGGGCAATGGCAATGACGTTGTTCCAACGTTCGAACGGAGGATGACGTTTCACGACGACATCGGCTCGCGGACGAAGTTGCGCAAGGGCTTCTGCAGTAATCGAAGGATCGTCGATGATCGACGAGACGACCCAGGCCACCTCGTCCGCGGTGAGGGCCAACGCCGGGTCGACAGGGCGCTCTGGAATACGATCCCGAAGGGCGTAGCGACGGTACCGGGGCAGATCGCGTGACTGTGGATGGCCTTCGTGCCGGAATTTCGTTCCTCGGCCAATTGCTCTGAGAGGTGGAGAGCGAATTTCAATTGAGCGGCCTTGGCAGTCCCATATCCGATCTCACGGTTCCAAGTGCCTCCACTGGCAAGTGAACAGATCTGAATGATATGACCGTCGCCTCCGCTCGTCTCGCGCATGCGTGGCAGCGCTGCTTTTGCAGTCAGGAATGCGCCAACTACGGCTACATCCAACGTGGAGCGAAACTCCTTCTCGTCGAGTTCGTCGATGCGAAGGCAGTGCCCCTGTCCAGCACTGTGCACGAGCACGTCGAGACGAGCCCCTGCTGCGTCGACGAGACGCGACACGTCCGATGCTACGGTCACGTCACAGGGCACGACGATGGCTCGTCCACCACTCGCATGGATATGCCTGGCTACGAACTCGAGGGGCTCGCGTCTCCGTCCGCCAAGTACGACCGTCCAAGCTCGTTTCCCTAGGCGAAGGGCGGTGGCAGCACCAATGCCAGTGCCTGCTCCGGTGACGATTGCAACGTTGTCCGTTCCGATGCGTGTCTGGTTCATTCCAAGCCTCTTAGGCCAAGTCGCTGCGAGCGAATAGGGTTGCGTTTCATATCGTTACGAACTCGACGGATCTCGATACCGTGTTGACCATTAGGACTGCGATGGTTGCGACTTCGACCGCGGCGAAGGCGGTCACCTGGTGCTCCGCGCACTCGTATCGGTTCGTCCCCGAACCTCGCGTCGAGGCCTGGATGATACGTCGGAAATTCCTACATAAGATGTGCGATGTGCTCGGTATCTCCGGCAAAATGTCCGAGGGCTTTCGACGCACATCGGCAAAACGCTCGCGCGCGCCGGCGCAGGTGCGGTTGACATTCGCCGAACCGGCACGACATCCTTGCCTACACCATGCGATCCCAACGCTTTCGTCCACTTTCTGCATCGCTCTGCTCGAAAGGATCCAGAGCAGGCTCTTGGCGGAATTGGCTACGTCGGTCTTACGGCGTCGGAGCCGCGATGCTCCTCGCCGTGCTGATCGTTTCTTGCAGTCGGGACAAGAAAGGGAGTGGGGGCGAGTCGCTCGATGTCCCGAGGCTCGCAGGAGATCGGATTCAGTTTTCCGATGCGTTTGCCAAACGAATCGAGTTGAAAACCGCCGAAGTCAGGAAGGCCGAAGTCGTGCCGACCATTGCGGTCGTCGGAACGGTGACCTTCGAATCCCGAGCACGTCGCTCGAGTGGGCACGCGACTACGTGGTCTCGTTCGGGAGGTTCGTCGGTTCGAAGGGGATCGCGTGAAACAAGGCGAGGTTCTCGCGTCCGTGGACAGTCCCGAGTTGGGGGAAGCTCAAGCCGCCGTTGCCTCCCTGCAAGCTGAATTCGACGCAGCGAAACGCAACGCCGACCGTGAGCGGAAGCTCGCTGACGAAAAGCTCACAACGCTCAAAGAGAGTGAGGAAGCCACGGCGCTAGCCGAGAAGTATCAGGCGCTGCTCAATGCGGCGCTTCAGAAGGTTTCCGCGCTATCTGGAAGTGCTGCCGCCGGCCCCGCGAAGAACATTGGCGTGCATGCAATCGTTTCACCGATCGAGGGCACCATCGTCGAACGGCACATTGCCAAGGGGCAGCTCGTCGAAGGTGATCACGTGGCGTTTCTCGTCGCGAACCTCGACACACTGTGGGTCGAGCTCTCGGTGTTCGAGCGCGGTCTTCCCTTGGTACGCGTCGGTGACGAGGTAAGCCTGCGTCCCCTCGGCAGTCATGAGGATGGACTGAAAGGCAAAGTGGCCAACGTGGGGCAGGTGCTCAACGCGGCCACGCGGAGCGCTCCCGTGCGCGTGGTCGTCGACAACCAGAGCCGACAGCTCCGGCCAGGACAAGCCGTGGATGCGAGCATTCGTGCTGGTGGATCCTCCGTGAATGCGGGGCCGGTGGTGCCGCCTGATGCAGTAACGTACGTCGATGGAAAGCCGACGGTGTTCGTCGTCGACACTCCTACGTCAGTGCGCGTGGTCCCAGTCGAACTCGGTGCGACGGACGGCAGAGACCTGCACATCGTTCGAGGCCTAAAAGTGGGTGAACGCGTCGTAACCAGCGGCACGTTCGAGCTCAAGAGCGAACTATTTCGTTGAGGGATGACATGTTAGCTGCAATCGTCAGTTGGTCGATTCGAGCCCGTCGTGTCGTCATCGTCGCTTTGGTCGTCCTGATTGCCATGGGGATACAGGCGTTTGGTACGCTTCCCATCGACGCGATGCCCGACGTTTCCACCATCCAAGTCGGGGTATTGACCACCGCACCGGGACTATCGGCGCTCGAGGTGGAGCGGACCGTCACGATGCCAATCGAAGTTGCGCTCAACGGCACTCCAGGAATGGAGAAGTTGAGGAGCGTGTCCCGCTCGGGGCTGTCGAACGTCACCGTGATCTTCAAGGACGGTACGGACGTTTGGTTTGCTCGTCAGCTGGTGCTCGAGCGCTTACGAGGGAATCGAGCTTCCAGTCGCTGCCGCTCTTCCCGAACTGGCGCCGGTCAACACTGGATTGGGCGAGATCTTCCAGTTCGTGGTGCGGGGAGAGCAACACTCGCCCATGCAGCTTAGGACCTTGCTCGACTGGGAGATTGTTCCTCGGTTGCGTAGCATTCCCGGTGTTGCAGAGGTCAACACGATGGGCGGAGAGCTCAAGCAATTTCAGGTCATCGTCGACCGCGTGCGACTCGAGGCCAGGGGACTGCACCTGGAAGACGTGAGTGATGCACTGAGGGCCGCCAATCTCAACGTTGGTGGTGGTTACGTCGAACGCCGTCAGGAGGCGTTCACGGTGCGTGGGCAAGGTTTGCTTTCTGACATCAAGGACATCGGTCAAGTGGTGGTTCGCGCCGACGAAACCGGCGCGCCCGTTCTCGTCGAACACGTCGCTGACGTCCAGATCGGCCCGGCGCTGCGATATGGCGTGGTGACCCAAGAGGGCAAGAAGGAAGCCGTCAATGGCGTCGTGATGATGCTGCTGGGTGCGAACAGCAAACGTGTCGTGGCCGACGTTGCGGAACGCGTGAAGGAGATCCAGGCGGACCTACCTGCTGGCGTCAAAATTGACGTCATCTACGATCGCGCGGATTTCGTCGGACGCACGTTGACGACCGTGGCCAAGAACCTAGGCGAAGGTGTCGTCGTCGTGCTCTTGGTGCTGCTCGTGTTCTTGGGAAGCTTCAGGGCGGCGCTCGCCGTCGTGATCGGCGTTCCCGCCGCGATGAGCATCGCCGTGTTCGGAATGCACCTTTTCGGTGTAACAGGGGATTTGATGTCCCTGGGCGCCATCGACTTCGGGTTCTTGGTGGATGGCCCGATCGTCATCGTCGAGTCCGTAATGGCTGCGACAGCAGGTCGGTCCTTGGTTGGCGCCGCGCGAGCGCGAGCGTACGATCGGGTTGCCGCTAGCGTCGCTCGCCCCGTTGCCTTTGCAGTCGCAATCATCATGCTGGTCTATGTTCCTCTCCTCGCTCTCCAAGGGGTAGAGGGTAAGATGTTTCGCCCGATGGCCATTACGATGGCCTGCGCACTGATGGGCGCTCTCGTTTACTCGATTCTTTTCTTTCCAGCCGTGTTGGTTGCTCTGGTTCCTCCTGCAAAGGGCCATGGTCCGCGCTGGGTGGAGTGGCTGAGCGAGCACTACGAACGCTTGGTTCCGGCGACTCTGCGTTATCGTTGGCAGTTGATTTTCGGCGCCGTGACGGCGTTGCTCGTCAGTGGCTGGTGGTTTGGTCGTTCCGGAGCAGAGTTCGTTCCTCGCATCTTCGAGGGAGATGCCGTCGTGACCATCCGACGGGCTCCGAGCATATCCATAGAAGCTGCACGTCGTCTCGATCTCGAGGCCGAACGTGCGTTGCAGAGCTTCCCCGAAGTGATTACGACGATCGGTAGAACGGGGCGTGCGGAGGTCGCCGTCAATCCCGTGGGTAACGACAGTACCGATATTCTCGTGCGACTACGGCCAATGAGCGAGTGGAAGAACGCAACGGATCTCGACGAGTTGTCGGTGTCGTTCAAACGCGCCATCGAAGGTCGCGTTCCCGGAACCTTCGTCAGCGTGTCGCAGCCGATCGAAGACAAGACGAACGAGATAATCAGCGGAAGTCGAGCCGACGTACAGATCCAAGTCTTCGGGGCGGACTTGGAACGACTCACCGAGTTGGCGAAGCAAGTCGGTACGGTCGTCGGAAAGATCGATGGGACCGGGGACCTCCGCGTCGAGCGTATTCTCGGAGGGCCGACGATCACGGCCGTTGCCGACCGTTCGCGACTCGCTCGACACGGCGTGCGGTTGGAAGATGCCTTTCAAATCCTCCAGGCCTCCCGAGAAGGTTTGCGCGTCGGAACGATGTTCGAAGGCGAAAGGAAGTTCGAACTTCGAGTATTGCTCCCTCCGACGCAACCGACTGCGGAAGCTCTCGGTGACTTGTTCGTCAAAACTACTCGCGGTGAGCGTATCCCGCTCGCTGAAGTCGTTACGCTGACGGAAGGAGACGGCCCCACGGCGATTCGCCGTGAAGACCGGAATCGAGCCGTGAGAGTCGACGTCAATCTTCGCGGCCGTGACCTGGTTCCTTGGGTGTCGGAGGCCGAGAAGCGCGTGAAAAAGGAGGTCGCGATCCCGGCCGGGTACAAGCTGAAATGGGGTGGTCAATTCGAGAACTTCCAGCGTGCGTCGTCGACGCTCATGTTCATGTTGCCGGCGGTCGTCGCCATCATCTTCGGGATGCTGCTCTGGATGTTCCAAAACTGGCGATTCGCAATTGGTGTCTTCGGATCGGTTCGGCTCATCCTGACAGGAGGACTCGTTGGGTTGCTTGGCAGTGGTTTGTCTTTCAGTCTGCCCGCTGCCGTTGGCTTCATTGCCTTGGGCGGCATCGGCGTGCTCAATGGCGTCGTCATCGCGAGCGAAGTGCGCACCCGTCTGGATCGGGGAGATCTTCGATTCTCCGCAATCGTACGTGGTTCCGCCAAGGTCATGCGCGCGGTTCTGACGACGGCAGTGGTTGCGGCTCTTGGGTTTTTGCCGATGGCGATTGCTTCGGGGGCCGGTGCCGAGGTGCAGCGCCCATTGGCACGTGTCGTTGTATTCGGCATGCTTTTCGGCATCGTGATAACGTTGGCCGTTCTGCCGGGAATTCTGCGCTTGGTGCTCAAAGGTTACGAAGCCCCCGAGGATGCCGACGAACTCGCCAACGAAGGCCCCGAGCTTCAGGTCAATTCTAACATCGAGACTACAGCGTGAGTGGGTATCATGACGAATCGAACTTGCCGAATTGCTAGGATAGGATGGGTTTGGTGCGGCGTGCTCACGTGCGCTCTCGGATCCAGTGATGCATTGGGACAGACGGCTTCTTTACCGGAAGCTAACGGACCTGTGGGAACTGCGCCGAAATCGCTCGAGGTTGCGCGTCTCGACGTGGTGTTTCCGGGTGAGACTCCCACCTTGGAACGCGTGCTGGCACTCGCCAGTGAACGCGCACCCGAGGTGGCCGTTGCGCGCGCCGAGCTCGAAGCGAGTCGATCCGTCGCCGTTGGTGCACGGGTTTTGCCGCTGCAAAATCCTTACCTCGAGGTCATTGCCGAACGAGGAGGCAAGGGAGTCACCCGTGACGTTTACGTCACTGCGCAGCTCCACACACCCATCGAGTTTGCGGGCCAGAGGGGCAAACGGATCGCCGAAGCCCAATCGTTCGTGGAATGGAATGCGGCATCTTTCGAACTGATGAGGGCGCGAGTTTCTGGTGCCGTCGTGCAGAGCTACGGCGAATGCGTCACACTCGCGGCACGTTACGAGACCTTGGCGGAGCTTTTGGCATCCGCACAGACGGAGGCGACGGTGCTCGGCGCGCGCCGGGACGCGGGGGATGCAACGGAACGCGACGCCCAACTCGCAGAGCTCGAGCGCTCGCGCATCGCGGTGCAGATTGACGAGACTCTAGCCTCGCTCGGTGCTGCCCTGAACGAACTCGCGCGGCTTACTGGGCGCCGATTCGGGGCGCCGGGAAGGGACATTTCGTTCCCTCGAGTGGACGTAAACGTTCTATCCAATTCATCTGCACCCGCGGCGCCGTTGGTACTCGGGGCGGAAGCGGAAGCTCGGTACTACGCTCGAGTCGATGAGCGTCTTCACCGCGAGAGACTTCCACCGATTAGCGTGATTTTACAAGGTGGACGAGGCGACTTTGGAGAGACTCGTTTGGGGGCAGGCTTGGCATGGTCACTTCCTGCCTTTCGCTACAACCAGGGCGAACGCGCGCGCGCGCAGGCGGATGCGCAACGAGCTCGCTCGACGGCTTCGGCCATGAAGAGCTCCATTTCGCAGCGGTTAGCCGCGATCGCCCAAGAAGGCGTGCAGCTGCGTACCGCCGTGGAAAGGCTCGACCGCGATGCCATTCCAGCTGCGGAGCTTGCCACCGAGTCGGCGACACGAATGCAACGAGCCGGCAAGACAGATCTCCTCAGCGTAGTCGTGGCACGGCGAGATTTTTACGTTCTGCGACTTCGCCGTCACGAGCTTGCGCTTCGTGCGTGGGAGCTACTCGGCGAGTGGGTCGAATTGACCGGCCGTGTCCCGCGATGACCGCCGAACCGGTTACGAGTTCGTGCGGTCATCGACGCTTCGACTGGGCATTCCGTCACACATGCCTGGGTCAACTGCTTCTCGTTGACTTGGATTTCAAGCGGAGGGCGCCGACTACAGGGCCACGAGTGGGGTCGAGAGATTGTTGGCTCGTCCGGTGATCCGTTGCTGGGCTCCAAGAACGATCGAGCGCTTTGGGTTTCGGCGGCGGAAGTGCTATTCTGTGCACGACCGTCGACGGCAGTTCCGCATCTTCGACGGTGTAGAGGATTCAGAGCATCGCGTTTGCGAGCCGAGGTGAGGGGTCAAGCGCGAGCCGGTTTACGTCATGTCGGATTCGGCATTGGCTAACTCACTCAGCGGAGCATCAGGCGCAGTCATGACAGAGCCCAGTTCTCCTGAATCGAACCCACCCGAGTGGCACCATCTCTCTGCAGAGAAGGCCCTTCGAGCGGCCAACTCGTCTGAAGCAGGGCTGTCCGCAGAGGAGGCAACTCGGCGGCTTGCGCAATATGGTCCAAACCTCCTGCAGCGTGGTTCGGGAGATGGTCCACTCCAGCTGCTCTGGCGTCAGATCAACAATCCGCTCATCTGGGTATTGAATGGCTCCGCCGTCGTCGCGATTGGGCTCGGAAAAGTCGCGGATGGGGCGGTCGTGCTCGCTGTCGTGGTCATCAACACGATCATTGGCTTCGTTCAAGAATACCGAGCTGGGAAAGCCATCGAAGCTTTGGTCGACATGGTGCCCGAAAGTACCACGGTCATACGGGAAGGAAAGCGCGTCAACGTTCCCGTGGCCGATCTGGTCGCTGGGGACATCGTGCTGCTTTCATCTGGCGATAAGGTCCCCGCAGACGTTCGTCTGATCGCCGCGAGGAATCTGCAGATCGAGGAGGCCGCACTGACGGGAGAGTCGGTACCTGCTCAGAAGTCCCTGTCGCCGGTCGACCGCGACGCGTCAATCGGCGACCGCTCGTGTATGGCGTTTGGCGGCACCTTGGTCACCTATGGCACCGGGTCGGCACTCGTCGTAGCAACGGGGGCTCGAACGGAGCTCGGTCGCATCTCGACGTTGCTTCATGAAGCGACCGATCTTCAGACTCCGCTCACCAAGGCACTCGAGTCCATCGGCAAACTCATAACGTTTGGGGTCATCACCATTTCCGTCGTGATGGTGGCCGTGGGCGTGGCACGCATGGTCAGCGCTGGCGTTGGCTTTGGTGACGCACTCCGAGATACGGTCGTATTTGCCATCGCCCTCGCCGTGGGAGCGATCCCAGAAGGGCTGCCGGCGATCGTCACGATTGCGTTGGCGATTGGTGTCCAGCGCATGGCGCGACGTAGGGCCATCGTACGCAAGTTGCCCGCCGTCGAGACGCTCGGGAGTACCACCACCATTTGCTCTGACAAGACCGGCACACTGACTCGCAACGAAATGACGGTGCAGTCGCTCTGGACGGCGGACGGCGAGTTCGACGTTTCGGGCGTCGGATACGCCCCAGAAGGTCGACTGTCGCAAGCCGGTAGCGAGGTTGCCGAAGTTCCAGCGAGCGTGAGACGACTCGTCTCGAGCGGAGCCCTTTGCAACGACGCCACGATATTCCGTGACGGTGACCTCTGGAAGCTGAGTGGCTATTCAACCGAAGGTGCTTTGGTGGCGGTTGCGACTAAGCTCGGGGTGGACGTCGAAGGTGAGCGGCGCGAGTTGGGGCGTGTCGATTTCCATCCCCTTCGAGTCCGAGAACCAGCACATGGCGACACTTCACGAGGATCGCGACGGGCAGCGGCGCGTCATCGTCAAGGGGGCTCCCGAAGTAGTGCTGCAACGTTGCGACAAGCTTGGCGACCGTTGCCTCGATGTCGCCGAGGTTCACGGCGTGGTCGATCGTCTTGCGTCACGTGGGATGCGTGTGCTCGCCATTGCTCGAGAAATGCGTGTCTGGTTCGCTCGAGGCTTTGGCGCCATCCGAGGTGGAGCGCGGGCTCGAACTACTTGGGCTCGAAGCGATGATCGATCCACCGCGCAAGGAGGTGATCGATGCAATCGGTGCTTGTCACGCCGCAGGTATCACGGTGAAGATGATTACCGGTGACCATCAGAAAACAGCGGCAGCCATTGGTCGTAAGCTCGGACTCTTGGGGGATGAGCAAGGCGCGATTACGGGGGCGCGACTCCAGTCGGCCAATGATTCCGAGTTGGATGAGCTAGTGCAGAACAACAACGTTTTTGCTCGGGTCGCGCCGGAACACAAATTGCGCTTGGTTCGTGCGTTGCAGGCGAAAGAGCACGTCGTCGCCATGACCGGAGACGGAGTGAACGACGCTCCGGCGCTCAAGCAATCCAACATCGGGGTTGCCATGGGGATTACTGGTACGGCGGTGTCGAAGGAGTCTGCAGACATCGTGCTCACAGACGACAATTTTGCGAGCATTGCCGCGGCTGTCGAGGAAGGGCGTCGGGTATACGATAATCTGATTAAGTCGCTGGCTTTCGTGCTGCCGACGAATCTCGGACTTGCGCTCATACTCATCTATGCCGTCGCGTTCTTCCCGTTCGAATCTCAGAGCAAAGAGCTCCTTCTTCCCATGCGACCGGTTCAGCTACTCTGGATCAACTTGGTGGCGGCCGTGAGTCTCGCCCTCCCTCTCGCCTTCGAAGCCAAGGAACCCGACGTGATGCAGCGTCCTCCGCGCTCGCCTCGAGAGCCGGTGCTCAACCGATTCGTCATTTTCGAACACTCTTTGCAGCCGTTCTCATGGCTGCAGGCGCGCTTGGACTATTCCACTTCGAATACAGTAGAGATCTCGCGGCGGGCGTACCCGCCGCCACCGCGCTCGCCGAAGCCCAAACCATCACGGTTACGACCGTCATTCTCTTTCAGATTTTCTACATGCTCAACTGCAGGAGTCTGAAAGGGTTCATCTTGCAGATTGGCGTCTTCAGCAATCCCACCGTCTTCATTGGTGTGGGCATACTCCTGCTTCTGCAATTCGCCTTCGTCCGACTTGGCGTATTGAACGAGATCTTTGGTTCGGCTCCGGTCGGACTTCGCGATTTCCACCGGAGCCATGCTCGTGGGTGCGGGATCCTCCCGGTCATTTCGGTCGAAAAATGGTGGAGGAATCGACTTGCTCGCTCGTAGTGAACCGTCACTTCTTCGCGTTTCGAGCCCATCGTGCGCGACGGACCGCGAGCTCGAGCAGTGTCGACGCGAGGTAAAATGACGAGATTTCGTCTTTGGGGCGTAGGGTAGGGGGGATTGGAGACGTCGAGAGTGGGAGGCACTGCCAACCCCACATGCTACCCATCGTCCCCGTTGCTCGACCACTCGTCCAGATTGCGCTCGCGCTGCTGTGTTCCGTTCCCGTGGCGAGTTGCAGTCGGTGCACTCCGCGGCACGTGCCTATGACGTCTGCCACGACGCCACAAACCAAAAATCCCACATCCGTGGTTACGCACTTTTCCGGTATGTGCGATGCGTCCGGCGCCGTGCCCATCGACGAGAACCATTTTCTCGTCGTCAGTGACGAAGACAGCGTTTTGCGAGTGTACGACGCAAGGAACGGTGGCGTCCCGGTCGCGCAAGTCGATTTGACCGAAGCGCTCGCTCTTCCTGCCGTGATGAACGAGCCTGATTGACGCAAGGGGCGCCTAGCTCGGAAGCATCCGAAAAGTGATGTGCGAAAGACGCCAGAAACCGACATCGAGGCAGCATCGCGCTTTGGCGCTCATGGATACTTTCTGGCGTCACATGCTCGCGCAGGTGGGCCAAGGAGTCGTGAAGCTCGTCATCTCCTGTTTGCGACCACGCTCGGCACTCGCGCCAGCGATATTGCCATTGTCGGAGAGCCCTATCGAAGACTGCTGGATGACTTGCTCCAGCATCCGCCGCTCGCGTCCTACGAACTTGGTCGCGCCGCCGAGGTGAACGCTCCTGCATCGGACGCACTCAACATCGAGGCCATGACGTTTACTCCGGACGGTCGTGCTTGGATCGGCTTTCGAAGTCCGGTGCCAGATGGGGCTGCTTTGCTCGTCGCAATCGAGAACCTGCCGCGTCTGCCGTTCGGTGAACTGGCGCGCTTGGGAGAAGTGCGACTCCTCGAACTCGACGGGAATGGCTTGCGCGGATTGACGTATACGAATGGGGAATTCCTCATCGCCGCAGGGCCTACGGGTCCGGGACGGTCCAGTCGGATTTATCGCTATGATGGCAGGTCGGCGCCGGTGCGATTCGACTTTCAATTGCCCGAAGGGTTCAATCTCGAGGGATTCTTCGATCCGACGGACCGTTTTCCCGTGATGCTCCTCAGCGACGACGGCAATCGTATCGTCGACTCGATAGAGTGTAAGAAACACCCAGTGTCGAGTTCGCGCGGGTTTCGCGGCTCGTGGTTTCACGGCGCGTGAGCCACGCGTTACAAGTGACATCGAGCAAGATTGTCCAGCGCGATTACCCGCGCGCGATTACCCGCGCGCGATTACCCGCCGCATCCTCCCCCGGACTGTTTCGCTCCAAGCCCTGGGCGTTTGACCGTGGGAACGTAGGCGAGCGGTCCGCTCGATGGCCCGTGAACTTGTGGACGGCTTGCGACGTGCTCGTCTCCGCGCGCCAACCATCGCGTCGCTTCGACGTCTTGCGATGAGAAGAGCCGCAGCCAGTTCGGTATGCCGCCACTCAAGACGTAAAGATTCTCCACCCGAGCGTGGGCCAAGTTACGGTACGTCGTAAGCTCTTGCGCTTCGTCGTTCGCGACGAGCACCTTGATTGACTTCGGTGGTAATTGGGTTGCGACAGAAAGTTTGGATGGATCGAGTCGTTTGGCATCGAGAAGATGGAATCGGTTGTAATCCGCTTCCGATTCGAGTATCCAAGACCACGAGGGAGACTTTCGGTTCGCCATACAGATCAGCGAGCTCGCGAGGATCCACCTGTACTTTACATGGGTGCTCGATGGACTCCTCGATCTGAGCTGCGAGCGTGCCCTTGCGTCGAGGTCTCGAGTGGTTGCCAAAGAACCCCGGCCATGGCAGTGGTTCCGATAGACACCAGCCAAGGCTTCAAGTATGCAATTTCTACCGCCTTGTGAGTGCTGGACGCGCTGCGTGGTGGGCGTCTCTTGATGTACCCATTTACAGCACCGAGTGCAGGAGACTTGAAGATCCATGCTCTATTCACTCACCTCCTACGAAGAACCCAAGCGCGAGGGCCACGGCGAAGGCCACTACCATAGGCATTGGAGTCGAGCCAGTCGGACAGAGAAACACACCCAGGTCTCCAAACGTTTCCAGAATGCATCCACCAGCTGTATGGTGTAGCCGAACACGAACATCCCACTGAACACGTCAAGCATGAAGAGCACACCGTTCATTTCACCTATTGTGCAGTGATGAGTGCAGTTCCCGGACACACCCATCCATGACTCAGCTGTACACTGAATGAACTCCATCCACCATCCCCAGTCTGAGATAGGTCGCATTGATGAAAGTCTCATTGTAGTCTATACTCCATGCACTTAACCAGGACGAGCATCATGGCCGTGACGATTGCAGTAAACATGACTTTGAGCACGGTCATGTCGTCCAGATCCTTACCGGCCCACTTTTCCTCCCGTTTCCCAGCTGACTGCGTTCGAGGACGAACCCGAACGCCATACCAAGAAGAACGCTTACGATGGGTTCACCGAGAGGTCCGAGTACGGTGACGTCGAAAGGTGCCATCGTTATCTCCAGAGCCTTCGCAGTGGATAAGCCACTACGTACGCTCCACCGAACACGGCAAACATGAATGCCCAGCTACCCACGGCCAGCACCGCGCCGCCGGAGAGTGCTTGCCCCGAGGTGCAACCCCGAGACAACTGGGTTCCCCATCCCACCGAAAATCCGCCGAGGAGTGCCAAAGCTACGCGAGATTTCGGGCTCACTCTTGGTCCACGTTCGAGCGCGATGCGTGCTCGACCCGCGAGCGATCCAGAGAGGAAGCCGCCCATCAAGATCCCAAGCGACTTCCCACACGAGCCAGTGCGACAAGGTTTTGCGCGCGCCCCCTCCGAATGTCGCAAAGAATGCGTGCGTGTCGACGGCGCTCGGTGCGGCGGTGGTCACCGCTGTCGTCACGACGCGAGCCAACGCGCCGGATGCCCCAAGGCCGTGTCCAGTGACGACGAAGGACGTGAAGAGGACGATGCCGAGTGCGATCCCGGCGAGATACGGATTCCAGCTTCGATTGGTGTCGTGTTGCTCGTTCATGTTCGACCTCCGACGGGATTGGCGGAAGCGTTGGTTGCTCGAGCAGACGGAAGTGCGCGCCCGTCGGTTCACGCGAATGGGCGTTTTCATCGACTTCCGCATAGCCCGTGAGCATGGATTCAGGTGTGCAAGCGGGGAGCCGCCGGTCGTAGTCAGATCGACGTGCATGATGACGAAGGCAATGAAGAGCCATGCGGCCCCCACGTGAATCACAGCGATTGGCCTAAGTCCACCGAGTCGCGCAATCGTATTTTCGAGGCGTCCCGCATCCCAAAGCAATACTCCCGTGATCACCTGAATCGGCAGTAATACGTTTAGGATGGCAAGGTACGTGACCTGCTGTAGCACGTTCAGCTTTTGGTCGGGGCGTCGTGCAAACGGATGGGGTTCGTGTCGGAAGATCCCGCCAAGATAATAGCGAAGGAGAACGACACCCTGGGTCAGGAGATCCCTCGGCCGTGGAACGTACTGACGAATCGCACCCGTGACGAGATGAGCGAATAGCGATAGGAACCCGTTCGCGATCGTAAATAGCGCCGTGATTTCGTGGATTCGGAGGGTGGTCACGAAATCGAAAATGGCAATTCGATCGGGTGCGTGGATCGCGAACCCAGTCACCGATAGTACGATGATGGCTGCGGCCTGAAGCCAGTGCCAGATGCGTTCGTAGAGGCTATAGAGCAGGACGAGCCTCATTGGAGCCTCCGTTTCTTCGTATGCGACATGATTCGCAATAGTCCGTGAATCATCGCGCCGAGCGAGACGACGCCGATGAGCGAAATGCCAACTCGATCTAGAAAGACCTGCCGGTTGACGCCGAAGACGTGCAGGCTCGTCGCGGCGAGATTGGGCACGAGCCAGCGCTCCTCTCCATGCGTAAGGACAGTGAACGCCGGGATGACGTCGTTGTCTGGTAATACGTTCGGTGTGAGGCCATATGGCGCGAATCGCGCCAGGATGAACGGGCGCGAGAGCCGCGAAGCCGAAGCATGACATTGGTCACAGCTGCGAAGTGCGAAGCGCGCACTGCCGACGCCATGATGAATGGCATAGGGTTGCGTCTCACCGACGAGTCGTGGGTTGCTCGCTCCGGCTGCGACGAGGAGCGAGCGCACGCCGTCGACGCGTTCTTTGGTGGCCAAGTGACGTTCGCCGTCCTCGATGATGCCGTTTCGGTTGAAGTCGAGGAGCGCAGTGAGACGGTTGAGTGCGCCCGGAGTCTCGTAGAGTGCTCGCCGAAGTAGGTCGGTGCTTGCTGGACGTGGCCCAGACGAGGTTTCGACGACCCAGAAAAATGAAGTGACGACGTTGTACGGATACAGCCGAGATTCCTGTGGATCGCCTTTGCGTTGAAGTAGCAGGGGTTCGCTTGCTCGGATATACGCTGAGAGGTCCGACGTCGAACCGAGCTCGCCTCGGTATTCGATGCGAGGCATGCCTCGTGCGTCGACGACCGTGAAATCACGGACTCGATAGGTTGGCGCCGCCATTTCCGCTATGTGGCAGGACTCACAACCAAGACGCGTCAGATGGCGATTGGCTTTCGGCAGAGACTGATGTGCCACCGTTGCGTCGTGGCAATCTTCGCAACGACGCATGCCGCCGTCCTGACCGATGGAATTGGCGCCTCGCGCGAATTCGTGACTGGGGCGCCGGAGAAACGTACCGAATTCGAGAACTCGAGGATCGTGGCGTAGGTGATTCGGGACGGCGTTGCTTCTGCGGAATGCGGCACTCGGGTCGTTTGGGGAGAAGTGGCAGTCGGTGCAGTTGACGAGACGCTCGCTGTGCACGTCCCATGCACGCGCGAGTTGCGACCGATTCGAAAGGTTCCAGGCGCTGTCTTGCATTCGCCGAGAGGAGAAGAGCTGTCCGGTGGTGAGAGTGGTTCGCGCTGTCGCTCTGGCCCCTCGCAAAGCCTGCATGTCCTCATTGACTAATCCGTGGCAGCTGCCGCACGCCTCATTCGTGGGAGCAGCGATGGAAAAGCGTTCGGGGCGAATCGTGTAGTCGATTTGCAACGCTGACGTGTCCCAGTGAATTTCGAGGGTTCCGTCGGATTTTGGCGCGAAAGAGACGAGGCCGAGCGCGACAAGGCTTGCCGTCGCATAGCTATCGAACGGCAAGTTGTCGTCTTTGGATGCTACTGCCCCACGGACGTGGCAACGGCCGCAGTCGATCTCGAAAGCTCGCGATTCATTGCCGAGCATCGCTGGGCCTCCGCCGAGCAGCTGCCAGCGATTGTTCCGAATGAAACGATCTATCGCGACTGCATCCTTGGCGTCCGGAGGAATACCGTCGTAGTCGACGAGGGGATCCCAGCGTCCAAATGTACTTCGGCCGCGATCCCACGGGCGTTGGGATGGAGCCGCGCCGGGCAGGGTGGCTCGATCCATGCCGAGGCGGAAGTGATATCCGTGCTGCTCGATCCACTCGACGTCGTGGCACGACCCACAGGTCGCTCGGTAATTGAGCGGGGTTCCCGACTGTACTGCGTTTCCTCCCGCGCGATCGCGCAGGACCACTGCGGGATGAAAGCCCGGCGCGGATGTTGGATGCCGTTCAGCGGGAAGCAGTTCCGGTGAGGGAGGCGGAAAATGTGGGTTCGGGGGGCTCGCTTGGGTCATGCCGCAGAACGAGAGCAGCGCGATTGCGAGCCCGAATGTTCGCGGGTGAATCATTGCGACGGCGCTCCTTGACTCGTCATGCGGATGCGACCACGCGAGGACAGTGCCGGATCGGATTCGTATCCCAAGGCGTTCCAGTCGAGCCGTCCCGACGGACCGTGACAATCTCGGCAAGTGAGCGCCGCGCTTGCGGGCGTGACCATATGTGACAGAGGCCAATACATCCGTGTTGCTACGAAATCGTAGCTGCCGCTGAAGGGCAGCCCCGAGGCTTCAGAGCCCAGTCTCAGTGAAAGAGTCCAGTCGAATCGTTCCCAGTAGCCACCTTCGCCGTAGGTTTTTGGCACGAGCAGGATCCGAAGCTGAGTGTCGTAAGGTTGCTTGCCTCGATGGACCTTGAAGGGCCAGATCCGCGCGGATGGATCGCGCGCGCTCCCCAAAGGGCGATTGATGGCGATCTCCACCTTTGGATCGATTCGATCGCCCTTCAAATAGCGCTCGGAATGACCGTTGTACCAGTAGTACTCGGGAACGACTCGGCGACCGTAGACGAAGCTCCCCTTTTCTTTCAGATATTGGTGGGCGTCCTTATCCGTCGTGTCCACTCCTGCCGTCGACCAATCCCAGACGAGTTTCGTGGGAGTTTCCACCGCCATCAAGGGGACGTGACAAGTGACGCAGGCGACGGACTTGACGTGGACGTTCAGCGTCTCGCCGCGATGGGGTGCCGAGCTGTGGCAATCCGTACACTCCACGCGCGGGCCTTCGCCCGTGCTGACGCTCATACTCTGGCCGAAGATTTCGTGCTCTTTGCTGCGGTGGCAATCCACGCAGACGAGTCCGACTCTCCCCATGTGGACGTCGATGCGTTCGGGGGGATTCGTGAGGGTGGCGTCCATGTCTCCGTGTTTGACGGCGTCCCCTCCACCTCCCGCGAAGTGGCAGTAGCCGCAATTGTCCCGCGTTGGGCGGCCGACGCTCTCTGCCGTAGCGAGCAGGTTCGTGCCCGCGGCGGGCAGACCAGAAAGAATCCTTCTTGTAGGTCCGCGTCTGCTCGTGGCACACGAGACAATCGAATCCGACTCTTGTCTTCGAAGTCGAAACTCGCGTCACTCCAGCCGTATCCTGCGTGACAAGTCGTGCACCTGGGCCAGTTGGACTCGACGCTGAGGCAGAAATTGTTGAGGAGGTTCTTCTTGCCGATTTCGGGTCGTCGAAGTGTGTCCGCTCCCCGGAATGTCGTGCGCGCGTCCGAGCCAGGTGAAATGTCGAGAATGGAGCATCTCCTGTCCTGCCCGAGGGTGACACTCGAGGCAGGCGCGAGTGACGTCGGGACCCGTTCGGAACGGCCCTTTCAGCAAGCCACGATGGTCGAAGTGAGTGGGCGGGCGCACGAGTTTGGCTCGCGGCGAGTCTCGTTTCTCGGTCGACGGTGGTGTGGGCGTGAGGATGCTGGTGAGCGCAATCGCGCCGAAAGTCGTGAGCGCGAGGAGTAATCCTACGAGCCACGGAGACGTTTCCCCGTGCAGGGAGGGCGGAGGTTTTGGAGTTGGACTCCCCGACATGTGGGTCTCTCGAGTTCGAGCGTCGTGACGCGTCTTTTCTCTTGAGAGCCCAGGGATTCGGCGTTGGATTCGCGAAATCTGGCGAAAAAATTGCGTATCGAATGCGCGCGGCGCGCAACGTGTCTGGCGGTCGAGCGCTTGCGGATCGCAATCGAGGCAAGGAGGAGAACCATCCAGCCCCACGCAAGTCGGCCTCGCGAAGTGCCGAAGCTTTGGCGGCATCCACCGGTTACCGACAGGTCTCGCTTTTGTATGCGCTCGACGAGGGCGCTACAGGAGATCTCCGACTGGACACCATTGTCGAGAACGAGTCGATGACCCGTAGCGAGTTCGAAGTCGGCGAATCGGTCCGACACACTCTTCTTCACGTGCTCGCAAGCCGCTTCCGTCCAAGCTCCAGTCGTATTGTCGAGAACGAATACGCCAACGGAGATCGACGTGGGAGACGCAGAGGCCTCAGGAATGCGTGGCCCTTCCGCCGCCACTACGTCTTCGATTCCGAGTTCGAGCCAAGTTCCCGCCAGGGATTGCTCGCCGCAGGTTTGCGGTGGAGAGGCTGCGTTCAAGGGCTCCCCAGCGCAATCCCGCAGTTCGGCATTGTCTCCGACGAGCAATCGGATTGGTCCGACGGCTTCTGGTGGCAAAGCGCCCATCAAATAGAGATCGAGAGGCGAATAGGCGAGGCGAAGTGCAGGAGTGGACGTGACGGTGGGAGCTTCGGGCGCGAATCGATTGCCCTCGAGCGGCGATCCGTCGCTGTCGAGGAAGTACGACCAATGTCCGCCTTGGCGTCCGGTGAGACGAATGGTAGCGCCATCGTGCCGAGCTTCGATTCTCGCTCCCCATCGGTGGCCAACTTCGTGGAGAAAAGCCGTGCGGAACTCGTCCGGGTATCTTTCCCAATAGGGGAGGTCATTCAAGAACGCGAGCCCCTCGAGGTTCGCTTCCGGTATTTCGTCGAAGCGATTGACGCCATCGGTGTGAGCGTATCCGATCCCTTGGATGTCGTTTTTTAGCGGAACGTAATAGAGGCTGTCGCAACCGACGGGGTCGGTCGAAAACAGAATCGCGAGCTGGACGTCCAAGTCGAGTGCGCTCTGTGCGTCCATGATCTGGTGGAGGAGAGCCTGCTCTGCTGCCGCTCGCGGCGCGCAAGCCGCTGCGGGTGAGGCGTCTGCGACGTATACGAAGCCGGGTCCCAAAAAGGCCGACGACGTTGTCGCTGCGGAGCTCGCGTCCTGTCGCCGAGGAGTGGCGGTGTCCACTTGGCGAATTTCCGTTGCTCCGACGTCCGTCACGAGCGCGAACGTGCACGCACCAAGAGCCCCCAATAGGAGGCTCTTGGTCGAACACGAAGCGGTCGATTGCCTAGAACGAGAAGGTCCCACCGCTTTCGTCCGTACAGGTGCCTGCGCCGCTCGTGTATGTACACGTAAAGCTACCGTTGGCACCCTTGATTGTGAGCTGGCCAGTACCATTGCTGTAGCTACCCGTAACCGCGTAGCTCTTTCCGTCGATAGTTATCGCGTAAACGAAACCATTGGGGCCCAAGCATCCTGCAGCCGTCGTAGTGACGGTCTGAGAATCACAGTTCATGGTGTAGTCCATGTCCATGCAATAACTGAAACTTGCCGTGCTCTGGCTGTCGGACTTGTAGACCATGTGCACGGTTCCGTCCACGCAGCAACTAGCTTCGATGCAGCAGGAATCGTAAACGAAGTCCATGTCGCCACTGGACTGGCCACCACTCGCCTCACCCTTGGCGCTTCCGCCGGCGGTGCACAACTGCGAACTCGAATCAGTCGTCGACTGAACACCTCGGGTGCCGTTTAGGCTAGACGAATTGATCTTCTCGTACTCCTTGGCTACGGGATTGGCCGAGGTGGCGTCGAGCGTGCCCGTTGGGCTTTCGATGGCTGCGACGAGATCGCCGTAGCTGCGCTTCGACGAACTCGAGTCATCACTCGAGCAAGCGACGGCAGTGCCGAGAGAAGCAATTGCCCCCAACGCCAATCCGGAGCGAATCAACTTTCCAATCAACATCCCTCTTGTCCTTTCTCGCCGAGCGCGTCGTTCTCCTTGGGCTCAGTAGAGCCACCATCAAGGCGCCGCCCCGGCATTACACCACCCCTTCACGTTCGACGTCGCGTCGCGCGCATCAGTGGCATTGTGAACGTCTACGGATCCGATTCAGCGAACTTGAGTCCCCGCGTGCCTAGTTTTCGAAAGTCGTGAAGCGGCCGACGTTTCGGAGGACAATGCTAACTCACCGTCAGGCGTCAACGAACGGATCCGTGCTGCGGTCCGTTCAGAATCGACGTATCATCCGCAATTCACCTGGTGCCAAGTGCACGGCAGTGGATGGCTCGGCGCTGCCGCCGGAGAGCACGAGCCAAGTTCCGATCCCGAGCCCCAACACACCCACTGCGAGCCCCGTGTAGCCGATGCCTTGCATCAACGACTTGGATCCAGCGTCGTCGACGGAAGACTCGGGGCACGCCCCTGCCGCACAGTTCGACTTGGGATCGCCGTAGCTCGAGGCGCCAATCAGGCCAAAGCCGACGAATGCGCCCAACCCGAGCACGCCTGCGCCGCCGACGACGTAGCCCACCGTCCGTCGATCGAGCGAACCCGACGGCACTTTTGCCGTCGTTGCCGTCGAGGATTCTCGCTCTTCGGTGGGCGCCGACGCAGTGCCGGATTCCGGTAACACGTTGAGCTCAATCGACTCGCCGGGTTTGGTCTGGAAGGACCGTTTGAGCTCTTGGCCATCGGGGAACGTCAGGGTGATATCGAGCTTGCCGGCGTCGACCGGTACGCGTCGCTGCCATTCCGAGAGATCGACGGGCTTACCTTGGACTTCGACCTTTGTACCCTGAGCGATATGCACGAGGGAAATCCGCTTCGTCAGTTCGTCGAGTTCTCGTTGGGCGGCGTCGGCGGTCTTCTGATACTTGGCTTGTGTCGTCGCCAGCGCTTTCGCTTGCTTGAGGGTGAGTTCGAGCTCGCGGTACGCGTCCGGTAATCGCTCCAACTTGATGAGCACCCTTCCGACCATCAAGCGTGAATTCGGGCTATTTACTATCTCGTAAGACTTTTGGAACTCCGTCAGGGCCTCTGCATGTTTACCGGCGTCCAGTGCCTTGACACCACTTTCATAGTGGGCCGTGGCATCCTTGAGCTGGGCCTTCGTCGCATCGTCTACTGTCGCAGCCGCGACGTCCACCGTGGCCATGTAAAGCGCGATGAGACAGAGCCAAGCAGCCGTACGATGATCGAAACCATGGGCAGTCATGTCCTCACTCCTTCGTCCTCATAGTTCTGAGGGCACGTATTCGCGCCGTTTCTTCGCGGTGGCTTTCTTGGTCTGCGCGGACGCCGACTTATTGGTCTTCGACGTGGAAGCTACCTGAGGGGCGGCTTTCGCTGGTGCCGTTGGCGAAACTCTTGCAGCCGGAAGGGGCGCCGCGTTCGGCGTCGCCATGGGCGGTGTCGTCGCGGTCGGCGCAGTGAGGGACGGCGGCGCGGTGGAGGGGGCTGTCGTCGAATTGGCTTCTGACGTGGCGGACGAATTCGACGAAGCTGCCGCTTGTGCGGCTGCCAAAGTGCCGCTCTTCTCGGTGTCGTCGCCGTTCGATTTCGTCGGGTGCGGCTCGAGGTTGGACGACTTCATCGTGGTTGCGGCAGCCAGAGAGCTGTTCGTAACTGACGGCGCTGAGAGTTCATGCGATGAAGACTTCCGAATCACGGCCAGCGTAACTGCAGCAGCTAGGGACGCCGCCCCTAGCAACAACCCAATGAGAAGAGGGAGACCAATCTGGACCTTTCTCGCGGGGGGATGGACGACGAGACCTTCGAACGTGCCCCGCCGCCGGAATCGCTTCGTTCGTCGCAGACGCTGAGGAGCAATCCGTTGAACTCTCTCGTGAA
Organism: Polyangiaceae bacterium; assembly: GCA_049840955.1. Taxonomy (GTDB): domain Bacteria; phylum Myxococcota_A; class Polyangia; order Polyangiales; family Polyangiaceae; genus FEN-1139. The sequence continues at coordinate 265,394 of JASGIX010000017.1, forward strand.
GTGAGACTTCCCGTCGCCGTGAAGCCGTGCTCGTCGTCGCTCGCGATGTCGTCAGGTTTGGTCGCAATCGGTGGTGTTGGTGTCGATCGGGTCCCTGTTTCGGCTGGCGTTGCGACCTCCGAGCCACTTCGAACATTCGAGTCCTTCGTCCGCGTCGACATGGCGTGAGGCTCGACTGGAGACCGCGGTGCTGCGTCCGGTTTCGATGCGCATGCCGCCGCAAATGTGTTGGTTTTGGCCGTCTGCGCGTCAGGTAGTACCGCAGCGTCGTGCTGTGCGGCACCTGTCGCTCCTGCAGTCTGTGACGTGGCTATCGCTGCAGGCTTTCGAGGCGCTAACGACGTGGCGCGACCGGCCTGCTGGGGCTTCGACGGTGCCAAGGAACTCCCGACGGACGGACTCGAGACGACGGACGGACTCGAGACGACGGACGGACTCGAGACGACGGACGGACTCGAGACGACGGACGGACTCGAGACGACGGACGGACTCGAGACGACGGACGGACTCGAGACGACGGACCATTCGGCGAGACTCTCTCTCGCTTGAGCTTCTCGGGCCAGATCGAGCAAGATCTGCGGTGGTTTCGGTTTTGCTGGTGGATTTCTCGTTCGCTCCGCTGGCGTTAGCGCGCTCAGCTTGGGCGGTGGCGCGAGATCCAGTCGGAAATAGGGTCGATTCGCGATGGAGCAATTCGTCGACGTAGTCGATGACTTGCGGGTAGCTCGCACATTCGGCGGCGTCGATGAGCGCCGTCTTGAACTCCGCGAGCGTCGCAATGCGCGCCGCGGGTTCGAGCTCGAGACCAGACGTGATGGCCTTTGCAAGTCCCAAGGAAACGGGCTTCTCTCCCTTCGGGATCGACAGACTAATGCTGGGTACCTTCATGCGCGGACGTAGGCCCTGCGCGACGGCCAAGTCCAGAGTGAGTTCGCGACCGGAAAGGAGCTCCCAGAGCAGCGTCGCCACGGCAAATACATCCGTTCGGTCGTCGCGTCGCGCGTCGGGCTCGACAAGCTCCGGCGGGAAGAGTCCGACGGTCTGCGTGCCGCTCGGAAAACGCTTGGTTCCCAGAATCGTCGCCATCAGCAGACCATCGAGCGCGCGTGTTCTGCCATCGCCACACAACATGAGCGAATTGGCGTTCGTTCCGCCCGCCTTCCACTGGATTTGTGCTGAAGCTGCGGATGTCTTCCCGTGTTCGAGACCTTCGATGACGTCGAGAGCGATGCGGATTGCGACAGGGACTGGAAATGCCGTTTTCCGTTCGCGATTTCGTCGATGCAACGAGCGAAGGACCGTGCCTTCGGAGTGATCGTGAACCAGCGCGAACCACTCACTGCCGAATACGACGTCGGCTACGGCGAGCGTGAAGTCATGCCGCAGCTCCATGCTGTCCCACGCCGTATCCGAGAGGGCTTGACTGGCTTCGGCGCCCAGCTCGGCCCCTAACGGCACGATTCTGCCGAGCCCTGCCAGCCCGGACGACTCTCTCTTCGGTTCGTAGCTCGTATAGTTTTCCGAGCGGCCCCTTCGCGAGTTCGCGAAGCAGCTTGTAACGCCCCACTTGGGCTCCGGCGGTCGGCACTGGGTCTTTCACGTTCATTTCGATGAGAAAAGGGAGGACACCAGCCTTTCATCATCTGAGAAAACCCAGAAACTGTCATCCGTGCTTTCGCACGGTCTTGCTCGTTGCAGGTGGACGTGCGCGAAAACCCCAGCGATTATCTCCGTCGCGCCCGACCGCGCATGCTCGCCGTCATCGGTGCAATCTCCGGTTCTGGTGAGCTATCGCGCACCTCTGCGCACCTTGGCGCCTGCAGTTACGAGCTTCGGAGAGACACCTTCGCCACCGACGAACGTTCAAGAGGCGTGACCGCATGGTTGGCGGCGTGCCTCTCAATCCGCTGAACTCGTGCTATTCATGACCGAATCGCAATCACCAGACCACTTGCGTCGCTGGTCACGAACACTTCGCCTTGCTTGCCAATCGCCAAAGACACGGGACGGTGTGTCCAGTCGCCGCCCGTGTCGCCGCTGGCTTTTGATTCGAGTAGCGGCGTTGGTGCGCCGTTGGGCATACCGTCGCTGCCGAAGGGGATCCTGACGACCTTGTATCCGGTTTCGGGCGAGCGATTCCACGACCCATGGAAGGTGACGATGGCGTCTCCCACTACGTCATTCGGGAAGGCGCTCCCTCGATAGAACAGGATATCGAGGGGAGCGGAGTGGGCCTGCATGGTTGCGACGGGGGGCCTTACGTTGGTCGTACTTCGACACCACGCGTCCGTGTGCGTGCCGTCGTTCATCACGGAAGGGTAAGCCCATTGAGTGCCTGGACCGAGTCCGACCGAGCTCGGGAGATTCCCTTCGCTGAAGCAATAGGGATATCCGTAGAAGGCTCCAGGCGTGTCGAAACGGTTGAGCTCTTCGGCGGGATTGTCGTTGTGAATGTCCCCACCCGAGATCGGAGCGCTGCAGGTTGTCGGAACCGTTTTCCACACCAAAAAGCCGTCCGCTCGCATCGAAGCGCAAGCCTACCTCGTTGCGTAGTCCGTCGGCAAATACTGACGCATCCGAGAGTGCGAGCGTTGCTCCCCCGAGTTTTTCGGCGTCGATGCGCAAGATGCGGGCGCGGCTCGAGTCGGGATCGAGGTTCGAACCAGAGCCGATGCTGACGTAAAGATTGCCTGCGGAATCGAATACGAGTGTTCGTGTGGAGTGCCCGCCATTCGGCATGCCCGCGAGCACGGTTTGACGGTTCGATAGTGCCGCTCGCGCACCGGTGTAGGGCCATCGATAGATGGTTGTCGCAGTCGACGCATAAAGATAGCCGCCCTGAAGTGCAACTCCGTGGTTTAGTCCTGATGTCGACGCGATGCGAAGTCGTTCACTCGGTTGATTGATGCGGTCGCCGTTCGCGTCCCAAAGCAGTGTGACGGCACCAGCGCTTCCGCTCTCGATCACCACGAGCTGGCCTGCATCGTCTGCCACCATGCCTCGCGGTGACGTGAGCCCCTCCGCAAAGACCCAGGCGCAGTATCCTTGGGGTACGCTTGCTTCGGGCATGGTTTGGGATAAAGGGGGAGGACACGTCGGATTCGGCATGGAGCTGGTCGTTCCGCCAGTATTCGTTCCGCCAGTATTCGTTCCGCCGGTGCTCGTGGTTGCACTCGATGCCGTCTGTCCGCCGCTCGTGATGCTGGTGGTGCCGCCCGTGCTCGTTCCTGTCGGATTCGTTCCTGCCGAATTCGTTCCTGTCGAATTCGAGTGCGAGCCGCCTCGCGTCCTATCGACTGAGGTGCTGCCACCAACGTTGCCTGCCGTGCCACCATTGCTTCCGTCGGGATCGGAAGAGTTGGAGCAGCCAAGAACAAAAGAAATCGCACTCAAGCTGGCGATGAACGAGCGATAGGGGTTCGACATCATGCCTCCCTGTCGGCGCACGCCGACGAACAACACTGTCGCCATACCCCTAAGGCGTCGCTGGGATTTTCGACAGTGGTCGAACGGGTTGGCAAAGACAGGGCCGTCACTATGTCTCGAAAACGTACCTACCGATTCGAGTGGTGTGGTTCCCCCGAAGGCTAAGGACGGAGGAGGCGAATTCGATGTGCAGTCCATCAAGGATCTCCTTCCGCGGATACACCTGCGTTGGGTTGTTGTTATTGGGCTGCGCTGATGCCGCGGGTCCTCGAGAGACAGTGGGCGGCGCTCCTTCGAGCGAAGGTGGTCGTTCATCGAGCACGGGTGGTATGTCTGGTGGTTTGGGCTTCGTGACTCCGTCCTTTGGCGATCACGGCTCCCTCTCGACTGGCGCATCGACTGGCGCATCGACTGGCGGTGCGATCGTCGCCCTCATTCGGTTCGGTAGCGAATGGCGGCAGCACGACCACGGTGGGTGGCACTTCGACTAGCGGGGGCGCGAACTCGTCGGTTCCTGAACGACTTTCAGAGACTGGATTGTTCGAGTCAGATGGCGCGACCCTGCGCGAGGGGGTTCGCGCGTACACACCAAGATTCGAGCTCTGGTCCGATGGTGCGAGTAAGCGGCGGTGGATAGCGCTACCACCTGGAACCACCATCGATACGACGGATCCAGATTTTTGGAATCTTTCCCGTCGGGACGAAGTTGTGGAAGGAGTTCTCGAAAAGCGGGGTTCGGGTGGAGACGCGTTGATCGAGCGCACCTCGACGCGCAACTACCGAATGGTGGCCTATGTGTGGGACGCCAATCAACGTGACGCTCTCGCTGCGGTAGATGGCCAGCGCAACGCGCTCGGGACGGGGCACGACGTGCCAAGCGCAAACGACTGCGGCACCTGTCACGTCAATCAGCCTGGTCGAATCCTGGGGTTTTCAGCGATTCAATTGGACCTCGACTCGACAGAGTTGACCCTCGCACGACTGCGTGCGGAGGGGCTTCTTTCTACGACAGTGCCGTCCGCAAAGGGCGAGAAGATCGAGTCGTCGGCGATCCACGCGCTCGGAATTCTCCACGCGAACTGTGGCACCTGTCACAACCCGAACTCGACGATTCCATCCAAGGGGGTCGACCTACAGTTGCGCGTCTCCAACTTGGATAACGTTGCGGATACACCGTTCTATCGAACTACGGTCGGCGTTGCCACGAGGAGCAATCCCGATGGGCTCACGCCGCCGATTCTCGTCGTTGCGGGGGCGCCAGAATCGAGTGCTCTCGTGCATCGCATGGGCAGTCGAGCGAACCTCGTCGCGATGCCGCCCTTGGCGACTCAGGTGGTCGATCAAGCCGGACTCCAAGCCGTTTCGGAATTCATTTCGCGTCTCCCGGCCTCGCTGGTCGTGTCCCCGTGAGTGCAGGCCTTCACTTCACGTGCACGCGGCCATCGGCAATTTCCCAGCGAGTCGTCGTGCAGGCAGCGGCGAACTGCGCGTCGTGAGAGACGAGGAGGATGGCTCCAGGATAGCTCGCGAGTGCGCTCTCCAGACGTTCGATTGTCGGCAGATCCAAGTGATTGGTCGGTTCGTCCAATACAAGAGCCCAGGCATGTCTAGCAAGTCCGAGCGCGATTCGCGATTTTCGAGCTTCGCCGGGAGAGAGCATGTGGGCATCGAGAAAGCAATCGGGATCCGTGCCGAGTGCGGCGAGGATCGAGAGCACTCGCCCACGCTCTTGCCGGGGTAGAGCGCGAATGAGCTCGAGATCGGCTTCGATCTCTTCGTGCGTCAACTCCTGCGGCAGGTAGAGTACTTGCGGGGTATTAGCAGGGCCGCCTGCGAGTAGCGCTCGAACCAATGTCGATTTCCCGGCACCGTTGGGCCCCGCCAGGTGGACGCGCGTGTCGCGCATGAATTCGATGTTGACGTCGCGTAGCAGCTCCTCGTTCCCGACCGTGAGAGCGGGAGTCGAAATCGAGAACAGTCGAGACATGGGGGCAGGGCGAAAGTCGACGAAGACGCTGCGTCCCAAGGTTCGGTCGACTTCGAAGCTCGGGATGGCATTGGTACGTCGAGTGAGCTGTTCCGCGATAAGCGCTGCCTTTCGACTATGTTGCGCCTCTGCGAAGTTGGCCCGTCCGGTTCGAGCGAAGGAGCTTCCGTCGTGATCGCGTCGATTCTTCATTCGAGCGCCCGCGGAGCGGCTCTTTTGCGCTTCCATCTGATCGCGTCGAGCGACGACAACGCGTTCTTCGAGTCGTTCCACTTCGCGGATCTGCTCCCGTCGATCTCGCTCGAGTCGATTTCGCTCGGAGGCCCAATGGGCCATAGCGTCAGTCGCGCTTGCGGGGAAGAACGTTACTTTTCCCGCATGCACTCGTAACGTCGCTCTCGTCAACTCGTCCAAAAAGGTTCGGTCGTGGGAGATGGCAAGGCCCACTCCAGCAAAGTCGGCAAGTGCGCGGATGAGGTACCGGCGTGCGCCTTCGTCGAGGTGATTGGTGGGCTCGTCGATGATCAGCACGTCGGGGCAACGAGACAGGGCCGACGCGATTTGCCAGCGCTTTCTCTCACCAGGTGAGAGGGTTGCCCAACGTTCGAGCGCGGCTACGTCGAGGTCGAGTCGGCCTCGCTGGCGCTGACTATCGCGATCGACGCGTTCGGCGAACTCGATGAGATCGGCCGTGAGCTCGAGAACCTCCTGCGGACAATGGACAGTCGTGGAGTCCTCGGGCTCTATCCAAATCCTACCGTGCGTCGGACGCAATTCACCGGCAACGAGGCGAACCAAAGTCGTCTTTCCTGCACCATTCGCTCCTACCAAGCCGTACCATCCGTTCGGCAAACGAAAGCTCACGTCTTGCAGGATGGAAATCCGGTCAGAATAGGAAAAGCCGAGCCGATCGGCACAAATACACGGCATACGTCACTCCTTCTCGCGGGCTTGGCCGCGGCCACGAAATCGAAGACCCAATTCGTGTCAGGAGTGGTTTTCCATCGTCGCGTGGCTTTCACCACGCGACGCACACCTTACCATTCTATCGAACGTTGTCCACGCCGTCGCGTCAATCGTCGCCATCGGGACGTATCAAAGGCTCGCGCACCACCCATTGCCCACGGTCTGTCCACGTCGTCGCGTCAACCGTCCCCACGGGGGAGTGCAAGGCCGATGTGCTCTTCAGTCGAGGACGATGGGAACGTTCGGATTTCGATGGGCAGCGTAGGCTTGCGCTATGTCCTCCGATAAGGTGCGACCCAAAGACAAGGGAGGGAGGCGGTCGACTGCAAAGAAGTCGACGCCCGTCGTCTCGATGGAAGTGCGAGGCGCTCCGCCGGTGAGCGTTGCAAGGAAGAAGAGCTTGTAGCAACCCCCGAGCACTTTCGGGTTGTAGCCATGCGCTCTTCGAATCCTTGAGCGAGACGAGTCGGGTCACTTCGACCTCGAACCCTGACTCCTCTCGTACCTCGCGTTCTGCTGCCTGCTTTGGGCTGTCGGTCTCGTCTGCCCAGCCTCCTGGCATCGTCCAAAGCCCGTCGACGGCTTCTCGAACGAGGAGGATTCTGTCCTCAGAGAATACGGCGGTTCGTACGTCGACCTTCGGGGTTGGGTAGCCCCGCTCGAGGGCATAATGCTCGGTAAGCGCTTTTTCGTCGGCATCCAGCAAGCACGCGAGTCCGGTCTCGGCAAGGACGCGAACCTCGGCGAAGCGCTCGAGGTCATAGGGATCCTTGCTGTAGGTGAGGCCCGTCTGGGCGATAGCATGGAGCCGCTGCAGCGCATGGAGAAGCAGGTCGGACATAGGCCCGCATCATGCCAAAGGATTGAACGTCGAGGGAGAAATCGGTAGCGTCTTTAGGAGAACCATGGAGTCTCGTACCCCAACCATCGTCGTTACCGGCGCCACGGGTGCGATCGGTCGAGCGATCGTGATCGGGCTCGCTCGACGGCCAAACGTCGAAGTCATCGCCGTTGGACGCGATCCCGGTCGATTACAATCGCTGCTACGCGCCGTTGAGCAGACGACGCCGCTGTGCCGGATCCGTGGCGAGCTGTTGGACGTCTCTTCGCATCGGAATATCACCGCTTTCGGTCGAAGCTTCGGCGGCGCGATCGACGTGCTCATCAACAACGCCGCGGTTGCGCCGCAAACCCGAGAACTGACGGACGAAGGAATCGAGCGAATGTTCGCGACGAACGTTCTCGGTTACCTCTGGATGACGAGAGCGCTGCTCGAAGCCATGCGCAAGGGTCCACGAGGGCGGGTGGTCAACGTCGCGAGTGCGTGGGCAGGGGATCTCGACGTTACGGATCTCGAGTTCGAGCGCCGTCCGTATGACAACGGAGTTGCTTATCGACAATCGAAACAGGCCAATCGAATGCTGACCGTAGCCTGGGCCGAGCGCCTATCCCCCCATGGCATTACCGTGAATGCCTGCCATCCCGGAGACGTCGATTCGACTCTCAGCAACGATCTGGGTTTCGGCGGATCGAGCACTCCAGACGAGGGCGCAAGTACGCCCATTTGGCTTGCGACGAGCAAGGACGTCGAGGGGCTCACAGGGAAGTATTTCGAACAGCGACGCCTGGCTCGCTGTCGATTCGCGTCCGACCTCGCGGGTATAGGGGAGTTGTCCAAACGCTGCGACGCCTACGCGTGAGGCGTCCTCGTTCCATTTACGGGATTTGGGGATTCGACTTGGACGCGAGGCTACCGAGCGCGCCCGAATGGCCGCGGTAGCCCGCTTCGTCGCGGGCGATGCGCCCGAGGATCCCCTTGATGGTGATGTCGAGTTGGCTGCCGTTTCTATAATCGGCGGGAACTACGAAGTTTGCTCGATCTTCGGCGATGAGGTTATAGACTTTGCCTTGGAGCTCGAGGTTCGCCCAGCGCTTAGGATCGAAGACGGCCACGGAGTGTCCCCCTTGGTGTCTCACCATTTTCATGGATGGAATATCCGTGTCTCCGTCGCCGAAGTAGACGATCCGCGAGAACGGAATGTCACGCTCTTCGGGTGGCTTCCAACGGTTGACGGGTTCGTTGTCCCACGCGTTGTCGACGCCCTTGTTGATCCTGAAGAGGTATTGAGTTTTGCTCGTGTAGTTGATGGCCAAGGCGGGCCAAATGGCTCGACCTTCATCGTCGTAGCGATATCGAGAACCGAAGATCTTGCGAAAGTGCCGCGCGATGAGCGTACCCTCGATCATCTCCTCGTTGCCGGACGAGATCACGTAGTGCTCGATCGCCAGTCCCCGCTCCTTCGCGTGGGCATCGATGCGCTCGAACCACTCCGGCACCCCTTCGAAGAGAGGGGTTTTCCGTCCGTGCTCACGAAGCGTGGTGCGGGTAACGTACGTTCCCTTGGCTGCTGCTTCGACGAGTAGCAGCCGCAGATAAACGAGGATTTCGTCGGCGTCGTGCGTCACTTTCTCGTCATGAACGCGTTGCCAAAAATCCTTCGGCGAGAGCCCAAGGAAGTGGGGTAGGAGGCTATGCTCCTGGATGTTTCCCGGAGCCAATGTGCCGTCGAAGTCGTAGACGAGAGCCGTCCGCAACGCCGGTGATGGCGACTTCGGAGCGGTTCGTTGAGTCATATTGCGGCCGGACATTGGAGGTCGATTCGAGGCTACGCCACCTCGGCCCGCAGAGCAATCGAGCCGAAGTCATCGAACCTCGGTCGCATCCAGGGAGGGCAACGGTGACGGAGCCGTGGTGTCTTCCAGACTCGAGTGCGATTGCTGTGGCATCGTTGCGGGCGTTTTCTGCAACTGTCCCAGTCGAAATGCGGTAATTCCCGCAGGGTTTCGTCCGTTTTCTCCGATTTCTAGGGCGAGGTTTCGGGTGCGCCGTGACTCTAACCTGGGGTGAGCACTCCGAATGTGGAGTGTCGCAGGGAGGTAACATGACGACTAGGCGCATCATGAATGGACTGACGACAGCTGGGGTGATGTTTTTTGCCGTGGCTTGTGCCGGTGGGGAGGACGTGGAGTCTTCGGACGTGGGCCAAGCGGAACAATCCGTCGTTGGCCAGGACACGTACCTGTACTTCCAATCCAACGCTACGGGGTGGGGGGTGGACGTCAACACGCGTCTCTTGTCTTTCGCCGCGCCCCACGTTTTCGCCAAACGATTCGACGTCAAGGAAGCTTGGATGGTGTCGGGGCTCGACAACGCAATCTTGACTGAGACGAATGCCCTCGACGGTTGGGGAACGTCGCAGACGTACTACGGACTCGTCGGATCGAACGTCCTTTCCGTGCCGAGCACGGTGGGGATCCAGCCCACCTCCGCTGGGTCGACGTTCCAGGTCGACTACGCGAATACAGGGCGGCATCGCGTGCTCGTCAACTTCAACACCTCGCCGGTCACCGTGCAGATCGAATCCGAAGCTTCCATCTGTTCGACCGTCGGCTGTCCTGCGAATTACACCCATTGCACGTTACTCGACAACGGCGTGCCGACGTGCGTGCCCAATTGACGTTGGATTGAATCCTCCGCGACGAGAGCCGTTTCCGAGAGAGTCACGCGTCCCAGATCCGCGTTGTATCAAGGGGCGCCTCTCGTCGCGCGTCAAGGTGACTCACCCAACCGACTCAAATCTCGGCGGCGTTCGTCGACCGAGGTTTGGAGAGGCGGAAACCGGTGCTGCCAAACACCCGATCCCAATAGTAATTCGAGACACCGAAGCGGCTTCGATCGTCTTTGAAGTGATGAAGCATGTGATGCCGCCGAAGGCGCCGCCAGTATCCGGACCGTGGCTTGCCATGGTGCAGGTAATAATGGGTCACGTCGTAGAACACGTACCCGAAGACGTAGCCCGAGAAGAATGGCCAGGACCACTTCGGGCCGAGAAGGCAATGAAATAGTCCAAGGCAAAGCAAGTAGAGGAAGATGCCCACGGCAGGGGGCATGACGAGTCGGAATCTGTCATTGGGCCAAAGGTGGTGGACTCCGTGAACCCAGAAGTGAACGCGCTCTCCCCAGACTCCGCCGGGCTGCCAATGGAAGAACGAGCGATGGAGCCAGTATTCCGACAGGGACCACGCTAGGACGCCGGTGAGAAGGGCGACAACGGAGCCGGCAATTCCAAGATGCGCGGAGCGCAAACCGTGGACGAAGGGGAATACTGCGCCAGGCAGAAACAGGATGGGCACTACGGCCCAGTGCGTGCGAGAGAAAAAGTCGACCCAGTCTCGTTGGAACATCCGGGGCGAGTCAGGCGTGGCTCGGAGCATTTCGTCCTCGGCGTTAAGCATTGGGATCGCGCTGACGTGCCGCAAGACACGTGATTTGACGTCGCGACAGCGAGCGAGGCGAAATGGTACGGAGTTGGGGCGGGGCCCACGCGCTATCGACGTGCCCTTTCCGCAGATGCGGATGGTCCTTGCGCTGAGCATTTCCCGTCCCACGTTTCGACCATGGCCGATCAGGAACTCCTCGGGTCGAAATGTGTGCCCTGTGAAGGTGGAACGGCTCCAATCGCCGAGAACGAGATTGCCGACCTGCTTCGTCGTATTCCCCTTTGGTCGAGGTGCTCAGACGGGCCCGGTATTCAGCGTACCTTCCGATTCTCGGACTATCTGGCGTCGATATCGTTCATCACCGCCGTGGCGTGGATGGCGGAACGCGAAGGTCATCATCCCCTCGTCGACCTTGGATACAAGCAATGCACGATCCGCTACTATACGCACGCGATCAACGGCCTTAGCCAGAACGACTTCATCTGTGCGGCAAAGGTCGACGATTTGTTCGAATGATCGGCACGTAAGTCGAGGTTCGTTCCCTTTTCTCACGAATCGTGACGTCGTCGTTCTCGAACCATCGACGTTCGCGCGGAACCTGCAGCGTTCTCTTTAGCCGCATTCCTGTCGTAGACATTCCTGGAACGCCGTGCGATCACGCAACACATCAGGATGGTTGCATCGTCATCCTCATCGGTGTGCAACGGCTCACTACGGTTGGCGAGAACGGATCAAGACTGCGTACTCAATGAGAAGGAGGTGCGAACGGACGCCCCGTTTCGCAATCGACGTGCCGGAGACGCGATCCCGAAATGGCGATGTCCATTACGCCGAATACAATGGGTAGACCGAACCGCTTTGGGCCAACGGAGCCCGGATTGAACACGAAAATCCCGCGGTCCCTTCCGACGAACGGTACGTGAGAGTGACCACACACCACCAATGTGGCACCATGCTCGCGCGCCAGTCGAATCACTTCGGAGCGAAGCTTGGGACCATAGACACCGATATGAAGCATCAAGATGCGTAGGAGGTCCCGTTCTCCACCGGCGACTTCGAACAATCTAGCCTCGGGTATGTTGGTCGACCGGACATCAATGTTACCTCGGACGGCAAAACAGGGGCACAGCGTCGCAAGGTCCTCGATGACCCGCGTATCCCCGATGTCTCCAGCGTGAAGGATATAGTCGGGCTTTTCTGCTGCAACAAGGGACATCGTTGCGGGGTGGGGCGCGGAATGGGTGTCCGAGACGACGACCAATCGAAGCGCATCCTCGGGTCCCAAAGTGATCCGTTCGACGGTGGGAGCGACAGCGGTCGGATTGGCTTTCGGTGCGCGAGGCATGGGCGAAGGATAGCGCATTCACCGACCAGGGGCAGTGGCTGCCATTGCGTTCACGGCGAACGTCCGCGGCGGTCGTCGCGTTCGTCGAAGGTCGTCGCGTTCGTCGAAGGTCGTCGCGTTCGTCGAAGGTCGTCGCGTTGGTCGAAGGTCGTCGCGTTCGTCGAAGGTCGTCGCGTTCGTCGAAGGTCGTCGCGTTGGTCGAAGGTCGTCGCGTTGGTCGAAGGTCGTCGCGTTCGTCGAAGGTCGTCGCGTTCGTCGAAGGTCGTCGCGTTCGTCGAAGGTCGTCGCGTTGGTCGAAGGTCGTCGCGTTGGTCGAAGGTCGTCGCGTTGGTCGAAGGTCGTCGCGTTCGTCGAAGATCGTCGCGTTCGGGGCGAGCGCGGCCTCACTTTCCGATTCTGCTTCTCGAGTTCGTTCAGCTTGTCGTCGAGATTCGTCGCGGTAATGGTTTGTCTGGCTCCAACTTCGAAGTCTTCCTTGACGACCCCGGGTGCCTCCTTTGATTCGGCCTCGGTCTGCGACGCACTCGCGCTTGGCGCGGGGGCGTTTTCCGTTGTTGTGCTGCGACACCCAGCGAGGGCCAATGTCGCGTAGACGACGAAAATGAGGCGATTCAGGTTCACGATTGCTCCTCCTTCGGGCCACGTGATCTAGATTTTTGCGGGGCTATTGATCCAGTTGCCGTAGTGTTGGTTCTCTTTGACCATCAGAGCGCCGATTCGATTCACTGAACTCGTGCGTTCTTCGGCTTCGGCAACGTCTCGTGCCGCGTTCGAGCTTCGCCAGCCCTTCGGGGTGAGCCTCGTCTTCATCGGCGGCATCGGTGTCGGGCGGGAGCGGGGGGGATTACCACTCATCGCTGCTCTGACGGTTGTCTGCATTCCTCCTCGTCTCGGGGACGACGGTCGGTTTTCCTTCGTTTCGCTATCCTTCGATGGCTCCGCGTAGGAGACGGCAGGAACTAGGGGGCGGACACAGAGGCCGAGCGACAACGCACCGTTGAGCACTCGGGTGGCGACGGGAACGACGGAGAACTTCCGGATCGAGATTCGAGCCATTGCGTTTCCGTTGAATTGCTGTGCCGATGTGGCCTTCGATGGCTTAGACCGACAATGAATCAGATGCGTTACGTTGCACGAGCTCGACTTTTGGAGTTCGGCCGGTAGGGCGATGAGCAGGCTCGGAAATCAGGAGTGAGTGGGGTAGTCTTGCGGGAATGACCCTACCTGCTCCGTCGAATCGCGCAGCAACGAAGCCCGCGAGCGTTTCCAATGACGAGCTCGTCCGCTACATCAATTTGAAGCTCTCCGCCTTGGGAGCACCAGTAAGCGAAGCGACCGCGGATGCGGCGTTCATGCAAATCGCAGGTCCATTGCTTCGCAATCACTACGAGAAGGATGAGCTTCTCGGCTGGCCACTTTGTCCGGTGGACGAACGAATCCAAGGATTCCTAGACGAGTATCTCCGGGACGTCTGCCCGAAGGGTGCCCCTCGACTACCTGCGCGCACCTTCGGTCTCGATCGTCCGGGACTGGCTCGGATCCTGTCACTTCCCGCCAAAGGTGACGTGTTCGCGTCGCCGTATCTGACCTCTTATCGATTGGAGCAAGGGGTTCTCCATAATCCAAAGAGCGATCGGCGCACCACGCAAGGCGTCTTTCACGTCGTCGAAGGCGGGCTACCAGTTCCCGACGACAAGCTTGCCGTCCCGCGTCAGGCCTTTGCCGAATTGCTCACCTTGGCGCTCAGTCCGCCCGATGATGTACTGACGTTGCCGTTCACTTCCGATCAACCAGATGTCGCGCGCCTTTTCGTATCGCTCCTACTGAGGCCTCTGGTTTGTCCGACGACCGCGCGGGACTCCGAGAAGCGAATGGAGATTCGCTTCTTTGCGCCGGGTACATTGGTCAGCAATCTCGATTTCGTGGAAGGGATTTTCGGAAATGCAGGCGATCCATTCTTGCCGGAGAACGACGCGGCGCTCGATGTACTCGGTTGGTCCGGTCACACCGGCTGCGTGATTCTCGCCCCGCATTTGCTGGGATTGACGAAGAAGCAACTCGGACTGCCACACTTCGACAATGCGACGGATCGGCAGCGACGAGACGGCATGTGCTACGAGAACGTGGACGAGCTCTACAACGAAGGCCGCGCATTCAAGATCACGTGTCGCAACACGCGTGGCGTCATGGTCACGATCATCGCCGACAACTACTACGGCTATTGCAAAAAGGAGGTCAAAACCCAGATAAGCTTTGCGGCGAATTTGCTCGGGCTTTGTGAGGAGGAACACTCAGGTGGTGCGGTGGCTTACCCGACCTACATTCTCGGCCAAGATTTCTATGCCGCTCAGAGTTTCGCGCTGAAGAGCACGACCTTCGAACGTGCCATGGACCTTTTGGGCGATCGAGTGCGGGTCGAGCCAAACCGGCATGCGACCGACCGCAACTACTCGGGTATCGTCTATGTACCGGAAGACGCCGAATTCCACGTGCGCAAAGGCAGCGTCGAATGGAAGCATGACGGCGCCACACAACGTCTGACACTCACGACTGGACACACCTACGTCTTGCCCTCGGGGTACAAGGTGCGACTGGAAAAACAGATGGGGGGGGTGGCTTGGCGCCTCGTTGGGTCTCGCCCGGACGGTGTGCTCTGCCACAAACCTTGTACCGTCTCGGGTGGCGGAAAGTCCGAGATCTCGAAGTCGCTGCGCCCCATGATCCAGCCGGCTCCAATTTTCGTCCGCGATTACCAACTCGATATGGACGAGGTCGCCAAGATCCTCGAGCGTGACTTCACTGGGATCTACAAAACCGAGAATGCGGATGAGCGTGCGCGACGTCCGCTGCTCAGCCTCGAACGTTCCCTCGGATCCGTGATCAAGCTCCTGACGCCATCACCTTCGTACACCGAGGAGCATAACGCTTGGGTGCGCTCGTTGCCGCAGACCATACGGCAGCTTCTTTTCGTCCTCAAACGTTACTATCGTCCCGAATGGGGCAAAGACTGGCAGAAGCACTTTACCGTCGATCGCATCAACGGTTTTCCCGGGCACGAACTCAAGTTCGACAATCAGCGGCTCATCGGCAACTACTTGCGCGTCGGGTTCGAGCCGAAGGACGGATCCTGGCGGATGTACAAGCTTCGTCCCGATTTCAACCCGGCGGACAAGGTGCAGGTCGAGGACGACATCACGGCGTCCATCGTCGTACCTCGCGAGTGGGTGAGCGGTGCGAGCACCTGTCCGAATCCAAGTCTCAAGCTCGTGGTCAATTGCGAATCTTTGCTCTTTCAGCGGCCGGACGACGCCATCCATCGAGGGTTCGATCTGCAGGCGGAATCGGACTTGGCTACGTTCGGCACGTTCATCACCAACTTCGAGCCGTTGACTCGTGAACGAGCGAGTGAAATCGTCGAACACGTCGTGGAGTTCGATCGATACAGCGAGCCGATGAAGCAGCTGCTTCGCGAATTTTTGGAACGTCCGACGGCCGCGTACGTCGTGTCCTCATCGCATCCGCGCATGGTCGACGGTAAGCCGTCGAAGAATCCTCGCTACCTCCAGCGTCGTCCGGATCGCGTCGATCAACGCTCGACCTACCTGGCGGAAATCGGCACTCGCTTGAACGAGGAAATCGAGCCCAATACCCCTGTGTTTCCGGTCGTACACGCGGTGCTTGCGGGACGACGCACGAACCCGGCCCAGCCCGAGATCGGCCTGCCTCCGCTCGCGGTCTTCAACCCGATTCATTACCAAGAGCTCCCGGAGCTCTTCATGGACTTTCTCTGCAGCTTGACCGGGAAGTCCCCGTCGACGACGGGATTCGGGAGCGAGGGCGCGCTCACCAAAGGGCCGTTCAATGCCCTCTGGCCAGTCGTCGATATGAACAACGCCATGGTCGCGGCCATTTTGACGGGCTATGCGGGGTTCACCAGTGCTGCAGGACACATTGGCCCGATGTACAAGGTGGATCACGACATCAGCATGCTCGTGCCGGAAATCTGGTGTCGTATGAAGCCTCACGAACGAGAGGCTAGATATCTCATCGAGCAGGGCTACCTCGAGAAGGTCGAGGATTTCACCTTCGAGGGGCGGAGCATATTCGCAAGTCGTTTGGGCTACCGCATTACGACGCGGTTCGTCGATCATTTCCTCGGCCGCATCTTCGAGACGCCGAACGCGGTTTTCACTGAAGAGATGTTGCACCCCGAACGTCAAGACCTGGCCTCCTTCGCGGCGGGAGTGGATGCCATCGTAGAGGCGCAGACACGAGTCGCGAGGAGCTACTTCGACGACGGCAGTGTCGAAGCCGCTTGTCCTCCGCTGCACGCACTTTTACACATCATGGTTTACGGCAGTTTCAGCGGGATGGATCTCGGCCATGCAAAGGTGCGCGAGCTGTTCTCGCGTGAGCATTTGATCCGGAGCGACTGGTGTCGGGAGCGTCTCGAGACGAAGCAACGACGCGAGCTCACGCGGCTTCATCGGCACGAGCGAGCTTTCGAGAGCGCGGCGGAGCGTGGGCGTCCACCGTCCGAGCCGCAGCGTCGTCGGCTCCGCGAGCGACTGACCTGGGTCAATTCACCGGCCTATCTGACGGAATTGGTGGGAACCCTGGGGGCCGATCCTTTCCACCTACAGACGTCGCGATGACCGCCTAGCGACGACGCGTCACGACTCGAACGCATCGCTGCGCACGAGTCGCGTGCGCCCGTCGTCGAGTCGCGTGTGCCCGTCGTCGAGTCGCGTGCGCCCGTCGTCGAGTCGCGTGCGCCCGTCGTCGAATCGCGTGCGCCCGTCGTCGAGTCGCGTGCGCCCGTCGTCGAGTCGCGTGCGCCCGTCGTCGAGTCGCGTGCGCCCGTCGTCGAATCGCGTGCGCCCGTCGTCGAATCGCGTGTGCCCGTCGTCGAGTCGCGTGTGCCCGTCGTCGAGTCGCGGCGTTCGTGCCCTCGCTCGGCTCGCACGGACCACGGCCTTTTCGTTGCTCACTTTCCGACGAGGGGCTTCAGTGTTTCCATGAATAGGCGCCAAAGTGCATCGATCTTCGGGCTATGGCGGATGGATGAACGCGTGATCAGATAGAGCGGTAGCTTCGGCAGTCGACGCGACGCCTCCGTAAGCTCGACCAAGTCGGGATAGACCTGCGTCAATGCCGCAGCCGCGATCCCCACGCCGAGTCCCTTGCGGACGGCCGTGACCACCCCTTCCATACTGGAAAAGACGAATCGCGGTGCGCGAGACATTGTTCGATCGAGCCAGGGCGTACCAGAGCTCGGAGCACAGGTCAGCCACGGAAGCCCTTCGGGAGGAAGCGCGCCGTAGCGTCGCGCTTGGCTCGAGGCCGCGAGCACTGCCAGTCGGACCTCTCCGAGCTTGCGACTCACCAAGTCACCGCTTTCGGTGACGCTGAAGCGGAGCGCCAAGTCGGCCTCGTGTTTGTCGAGATCGAGTCGTCGATCCGTCGTGATGAGGTGGATCTCGAGGTCCGGATAGCGACGCTCGATCTCGGGCAGAATGCGCGGAATGACGAAGTGGAGCGCCAGTCCCTCGGTCATCGTGATTCGGACTTTGCCAGCGATGGCTTGTGCGTGAAGCAGCGAGTCTTGGAGCTCGCGAACACCCTCGTCGATGCGTTCGGTTCCGGCGGCAACGAGCCGCCCGAGCTCCGTCGGAGTGACGCCGCGGCGATTGCGATCGAACAGCTTGGCACCAATCTGCGCTTCGACGTGAAGCAAGCGCCGACTCACCGTCGACTGATCGGTACCGAGCCGTTTCGCGGCGAGCGACAGCGAGCCCGTTTGCGCGACGGCCAAGACCAACCTGAGAATCGTCCCAAGACTCCGTTGCCATAACGCCCTTAGCCATGCATTCATGCATAGCACATTTGAATATTATCGCATGGTATCCTTGTGCAGAACGTCGCAAGATTTTCCCATGAGTCAAGCGCTACTGCTCCTAGGTCATCCCATCGACGACAGCTTCAATGCGAGATTGGCTCGAGCCTACGTTCGAGGCTTCGAGTCGGCTTCGGGCCGCATTTCGACTTTGGTTTTGCCCAACTTGACCTTCGATCCCGTTCTTCGAGGGCGCGGGCAAGCCCTCGAACCCGACTTGTTGCAGGCGCGTCGACTCATCGAGGCGTCGGAGCACTTGGTTTGGGTACTGCCCGATTATTGGGGCGCGCCGCCGGCCGTGGTGCGCGGCTTCGTCGATCGGGTGTTCCTTCCCGGATGGGCTTATCGGCATGAAGGGCGAGCGTTACCAACGGGACTGCTGCGTGGGCGCTCGAGCCGCGTCGTCGTTACGATGGACAGTCCAAAGCTCTGGTATTGGTTGGCGCATCGCGGCAGCATTCACGCAGCGATGGGGACCGCGACGCTATCTTACGTCGGGATCGCGCCCGTTCGCTATACGACCCTCTATTCGGTCCGGAAGATGTCGGAAGTAACGCGCGAGAAGTGGTTGACGCGCATGACGCGGCTTGGTGCGATCGATGCTGAACGGTGTCGGCCGCTGCCTGCTCACAATGCGGTCGCCGATGTCGTGGGCACGTGAGCGGATTGTCGTTTGCTGCGTGTTGCGTGCTGCGCGTTGCGTGCTGCGCGTTGCGTGCTGCGCGTTGCGTGCTGCGCGTTGCGTGCTGCGCGTTGCGTGCTGCGTGTCGAAGCGTGAGGTCCCTCGGTCACCGGGAGAGCGTCAGCAGAGCGTGGCACTGCGGCGTTTCGGGGTGACCAATTGCAATCGTCCGAGCATGCGTTCGCGACGCTTTACGTCACTCGGGACGCCACGCAAGCTGCAGGGTTTCCACGGTGATGTCCGCTTTGCGCGGTGAGACGCGGCGTTCTTCGATCGCTTGCCGCTCGAGCGACCACTCCGTCGCGAGAGCCGAAACCTCCTCTTGGAATTCCTTTTCGAGAATCGCTCATGGTGCGCTCGAGGAGCTCGCGGCTCTGTTCGGCTTGTTCAGCCTCGACGCGAGCCTTCGCGGCATTCGCGCGGCGCCGCGTGGCGCTACGAACGCGACGGACGTTCGCCTGTGATGTCACCTTGCGTCCGAGCAAGGCTCCGAGGAGCGTTCCGCCGACGGCGACGGCGACGTCCAGGTTACCGCCAGTGGCTTTCTGCCGTTCGCGCTCCAACTTGGCTTCGGCGCGGTCGAGCTTGGCTTTCAGCTTCTCGTAGGCTTCGCGATAGTCTTCTTGGAGCTCTTGCATCTCCTCGTCGCGGCGCTCACGAAGCGCCTGTTCGAGGCGTGCCGCGAAGTTCTCCGCGCTTTCGTCGAGGTTCGAGGTCACTTCCAAGGATTTCACCTGCTTTATCACCAATGCTTCGTTTTGATAGAGGTGTTGAGCAAACGCCTTGCGAAATGCCGTGTAGTTCTTGGCTATCCCTAACACTGCGGGCAGGGGAGCGAACCGGCTATCGGGCAACGGAGTTGGCGCGACATGCGCAGATACGATGGGCGGAACGGCTTCGCTTGCGGTCCATCGGGGATCGGCATCCGTCGACGCGATGGGCACCCAGCGCTCGAGCGTTTGCCACCGATCGATGTCCGCCTTCTTGTCCACGAAGTGCAGCTTGGCTCGAGCGTAAATCCCGGGATGATAGGTGACTCCCGATGCCCGATTGAAGGCGGGAAGAAAGAGCTCGTGCGCTTCCGGCGGAACGCTCGGGCGTGGGTTTTCTGTCGCGCGTGTCGCGACTGGGGCTTCGGTGGGGGCCGTAAAGGCGGCGAGAGGGACGGTCTTGGTTGGGCCCGACGCGGACGTGCGCGCTGAACCGCTCTCGTTCGTTGTGGTCGACACCGGGGCGCGTCCTTGCATCAGTCGCTTGATCTCGTCGCGCGTGACCGGTCCCCGCAAATAGCAGAGCGTCGAGCGGGTTTCGATGAGTCGCGGCGCGCCTTCGTGGACGTCGTTCATCAAGAAGACGCGCTTGCCGAGGCTCGAGAGGAGTCGTTCCATCTCGGCGCGATCGAAGCCGCGCCCTGCATTGGCCGCCGCGCCTTCCAGACCGTCGAGAACGCGAGCCTTGTCTCGCTCGGTCTGTAGCCGACCGATGAACCACGTTCCGCAGTTGGATAGCCCTTTGTAGTCGAGATCGACTGGGTTCTGCGTGGCCAGCATCACCCCGAGACCGAAGGCGCGCGCCTGCTTGAGGAGCGTCAGCATGGGTTGCTTCGAGGGTGGCGCGGCCGTAGGAGGAAAGTAGCCGAAGATTTCATCCATGTAGAGCAACGCGCGTAGGCTGGACGTCCCGGGTTGTCCGCGCATCCACACGATGAGCTCCGAGAGGAGCGTCGTCACGAACGCCATCCGCTCGGTGTCGTTCAGGTGCGCAATGGAGATGATCGAGAGCTTTGGCTTTCCGCTGTTGGTCCTAAGGAGCGAAGCAATCTCGAGTGGCTCCCCTTGCGCGAGCGCCTGCGCGCCCGGTGCTGCGAGCAGGTTGTTCAGAGACATGGCGAGCTCGAGTCGTTCCTTCGCGGGATAGAACGTGTTCAGCTCGAAGACGCCCACCTGTGAGAAGCTCGGCTTCTGAACGGCGCGGATCAAATCGGCGAGGGCCATGGACTGCCCTGCGCGGAATGCGACCTCCAAGATCTGGCAGAGCAAGATATGCTCGCGACTGCGCAGTGGATCTGCGGGGATCCCGAGCAGGGAGAGCAAACCAGAGACGGCGCCTTGAACACGTTCGCGGAGGATCTCCGCGTCCTCGGCTTGACTTTGCGAAGGTGCAGCAAAGGAGCGCAGCAGGGACAGCGGGCGACCGGCTTGGCTCCCTGGCGTATAGATCACCATCTCCACGCTGTCGCGCAGGCGTTGGATCCGACTCGCGTCCTGTCCGAAGCGCTCCAGACCCTCGCGCATTCGCTGCGCCTCACGTTCGGCGAATGCTTCGACGGGCAGCCCTTCGCGCTCGGCGATCGCCGGATCGATCCATGGGGCGAGATCCGCGCCCGACAGGCTAGGGAACGTGAGCAGCAGGTTACCCACGTCGCCCTTCGGATCGATTGCGATCACCGGGATCTGATCGATTGCGGCTTCTTCGAGGAGACCGAGGCAAAGCCCCGTCTTGCCGCTGCCGGTCATGCCGACGCAAACACCATGCGTGGTCAAATCCTTCGACGGGTAGAGGACCGGCACGCTGGAAGTCGGCGTTCCCGCGGTCTCGGTGCCGGCATACTCCCGTCCCAGATAGAAGACGCCCAGTTTTTCGTAGATATCTGCCGAGAACGCCATAGGGTTCGCCGTTTTAGCAACCCCATGGCGTAAACTCAACTGCCCCTCGATTTTACCGCACTGGAACCTCGGTGGTCTCTCCGAAGTAGATGAACACCGAACCGCCATAGGTGCCGTCGAGCACGTGTTTGGCGCTCTGGGGACCGAGTTCGGCAGGGGTGAGCGTGAAGGTGCCGATGGGTGCGATGCCGTTCAAGAACGAGATGCTCTTCGTCGGATAGACGATGGGGCCGTCGAGCGGAGCTGCGACGTCCTTTGGCACGAGCAGTCCGAAGGCGAGCGAGTTGCTGGCAAAGACGAAGTGGATCGGGAGTTCCGAGGTGTCGAGGCGGAGCCAGGCGACGTCGTCATAATATCCCTTGAATTCCGGATAATCCCACACCTGGCCAGTGATGGCGTCGTTGCTGGAGCGTTGCCATACGCCATGCCAGGGGCCTTGCATTCGGTTCTTCCAGACCCGCGATGGACCGCGGCCGAGCCACGCGGCACCTTTGACGCGATCTTCCGGATAGTCGAAGCCAATTCCGTAGTAGTCGTAGCTTCCGTTGAGCGCGAATTGGTAATCGAGGGAGAGCCAGCCGTTACCATGGATTCGCCAGGTGACGTTCTGCATCCCACCGGTGTACGTGGCGACGACAACCACGTCCGTACCTTCCGTCGTTGCCGTGAACGAGGTGAGCGTGCTCATTTCTTTGGTGACGAGCACGGGGCCGTTGCCGAAAGAGATGGTCTTTCCGGCGTGGCTGACGGAACTCAGCAATCCCGTCGCTTTCGTCCAGGTGAACTTGGTGCCGGCGGCTTCGACCACGAGATCCGCGGCTCCGTCGGTGCTCGTGATCGCGGCATTCGAGGAACTGTCCGTCTTTACCAATGCGCTGCTCGCTTGGGCGGCGGTGCGCGGCATCGTGCTGATCCTCGAGATGACGTTACCTTCGGCATCCAACGCCTCGACGACCAGGATGTCGGCTTGTGCCCAGTCGGTGGGAAGCCCGAGCTCGACGGTGCCCCGTGTGCCGGGCGTCACTCCGGCGATGCTGCGCGTCGCCTCGGCGAGCACCGTGGTCGTCGAGGTGACGAAGCTCGTCGTAAGGAGTTGCCAATCGATCTTCACGTCGTCGAGCGAACGGAATTGATAGCGGTTCTCCACGACGAGCTTGCCGTCGAAGGTGGCCGTCAATGGTTGGGACACGAAGTAGACGGGCGTCCAGATTTCTCGAACGGCGTCGTAGCTTCCTTCCTTTTGTCGATAGGGACCTAGGATCCCGTCAGGGGCATTGTTGCCTCGGGTATCGATGATGCCGGTATCCGTGCGGTTAATCCCTTCGTCGAGCATCGCCCAAATGAAGCCGCCCGCACCCACTGGGCTCTTGCGAACCTGCGCCCAGTAGTCTTCCAAGCTTGCTCCCCCACCTTGGTCGTACATGGCGTGGGAGAATTCGGTGATCAGGCGAACCGTCGATTTGCTGAGCTCAGAAGTGACGGAGGCGTAGCTCGGGTAGTGCGTGCTATCGACCTCTCCAAATTTCCCTCCGGGGTGAATGACGGGACGATGGCTTGGATCGTACAGCGCGAAGTCGTCGTCGACCGCGACGTTCCAGCCATACTCGTTCCCATTGTCCCAAAGGAGAATGCTCGGATGATTCACGTCGTGGGTGACCATCTCTTCGACGAGGCGCGCGGCGGTGTCGGCTTTGTACGCCGCCTGCCAGCCAGCGAGTTCGTCCAATACGTAGAGACCCTCGCGGTCACAGGCGTCGAGGAAGTGGCGATCCGGCGGGTAATGAGAACTGCGGATCGCATTGACGTTCATGCGCTTCATCAGGCGCACGTCGTAAAGCGAGAGCGCTTCGTTGAGGGCGCGTCCCGTGTTGGGCCAGAAGGAGTGACGATTGACGCCCTTGAGCAACAGCTTTGTGCCGTTGAGGTAGAGTCCATCTCCGGCGCGTAGCTCGATGGTTCGGAAGCCGATGTTCTCGCGGACTTCGTGCGCCACCCCCAACTGCGTCTTTAGCCTCACGGCCACTCGATAGCGATGTGGGCTTTCTGCAGTCCAGAGAGCAACCCCGGGAAAATCCCCTCGAGGGTTACGCTCTTGTCCGATGCGCTCACGGCCTTGACGACGGGAGCTCCCACCTTCGTAAGATTCTCGTCGAAGAGCTGAAGGGAGACTTCGCCGGCTTCGATGAGGGATTTCAGCTTCGTCTCGACTTTCAGGTGGCCGTTGGCTCGAGCATCCACGGCGATGTGATCGATGGATTCGGCTGGGACGGCGTGAAGCATGACCGGGCGGTAAATCCCACCGAAGACCCAGTAGTCACCTTGACGTTCGGCTTTGTTGATGGAGTCATCCGTCGAGTGCTTCGAGACGTTGACCTCGAGGAGATTGTCTGCGTCTGACCTGAGGAGGGCGGTGATGTCGTACTGGAACGAGTAGAAGCCACCTTGGTGGATTGGGCCTGCGCTCTTTCCGTTGACGAGAACCTCGGTGTCCGTCATGACCCCTTCGAAAACGAGATTCACCTGCTTCTTTTCCCACTCCTTCGGGACGGTGAAGCGTCTTCGATAGAGACCCTTTTCCGTCGTCATGAAGGTGCGACCGAAGGAATAGGAGCCAAACCCGTATTGCTCCCAGTTCGACGGAACACCGATGTACGACCAAACGTTCTTCTGTTTGCCGGCGGAACAGGAGAATTCCCAATCGACGGCATCGTCGAAGCCCTTACCGGAGAGGTACTGAATTTGTGTCCTGTCCTGGTAATCCTCGTTGGTGTCGATGGGGTAAAGCTTCGGAGGTGCGTCGAGCTCTGCCTTGCCAGCGTATTGATCGAGCGTCTTGCTTGGGCGCGTTGGTGGCGAACTAATCTGCTCCGCGCCCGTGGTCCCGCCTGACTCGGCGGTTCCCCCGCTGCCACCGGAGTCCGAGGCTGTGCCACCGGAGTCCGAGGTTGCGCCACCGGCTCCGCCATTCCCTCCAGAGGAGTCGTCTCTCGAGTTCGAGTCGTCCGAACAGGCAAAAAGTACGGAGCTCGCGCAAATGCCGAATATCAAAGCCGACGAGTACCCTCGATGCGTCATGGTCAAAGCGTATCAAATCCACCATTTTGCTCGACGTGGTAATTGTCTGCAATCGATAGCGTAGCTCGGTGTAACTTCGGTAAACCCAAGGAACATCACGACTTCTAACGACGGCGATGCCACCTCACCGCGAGGAGTCGAGGCCATAGAGATACGTTTTCACTCCCCCAATGCGCGAAGCCCTTGGGCACGCTCACGCTGCGAGATTCGTCCGAGCCCGGAGCTCGTGGCGCAGTGTGGTCGATGTCGTCGTGAATCGAACCGCCTTCGGGGGGCGCGCTGAAGGACCCAAGGCGTCCTAAAGGCTGAGTGGGTCCGTTCGATAGGTGAAGGAGATCCACGGCAGTCCGAGCACGAATTCATGCGTGGGCATGGGTTTTACCATGGCAATGTCGACACCCATGGTCCGCCCGGAGAAGCGCAGGCCGTAGTTGAGCAAGGCGAAATCAGCCAGATCTGGATCGCCGTTGTCTCGACCCGTTGCGGAATCGACCTCGAGAAGGATACCGATGTTCTTGCTCAGCTTCGAGGTAAGCCCAATTCCGCCGGTCCATAGCGAGTCCTCGGACCCGCCTACTTCCTTCCACCCAATGATTCCGCCGCTGATGCTCGTCCAACAACCGGCGGTGACGCAGAGTTGTCCGAGCACGCCGCCGCGAATCGTCGTCGCGTCGTCACCGTCGTCTTCCGCCGCGTACGTTGCGCCACCGAGGACTGCAAGGCGGAGGAGATCCGTGCGTAGGAAGTTGGCTTTGACGGTGCCGTCGACGAAAAACACTTGGTCCCTTACGACGTATGGCCAACTCGTGATCGTTGCTTGCACATGATCGGTGAACGCATACCCCAATTGCCAGAAGACGACCTCGTATGCGGAAAAGTAAAGTCGACCCTTGGGGTGCGTCTCTGCTGTGGGCATGAGGACGAGCCGATCGACGTTGGCGTCGACTTCTCGGATATCCAATTTCCGGACATCCTCAGACTGCGCCTCCGTGGGCGCAACCGTGTTCGTTGGCGCGGTGGCGTTCGATTGCGCGTTGGTCGTTGGTGCCGGCGCGGTGGCCGCCGTGTTCGGATGCGCGGTGGCCGCCGTGTTCGTTGGCGCGGTGGCGTTCGATTGCGCGTTGGTCGTTGGTGCCGGCGCGGTGGCCGCCGTGTTCGGATGCGCGGTGGCCGCCGTGTTCGTTGGCGCGGTGGCGTTCGATTGCGCGTTGGTCGTTGGTGCCGGCGGCGTCGCTGTTGCCGCATCATTCGGGGTGGTCTCGGACGTTTGGGCGAGTGTGGGTGTGGCGGTCAGCAATAGCGCGAACAAGGAAGTGATGAGCGCAGCGCGAAAGCTCAAGATTGGCATTCCGTACATGGGCTGACGCCCCCAGCAAGGAGCGTGCCACCAGGTGGACTCGGGATCATGGCGTCGAACCGCGCAGGACTTCTCAGCAGGAAGACCTGAACGCACTTCGACTGCGACGCCTGGGAGTGAATCCTGTGCCACAGCCAAAGTCACAGATGACGTCACGAGGATTGCCGTTCAGTCGAGCTTCTCGGTCTCGTTCTCGCTCTTGCTTTCTCGTCCTGTCGCCGCCTCGGATCTCGTTGCGGCGGGGCGAGACACTGGCGTCGCGAGATCATTGTACGGAAACGACCCATTGATGATGGGCGTTTCCGTGACCGTCGATATCCGGCGACCGTTGCTGCTCCAAGGCGACTTCGCACTTCAACAGGAAATCGCGTGAGTCGCGAGGACTGGCGCCGAGCCGCATCACATTTCAACAGGGGGTCGCGTGAGTCGCGAGGACCGGCGCCGAGCCGTCTCTTCTCGAACAGGAGCGTAGAATGTGGATTCAGCACTCACGCAGCGGACCAAACACCGGAAGCCGCGGTACAGATTAAAGCCGTCATACCGCTACCCTGATAGTAATACGAAACGATCTCGTTTGCGGTTCCGCCCGCCAAGGTGCAGCGTCCAACGAGGTTTTGCGTCGAGCAAGAGGATTGAAGGGTTCCGTTGGTGCAGAGCGACGCTACGGTGGTCGAATTCCAAATGGAGCCCGTGTAACTCGAGCACATGAGCGTGGTGCTGGTGTTGCAAGAGCGATCTCCCGTGGACGTTCCTGTACTTCCGCCCGCAGCGGTGGTGCCGCCCGCGGCGGTGGTGCCGCCCGCGGCGGTGGCGCCGCCCGCGGCGGTGGCGCCGCCCGAAGTCGAACTGGTCGCCGTCGTGCCGCCCGCGGCGGTGGTGCCACCCGAAGTCGAACTGGTCGCCGTCGTGCCGCCCGCGGCGGTGGTGCCACCCGAAGTCGAACTGGTCGCCGTCGTGCCGCCCGCGGCGGTGGTGCCGCCCATAGCCTTGGAGCCACCCTTCGCGCTGCTTCCGCCGGTAGCCTTGGAGCCGCCCTTCGTTGCGGTTCCGCCCGTCGAGTTCGAGCCACCCTTCGATTCTCCGCCGTCCCCCGCCGAGCCGTCGTCACCGTCGGATTTTTCGATGGTGCAGGACGAAACCGCCGCGAGTGTGCATATCCCCAAGAGGGCGAATAGCCCCGTGAACTTGCTCATGGAGTTGTCGTAACATGGAATCGATTTTGGACCAAGAGTGCGATTGCAAAGGGATCGGATGCTCCTGTGATTCCACCATGTGCTCTCGTGAGAATCATTCAACGGCGCTGGTCAGCGTCGTCGATCGGGCGCGAGCGAGGAGCAATGCGCGCTCTCTTGAGTTGCTCGTCATGAAGGCGGCTCGCTCGAATTCTCGTCGTGCTTCTTCCATTCGTCCGAGCCTGAGCAAGAGATCACCGCGCACGCTCGGGAGCCAGTGATAGCGTTCGAGTGTCGGATCGCACATGAGTTCGTCGACCAATGTCAGTGCCGCTGCTGGACCGAACGCCATCGAGATCGCGACAGCGCGATTGAGCTCGACCACGGGTGAATGGGTTAGTTCGACGAGTGCATCATAGAGCGCGACGATGCGCTGCCAATCCGTCGCGTCGGCGGTCCTCGCCGTTGCATGGCACGCCGCAATTGCAGCTTGCAACGTATACGGACCCGAAGGACGCGCCAGAGCTTCTGCGCGGGCCAGTGCTACACGACCTCGCTCGATGGCGAGGTAATCCCAGCGGGAGCGATTCTTGATCCAAAAGGAGTACGGGATCTCCGCTTCGGTCGAACCGCGATCGGTGACGCGAGGCTTGAAATTCCATCAAAGCGAGTAACCCGTGAACTTCGGCGAGTTCCGGCACTCGTGCGACCAAAATGCGGCAGACGCGTAGTGCCTCCTCGCACAGCTCCGTACGCAGTATTCGGTCCCCCGAGGTGGCGGAGTAACCCTCGTTGAACACGAGGTAAAGCACGTCGCAAACCGACGGGATCCGACGCTCCAATTCGATTCCAATCGGTACGTCGAAGGGGACACGTGCTTCCGAGAGCGTTCGTTTCGCGCGGACGACGCGTTGGGCAATCGTCGGTTCCGGAACGAGGTAGGCTCGTGCTACCTCGTCCGTGGTCAAACCCGCGATGAGTCGCAACGTGAGCGCGACGCGTGCTTCCGCCGAAAGTATCGGATGGCACGCGATGAGCAGGAGACGAAGCACGTCATCTCCGTCCACATCGAGGTCTTCATCTCCGCTCGAGCTCCAACGCTCCCGTTCGGTGAGGGCGGGCAACGTGCGTCGCCGCATTTCATCGTGTCGACGCTGGTCGTAGGCGCGGTTCTTGGCTGCGGTCATGAGCCATGCCCCAGGGTTGTCGGGGATACCGTCCTCCGGCCAGCGTTCGAGTGCCGTCATCAAGGCCTCTTGCGCGAGATCTTCGGCGCGCGAGAGATCCTGCGTGAGTCGAGCGAGACCGCCGATGAGCCTCGCCGACTCGATGCGCCACACCGTTTCGATGACACGCCGCGTGTGCTCTTGCATGCTCGAATGGCGGAGGCGTCAGGCACTACGGTTGCGCGCGGCTTCAGTCGCGATGCGTTGTTCTTGCGCTCGGAGTTCTGGTGTGAAGTCCGCGCCGAAGTCCTCCGCTTCGAAGACTCGACGAATTTCGATGATCGATTCCTCCCCGGGCATCGGATCGGGACAGCGCTTGAGCCACTCGACGGCTTCGTCCATCGACTTGACCTGCCAGATCCAGAACCCAGCAATGAGTTCCTTCGT
Source organism: Polyangiaceae bacterium (assembly GCA_049840955.1). GTDB lineage: Bacteria > Myxococcota_A > Polyangia > Polyangiales > Polyangiaceae > FEN-1139. Next base: position 293,860 of record JASGIX010000017.1, read on the forward strand.
TTCGGCAAACGGACCATCGACGACCGTCTTCTTCCCGTTGGCAAAGTGCACCCGCTTACCGACGGAGCTCGGGTGTAGCCCGTCTCCAGCGAGGAGGATCCCCGCCTTTACGAGTTCCTCGTTGTACTTGCCCATTTCGGTCAGGAGCTTTTCGCCCGGCATCACGCCCGCTTCCGAATTCTTCGTCGCCTTGACTAGGACCATGACTCGCATCGTTCGCCTCTTTTCTATTGAGTAGGGTTGATGGCACTCAATCTACGAATAGCGACGAAGCAGCCCAATGCGGATCGACATGGGTCGTTTTTTTTGTTTGTAGCGACGTGACTTCGCCGTGGGCTCGCGACGACACTTTCGCGTTCGCCTGCGATGATCTCCGCGAGTGCGCTCGATCGACCTCGGGGCACCGCGAATGTTTCGAACCAGAATCCCGTAGAATAAGCTATGGTCGGCTGGTTGTTCGAGTTCGCGTCTTTTCGACTCGGTCGGATTTCGTGAGCCGTTCTCTTCCGCCTTTCCGCGTTTAGGGGGTGTCGGGGGATCCCCTCGACGGAAAGAGCGCATGAATAAGTTACGTCTATTGGGATTGGGGTTGGTTGGCCTGAACGCGATCGGGTGTGTCGACGGAAGTGAGATCGATGAGCCCGTCGATGGGGAAACCAGTGAAACGACTGCTCCGGTCATCACCTATTCGAAGTCGATTGCGCCTGGGCCGAACGGGTACGCGACCTTGGGCCAGGGCTACAGCTCCGTGAAGCAGCAGTTTGCAAACCGGTGCTTTACCGCTCCACTCGATCCCAATCCGCCGCAGATTTCCGAATCTCGTTTGGCTTGGACCAAGTTGGCGAGCCGCGACGAAACGACGGAGACGCTCGGTTTTTCGGCTTCGGGTAAGGCTCGCTACGGAATGGCCGAAGCCAATGCGCGTGCCGACATGGCGCGGACCATTCAAAACGTCGAGCAGTCCATCACCGCCACCTTTTATCGAAGTGACACCGTTGGCATAAAGCAGCCGATGGCCGGGCAGATTTCCTACATCGAGACGCCCGGGTCATCTTCTTGGGTGACGTCTTGCGGTGACGGCGTTGTCCATCAGACCAAGGTCGGCGGTCAGCTCTTCTTTCTCTATCAGCTGAACTTCGCCTCACAATCGGACAAGCGTGCCTTCGAGGCAAGCTTCGGCGCAAGCTATGGGCCGAACGAGCTCCAGGTGGCGATCAAGAGCTCGAAGCAGAGCTTCTCTGGGCGCGCGACGATTCACATCGAAGCTTTCCAATACGGTGGCGATACGACGAAGCTCGGGCAGGTTCTCGGCGGCGCCGGAAGCACGGCTGCTGCCGACTGCAGCTTCGACAACCTGGACGCTTGCAATCAAATGCTGTCTGCGGCGCTCTCCTACGGAAGTTACGTCTATCCGGCCCAGCTCGCGACGCAACCCTCGGATCTCGAGTACATCGTCAAGGATTGGTACACGTTCACCGGAGGGAGCGCCCAGGCTCCTGTCGATGTGTCGGGGAACGTCGCGTGGGGCCGTCAGCTGACTCAGCAGCGCTTCGATGCGGAAATGAACGTCCAAGCACGTTTGAAGGCGATGGATCGACTCGGGGCCGTCGTTCCTCAAGTCACGCGCGACATCCTCGCCGGCAAGCGCAACCTCTCCGGCACTTGGCTAACCACGCCGGTGGCCTCTTGGCTTTCGCGATCACAGTCCAACGTTGCCGAGCTGCTTGGCTCCGCACGGCGCTGCTACGACAACCTTTCGACCATCCCGACCCAGGCGGAGAGCGACGCCTGTTACTACGGGGCATCGATGACGCGAATGCCGAATTATAAGCCGTTCTCGAGCGCCGAGTTGGCCAAGCTCGACGTTCCGCTGCAGGTCGCCGGCAATGCATATCGAGCTGATTTCTCGACCGAGATCGATGTGTATACGGGTCGATGGGGAGGCTGGTCCGCGTGGAAGTATTGCGCTCCAGGTCAGTATATCGTTGGCCTCAAGACGCGGGTCGAACAAGGACAGGGCGGCGGTGACGACACGGCGCTCAACTCCGTGCAGTTCACCTGTGCCGCTTGGGGTTCCGTTGAGTATTCCTATCTGAATCCGAACGACGGAAGTTGGGGAAGCTGGGGTGCCGAGGTTCGTTGTAACCGCGGTCCCATCGTCGGCGCAGAACTCCGCTACGAGACCGGTTCGCATGATGATCAAACGGGTGCGAACGACGTTCATGGCCAATGCATGAACGGCGACGTCCTGACCCCTGGTGGCATGGGTTGGGGCAACTGGCAGGGTATGAAGTACTGCCCTGCGGGCTCGGCCGCTTGCGGTGCTCGACTCCAGATTGAGGGCAATCAGGGCGGGAGTGACGACACGGCGATGAATGGTCTCCAGCTCGCCTGCTGTCGCTTCTAGTCTCCTTTCCGAAATCGCGCGACGAACCCCAGGGAGCCGCTAGACGGTTCCTTGGGGTCGTTCCTTTTCGCTCGCCGGTCTTGCCACAGCGGCATCCGTTTCCGAAGTGAGAGTACCGTTGCGAGCGGCTTGAGTGGCAGAGCGAACCGAGGTGTCCGAAGTGTGTTCGATGTAGGTCGCGGAAGCCAATCTGACCTCGAAGGATGCGGCTTCATTTCTCTCCTCGCAACTCCGCAATGCCCCCGAGCGGGATTGCTGCGCTAGACTGGCGGCCAACCTTCATGACTACTGCGCCGACGCGACGACAATTGCTTCTCGGTACCCTTGGCATCCTGGCGGCGGGGTGCATCTCGGACCGCTCGGAGCCCGCCGCTTCGCCCGTCGACGGCGCGCACGAACTGGCCGCACTCGAAGCTCAAGTCGGTGGACGCCTGGGCGTCTTCGCGCTGGATACGAGGAGTGGTCGACAATTGGCCTTTCGCGCCGACGAGCGCTTCGCGATGTGTTCGACGTTCAAGTGGGTGCTCGCTGCGGCCGTGCTCGCTCAGGTGGATCGTGGCCAATTGCGCTTGGACGAGCGTGTCCCCTATGGTCCCACGGATTTGCTCGAATATGCCCCGGTGACGCGAAAGCACGTGACGGAGGGGGCAATGACCGTCGAGGCCTTGGCGGAAGCCGCCGTGGTGCTCAGCGACAATACGGCGGCGAATCTCCTGCTCGCGAAGACGGAAGGCCCTGCCGGGCTCACGCAATTCATTCGCGCCAATGGCGACACCGTTACACGCCTCGACCGCAAAGAGCCGGCATTGAACGACGTTGCTCCCGGCGATCCACGTGACACCACGTCGCCGCGCGCCATGGTCGCATTGCTTCGTCGCGTACTCTGCGAGGGGGACACACTCAGCGTCGCAAGTCGCGACCGCCTTTACGGGTGGATGCGAGCTTGCGAAACCGGCAAACGTCGGATCCGAGCTGGCCTCCCGACGGACTGGCAGATTGGGGACAAAACTGGCTCGGGTCCACAAAACGCACTCAACGACGTCGCGATCGCCGTGCCGCGAGATGGAGCGCCGATCCTCATTGCGGTGTACACGTTCGGATCAACGTCGCAGCCTGGCGCGATCGAGCGCATCCACGCCGACGTGGCGCGCAAGGTCGCGCGCATGTTTCGACCCTAGGCGCCATTCGACCATGCCGACCTCGCGCGAAAGCGACGCGTGCGTTTCGACGTGGGGCGCCATTCGTTCATGCCTGCGTGCCGCGCAAGCTGCGCCCCAACGCGTCCAGACCGAGCTCAATTCGTCGGGGGAGTCCAGCCGCCGAGTACGACGCTCGGGTCGCGCATCTGAGCGGCCTCGGCTGCGGAGATTTGCTTCGATCCCGCCGCTCGTTTGCTCGTGTCGATGAGATTTCCAGCGGCATCCTTGCTCTGGTACTCCCAGAATCGTAAGGCACTGGTGCCCCCGGAACCCGTGATGGTCCATCCCGCGGGGGCAATGTGACTGCCCATTTGACAATTGACGTAAGCGACGTGGCTTGCGGGATAGGCAGCCGTATCGATGCGCGCGAGTTGGATCCCGGTGATCCCGCTGTCCGCCGTAATCTTCGAATCGACGAAGACGTAGCCATAGCCACTCGCGCCATTTCGAGCTTGGACGATGTAGCCGGCGCGAGAAATCGTCCGAATCTCGCATTTGTTGAAGTAAGTCGCGCCGGCGCCCCAAACGAAATCCACGTTGCCGGCAATGTAGCAGTTGTCCGCGTAGATCCGACCCGACCAGAGCAAGGTGTCCTGCAAGCTGACGATGTTCGCGTTGCGTACGACGCACTTGTCGCAGGATTGCAGCCGAAGCGCTTCTGCTTGAGAGCCTCCCTGAGGCGTCAGGTTCTGAATGGTCAGATTCTGGATCGTAATCCCGCTGACGTTTTCGATCCCGATGAGATTCCTCGACCGCGTGCTCGGGTTCAGATTGTTGTTGTTTACGGCAGAGATCACGGTGCCGGTTCGACTTTCACCCGTGAAGGTCAGGTTGTTCTTCTTCGTGAAATTGACGATCTCGTGGTAATTGCCCGACTGGATCGTCACCGTACGTGCAACGGTGTTGTTGTCGGGAATGAAGTCGACGGCACCTTGGATAGTGCAAAAGTGAGTTCCGTTCCTCGCGCCGACGGAGATCGCGGTGGTGTTTGCAGCGGGCGCCGAGGCCATCGTGGTAAAGCGCCACGTGGAGTTGTCTTTGATGACCAAGGCCCCGTTCGGTCCTGTGATGGCTCCGGAGTCGACGGTAACGTAGTACGTTCCCCCATACGCAAGTCCTGCCGGGGGCAGATGGACGTTGACGCTATTTCCGTCCACGTATACCGGTCGCTGAAGATTGAAGGCGCTTCCTCCGACGGTTTCGCTGTGCGTCGCTTGCGCCATATCGATGGTTGCGACGGCAGCGCCCGAGGCGTTGTAAACCCGTATGGTGCCGCTCGAACCCAGCGTCGGTTTGCTGTTGAACGTAATGCTCAAGGATGGGTCGTGACAAAGTCCCGTCGCGCCGGGAGCAGGGAAGAGTGCGGTGACGCCGGCGGGCAAATTGGTCGATGTCGTACCGCCTGTGCCGGTCGTGCCGCCCGTGGCTGATGTTCCACCGCTGCTCGAGGCGCCACCCTTCGCCGACGCGCCGCCGGTGCTCGAGGTGCCGCCTTTTGCAGTGGCTCCTGCGGTGCCGGCGGTTCCACCTTGGTTTACTGCGCCGCCAATCGCGCTTGCTGTTCCCCCGGAAGCCGCCGTGCCTCCCATCGTGACATTGCCGCCCGTGCCGCTGCTGGCACCGCGTCCGCCCGTTCCCGCGTCGCCACCACCCAAATTCCCATTGCCAGCCGTCGCGCTCGATCCACGATTGCTGCTTCCGGATTGTGCCGTCGACGCCACTCCGCTCTTACCGCCAAGACTGGTTGCGTCTGGCGACGACGCGCCGCCGCTGGTGCTGGTCGTTCGCTCACCGCCGACCCCGACCGTCGATTCGCTGCCCGAAGGGTCGTCCGAACAGGCGAAGGTCCCCGCGCCGGTCAGGGTGAGGGAAAGGAGCAGGATCGGCCTGATTCGAGTCGTAGAGGTTCGGCGCATGCCGTGCAGGTCGCGGCGAAGATGGGTCATGGCTCACCAAAAATGGCCGCTCCTCTCGCATGATCGCGCGGCGCGGATCGATTCGAGCGTTCATGAGATTAGCCGGTCGCGGCTGTCGCTGCGATCTACGAAATATACAAATGGATCGTGACTGTAACTCGACAGGCTGATTGCAATCTCCGTCCTCGATGCAGTTGCGCGCTCCAATCTCCTGAGCTGCTCCGGCCGCGAACGACGACCTGGATTCATCGGAGTAGCTCCACTTCGAAGTTCATCGGCGGACGATGGAGTCTCGAAAGCCATGAGTCTCGTCGCGTCCGACCTGCAACGTGGAGTCGCTTCGTCGAAGCACGAGAGGAGCCCATGATTCATTTCCAGCGCATTGCTCTCATTTCCAGTTTTGGTCTGCTCGTCGCATGTGGCTCGGGAGGCGATGACGATGCTCACGACGTCGACTCTGCGGCTGGCGGCGCGCCCGAATCGGGAGGACGTTCCGAAGTGGGCGGCGTGACGGGGAAGTCTGGCGTTGCGGCTGCCGGCGGCTTGGGCGGGAACCGTGCGTCGACAGGCGGAACTTTCGGAGCGACTGGTGGCGTCGTGTCGACGAGTGGAGGCGTCGCTGGTGGAGGCGTCGCTGGCGCAGCCACGAGTTCGGCGCCCGACGCGGGCGGCGAGACGAGTCGGGGCGGCTCGACCGGCTCGGGCGGTGTCACAGGTCGCGGTGGCTCGACCGGCTCGGGCGGTTCGACGAGTTCCATGGGTGGTCAGACGGCGAAGGGAGGCACGAGCAGCCTCGGTGGTGCAACGGCAAAGGGAGGCACCACCGCGACGGGAGGCGCGTCATCCGCCGGCGAAATTCGGATCACCGATCGTGCGCCCGGATTTGCGAGCGTGAGCGGTGGAACCACGGGTGGGGGAACGCAACTTTCCTCCGCGATCACGGTGAGTACCATGAGCGCACTCCAAGCCGCGGTGAAGGGTTCCAATTCGGCGATCATCCTCGTCGAGCCGGGTACCTACGAGGGAACGCTCAACCCGGGTTCGAACAAGACGATCATTGGCAAGGGTCCGGGAGTTCTGATCAAAGGCAACATCTCGATGAGCGGCTCCACGGTGAGCAATCTCATTTTGCGCAACTTGGCCGTTCGAGGGTTGCCTTGTAGCTCCTATGACGAATGCAAAGCCGGAGCCGACGCAGTCTACATTGGCAATGGCGCGCATCACATTTGGTTGGACCATCTCGACATCTCGGACGGACAAGACGGCAACTGCGACATCACCCAGGGCGCAGACTACGTGACGGTATCGTGGTCGCGCTTCTACTACACCTATGCCAAGGAGCATCGGTTCTCGAACCTCATTGCCGGAAGCGACGACGAACCCAATAGCCAAGGGAAGTTGCACATCACGTACATGAATTCCCACTGGGGCGAGCGGGTTGATGCTCGTCAACCGCGGGGACGCTATGGCAATGTCCACATGCTCAACAATTACCATGCAACGGGGGGCAGTCAGATCCACGGCGTCGGCAAAGACCTGGCCTTGATTGCGGAGAACTGCGTCTATCACGAAAACCGCGCGATCTGGACCGACATGGGAAGCCCGAGGGGGTGGAAAGGGATTGGCAACGAGGGTACCGCCACTGGGATGAACACTTCGACCGGCACGGTGTTCACGATCCCCTATGCCTATACCCCATTGGCCGCATCGAAGGTCGTCGCCGCGGTGACCTCCGCGAATTGCGGTGCGGGCAATACCTGCAAGCTCGCCAACTGAGCGAACATTGGGACATCTCGACGCGGGATCCGACCTTTGGCTTCGATGGCATCATCGCTGATGCCATCGCTGGCCCGTAAAGGTCAGCACGTCGCGTGCCACGGTCCAACCCTTGGCTTGGATGGCGTCATCGCTGATGCCATCGCTGGCCCGTAAAGGTCAGCACGTCGCGTGCTACGGCCGAGCTCTTGGCTTCGAGGATCCGAGGACGTTTCGGGTCGGTTGGACTACGGACCAGGACCGCTTTCGCTACTTCGAGACTCGAAATGAGCGAGCGGCGGCTCCGCTTCCGTCGTTATCGTAGCTCGATGTCGAAACGTAGAGGGCGTCGTCGTAGGTCGTCATGGCCGTGACGTACGAAAAGCCTGCTGCGATGATCAACGGCGTCGCACTCCACGACGGAAATGCGTAGAGACGCGACACACTCACGTCTTCGTCGAGCCATCCGACGACGTAGGCTCCGTCATCGGCGAGCGTCGCCGAATTCAGGGTTCCGGGTACACGTTGCCCATCGCCGATTTCGCCGGATGGTTCAGCGATACGAAGGGTGAACCCCGTGCTGTCCGTTTCTATCCAGTGGACGCGGTCACCATACACATCGAAGGTCGTCACTTCGCCGTTGATCTCGACCAAGGAGGTGGAAGCGTCTGCCTCGGCGGGGAGGAAGCGAATGGCTCTTTCGGCTGTATTGGACGAAATGTAGAACGTCCCTTTTGCCGTAACTTCGAAACGCTCGATGGTGCCCGGCACGACGCAGGTCTCGGCCAAGTCATCGAGCGACACTTGGAGCAGACATGGGTTGATTCCGCTCGTGGTGAGGTAAGCAATGTTCTCGACGAGCTGCAAGCGCGGGGGGAGACCGGCTGGTGCTGCCACTACTTTGTCGATTGTGAGCGCGCTCTCGTCCACGACGAAGAGTTCGCCGAGTGGGGTTGGCCCGTCCGACTGCTGCGTCACGTGCCAGATGTACAGGTGATTCTCGACACTCTCCAGTTGCAGTCCCCCCGAGGGTACTTCCGGGGACCAGACGGCATCCGTCGTCTGGTGTTCCGTCGAGGTTTTTAGCACTTCGCCGTCGGGTCCCTCCCAATATACGTCCGCGGCATCGACGATGATTTCGTTCGCAGCGGGGATGTACTCATCGTGTGAGAGCTTCTGCTTCCGCTCGGCGAGCAGCGTCACCGTGTGCCCATTGCATCCTTGGGGCGCCACTGAATAATACGACTGGCTATCGATGCAAGGATCGTAGGGCCGAGGATCTGGCAGACATCCCGCTGATCCACTCAGGATCGATAGGACGAGCAGAGACGAACCGACTGTTCCTTGCGTGCTCACGGCCACGACTCTACCCGGCGTTCGGGTGGTGACGCAACGATCGCCAGGAACGAGCCTGGCTCGAACGTGGCGCATCGAGCCTCTCTTCCGCTCTGCAGACTCACGTGCGGCGATTGCGAATCACCACTGGATCCGGCGGGTTTCGCCCCATGAGGGCGGAACTTGCTCGAGTCCCGCCGCTGGCTTCTCGATGTCCGGCGGCTTTGCGAGATGACGCTCGAAGCCAGCCTGTCGTGGTGCCATTGTTCGTAACCGAGCTCCCGATGGGTTCTTCCGAGCGGCATGCTCGGTTTTTATCTGCGGGCGGACCGAGGATGCCATTCCCTCCACTACGTCGACGTCGTTGTGAATCAGGGCGCACTCGCGTCCGAGTCAGAGCGCGATCGCCGTTTCACACTCCAAGCATAGACGTGCCCCATGCTGCACACTCGGGCACCAGGAGGAGACGGTGCCGAGGGCAGTCGCTGCCAAATCTACGGCTCGTCCGATGACGAACGCTTCTTCGTCTCCAGCAAAAACGTCGTCATTCGTTTGCCATTGCACTTCGTCTTCGCCGTTCGGAGCGTCGGTCACGCTTCGCACCAATCTTCCGAACGCTCGAACTCCCAAATCACTGCGCAGATTGTCCGGACGCAGTGAGTGTTCGTGTGTTGCCGATGCTCTGGCTCCTCTCTCGACAGGTCCGCACCGGGAGAAGATGGAGCGGAGTGGACGCTACGACAAGCACCTGCCAGCATGCTTTGCTGCCCTCGGAAGGTGATCGGAGGATTAGCGAAGGGTTGCCGCGTGCGTATGAGTCGGAATGCGTCGTTTCTCGATGGTCGACGGGTCCTAGCCGTCTTACTACAACGTGCCCTGTATTCCGGCCAACACACCTCGGTCACCAAATGTGAAATATGGCGTCATGGCGACGTGCCGTTTTGGCACGGTCTCCCAGGACAACAGCGCTGCGTCGAGCCCCACTGCGACGAGCGCTCCAATCAGTACCCCTGGAGGAATTACGTATTTGCTGCTCATCGCGCAGACGTGACTCTCCGGCGGGGCATCCGGATCGAGATCACAGGTGTGCGGCACGTATCGGCCGAAAACTACGATGCTCGTCAGCGACCACGACGCGCTGATGAAGCTCTTTGCAAACTGTCCGTGAGCCAAGTGCACGATCGGAGAGCCAAAGAGTGCGCCCGCGTAGCCAGGGAACATGAGCCATCCGAGGGTGTGGTCGTCTCCGTCCGTCCTCGCCAATACGAGCGCAGTCGTCGATGGCAAAACGACGGCAAGGTTCTGCCAGCCGTACCAATGAAGGGTGGTCGGTGCGACTTCGGACTTCGAGGCGGTGCCCGTCTCCGTCGCTTTAGGGGACTTCGAGGCGGTGTCCGTCTCCGTCGCTGCGGCGGACGTCGATGTTTCGTCAGCTGCACCCTGAGCGGGGAGAGGCAAGGAGCAAAGGATCAGAAACGAGGTGAAGCACCGGAGGAGACGCACCATGGATTGCCCCCTGAGCAAGAGGCACGCCAAAGCGGGCATGGCTTCGATGCGCTGAGTGTGCGTTCGATGCCGGTCTCAGAACTCGCCACCGAAGCCGAGGCGCGGCGACGCAAGGGTCGGCGCTGCCGGTACCTCGCGCTGCGCGGCCCGGAGCTCCGCTTTCGAGCCACTCGACACGATGAGGTATACGCCAGGGGCGATGGCGAGCAGCCCAATCGTGCTCGTGATTCCGCCTGCAACCAAGAGCCCATCGCGATCACCCAGAGCGCCACCGAGCGCTAAAAATCCGCCAATGAACGCTAGGCTACCGCCGAGCCCCGTCGTCACGACTCCGCCGATGAACGCATTCTTCGAAGAAGGATGTGCGCGGACCTCCACGCCGTTCGAACCGACGTATGGAGCCAAGTCGGGCACTTGGACCGTCTCGAACTCTGGCCCACTCTCGGTTCGGAGCTCGTAATTCTCCGACGGATTGATCCACCGAGTGCAGGGAGTACGGCAGACGAATTGCTGCTGTGAGCGTAGCTCCCAAGCGCGATCGGACGTACCTGCTGCGAACGTGACGCGTAGGGTTCCGCTGCCTCGTTCCTTGGCGAAGCGTGGCAGGGGCACGAGAAACGCCTGAATCGGTGAGCTGCAACCGATGTTTGGGAGCTCGTCGGAGGAGAGTTTGCAACTCTCCGCATCGCCGGACTCGCGCAAGAGCACTTCCGAGCTACTCGTTCGGGCGCCCGTCGTCGCTACTCCCATCGTCGCGCCGCCGCCGATCTCGAGTGTCCCTCCTGAGTTCAATTTGAAGCTCCCGATCGACACCGAGACGAGCAGGTGCGTCGCTTGGGCGCAATCCCCATAATCGGGCACGTCCGCGGCAGTGGAGCCTTCGAGCACGTATTGTCCCGAGACCGTCGTGCGCACTTCGAGACGGCCGGAACGGGCGAGTTCACTTTCGAGAGCGAGAGCGCCGAGCGGCAACTTCGCGAACAGCTCGTCTTCGTTTCGGATTTGAATCGCCTCCGACGAAATGGTCGTTCGCTGCCAACGATAACTGCCGCGCAAGGTGCAGCCCGTCAATGGTCGCATGCCGCACCCCGAGAACTCGACGGCGAGCCCTCCCGCGCGAAGTCTCGCCTGGAGGTTGGCCTTCTCTGCAGATGACCATTCCGTAATGAGCGGGCTTTCGTTGGCCGCCGCGGCGCGGCAACGCGCTTGCGCGTCGGGTACCTCCGGGGCTCGTGCGCGAGGTAACACCGACTCTTGTGCGCAGCTTTCGAGGATGACGAGGCTTGCGATGCACGCAAGACGCTTGGACGCAGGCAATCGACACATCGTCCTACCAACGTATCAGAATGTCGCGCAGGCGATCAGCGGATTCATGCGGGTGACCGAGTGCGACCCGGTAAGGTCGACTCCGCCACCCCGGATCAGCGGGAATTTCGCTCAAACCTCACCAGCCGAGAAGGACGGTCCGGTAAGGATCTGCATCGTGAACCGCCCCCCGCGCACGCTGGGATCCTCCTTCAGGAGCCCTTCGGCTTCCTCCTTCGTTCGAACCGTGAGCGTACCTATGCCCAATACGTCCGTTCCGTCCATCAGCACGGTGACGGACGCGAGCTTTCCGGCGCGCAAAAGTCCGAATAGGTAGCGCGCGTGTTCCCATTGGAGCGGCGCGGAAGCAGGATCGTCATATGCTGGACCCTTGCGCACGAGAAATGTAACGACGGGAGTCGCGCTACCGAGTAACTGGTGCATCGTTTCGTCGGTGATGGGCGTGGAGTCCTTGCTCTCGACGGCAGATTGCAGACCGACGCGATTTCCCTCGCAGTCGATGAAGATGGCGACCTCGCCTGCTTCGGGTGAAAGATAGGTTCTTGGCATGACGACGGTTCCACCGGCGGCGACGATCCGTTCGAGCAAGACGTCGATGCCATCCGTTGCGTCCAGGTACGGCAACGGCCCAGCCTCGGACGGCAAGTAACCGTTCCCTTGGACGAGCGCGCCCGTGTTGAATCGGTTTCGCGTTGGAAAGAGCGCGTAGCGCAGCTCACCTAGGGTGAGGGGCGCGAGCTGTTCCGCGAACACTCTCTCGTAGAATGTCTTGGCGCGCTCCAGGTCAAGGGTGGGTAGCTCGAGCCAGTTGATGAGTCGGTTCATATTCTCTCTCGGGATTGGATTGACGGGCCCGACCGGGCCGTTTCTGGTCAATCCTGAGGGAGGAGGTCGCTAGGGTATTGTACGAATGGGAACTGCTGCACGGTCTACGGCAGAAACCTCCAGGCCGGGAACCGTACGTTCACCGTCGTCGCGGAAGCGGAGCGATTCTAGGAGCGAGCGTCACTGCCGTCCTCGCCGACGGTTTGTTCGGCTTCGTAAACCACCTGCGGTAGCCGTCGCGTCATCGTGCATCGGGCGGCAACCGTTCCCTGCTGCTCTCACCCGGGGCGGCGTGCGACGGAGTTGTCGCGACGTAGAAGATCCGTCCGAACTCGTTGTCGAGCTCCGCGAACCTTCCTGGTGCGTAGCCGGTGAAGCGACGGAAGTTCCTGATGAAGTGGGACTGATCGTAGAAGAGCTGCAAGGCATCCCGCTTGAGCTGTTCCACGGACTTGTTCTGCGAGAACTTGCGGTAAAGCTGCTCGAATTGGAGGACTCCCATGAGCCGTTTCGGGGACAAGCCGACGTGTTCGGCGAAGAGCGCATGCAGATAGCGGCGCGAATAGCCCATTTTTCGCTCGAGCTCGGCCACGTCCATGCGGTATTGGCTCGACGCCAATAGCTGCAGGGAAATCCGTACGAGTTCGGGTGTTTCCGCGGATTTGACGAACCGATCGAGGAGGAAGTCGCGGACGATATCGACGGCCTCGTCGATGGAGCGGGCGCCGCCGACGCGCTGCCCCAACGCTCGCCCGGCGTTGCCCAACACCGCTTCCATCGACTCGATGCGCTGGGTCAACTCGCTTGCAACAACGGGAAAGAATCGCGAAAGGCCGTGGGGATGGAACTCGATGCCGATGGTGACGGTCTCCACCTCGCTGGAGGAGATGATCGTTGGTTCTTCCCAAAGCCCGACCAACACCGCATCGCCAGCGGCATGGTGCTGAGCACGAGCAGTGCCGTTGTCGAAGGGCGACGCCGTCAATCCGTTGCGGTAAGGTACGATGAGCTTGTGTCGACCGTTGGGCACAACGACTCGAGCGTCTCCGGACGGCAATCCCACGGCGCTCTCGAACACCCAGAAGTGATGGATGAACGGCGCGATGGCTGGGTGGGGCGTCAGGGTACTCAGGCGCATGTGAGGAGCGCGACTCGTTGAACTGCGGAGGAAGCGAGCTGGTTCGCAATCTTGACTAGGGCTGACGCGGCTCGCAAACGCGACGGCGTTCTCGACGCCGAAACGGTCGCGAAAACGCCGTCATGGCGCTCGAGCGTCGTTGTCACGCCGCACCGACAACTCTCTCTTGCGGCAGAACAGCGCGCGGACCGCTGTCCAATCCCGATTGGCTCGTCGACTGCGAGCGTCGTTGTCACGCCGCACCGACAACTCTCTCTTGCGGCAGAACAGCGCACGGACCGCTGTCCAATCCCGATTGGCTCGTCGACTGCGACCTCCGTTGCGATCGATTGCCTTCAGCGCAAGAACGTTGCGCCCGTTGTCGCTCCAAACGCCACGGTGGACTTCGACGACGGCTTCGTACCGCCGGAGACGACCGGGGGATGATTTACGGATAGCGTTCTAGATTCCTATTCCGACGGATCGGCGACCGAGGGCGAAGCTGCGACTCATCCGCCTGCCTTAGTCGCGAACACGCCAGTCGCGATGACCTTCGGTTGCGGCGGTGTGCCCATTCTCAGCTTGGCTCTTACGCCGCAAAGCTTGCCTTGACGCCAACCCTCGACATCCTGGTGAATGGCACACTAGAGCAGAGCCTGAACACCTCGAAGACTTGGTTCGCCGCCCGTGATCACGACGGTTGACGTTCCCGTTGGGGCGTCAGCCGTCGGAGCACGGGTGGTGCGGTAGCGGTCTTCTGCGCTAGCATGAGTGATATGAGCCCGCGTCGGGTCAACCCAAATGTGGTAGTCGCTCCGCCCCGCTGGACGGAGACTCTCGCACGACTGCTCGATACCGCATTCGTCGTTCCGGGTACGCAAATCCGCTTTGGGTTCGATGCCCTACTCGGACTTGTGTTTCCGGGTGCAGCTGACGCTGCGACCGCGCTCATCACGGCGTCGTTCATCTGGGTCGGATTTCGGCAAGGCGTGCCGAAGGTCATCCTGCTCCGAATGCTCTTCAATCTCGGAATCGACGCGGTAGTCGGGACGATTCCCGTAGTTGGCGATGTCTTCGACGTATTTCATCGGGCGGCAACACAGAACCTGCAGCTGTTACGAAAGCACGCGGGCGGCGACATCCAGCCTGGATGGGGCGATTATGCCTTCGTCTCGGGCGTGTTCTTGATATTGGCGGGCTTGATAGCCCTTCCCCTGTTTCTACTGGCCGGGGCGATCTACGCGATCGTCGCGTGGGCGAAATAGGGGAGGAGCGGGCGGGAGCGGCGCGTGACGCTGCGGCGCGTAACGCTGCTCGCCCGTCTTCGCGACCACTCGGAGCGGGACGGTCACCGAGCTCGGTTCATCGCCCCGCGAGCGATGAGCAATAGTTACTGCCTGACCGCCGTGGGAACGTCCAAGAGCACCGACCGGTTCGAATTGCCTACTGCAAACGCCGATCCTCTCGCTGCGCCGAGCGGCCTCGTCGCTGTGCTCCTCAAATGACCGCTAGTCGTCTTCCGGGGCTCGCTCCGCGGGCGCTCAGCTCGCTTCGGTTTCGGCGTCTTCGTGACGGTAATCAAACCGGTCGGCGCTCTAAAGGTGCCTGACTTCGGCAGGGGCGTTCCACCAATTGTCGTTGCGGCCGTCGCAGTATTGAGTCGGCGCTTCGACGAGCTCGGTCGGATTCGAGATTGTCGAGGGTCGCGACGTTGATCGACACGTACTCTGTCGGATTCCAGTCCGCTTTCTCGACGAAGACGTAGGTTTTGACCCCGCAGTGTTTGCAGAAGCCGCCGCGCCCCGTCGTGGTGCCTTGCCGATACCAGACCAACTCCGCCTCGCCAGACAAGGGACGAAAGTCTTCCGGTGCGCAACGCGCGCTCCACCAGCGCCGCTTCCAGCAGCTGGTGCAGTTACACTTGGACGTGCCTTGAGCCAAGTCGATTTCGGCCTCGAATTTTACGCGACCGCAGTGACAGCTCCCCTTGAATGTTCGTTTTGCCATGCGCACAACGTATCAGGCATTGCGGACAGGTTGTGTCCTCAATGATAATCGCTGTCGATGACCACAGCGACTAGGGTCTTGCGCCTACTGTCATTGCTGCAAGCTCGACGGGAATGGTGCGGAGCGGATTTGAGTGAGCGGCTCGAGGTGGATGCCCGCACGATTCGTCGCGACGTAAACCGTCTTCGTGATTTGGGGTATGTCATCGAGTCCTGTACCGGGCCTGGGGGAGGATATCGTCTCGGCGCGGGTTCGAACACGCCGCCGCTGCTTCTCGACGATCAGGAGGCACTAACGGTGGCGATGGCAATTGGGACAATGAGCGGTGCGGCGACTCAATTCACGGACGCTGCCTTACGCGTCCTCGTCAAGCTCGACCAACTGCTGCCTTCTCGCCTACGGCGTCGATGGAAGTCACTCAAAGACGTGATGCTGTCGTTATCGAACGGTCAGCACGTGGTCGATCCCACCTTGCTCGCGGATCTCGCCGCGAATTGTCGGGATCAGCGCTGCATCGACTTCAAGTATGCCGACCGAAAAGGGGAGCGCACTGCCCGGCATGTGGAACCCGTCCGTTTGGTTCATACCGGTCGTGTTTGGTACCTGGTTGCCTGGGACATCGATCGGGGTGACTGGCGAACCTTTCGCGTCGATCGCATCGATGGTAGTTCGGGTGTGCGTGCGGGGGCCCGCTTCGCCCCGCGCGAATCCCCGTCGGGGGGCTTCGAGGAATATGTTTCTCGTGCGATCACGGCCTCGGCCTATCGGTATCGCGCCCGCATCCGCATCGAGGTGTCGATCTCCGATGCCAAACGTCGTATCCCGTCGTGGATAGGCGTGTTCGAGGCTTGCGGTGAAGGGCAGACCGTCATCACGCTCGGTGCGGAGTCTTTGGAAGCACTGGCCGCGCTCATCGTCCACGTCGGGACAGATTTCGAGTTGCTGGAGCCGGCTGAGCTCGCGTCCTACGTTCGAGCCGTTAGCGAGCGATTGGCGAGGGGCGTGTCGCAGCTGAATTGAATCGAGACAACGGCTCGAACCGTACCACGAGTCGTCGGGCGCCTAGGACAGGGCAAAGAAGGACATCGCTTGGTTCAGCTCCTCGGCGCGCGCAGCCAGTTCTTCGCTGGTTGCGGTCAATTCCTCGGAAGCTGCAGCATTCTGTTGGACGACGTGATCGAGTTGCTGCATTCCCGCGCTGATTTCGGAGGCGCTCTTGTGAATCGACAGGGACGATTCCGTGATGCTCTTGACGAGATTCGCCGTTCGTTCGATGTCGGGTACGATTTGGGCAATCGTCTGCCCGGCGTCGCCGGCGATTCGGACACTGGTCTGCGTCATCTCGCGGATTTCGACTGCGGCGTCGCCGCTCCTCTCTGCCAAGCGCTTGACTTCTTGGGCGACGACGGCGAAGCCTCTGCCCGCTTCACCCGCTCGCGCGGCTTCAATGGAAGCGTTGAGCGCCAATAGGTCGGTTTGTCGAGCAAGTTCCTCGACGAAACTCACCTTCTCGGCGATGGTGTTCATGGCCCTAACCGTGTCGTGCACCTTTTGGGCGCCTTCTTTGGCGGATAGCGCCGCTGTTTTTGCAAGCTGCTCCGTGCGCTTCGCGCTTTCGGCAGAGGCACTGATCGAATCCGTAATCTGATCGATGGCCGCGGAGACCTCGGTCACCGACGCTGCTTGAGAGCTCGAGCCGCTCGCCAAAGCAGATGACGAGGCCGTCAGCTCCGTTGCGCTGCTCGCCACACTACTCGCACCCCGCGAAACCCGTCCGACGACCTCCCGCAACCGGTTCGTCATGACGTCGAGGGCTGTCACCAACCTGCCGGGTTCGTCGTCGTAGGTCAGGGTTTCTGCCGTGTGTAGGCGACCTAGCGCGACCATCGTCGTGGTGCTGACGGCCTCATTGAGCGGTTGCACGATGGAGCGCCACATGAGCCAAGTCCCAGGCAGGATGATGCACAGGAACACGAGCGCAATCGCCGTGATGAGCGGTCTGGTCACGCTGGCGGCAATCGTCGCAATCTCCGTGCTCAAATCGGTGCGCAGTCGATCGACGTTGTTCGACGTAAACCCCGGAGCCAATCCAGTAGTCCGTCCCGGGAATGTATTGAGAGTAGGAGAGCTTTCCAACCTCGTCTTTTACGCCCGGTTTGGGGTAGACATACCTCACGAATCGATCGGTGCCCGCGTTGCGATACAATTCGCTGACGTACTTGACGCCGTTTTTGTCGACTGCTGCGGCGCGATCCGTGCCCGCGAGGGATGGTTTGGGCGGCAACACCACGACCACCGTTCCTCGATAGATGAAGAAGTAGCCGCTCTTGTCGGCGCCATACCGGACCGGCGACACCAGCTTGGTCATGATCGCCACCTTCTCGCGATCCGACTGTGCGCCTTCGAGCGCGGCTCCGACGATCTGCGCCATGCTATCGACACTGGTGACGAGCATGGCCTTTTGGCCGTCGAGGGCCGCATTGGCCGCTGCCGACACGCCATAGTCGCGAACCTTCGCGACGACGACGAGGAACGCAAGAGCCACTCCCAACGTCACCGCGGACGTGACCGAGCCCATGAGAAGCAACCGCATGGAAATCGTAATCCGACGGAGTAGCCCCATGATGCACGAAAACGGCACGCTGCGTCTGTTTCATAATGCGGTCTCGTTTTGCCTGACTTCAGCCCAAACCGGCTTCGGTGTGCTCGCGGTTCGCAAGGCAAGTGCTCGATGTTCCTCGACTCACCTCCCGCGGGTCTGAAGGGGAGATCGGGTTGCTTCGGACAAGAGGAATCGTGGCCGCCGATCCTGCTCATCCTGTGTGCTCGGCCGCCGCGGGTACGGACATTCGCCTGGTCGCGACCCGACCGACGCGTTGCGAGTCGAGCTTCCGTGTGCCGGCGCTGGGCTCGCGATCATCTGATGCGTATTCAAAATGCAGCGCACCGTTCGCGCTGTCACGGTTGCCGTTTCGAGGACGAGTGGCCTCGGCGCGCAAGCGGGGGGCCGGCAGCCGACTTTCTGTACTCGTTCATGAATGGAATTCAAGTCGGCCCGTGCGCACGTCAGCCGAACCGACGTGGAAGGCCGCGGACCGTGGATGGCCGCCGCGCCGGGCCGTCCTTGACGAAGGTCAATCCCGACAACATAGTAAGGCTCCTAACTAAATGCGCGCTCTCGTCCCCCGAATGGCAACGCGGCTCGAGAGTGTCGAGCAATTCGCAGCGGAGTATCCCGAGCTGGACGTTTCGGCGGTCGTCGGTTCGTTGACACTTCTGCGAGTCGGATCCCAACTGCTCGACGCTTTCGACCAGCTATTTTCCTCCTACGGACTCTCGAATGGTCGGTTTTCCGTGATGATGACGCTGCGGTATCGCCGTAACGGCCTGTCTCCGGCGGAGCTTGCGGAAATCATCGGTGTGACGCGTCCGACCATGACCGGCTTACTCGACACCCTCGAGCGGGGCGGAATAATCGAGCGCCGCCCTCATCCGGATGACGCTCGCGCGCAGATGGTGACCTTGAGTCGGAGTGGTAAGGCGCGGCTCGATCGCGTGCTGCCCTCACATTTCCGGCGTCATTCGATGATCATGTCCAACTTGAGCCGCGCCGAGCGTGAGCAACTCGTGAAGTTGCTCGAGAAGGTTCAGCTCCAGCTCGTTCCAACGGAATCCCAATGACCGATGTGTCTCGTATTGATTCGCCAGCGTCCACAGGGACGTCGACTCCACCGAAACCGACCAAGAAGAAGGCCGTTCGGGTATTCATTGCACTCGCAAGTAGCGCGCTCGTCATCGGTGGTCTGATTTGGTTTGTCCGGCGTGGTAAAGAGACCACTGACGACGCGCAAGTGGAAGGTCACGTGGTTTCGGTCGCGTCGCGGGTTCCCGGCCAGGTCGCGAAGGTCCTGGTCAAAGACAATGAAGCCGTAAAGGCAGGGCAACCCATCGTGGAGCTCGATAAAAGCGAGCTCCTCGCCCGTGTCGACGTAGCCACGGCAGACAACCTTTCGGCTCAGGCTTCCGTCGAGCTCGCTCGTGCTCAACTCGAGCTCACCGAGGCCAACGCCCAGGCGGGCTTGCGACAGGCGAGGGGCGGGGTCGTTCAAGCCACCTCCGGGGTCGCCTCGAACAAGGCTCAGCTGGAGCAAGCGAAGTCGGACGTATCTGCTGCGGAGGTGCGATTGCGGCTCGCCACGCTCGATCTCGAACGCGTGCGTGAGCTGCATAAGAACGGAACGATATCCCAGGCCGAGTTCGATGTGCGACAGGCCACCTACGATCAAGCGGCGGCGGGGCTCGAGCAGGCTCGGGCTCGATTCGATGCGGTAAAAGCTTCCATCACCGGTGGCTACGGCACCGTCGAACAGGCTCGAGGTCGACTGACAGCAGCTCAGACCGCGCCTCAGCAAGTCCAGTCTGCGAGGGCCCAGCTGGCTCTTGCAGAAGCGCGATTTCAGCAGACGAAGGCTGCTCTCGAGCTGGCTCGCTTGAACTTGGCGTTCGCGACCATTCGCGCCCCCATCGACGGTGTCATTGCGCGTCGCAACGTGGAACCGGGTGCAATGGTCTCTCCCGAACGACCGCTGTTGGCAGTCGTTGCGCTCGACGACGTGTGGATCGTCGCCAACTTCAAAGAAGATCAAATCGGGGCGATGCGACCGGGGCAAGTTGCCGAGGTGTCACTCGACACCTTGGGAGGACGAGCTTTCCGCGGTCACGTCGAAAGCTTGGCTGCAGGCACCGGCTCTCGATTTGCCCTGCTCCCGCCGGACAACGCGTCTGGCAATTTCGTGAAGGTGGTGCAGCGCGTCCCGGTGCTGCTACGCGTCGACGATCGCGGTGGTTTCGCCTGGCGACCCGGGATGAGCGCCGAAGTCACGGTGCGAGTCGAGTAGCATGGAAGTGTCCAATCGAGCGCCTTCGCAGCAATCGTCCACGCCATCGACTCCACCTTCGCCGCCGGGCGAGGCTGGCGTTCTCATTGGCGGTTCCAAGGTCGGCATCACCGTAGCAGTCATGTGTGCTGCGTTCATGGCGCTGCTCGACATTTCGATCGTCAACGTTGCCCTGAACGACATTCGCGCGAGCTTCGGTATACCGCTCGACCAGATCGCCTGGATCTCTACGGGCTACATGATGGCCAACGTCGTCATCATTCCGATGACCGGTTGGTTCCAGCGTCGGTTTGGGTTTCGCCGGTATTTCGTAGCAAGTGTGCTCTTGTTCGGCGCAGCGAGCGTTCTCTGCGGTCTCTCGTGGAATCTGCCGTCGCTCGTCGCTTTTAGGATCCTGCAAGGGCTCGGCGGTGGAGCAATCATTCCCACGGCACAGTCCATTCTATTTGCGCGGTATCCGCGCCATCAGCATGGAATGGCGCAGGCGCTGTTTGGCTTGGGGGCGATTACGGCTCCGCTCTTCGGCCCAACCGTCGGGGGCTATCTCATCGAGTGGTCGACTTGGAACTGGATCTTCCTGATCAACGTTCCCTTCGTGCTGCTGGCGGCATTCATGGCATGGACCTCGATTGAAGAGCCCAATTGGAAGCCGTGGCAAGGGCGCATCGACGTTCCGGGGATTGGCTTGCTCATCGTCGGAATGGCGGCACTGCAGTACGTTTTGGAAGAAGGGAATCGCGATGGCTGGTTCGACAGCGTAAAGATCATCGTGCTGAGTGTCGTGGCCGCGGTAAGTGTCGTGACCTTCATCGTGCACGAGCTCGAAACGGAGCATCCCGTCGTCGATCTCCGTGTCTTTTCCAATCCGTCGTACGTGGCTGCGACGGGTGTCAATTTTGCCGTCGGTATGTGCCTCTTCTCGGCAAACTTCTTGTTTTCGCTGTTTTGTGGCGCAATCATGCACTACACGGCCCTCGACATCGGGCTGTTGTTTCTCAAGGGCTCTGCGATTCAGCTCGTCTTGTTGCCCATTATCGGTCGACTGCTTTCTCGCGTCGATCCGCGCCCCCTCGTGATGGTTGGGGGAATCGCATTGGTCGTGAGCCTGTTCTACAATTCGCGGCTCACGCAGCTCGCGGACGGACACGCCATGCTCATGCCGGTCTTCATTCGTGCGCTCGGCCTCGGCTTCATCTTCGCTCCCCTAAACGTTGCCGCCCTATCGCATCTGCGAGCCGAAGAGCGCGGTAACGCGGCCGGGCTCTTCAATCTCACCCGCGAACTCGGCGGTTCGATTGGCACGGCGTGGATGAGTACCATGTTGGATCGTCACACGAAGGCATACCTGACCGGGTTGGCATCGCACGTCAGTGTCTTCGATCCCGTGACCATGGAACAGCTGGCGACCCTGAAAGCGAGCCTCGTCGGTCGCGTCGCAGATGCGAGCGCAGCAGCGACCGGGATTTTGGGTTTGCGGCTTTCGATGCAGTCCACCATTCGAGCATTTGGTCAAGGGTTCACGCAACTCGCGTGGGTCTTCGCCATTGCTGGCCTTCTCATCGTGTTCGTCAAGCGCCCCAAGGAAGGCGTCAAAGTCGAAGGCGGTGGACACTGACGGCAGGCCCGTGCACCCGAGCAACCATCGACCTTTGCAGCGAACCTTGGGCAGGGCTACTTGCGTTCATAAAACGTGATGGACACTCCACCCGTAGCCGAGCCAGGTGCCGAGCTGAGATATTGGTTGTCGTTGAGGAACGCGTAGGACCCAGCGACGCGCGCTTCGAATTGGGGGGCGAGGGCGTTCATCGCTCCGCAGTTCCTTACCAGGACGTATTCTCCGTCCGAGGTAGCAAGAGCATATCGCGCGTCCAACGTCGTGCTCGTACCTACGAGCTGATAGTCGCCGCCGCCAGCTACTATCGCGCCGGTGACGCGACCGCTCGTCGTCCCTCCGGTGATGGGAATGATGTTTCGCGTGCCGCGCTTGCTAGCACCGATACTCACGGACGCTCCCAGCGTGACGGTTTCCGTGAATACGGTGGCTCCCTTGGTTCCGGTCAGTCCCGAGCACTCCCATTGCTGATTGGGGACGCCTGCAGGATCTTTGAGTTGAACGCGCGGTTCGGAGGCGGCGACGTTCGCAACGTCGTAAATCTCGAGCTCGAGCATGGATCTCGATGAGTCGACGACCCGCGTACCGACGAATTTTCCGGAATTGAGCCATGCGGCGGAACTCGACGTCGCTACTTCGAAATCTGGAACGATCCGAACCGACTCGGCACCGCCCGGAGCCACCCCGCAGATCCGAAGATAAATAGGCGTGTTGTCACTGGTTCGCAGCACGAGAATTTCTTCGAGCTCGACGGAACCGTTCGACAAGGTGAGTTCGAAGTCGAATCCACCCGCGAGGACGGTGCCCTTGACTTTATCGCCGGTGAATGTTCCACCCTTCACGACGTACATTCGACGATGCCCGTACTGCGTCTCGCCAACTTCGTGGTTCTCCTGCAATTGTAGCTTTGCGTTGAGTACGAGGGTGCCACGAGTCGGTTCCGGGATCCCGCCTGCCATCCCACACGCCCAAGAGGCATCCGGAACGAGGGTGACCCCGTTGATGCTCGAGCTACTCCCTCCGCTCGTCGTGCCACCGACGTGCGATGTCGACGTCCTGCCGCCACTGCCACCAGCACTGCTCATCGCGGCGCCTCCGGTGCTCGTAGCCGCACCGCCAAGAGCCGAGCCGAGTGTTGGACGGGTTCCACCGAATGCCGTTGCTGCGCCGGTTGTCCCACCTTGTTGTAACCTTCCGCCGACTTCAGATTGTCCAGGTCGCCCAGCGGTAGCTGTCGTGCCTCCGAGCGCATTGGAAGCGCCGGCTACGGCCGAGGTTCCACCGCTGCCGGCGCTCCCGTCGTGTGATGGACCGTCACTACAACTGATGACCGTCGCGAGGACGAAGGCAAAGCCGTACGCAGCAACCCGAGTCGGAGCACTCCAAAAGAGCATGGGGGAAACCTCGGGCGCTATCCTGCGTGACCGTGCGCACTCGGGGGAGTGACAGATTTGTCACCTCCGTCCGAGGCCGCACCGGGATTTGTCATTGCTGCGGCTCTGGTCGCAAATGAGCGGGTCTTCCCGGTCAAAACCTCACGCCCAAGCCGTCCGAGTGTCGTTCAGCATCGGGCGTCGTCCAGCGACGCGCGTCGCTCAACCGCGACGGGCGATGATGGCCACGAGGCGACGAACGGCGCATCGTCTTGACCATGAGGACATTTCATGTGAAGGCTTTCTGGTGCAAGTCATCGTGGATTTCCGCCTGATCCCTCTTGGAGTGGGCGTAAGCGTCTCGCCCTATGTCGCCGAGTGCCAAAAGATCTGATCGGCACATGGGCTTTGTGTCGAGCTTCATGCCAACGGCACCAACATCGAAGGCGAGTGGGATCAGGTGATGAATGCAATCAAAGCCTGCCACGAGGCAGTTCATGGGCTCGGCGCGCCGCGCATCTCGACGATTATCAAATTGGGTACCCGCACGGACCGCGAACAGACTCTGGCGGACAAGGTCAGCAGCGTACGACGCAAGCTCACGTGACGGCGCGTACGAATGCCGTCGAGTTAGCAAAGTGTGAGTCGCGCTCGGGGTTTCGGGGTGATGTCCTTTCCCCGTTGCACTACGAGCAAATGACGTAGGCCAGGACGTTGCGGGAGCGGCTCCGCACCGGTCGATGCAGCTGGTGTCTTGAGTCTCCGTCCGCTCCTTGGCGTCGTTCTGCCGGCCCCCATTTTACCGGTAAGACTAGCCGCTCACGGATACGTCACCGGAGTGCCGTCCTCGTACGTATTGCCTGAAACCTCTGGATCGGGATCGTCCAACGTCCAAGGGCCGTACTCGAAGTCCCTCGAGAAGACGTTATCGACAATCCTCGTATTCCTGGGCCGAGTTTCGCCAGTACCGCGGATGTTCAAGGTGTATCCTCCACCCGAAAGCCAATTGCACTCGATCGTGAGGTCCTCGGTTGCCGCGTTTTCGTCGCCAGTCTGGACACAGGCGTTACTCGCCCCAGAAATCGCATTGTGTCGCAGCGTGACGCCCTTTCCGCCGGTGGACTGGACGCCGTCGTTGTGTTGCTCGGGAGCATTACGGAGATCGTGAATCCAGCAATCCTCGATGAGCACGTTCTCGTCAGCCTTGAAGCCGTCAGCACTGCCATGAACGTTGAGTCGACGAGCCGTGTAATTGGCGAAGGATAGAGCCGCGGTGACGTCATCCGACGTGCCTTCGATTTCGCTGTCTTCGATGAGCAATCCCCGGTTATCGTTGTCGAAGTATCGGATCGGATAGTAATCGCCGCTGCGGATTCGTACGTTGCGGATCGTCACGTCGTCAGCCAAGACGGCAATCTCGCCGTCGATTGCCAGGTTCTCGACGACAGCACCGTCCGTCTCGATCTTGAGCGAACCACTCGGGGTTAGCACCGCTCCTGCGGGGACGCCCGTGTTCGTTGGGCCTGGTTTCTCCCGATTGCACACCGAAACCGAGCCTTCGCCGCCGTGGCTCGAGTCCCGAGTGGCACGCTTGCCGCTATCACCACATCCAAGTGGCCACATCAGAAGTAATGCCGCGGGCAGGGGAAGTCGCATCGGATGATTCTGCGCCACATGGGCGGTCCGAAGCAACGCCGCCTTGCCTTCGCCGCACTTCGAGCCGCAATTTCCTCGATGACCAGTCCGATTGCGTAAGCCTTGAAGCGGATTTGCCCTGCGGGGGAACTACTTTGGCTTTTGTGTTTGGCGCGTCGTGGGAACGGGCGCGCGGTGGGAACGGGCGCGTCGTGGGAACGGGCGCGCGGTGAGAACGGGCGCGCGGTGAGAACGGGCGCGCGGTGAGAACGGGCGCGCGGTGGAGCATACTGTGCGGCGTGGAGTCGCTCGCGAGCTGCCTCACCGCTGGGGCGTGCGAACTCGGCAAAGCTCGAGTACGGCGTTCAAAATCTCGCGACAAGACATTCCGCGAAATCGCCGCTTCGGTTCCGCTTCGAGAGTAAGCCAACCCTCGTAGGATTGGGACGAAGTGCGCTCCACCTCAGCCCAATGCGGCAACGAGTGCACCCGGACAACGCCGGGAAGTCAGCGGAAGTCGGCAGGCTGTCGAGGGAAGCTTCGCCCGTCGAGCATGCTGCTCGAGCGATTGGCTGCGCTCGGTTCGCGTGCCGTTTGGGCTCCGAATCGGCAAGGATCAAGTGCGGCGCCTCGCGACGAGAGTTCCGAAGTCGCCCAATGCCGACTCCTTGAGTTTCAGCACCAAGGGAGCCTCTCGTGAGGGTGACTACGGTTTGGCAAGGAGCTCCACTTCCGAAAGCGACACGGGAGCGCGCCCGCGAAAAATCAGCCGGTAACGGGAGTATTTGCCCGGTGAAGCGATTCTTGAAGACCTGCGTTTCGCGACGGTCTCTAAAGCCAAGTTGCGTGCGTCGATCGAGAAGAACGTACTCGGTGTCGTCATTCGAGCCCAGCAGGACCACCTGCGATGGGTCCTTCGTCTCGGCGCTCGATGTGAGGGTGTAGAAGCGGATCTCCGGCAAGTTCGGCGCAAAATTCAGCTCAACGCTTGCTTCGTCTCGCGAAAAGGTAACCTCAGTGAGCGACGTGTCGTCGAATAGACCACCCGCGTTGGAGCAGGCATTGCAGGACGTCTCTGCGCTCTTGGTGACATCGGCGAGGGGTTTGGGGCGATCTGCGCCCGTCGTCAGCGAGAGCGGCGCGGCAGCTTCCGAGCTACCCCAGCGTGATGGTCTCGGCCCCATGTCGAAATCTAGCGTTACTCCTTCGACGAGTACGTCATGGGCGACATATGTCTTTTCATAGGGTTTACCGTTCATCGTCAGGCGCTGAACGTAGACGTTGCGAGCCGAGTTATTGGGTGCATTGATGACGATGCGTTTACCGTTTTCGAGGTGTACCGTCGCCTTTCGGAACAACGGCGAGCCGATCACGTAAAATGGACTGCCCACTTGGAGCGGGTAAAACCCGAGTGCGCCGAAGAGATACCAAGCCGACGTGGCGCCGTTGTCCTCATCCCCAAGATACCCTTGTCCGATATCGCTGCCTACGAAGAGTCGGCGCATGGCTTCGCGAACCGTCTCTTGCGCGCGCGCTGGTTGCCCTGCGAACAAATACATGTATGGAATGTGATAGGACGATTGATTGCTGAGGCCGAGTTGGCCCAAGCGCACGTCCCTCGCTTCGAGCTCTTCGTGAATTGCGTCGACGCTCCAGCGATATTGCTCGGTCGGGGGGGTGGTTCTGAAGAACTCATCCAGTTTCTGTGCCAGGGCCGCTCGTCCACCATAGAGATTGGCAAGCCCTCGACCATCATGGGGTGCTTCGAAGGCACTGTTCCAACCATTGGTTTCAGTATAGTCGCCCCACCAATTGCGCGGATCATAGGACTCCTTCGACGTGGACCACTTTCCATCGGCAGAGCGGCCCAAGAAGAAGGAGAGCTCCGGATTGAAGAGCGTCGGATAATTCAACGAGCGTTCGAGGAAGTACTCTGCTTCTACGGCGTACCGAGCCCGTTTTTCTCCGTTGAACTTCTTGGACAACGCCAGCGCCATGTTGCCAATCCCAAAGTCGTTGAGGTAGGAGGCCATGGACCACGAGAAGCCAGCGCTCGTTGCATTGGAAACGTACCCAAGGAATGGGGAACTCTCTTGACCCTTGCGACCGACGCCACCGTGAGGCGGTACGACCATGGCGTTGCGTCTCGCGGCGCGGTAGGCAGCTTCTACGTCGAAGTTGGTGATACCCTTGACGTACGCGTCTGCGAAAGCGACGTCGGAACTGGTGCCGATCATCATGTCTGAGTAGCCCGGAGCCGACCAGCGCGCGATCCACCCGCCGTCCGTGTACTGTTGGACGAAGCCATCGATCATCTCGCCGGTCTTTTTGGGTGAAAGCAGTGTGAACGCGGGCCAAGCAGTTCTGTACGTGTCCCAGAAGCCATGGTTCACGTACAGCTTGCCGCGCATTACACGCGCGCCAGTCTCCGTCGGAGTGGACGCCGACTCGGGATCGACCACCGGACTCGCGTGGCGATAATCGGGAGCCTCACGCGTACCAACGTTCTCGAATGCGGAGTTCGGATAGAGAAAGAGTCGATAGAGATTGGAATAGAGGGTCGTAAGTTGATCGATGTTTGCGCCTTCGACGCGCACGACGCCCAGCGCAGAGTCCCATTGCGCCTTGGCGCGCTCCTTCACATCCTCGAAATCTTCCGTGTTCGCAATTTCCTGCATCAGATTCCGTTTGGCCTGCGCGACGCTGATGAGCGACGTGGCAATGCGCATGATGACGGGACGTCTCGACGTGCCAATGTCGAAGCAGAAGTATCCAGTTACGTCAGGACCCCCACCGTCAGGCAGCATTCCGCTCGAATTTACGGGGCTGTCGAACTTGGCGTATATGAACATGCGAGAAGCACCGACGGAGGGTGCACTTCGCGCGTCGCTGTAGGCGGAAAGTTCGCGACGGTTCGCATCGAGAGTAAGGCCACCGTCGTTGTTACGGTGATCGAAGACGAGACACGCGCTGTCCTGCGGAAAGGTAAATCGAAAGATCGCGGAGTGGTCTTGTGGGGCAATTTCGGCTTCAATGCCGTTCTCGAAGCGGACGCCGTAATAGTGTGCGCGCGCTACTTCATTTTCATGTCGAAATGCAAGCGCGCGGGCTCGGCGATCGGCGATCGGGAGCCCGACGGCAATTTGCGGCATGATCTGGAAGTTCTGACGATCTCCAATCCAGGGGCTAGGTTCGTGGCTTAGGGCAAGCGCCTGCAGCTCCGGAAGATTGTTCGGGTTGTTCTGCTGCTGGTAGGAATAGAGACGGCTGTCTGAGCCAGCGTCCGTGACGGGCGTCCAGAAGTTGAATCCATGAGGAACCGCGGTGGCAGAAATGGTGCTGCCTCGTGAATAGGCTCCGCTCGAGTTCGTTCCGCGCGTGGTAACGACATACTCCGAGAGCGAGGATGATTCGGCTGGATTGACCTCTGCGATATGGATGTCGTCGATGTAGCCGCCGAAATCCACAGGCCCACGTGGGGCGTCGAAGGCCAAGAGAACACGCTTGATGGTCTTGCCTTTCGCCCATTGACCCAAGCGGACGACTTTTTTGTTCCACTCGCCGGACAAGAGAGAGCGTGAGTTTCCTTGGCCCCGCGGATTCAGCTGTGCAAAGTGCTGGTCGACGGCTCCAAGGTCACTCAAAAAAGTGCCGTCACTGAAGGCCAAGTCCACCGAGACGTAAGTGCTCGGGTATCCCGCGTCCGACTTCTGTTCGTCTGGGAAAATGAGATATGAAAGTTCGGTATTCTCCGTGACCGAGAGGCTTACGTCGAACAGGCGGTTCGTTGCCGTTCCACCCGCTACCGATTCCACGTGACCTTCGTATCGGACAGAGCGAAGGCCGGTAAATCCCACACCGGGCTTTGCATTCCAAGCGCGACTTGGCCCACCGTCGGGTTTCGTCAGCATTTCGACGGATCGCGGACGGTTCGACTCATCGTAAGAGCTCGCGATGAGCGGCTGATCCGTTGTTTCGAAGGACGTATGGTATCGGGTATCGCCGCCGACGTTTTCCTCGCCGTCGGATAGGTTGAGGTGGCTGCAGCTGGCCAAAAGGGTCGCCGACGCTAATGTTATGCCTATCCGGACGAGCATTGCGGCCGCCCTTTTGCCTCAACGCATCCATCGAGTGCCAGCAAATTCGATGGTGTCTGTCGATACCTCGAAGATTTTGCCAAGAAACGATGCCAGTGGCGCGACTGGAGCGCGCACCCGAAAGTAGCGGACGACGCAGAAGCGGAGAATGAGATGAGTCGAGACACGGATGTTCCAACGATCACCATCGACGAAGAACGATGCCGACGCGATGGTGTCTGCATCGGGCTCTGCCCAGTGCGTGTCTTCGCACGGGGAAAAGACGGTTTGCCAGAGGTGGCTCATCCCGAAGAGTGTTGCGCTTGCGGCCATTGTATCGCGCTTTGTCCAAAGGGTGCGATTTTACACGACCGTTTCGACCGGGGACAGCTCTCGGCCCTGCCGGAGTCGGAAGCTGGCTTGGCTGCAACGGCCAAGACCATGATTGCCGGTCGTCGCTCGATTCGGCGTTATCGTAAGGAAGTTCCGTCTCGCGAGCGACTAAACGCCATCCTCGATGCGGCCGCGTACGCGCCGGGCAGTCCACATCGACGCGTCGGTTGGACGCGCAGCTTCGTCGTCGTTTCCGGTCGAACACGTATGGCAGCGGTGAGGGAACTCACCGTGGACTATTTGCGTCGCTTGTTGCGCCTGATCAACGGCCCACTCGTGCGGTTCGCAGCTCACTTCGACGATTCCGCGAGGGCGGCGCGCACGGTCGCTGCAGATATTGCCATGCGGCTCGATGAGTGGGAGGAAGGTCGGGATTCGATTTGTCACGACGCTCCCGCAGCCATCTTCGCCCATGCACCGATTGCTTCATCGACCCCACAGGCGGATTGTGATGCAGCGATGACGACGGTGCTTCTCATGGCTCACGCGCAGGGACTTGGAACATGTTGGAACGGTCTGATGCAAGGCGCCGCGGCGGGTGAGCACCTGAGGCGGTTCTCGGCGCTCGCGGAGTACTTAGGGATCCCTGAGGGACACCGGTGCTACGCGGCAGCGACGGTTGGGGAGCCAGCCGTGCGGTTCGTGCGAGCGCCGAGACGTAGCATAGAGATCCGTTGGCTGGAGTAGACGTCCGAAGCCGAGCACGCAGTCCTGCGAGGAAGGATCCCGTCGCCGCATGAGAGTAGCTCCCGTCGACTACTCGACGGCATCGACCGTCTCTGGTTCGAATACGTATAGACCGTGGCCTTCCGATTTAGGTCGTTTGCGCAGACGTCCCGTGGCTTCGTAGCTCCTGCCGAGTTCGACGGCTGGGCATGCCCATTTGCCGCAATGACCGCGACAGGCAAATCGGTCATCATCTGAGTGCAATTGAATCGATTCAAACGGCCCCTGACCCGCTCCTCCGATACAGCGAACCTCGCTCTGTTCCGTACGCTCTGAACTTAGCGCGACGTAACCTTCGCAATTGCCTTCAGTCGGAGGAACGCTCCCGCAAAGAAACTTGATCGCGTCGCAAAGGCCTGGACACACGGCGACGCGTCCGCGGACGGTGATGAGACGATCGACGTATCGTTCCGGTGTAGCAGCGACATCCGCCAGAATCGCTCGTAGAGCCGACGGTGAGGAAGGCGGAGCCTGCGTCTGCGTTGGGACCTTACCTGGCGTGTGTTTCACGCCTGCCGCGCTGGACGCGGGCACCGACGTTGGCGCTCTGTCGCACGAGATAGCGAAGCACGTGATGGTGAAGCATTTCAGAGGCGACATGGGCCAGAGCCTTTACGAATCATCGCCGCATCGACGGTGGCCACCCTTCGGGCGCCCTCGTTCCATGCGATGTCGCGTGACAATAGACCATATGTGCGTGCAGTGGAATCTCGTCGCTCTCGTTACGCCGGAAGGCTGCGAGGCCACCCTGCGTCACCTTCACTCGCGCCGCCTCTTTACGGGGCGGATGCGTGCGCACAGGAGCACCGACTCGTCTGTGGTGTGCGACGCCAGCAGCGTAGATGGGTGAAGGCGAGTCGAACCGTTCAGCACGATAGCGGCGTTCGTCGCGATGCGCTCGTTGAGCGGTTCGCATTGGCGATGAGTGGCGACGTCGAGATCGAATCCGACGAGTGACAGACAACTTCCATTCGCACGACTAGGTCGCGTGGACCGGGGCGAGGTCGCGTGGACCGGGGCAAGGTCGCGTGGACCGGGGCACTTTCGAGTCAGTCGGACAAGGTTCCTACTCTCTTGTCTTGCACGTTGCGAAACCACTCAACGACGTCTTTCAACTCTGTCGAACACCGTGCATGACGGTAACGACGAAGGGCGTTCGGTTCTCGGCGGAAGACGTGCGACTGCTCGAAGCCGTGCAACGCATGCTCGGTTGCCGCTCGAGCTCGGAAGTCGTGCGCATGGGGCCCGAGCATCCCGAACACCGAAGCAACCCGAAAGTCTCGCGAGAGCATCGAAGAGGGCTTCGGCGGCACCATCTACGGCCGCTTCGTTGAGAGCGAGGAGCGCCTGCGCAGGTCCAAGCCGTCGTTCGGAGCGCAGCACTTCGCAAGATCCTCGTCGAGTTCGGCAAGCTCCGCCAACACAGAGCACGCCCGGCAGGACTCGCACCGGCCTGACCCTGTGCAACCGAAGCACCTACGGTGCGGAAGTGCCGGCAGGCGAGCTGCGTAAGGTCTGAAGTCCAGCCCCCCGATGTTTGCTGGCCGAAGGCCAACAAAGAGCACGCCCGGCAGGACTCGCACCGGCCTGACCCTGTGCAAGCGAAGCACCTACGGTGCGGAAGTGCCGGCAGGCGAGCTGCGTAAGGTCTAAGTCCAGCCCCCCGATGTTTGCTGGCCGAAGGCCAACACAGAGCACGCCCGGCAGGATTCACTACGCCCTTCGGGCGTTCCCTCGCCAGGCTCGGGACCGTGGCCCTCCGTGCTACTCGTCCACTTCGTGGACTGCGTGCACTCCGGGTCGAAGGGATTTCGCGGCCAGGCGTGCGAAGCCTCGTCCGCTTCGCTCCCTCGACTTCGCACGCCCGGCAGGACTCGAACCTGCGACCAGTGGGTTAGAAACCCACTGCTCTATCCAACTGAGCTACGGGCGCAAACGCTTGAAAAGCGGGGTAAAGTCGCCATGGTTTGCGCGGTTTGTCAAGGGGAGCGTCGAGTTCGGGCTGCTGTCGCCCGTTTTGGTGACGGTTTTCGTGGGCTCGGGGTACGCCCCTTTTGGGCATGCCGAGGCTCGAAAATCGCCCGCGTGGACGCATCGGGCCCTTTGACCCGGCGCTGCGAACGGGCGTATCTTCGCCGCCATGGTGCGTCTCCGCTTCTCGTTCGCGCTTCTGGCTTCGAGTTTTCTTGCCTTGGGTGCCTGCTCTGGTGGGGCCAAACCTGCGCAATCTGCCGATGACACGGCGAACTCGGAAGCGGCGAATTCAACCACCGACGACAAGGGTGACGCCTCCGGCGACAAGGCAAAGAGCGCCAAAGTCGAGGATCACGGTTGGGACGATGTTGAGCAGAAGGACGTGTCCGGTGACCAGAAGGGCGCGCGCAAGAAGGACGCGCCAACCACCAGCTCGAACTCGGTCAAAGACAATCCCGAGCCCGACTTCAAAGAAGGCGGCTCCGTCGACGACGCCATCAAGGCCGTGCCCCAAGGTCTGCCTCGAGAAAACCTCGAGCAAGAGGCCCTCGACAAACCACTGCTCAACGTCGATCTCTACGAGCCGTGTAAGCTCACCCCCTCCAGCCATTTCCGAGATCCGCTTCGCCGTGTGGGACGGTCGTTGCGTCGGCGTCGACGTAAAGACGACCCCAAAGAATCCAAAACTCGAAACGTGCCTCCGTGAAGTGGTGTCACAAGTCAAATGGCGTGAGCGCACCAAGTCGCTCAACATCAGCACCGTGACGTTCTGACCTCGCGCCTCCGTTTCAGGGCGCCCCAGGCTCGCTACATGAGTACCGCGGAGGCCGCCGCGAGCACTGCGGATTCGCCCTCGCACTTGCGATCGAGCTGCTCCGAGGTCAACCCGTAGCGGCGCTCGCGGCCCATGTATTGGTCGACCGCGGCGTGGAGCGTCTCGGGACGGAACTCGGGCCACATGATGGGCAGGAACAGGAGCTCCGCGTAGGCGGCCTCGACGAGCAAGAAGTCACTGATGCGCGCCTCGCCGCTCGTGCGGATCAAAAGATCGACGTCGGGGAGCTCCCGCGTCGTCATTGCAGCGCGGATCGCCCTTTCGTCGATCTCACTCGGCTCGAGTTTGCCGCTTCGCACCTGCTCCGCCAGAGCGCGCGTCGCGTTGAGAATGTCTTGCCGTGCACCGTAAGAGAGCGCGAGCGTCAACGTCATGCGCGAGCCATCAGCGGTTGCGCGCATCAAATCGTCGATGGCTTCGCGGGTGCGCGGCGGCAATCGATCCGTCTCGCCGATGACTTTGACGCGGATCCCGTTCTGACGAAGCTCCGCACGCTCGTTGCGCGCAAACTCCACCATGAGCCCCATCAGCGCCTCGACCTCCGCCGTCGGCCGCGCCCAATTGTTCGCGCTGAAGGCGTAAAGCGTCAGATACTCGATGCCAATGCGTGAAGCCGTCTCGACGACATGGCGGACCGCTTTGGCCCCCTCGGAATGGCCGACGATGCGCTGCTGCCCGCGCGCCTTCGCCCAACGGCCGTTGCCGTCCATGATGATCGCGACGTGACGTGGAAGCCTACCCGAACCGTTTTTCACTGCCTGACCTTTCGGCGTCCAAGTTTCGAGACGACCTGCGCTCGAGCCAACAGGCCCAAACCATGACCTAGGAATGCGCTAGTTTCGACCCGCATCCCGTGGAGGTTTCGGGGAGAACGTCCTAGCCGAACGTTCGGTGCCGAGGTTTCGATGCTCCGCAAATCGATTTCTCGACAGATCGGGCTTCGCCGAGTGTGTCGGTTCGCCGCGCAAACGGGTCGAAGCGAAGCACGATTCCGCACATTGTCTAGGACATTACCCAAACACGATTCGAGATCTCCCGCGTTTCTCGGCGCAAGATTTGCGTGGTTATGCGCGCGGCAGGGTCAGTCGAAAAACGACGCGAGGTGGGCCGCCATTCACGAGATCGATGCGTCCGCCGTGAGCTTCGGCGACCGCTCGCACGATCGCGAGCCCGAGCCCCGTGCCGCCGCGATCGGCACGCGTCGTCACGAAGCGTCGAAACACTTGCGGACGGATGCGCGCCGGAATGTCGCCTTCGTTCTCGATGTGCAGCACGAGCTCCCGCGGCTCACGCGTGAGCGTCACCGTCACCGTCGAATCCGGTGGCGAATGAAGCAGCGCGTTGTCGAACAAGTTCTCGAGCGCGCGTGAAAGCCAACTCCCATCGGCGCGCACTCGCCCGTCCATTCGCGAGAGCAACCGAACGCGCCCCGCGCGCTCTCCTTGGGCCGCAATCGCGCTCGTGACGAGCGCCTCGAGATCGATCCACGCCAGGGTTTCCGCGCCGCGCGCCTCGATGCGTGCGAGGGCCAACAGATCGCGCAGGAGCCGTTCGATGCGGTCGCTCGCTTGACGGATCCGATGGACGAACCTTCGCGCCTCGACGGGCTCGTCGAGGGCTCCCTCCTCGAGCACCTCGGCGCTCGCTCGGATCGCCGCGACGGGGTTCTTCAGCTCGTGCGACAAATCTGCCGCAAAGGTCTCGACGAAGGGACGCCCCTCGAGCTGCCGTCGCATGGAGTCGAGAGCCAAGGCCAATCGATCCACCTCACGACCTCCCGACGTTGCGGGCACCGTGGCGCTGCGCACGCCTTCGCTCACCTCGACGGCAAAGGCCGTCAAACGCTCGATGGGTCGCGCAATGGCGCGCCCGATCCACGCCGCGGTCAGCGCCGCTGCGGCCCCGAGCACCAGGGAAATCAGCAACACCGTGGGGGCGAAATCCGCGAGCAATCGGCGGACGACGACCGTCGGTTTTATCACGCGGACCTGACCCAAGACCTGTCCTCCCACCTGGATTGGCACCGTCACGCGAATGATGCCCGTTGGCTTCTCTTCAGCGGGCGTCGGGGCAGGGAACAGCTGTCGTCCCGTCTTGTCGAGCAGCTCGAAGTGGAGCTCTGCGCCGCGCGCTCGTTCCTGGGATAGCATCTGCGCGACAGAGACTAGGTCGCGATTGCCGCGCAAGATCTCGCCCGCGAGCATTCCCGAGAGCGCGCGACCTTCGTCTTCGGCGGCGTGACGAGCCAAGAGCTCGGCGCGCGCCTCGACGCGATCGATCACGAGCCAACCGAGACCTCCTGCGAACGTACCGATGACGAGCGCGAGGGCGAGAAACACCTGCATCCGAATCGAGAAGCCCCGATTCTTCGTCGCCAGCAATCGCGAGACGACGAACGCAACGAAGAGGATGAGCCCGATCGAACTCAGCGCGACCAGGAAAAGCCGCGTCATGGGCTCGTGTGATCTTCCCGGGCGTCCAAGTCGCCGATGCGATAGCCGACCCCGCGCACGGTTTGGATCCAATGGGGATCGCCACCGCCCTCGGTGACCTTGCGACGCAACGCTTTGACGTGCGAATCGACGGTGCGATCCGTCAGTGCGAAGCGATCGCCCCACACGCGATCGATCAGTTGCTCGCGCGTGAACACGCGGCCCACGTTGTCGAGCAAGGTCGCCAGCAGATCGAACTCGACGCGGGTAAGCTCGAGTTCCGTTCCAGCGAGGAGCGCGCGTCGTGACAGTCGATCCACGGTCAGCGGTGGCGGACGGTGCGCCGGCACGCTGCGCGTCGTTCCCGCCACACGACGAAGTACTGCGCGAACCCGGGCGACGACCTCGCGGGGGGAGAACGGTTTGGTCACGTAGTCATCCGCTCCCATCTCGAGGGCGATCACGCGGTCCGGCTCTTGATCGCGGCTCGAGAGAATGAGCACGGCCGTGGGCTGTTCGGATTCGCGAAGGGCTTGGAGCAGCTCGAGGCCGTCACCATCCGGCAGCATCAGATTCGAGCACGATGAGATCGACGTCTTCGAGGCGGGAGCGCGCTTCCGCGAGGGAGTGCGCCAGGCTGACGAGGAAGCCGTCTCGGTTCAGGGCAAACTCGATGGATTCCGCAATCGCGGGTTCGTCCTCGACCACGAGGATGCGTTGAGCCATGGGATTTTGGCCTAACATAGCCAAACCGAGAGGGGGACGGGGCTCGGGCTTTCAGGGATTCCGACGGTTTGCGTCCGGGGGCTCGATGCGTCCACGCGCGCTCGGGGCAGCTCGGGCCAGGAGGGCGCCTGGGATTTTCGGGAGACGAGCCAATTGCCTGGCATCTTGG
This sequence comes from Polyangiaceae bacterium, assembly GCA_049840955.1. Classification (GTDB taxonomy): domain Bacteria; phylum Myxococcota_A; class Polyangia; order Polyangiales; family Polyangiaceae; genus FEN-1139. The sequence goes on from JASGIX010000017.1 coordinate 330,102, forward strand.
TGAAGGGGACGCTAAAAGCCTCGATGGATGCCGAGCGAAACCTTGCCGAACAAGCGGGAAGTCATGCTGGCCCTCTTGGCTGAGGCGAGCGTCTTCATCCATTTGGACCCGCGAGGCCCGGACGTTCGAGTCCCCCTTGGTTCAAGAACCAACCGCAGCTCGTGCTGCAGGTGGGGCTGAACATGGCAGTGCCCATTCCGGACTTGGACGTGGCGGAGCCGGGGATCACGTGCACCTTGAGTTTCAGCCGTCGGCCGTTCTTCTGCTCCATCCCGTGGAAGAGCGTGTTCGGCTTGGTGGGTGAAGGTGGACCGGGGCTCGTGTGGCCCGATGACGTTCCCGTCGAGGTCGCCGCTCAGGTCCAAGCCCAAGGCCAGAAGCAGTCCGGCCAAAAGCAATCTGGCCAAAAATCCCAGGGGAAGAAGTCCGAAGGGGAACCCGGGCGACCTCGGTTGCGCGCCGTCGGTTCGGAGCCCGCGCCGGCCCCAGCACCGGAGGCTGCGCCGGAGGTCACTCCCGTTGCGGCCTCGCCGGAGCCCACTCCTCTCGCCGCACCTGCGCCTGCCATCGCTCCGGCCTTGGCAAGTTCGGCTGCGGAATCCCCGACCGCCGCGTCGGAGGCGGGTGGCTCCGAGGAAGACACCTCGAGCTCGGAGTCCGAGCGAGACGCCGTGAAGCCCTTGCGTCCAGCCGCGGGCAAGCCTGGCGCGAAGCGGGATTTGCCGCCCGATTTGCGTGTCGTGAAGTAAACGCGAGTTCCGCCGGCATCGAAAGCGCTCGCCCGTCACCGTGCGGCTCTTGCGTGTTCTGACGTTTGGTACTCGCACTTGGACGGTTCTCGACCGTAAGATGCTAGGGTCCCCCGACTTCGGGGTTGCTCAATCTCATGGATGTTCGCTGCACAAGGTGCGGAACCGAATACGAATTCGATGATGCGCTCATTTCGGAGCGCGGAACCAGCGTTCGCTGCACGCAATGCGGTCATCAATTCCGAGTCTTCCCGCCCAAAGCCAAAGTCGTTGGTCCCGATGAATGGGTCGTCCTGACGAGTCTTGGACGACGCATCGTCTACCGTTCCCTGCGCGAGCTCCAAAATGGGATTGGTCGTGGAGAGGTGGCCCGAGAGGATTTGCTCGCGCGTGGGGCAGCTCCTCCGCGACCCCTCGGCTCGATTGCCGAGCTCGATCCGCTCTTTTCCACGAAGTCCGTCCCTGAGCGGAAATCGAGCACGCTCACCGGCGTTGCGCCGCCGCAGCCTCCGTCGGCAGCGTCGTCCACAGACGCTTCCGCGCCGGTCCAAGAACCTCGCGAACATCAGGACACCTGGTCCGGCGTCGCTCCGCAGGCCAGACCAAAGGAACTCGCCGAGCTCGCCGCGAATCCATCGCCGCCCATGCGAGTCGGTGGAGCGCACACCGTCATCGGTATCGGCACTCCCGGAGCTGCGCCCACGAGGGAACCCCCGGTGCCCATGCGGGCTCCCGAGGGAACCCTGGGCGATGTGCCTTCCCTCGCGCCCAACACGAAAGCGTTTGGTTCGACCCATGCTGGTGCAGATGCCGGTGCAGGCTTGTCAGAGCACGGTGGCGCAACTGCAGGTGGCAACGAGCCGACGGTGACGGAATCCGAGCCCCCCACGTTGCCGCCTCCTCCGTCACCACGGACAACAGAACCAAGTCCGATCGGGATCCGCGAGCGCGCAGGCACGAAGCTCGGGATCGGTGCGGACATTCCTCGCGCCCGGCTCCTCGAGATGGCTCCGAACACCGTCGCGCCGCAAGCGCCGGACGAGCTCCCGAAGGATGTCTTCGCGACGTTGCTCGGCAAGGCACCGGCCCGTGCCCGATTTCTTGAAGGAGTCGGCGGAGCCTGCGCCGAACGTCAGCGAACCTCCGACGTTGCGACTACCGGAGTTCTACGACGATAAGCTCGGCGGCGAGTGTTGCTGCGCGCGAAGCGGCTGCGGACGCAGATCCCGACAAACCGTCTGCGCTCGAGCCGCCCATTGGCGCCTCCGTCGAGTCGAAGGGAGGCGAGAGCGCAGAGCCTCCTGGACTCTCCGAGCCACTTGCTCACGCCATTCCTGGGGTCGTCACGGGGCGACTCGATCACTCGCGTTCGGGGCGAGCAAAGGCTCCGCGCTCGACGTCGGACGCGTCGACGACGAAGCCAACGGGGCAACGTCAAACTGCGCAAGCCGCTGACGTCGGTCGCCCGGATTCGCCGACACGACCGCCGTCGCGTCCCCATCGCCCTCAAGCGCATCCGCAAGGCAACGCGAAGCTGCCCTGGGCAGGCATCCTCATCGGCATCGTGGTGTTGGGGGGTGGTGTTTTCGCGGGCATGAAGCTCGTCGGTATGAAACTCGACGGCGCCCATCACGAGCAGCCGCGGCGCGTTTCGGAGCCGGCGCTCGCGAGTGCACCGGTTTCGTCCGGGGTGACCTCCGCCCCCTCGGGTGGCTTCGCGACAATCGACGAGGCCCTCGAAGCTGGCGACGTGGAATCGGCGAGGTCGCAGCTCGACAGATCCCAGCCCGCGGATCGAGCGAGCGTCGATTATCGACGGCTGGAGATCTTCATCGAAGCGATGCAGATTGATTCGCTCTGGTGGCAAGCGCGTCTCACTGGGGAGAGCGCGAGTGATCGCGTTCAGTCGCGTCTCTCGGAACTGGAAACCAAGCTCACGAGTTGTCGTGCGAACGAGGACTGCAGAGCCGCAACCCAACCCGCCTATTGGGCGCTGTGGCGCATGCGGGGACAGGTCGAACTCGCGGAGCGACCTACGCAAGGTACGGTCGACGCGAACGGCCTTTATCAGCTCGCGATGCTCGACTGGATCAAGTCGGGTAAGGTCGAGCCCAAGATCCTCGAGAAGCTCCGCAAGGCTCGATTGTCCGGCGTGGAGCAAGGGCCGCGCGTGACGGCGCTCATCGTCGCGTTGATCGATCAGGGGCGCTTCGACGATGCACGCGCCGAGCTCGCCAACCTCGCGAGCGCACCGAAAGCGCATCCCCATCTCGACGCACTGAATCGGTATCTGCGCGCGAAAGAGAACGCACCCGACGCGGGCGCGCCCGATGCCGGCGTGACGCTCGGCGGAATCCGACGCCGAGAATGGCGATTCCATCTCGCTCTCAAGGAGCCAGATTTTCGCGTTCGGCTCCAGCGAGCCGTGCAGTCGCTGTCGCGAACGAGCTTCACGGAAAGCGCAGAAACTCCTGCGCTCGGTGCTCGCGGAGCGTCCGAACGACACCGAGGCCATCACCGCGATGGGTGACGTCTACTTGCGTCGCGGCGATCTGACCGGAAGCGCGCACGGCTTACGAGCGTGCCTTGGCGTTGAATGGCAGCGTACGTACTCGGCGATGGCCGGTGCCGCCGACGTGCGTTGGCGTTCGGGAGATCGAGCGAATGCCGTCTCGCTCTATCGACGAATCATCGAGCGGGTCGGCGATGGCCCGGGCTATGGTCAAACCGCGGCATCGCGGATCAAAGAGTTCGAAGGTGCGAAGGCCTCCGAGCCCTCGGGCGACCAAGCGCGATCGAATGGGGAGCCATCGAGGAACGCTCCATGAGGTTCGGACGGTTCCCCGTGCGCGGAAACTCCCGCTGGCCGCGCTCGCCGTCGCGAGCTTGGCCTGTGAGGGTCGGCATCCCGCGGTAGCGGCGCGGGATACATCACGGCTGAGGGTGATGCTGTGGAAAGCAGCGTCGTCGAGCTCGATTTGAGCGCCTGGCGCTCCGGAGTCAACGGCGTCTGGGGGGTGGTTTCCACTATCCGCGAACCGAACCTATACGGGACTCTTGTGCGCACTCGAACGCGTGAAGGCCGATTGCAACGTGCATGCGGTTTACGTTCGGCTCGGTGCACGGCGGCTCGAATGGGCCAAAGCCGAGGAGCTTGCCTCGGTGCTCGGTGCCATCAAGCCGAAGACGCCCGTCTATTGTCACGCCCATTCGTTAGCAATGCGAACCTGATGTTCACGTTGAAGGGCTGCTCGAAGACGTGGCTCAGCCCTGCCGGCGACGTCGATGCCATCGGGATCTCGACGCAGCTTCGTCTACTTCGAGTCACTCCTCGACAAGTTGGGCGTGAAGGCCGACTTCCTCGCGGTAGGGAAATACAAGAGTGCTGCAGAGTCGTTCCTGCGCGACGCGCCGAGCGATGCCGCTCGCACCGAGTGGCTCGAGACGCTCGGTGCGATCCGCGAACGTTGGCTCGAAACGGTGCGCTCCGTACGACCCGATGTCGTCGAGTATCTCGAGACAGGACCCTGGGGCGCGCGTGCGGCGCTGGATCACAAGCTCGTCGATGCGCTCGGTGACGAACACGATGCAAGAGCTTCGATTCTCTCGCGATTCTCCGCTACGGATACGCGGATCGTATTTGGGCCCGACAAGAACACCAAGGCGGGTGACACCTTTGCGGACATCCTTTCGATGCTCGCGGGGGCAGAGGAAGGCGCAAGTCATCGTCCGCACGTTGCCGTCGTGCCGCTCTCGGGTTCCATCACGATGGCCTCCGACGGGCTCTTCGAGGGCGAAGGAATCACGGAGCGAGGCGTCGCGCGTACCATCGAGCGGCTCATCGACGACGAGCTTGGTGCGAGCCATCGTGCTGCGTATCGACTCACCGGGAGGTTCGGCGCTCGCGAGCGATCTGATGTGGTCGCGTCTGCGGGAGCTCGGAAAGCGCAAGCCCATCGTGACCTCCGTTGGTTCGATGGCGGCGAGCGGTGGTTACTATTTGGCGTGTGCAGCGGATCACATCATCGCCGAGCCGACGAGCATCGTCGGATCCATCGGTGTCGTGGGCGGCAAGATCGTCTTTGGGCCAGCCCTCGAGCCCTACGGCGTGTACACGGTCACCTTGTCGCCGGGCCCGGACGAAAATCGCGCCGTCTACGAGTCACCCTTGTCACCGTGGGACGAGGGCACGCGAGCCCGCGTTTACGATCAAATGCACGACGTGTACGAGCTGTTCGTGAGTCGCGTCGCCGAAGGGCGCAAGCGACCGAAGGAACGGATCTTCGCCGTTGCCGAGGGACGGATCTTCAGCGGCAAGCAGGGCCTCGAGAACGGACTCGTCGATCAGCTCGGGGGTCTTGCGGAGGCGTTGAAGTGGGCGCGGGAGCGCGCTGGGCTCGATGCCGCTGCGCCAGTAACCGTCGAGGGAGCGAGCGATGGCTTGCTGTCCGCTCTCGGACTCGACGCCGACGCCAGTATGGCGCAGTTTTCCGCGGCCGTGGAGCGCCAGCGTCGCGGTCTCTTCGCACCGTTGGCGATGACGCCGCTCGCCTATCGACCGTGGGTGTCTGCTGTCGTTCCACTGCTCGGTCACGAGCGCGTGCTAGCGCTCTCCCCGATCACGATGGTCGAGCCCTGACGCCGCGCGGGCTCGTGAGTCGCCGCGCGGGACGCCGCGCGGGACGCCGCGCGGGCTCGTGAGTCGTCGCGCGGGCTCGTGAGTCGTCGCGCGGGACGCCGCGCGGGCTCGTGAGTCGTCGCGCGTTCACCGATGCAGCTCGCTCGAAGCTCAGCCCGCGAGAAGCTGATCGAGTTTACCTTCGCGATCGAGCTTGTAGAGGTCGTCGCATCCGCCAACGGGTTTCTGATTGATGAAGATCTGGGGCACGGTGCGCTGCCCAGTGGCTTCGATGAGGTATTTCCGCTGCTCTGGGGAGTTCGAGACGTCGATCTCCTCGAACGCGACGCCCTTCTTGGTGAGGAGAGCCTTTGCACGGGTGCAGTAGGGGCAGTAGTCGGTGGAGTAGACCTTGACGTCAGCGGGCATGGCTTCGTTCATGATTGTGTCGGGACGAGGGCGTGTAAAGCCCTTGACATCCTCGGCGCTCGGTGGAGCTACGGTTCTTCGAACGCCCGTCGACTCGCATCGGCTCGTTCTCGCGTCAATGGCAAGTGAGAGCCCGCCCATGGCATTGCTTGCCGTACGAGTGGGGCATCGGCGCGTGTTGGGCTACCTTGGTCGGAGTCTCGGCGCGACAATCCGTTTCCGCTGCATTTTAAGTGCCGTTGCTGACGCGCACTGGTGCCATTTACCCCGCCTGTGCTGATACGGAATGTTCTGGGGCTGGTCCCCTTTCGCCCGTTGCTGTGGTAGAAGGCCCCGAATGCTTGCCTTCCGAATGCCATTGGTTCTGGGTTTTGCTCTTCTTTGCGGTGCCTGTGGCGGGGGACGGAAGATGCACGAGCGGCCGGCACAGTCGCCATCGCGCAGCGCGGAATCGACGAGTCAGCCCGCGACGCGCCCCCCGACGTCGACCTCTTCCGTGAGCGCAACGCCCACCTACGTTCCACCGCTTGCGCCGCGGGACGCCCAACCGGTGACGCCCAAGGCGTACGCGGCAGCCGTACCGCAGAAGCCCAAAGTCACCGGGCTTTCAGAGGAGGAGCTGCAGAAGTGTGAACGGGATTTGCCCTCCCTCGATTCTTGCAAGCCAGCAAAGACCGTCGCCGAGGGCGGCGTCGCCGTGACGAACGAGGTTCGGGCTTGTGTTGCACGCTACGTTGCAGCGTTGGACGGATGCCTCTGCAAAGCCGGGAGTAAAGCCCACTGCCAGTACGCAGAAGACCAGAAGCGTGAGTCGGCGAAGATGGCCCCGTGAATCGCGCCTTCGCGCTGCGCCGAACCCGCTCTCGTGTCTTCGAGGGTGGGTTTTTCGTTTGCTCGACTATTCGACATGCCGCCCTGTCGCTGGGCGTTGCGGCGCCGATGGATACCTCATTGGGGGCGCAGCGCGACGCCCTTCGTGGGGTTGCAGCGCATGTTGATGACGCGTCGTTCCAACGGGTGAGAGGGGTTCAGCGTCGCGACGCGCTCGGTTCGAGGCGAGGGGTTCAGCGTCGCGACGCGCTCGGTTCGAGGCGAGGGGCGCAGCGTCGCGACGCGCTCGGTTCGAGGCGAGGGTTCAGCGCACGCGATTGGTCTTCACGAACTCGACAATCTCCGGAATGCTGCCGAAGGCGACGCTGACGACGGTATCGGCGCTTCCGTAGTAGAGGGCGAGACGCCCGGTGGGACCATCGATGAGAGCGCCACAAGGGAAGACCACGTTGGGGACGTTACCGACGGATTCGTAAGGAGTGCTCGGCGTAATGAGGTATGGGTCGCAACGGGCGATGACCTTCCAAGGCTCATCCAGATTGAGAAGGGCGGCTCCACCGCTATAGATGAAGCCGTTACAGGTCGTCACGACGCCGTGGTAGATGAGCAGCCATCCCTCGGAGGTCTCGATGGGAGCGGGGCCGGCACCGATTTCGGTGCTCTGCCAGCCATTCTCCTCGCGGATGGGTGCCATGACGTGACGGTGCCTTCCCCAGTGAACCAGATCGGGGCTTCGGCTCAGGTAAATCTCGCCAAACGGCGTGTGTCCGTTGTCGCTCGGGCGACTGAGGAGGCAGTAGTCACCCTTGATACGTCTTGGAAATAACACACCATTTCGATTGAATGGGAGGAGCGCATTCTCGAGTTGGACAAAGGTCTTGAAATCCTCGGTGTACCCGAGTCCAATCGTGGGCCCGTGGTACCCGTTGCACCACATCACGTACGTGCGACCGTCGATGCGAACGAGTCGCGGATCGTAGCCGTACGTAAACTTGCCAATCTCCGGATCTTGCGCCGACGAAACGAATGGGTTCTTCGTCGAGGGTCCAGTGCAACGCATCATCGGACCGTCCCGCATGCAATTGCATGCGTCGCGAGCGATTGTCGATCCGAAATACACCCGCAAATTTGCCTTCGTGAGCAATGACTGCGCTGTTGTGTACGTAGGTGGATGCAGCAATGGCGCGTGCGGGAACGACAGGGTTCTGCGTGTAGCGCCAGAGGACGTCGCGGCAGTCACTCGGACGGTCTTGCCAGGGGAGGTTGGGCAACGGATCGGCAATCACCTGTATGGCAGTCATGTAAAAATCTCCCGACAGTGGGGTCAATCGATAGAGTCGTCTAGCATGGGCTGAACGGGTCCAGATGTAGGTTTCCGTTCTGCGAACTCCTCTTGCCTACCTCACGAAATCCTGTTAGTAAACCGCTTTAGCTGGCTCGGGTCAGGCTCCCCCCGCGCCCCGCTCTCGGACGAACGATATGGCCATGAACGTGATGCAACGGTCTGGGTTCGAGCGATGGTCGCGTCGCGCAAGCACGGTTCTGCCGTGTCTCGTCAGCGTGGCGGCTGTGTTGTCTACGGCAGGCTGCCTCCGTCTCAAGACGGTAGCGACGGCTGGTGCCGAACCGCCGCCGAAGATGATGGACACGACCAGCCGCCTCGAGCAGTGGGAGGTCAAAGAAGAGACCCAAAAGAGCGGTCATTTCATCCTCGACGGTAAGCCCCTCTGCTTCTCTGGCACCAATCAATACTACTTGCCGTGGATGAGTCGGAAAATGACCGACGACGTCCTCGTGACCGCCAAGGAAATGAACCTGGTCGTCATGCGCACCTGGGCCAATCAGGAGCGCGGTTCGTTGGACGGCTCGATGCCGAATACCGATGATGGTGACGGCACGAAGAACGGCGTCTACTACCAATATTGGGATCCGAAGACGGGCGCTCCCGCGTACAACGACGACGAACAAACGGGGCTCGGTCGGCTCGATTACGTCTTGCACAAGAGCCGTGAGCTCGGAATCAAACTGATTCTGACGCTGACGAACAACTGGAAAGACACGGGAGGCATGGACCAGTACGTCAAATGGTACGGTCTGAAGCACCACCACGAGTTTTTCATCGACGAGCGCGTCAAGGCGGCCTACAAGAATTACGCCAAGCACCTCATCGAGCGTCGCAATCACATCGACGGCACCCTTTACCGCGACGATCCAGCCATCTTCGCTTGGGAGCTCGCCAACGAGCCCCGCATGATCAATTACGCCGCTTACGACTCATCGGTGGGGTGGGACAAAACCACCATGGTCAAGTGGGCGGACGAGATGAGCGCGTACATCAAGTCGCTCGATTCGAATCACATGGTCGCAGTCGGTGACGAGGGCTTTCTCACCTCGGGGGAACACTGGCTGTTCGAGGCTACGGACGGTGTTGATCACGAGGCGCTCACTGCCGTAAAGAACATCGATTTCGGGACCTTCCACGTTTATCCAGACAACTGGCAGACCGGGCTGAAGATCCTTCACCGGTTCATTCAGGAGAACCTGGACGTGGGGCGGCGCGTCGGTAAACCGACGGTGCTCGAAGAGTACGGCGTGGTTGTTCAGCGCAACGACAAGAACGAGATCACCGGCGGGTGGGAGCGTCGCGAAGTCACTTACAAGAACTGGAACGAGCTCGTGCTTCGCGGCGGTGGGGCGGGCAGTATGTTCTGGATCCTTTCCGGGATCATGGACGACGACTCGCTCTATCCCGACTACGACCACTACACCCTCTACAAAGGGGACCAAACTCACAAGCTCCTCGAGCCTTACTTCAAGCGTTTTCCGACCGAGGCACAGGCGTGCAAGTACGCCGACAAGAATCTCGGTGCGCCGTCTCCCTTCGTGAAGGCGACACGGATGCGAACGGTCGCCGTGCTCGACGTCTCCAGCATGTTCGCTGCCGTCGGCGCCGTTCCGTGAGTCGCTTCGACCCGAGTTACGTTTTTTCCTAGTTGTTTGTTCATCCAGGGTGCCGCGGCACGCTCAACTACGACCTCGAGACCCATCATGTCACCTTACATCGAACGCAAATTGGGGCATTCTACGTGGCTGCTGCTTGCGGCATTCGCGATCAGCGGCTGCATCACGAGTCCCGCTTGGGAGAACGGCGCGACGCCAATCGCCAAGAAGACTGAGATGAACGCCTGTCCGAACGGGATGCTCGACGACCTCGAGGACGGCGACTCGCAGACCCTGAAGATCGACGAACGAGGGGGCTATTGGTACACCTTCGTCGATAAGTTCGGTTCCACGATCGAGCCGAAGAAGTTCATGCCCGAGGCAGGTGGGCCTCCCGGTAGCAAGATGGCAGCCCACATGAAGGGCCAGATCGCAGCGAATGGAGATTACCCGTACGCGGGCGTCGGCTTCGCGATCGCCAATCCGAAGTCGCCCCACGATCTCTCCAAGGCCTCGGGGATCCGCTTCTGGGGCAAGGGTCCTGGTCGCATCCACTTCAATCTCCCGGACGCGAACACGGACCCTTCCGGGGATTGGTGTTCGGACTGCTACAACCACTTCGGCGTCTACATCGCACTCGAGCCCGAGTGGAATCGCTACACCATTCCCTTCGATCGTTTCGCTCAGGATCCGGGGTGGGGCGATCGTGCTCCTGCCGTCTCCGAGAAGGAGATGATTGGGGTGCAGTGGAAATTCGGTAGCTACGGTCAGCCCTACGATCTCTGGTTCGACAATATCGAGCTCGTTGGCTGCGACCTTCCGCAGGAGACGCCGTGAAATTGGAACTCCCGCAGGAATCACTTGCGACGGGCGCGTCGCGATGCGGTGCGGATGTGCCATCGTTACGAGCGGGGACGGCATTGGCGAAGACGCGCTCGACGACATTGGCGAAGACGCGCTCGACGACATTGGCCGTCGCGGCCGCCAATGTCCACAGGTCGTGGATGGGGCGGTTCGTCGCGGTAACGTCGACTTGCGTTCTGCTCTCGGCATGTGGCGGCACCGACGAAGGCCGCGCCAAAGAGGCGTTCGACCAACCCAAGGTCGTCGATACCGGAAGTCAACCAGTGTCGTGCGCCATGACGGATGACTACGAGTTCTCGATGCTCGCGGACTTCGAGCTCGGCAGCGTCACGGGCGGTTGGTACTTCAATAACGACCAGTGCGACAAGTGCCAGAAAGCCATCGATCGCATCAAGGAGATCAACAACGCTAGCGAACTCGCGAGCAGCGGTCGAACTCCGGTCGACAAGTGGGGCTGCTCCGTCGACGAAGACACCTTGGCAGACGAGTGGGTCAAGGTGGAAAAGGCTCGCCTTGAGAAAGCCCTGGTCGAAGGCGATCCCGCGAACAACATCCCGCCGAAGTGTCGAGAGGTGTGCGAGGAGTCGCAGACACCGAGTGCGTTCATCAAACCACTTCCCGCTGAGCGATTGAAGTTCAACGGCAAGGAGCAGCCTCGGTGTGGCAGTCGTTACGCGATGCACGTCAAGGGCGGGCCATTCCAGACCTGGGGCGGCGTGTTCGCCGTCCAGTTCGGTAACCCCGGGCTCGACGCGACGGATCGCGACGGCAAATCCTGGGACGGGATCTCCTTCTGGGCTCGTATCGGTCCCGGCAGTCGGCAACCCATTCGCGTGGAACTCTCGGACGAGCTCACGGACGACAAGCAGATGGTCTATAAAGGCGAGCTGCGGTCGGATCTAGCAGGTGACGAGCTCGAAGCGTGGTGCAAGGAGCGAACGTTCGTGTGTAACGGCGACTCCGTGCGCGACGACACGAACGGCTGCGACAAGTTCGGCGCCAACGGATCGATGTCCGAGAACTGGCATTTCTTCACCTTCGACTTCGCCTATCTCAGGCAGTCCGGATGGGGACAGAAGGCCAAGGACGAGACTGGCGCGCTCGTGGGGCTCGACATTAGCCAAATCCGTACGCTCAACTTCTTGTGGACGACGGGCACTTGGGACGTGTGGATTGACGACATCGCGCTCTATCGGAGGAAGAAGCCGTGAGAATGAGATGCATTGCGTTGAGCGGTTGTCTTCCGACGCTGCTCGTCGGGGCTGTTGCACATGCGCAGACCCCCAAGGTCGACACGTCCGGGTGGGAGTTCAAGGACACCCCTGGAGCGGCATCCGCGGCTGCCAACGATGCCAACCCAGAATCTGACCCGTCCGCAGACGAGCGTAAGGCGCCGGGGTACCTGTCCGGGTATCGTCGGCAGTTTGGGCTCGGCCTTTCCCCGCACGTTCCCCTGGCGCCCTTGTCGCTACCGGGAACGCTTCAACCGGCTTTTGCCTCACCCAACCTCGGCTCGAAGATTGGCTACGAGTTCCACGGCTACATGCAGCAGCCGTTACGCGCGAGCTTCGGTACGCGCGAGCGCGCCCTCGTCGGACAGAAGACGACCGTCATTCATGGCGATCCCGTACTTCCGGGCGCAAACTACGGCTGGTTCTCGCACACGATGACCGTGCCCACTCCTTGGGCACATCTCGGGTTTACGGTCGGGAATCGCACCATGAAGGCGACCATTCAGGTCGGCTCCTGGAGTCCGACGGAATCGGACGAGGCTGCGGGTTACTTCCGAACGCCGTCGAAGGTTTGGTTCAACAGCGCATTCATCACCTATACGCCCGACGTTTCACCGGTGGTGCTGCGGATTGTCGCGGGTGCCTATCCCGAGCGGTACGGCGCGATGAGTCGCTATACCCAAGGGGCTTACGCGACGTCAGTGATCGGCACGGTGTTCGGTGGCGGTTCCACGGCGACCGTCGAATTGCCCTTCGAAGGCGACTGGACGGCGAAGCTCGAAGCGGGTTTCAAGGGTGACTTCAACCGCGTGCCGATGAACATGTACCCGAATGGGTCCAACGAGTGGGCTCGCCCCTGGTACGGTTCGACGTACGTTCCCCACGGACACTTCGGGATCAATTACGTCGGCTTCGACGTAACGGGCCACTACATCTATGGGTTCTCCCAGGATGACCGAAGCGACCGGTACAACGATAGCGAGACCGTGTTCAACGAGTCGCGTGCACCACGCGACGGGCACATGTCGATAGCGGGTGCGGACGTTCGCTGGGACGGAAAGCGCTTTGGGTACTTGTACTTCGGCGCGTCGCACGTCAATGGCGTGCACACCAATCGCCTCTCCGACACCCTTCAAGTCATCAATTCCGGTGGCGGTGCGGTGCTCATGGAGCGGTTTTGGGGCTTCGGAAGTCAGGGGACTGGCAAGCTGACGTTGGTCGGTGGCCAGTACTCCGTCAGTCTCGGAACGTTGCTGCGTTATCCCGCTGACTTTGCTGGCGAAGGTCCTGATCTAACGGTGAGTCTCTTCGGCCTCTACGCGAAAAACGAGAGCGCCGATCCGGCGACCCGGAAGTTCAAGTCGGCACTCAAGTACGGTGCCGAAGGTATCTATAGCTGTCTCTCTTGGTTCGCTCCTTCACTGCGTCTCGATCACGTGATGCAGGAATTGGGGAATAGCTCCAAGTCGTTCTTCGTGGCCTCTCCACGGCTCGTCTTCCGTTCGGATTGGACCAGCCGCGAATCACTCACTCTTCAGTATTCGGGTTACGTGACTGGGAAACAGGTCACGGCTCAGGGTGACGGTCGTTTGATGATCAAGGACGCGCCGCCTGACAAACACTTCCTCACGGTCTACGGGACGCTCTGGTGGTAACACAACATTTGGTTTTTCGACGGAAGGCTCCGATGAACGCAAGGCTCATCAATCTGTCTGCCCTTTTCCTCGTGGGTACCGTAGCCCAGCTCGCTGATGCGCAGGGGCTGGACCTGGCACCCGCGACAGCCACCGATCCGCTGCGAGCGCCTCCACCCGATGCGGCAACGGGGACGAAGAAACCGGAGGGGCAAGCGACGGCTCCCGCCACGGTCTCCGTGGCGACGACCCAGCCCGTCGCCACTTCCGCCGTAGCAGCACCCAAGCCCAAAGCGGAGGACGATGACTCAGGCCCGCTCGCCTTGGGGCTTTCCCCGATCATGCCGCAGGCGGCCAAGTTGCCAACCGGGGCCACCCCCAACTTCGAACGCTCGAAGCGAATGGATGACTGGCGCTTCGACTTTCATGGCTACCTGAATCTGCCGTTGTCGATTGGCCTGCACGAGCGCGAAAACGCCTACGAAGGGCAGCGGAAGCTCGTGCTCCACACCCCGCCGCGGATCCCGGGGGAGCTCGACAGCTTCGACTACACGGGCCTCATGCCCACCCCGTATGCACAGCTCAACTTCTCCTACGGGAACTCCTTCGTCACTGCGCACGTCATCATTGCGGCTCGCTCGGTGACGGATGCTTCGGCGTACTTCAATCCGCCGGATCAAATGGGCATCAACGACGCCTTCCTGACGTTCCGTGTGCTCGACAAACCCCGCGATAAGGTGTCTCTCGACGTCGGTGCCTTCACCAACCGCTACGGCTTGATGGGCGAGTACGATCTTGGGCGCTACGGAACGCCCATCATCGCTCGCTTGGGTGGTATGGGCACGACTGCGACGGCGCGGTTCACTCGAGGCCCCCTGCGGTACATGGCAGAGGCCGGTGTCATGGGGCAGCTCAACAAGGCTCCCGTCGGGGAGGAACCCGGGAGCTGGAACGGTTACTCGGATCCCAATACGGGCACGAGCTTCGCGCTCCATGCTCATGCGGGCCTCGAGTACCTCAGGAGGTACTCCCTCGGGTTGCACGCGATTCAGACCTTCGTGCAGGATGACCGTGTGGCTCCGAGTCAGAAAGACGGCCACATCACGATTCTCGGAGCCGAAACGCGGCTATCGATCGGGCGCTTCGGTCACTTCTACCTCGGGTACGCCAACACGAATGCCGTGGATGCTCGTGGCGTCTCCTCCGTGGTCCGAGTGCTCAATACCAAGGGTGGGCCGGGCCTGATGTCGGAATACCTCGGGCCGAACAGCGGCGGAAACGGTTCGCTCAACACGGTTGGGTTCGAATACGACATCAGCCTGGGCAACCTGCTTCGCCAGCCTGGCAAATTCGACGGTCGCGCTCCCGACGTCAGCATCGGAGCGTTCGGGATCTTCACTGCGATCAGCAGCGACGAGAAGGAGTCCTCGGGCGTCAAGTACGACGGCGTGAAGAAGTTCAAGTACGGCCTCGAGGGCGCGTACTCGATCGCGAGCTGGTTTGCTCTGGGCGGACGTTACGATCGCGTGATGGCGGACATGGACGACATGACTCGCACCCACTCGATCATGACTGGCCGTCTCATCTTCCGGAGTGACTGGCAGTCGAACGATCAGCTCATGCTACAGTACGCGCGTCTCTTCTCGGGCTCCAGCGTGTGGGTCAAAGAGGGCAGCCCTCCCGCTTACGATCCGACGGTGGTTCCCGACGCAGACGTGATCTCGCTCATCGCAACGATGTGGTGGTAAGCCATGAAAGAGAACGCATCGCAGCGCAATGTCCTTTTCGGCTCGTGCGTTGTCGCTCTTCTGTCCGTCGCGTTCGTCGGATGTGGTGGCAAGGACGAGGGGCGCATCGAGCCAGATTCAAATAAGAGCAGTCTGGCCGGGCCGGAAGGGTGCAAACTCTCGGACTCCCTCGAGCTCACCCTTGCGCCGGGCGGAGGTTTCGAGAACAGCTCGGCGGACTGGTGGAAGTACAACAACGACGGTAGTACCGAAGAAGGCGGGGCGGACAGCGTGTGCCCTCAGGACAGCAGCTTGTCCTGCAAGGACGACGACAAGGTCGATGAGAGCGCGCTCACCACGTCATTTCCTCGGAGGCAACGTCCGTACTTGGGCGTATGGTGACAAGGCTCTGGCACCGCCAGAGTGCGTGACGGGTTTGAGAGGCATGCACGTGCGTGCCGAAGGGTTGTACGTCTGGGGCGCGCAGTTTGCCTCGGATTACTCGAACTCCGGCGCGAAGCACTATGACGCGTCGGAGTACGACGGCGTGAGCTTCTGGGCACGCGCTGCGAACAACAAAGTCGGTCGCTCGCTGTACTTCGCTCTCGAGGATAAGTACACGAAGGAGAACGGCTTTGCGTTGCTCGACGACGACGGCAAACCCATTCTCGATCCGAACACGGGCAAGCAAGCGTACTTCTGTTTCGACTCGAAGGTGGACGTCGAAAAGTGTGACCGTTTCGGCACTGGCGTTGGGCTCGAAACAGAGTGGCGCTTCTACAAGATCCCATTTGCCTCCGTCGCGCAACGCGGGTTCGGGGCCAAATCGGAGCGTCTGCTCACCGAAGAGCTCTTGGGTATGAGTTTCTACATGGATATCGGAGACTGGGACTTTTGGATCGACCAGATCTCGTTCTACAAAGAGAAAGAGTAGCTAAGGCATGTCGACGATGATCGTCCCTGCGGGTACGCCCGTGGTCGAGCGATACGGTAAGAACCCGATCCTTCGTGGTTCGGACTTCCCGAAAGAATCTGGGATTATCCGGGTGTTCAACTCCGGGATCGTCAAGTGGCGTGGCAAGTACATGATGGCTTGCCGCGTCGAGGATCGCGCGCTGCGCAATCGGATTTGGATCGCGGAGAGCTCGGACGGCTATCACTTCACGCCGCATCCCGCTCCCGTGGCGCTCCCTACGGATCATCCCGAGTTTGCCGAATACACCGCGGGGATGTACTACGATCCTCGTATCACGGAGATTGAAGGCAAGTGCTACCTGGTGCACGCCGCACACAGCGCCCATACTTGTCGACTCAGTTTACTGGAGACCACCGATTTCCAAACCTTCACGTGGAAGGGGTTCATTTCCGAGACGGACAACCGCAACGGTGCGTTGTTTCCGCGGAAGATCGGCGGTCTCTACGCTCGCCTGGATCGACCGAATCCCGGCGCGGACTTTGGCGATATTTGGGTGTCGTACTCGCCGGATCTCGTCTTCTGGGGCAAGTCGCGGTGCGTACTCCGCAACGGTGACGTCCGGTGGGCATGGTCCAAGATTGGACCTGGAGCCGTTCCAATCGAGACCAAGGAAGGGTGGCTCTGCATTTTCCACGGCGTTCGCACCCAGTGTAAGGCGCATTACGTATACCAATTGGGCGTCTGCTTGCTCGACCTAGAAGATCCGTCAAAGGTCATCGCTCGAGCGGAAGAGGCAATCTTGGAGCCCGAGGAGCTCTACGAGCTCGTGGGGCAAACGCCGAGCGTCGTGTTCACTGGCGGCGCCGTCGTCGAGGACAACGGCGACATCAAGCTCTACTACGGTGGAGCCGACACCGTGCAGTGCGTCGCGCACACCAGCGTCGACAAGCTGCTCTGGGCTTGCCGACATCGTTGAGTAGGCGGAGCATTTGAGTCCTTGCGGGGTGCGCTCGCCTTCCCGGGTGCGCCCCGTCCGTTAAGTCGGCTCATACGCTTCGAATGACGCACGACCGCCCAGTGTCACACATCACCGTTCGCATGACGTGACCGCGCGACGCGCGTCGCGATGACGCGCGTCGCGATGACGCGATGACGCGATGACGCGATGACGCGGCCGTTACTTCAAAGCTGGACCCGTCGAGTCGCGTCGAACCGAAATCGACGGCAACGTCTTCGCGAAATTGTTTCTGCTCGCCGCCCTCGACCATGTCGAGGAGTCGCGCCATCGCTCGCGCGCCGAGTCGCTCTTTGTCCCCGCCCACGGTGGTAAGCGGCGGACTCATGTAGGCGCTGAGCGTGATGTCATCGAAACCAACCACGCTGAGATCCTGCGGGATCGAGAGTTCGTTTTCGTCCGCTGCGCGGAGAACTCCCGCGGCCATCTCGTCATTGGCGCAGAAAATCGCCGTGGGCCGACGCTTTTGCGACAGCAGCCGTTTCGCCGCGGCATATCCAGCACCAAAGGAGAAGTGCTCGGCACGCACGACGTGCTTGGATCGACTCAGCGGCACTCCTCGTGCCACCGCAGCGTCGAGGAATCCGTCGACACGCTGGTCGACGCTGGGTCGATGATCATTGCCAGTAATGACGGCGATCTTTCGATGCCCAAGCTCGACGAGATGTTCGGCTGCGAGGGCGCCACCATGACGGTTGTCCATCTGCAGCGAGCCGACACCTGGCGGGATTGGGTGACTGTCGACGGCAACGACGGGGACCCCTCGGATCTGAATGTCCGCAATCATCTCCTGGGAAATCCGCTGGACCGTGAGAACACCCTCCGTGTTTCGTTCGCGGATGACCTTCGGGAGATCGGCAGGTCCGCGATAGTCCCGATCGACGTAGGAGAAGATCAGGTTGTACTCGCGTTGCGTCGCTTCCCGAATCGCCCCTTGAATGACGAACGAGTAGAACAGGTTCGAGATCAGGTGGGCGCTTTGATAGAAAAGGATGGCGACGTTGTTGGTGCGCTGGCGCGCAAGGCCCGCGGCACTGGCAGAGGGGTGGTACTCGAGCTGCTCCGCAGCTCGCCATACTCGCTCCTTGACGCGCTCGCTGATGATCTGCCCAGGGCGATTATTCAGCACGAACGACACCGTGGCCGTGCTGACCTGAGCTCGTAGAGCTACGTCTTTGATGGTCGGGCGCTTCTTCACCATCGCGTTCGGAGCGTAGCTACAATTCGTCGCTACGCCGGGTCAAATCGTTGAAATCTTTGACGAAGTAGCGGTGCTGCATCTGATTTCCGATACTGACGTCGCCGCAGCACCGCCCGAAATTGCCGAAACCCCGCACGAGAGCGCGGGGTTTCGGCCGAACCTCGCAAACCTCACCCCTTCGAGGTCAGGATTGCGGAGGCGTTTCTCAGTACCAGCAGTGGTCGACCAACACCTCGGCGGGGGTGTCGACGGCGCCCTGATCCGAAGGCGTATTCACGGAGACCGCGAACTGAATGATCTGGGTTGGATCGTAACCCTCGTTCTGATCCTTCGGCGTTCCCACCGTAATCGTCATCTCCGTCCAGCTGCCAGGGGTCAGGGTCGTGTAGTCACCCGACGCGTACACCCAGTTTTCGCCAGACTTCACGACGAGCTTTCCACCGCCGTAATTGCCACCGGTCATCTTCAGTCCCTTGACGACCTTGACGCGGCAGCTGATGGTCTTGCCGCTCAGATCGAGAGGAACTGCGAACTTCTCGATGCCCACGTCGACGGCTTGGAACGAGCTCTGCTCTCCCGCCATGGGGATGATGATGGAGATGTAACCAACGTCTTGTCCGAAGCCGGGCTTGTTGACCCAGTCCACGGTCGTTCCGTCTTTCAGAGCAGTTCCAGCGGCGAGATCATCCTCGTTCGGATCGGTCAGTTTCGCGGCCTTTCCGAAGATTGGCTTGAAGCCCTCGTCGTCCTCGGCAAACTCCCAAGCTTGGGTGACGACCTTGGTCGTTGCCGCGGCCGTGGTGCCGCCTGCGGCAGTAGAACCGCCGGAGGTGCTGGTGCTGCCGCCCTTCTCGGTGGAGCTGCCCGTGCTGCCCCCGTCAGAGGCGCCACCTTCGTTGCTGGCGCCGCCGTTGCCACCGTTATTGTCATCGCTGCTGCCGCTACCTTCAGAACAGGCCACGGCTGCTGCCACCACCAATCCCGCAAACAGCGGGAGCGTCCAGATTCGGTGCGAAAGTTTCATTGTTCTCTCTCCACGCGCAAAGCGTTGAAGACGGCCTTACCTAAGGAATCACGGCCATCAGGTCCGCAAAAGACTATCTTGACTAAAACGGTTTAGCAAGCGGTGGCTTACGAGTTTGTTGCAGGGGCTCATGTCCAGCAGCGAGAGTGCAACTGGGGCTGGACAACGAGGTGCAAACTCCCCCTACACGACGCTACCGTTCTGAAGATATTCTGGAATTCCGTTTGAGCTCTCACTTTGCGCGGTCCTTGCAAGTACGGGCACTGGAGCGCGTCCTCTTCAAAAACATCTCCTACATTCTGCGCACTTACAGGGGCGAGCGCTGGGTTGGCTCGGCGCGACGACGTCGTCTTTGACGGTCACACCGTCAGACGGTCTGACGGTAGCGATGTTCGACGACCATGTCCCAGGCCTGTCGCCACGTGGGGCGCCTGGCTCGGTGAGTCGGCGTCCGAGCGGCGCTTGCTGCGAGCGGTTCGGCGCGACGCGAGCTGGCGGGGAGGAGCTCTCGAGAAGACCGCCGCTCCGCAATCGAAGTTGCCCGCCCAATGCGGTCGAGATGCCAAGTGCGCGAGAGCTCCTGGGTGGATGACGTAGCTTCGACGGAAAAGTGGCGGTCGAAGCGAGCTTCGATGGTGACCGTTTCTTCACGCTTTCCGCGCGACGTTGGTCGTTCGACTTTCGATGTGCTCGCGTGTGAGCTCCCGCCGATGCGCGCCACTGGCGTCGTGGGGCCGCGGGGCTTCGGTAATTCCGGCGAACACCGCGTGTGTCTTCAGCGACACCCGTTCCCTGTTGTGTCGACGCACGCTGCAGGTGCGAGTTGCTGGGCGCGTCGGTGCTGGCACCACCGTCGGGAGCGACGCGTTTCCATGGTCGCCACCCAAGCTACTGCTCGCGGCTCCCGATGCAATTCTAGGGGGAACCTGAGGAGTGACGCGTCTTCACTGTCATCACCGCTCGGCATTCGCTCCCTCGCCTCGCCGTCGCGGCGAAGTCTTCGCCAGGGGGTGGCTTGGGCTTTTGGCGGTAAGACGGAGCCATTCGTCTCGGCGGACGTGCCTCGGCGGGAGAATCAACGAACCGCGACGATGGAGCGACTGACCTCGAGTGAGCTTTGGCGGCAACGTTTGCGTCGTGTCGATGCGCGGTCAGAAAGCACGTCATCGAGCTGAGCCGATGCGCGGTCAGGAAATCACTCCGTCGAGTCGAGTCCGATCGAGTTCGGGGAAGTGTGTCGTCGAGCTGAGGGAACTCGAGTTCAGGGGAGTGCGTCGTCGAACCAAGTCAGGTCGAGTTCGGGGCTGCTCGTGGTTGACTGTAGGTGGCCCTGAGTTTCGCGAATATTGCAGGGGTGCACTGATCGCCCTTCTTTCGAGGCAAACCGAGCGTGCGAGCGTTGGCCGTCTGAACGCGACGTTGGAACAGGGAGACGACATCTGGGTTTGGGAGTTTCCGCTGCCATTGGCGACAATCACACTCGCGCCTCTGGCGTAGTCTTCTCGGAGACAATTGCCGCTCGTGTGATACCCACGGTCTCGCCGGGTGCGACGGTCTTGCTGGCGAGAAATTCAGGTTTCAGGGAGTGCCGCAGTGGCGGTCATCCATGCCCGAGGTCAGTTGTGCAAACGTCGGAATGCGTCCGATCCGGATAGTGCATCGCGATTGCGCAACTTGTGAATTCACACCGTGACGACGCGAGGGCAACAGACGTCGGTGTCGCGACGGTGTTTTCTGCAATCTGCAGGTTTTGCCTGAAATGCCTTTGCCTCACGTTTGGGCGCATGTTGTTGGTTGCGTGGCACGCACGCTGCAAAGCAAACGACTAAACGTCGAGCAAGAGAGGCAACCATGTCGAAGTCAATTTTCAAACTGTTTGCGCTTGGTGTGGGGGTATTCATGTTGCCTGGGTGCGCGACTGACGTGAGCACGGACGAGGGGGCGGAAACCGGAGTTGCCGAGCAAGCGCTCGACGCATGCCAGGGCACTACGATGGGCAAATGGCAACATTTGGCCAACCTCGCGGTCGCGACTGCGCAGGAAATGGGAGAGCTCAATTCCTCCGAGCAATTCACCATCGGTTCTTCGAGCGTGGGCAACATCGTGAAGTTGTCTACGTATGGCGCGTCGGTGTGCGCTGCTCGCGGAGGATGCCCGATGGTTCAGGCGTTGCTCGATATGCAGGAAATGGCCAACGACGTGTACGTACCGCAAGCGGTCTTCAATACCATCGACTACAAAAATACGCTGGTCGACGGCTACAACCGCCAGGTGATGCAGATCACCGCGCTGACGAGCAACCGTGCCTTCTCCCAGCTTCCGGAAGACCATCAAACCACTTTGGTGGGACAAGACGGAACGGCAACCTGTGGGAGTCCGTGGTTCTCCTTCGGCGTGAAACGAGACTTCCATTTGACCTTCTCATCCAACGGTCCGATTGCGGACATGAATTGCACGCTCATCAACGAGCCTTCCGATCCCAACGGTTGGGACAACAATTACCTCTGCTCGGAACGTGATTTGGGTCTCAAGTGGTCCAATCAGGGACCCATTTCAGGCATGACGTGCATCAACTTCAACGAGGGTGCAGATCCTTATACTTGGTCCGACAACTATCTCTGCACCCCGGAAAATTGGGGAATCACGTTCAATCGTAGTGGCGCCGCTTCCGGCAAGAAGTGCATTTCCGTTGCGGAGCCAAACGATCCCCATGCTTGGGCGGACAATTACCTTTGCTGGGATACGACCGCGAATCTGAACCATCCATCCACGCTGTGTCAGGAATTCCTCCTGTTCGGCGGTGCTGCGGCTTGCAACGGTAACAATCCGTATATCGACTTCACCGTGTCGAGCGACTTGTCGAAATTCAAGATCGATCCGACGGACTACACCTCGGGCACGATCTCCACTGGCAGCACGGGCTCGTGCATCACGGCACTTCCCTACGCCAGCACGACGGACGTTACCGGCAAGTGTTGCTTGGTCGAGAGCACCGGTAAATACGGCGTCCTCACCAGGTACCCGTTCCGCGCGAACGTCTTCTATTGCAAGACCGTCTAACTCGAATCACGATTCGACGAGCGGGCTGCTGCGCACGAACGCGGCGGCTCGTTGCGTTTTGTCGAGGGCGTTACGATATCTCGGCGGCGCTCCGAACTGGACGTCACGTCGGACTCGTTGCGGCCTTCGTCGCAAAAAGGGCACGGAGCGAAGCATTCGGTTCGGCTTCGCTCCGTGCGGCAACTTCATCCGACTCACTTCTCGGGCTGGCGAACGAACTCGCTAGCACGCGAGTGGCTCCATGCGCTGAGCGTCAATCGCGCAGCAGCTGTTCGAGGACGCCGTGCAGACGCAGGGGATGTGACAAGAAGGGGGAGTGATCCGAGTTGATTTCGACGACCTTGCGGAAGGTTTCGCCGCGAATCATCTCGGCTTGCATGGCAGGACTGACCGAGTGATCCTTGCTCGTCTTGATGTAGTACTTGGCGACCTTGCCGTACCGGCCCGGTGTGAGTGCCACCGGAGTAACGATGGGTGCAATCGGGTTGGGGCGGAGTAGCATCGAAGCCAACGTCACCTGATCGGGGCGGCAATCTCCGTAGAATACGTCTTCGATGTCGTCGCGATTGATGTCGATGATTCCTGCGGACGGATTCGGGAGCAGATTGGCAAGCACTTGGGCGGTCACGTCCCGACTCGCCCAATCGAACATGGATTGTCCGTTTTGAACGACGAACGCTGCCAAGTAAATTACCTTCTCGACCTTTTCGGGTCGAGCTTCGGCGACGGCGGAAGCCACGACACCCCCCATGCTATGCGCCACGAGCACGACGGGTGTTGGTGAGGCGTCGATCAGGTTGGTAATGGCGTCGACGTACGAATTCATGGTCACCGAAGTCGGTGGCGTCATGTCGATCCCGTGTCCTGGCAAATCCGGCGCCTGGACGTCGTAGCCGGCAGATTCCAACAGTGTCGCAGTCGTGTGCCAGGACCAGCCTCCGTGCCAAGCCCCATGAATGAGGATCACGTTACGGGAACGCGCTTGTGCGTTCGTGCTTATGGCCAAAAACGCGATGCAAAGGAGACACCAGAGGGACAGTCGTTTCATTGAATACTCCTGGGTAATGCAACGCCGTGCGTTCTTCGTTTCGAACGCACGTTGCCGAACTACGCAAGGTACACGATGTTCGACGAGATATCACCAATCAAGGTGGTGAATCGATGGCGCCGATCGACGAACCGTCGCCCGCTTGTCGAGCGACGATGGCTCGGAGTTCTGCGATGGTTCTCAGCAGTGGTCCGTACTCGTCCGTGGGTACACCGAGGTACGCGAGAGCGAGGCCGGCTGCATCGGGAGAAAACGCACGGATCCTCGGGTTGAACACTGCCAATGCACCAACCACCCCGCGTGCAATGATCGACGCGGTCAAGACTGCGACACGAGTCGGACGGCCGCGCAACACTTCGTTCAGACGCTGACGTTGAGCTCCATCTGGGTTACCACCTTCAGTGAGCACCAGTGTCTTCACGCAATCCAAACGGTCTGCCTGCGTTCGCAAATCACTCAGGTAGAGGTCCCATTCTGCGTCACTCGGGCTCCTCTTTCCATGGACCAGAATGTACATATCGTTCTGGTACTTGTGCACCATCGTATTTGCCATATCGACCTACCTCGTGTGCGTTCGTCCACGAAATGTTGCAGCCCAGCTCTTTCATTCGACGATAGAGGAAGAGGTCCGACTTGGCTAGTGTGACTTTGCCGTGGGTGGACTTGCTGCTACGACCACGCGTTTCACGCTCGACTGCGCTTACCTGGCGTGTGCAGACTGCGCTCCGCTCGTTCATGCAAACGCGTGAACCGGTCGGCTCGCTCATGGTACGCACTCTGCGAAATTGGCGACGAGACCTCCCGGCTCGCTATTCGTCATGAGATCGGTTCCCTAACGTTTACACGTCGGGCAATGTGTCACGAACGCTCTTTTTCGATCGTTCGCCAGGGAAGACGAATCTGCACAAGCTTGCGGGACGTATCGGAGAATGAAATGCTCGTGGGTCCCGTCTCGTATGTCGACGCCATCGCTCTTTCAGATGAGCCCCGTGTTTGGAAATGAGTTCGCGAGTCGTGACGAGCAGCAAGAGCGGTGACGAAGACTCAAGGGTTGCCTTTCTCATTCCGCAGACACTCAGCGTCACTGATGCCGCCTCCACGCGGCAAGCCGTGGCAGCGCGGTGATCTACCGCCCTCGTTCGACGCCAGGCTCGAGCGCATCGCGTCGCGCGCTGGCGAAGGGAGGGCGGTTACGACGGTGCACATCGGAATGCAGGACGCTTGAACGTGAGCGTCGAGGTGCATCGTCGTCATCGAGGTGGCAGGGACATCAATCGACGGCTCCTCCCATCCGTGCGGAGCGCGAAGGCGCGAGCCACGGATTTTGGAGGCGGTGGTGTCTTGCTGCCACCACCCGTCAACGCTGACGCGTTGCCGACCTCAGATGCTGCCACCACCCGTCAACGCTGACGCGTTGCCGACCTCAGATGCTGCCACCACCCGTCAACGCTGACGCGTTGCCGACCTCAGATGCTGCCACCACCCGTCAACGCTGACGCGTTGCCGACCTCCTCCAACATCGTGCTCGGTCGCTTGCAGCGACCTGCGCGCGATGGGAAGGAGGTCGTTTGGGTGCGAGGAATCGACGGCTCCTCCCATCCGCGCGGAGCGCGAAGGCGCGAGCCACGGATTTGGGAGGAGCAAGCCGACGCGAGCATTGCGAGCGGAGGCGGTGGTGGGCAGCAAAGCACTAGGCGCTGCGCGCCTTGCCGCTCGCTAGGGCGAGCGTCACCGTAGCCCTCCGTGGAAAGCTCCACTGGCGTGGACCTTTCCACTCCGGGGCGATCCGGAGTGGACGAGTACAGCAGGCTGTACGAGTCCACGGAGGACCACGGTCCGAGCGAAGCGAGGAGAGCCCGCAGGGCTCAGTGCACCCGGTTTTGTTTGTGTTACCGCGGGACCGAAGCCCTCGGTTCGGCGGGGGCGTCGTCGGAGCGCCTCCAGGTCAGTCACAGTCTTTCAGCGGAGAGGGAGGGATTCGAACCCTCGGTAGCCTTTTGAGCTACGCCCGCTTAGCAAGCGGGTACCTTCGGCCTCTCGGTCACCTCTCCTAGGCCGCTCGAAGCCCGCCAAGGCTACACACGGGTTTCCGAACGTCAAGGAAGGGTTCGAAGATGGCTGAAATTCAGTCACAGGTCCGGTGTTCCCGTCGAGATTCGGCTGCTGGGCAAACGCTCTACCGGACGAGCATCTCGACCCTCGAGCACGAGCCGCCAACGGCGAGTACGCTAGCTTGGCAATGGACTTGATCACCTCCTCCGAACGACGAGCCTCCGCGGCTGCAATCTCTACCGCTCAGCGGCAGCTCGGGACGCGTCTCGGGCCCTCCAAGCTCTTGGTGGAACCTGCCGCGTGCGACGTCTATCGCTATGACGAGTCGGGCTTCGAAGGTGAACGCCCTGCGATGGTCGTTTTGGCGTCGAACGTCTCGGATATCGAAGCCGTCCTCGAGCTCGGTGCCAAACACGATGTTCCCGTCACCCCACGCGCCGCAGGTACCGGCAAAACGGGTGGTGCTTTGCCCGTTATGGGAGGGATCGTGCTTTCCGTGCAAGGAATGGGTCAAATCAAAGAGATCGATCGAGAGGAAGGGATCGCCGTGGTCGAACCCGGTGTCATTCTCGCCGATCTCCAGCGAGCCGTGGAGGCCGAAGGCTGGTTTTATCCTCCCGACCCAAACAGCTTCGATACCTGCACCCTCGGTGGCAACGTCGCGGAGAACGCGGCTGGTCCTCGCGCCTTCAAATATGGAGCGACGCGCGATTACGTCATCGGGCTCGATGTCACTCTCATGGGCGGACAGCGCTTGCACCTGGGACGTCGCACCCGAAAGGGCGTGACGGGGTACGACATGACTTCGTTGTTCGTCGGTAGCGAGGGGACGCTCGGCGTCGTCAGCGAGATCACGTTGAAGCTGATCCCGAAGCCGCCCTTCGTCATGACTCTGATGGTCTTGTTCGCGGAGGTTCGTGTCGCCGCAGCGGCGGTGGCTCGGCTGGGATCCGCGGGCGTACATCCGAGATGTATCGAGATCCTCGACGGACAAACCCTAGAGGCCATGCGTGCAGCCGGTCATTCCTTCGATGCACGCGCACGAGCCCTACTCTTCATCGAACTCGACGGAGACGAGTCGTATTGCTTGAGCCAAGCCGAAGTCACGGCAGACGCCTGCATGAAAGCCGGAGCGGTCGACGTGCTCGTCGCGCAAGACGCCGCACAACGCGATCGCCTTTGGGCCACGCGGCGCGACATGAGCCTCACCATCAAGAAGCTGACCAAAAAGAAGCTCAGCGAGGACGTCGTCGTTCCACGGACCAAGATGTGTGAGCTTCTCGAGCGCGTCGAGCGTGCCTGTGCCTCGGAACGCGTCAGGTGGCTCGCCTATGGACACGGCGGAGACGGCAACTTGCACGTCAATTATCTTTGGAACGAACCAGAAGAACGCCCC
The DNA here is from genome assembly GCA_049840955.1 of Polyangiaceae bacterium. Taxonomy (GTDB): domain Bacteria; phylum Myxococcota_A; class Polyangia; order Polyangiales; family Polyangiaceae; genus FEN-1139. The sequence goes on from JASGIX010000017.1 coordinate 356,838, forward strand.
GTCGTCGATCGCGCCATCAATCGGCTCTTCCGCGACACCATCGAACTCGGGGGCACGTTGTCCGGTGAGCACGGCATTGGCCTCACCAAACAGCCCTATCTCGCTCTCGAGCAGTCCGCCGAACTCATCGCGGTTCAGAAGCGGCTGAAGCACCTCTTCGATCCGAAGGAATTGCTCAACCCAGGCGAGATCTTCCACGACTTTCGCACGGCTCTTGCTGATCAATGGTCGCGCGTTCGCGCGGCGGGTTCGCGTTCGCGCGGCGGGTTCGCGTTCGCGCGGCGGGTTCGCGTTCGCGCGGCGGGTTCGCGTTCGCGCGGCGGGTTCGCGTTCGCGCGGCGGGTTCGCGTTCGCGCGGCGGGTTCGCGTTCGCGCGGCGGGTTCGCGTTCGCGCGGCGGGTTCGCGTTCGCGCGGCGGGTTCGCGTTCGCGCGGCGGGTTCGCGTTCGCGCGGCGGGTTCGCGTTCGCGCGGCGGGTTCGCGTTCGCGCGGCGGGTTCGCGTTCGCGCGGCGGGTTCGCGTTCGCGCGGCGTCGAGAAGAATGGCCTTCACACGGTCGCCGCTCGCGTCGAGTCTCGCGTCGAGTCTCGCGTCGAGTCTCGCGTCGAGTCTCGCATAGACGGTGCAGCGAGGACTCGACGCGTCAGCACTTCGGTTTAGGTTGGCGGCAACAGGAACTTCGAGCGGTAGTGAGCGAGCTCGGCCACGCTCATGCGAATGTCGAAGAGTGCGTCGTGCTTCTGATCTTCGGGCTTCTTGAACTCCGATTCGTCTCCATACCACAGTCGGGTGAGAACCTTGAGGGACGAGACGTCGACGATGCGATAGTGCAAGTACCGAGCGACGCCTGGCATGTACGCTTCGAGAAAACGCTTGTCTTGGCCCACGCTGTTTCCGCAGAGCGTCCCAGGAAACTCACACCAACCCGAGATTTTCTCGAGCAGATGTCGTTCGGCAACGTGGATCTCGGTTCGTGATTTCGCCACTCGCGCAAGGAGCCCGCTCTTGGTGTGCATGTCCGCGACGAAGGGCGACATGTGCGACATCGCTTCCGGCGGTTGCCAAATGTCACAACAATACTCCTCGAGGACGTTCAGCTCCGCGTCCGTAACGACGAGCGCCGCTTGCAAGATGACGTCTTTTTCGACGTCCAGGCCCGTCATTTCCAGATCGATCCAGACCAGATTTTTGCTCGAACGAACGCGTTTCACGATTCCTCCTCGTCGTCCTCGTCCTCGTCCTCGTCGTCGAAATCGTCGTCGTCGAGATCGTCCTCGAGTTCCTCTTCGGTCTCGTCGAGTTCATTGTCGACTTCGACGGTGACCGTCGCGCTCTTCCCCTTCTTGACTTGGGGAAGCATGATGCGCAACTTGGTCGGGTTGCGGCGATAAAGGACGAGGATTCGACCGAGCTTTCCGACGACGTTGGCCTTCAGCTGTTTCTCGATCGTGGCCACAATCTCGTCGAGCTCTTCCGGACACTCCCGCAGCACTCGCACCTTGATCAACTCGTGGGAATCGAGGGCGCGTCCAAGCTCCGATAGGAGCGCGCGGCTCGCACCGGATTTACCGAGTTGCAGAACCGGGTCGAGATTGTGAGCCAAGCCACGTCGAAACGTACGTTGACGGCCGGTGAGCGTCAGGAGCTTGTGCTCGATTGGCTTGGCCTTTTGCGCCGTCTTCTTGTGGGTCTCACGGAGGACCGATTTTTTGACCGGCTTCTTTACGGGTTTGGGGGACGTGCGCGACCGGCGGGGAGGGGGTGATTTGGGCAAGGTGGGGCTCCGTAGCGCTGACGTTGGGGTATCGTCCAGCAAAGATGGCGTTGGACTCGGCTCCGTGCGAGTTCCAGCTACTAAATCACCGATTACAATCGCCGAACAAGCGGGATTCGAGCCCGCGACACGCCTACGCACGTCGAAAAACCGTGTCCTTCAGTTCAGCTCCGTCTCTCGGTGTCGAAGCCTCGGACGTCGAGCGGTTTCGTGGTTGGCTTCGACGTCGATGCCAGCGTGGCAAGGCGCCGTGCGGCGGCGTCTCCAGTGCCGGCGCGCTCGAATCGCAGGCCCTCGCTGTGGCCATGGCGGATTCGTGCGCCGGGCGGAAATCGAGACTTCGAACCTCCGCCGTTACCGCGGGCGGCCGACCCAAAAAACGAACGCGGCTGCGCCTTCGGACGAAGGGCGCACCGTCCTCGACGCGAGCGAGCGCTCCGATTCGTCGATGGTTGGCGTTCGAAGAAGTCCGGGTCGGTGCGGCGCGGTGACGTGGGTTGACGTGGCGAAGTCCCTTTCGCGTTGGTATGGGGCGAAGCCTCATGCTCGTTCTCGGTATCGATCCCGGCACAAGGCACTTGGGTTGGGGGATCGTGCAGCGTACGGGGAATCGGCTCACGGCGATCGCGCACGGCGTCATCTCTCCCGAGCCGAGTCTGTCTCTTTCCGAGCGTCTGGTGGTCATCGAGCACGGTTTGGTGGACGTCATCGATCGGTTTCGGCCCGATTCGGCAGCGGTCGAATCTCTCTTTTTCCACAAGGACGCCCAGGCCGCGGCCAAGCTCGGTCATGCTCGCGGTGTGGTCTTGCTGGTGCTGGCTCGCGCTTCGATTTCCATCGCAGAGTATGCACCGGCGAAGGTGAAGCGAATCATCGCCGGGGGCGGAGCGGCGGAGAAACGTCAGGTGGCTCTGATGATGAAGGCACTGCTCGGGCTCAGCGAATTGCCGCGAGCGGACGCGACGGACGCATTGGCTCTGGCCGTCACCCACCTGCGTCTTGGTCCCTTGGCCAAGTTGCAGGCTTCGACAACGAGTGCCTCGACGACCTCGCTGCACAAGGGGCCGTCCCCACGGGAACGCCTTCGCAAACTGGCCGCACTGGCAAGGGAGCGCAGGAAGGGGTAGCGTCTCGTCGTCGTAAGAGCACGGGCGGCGAGTTTCGCCCGAAAACTTACGAGTCATCTTTCGTAGAGGCACATGCAACTTCGGTCCGTTTTTTCCAGTCGCTTCTCGGTCGGGATTGTTTCGCTGCTTTCGGCACTCGTCGTCGGCATGGCCGCGGATTTGGGGGCACCCCATCTTGCTGGAGCGACGCCAGCAACGGAGCCCGCAGCGAGTGAACCCGACGCGGACGAGATTGGGCGTCGAGTTCAGGCTTTCTACGACAAAACCCGATCGTTTCGCGCGACCTTCGAGCAGCGGTATCTCATCAAAGCGACGGGCATCGAAAAGAAGAGTGCCGGCGAGGTCATCTTCGAAAAGCCCGGCAAGATGAGCTGGCGCTACAAGACGAACGGCAATCGTGTGGTGTCCGACGGCAAAATCATTCGGATTTTCGAGCGCGATTCGCGTCAGATGTTCGAGAGCGAGATGGGCAAGAGTCCGTATCCTGCGGCTCTCGCGTTTCTCGTGGGCGACGGGAAACTGCAAAGCTCATTCAAGTTACGAAAACTCGACGCTCGCCAGATGAAGTTCGAGGGCGGTTGGGTGATCGAAGCCAAGCCAAACGAAGCCACTCCGGCGTATCAAACGATGATCTTGTACGTCGACTCCGCGACGGCCCAAGTCAGGCGTGTGTTGCTCCTCGATGCGCAAGGAAACCGGAATCGTTTCGACTTCACGAAACCTGCCGTAAACACGAAGGTGCAGTCCGGCGAGTTCACCTTCACGCCGCCCGCAGGCACTCAAATCGTCCGACAGTAGGGCTCCGGCCTCACAGTAATTTCGGCGCGTTCGGATGGTTGGCCGCTAGACGTACACTTCACACTGAGCCACCATCAGCCGGTTCTTACACTTCCCAATACTTAGTACTGGGACTGCAACGCTTACGGAGAACCGATGAAGAACGGATCCTTGCCAGCCGCGTCCATTGCGAAGGCGCCGAATCTTGTCATGGTATCTGCCGTGTCACAGCCCGTGACGAAATCCAAGCCGGCGTCCGATAGTGCGGACAACGCGGTAGATAAAAAGCGAGGGCAGAAGCCACAGACGTCTTCGAATGCCTCTCGCCTGGGTGCAGCGATGAAAACGACGGGGAAGCGCGATTCTCAATCGGCGAATGGTAAGCCGGGTGCCAAATCGCAGACGAGTCAATCGCAAGCGGGAACTCGCAACTCGCGTAGGGATTCCGTGGACGAGGGGTGGGACGCGCCCGGTGCCGAAGCCGCCCCCGCGACTTCGACTTCTGTTCGTGATTCCGACTCCGGTTCCGATCGACCCATCAATCCATCCAAGTTTCCGTCCGCCTTGCGTGAGTTGGCGAAGTCCGATCCGTCGCTCCTCGCCATTCCGTCTTCTGCGGAATCGCCCCAACCGTCGGTGTCGAAGTCGGATTCCATCGTGCCGGCACCGGTCGTTTCCGTGGGGGAGGTGTCGGGAGATACATCCCCAGCGGGCAGTGTTTCCAAGGCCTCGGCCGATCTCGACGACCCAGTGCGTCCGCGATTCGAGACCTTGAGTGGCATTTCGCGGGATGCGGTATTCCCAGCGCCCACCGTGAGCACATCCGCGATCTCAGCGACGGAGGTGGCTGCGCCCGCGCGCGAGGCCGCTCCTCAGGAGCCGGTGTCGCCGGAGCCCTCGCGACCCTCAAGGGCTCGTCACGACAGCCTGCTTTCTCTCGACGCCGCCTACGCCGTCGAGTTCTTCTCGTCCGCGCCACCCGCCTATTCCGTTGAGTCGGCTGGGAGTGCGTACGCGCCCGACTTCGACGACATCGTGACGAATGATCCTCGAAGCTTACCGCCAACCGCGGCGCAACTTCGGCGTCAGAACTACCTTCGTAAAGTAGTGCTTCGCGTGATGGTGGTGGCGCTCGCCCTCTTTGCCTTCGCGCTCTACGTTCTTTGGCGGCGGGGTGGTTTGGCACTCTAGTCTCGATTGAGACTCTGCACGAGCCAGTGGCGATCGGCGTCCTTTGACGGCGGGGCGACTCGTGTCGTTCCAGTCGCGAGAGCGTGGTTGCAAAAAGCGCTCGCCAAAGGTCGGGCGCGGAGGCACGAAAGCCGTGTCATGAGCACTCGGTTCAGCGTTGCCATTCCGACTCCGCTCGGAGACTGTCGAGCGACGTTCTCTCTGATTGGGCTTCGTGAGCTCTGGCTTCCGCACGCGGACGGCGACTCTCAGTCGTGCACGCTGGACGAACCTCCGCACCAAAGTGGTTCGTCCAATGACAGCTCGCAATCGGTCGTTCAACGACGTTGGGCGGCTGAATTCGCCCGAGAACTCGAGGAGTACTTTGCCGGAGTTCGACGCAGCTTCGTTGTGCAACTCGATTTGTCCAGTCGAACGGGCTTCACCAAAAGAGTGCTCGAACGTTTGCGAAGCGTGCCCTACGGAGTCGTGGTGACCTATGGTGAACTCGCTCGGGCTTGCGGAAATCCACACGGGGCGCGTGCAGTCGGGACCGCGATGCGCAACAACCCGATCCCTATCGTGATCCCGTGTCATCGCGTCATCGCGGCGGGCGGCAAAATCGGCGGGTACTCCCCGGGGCTTTCGGTAAAGCGACGACTCTTCGAGGTCGAAGGCATCCGTCTATGAATGAGCCGTGAACGTCCGGCCGCGCCAGGCCAGTGCGCCTTACCGGGTCGAGAACGAAATGGGCTCGAGTCGAGTTTCATGGCCTCGATCGAGGTACCCGCGCTGCAGCGCGCCGGCTTCGTCCCAGACGAGAAAGGGGCGGCCGTTTGCGCCTGGAAAGCCAAACGTTCCAGTGTTGACGTACCCTGGAACGGCTTCGGTGACATGGGTATGCCCGAAAACGACCAAGTCCGCTCTCACGAGCGGTTGGATTTCGAGGGCCGCGCGGCGGACCCGTTCGAGGAGCGAGGCACTGTAGCGATGGGCGCGGTCCCCTTTGGAACCAGCGAGATAGAGGACGCCCGCGGCTGCGAGGAGGAGCAGGGTCGTCTGGGTGGCAACGAGCCCGAGCGTGAGGCTGCTGGCCGCCACGACCGTCGCCAGGGCGCGATCGAAGTAGAGACGCGCGAAGACCGCCTTGGCTTCGACCTGGCGCGGCAAGGGGCGCAGGGAGTCGAGGGTCGAGATCAGCTCTGGCGAGAGCTGGCGCGTCCGAGCAAACTCCTCCGCGGCTTCCGTTCCAAGGTGGCGGAGGCGCTCGGGTCCGTCCGTGGTTGCAGCGACGAAGATCCGGGTTCCTGCGGCGAAGTAGCGAAGGATGAGTTCGGGGGCTCGCACGCCGAGCTCCTGAACGGCCCACATCAGCCCTTTGAGTGGCGTGGTTTGGTGCGCGTGAGCGAATTGAAACGCTCCGGTGGGGGCAAGTACCTGCCGCGTCAATGCAACGCCGAGTGGTTCGTGAATTCGCTCGACCGGTGCCAACGGATGAATCGGCGCGTTGTCTGGATCCCACACGTGGCCATGCTCGAAGTGAGTGGTCGAGCGACGCACCCACCACGGCTCGATTTGAAGTGGGGCATGTTCGGGTAGTTCGAGCGCGCGAAGCAAATGAGAGCGAACGTCCGGTAACGTCAACTCGGCGTCGTGATTGCCCGCGACCAACGTGATTCGATTCCCAACCGAAAGGTGGCTCCGAAACGCGCGTCGCAGAGCCCTGCAGCTCGTGATTTGCTGCGCGACACTCTCCCCGGTCGGGGTTGGGCTCGTCTCCGTCGAAAGGTCGAAGAGATCACCGAGACACACCAGCTCGTGACGTGGGTGATGGTCCAATAGAGCCTCGAGCGCCTCGTCCGTGCCAGGCGGGGCAGCGGGCCCAAGGTGGAGGTCGCTGAGAACGAGGAGCGGGCTGCGTTCCACTTCGCTCGGAAGCCTAGCTCAACAGGGGCGTCAATGCGATCGCGTGCAAACCGCACGGAAGGAGGGTAAACAGGGCCGTGATGCAAAGTCCTCTCTTGTCGGCCAACCACCCCCTCCGGTTCGATGCGATCACGGCCGACCAGGTTGTGCCGGCGCTCACCCAGCTGGTGGCCGAAGCCAACGCGAGCCTCGAGCGGATCGCCAATGACCCGAACGAAGCAACGTTCGAAAACTGCCTATTGGCGCTCGATGCCGCATCGGAGCCGCTGGAGGTGGCGCAATCCGTCGTAGAGCACCTGGAGTCCGTTGCCACGACCGATGAGCTCCGCAAGGCCTATAACGCGTCACTGCCCATCACGACCGCGTTCTGGACGAATATTCCACTTCATGCTGGGCTCTATCGTCGGCTGCGTGAACTTGCCCAGCGCGAGTTGCCACTGACGGACATTCAGCGCCGACTGCTCGACAAGACGCTGGACGAGTTCAAGCGCCATGGGGCCGAGCTGGACGACACGGGTAAATCCAAGCTCTCTGCATTGGACGAAGAGCTCAGCCGCCTCACCGCGCAGTTCTCGCAAAACGTGGTGGACGCCACGGGGGCGTGGGAGCTTCTGTTCGAGGACGCGTCACGGCTGGGGGGGCTACCCGAGACCGCTCTTGCGATGGCCCGCGGCAGTGCAGCCGCCAAGGGCCTTTCTGGGTATCGCCTGACGTTGCAGACCCCGATCGTCATTTCCGTACTCACGTATGCTGACGATCGGGATCTACGTGAACAGATGTGGCGCGCCAATGACGGGCGCTGCGCGACGACCGCCTACGACAACGCGCCGCTCATCGAGCGAATTTTGGAGCTACGGCAGGCGAAGGCGACGCTGCTCGGCTACGACAATTTCGGCAACTTGGTCATGGCCGATCGCATGGCAAAGCGAGCCACGGAGGCTCGTCGGTTCATCGACGAACTCACTTCGCGCACGACGAGCGCCTTTGGTCGCGAATGCGCGGAGCTCGCCGCATTCGTTCGCGAGGTGACCGGGGGCGCCCTGGGCGAAGTCATGCCTTGGGACGTCGGCTATTACGCAGAGAAGCTGCGCAAACAACGCTACGACTTCGACGAAGAGGTACTGCGAGAGTATTTCCCAGCGGAGCAGATGCTCGAGGCCGTCTTCGAGACCTCCAAGGAGCTATTCGACATCCGGATCGAACCGCTCGCGGGGTGTTCTACTTGGGATCCTTCCGTGAAGGTGTACGGCATCGCCGACGCCGACGGTTCGCGCATCGGCGCCTTCTACGTGGACTGGTTTCCCCGTGAGAACAAAAACCAGGGAGCGTGGATGCATGGGCTCATCACCGGTGAACTCAACGTCGCGGTCATCGCAGCGAACGCGACCCCGCCAACTGCCGAACGTCCTAGTCTTTTGACGCACCGGGACGTCGAGACGCTCTGGCACGAGTTCGGACATCTGCTCCACCATTGCCTCAGTCGAGTGCCGTTGCGCAGCTTGGCCGGGACGAGAGTGGCTCATGATTTCGTGGAGCTGCCCTCTCAGATCATGGAGAATTTCTGCTGGGAGCCCAAGATGCTCAAGCGGTTCGCCCGACATTATGCGACGGGCGATGCCATTTCCGACGAGTTGATCGAACGGTTGCGTGCGGCACGGACTTTCCGCGCCGCGTCGGCTCAGATGCGACAGCTCGGCTTCGCCACGCTCGATCTGGCGCTCCATTGTGACTACCGGCAGCTACCAGGCGAATCGATGAAGTCCTTCGCGCGTCGAGTGCAAGAACCCTTCGCTCCAGCTCCGTTGCCTGCGGATTACGCGATGGTGACGACCTTTTCGCACCTGTTTTCTCGACCGGTCGGGTATGCTGCGGGCTACTACAGTTACAAGTGGGCGGAAGTGCTCGACGCGGACGCCTTCGGCCGATTCAAGGAGGATGGCGTCCTCAGTCGTCGCGTCGGTCTCGAATTTCGCAGAAAGGTGCTCGAGGTGGGCGACTCACGCGATCCCGCCGAGGTGTTCGAGGATTTCCGCGGGCGGCCGCCAAGTACGGACGCTCTACTGCAGCGGCTCGGGTTGCTCACGGTGAACTAAGATGAGAACGACGATGTTCGATGCAAAAGCGTCAATGGCCCGATGGGTCCGCCGTGGAGAGGCTCTGCTCGGTGGGGCTGCAAAAGCAGCATGGCCCGTCGTTGCACGATACATGGACGACCACGTGCAAGCCGCCAAGCAACCGGCTTGGGCTCCCGCCGCGTTGGGCTCGAACGCGGTCCAAGCCGCCGCTCGGGTGGCCAAGGCAGACGGACTCGCTGTGTCCGGAATGCACCAAGCGGGTCCGACGAGCCATCGTCAACGGCGTCGAAGACGTCTCCACTTTGATCGAAGGTCATCCTGGGGAAATTCCCGCAACCATTCGCGAACGCGACGGGAAAATCGTCATCGAGAAAGACTGCTCCGAGCACGGGCACTTCGAGGACGTGCTCAGCATCGATCCCGAGTTCTTGCGACGCATCGAGGGGCTGTTCTTCGACCGCGACTTCGAATCCCCGAAGACCCCATTGCGCAATCACGGCACTTCGAGTGTGAAGTATGGCCGTGGTTCGGTGCTCACCGTCGATCTGACGAATCGCTGCAACATGATGTGCGAACCATGCTTCATGGACGCAAATCAGGTGGGGTACGTCCACGAGCTCGATTGGCCTACGATCAAGAAGATCTTGGACGATTCCCTCGCCATCAAGCCACGCCGGCAACTCAGCGTGCAGTTCAGTGGTGGCGAACCGACCCTTTCGCCACACTTTTTGGAGTCGGTGAAGTACGCGCGCGACGTCGGTTATTTCTGCGTCCAATGTGCGTCGAACGGGATCCGTTTCGCACAGGATCTCGAGTTCTGTCACGCCGCAAAAAAGGCCGGGCTCCGACTCTGCTACCTGCAGTTCGATGGGACCAGTAACGAGGCGCACCAACACCGAAAGATTGGCAACCTATTCGACGTCAAGCAACGCGCGATCGACAACTTGTACGCCGCCGGTATCGACGTCGTATTGGTCGTGACCGTCGTCAAAGGCGTCAATGACGACGAGGTGGGGCGGATCGTCGAGTATGCGATCGAGAACGCGGAAAAGGTGACGGTCGTTTCGTTTCAGCCGATCAGCTTCACGGGGCGGGACGAAGACGTGACGGACGAGCAGCGTGCGGCTCAACGTTACACGCTGAGCCACCTGGCGCATGACCTCAAGGGCCAACTCGGTGCGACCGAGCCTCTTCGCGACTGGTTTCCCCTCAGTGCGATGAATCCATTCAGTGATCTCATCGATGTCATGGCCGATCCCAGCGACCCTTTGGGCGCGCTCAAGTGCGGGTGCCATCCGAATTGCGGCATTGGCACGATTCTCCTCGTGCACAAAGCGACGAAGCGGATGATTCCACTTTCGCAGATCGTCGACATGGATGGGCTATTGCGTGACGTGAAGCGGATTTCTACTTGGAATCGATCTCGCAACGTCACGTTGGCAGCACTTGCCGTCGCCATATTGAAGAACTTCCGCGCGGAACAGGCTCCAGACGACTATCGACTGACCGAGTTCGTAAAGCAGCTAAAGAGTCAAATTGGCGCGCGGGGTGGTCGCGTGGGCGCGAGTGAAGGAGACGCCCACGAGTTCCCTTGGCGGTTTTTGTTCGTTGCCGGGATGTGGTTTCAAGATCTTTGGACTTACGATTTTCGCCGGACCGAAATGTGCATCATCCCGTATGGCACTCAAATGGGAGAGATCTCGTTCTGTGCGTACAACACTGGCGTAGGTTGGCGGCAGATCGTCGAAAAGATGCATCGCACCGCGACCACCGCCGAGTGGTATCGCAAATTCGGTCGTCATCCCGTTTACGCGAAGGGGCAGGCTCTTCCGCTGCCGAACCAGGATCCCGTGGTCCTTCGCTCGAGCACCGACGGCCGTCGCAGGTTGCGTCTCGTGGGATAGCAATCGTCGAGTTGGGCCAAATGCCGTCGAGCGCCGATTGGCAGGGCGGAGGGTCCCCTAGGGAAGCCTCTCGTCGGTGCGCGCTTCCACCGTTCTGCCTCTCGGTTCGGGACGACGGTCTGCTGGACCGTCGAGCGGGGGACATTGCATTCGACCCCAGTGCGCGACACGCGCGCGTGGCACCGAGCGTCTCCAAATGCATGAAGCTGCTGGTGAGACGCCGATATTGGTGATGTCTCGAGCATGCCTCGCAATCGCGTCTTCGAGTGCAGTCGTCGCCTGCACGTGGATGACGCGTCCAGGCGGCGGAACGATCCAATCCGAGTCACTTGGAGCAACTCCGACGAGGGCGCCGTCGGCTTCGAAGCAATCCCCGAGATAACGCATGAGTTCTCGGTAGCGGAGGCGCTCGGCTCGCTCCTCTTGCGTCAGTCGCCCGAGGGGGAGACGCAGTTGGATTCTCCGAAGTGCTTCGAATAAACTCCGGCCAACGTCTTCAGCCGTGCCGTCGTCGCCTTCCACGATCGCGATTCGAGGGCTGAGGCAGCCTCGCTGATCGAAGGCCGCGATGTCGAGCGCCATGTCGTCGTATCGTTCTCGAGTCATTGCCTCCGGATTCGAGACGACGAGCACACCGTAGCCGTTGCCATGACCATGCAACACGACGCCTGCGGGCCATTGTCGCGAGACGGTTTGCAAAGTGGCGTCCGCGCCGTACGCCCACACGTGGTCTTCTGGCGCAGGTTGCAGTCGATCGACCAATTCGAATGCGCTCGGATCGGCGTCATGGAGCAGTTGCGCAAAGAGGGGCTCGCGTCGGGACGGACGAACGAGGACGCGGGCGGCCGAGGCTTTTGCCAGAGCGACGGCACGCAGCGCGGCGGTGAAGACGTTCGCGCTGAGCAGAACGTGAGCGGTCTCACATCGCGTAACGCCGGCAATGAGTTCCCCGAGTTGAGTCGCCGTTGCGTGGCGTTCCAAGCTGTGCGCGAGACCCCAAGCCACATTTTCCCTCGAAAGCCCCGTAGACTCCGGGAGTTCATCGTGAGCGCGCCGACCGAGGGGGTGCGTCGGATCGGCGAGCACTGCAACTCGCCGAATCCAACGCAGGAGCCCCCTGGCTGGGCCTTGGTCGACGGCGAACATGCCGCCACTCTGAGCGCTGATGTCCGAAGGAGCAACAGGTCGGCCGAGTGAAATTCGCAACTTGCGGGTTTGCCGTCGTCCTCCAGCCGTCGCCGCCCTGCAGCTCGAGTGCACCGGGTTCATCCCGATCGAGGAGTGAACCTCCTGCGGCACCCAGCCGGCGGTTGGAATCCGTTTAGCACTGGATTTTGAGGGAACTGGTGGGCCGGCTCGTGCAGGGCTCACACCGAACGACCAATGTAGGCGGTGTGACTACCGCTTGACTGAAAATTGGATTGGCCATTACGGTAAAACTTCGGAAGGCTCTTGAGCGACTTCGACGAAAAGACACGAGTGACACAGGTCGTCCAGAAGCCCGTCGGCGAAGAAGCGACGGGTAACGACTGCTTGGTCGTCATTTATTCGCCCGAACCAGGTTTGCTCGGCAAGCGCTTCGTGCTCGATCGAGCGGTCCTCCGTGTGGGGCGTGGCGCGGACAATACCGTCGTTCTCGAGGGCGATAGCGTGTCTCGACGCCATGCTCGGTTCGAGAAGCGCGGCAATCGATGGCACGTGGTCGATCTCAACTCGACGAACGGAACCTATCTCAACGAGCAATTGGTCGTCGGTGAGCAGCAGCTCAACAACAGCGACCGAATCAAGATCGGTCCCGCGATTCTGAAGTTTCTGTCGGGTGCAGACGCCGAAGCCAAGTACCACGAAGAAATCTACAAGATGACGATCGTGGACGGGCTGACTCAGATCAACAACAAGCGGTACCTTTTCGAGGTACTCGATCGCGAGTGCATGCGCGCCCGGCGCCATGATCGGCCGCTGAGCGTGGTCATGTTCGACATCGACCACTTCAAGAAAATCAACGATCAGTTCGGCCACCTCGCCGGAGATTACGCTCTCCGGGAGCTCGCCAAGGTTTGCCAAGACCGAATTCGGCGGGATGAGACCTTTGCCCGTTACGGTGGCGAAGAGTTCACCGTCGTACTTCCAGAGACGCCGCTCGAGGGGGCGCTTGCTTTGGCCGAGGATCTTCGATTTCGCACCGAGCGACACGAGTTCTCGTTCCAGAGCGAACGCATTCCGATCACCATCAGTCTGGGTTGTGCGCAGCTCGTCGAATCGGACCGTGCTGCCACCGATCTGATTCAGCGAGCCGACGACAAGCTATACGAAGCGAAACGCAGCGGTCGCAATCGCGTTTGCGCCTGAGTGCGCCACCCAACGTTCGAACGTTCGCTCGCGTGGTCGTGTCTCCAGGGGCCCTCGTCGGGATGAGGGCTCGCTTGCCGGTACCTTTGCGCCCGGGAGCGCTATCACGAGTTCGCGAGTTTGCCCGCATACGCGGGGAAGCGCGCGTGTCCGTCGGGCGGCTCTTTGGTCTATGCAGCTCCTCCGACCCACCAGGCCCGAGGGGTGCTAAAGGGCGGGAGCTGCCGCGTGCGACTCGATCGCGCGAGTGCGGCCCACCCCGTGCGCACGGCGCGAGTGCGGCCCACATCGTGTGCTCGGGCCATGGCGCACGCGCAGTATCCTCGACGGGAAATGCCGAATGCGGTCTCTCGATGAAATAGCTTTAGGAAACGAACCCCCTCTCGTGCGGGTGCGCCCGCCAGGACCTGCGTCGGTACGATGGCTCGAACGCGCCATGAACACGTCGGCTCCCATGGGACCGCCGCGGTCGGTCGAACACGGGATCGTTTACGAACGAGCGCAAGGGATCAACGTGCTCGATGTCGATGGCAATCGCTTCGTCGACCTTGCTGCGGGTTTCGGTGCGATGCTGCTCGGACACGGGCATCCTCGTGTGCTCACGACGGTACGCGAGCAGTCCGAGCGTCTGTTCATGGCACTCGGCGACCTCTATCCTTCGACGGCGCGGCTGAATCTCGAGCAGAAGCTCCTCGATTTTCTGGGGCTTTCGGGCTGGAACGTCATTCTTGGGCAATCGGGATCCGACGCGATCACTTGTGCACTGAAGACCGCCGTGCTCGCGACGGGCAAACCAAAAGTACTTGCCTTCACGGGCGCCTATCACGGACTCGGGCACGCGCCGCTTTCGCTGTGCGGATTGCGCGAAGGGTATCGTCAGCCGTTCGCGGAACAGCTCAGCCCGCACGTTCGATTCCTACCGTACCCGAGCGGGGAGCTTCGAGCCGACGCTGCTTTGTCCGAGCTGTCGGCGCATCTCGAATCGGGCGATGTCGGTGCCGTCGTGATCGAGCCCATTCTCGGACGTGGTGGGTGCACCGTGCCTCCACCGGGATGGCTCGCGGAAGCTTGTCGTCGCACGAGGGCTGCTTCGGCGCTGTTCGTTGCCGACGAGATTTGGACGGGACTCGGGCGCGCAGGCAGTCGCGCACACTGTCTTTTCGAAGGCGTGACTCCCGATCCTTTCTGCTTTGGGAAGGGCTTGGGCGGCGGACTTCCAATCAGTGCGTGCGTGGGTAGCGCGGACGTGATGCGCGCTTGGCGCCGAACCCCCGAGGTGGTTCACACCGCAACCTTCGCCGGTGCGGCACTCGCATCTGCCAGCGCTTTGACGACGCTTGATGTCTTGCTCGAAGAAAGACTGCCCGAACGTGCTCTCGAGTTCGGAGCGCGTTGGCTCGAGTCTCTGCGAGGCGTGAGTTTGGGGCGATCCATCGTGGCTGACGTTCGTGGTCGCGGCTTCATGCTGGGCGTCGACTTTCATGGTCGTCCAGGGCTTGCCGTCCAAGTCATGTTTCGCTTGCTCGAACGTGGATATATCGTCACGACCGGGGGCGGCGTACGCGACGTGATGATTCTCACTCCGCCACTGACGATGGATGACGTTCATCGGGAGTCCTTCATCGCGGCTTTCGCGGAAGTACTCGAGGAGTTGTCATGACGAAATCTGGACTCTCGGACGTCGACCTCGTGGCTCGCTCCGACGCACTGCACGCGCGGGTGCAGGCGTACATTCGAAAGGTCGACGCGACTGGACCGGATTCGTTCGGACGAGTTCGAAACCCTCGCACTCGAAGTCGCACGGTATCAAGCCGATGCGAATCCCGGGTTTGGTCGACTCGTTGCCGCATCGGGACGTTCGCTCGATCGCCTGGAGAACGTTCCTTCAGTTCCAGTAGAAGCGTTCCGCGTATCTCGAGTCGCAACTCATCCGAAGTCGCTCGATACCGTGACGTTCTTGACGAGCGGCACGACGTCGGGCACTCGTGGAGGCCATTCGCTGCGACGCACCGACACCTATCGACTCGCCGCGGTGACTTGGGGAGAGAAGGCGCTCCGCCCGCAGACACAGCGGGACGCGTGTGTCATTTGTCTGGCGCCACCACCTTCGGTGCCACAGGAGTCCTCGTTGGGCTTCATGATGCAGGCGTTCATCGAGGAATTCGACGGACCAGACGTGGCTCACGCGGACTCGCGCTTTCTACTTCGTGACGGCGTGCTCGATCTCGAAGGGCTCCAGCGAGCCATGGGTGAAGCTCTCGATGCCGAGCGCCCGATATTGCTGCTGACGACGAGCTTTGCGTTGGTTCATCTCCTCGATACGGGGGCAGAGCTCGGTGCTCTTCGCAATCCTCTCACGGTGATCATGCAAACCGGGGGATTCAAGGGAAAGAGTCGGGTCGTCGAGGCGGATTGGTTGCGCAAGGAGACGGCGAAGCTCTTCGGTATCGACGAAGCCCGCGTCGTATCCGAGTACGGCATGACGGAGTTGTGCAGTCAGCTCTACGAAGGCACGCTTCCAGGCGGAGTGCTCGAGGGGCAACCCGATTGGTTATTGCCTCCACCGTGGCTCCAGATCGAAGCCGTCGATCCGGAGTCCCTCGAACCCGTCGAAGCCGGTCGTGAGGGGCTCGCTCGGTTTACGGATTTTGCAAACGTGGACTCCGCGTTGCGTGTTCTCACGCTCGATCGGATTGTGTGCCGTGGCCGCGCCGTTCGACTTCTTGGGCGCTCGGAGGGAGCGCCGCCAAGGGGGTGCTCCTTGGCCATCGAGGAGCTCCTCGAGCATTGAGCCCGAACCAACGGAGGACGACGACTTCGGCTGACGACCGAACTATCTCGACTTCCCGAGTCTCGGACGCGGTTCACGACACAACCACCCAAGCCTCGCTCATCGACTCGTCTTCCGCTTGATTCGAATGACTGCCGTCGCGCCGACGACGGGGGCTTCAGGCGTTCCCGTGGGGCGACGATCGATCACGTCGGCAATGCAGTGCGCGGCAGCCTCGGTCATGCCCTGGAACTTCTCCGCTGCGGCACCTTCGGCGCGCCCGCGCTCACGTACCAGGAATTTGACGTGGACTTCAGCCGTGGCCGCAAGCAACCCACCATTGTTCTTCACGCAGGTCTGGTAACGCTCGATGGGCACGGCGAGTTTCTTCTGCGCGAGCGGGAGTTGTCCCTCTTCGGCAACGACGCTGACCAGCTCAGCGACCACTTCTTCGGGTTTCGCTGCCGGATTCGCTGCCGGATTCGCTGCCGGATTTGCTGCCGTGCCCGGTGCACTCGATGCAGCCGGGACCGGTGCGATGGATGGCGATGTGGCGGGCGTCGGCGTGGTGGATGGCGTTGGCGCGGCAGTCGAGAGCCGCAGTGCTTCTTCTTTCGTGATACAGCGCACGAGCATGCCGCGTCCGTCCGCGATTCGACCCCACGGACATGTGGGGTCGAAGGGGTAACGATACGCCTCCGTCGGGGTTCCCGTCGCAACTCCGGTCGAGAGCAGTAGAAGAGCGAGTGCTAAACCTACGCGGGTGAAGGATTTCATTCGGGATACCTCGTTCGTTGGCGTCTTACCACGTTGTACATGTAGGTAAAGTGCGGAGGCGTTGCCTCGAGATTGCGCGGGAACGAGGCGTTTTCTGACGAGCGCTCAAGCGAAGACACGAGTGGAACGAGGATCCACCGACACCGAGTCGCGGGTATCGAGGTGTCGACGTTGCCTATCCCGCTTGGAGCCGCCTCGCGGGCGTTCAATTGCGTCGAGATGCTCGTTCACTGTGGTCAAGGCGACGTGAATTGCTCGACCGCGCACCATCCAGGCGGGGACAGCGTGCGAGCCCGACGCAGCCCCCTCGCCGCACTCCGGGGGAGTACGAACGGCCATTTTTCCGAGATTTCTGGCGGTTCGACTTCTACCGCGTTCGATGGACGGCCTACTCGTGCACCGGGACCTTCCTCCGCCGCGTGCCACGAAGGTCTCCGCTGCAGATGGCTCGCTGGTCGCGCGCTTTCCGCTTCACGGCACTTTCCGCGGCTCCGATATCGAAAGCCCTGGGTACCAGATTGGCTCGAATGGGCAATGCCGTTTGGCGGACAAGTCGTGCAAAAGAGTCAGCTGTTCCCTGTCGTGACGCACGAATTGTGCAATCGATTGCGTTGTCGCTTACACTCCGACCATCGACTGCCGTCCGCATGCTCGCTCGTGTCTTGGTTCCGTGAATGTGCGTCGAGGTCGCGAGGGGCCGAATGGCAAACGCGTGAAGCAAATGGGTCTGGCTCGGATTCACTGAACTAGCGCGAAGAAAATCTGATAATATGAGGGTTATGCTCCGGTCTTTGTACGAACGCGTCGGTTGGCGTCTGGTCGCGATGGGGTGGTTCGGTGTTTGCGCCGGGGTCACGGCGTGCAACTCCCAGGACTATCA
The DNA here is from genome assembly GCA_049840955.1 of Polyangiaceae bacterium. Taxonomy (GTDB): domain Bacteria; phylum Myxococcota_A; class Polyangia; order Polyangiales; family Polyangiaceae; genus FEN-1139. The sequence goes on from JASGIX010000017.1 coordinate 374,366, forward strand.
AGTCTCCGACACGGGCGATGCCGGTTCGTCGAGCACGACTTCCACGAGTCGTGGTGGGGCCTCATCGGGCGAAGGTGGAGCCGTTGGACGAGGTGGTGCTTCGGGCACGGGCGGGAGCGTCACTTCGACGACGACGCTTCCTGGAGCATGTACGGATGGTACGACCAACCAGGACGAGTCCGATACCGACTGTGGAGGGGCCGTGTGTTCCCGATGCGCACCCGGGCGGACCTGTCGATCGGGCACGGATTGTCAGACGGGCGTCTGCACGAACGGTACGTGTAAGGTCGCCGCTTGCAACGACGAGGTACGGAACGGAGACGAAACTGACGTCGATTGCGGTGGTCCAGCTTGCGGTGACTGCGGCACCGGCAAAAAGTGTCTCACCGGTGACGACTGTCGCGAACGCGTGTGTACTTCCGGCGAATGCCAGGCGCCGTCCTGTGTCGATGGCCTCAAGAACGGGGACGAAAGCGATGCCGATTGCGGTGGGAGCTGTTCACCCTGTGCAATTGGGGCGCCATGCGTGTCGGGAAGCGATTGCCGAAGCCTCGTTTGTGCAGGCGGGCTCTGTCAGTCTCCAACCTGCTCCGACCAACAGAAGAACGGTTCAGAGACGGATCTCGATTGTGGCGGCGGCGCATGTGGGGCTTGCGCGGACGGCAAGCATTGCGCAGGCAACGGGGACTGTTCGAGCCGCGTCTGCATCGATGGAGAGTGTCGCTCCCAGTCGCTCTATTGTTCCGACAAGATCCTCAACGGGTCCGAGACGGACATCGATTGTGGTGGCGAAGCCTGCGCGCGGTGCGACACCAACGAGGCGTGCGTAGTCAACTCCGATTGTGCGTCGAAATCCTGCGCCAATGGAGTCTGCGCTCCCTCTGCTTGCAACGATCAGATTTGGAACGGAAGCGAGTCTGCCTTGGATTGCGGCGGTCCGGCTTGTGCGCCCTGTGTTGCGGGCAAGACCTGCGCCTTGGCATCGGACTGCACGAGTCGCGCCTGCATCAACGGCACCTGCGCGGTTGCGAGTTGCGGCGATGGCGTCCTCAATCAAGACGAGACGGATAGGGATTGTGGAGGTGCCACCTCCGGCTGTAGAAGATGTGCGGCCGCGGAAAAGTGCGCGGCGGGGCTCGACTGCGGTAGCCTCGTGTGCACCAGCGGAATTTGCGTCGCCCCGACCTGCACCGACAAGGTGATCAACGGCGCGGAGAGTGATACCGATTGCGGTGGAGGGACTTGTTCCAAGTGCCCCGACGGCAATCACTGCGCCAAAGCCTCGGATTGCACCAATGGTGTTTGCCTCGAAGGTGTTTGCCAGAACGCCGCCTGCGTGGACAACGTGAAGAACGGATCCGAAACCGACACGGATTGTGGCGGTGCTTGTGCGGATTGTTCCGACGGGAAGGCCTGTCTGGTCAACGGAGATTGTCAGAGTCAGGTCTGCAAGAATGGAGTCTGCAAGGTACCGTCTTGTGACGACCTCACGAAGAACGGCCTCGAAACCGACGCGGATTGCGGTGGAGGGTTCTGTTCGAGATGTGACACCAGCAAGACCTGTCTTTCGGTTACCGACTGCGTGAGCGGCGTTTGTACGAGCGCCAAATGTGCGGCCCCCACGTGCACCGACAAGGTTAAAAACCAGGATGAAACCGATGTCGACTGCGGCGGCGCGGCGTGCCCTCGTTGTGCGCCGGGCGCCGTGTGCTTCCTGAAGTCCGATTGCTCGAGCCAAGTCTGCCAGGGCGGGCGTTGTCTCGTCGCATCCTGCATCGACGCCGTGCAGAACGGCAGTGAAACGGACGTCGACTGTGGCGGAACGGCTTGCAATCGCTGCGATGTCGGCCGCACCTGCGCGAGCGGTGCGGACTGCTCCACGGGCGTTTGCTCGGGGTCGCCCAAGGTGTGCAAAGCGGCTGTATGTGGTGACGGGGTCCAAAATGGCGAGGAGACGGACGTCGACTGCGGCGGAACGTGCCTCACCAAGTGCGCCGACTCGAAGCATTGCTCCGTTCGCTCCGATTGCGTGAGTGGTGTTTGCACGAACGGGATCTGTGCGGTGCCGACATGCACGGATTCCGTGAAGAACGGGACCGAAGGTGGCGTCGACTGCGCTGGTTCATGTGCCTTGTGTGCACCAGGGAAAGACTGCACCGTCGCGGCCAACTGCACCTCCTCGGTCTGCATCAACGGTATATGTCAGCTTCCGTCTTGCTCCGACGTGACCAAGAACCAGGGTGAGACCGACGTCGATTGTGGCGGCTCGACGGCTTGCGCGCGATGCACAACGGCAAAGACCTGTGCGGCGGCATCGGACTGTCAGTCGGGCGTTTGCTCCGGCACGACTTCGAAATCCTGTCAGGCTCCCAAGTGTCCAGATGGCGTCAAGAACGGCACGGAGACCGATGTGGATTGCGGCGGCATTCTCGCGACGAACGCGACGTGTGCGACGGCGTGCGCCGACGCAAAGACTTGCGCCAATGGTAGCGATTGCCAGAGCGGCGTGTGCACCTCGTCGAAGTGCGCAACCCCAGCGTGCACGGATTTCGTCAAGAACGGGTCCGAGACCGACATCGATTGTGGCGGCGCGAGCTGCGCGAAATGTGCTCCGAGCAAGCGTTGCTCGACAGCGACGGATTGTGACAGCGCCGTGTGCACGGGGGGGTTCTGTCAGCTGCCCACGTGTGCCGATGGTGTCAAGAACGGCACGGAGACCGCCTCTGATTGTGGCGGAAGCTGTGCCCCCACGAAGCGTTGTGCCAACGGGGCCACGTGTTCTGCCGGCGCGGATTGCGTGAGTGGCGTCTGCACCGGTGGCATATGTCAGGCTCCCAAGTGTCCGGATGGCGTCAAGAACGGTACTGAAACCGACGTCGACTGTGGCGGGATCACGGCGACCAACGCAACGTGTTCGACGAAGTGCGACGTCAGTCGCAATTGCACGACTGCTACGGATTGCCTGTCCGGGATCTGCTCCAATTCAGTATGTCAGGCCGCGGGTTGCACGGACTCCGTGAAGAACGGCACTGAAACCGACGTCGACTGCGGCGGAAATTGCGCCGATTGCGTTCCCGGCAAGATCTGTGTGCTCGGGACGGATTGCGTGAGCGGCGTGTGCAGCGGCGGCATCTGCACCACGCCGGCCTGCAACGATGGCGTGAAGAACGGCAGCGAAAGCGACGTCGACTGTGGCGGAGCGAGTAGTTGTAACCGATGTGCTGCCACCAAGACGTGTTCGGCTGGTTCGGATTGCGTGAGTACCCTGTGTACGTCCGGTCAGTGTACGTCAGCGTCTTGCAGCGACGGTGCCAAGAATCAGAACGAGACTGGAATCGACTGCGGTGGGACTTGTGCGCCTTCGCGCAAGTGCTCGAACGGTGTTGCCTGTGCAGTAGCGGGCGATTGCGTGAGCTCCGTTTGCACGAACTCCGTGTGTCAGGTGCCTACATGTTCGGATGGCGTAAAGAACGGCACCGAGCCTGCCACCGATTGCGGAGGAAGCTGCGCACCGGCCAAGACCTGCGCGACCGGCGCAACGTGCGTGTCGGGTAGCGACTGCACGAGTGGCGTGTGCACGTCGGGTACCTGCCGCGATGCCTCGTGCACGGATTCGCTCAAGAACGGAACCGAGACGGACGTCGATTGCGGCGGTTCCTGTTCGGCGCGCTGTGCGGATTCGAAATTCTGCGTCCAAGGTTCGGATTGTCAGAGCGGCGTCTGCACCGGCGGGATTTGTGCGGTGCCCTCGTGCAACGACAACGTACGCAATGGCGCCGAGACCGATGTCGATTGTGGTGGAGCGACCGGCTGCCTTCGCTGTGAGGGCACCAAGACCTGCGCGGCCGGGACCGACTGCGTGAGTACCCTTTGTTCGAGCCTCAAATGTACGACCGCGAGTTGCTCCGACGGCGCGAAGAACCAGAACGAAACTGGCGTCGACTGTGGTGGCTCGTGTTCGTCGAAGTGCGCTGACGGAGTGGCTTGTGTCGTCGACGCGGACTGTCAGAGTCTCGTTTGTAACTCGGGGACCTGTGCGGTGCCGACCTGCTCGGATACCAAGAAGAACGGCACGGAGACTGGCGTGGACTGCGGCGGTGCAGCCTGCAGCAAGTGTGCGGCCGGGCAGGGCTGTGCGTCGGCCGGAGATTGCGTTTCGAAGGTCTGTTTGGGCAGTGTCTGCCAAGCGCCGTCCTGTTCCGACTCGGTGCAGAACCAAACGGAAACGGACGTCGATTGCGGCGGCGCGTGTACCCCCGGTCTGCGATGTGCAGACGGCAAACACTGTTCCGTGGCTGCAGATTGTACGAGCGGGATTTGTACGTCGACGGTGTGCCAGGCGGCTCCCACGACGCCCCTCCGCATTCTGCAGAAGACGGTGGACCCACCGACGGACAGCATGGTTCGCGTGCAGTTCAACTTGCAGAACACGAGCAGCTCGTCGGTGTCGCTCGCTGGCTATAGCGTGCGGTATTGGTTCACGAAGGATTCCGCTTACGCGATCGCTACTCCCGCGAACTGCTGGGCGAGTGATTTCGGGTGCGGCACGCTGACGTTCACCTTCGTCCCGGTGAGTCCGGCGCGCACCAACGCCAATTACTACATCGAGCTTGCTTTCGGTGCGTCGAGTGTGCTCGCCGCCAATGCAACCACGGGCAGCGCGGCCACCTTTGGTTTCAACGAGCAGAACTGGCCGGCGCTCAACGAGAACAACGACTACTCGTACGACGCAGTTCTCGCCGTGGGTGCCGAGAACCCGAAGATCACTCTCTACTACAACGGAGCACTCGTCTGGGGCACCGAGCCTCAGTGACGTTCTCTTGCTGAACGGGCCCAAACGGGATTTCCGATTGGGCCCATTCGTGCTAGGGCGCACGGCGAATTGGCTGACTCGATCCTTCCTCCTCCCGTGCTCCCAGCGACTGCAGAGGCGGTCCTCACTTTTCTGGAAAGTGTCGGCCGTCGCTCCGAGGCGGAGCTCTACTTACGATTGTTTCGGGAGTTACCGCGGGAGAGTTTTGCCATCCTCGCGCCAGAGTCGGGCCTCGTGCGCTCGAGCGGTGCTTCCATTGCTGAGCAGTTGCGATTCCTGGCGGATTTGGGGCTCTTCGCTCCCGTGGTCATGGGGCTGCTCGAGCCTGGGCAAGCTAGCGTTGCGGCGGATTCGATTCCTGCGCAGGCTCCGATTTGCGGGGCTCGAAGCCGCGGTCTACGACATCCCGCAACCCGACTTGGCATCGGCGCTGCGCGTCGAGTTGAAGAACGGACAAATCCCGGTCCTCTGTTTCGCCGATCCCCGGACGAGCATCGAAGAGCGCTTCGCTATCGTGGGGCGACTTGCCGAAGAGCTGGCGACGCGCAAGCTCGTCATCGTTCGTCACCGCGGAGCTCTCGGTGGCTCGCTCGACCGCCGGCTCGAGTTCGCAGCGGGGCAGAGCCTTCCCATGAATACGGAGGGGATCTCCGTCATCAATTTGCGCACGGATTACGAGCTGCTCGAGAGCTCTCACGCTCTCGAGTCCGAAGACGCGGCGTTGCTCGGGGGCGTGAAGACCTTTCTCGCGGCGGTCGGGTCTTCCCTGCAGGTGAACGTGACGGCTCCGCTGACTCTATTGCGCGAGTTGTTTACGGTGCGCGGGGCAGGAACGCTCATCAAGCGTGGAACGCCAATCCACAAGGTGACTGATTTCTCCGGGCTCGATTGGAACCGCCTTCGCGGGTTGCTCGAGAGCAGTTTTTCTCGGAGTCTGGTGCCGGACTTTTTCGAACGCCCGCTGCTCTCGGCCTACTTCGAGCCTTCGTATCGCGCTGCTGCGATCCTCGAACCCTCACCGGTGGCTTCGGTGTTGAGTAAGTTTGCCGTGGATCCCGTCGCTCAGGGCGAAGGGATGGGGCGGGACATCTGGCAAGCTTTCGTGCGCGAGCACCCGCGAATGATTTGGCGAGCGCGGACGAACAATCCAATCTGCTCTTGGTACACGTGGCAGTGCGACGGTCTTTCCCGTCAAGGTCGCTGGACGGTTTACTGGCGCGGCGTCGAGGCGTCGGCGGTCCCGGCCGTTGTCGAGGAAATGCTGAATAGGCCAGAAGATTTCGTTTAGTTCGTTACGACGAGCTTCTTCGAATCGTGTCGTGGGGTTATCATCCAATCCCATGTTCTGGCTCGTATTGGTTGCTGGCCTTGCCTTCGCGGTCGTCTATCTGATGTTCTTTCTTCGTGAGGTTCCGGGCGCTGCCGAGGAACGATTGGGCAAACTCGAGCCGCTTCCGGAGGATCTCGGCGTTTGGAGACGAGACACGGACAGCGCGGACGGCGTGGCAGCAGCGTCGAGCGGATTGGTGCGTGAGGAGCGTCTCATTCTCGACGATCCCTCGGGCACGGGGGGCGGATCGCTGCTGCGGCAGGTCCGTTATCGCGACGTCACCTCGGGCGTCATCGCACGCGCCGAACCCGATGAGCGTATCCGCCGCCGTCGGATCTTTCCGGCGTAGTTCGTGCTCAGTGTGAAAACCAGAGCGTGTACAGGTAAACGATAGGACTTACGAAGAGTAGCGCATCGACTCGATTGAGGATCCCTCCGTGCCCCGGGATGAGCGCGCCCGAGTCTTTCACGCCCGTCGATCGCTTGAGGAGGGATTCTACCAGATCTCCCAATTGACCGAGGAGTCCGGCGACGATGCCGAGCAAGATGCCCGGGAGCAAGGGCAATGCGGGCAAATAGGTGGTGCTTGCGAGGCACCCCGCGAGGGCCGCGAATGCGAGGGCGCCCCAGAGTCCCGCGCGCGTCTTCCCTGGGCTGACTGCGGGGTAGAGTTTCGCCTTCCCGAGGGCTCGCCCAGTGAAGTAGGCGCCCGTGTCGGCGAACCAAGCGATCGAGAGGGATAAACACACCCACTTTGCGCCGTCGCTCCCGAGGTCGCGTCGCAAGAGTGCCGAGGTCACGAGGAGTCCGCCAACGTAGAGCGGTCCTGCTGCGGCGGTCATGAGCTCGAAACCAGCAGATTCGATGCTGCGAAAGCGAAATAGCGGCACGAGCAGGGCGATCACCGGAAGACCGAGCACGAGCGTGACGAGCGTTCGCGGATCCGCTCCGCCGAAGTAGAGACTCGCAGCCACCGTCCCGGTAAGGACGATACCGAGCGCGACGGAAGCGCGATCGGTCTTTGCGGACATCGAAAAGAGCTCGAATGCCCCGAGCAATGCCGCACACAAGACGAGCGCGAACCAACCAACCGGCGGGGCAAAGAACAGGACCCCGAGCACGACGGGAAGGGCGACGACGCTCGAGAGGACGCGAACCACGAGATTGCTCTTTGCCACGGAGCCGCCCGTTATCAGCCGTGACCGCGCCGCACAAGCCAAAGAAGAAAATTCCCCGGATTTCCGGCAGTAGCAACGGAGCGCTCGCGCGGGTTTCCACGCCGACGACGAGGTGTCCGGTCGGGTCCGAGCCGTTTGGCGGGTCAGGCCAGAAGTCTTCGCGAGACCTTGCGCCTCTCGCGCCCTGAAGGTAAGCCGGGCCGTCGTGTTGCGCTTGCCTGCCATCAAATCCGCCTTGCGTCGGCGTGCACCGTTGCTGACCGTGGCCGGAATTGTGGGGCTCTCCTGCGGCTTTGCCTCGACGGCTCCGCCCGAGTTTTCCGTTTCGGGCTTGGTGGGTTGGGTTGGCGCGCAAACGTCCCTGTCCGTTCGCGAAGAGGACATTCGCTGGGCGCCGAGCTCTGGGTTCGTGGGTGACCGCGTCTGGGGCCGTCGGCTCTTCTTTCTCGCGTCCGAGAAACCCGGTGGACCGCGCGATCTGTATCGGGCACGCGTTCGTCTCGGCGATGCCGGTCAACCCTTGGGGCTTTGGCAGGTACGCAATCTGACCCAGACGCCGATCGGCGACGACGCTGGTCTCGAAATTACGGGTGAGCGCGCTTGCTTCGCGACGACGGCATTCGGGAAGCTCCAGGCCATCACCGTTCTCGAATTGGACGGCGTAAGAGCCGAGGACAAATCCGGCGGGCTCTTTGCCAGGTTTCTTCGCTCGCTCACGCACGTTCAGCAAACGGCGACCTGGTCCGGGATTGGACGCACCGATTTGTTGTTGCAGGTTCCCGTGCAGCAAGCCGAGCTTCGGCTCGAAGACAAGCTGCTCGAGGTTCGACTCGGAGTCTCGGGGCGGCAAATCGTTTACGACTTGAACGAGCGCAGGGCTCGCGCGAAAGATGGCTCGCAGGCTCACGGAGTGCGCGTCGTCCCTAATCGGAAGCCACCCAAGCCGTTCGTGCTTTGGGCGGTGGATACGGTTCGCGAGGAGACGGGGCCCGAACCGATTGCGTGGCTCGAGGAACGGGTGTTCGGCGCTCGCGATTGGATGCGACGTACGGTGTTCAACCTGACCGCATCGAGCGAGGAACGCGCACTCAAATCCGAGGCCGAAACCTCGAACGCCGTGAATCTTGCATTGGACGCGACGAAGTTGGCAAGCGCCGAGAATTCGTGGCCACCCGCCAACATTCCGTCTTTTTGGAAGCAGGTCGAGCCCGACGAGGGCGCGTGGGTCGCCGTCGACTTGCCCTTCTTGCGCCCTGCGCTCACGGCGCCGTCTCCAGAAAAGGCGCCGGCGTACTTCTATCGCACCTTCACGAGACCCGATCCGAAGCGACCGTACGCAAAGGTGTGGTTCGTCGCGATGGACATGCGACAACTCGCATTGAACATGCGCGCGGGGTTCGAGGATCCCGAGCCGCTCACGGGTCCTCCTGGCGACGGACGGCTTCCCGACGACAAGGCAACCCTCGATCGCGTCGTCGGCACGTTCAACGGCGCATTCAAGACCGAGCACGGAAAATACGGAATGATGGTGCAGAAGCGCGTACTTTTGCCGCCCATTGCCGGGGGCGCTTCCGTGATCGTCGATCAGGCGAACGAGGTTTACCTCGGCAGTTGGCCGAAGACCGACCGAATTCCCGAGGAAGTGCTGTCGTTCCGTCAAAATCTCGATCCGCTCGTCGAGGACGGCGTGGCGAATCCGACGGGACGCATGCTGTGGGGATGGCAGCTCGAGGGAAAGAGCGTGCTCACGGAGCGCACGGCGCTTTGCGTGACGCCAACGGGACACCTCTATTACGCTTGGGGCGAGGAAATCGACGGCCCGACGCTTGGGCAAGCACTCAAGCAAGCTGGCTGTAGTTACGGCATGCATCTCGACATGAACCCAGGGCACTGCGGGTTCGTGTTTGCACGCATCGATGATTTTCAGAAGCAGAAATTCTCGCTTCAGCGCGCTGCGCCGAAGATGAGCATTCCCATCGATCGCTACGTTCGATGGTCGCCGAAAGACTTCTTCTACGTCACCTTACGTGATCCGCGTCCGCCAGATGCCGAACAATGGCATTTCGAACCCGATGGCGGCACCCAGCCGCCTCCGTCGTGGTGGCCTGGGATCTATCGCGGGCGCGCCGAAGTCGGTTCGGCGACGATCGAGCTTTCGTCCTTCGAGCGCGGTCGTTTCGAGTGGGCCGTCCGCGCGGGAACACGCGAGCCAAACGAGCTCGGCGCGCCGCTGATGAAGACGGCGCTCTCCGGCGAGGAGTCTCATCGTGTGCTCGCTGCCATAGGGCTCGCTCACACGACCAGAACGGTGCGCCTCGGCATGGCGTTCGACGGCAAAGCGAGCATTCCGCTGCGACCGAAGACAGGCACGTTGGTACTTCGGCCAGGTGCGGATCCGATGGTCTTCGTGGACTCGGTTCCCACGCTGAATCCTACCGATAGTGCGGTGCAGCTTTCGTTGCTGGCCGTACATGGATCGGTGACTCCCGATGGGCGCTCACAAGGTCCATTACGAGAGCGGGCGGCGCTCTGCGTGACGCCGACGAAACGCGTGCTCGTCGCGCGCGGTCGAAGCGATTCTGCTGCAACCCTCGTCACGACCCTGCTCTCGATGGGATGCAAAGACGTGCTCGATTCTGGATCGTGGTTCCAGCGACCCATCCTTCGTTCATCGGACGGGTACCGATCTCCCGCCGACGGGGGATTACGAGACGTCCGTGCTTTACGTTCTCGGGCGGCCCATGGTGCCCCACGCCGGTCGCTGGTCGCTTGCCGACTCGACTCTCAACGCCGCGCCGACCGGCTACGACATTCCGCATCGCAACAAGTGATGGGTGGCCCCGAAGTGAGTCGCGAGCTCGGGGCGGCGAATCGTGACGGGACTCACCGAGTCGCGAGCTCGGGGCGGCGAATCGTGACGGGACTCACCGAGTCGCGAGCTCGGGGCGGCGAATCGTGACGCGCTACCGTGTCCGGCACGGCGTGGGTTCGGAGCGTTGGTTTGGGTAGTGTGTGCGCTTCGTGTAAGCGCGATCGAGGTTCCGCTGCGTTGATGCATCGCTCTGCAATGCTCGGAACCTGGTTTCAGTTACTCGAATCTAGCCCGCTCATCGAGTCCACCCCTCGTGGAGATTTGCGGGGTCTATTGGTCGACGCGTGGGCGACGACCATTCACATCATGCAGCTTGTTGTGCGATGAGCATGCGGAGTCGCTTCATCGCGCGAGAGTGCAACTGAGAAATGCGTGGCTCGCTGACGCCGAGTTGTGCGCCCAGATCCTTGAACTTGACGCCTTTGAAGTAGTGCATGGCGACGATGTGTCGTTCGCGCTCGGGCAGTAGATCGACTGCCTTGACAAGGGCTTCTCCGACCAGCTTGTGATGCACCGCGGACTCACTACTCGAGGACTCTGCCGAAGACAGGGCTCGGCCTTGTTCCCACTCGCTCACGTCATCCAAGCGCACGACCGAGGGGGGGACGATGCTGGTGTTACCGGCGCCTTGCGCTTCTGCGGCAGCAGCGCGCGCACGGCGTGGAAGCCAATCCTGTGCTCGGAGTTCGTCGAGGATGGCTCCGCGGATTCGAACGCGGACGTACCACTCGAAGCTCTCGTCGTATTGCCCGGCCTGGCGGCGAATGGCGTCCCAGAGACCGCTCATTCCAGCGGCGATCAGATCGTCGCGTAGAACGTTGCGAGGAAGCTTGCGTTGGAAGCCGCCGACGATCTGCCGAACCAGCGGAGAGTACTGCTCGAGCAGCTGAGCCGAGATGAGCTCGTTCTGCGTCGCGGTGCGGGTGCGCTTCGGGGGGCGCCGCTGCGCCGTCGTCCGAATGGGTTGCGTCTTGGGTGCGGCGCGTCGGGTTGCGCCATTCTGTCGAGTCTTCTGCGGTGCCAGAGACGGTCTCGGCAGCACCGAGTGTCGCATCGGGCGATACTGCGGAATGATTCTCGAGAGCCCCGGTCACGTCTATCACCGGCTCCCCTGTAGCCGTGCGGGCCATCCGTTGAACTGTGTTGTTGAGCGCTCGTGCCACCGTAGCCTCCTCCGTGATGCCCGCCCTATGAGCAAGCGATGTGCCAGGCTACGAAATCGAGTAATTCTAGTTATTTAGGAGCCGAAATGTTTGACGCCCAGGTCCCACGCGACCCAGGCGGTAGGGTTGGAATCGCTCGTGATTCGAATTCGAGGAAGCTCCGGCTTCTCGCAAGTAACGGGAAACTCGCAAGACTCGAAATCGAAGGGACCCCTCGGATCCTGTTCCAGAAGAAATCGACAAGGGGGCTCTAAGTCACCCCTTTAGACCCATAGTGGGTACCTTTTGACTTTATTTAATGAATTCAAGCAGTTGATGTCAGGGTCATTCTTGACCCGGAGGAAGGTAGCCGGATTGAGGAGCGAAATGCTCGCCTGGGGCCCCAAAAAAACGCCCGCCTTCGCTCGACCTGAGGCTCCACGCGCCAGACCCTGAGCGTCCGTGCACCGTCAATGCGACGGGCGAGGTGTCAGGGGGCCGACACGCACCCCATTTTTTGCCGTTTGGTGGCCGAGGATGCGACGATGCCGCGGAAGGCCCTGATTATCGAGGAACGACGCAGCGATGGGCGAAGGCAAAAATCTCGTTGGAGTGGACATCGGTACCAGCTCCGTCAAGGTCTGTCAGGTTCGTGAGGGCCGACGCGGGCCCAGTCTCGTGCGCTTTGGATTCGCACATCTACCGCCGCAGGCCATCGTCGACGGGCAGGTGATGGACTCGAGTGCCGTCGTCGAGACGGTCAATCGGGTCATCCGCGAGGCCAAGATCCGTGAACGCGACGTTGCCGTGAGCGTCTCGGGTCAGAGCGTCATCATCCGCAAGATCACGGTGCCGATGATGACCGCTCGGGAGCTGGACGAGCAGATCCAGTGGGAAGCGGAGCAGCACATTCCCTTCGATATCAAGGACGTCGAGGTGGACTATCAGGTGCTCAAGCGGCGACCGGAGACCAGTCAGATGGATTTGTTGCTCGTCGCCGCAAAGAAGGATCACATCAGCGATTACACGCAACTGTTGCGCAACGCCAAGCTCCGTCCCATCGTGTGCGACATCGACGCCTTCACGGTGCAGAATCTCTTCGAGTTCACCAGAGGTTTACCCGAGGACCGGACGATTGCGCTCATCAACGTCGGGGCCAGCCTTTCGTCCCTGAACATCATATCCGGTGGTGTGAGCTCCTTCACTCGAGAGATCGCTACCGGAGGCAACACGGTGACCGAGCAGATCCAAAAGCAAATGGGCATTCCCTACGAACAGGCGGAGGCCTACAAGTGCGGAGGAAAATCCGGCTCGACCACACCATTTGGAATCGTGCCTCAGCAGATCATGCCGATCATCGAGACGGCTACGGACACAATCGCCGCCGAAATCCAGCGTAGCTTGGACTTCTTCGTCGCTACGAGCGGAGAAAACGAGATCTCGACGATCTACCTAGCAGGAGGTTCGGCGAATCTACCGATGCTCGTCCAATCCGTGCAGCGCAGGACTCGGGTGGGGGTCGAAACCTGGAAACCCATCGAGAAGTTCTCGGTCGATCCCAAGACGGTGAACACGGCCGAGCTCGAATTGCGAGCTCCGCAGCTGGCCGTTGCACTGGGGCTCACTTTGCGACGTGAGCGGGAGTCGCGAGCATGATTCGCATCAATCTGCTTCCCAAGAAGCGGCGCTCCGAGCAGCGGGGGGCTGCAGGACAGGGGTGGCTGCTCGTCGTACTGGTCGTGTTGCTGGCGGAGGTTTCGGCTCTCTTCGTATGGCACAGCATGAACGAGTCCAAGCTCAAGGCGCAGATTCGTAAGAACTCAGAGCTTGCCGAGCAGATCGAACAGTCCAAGCGTCTCGTTCAAAACCACCCCGAGATCAAAGAGAAACTGGCAGAACTACGCGCGAAGGAAGATGCGATAGCCGCGTTGCAGAGCGCCCGGACGGGACCGACGTCGGTCTTGCTCGAGCTCGCGCGGATCCTCACACCGGGGCGTGGACCAACGGTCAATCCGGCTCGACTCGAGGAGCTTCGCCGCGAGAACCCCCTTTCCGTGTACAGCCCGTCCTGGGATGCGCGTCGACTCTGGCTCACCAAGTTCGCCGAAGAGAATCGGCAGGTGCAGATCCTCGGTGTCGCCCGGGATGGTGAGGACGTCAGCGAGTTTGCTCGGCGTTTGAGCCTGTCGGGCTTCTTTGCGGACGTGCGCCTGATGCCTGGGCAACGGGCGACTGCGACCAAGGCAGGCGGCCTCGAGCTCGTCGAGTTCGAGCTGGTCGCAAAGGTGAAATACTGAAACCATGGCTTCCCTTGGACTCGAAAAGCTGAATTCCTCGGGCAAGATCGTCGTAGGCGCCGTCTTCGCCGCGCTCGTCGCCCTTGCGTATTACGTCGTCTTTTTCGGGGAGCTCGAAGCCAAAATCGCTCGGGCGCGCAACCAGGAAAAGCAGTATCAATCCGAGCTGGCCGATGCTCGTCAGAGTGAGCACCTCTACCAGAAGGACTTGGCCGAGCTCACGGAGCGCCAACAGCGCCAAAATCAGCTCGCCAAAGTGCTGCCGAAATACCACCGAGTATCCGGCGTTTTTGAGCGCAGTCCAAACCGTCGCAAATGTGTCCGGCGTGGTGCTTTCCGGTTGGGCACCGAGTCCCGAACAGATGGACCAATTCTACGCGCGAGTGCCGATGAAGCTCACCCTCGAGGGGCGCTTCCACCAGATCGCGAAATTCTTCTACGGGATAGGTCAGCTCGATCGGATCATCAACGTGGAAAACATCGCCATGCAGGATCCCAAGATCGTCGAAAGCGACGTCATCGTGAAAGTAACCGCACTCGCGACGGCATTTCGTACCCTCAGTCCCGACGAGTCGAAGACAGCCAAACGCCCGCCCGTGAACGGCGCAGCGCCCACCGCGGGGGCGCGATGAGCCTTTGCTCTCGGCTACTGCTATTGGGGGCTTGCCTTGCAGCGTCGGCCTGCGAGGATAACGTCATTCAGTCTTCGGCACTGGGAACCGCTCAAGCACCTGCGTCTTCGGCGCCCGTCGATCGCAAAGCACTGATCGCCGGTGCGGAAAGTGCCTCTCCCGTGGGATCGGGGGCGCCCCGTATCGATTTCCAGGAGATGGAGTTCGGCGAGAGCGATCGGAGTCGAGACCCGTTCCGCTCTTTCGCTGATTCCTTCATTGCCGAGTCGCGCTCCACGGCCAAAAATCAGCGTGAGGTCGTCCTCAGCGACTTCGGACTAGACGAGCTCAAGCTGGTCGGGATTGTTACTGGTGTTCCCGATCCGAGGGCGATGCTGGTCAATCCGCAGGGACGCGGGCACGTCGTACGACGGGGACAATTCGTTGGGCGCGCCGAGGTCGTGCATGGCGATAGCAAGGGCGCGCCTGCGTTCGAGGTCAACTGGCGGATCGATCGGATCCGCGACGGAGACCTCGTCCTCGTGCGCGAAGATCCGAAGAACCCCGAAGTTCCGAGTGCGACCCGAATCATTGCTTTGCGTCCCGACGCCGAGGTCAAGACCGAGGCCGTCAAGGCTGATTGAGCGCTCGGCACACCCGCTCCTCTCGGTTCTGGCAGGGATTTGGGGCAAGGGCGACAGCGGGTCTCGTGCTTGCGGCCCGATGAGCGGCTCCTCGCGACCTCGGACCTCGTGCTCGTGGGGCAACGAGACGAGGGCGCCGAGCGGGTCTCGCTTTGACCTCGGACCTCGTGCTCGCGGGGCAACGAGACGAGGGCACCGAGCGGGTCTCGGCCTGACCCAACGGGGATTTCTTCGTAGACCACCCGAAATCGAGCAGTCTGAATTTGTGATCCCAGAGGATTCAGGGCTAACATGCGCCCAGAGTGGTCTTGTCCACTCGTCCGAACGCTCGGGAAGCTCAAGGGAGACTTACGCTTCGATGGAGATCGGAATCGAATCCCCGTCCTCAAGACTCACGCCAGTTGGCTTCTTGCCGCGGCTCTCGTGTCTCTCACTGGCTCAGTCTACGCTCAGTCTCTGCGGCGTGCGACGAAGGTCTCCGTCGTCGACGACGAAAAGGCCGCGGGGCGAGCGGAAGTCGTGGTGTCGTTCTCTGCGATTCCGAAGTTCTCCGCTCGCTTCGAGCGACAAGCGCGACGTCTGGTCATCGACGTCGCCGAGAGTGAGCTCGGTGGAGCCGACCCAACCATCTTGCACTCGAAGGGACCCGTTGCCGGTGTTCTTACCCAAGCTTACTCCGACAATCGGGGCAAGCTCGTTCGGAATCTGGATCTCCTTTCGCGAAGACGTAGCGTACGAAGTCGCTGCGCGTGGCACGGATCTCGTCGTGTCGCTCGGTCCGTCGCGGGATTCAGCGGCGACCAAGGCCCATTCGTCGCCGGCCGACGTTCGGTCGAACGTGACGGTCGAGCGGGTGGACTTCTCTGCCAGTCGTAGTCTCAATCGGGTGACTTTGGACGTGTCGGCCTTTCCGAAACACCGACTGGTCCCCGTCGAGCCTGGTCGAACTCAGCTGTGGTTGGAGGGGGCAACTCTCGCTCCGTCGCAAGCCCGTGTTCTCGACGTCTCTGCATTGACGAAGCGAGTCGAGCGGATTGCCTGTTACCCACACGGCAGCGATTCCAATTCTGCCGTCGTCCTCGAGCTCACCCACTTGCCCCGGCTGGCGACGCGGGTCGAACGAGAAGGCTCACGTCTCGTTCTCGAGCTTTACGACGAAGGTGAACTTCCTTCTTCGGTGACTGGTGTGGCGCGAGACGGCGGCGTCGCGCGGCGGACCCAAACCGTGGCCGCAGAGAATCGCGAAGGAAGGCCCGAGCCATCGCAGCGAATGGTCGGGCAGGGCGGCGCCGAGCTCGCCGCGACGACCGCCGAAGAAGCCGTTGCCGGCGTCACTCCGGCGCTTTTGGCTCAGCAAGCCGGTGAACGTTACGGTGGGCGTCGAATCAATCTCGATCTCAAGGACGCTGACATTCACAACGTGCTCCGGCTGCTTGCGGAAGTCGGTCGCGTGAACGTCGTTACCGCGGACAACGTTCAAGGCAACGTCACCATTCGAATGCGGAACGTCCCTTGGGATCAAGCATTGGACGTCATCTTGCAAGCCAAGGGGCTTGGAATGGTGCGGCGCGCGAACATGAATCCGCGTCGCGCCGCTCGAGGTGCTGCAAAAGGAGCGCGAGCTCGCGATTCAGCAGGCGGCTCAGGAGGTGCAACTGACACCGATCGAGACGCGCCTCATTCCGGTCTCCTACGCCAATGCGGCGGATATCCAGTCGCGAGCTCGCGATCTGCTCTCCGAGCGCGGCAGTATCGCCGTCGATGAGCGCACCAACGTCATGATCGTGCGCGACGTGGCTGGTAACTTGAATCAAATCGAAGAGCTGACGCGCGCGCTCGACTCGCAGACGCCGCAGGTGCTCATCGAAGCGCGGGTGGTCGAAGCAACCAGTCGCTATACTCGTGACGTGGGTATTCAGTGGGGTGGCGACGCGACGTTTTCTGCTGCAACCGCCAACCCAACCGGGCTCGCTTTCCCGAATTCCGTGGGTCTGGTCGGTGGCGCGAGCGACACGAATACTCCTACTGCGGGGTTGAGTCCCACGGTGGCTCGCGTCGACAATCCGAATTTCGCCGTCAACCTCCCTGCGGCTGTCGGCACCGGATCCGGCGGTGCTTTGGGGCTGACCTTTGGTTCCATCGATAACTCGATCAACCTCGCGTTGCGTCTGTCTGCCGCCGAGGCAAGCGGCATGGTTCGCATCCTGAGCAGCCCGCGCGTCCTCACGTTGGACAATCGCGAGGCACGCATCTCTCAGGGCACGCTCATTCCGTTCTCGCAGGTGAGCGCCCAAGGCGTGCAGACGACCTTTCAGGAAGCCAAGCTGCAGCTCCTCGTGAAACCTCACGTGACTGCCGACGGCAGCGTTTCGATGAAGGTCAAGAATCAACCGCGACGAGCCCGACTTCAACCAGACGTCGGCACGAGGCGATCCGACCATCCTCAAGCGCGAAGCCGAAACGGAGCTGCTCGTCATGGACGGACACACCGCCGTCATCGGTGGAATATTCACTCGAAATACCGGTCGCAATCTCGATCAGGTGCCTTTCTTCGGCGACATTCCCATCATTGGCTTGCTCTTTCAACGCAGGCGATCGAGCGACAGCCGAGGCGAGCTCGTCATCTTCCTGACGCCGAGAATCGTCAATCGCGCAGAAGCACTGGGTCACTAATCCGGTCACGGATAGTGTCGTGAAGCCCACGCAATCTCGGCCGCCCCATGACCCACCCGACCGCGCCTTGGGGCTCGGCTGGCGTCGCGGAGGCGTTCCAGGATGAACGGCTGCCGCTCGATTTTGCGGGGGCAAGCTCGGGCAACGACGGAGGTCGTTGCTTCCTGCTCGCGGCACTTTCGAGATTCGGAGCATAGGCTTCGGCGGAAGGAGCTCCCGTTGCTCGCCGCCATTCTTTTCGGCGCCAGCGTCGTTGGGTCGAGTGCTCCCGCGCTTGCCGTCGAGGTTGCGATCGACGCGTCGAGTCAGTTGCAGCTCTATGCGGTCCGCAGTCCTTGGGGCGCGCCAGTGCTCTCGCGTCAACGACTGATCCACCAACTGGCTTTCGATGCCTATGGTCCGCCACCGACGATGAGTTCACCGGGGCCGACTTGGGCCTTCCACTCGCGACTTCGGTTGGATGGCGACTACGGAATCGACGACGAAGAACGGGATCCGGCTCGTTTCGAGACGTTCGTGCCCGGGCTGGCGACTTCACCCGTCGATCTCACCTATGGTTATTTCGCGGCGACCGGTCTGTTTCGGAACACCACCGACGTGGCTATCGGTCGACAGGTCACCTACGACGAACTCGGGTTTTGGTCCTTCGATGGCTTCAAGCTGTCGTTCCTGCCCGGAAGACTGTTCGATATCGGTGGCTATGTCGGGTTCGAGCAGCGCGGCGGCGTGCCGTTGCTCACCACCTCGCGCTACGAAGCCGACGGCGTCTTTCGTGGAGACCGCTCGGGGTGGCCTCGGGAGACGTGGCCATCGTATTTGAGCTCGACACGACTTGCTCCGGCTTTCGGCGCATCCGTTGCTCTCCTTGCCGTGAAGGGATTGCGGTTGCGGGCCGACTATCGTCGAGTGAACAACCGGGACCGCGTGGTTACGTTGCCCTTCGCCGACGAAACGGGCCGACTCCGTACGATTTCGTCGACGCGGGTTTCGAGCGAACGCGTCGGCGTCGGAGCAGGATTCGACTTCGCTGAACGCGCATCGGTGGACGGCGCATGGGTTTACGATCTCTATCGCAGAACGAGCCAGTCCCATCGTGCGCAGCTGACGGTGCGCCCCGCGAAGACCTGGCGAATGCACGGCGGATACGACTATCGCTTGCCACTATTCGATGCGGATTCGATCTTCAACTGGTTCGGCGCCAAGGGAACCGTCGCCGTTCAGAGTGGCGTTTCCTATTTGCCGTTTCCTGGGTTTCAGCTCGGTGCGCTCTTCGGCGTGCGTTGGCTCGGCGTTGGTCCGAAACAGTGGCTTGCCGAGGGGCTCGACACGGGACCCGAGACGGGCAAGAGCGGTTTCTCGCGCATCGACTGCACCTACTCGACGAACGCATTCGTTCTCGGGGCGAGTAGTCACTACGAGGCTGGAGACGCCGGGAGACGTGTCTCGTCCGATCTCTTCCACCATCGGTATTTCTGGAACGAGCGCCTTCGCGCCGAGGTTCTCGTGAGCGGTGGACACTTTCAACATCCTTTGCTGAAGGAGCGGGGCCAGTCGAGCATGATGTACGTTGCCGGTGTTCGCCTCTTTCCCGGAGCTCGTCAGGAGCTCTCGACGGAATGGGAACACGTGATCGCCGAAGGCCCGCTGCAGCGCTTTCGGATCGTCGCGACTGCGACGGCGAGGTGGCCATGACGACGCCCTCGCGCCGACCCGGGATTTCGAGCATCGTGTTCGTCGCGTTGCTCGTCGTGCTTTTCGCGACGGTGCAGCCACGCGTTGCTGGCGGCGAAACGCCCGCTCACTCCAGCGTCACCGCGAGCAGCCACGGACCGAGTCCGGCCGCGTCAACCGAAGTCACGAAGCAGAGTGCCAGCGAGAGCAGCCGTGGATCGAGTCCCGGTTCGTCACGCGAGGTGACGACGAAGAGCGACGCGGCGAGCAATCGCGGACCGAATCCCATCGTCGTTCCGCCGTATCGCGCCGAGATCCGCGCGGCCCATCGTGTGCACGCCGAACAGGCAAAAATGCTCTGCACGGATTGCCACGCACGAGCGACGTCGAGTCAGAATGCCAAGGACTTCTTGGGGCCGGCGGCTTCGGTCTGCGAGCGCTGCCACGACGTTCGACACGACGAGCTCGCGACGGATGGCGATCCGCGCGGCGGTGATTGTGTCTCGTGCCATCTCGAACGCGCCCACCTTGCTGGTGCGACCTCGGCAGGGCAGCTCGAGCGCCGACCAACGGCGCATATCGAGTTTTCCCATGCTGCACACGCGCGGCACGCCATCGGCTGTGGTCAGTGTCATGGCCAGGTCGCCAAGCGCAACGATGCCGACGGATCGGAGCGCTTGCCGCGTGAGCCCATCTGCGTCCGATGTCACCGCGGTCAAGGCGCGCGCGACGGTGGAGCTCGCAGTGCTTGCACGACGTGCCACGAATCGGAGGCAGGGCGAATGCGTACGCACTTCGGTTCTGCACGACTGCTACCGCGCTCGTCCATTGCGATCGAGCATGGGCCGCAGTTCCGATTCACTCACGGCGCCGTTGCCGGCAACGATCCGAAGGTCTGTGAATCGTGCCATCATCCGCGCGAATGCCAGGCCTGTCACGACGGACAACTGCGTCCTCGCAGCATCCACCCGAGCGATTGGATGGCCATGCACGCGATTGCTTCCAAACAAGGCAACGACTGCGGAAGTTGCCACCGTCTTCAATCGTTCTGTCTGTCGTGCCACCAGCGCGTCGGTGTGGTTGCTTCGGGTGCGCCGCGGTCGATCGCCGAGCGAGGAAATGTTCACCCACCAGCGTCGGTATGGCTCACCGGACCCAGGGGCGAGCGTCATCACGGCGTCTTGGCGCGGCGCAATCTCGCCGAGTGCGTGAGCTGTCATCAGGAGCGCGATTGCATTCGTTGTCACGCTGCGGGCGCGCTCGGAACCACGTCGACGTCGAGCGTGTCGGTGAATCCGCACCCTCCAGGATTCGTGGCAAATTGCCGTGCTTCGTGGCAGCGAAATCCGCGTCCTTGTTTGGCGTGTCATCGGCCAGAGGGCTCGGAGCTCGGGCTTTGTCGATAGGGGGCTCGGCTGCGTGGCCGTCGTGCCGCACTCGCTCGACTTCTGCCGCTCGAAACAGAATCGGTTCAAATGTGCGCAACGAGCTTGCCTCGGTACGCGAGAGGCAGGTATAGCGAGAGTCCTCCGCACGATTTTCGTACGGAGCAGAAGGAGGCCCTTGGTGCAGGAGCTCGTCCGCTATTTGCTCTCAAACTTGTACCTCGATTTTCAGGGCGACATCTCTGTCGAACGGGTCCGTGAATTCTTGCGTGAGGACGACAGCAAAGAAGCGCGCCAATTGCTCGCGCGACTCATCGAAGAGAACGGTGTCGACGACATGTTGCTCACACTGGCAGACTGCCTGAAGGAGCACATTCGTACGGGGATCAGCGAGAAGACCGTTCGCGAGCAACTCGCGATGTATTCCGACAGCTGAGTGTTCATGAGACCGATCGGACGTGCTGCAGTGCTTGCGCTGTCGGCCTGTTCGGTCGGATGTGACGTCGGGGAGGCACCCCTTTCGCTCGGTCCGAGACCTACGCTCGTGAGTCGGGTGCCGAAAGACGGGGAGGGGATCGACTGCGATTGGCAGTCCGCTGCATGCGGAGTTCCGAGCAATCGTCCCCTGATTTTCGTTTCGATCGTTGGCTCGAGCCCGAGACGGCGACGCGGCAGTCCATTCGGCTCGCCGCGTCTGGGGCCGAAAACGCGGAGTTTGCCGAGCCATGGTACGAAGTGCTGACGCGAACAATCACCTTTCGTGCCGGCGGGGTCATTCCCGGTCTGGTTTATCTGCTCGAGTTGAACGATGCCGAGCAGGATCCGGGATGGGGATTCGCGGCTTACGACGGTCGAGCACTCGAGCGTTCGTCGAAGTCCGATGTGGTCGTGTTCAGGACCGGTCCTCCCGATCCGAAGTGGGACCTGACGGCGCGGGCACGGATCACCTGCGCTGATGCGCTTCGCGTTTTTCGCTCGAGTGGGTGTACTGCTTCGAGTTGTCATGGGGGCTCAGGCGGGGCGCCCGCCGCGGGGTTACGTCTCGATGACGTTGCGGGGCTGAGTGCGGCAATTGGACGAGTTGCGAGAGCATCCGATCGAGCCATAGAAGACGGCAGGGTGTCCATTCAGCCGGAACGCTTCGGGCTCAATATGCCGCTCGTCCTCCCGTGGGATCCGGCAAGGAGTTACCTCCTCTATCGAGTGTTGCTCGGCGAGGATGCGTATCGAGACGCTGCGGGTCGGTTCCGAGTCGAACCACCGTCCAAGGCGGAGCTCGATCGAGCGACGACCTGGTTTGGCGCAATGGGACCCATGCCACCCGTCGACGTTGGCTATCCACCTTCCGTGTCGCCCGTCGACAACGTCCGAGTACTCGAGTCTTGGATCCGTGACGGCGCGGACGTGTCCGAGTGCGAGCCGTGACGGCGCGGACGTGTCCGAGTGCGAGCCGTGACGGCGCGGACGTGTCCGAGTGCGAGCCGTGACGGCGCGGACGTGTCCGAGTGCGAGCCGTGACGGCGCGGACGTGTCCGAGTGCGAGCCGTGACGGCGCGGACGTGTCCGAGTGCGAGCCGTGACGGCGCGGACGTGTCCGAGTGCTAGGCCAATGTGTGCCACGTGAGCGCTACCAGCTGGTTTGGCGCAGACCGCGATTCCGTGGCCAAGCGTCACTGGCGATCAGTCCTCGGTTGCCGATCGTACTTTGATTCCCGAGCGCGTGATCCCGCCGTTCACGCCGGAGGGCAGTTCCCGCGCTGGGGAAGCCGGATGCTCGAGTCCATCGCCGAGTCGAGAGAGATATTTGAGTCGCGCGTGCTCCCCGACTTGGAGGCGATCCCCGGGCACGAGCGTGCGTCGTTCTACCGGGGTTCCATTGACGAAGGTCGCTCCACGGCCTTCCAGCGTTTCGATGACGTGATTCGGCGGTTCGCGGCGGATTTGGACGTGGTATCGGGCTACCCCGTCGCCGTCCAAGTGAACGTGGGCATCTGCGGCACTGCCAAGCACCGTCGGATCTCGGTCGAGACGGAACACACGACCATGGGCGGTTCCGGAGACGGCGAGGAGGAAGCCTGTCGTTGGGACCGCAACGTATTCCGCAGGGTTCTGGGATGCGCGCGGCGGAGGTGCAACGTCGCTCGTTCCGTCCGTCGAGGGCGTATCGAATTCGGGACCGGGGTCGGATTTGGAGGACATCGACTGCAGCTCCGGAATACCCGTCAATATACGCTTCCTCGGTTCCGGCAGGGGTGACGAGTGTCGACTGGCCGTTTGGCTTGTCTCTGTTTTGGGCATTCACGAGGGGCATTCCGCTCAGCTGCCGATTGGGCTAGACTCGAAAGCTCAACATGACCGGTACGAGTGACAGTGAGCCGAAACGCCACGCTTGCGTCGATTGCGGCAAGTTGTCTCCGTCGACCGAGACGAATTACACGCTCATCAGTTCCCAACACGGGTGGCGCTTGACCTTGGGCAAAGACGCCGAGGGGGTGCGTGTCATGCAGTGGCGTTGCCCGAAATGTTGGGCAAAGCACAAGACCCAAGGCGGCTGAGGGCGAGTTTCTCCTCGCCACTCCGCCTCGGATGAGACCGAAAGAGACGAATTCTCGCCTTGGCTATCCCGGGGTGACTCGGGGCTCCGGCGTGGTCGAGGGATGAACGTGCGTCCTCGCACGCGCGCAGGCCCCGTGGAGATCCGGCCGCGGATGGGCAGCCTTGATTGAGCTGCCCGGGGGCGGCGGTCGGAATGTGCCCAGCCGCTCTGTAAACTCGGTTGACGGTTGGATTGGGAGCTGGAAGATTCTCGGGAGCTTGTTGGGAAGCGGATGCCAATCCAGTTGACACTCCAGGGAGAGGGGCTGACCGTGGACGCGCCGGTCGGGGAGGGCGCGACCAGTGTCGTCTGGCGTTGCTGGCGAACGCGTGACGGTCTGCCCGCGGCCTTGAAGCTGGCACGGCGTGTCGGTGACGAACGCCTGCTCGCCGAGGAAGCGGAGCGGCTCATGTGGGCGCAGAGCGAAGGGCTTCCGAGCCTCCTCGGCGCGGGGAAGGTTCGCGGGCCACTCGCCGAGCTCGGTATCGCTTCGTCGGGTGGCGCCCTCCTGCTCGGGTGGGTCGAGGGACGAGCGCTTCATCGCGCGACCACCGAACGTCGAGAGGCCGGTGGAGGATGGTCCGAAATCGAAGTGCTCGAGGAATCGCTCTCGGAGTGGCAGCCGCACTCGCCGATTTGCATCTCGGCGGTGTCGCCCATGGTGATGTGAAACCCGAGAACGTGATCGTCGAAAGCGCGGCATCGGGGCTCAACGTTCGATTGGTGGATTTGGGTCTGGGCGCCGCGGCGGACAGCGCGGTGCCGCGCGGCGGGACGCGTCGATACCTGGCTCCAGAGGTCACCACTCCGGGTGGCGGCGGTGACGGTCGCAAGCGCGATCTCTTTGCTCTCGGGCTGTTGCTCGCCAGAATTGCTCGATCCGACGTTTGCCGAACTCGATGTCCAAGACATCGTTTCTCGCCTTGCGGCAGATGGTCCGCTCACGCCGATTCTGTCGGCATTGCTATCCGTATGCCCTGGGGCGAGACCGTCAGCGTCTTGGGTGCAAGCTCGTGCTCGTGCGCTGCTCGGTACGACACCGGACCCCGAAGCGGTGCGCTCGCGTCGCGTGGCGCGGATCCGTCGCGCTTACCTCTCGGTGCGCAAGGACGAATCCGTCGCGCGGTCCGCGCGAGCGCGTACTCGACGTCACTTCACGGCATTGCGAACGATTGAATCCGTGGCGCGCTCGATTTGCTCTCTGCCATCGACGAATTGCGCGCCGCCCCGCCGTCCACTTGTGACATGGTGATGCTCGGAGACGCCGACGCCTCCGCACGGTTGCGATTCCTCGTCGAGCTCATCGGGCCCGTTGCGGCGAGTTGGCCCGTCGACGTGAGAGCGGACGACGGTGCGCTACTCGCGCGCTTGTGTGACCTCTCCACGCGTCTCGATCCCCACGCGTTTACACTGCCGCAGTTGGGCGAAGGCGCTTCGCATCTCGATTTGCCTTCGGCGTCGTCACCCGTCGAGCTCTCGCTTCTGCTTTGGGACGGTCTACCTCGTCAAGACGTGCTCGATGAAGCGGAAACCTACGCACTCTCCGGGCAGGCTCCGGATGCCTTTCGGTTGTCATTGGGTCGTCGATTGAGGTGCCTCGGGCATTTCGGTCGTGCGCTCGTGGTTTTTGGGCAAGGCAAGGATTCGTTGCTCGCCGCGGAGGCCGCTGAAACGGCTCGTCGCGCCGGGGACGTCGCGGGAGCACTGGCTCGCATCTCGGGAGCTCCGCCCGACGCCTCTTCGGTTGCTCGCGCGCGATTGTGTGCGACCGAGGCTCGGATTGAGCTCGATCGCGGGGCGAGCGCGACGGCGCTCTCGATTCTCACCGACGTGGAGGAAACAGCGGCGGTTCTCGAGGTGCGCGCTCTCGCCGAGCTCGCTCGAGGACGTCGAGATGCCGCTCTGAGCACTCTGGAACGCGCCAAGGTGCTGGCAATGGGTGACGAAGAGCGCGCGCGAGTCGAGTCCTTGCTCGGCATGCTACATCACGCCAGCGAGCGCGCGACCCTGGCCGTCGAGGCCTTTCGCCGAGCCGTCGAATTCGCGTCGCGAGCCGGCGCCGTTCTCGAAGAGGCCACCTACTTGACGGGGCTCGCGGCCGCGGCCGTAGAGGCGAGCCGCATCGAGGACGCACTGTTTGCTGCAGAGCGCGCGACGGCACTGTTCGAGGTGCTCGGGCGCGGAGCAGACGCGGCGCGCGCGGCGCTCAACCACGTTGCTGCCTTGGTCGCCGTCGGCGCGGTCGCGCAGGCGAGATTGATTGGGGAAAGTGCGCTCAATCTCGCCAAGCGCGCCAAAGACGAACGTTGCGCGGCTTACGTGCATCTCGAGCTCTCCGACGTCCTCGCGGGGGATCGCGAAGGTGCGGAACACGCCGAGCGAGCCCTTCGACTGATTGGGCATCTCGGCGACGAGGAGCGACTGATGACGATGACGCGCGTGCTCGAGCATCGACGTCCCGTCGAGGTCGAGACTCTCGACGGACTTGCTCGTTCGCTCGGTGATAGTCCTGCGGTGTGCCTCGATTATTTCGGTGCCCGTTGCCGCGTCGCACTAGCCAATCAAGATTTTCGAGAAGCGGAGACGCTCGTCGGACAGCTGTCGCGGCTTCTCGAATCCCCCGTCGCGTCGGCGCGTCGAGGGCGTGCGCTGGCTGCCGGCGTGGGACTTGCACTCGGTGCGCGGCTCGGCGATGCGGCGCGACGTCTGCTCGTCGTTGCGTCGAGTGACGCACAAAAGCTCATCGCGGGTTGTCCGGACGAGCTGCGGACATCCGTGCTCGGCCTTCCCTGGATCCGCGCGTTGCGCATGCCGACCGAGACGTTGATCTCGTCCGAGCAAATCGCGGACATCGAGTCCCTCGTTCATGCGCTCGGGAGCGCCGAAGCGTTGCGCTCTCTCCTCGTGCAGGTGCTCGATGCATTGGTTCTATGGACCGGCGTGGAACGAGGTCTCCTCCTTTTGTGCGCACCAGGAGGCCGTCTGGTGGCGAGAGTCGGGCGGAATCTCGGGCGACGTGACCTCGTCGGGCACCAGTTGACGCTTTCGCACTCATTGGCACTTCGTGCCATCGAACAAGGTGAGCCCATCGTTGCCGTCGACGCGAGTGGGGAACTCGGCAGTATCCACGAGAGCGTGCATGCCCTGAAGCTACGAAGTGTGCTTGCCGTGCCGCTGCTGGCTCGGGGAGAGGCTTTGGGTGTCGTCTATTTGGACGATCGCGTGCGCCGAGGCGCGTTCGGTCCGAAGGAGTTGTCGTGGGTGCGAATGGTCGCGGCCGTGGCATCCGTGGCCATCGCCGAGGCTCGAGATCGGTTGCGATTGCGTCGCGCGGTGCGAAAGGCCGAGCGCGCCGAAGGGCGGGCGGCAGAACTCCTCTCGAAGCGCGAAGTGGAGCTCGGTGAGGCACGAATTCAGCTGGCACAGAGTCGTGAGGAGCGTCCGACCCGGCATCGTTACGAGGGGATCATCGGCAACAGCCAAGCGATGCGCGATCTATTGCGACTCGTCGATCGCGTCGTTCTCGCCGAGGTCCCCGTGCTCGTGCTCGGCGAGTCGGGTACCGGCAAAGAGCTCATTGCTCGCGCCATTCACGATAACGGGCCACGCGCGAAGGCGGCTTTCGTTGCGGAGAACTGCGGTGCGTTGCCCGAGCCATTGCTCGAGTCGGCATTGTTCGGACACGTAAAAGGGGCATTCACCGGCGCCATGCGAGCTCGGTCGGGTCTGTTCGAGGTTGCCCACGAAGGCACGCTCTTTCTCGATGAAGTGGCCGAGATGAGCCTTTCGATGCAAACCAAGCTCCTCCGTGTCCTCGAAGAGGGGGAGTTTTGGCCGGTGGGGGCCGAGCGGTCGCGAAAGGTCGACGTGCGCGTCATCGCGGCGACACATCGTGACCTGGAAGCGATGGTACGCGCAGGCTCCTTCCGTCAAGATCTGTATTATCGGCTGCACGTCGTCGCGTTACGCGTGCCGCCGTTACGGGATCGGCACGGTGACGTCCCTTTGCTCGTCGACCATTTCCTCACGCGATACGCGCGGGGCAAGTCGATCGAGATCCAGAGCAAGGCGATGGAGCTGCTTTGCCGCTACGAATGGCCCGGCAATGTCCGTCAGCTCGAGAACGAACTTCGTCGTGCCATCGTGCTCTGCGACGATGCGATTCGCGACGAGGATCTCTCCGAAGCGATCCGCGAAGCCGCTGGATCGGCCCCCGTGCGACCATCGGGGCTCGATCTCCGTGCCCACGTCGAGCACCTCGAGCGACGCCTCGTCGGTTCGGCCATGGAACGGACCTCTGGCAATCAGACTCGCGCAGCCGAGTTACTGGGCGTTTCTCGATTTGGCTTGCAGAAAATGCTGCGACGACTCGGGATCCGCGCGGGCGAGGAGCCGAGCGAAATACCCCTGCGTGGCACACGCGCGGCCACCGTGGCGAGCGCGCCTTCCGGCAAAACCGAGTCGAAGCGACCGAGCAAGCCGCAAAAACCCGAGGTATTTTGACAGCCTCGATCCCCCGAGCTATCCCGCGCGCGATGCGCACAAAAGAGACACCGAGACCCGTGCTGAAATGGGCAGGGGGAAAGTCTCAACTCGCGCAGCTCATCCTCGAGCGCCTTCCGGCGCGAATCGAGACCTATCACGAGCCTTTCTTCGGGGGAGGGGCGGTGTTCTTCGCGTTGGCTCGACGAAATCGCTTCGAGCGCGCCGTTCTGTCCGACGTCAATCCCGAGCTCATCGACGTCTATCGCGCCATTCGCGACGACGTGGATGGAGTCATCCGACGCCTCAAAAAGATGCACTCGTCGGAAGAGGAATTCTATCGGATTCCGCGATCAGAAGCCGACCAGTCTCGGATCGCGAGCGGCTCGGACAATCTATCTGAACAAGACCGGCTACAACGGCCTCTATCGGGTCAATCGTTCGGGAGTGTTCAACGTGCCGTTCGGGCGTTACGAGAACCCGACCATTTGCGACGAGGAGAACCTGCGCAAGGTCGCCGAAGTGCTCTCCTTCGTCGATTTGCGAGTCGAGGACTTCGAGGGGGTTCTGGAGCGGGCGAAGCCCGGAGACGCCGTCTATTTCGACCCGCCGTATCTTCCGGTATCGCGCACGGCCAGGTTCACGAGCTACGCGCGTCATCCCTTCGAGCTTGCCGAGCATCAGCGTCTCGCCAAGGTCTTCGACGCGCTGTCCACACGCGGGATCTCCGCGGTGTTATCGAACTCTTGTACGCCCGAGTCGAAGCGTCTCTATCCGAACCACCGACTCGAGTTTCCCCTCGTTGCCCGTCCCATCAACAGCGATTCGAGCAAGCGCGGCAAAATCAAGGAAATCCTGGTCACCAATCCGGTGGTCCAGGAGCAGCGACGGAGCTAATTCTGCGCGGCTCTGCGGACGGTTTCGCGACACGAGGCCGTTCGTGGTATGCGGGGAGGCGATTCGCCTCGTCCAGCGTTTCCGATCGTGACCATGCCTTCTGCCAACCGTAAGCGCCCTAGTGACCCGGCCATCGTCGTGCCGAAGCCCAGTGAAGACCGTCCGAGATTTGGACGCGTCGGGCTCATTGCCGGGATCGGGTTCGCGATTGGGATGGCGTGGCCTGCCCTGGCCCGTGTCGAACTCGTGCCGCGTCCGCCAGTCGATGGTGCGGTGCGCGGGTCCAGTGCTGCGGCCTCGGGGGCGCCATCGGCTGTGGTTCCGTCACCGGCTGCGGAAGAGACGTCTTCGCCTGCGACAACGACCCCTGCGGCGGTCCCCGCGCCCGCTTCTCGGGAGAATCTTTCGATTCCGAAGGTGCGCTTCGCCGAAATCGTCAATTGCGTCGACGCGGATGGGAAAAAACACCGCCGATGTGGTGAGCTCAGTTTGGACTCCAAACTCACCGAGCCGCTGCGAAGTCTCTCCGCTTGCGCTGCCGCACAAGGCGCATCGGGGGTGCTCTCCCTCGGCTTCGACGTGGATTTCGGTAGCTCGGAGTTCGGCGGGCTCACTGCGGGAAAGAGCACGACGCTCGATGCTGCCGTCGCGCAGGATTCTCTTGAAGTGCGCAAAGACGGTACTCGCAAAGGTGGATTTGTCCGGCGTCGAGCACGCGTTCAATCGATACCGCGTTTTCTACAAGGTCGAATTCACCGATTCCGCCCCCGCAGCGGCACCCACCGCGCAATCGACCCCGCCGAGCTCACCTGAAGCTACGAGCTCGGGAGAGGTGCAAGGAGCGAGTGGGCGAGCAACCGTGACCTGGGAAGTGGCATTGGTCCGCAAGGCTCCAAAGGACGGCGCCATCGTTGCCCGTGTGCTCGGGGGGACGCGTCTGGTCGTCACCGGTCGTCAAGGGGATTGGTATCGAGTCAAATACGACGCCCAAGGTAACGAGGGCTTCGTCTTCAAATCGGCAATCGGACTTTGAACGCAATGAAATCGACACGCCCGATCCTCGCTCTTTCACTCGTTTCGCTCCTCGTGTCTTGCGGCGGCGCCGCGCCATCGTCGAGCCCGTCGACAGCCGCGACCCCTGCTTCGTCTTCGGATTCGAGTTGCCGAGATCTCGAGAAGCTCGTTTGCGACGACGCTGGGGCTTCGTCGTCCGCGTGCAATGCGATGCGAACCACCGCTTCGGTGCTGCCGGCCGCGAGCTGCATTGCCGCAATGAAGCAACCCGAATACGTGCTCGCACGTTTGAACGAGCGTGCTGCGACCTGTCGCCGACTCGCTGACGATCTTTGCGCCAAAGTCGGTGCGTCGACGAAGACGTGCGGCATGGTGCGGGAACGCACGGCGGAGTTCGATGCTGCTCGTTGTCAGGCCATGTTGGATCACTTCGACGAGGTGGTCGTCGAGTTGCAGGCGGTCGAGAATGAATCGCTCCCGCTGCCGCTCGACGAGCAGAAGGCGATTGCCGCGGGAGACGGGCCAGCGTTCGGACCCGTGGACGCGAAGGTGACGGTCGTGCTCTTTTCCGACTTCGAATGCCCGTACTGCAAAAAGGCTGCCGTCGTCGCAAGTCATCTGAAGGCGCATTTTTCCGATCGGATCCGATTCGTGTTCCGCCAGTTCCCGCTCGAGTTCCACAAGCGTGCCCGGCGGGCCGCCGAGGCGGCGCTCATTGCGCATGCAGCCGGAAAGTTCTGGGAGTTCCACGATCGGATGTTCGAAAACCAAGAGCACCTCGATCCAGAGGCCCTCGAGGGATACGCTCGTTTGGTCGGGATCGACCCCACGCGGTTCCGCGACAGTCTCGCTCGGCACGAGTTCGACTCGAAGGTCGCGTTGGATCTCGAACTTGGGGAGCGCGCGCACGTACGGGGAACCCCCACGTTGTTCATCAACGGAAAACGTGCCGAGAACGCGACCAGTGTCGAGTCGGTCGTCGCCGAGATCGAGGCTGCACTCGCGGCGCCGCGGTGAATCGAGCAGCGCGTTTCCGCGGGTGACCGACAAACCCGACCGGAGCGTCCCGGTATCGAGCTACCCACCTTGTGGTGTTGGCTCGTGCCGTTGACCTCGAGTTCGCTCAGGGCCGAGGTCGCCAAGATGTGGTAAGCCATGGGCGTCGTGACCGACTCTCCCGAGAAGCCAAAGTCGTTGCCGGTCACTATCGGTGCATCGGCTGAACCGCGCGAGCAGGCCCAAGTGGCCGCTCCCGAAACCCTTGCGTCGAGCTCTCGCGCGCCCGGCGATTCTACCTCGAATCCCGCTGCCGCGGAGCATGACGACATAGCATTGATTCACGGTCGCACCGAAGATGGTCTCGGGCTCAGATCCTACGCAAGCGACAGGATCGACTGGAGCTCGGTGCCGTCATGCCGCTCGTTCCTGGCAAACCCATCACGGGCGAGGTGGTGCGACTTTCGCCTCGGCAGGAGTCACCACTCCTCTGCAACGTACACGTCGAGTACGCTCCCGAGCCCAGTTCACGGGCGACTTCAGCAGGGCCCGCGCAAGTCGCAACGGATCGGTATCGCCAAAATTGGGATCAGATCTTTGGCAAGAAATCCGATTCGCACCCGTCCGAACTCGAGAGCGCGGAACTCGATCCGGCTGCGGACCGATCGAGCCTCAATTAGGCTTCGTTTCGGTCGAGGTGCCTCTCGTTGCTGCAGCGTCTGGTTTGGCGCCATCGCCTTCGAGCGCGTCGAGGAGCGGGCGAATGGCGGCCGCATCGTAAACGAAGGTGAGCGTCGAACTTGCGGATTTGGCCGTCCAATGCCGGTCAGTGTCCTGCGGTTCCGGTACGAGGCGAAGCACGAAGCGCGCGCGCTTCGTCGCCGCGGCTCCGGTGAAGATGCGGAGAGTCAATTCTTCACGATCGTTGCGGCTCGACGTCGCGTCTTTCTCGACACGGATCGCCCGCAAGGCTTGGAGTGCTTCGACGAGCTTCGTCGATTGCCGCTCGGTGAGTCGGGGAGACGAGCAGTGAAACCCCCGCGGTGTCCTCGAACAATCGATTTGGTCTTTACCCCGTGACAACGAAAAGGCGAAATCGGAGTCGAGAAGGCGGTACATCGAGCGATCGACGACGAGCCCGTCGAGGAGCTGGAGCATCGCGTCTTTGAGCTGGAATTTCGCAGGATCGCGGTCGAGCCGACCAATCGCTCGTCCATCCGAGCCACGCTCGACTTCGAGCTCGTGAACTCGCCTTGTTCCCGTGTCGTCCTTCGCTTGAAAGCGAACGAAAACGCGTTTCATCGGCAGAGTGACGCGAGCCGTTTGAGGTAGCCAGCGCTCGACGGTCAATTGGGCCAATTGCTCCCGCAAGGACTCGATCGTTGCGGCGTCACCCGGCAGATTCGGATCGCGCAACGTCAGGTGATTTTCGTCGTCCGTCGTGAGTCGCTGGAACCCTGCCTCCGATCGGATCTCGACGGCGAAGATGGCGTCGACGGGATAATTCAAGCGTTCGGGGTCGCGCAGCGTCGCCTCGGAAACGTCTAGTGCACTTGCGCTTGCCGCGTCGACCGACAGCATTTCGTCATCGTCACGGCAGACCGTGCGAGAGCCGTCCGAGTTCGGCGACCCGACCCAGAGTCGATCATCCGAGGGCCCAGTGTGTCCGACCAATCCCGAACGCAGGACGAACTCGCTCGAACCCTTGTGGAAGTCCGTTCCGCAACGTCCGAGCCGCGTGCCCTCGAGGTGCGTCAACGCATCGAGCAATGCATTGCCCGCTTGGAGTGTGACGGCGCGCACCTCGGGTTCGTGCATTTCGTAAGCAGCGCCTTTGCGCTCGAGAACGAATGGGCTCACATTGCCTCGAATCGTCAGGCGTTCTACCTCGTCGCCGTGAAGGAAGGTCAACCTCGATTCGAGCCAGTCTGCTTCCGTGAGCGGTGCGAGTGTGAGCACGCGCGAAGTCGCGCATCCCGAGCGTCGCGTCGGGCCCTCTAGCGTCACCGTAACGAGCGAGTCGTCGCCCTCACACGGCTCGCCGAAGCGAAGCACTTGGGTCGAGGCCCGTTGCGGCTCCCTGGGTTCGAGCGTGACGACGAAATCAGTCGGTTTGGCTTCGCGCGTGACTGGCTTGCCGCGCGGTGCGAGTTCGAGCTCCGTCAAGGCCAGCAGGACCGTTTCGGCGCGTTCGCGCGAAGCTCGGCGCTTCACCGCGCCGGACAGCCAGAATCGCCCATTTTCCGTTTGCTCGATGACCACGCGCTGAAATCCAGCTGCGAGCGTCAAACGACGAATCTCTGACGGAACAGCGTCGATCAAACGTCGATCGACGAGATCTTCGGGGTCGATCTCGAGTCCGGCGGCGGCTGCGTTCGCCAACACGACGACTCTCGTTCGATCGCCGACGAGGATTCGGGCGTACCTTCCTCGATCGCCACCATGACTCGTTCCACCGAGTTGGAGCGAGCTGCGGTGCCCATCGCGTTCGAGTGTAATCGACAGCTCGGGCGGCTCGAGTCCGAGCTGCTTCAAGGTCTGCGGTTTGGGCACGTCTCGGATTATTTCGAGAGCTGAAATCGAGTTTAGCAATCGATCGAGCGCTGCGGGATCGACTGGCGTCGACTTCGGATCTGCGACGCTGCGAACGACGTAACGTTCGTTCTCGGCGTCGGCCTCGACGGCTTCACTCGGTCGCTCGAGGCGCAACGAGCGGTCGCCACGCGTGATCGTGAGGTGCGTGGGCGGGGCATCCTTCAGCGATAAAAAGGGTGTATCCGAGTCGACGTCTACGGTTGGGTCTCGTCGGGTGAGCGCGAACCATGCCGAGAGCGCACCCACGGCGATGGTGAGGAGGGACCAATCGAGGATGCGACGTCCTCGCGTCAAGTGCGGTTTGCTCCTGGTCCGGATGGGTTCGTCGCACGGCCGTCTCGACGGCGTCGCAGGTAGACCGCCATGCCGAACAGAAGAACCGCGCCGGGCATGACGACGAGGACGTACCGAGTAAGCTCGGCCATTTCCGCGATCACTTAGCTCGAGCCCGCTTTGGCGCTCGCTTCGCGGGGCGATTTCGACGGTCTCCCCCGGCGATGCCGTGAGCCACGCTACTACGCTGTCGGCAAACGCTTGGGTGACGACCAGGGCTGGACTGTCGAAGGTCCGATTCTGTAAAACGTTGGTCGGCAACGTAACGACGCGATTCGGCGGCAGCGCGGGGCGCTCGATGAGCCCAGCCATGGCGACGACCTCACTTTTGGTTCCATCGGTGGCTGGCGTCGCCTCGGGTTGGGCGAGTCGACTCACGTCAGTGACGGTCTTGGTCTTCGCGCTCGAGACGAGCAATGGTTGGGCGCCGCCGCCTGGGATTCTTTTGCTGACTCTGGGCAAGGGCCACGACGACGCGCAAGGGGGCGTCGGAAGGTCCGCGCAAGAGTCCCCGTGTGATGGCGTGTTCCACGGGGGTCGCGAAGAACGTTTCACCAAATAGATTCGGCAAACGGAACCGATTGTCGTATTCGATGGTGAGGTTTGCTTCGAGTTGAATGCCACCAAGGCGAGCCAGGGGTTCGAGACCGACGGAGACGAGTTGGCCCGATTCGCTCGGGATGACTCCGCCGAGGAGGAGCAGATTCGAGGCTTGCTTGCCTGCCTCGACGAGCTTGTCGGTCGCTCCGGGCGTCAGGGGAACGTCTGGGGCAGCGACGACAATCACGTTGCAGTCGGTGAGTGCGGTCGAGCCGTCCCCGAGTGGATTCGACTACTTTCGTGAGCATCGCGTTACGCTCGAGCCGCTTTTGGAAGCGTGAAAGGCCGACGGGGCTGAGGTCCGTGGGGCTGATTTCACGATGCCCCGTCGTGAAGCAAACCACCGGTTGCTTCGTCCGAGTGAGACTCTTCAGTGCCGTCGCAATCGCTCGTTCGAACGTTGCTCCGCCGTCGCTATGTTCGGGGTCGAGTCCCGTTACGTCCTCGGGCGTCAAATAGTACTTTTCGTCGGTCGACGAGCGAAGCACGACGAGGGCGTCGGTCGTGACCAGACCGTCTTCGGTCTGTCCCGTTCGGCATCCCGAGCTCGTTCTGTTTGGCGAGGAAGCGAGCCGGATCGCGATTGGGATCGACCCATTCCACGACGAATTTCGAAGAGACGTTGGCGTAACTCGAAAGGAGCTGCCCGACGCTGGGCGCCAGTGGGTCTCCATGACCCAGAAACACGAACGCCGTGGTCGGGTGAGGCATCGTACGAAGTAGACGTGCGAGTTCCGGGGACGGCGTGTAACGAGCGTCGGTGGTTACGTCCCAGCGGTGCTCATATCTCGCGGCGAAGAGGTTTCCGACGACGATGATGGCGAGGACGGACAACGTTCGCAATCTCGACGCCGAATCGGCGAAGAACGGCAAAAGACGTAGTCGCGTCGCACCGCCAAAAAGCAAACGAGCGCTCATTCGTCCCTCCAGCGTTCGACCGCACGCGCTGCAAAGAAGAGGGATACGAGCACGAGACTCGTCATGAAGACCAGTCGTTTCGACGAGACGATCCCTTGGGCGAACTCCGTGAGGAGAGACTGGACGGATACGTGGGAGACGATTGCGTGCAGTGGGCCTTCGAGGAAGAGTCGCTCCGCGACGCCGCAGACGAGAAAAAACGCAATGACCGCGCCACTTACGGCTGCAGCGACGAGCTGGTTACTCGACAGCGCGCTTGCGTACAGTCCGACAGCAAGGAATCCGAAGCCCAACCCGAGGACCCCGAGGTAGCTCGAGGCAACCACCGTCCACTCGATGGTGCCGGTGTTGCGTAAAATCACCGGATAAAGAACGGAGGGTAACCAAAGAACGACGAATGTCGCGACGAGCGAGAGATACTTACCGAGGACGATGGCCGTCGCACTCGCGCGTGTGCTGAGCAGCGTTTCCGCCGTTCCCGAGCGGCGCTCCTCGGAGAGGCTACGCATCGTGAGCACCGGACAGAAGATCAAGTATCCGAGTGGCACGAAGACGCTCTGTCCGAAGAAGGCCTGGGTTGGGCCCAAATCGATGACGCTTTCGGTGGTTTCTTGGAGCGTCGTGACGATGGCGACGAAGGCCGCGCCATTGAGCGCGGTCATCAGTCCGAGCAGCAACCACGCAAGCGGTGTGACCCAGAGGGAGAGGAGCTCGCGTTTCGCGATGGCGATCACGGCACTCACGGCGACTCGGCTCCTTGGGTCAAGGCGGCGAATACCTGTTCGAGGCTGGTGGTTCGTCGTTTGAGCTCCCGTACGTGGAGTCCGCCGCGTACCAGTATCGACGTCAAATCCTCCGCGGCGGCTTCGAAGGTGACGGGCGGCGCGACGTAGAGAGTGATTTGGTGCAAGTCTTCCTCGAGCTCGAGAAGCTCAGGCGACGGTTCGAAGGAAGACAAAGCAACATCGAGGGTCGCTCTAGGTCCGCGCACGATCGCTCGGAGTTCGGTTCCTCGTCCTTGCGAGAGCAGCTCGTCCAGGGTTCCATGGGCAATCAATCGGCCCTCGTCGATGAGCAGCACGGACCCGCACATCGCTTCGACCTCGGCGAGGACGTGGGTGCTGACGACGATGGTGCGGCTCTTTCCGAGCTCGGCGATGAGACGTCGCGTCTCGAGGTTCTGCGTCGGATCGAGGCCCGCCGTGGGCTCGTCGAGGAGGAGGACCGGGGGCTCGTCGATGAGCGCGTCTGCCAAGCTGACGCGCTTCTGATAACCTCGCGAGAGATGCGCGCAGCGGAGCTCGCCGGAGTTCCTCCGCGTGCACTTGTCGAAGTACCGTCGAGGTGCGCGGTGCAATCTGGCTTCTTGGTATGCCCTTGAGCTCCGCGCGGAACCTGAGATACTCATTTACCCGAAGCTCTGGGTAGAGCGCCGCGGACTCGGGGAGGTACCCGATCTTCGCGCGCGCTTCGGCCGGATCCCGAGCTGCGTCGATCCCCGCGATGACGACGCGACCCTTCGAAGGGCGGAGCACTCCCGCGAGGATCCTGAGGCACGTCGATTTGCCCGCACCGTTCCTGCCTAGCAGGCCCACGACGGTGCCGGGCTCGACGACGAAGCCGAGCTCCGAAAGGGCCACGTGCGTCCCGAAGGACTTGCTCAAACCTTCGACGGATATCACGTGGCACCTCGCGGGGCCCAAAGAGCGCTGTTCGACGTGGATCAGTCGTCGGAATCGTCCGCAGACTGGTCGTCGGTCGCGCCGTGGCACTTCTTGAATTTCTTTCCGGAACCACAGGGGCAGAGATCATTGCGCGAGATTTTGGGTGCAGCGGGCTTCGGCTTCGCTGCGGGAGGATTCGACGGGAGGGAACGGCCTTCCGCGATGGCCTGCACTTGGGCGAGGAGCTCCGCCGGGTCGATTTCGCCCTCTTCGCCGGGATGTCGCGCAACGGCGGCGTCGAGTTCGTTGTGGTGTCGCGCTGCGGCTTCTGCCTCGAGC
Source organism: Polyangiaceae bacterium (assembly GCA_049840955.1). Lineage (GTDB taxonomy): Bacteria > Myxococcota_A > Polyangia > Polyangiales > Polyangiaceae > FEN-1139. Next base: position 411,416 of record JASGIX010000017.1, read on the forward strand.
TGGTCGATTTGCTCTGGGCGCTGGAGTTGGAAGACGAAGAACTTCGAGAGCACGCTCGACGAGACCTTCGCCATCATGTTGAGGAAGAGATTGTACCCTTCCTTCTTGTACTCGTTCTTCGGATCGCGCTGACCGTACCCGCGCAGGCCGATGCCGTCGCGCAAGTGTTCCATGTTCGTCAGGTGATTGACCCGAGCCTTGTCGATGGTCTGAAGGTACAGATGGCGGAAGATGCGCAAGGCGAAATCGACGCCCATCTCCTCTCTCGCGCGAAGTAGGCCTTCTCCGCTTGTTGATACAAGTACCGAACGACGCGCGAGGGCTCCCCGAGCTGCTCCACGTCCGTCGGGAGGCTCATCTGGAAATGATCGCGGAAGCCCTGATGGATCCCGTTCCAATCCCAGTCTTCCGGGGGGCGCTTTTCGGGCAGCATTCCTCGACGATGGCAGCTACCACGCGATCGATGAGATCGAGCATGCGGTCGCGCTGTTCGGAGAGACCGTGTGCCACGAGGTCGTTCAGTTCGTCGTAGATTGCCGCCGGGATGAAGGTCTTGCGGTCCTCCGTCGGCAGACGGACACCCCAGAGGTGATAGATCTCGAGCGCCAACTGCTCGGGTTCGGAAATCTTCGTCGCGGAAGCGAGCTCTTCACGCGCAGGTGGCTTCGGTTTGCCCGTGACGTCGCGGGGAATGATTTGCGGATTGGCGAACATCCCGACGAGTTGCGCCGTGAGCTCACTGACGCGCGACTGGATCTTCTCGTCGACGGCGATGGTACGAGTCTGACCCGTAGGGTGACCCATCTCGTCGACCGCCTCCGGGAAGTACCGACCTTCGAGCAACTGTTGACGGAGCGTGTACACCGTCTTGCGCTGCGCGTTCATCACGTCGTCGTACTCGAGCAAGTGCTTGCGGATGTCGAAGTTGCGCTCTTCGACCTTGCGCTGGGCGTTCTCGATGCTCTTCGTGACCCAGGGATGCTCGATGGGCTCGTCATCGGGCATGCCCATGCGGTCCATCAGGTTCTTCACCTTGTCGCCCGCGAAGATGCGCATCAGGTCGTCTTCGAGGGACAAGTAGAAGCGACTCGAGCCGGGATCACCCTGGCGACCGGCGCGACCGCGGAGCTGGTTGTCGATACGGCGTGATTCGTGTCGTTCCGTTCCTACGATGTGCAGACCACCAAGATCGATGACCTCGTCGTGTTCGGCGCTGCAGAGCTGCTCGTACTTCTTGACGAGCTCCTTGTAGCTGTCCGTTCCGAGCTCGATGGGTTGCTTGTTCTGCACGAGTTCCCAGCGGGCGAGCATTTCCGGGTTGCCGCCGAGCATGATGTCGGTACCGCGACCGGCCATGTTCGTGGACACGGTGATGGCTCCCTTGCGGCCCGCCTGCGCAACCACGTAAGCCTCGTTCTCGTGGTGCTTCGCGTTGAGGACGTTGTGCTGAATGCCTTTTTTCGAAAGGATGCGCGCGATTGCCGCGCTCTTCTCGACGCTCGTCGTACCAACGAGCACGGGGCGGCCCTTCTCGTGCTCTTCCATGATCTCACGAATCACCGCCGTGAACTTTTCCCGCTCCGTCTTGTATACGACGTCCTGGTAATCCTGACGGACCATGTTGCGGTGGGTCGGGATGGTGTTGACGTCGAGTTTGTACGTCGACGAGAACTCCTGAGCTTCCGTTTCTGCCGTTCCCGTCATGCCGCCGAGCTTCTTGTAAAGTCGGAAGAGATTCTGGAACGTGATCGTCGCCATCGTGCGACTCTCTTCTTGGATTCGCACGTTCTCTTTGGCTTCGACCGCCTGATGCAGGCCATCGCTCCAACGCCGGCCTTGTAGGACACGGCCCGTAAACTCATCGATGATTTGGATCTTGCCGTCAGCCGAGACCATGTAGTGCTGGTCTCGCTTGTAGAGGGCGTGCGCGCGGAGGAGCTGGTTTAGGATGTGGAGTTCGTGGATGTGGCTTGGATTGTAGAGGTTACCGATCTTGGCCAGGCGCTGGACCGCCTCGACGCCCTCGTCCGTGAGACTCGCGTTGTGGCCCTTTTCGTCCACGGTGAAGTGCTCGTCGCGGCGGAGTTTCGTGACGACTTCGTTGAGCGTCCGGTATTTCTCGCTCGCCGCGTCCGCGGGACCACTGATGATGAGAGGGGTACGCGCTTCGTCGATGAGGATGGAGTCCACCTCGTCGACCAGTGCGTAATTGAGCGGGCGCTGCACGTACTCCAGCGCCGAGAATTTCATGTTGTCGCGCAGATAGTCGAAGCCGAACTCGTTGTTCTGGCCGTAGCAGATGTCGCACTTGTAGCTGTGCCGCTTTTCGGTATCCGACTGCCCATTGACGATCGTTCCGATCGAGAGCCCGAGGTAGTTGTAGAGTCGCCCCATCCATTCGGCGTCACGTCGGGCCAAGTAGTCGTTGACGGTGACGAGGTGGGCACCCTTGCCTTCGAGAGCATTGAGGTAGATGGGGAGCGTTGCGACGAGGGTCTTGCCTTCACCGGTTCGCATTTCCGCGATCCGACCGCGATGCAGAACGATTCCGCCCATCAACTGCACGTCGAAGTGTCGCATCTTGAGGACGCGTCGCCCGCCTTCACGACAGACGGCAAAGGCCTCTGGCAAGAGGTCATCGAGCGATTCCCCATTATCGATGCGTTGCCTGAACTCCGCGGTCTTTCCTTGAAGCTGTGCATCGGTCAGCTTTTGGATTTCGGCTTCGAGTGAGTTGATGCGGACGACGAGCGGCTTCAATCGGCGAATGGCTCGCTCGTTACTCGTGCCAAATAGCTTCTTCGCGATCCAGGTCAGCATGTTCGACTCTCGGGCGCGGTCGACCCATCTCGTCTACGTGGACTGGGGCGCCGCGGTCGGGGAGGCTAGTACGCTCCGCGGAAATGTCCTCTCCGAAATCGAGTCTCCCCGGTTTCGGGGCTCCTCGGACCGCTCGCGAGGGATCGTGCGCGGCAAAATGGCAGAAAAGCTGCGAAATCCCTGTCCTTCGCCGTGCCTTGCGCAGTTGGTACGGCCCGCAACCGGAGCGGACCCGCGCCCATGGCTCGTTCTCGACGCGGGGGGCCGGCGTCCTACGAGGTGCAGGTCAATGGGCCGAACTGCGGCGGCTTCGCGCTTCACCATGTAGGTGCCGTGTCACGGGTGAAATTTGTCTTTTCATCAAGCACGCGGACTAAAAGGAGAAACGGGGTCACTCTGAAGACGGGACAACATCCCTACTACCCGCCTAGAGCGGAATTCAGTAATCTACAATTTGGATGACTGTTTCCGATGTGAGTGTTCAGGCTTCCGAACGTGACGATAGACGCGAAGCGCGTAAGCGTGAGCGTCATGCAGAGCGACGTCGATTGATCATGCAGTCGGCCCGCTCCCTGCTCGTTCACCAAGGAATCGAGAACTTCACCGTGGCCCAAGTGGCAGCGGTCGCCAGCGTCAGTAAGCCCGCCGTCTACTACTATTTCGACTCGAAGGAGGATCCCGTTTGCGAGCTGTCCTTCGAGGTGCTCACGGCGGAACACCAGCGACTCGAACGCGCCGTAGGCGACGCCGAGTCAGAAATCGACGCGCTCGTAAGGCTCGTACGAACGCGGATCGATTTCTACATGGAGGATCGCGATAGTTTTCGGATTTTGCATGTTTGGGGTCCCGTATTGGGTCTGCAACCACGTATCGAGGCCTCGCCCCAATACGCCGCACTTCGCGTGTTGTTGTCGAAGGTCGGCGAACGTTTGAATGAAGTGAAGAATCCCAACCGAGCGCCGACGCGCGTCGACGTTTCGAAACTCCCCGAGCTCGGTTGGGCACTTTCCCAAGGGATCATTGCGGCGATGGCAGTCGGCCCGGCTCGCGAAGGCGATAGCCTCAAGGCCCAAGAGCTTCGCGACAGTGCCTGTCGCTGGCTCCTCGACTCCCTCGTCGATTAGTCGCTCGTCGTGCTCGTGGGGCGCTGTCTTGGATTCGGATCGCGGTGGCCAATCGGGGAGCCACCGCGATGCTCTGGCTGCGAGACTTCGGTGGGCGCTCCCGAGTGACCGCCCGTCGAAACGTTTTGGAGTGACGGAACGGGCGTCGAAGGGGCGTTGCTACGCTGACTTGGTGCGTCACCGTTGAACGACGCGTTCTGGCTTGAGCGAGGTCCGCGGGAACCCCGACGTCGAATTCTGGGTCCCCCTCTGGACAGCGACGCCTAACGCGGTCAGAGTGCAATTTTACGTAAATAGCTAACAAGTCCCATCGAACCGGTCTGCGGCGTTGAATTAGGCCGCTCTGTTTCGGAGATGTCGTAGCTGCGGCTTCGAAGACGTCTGGCGGTTCGAGTGGACGAATCTGAGGCCCAAGGGACCAGCCTTCCCCCGCTCGTTTCATTTTTTCTTCGCCTTCGCGACGTTGGACGGACGAGCGGAACAGGGTGGGTGAGAAATCGCGTTCGCATGGACGAGAGCGCGGCTGCCGCAGTCTCGGGGCTATTACCCTCGTCAGTGAGTAACGAAGTTCGCACGACGATGCCCCGTTCTTTCCTGATCGCGATCAGGTCGAACACGTTTCGCGCAGAATTCGCGGAGGGCACAAGTTCGATTTCGGGGTAGACGTAGGACCCTAAACGCGGGTTGTGAACTCTTACCCAACCCCGAATCTCACGTGTCCGACTCATTTCCGACAGCAGGTCGTCTCGATGGCCTGAGGCAAGTCCTCCCGTGAACAATTGGATTACCGTATCGGTCTTCTTGATCACCGCGACCGTGGTGGTTGTCAGCATGTTGGTTGCTGCCAAGGTCCTGAGCGTCGTTTCCAAGCGACGCACGGCGCTCACGCGCAGCACCTACGAATGTGGCGAGGAACCGGAGGGGCCAGCGTGGCTCAAGTTCTCATCCCCGCTACTACGTCGTGGCTCTCATCTTCGTCCTTTTCGACGTCGAAGCGGTGTTTCTGTTCGCTTGGGCGCTCGTCATCGACGAACTCGGGCTATTCGCCATCTTCGACATGTTCGTCTTTGTCGGGATATTGCTGCTCGGCTGGCTCTACGCGCTAAAGAAAGGCGCCCTCAAATGGCAGTAGATGAAAGCGGGCGGAGTTTCCATCATCCGCTCTATGATTTCATGATGCAGGTTCCGGGACTGGACGTCATGACGACGACGGTCGACAAGCTGCTCTCGTTCAGCAGTGAGGCCTCCATGTGGATCTTTCCCGTGGCGACCAGTTGCTGCGGAATCGAGTTCATGGCCATGGCTGCGAGTCGCGTCGACGCCGACCGCATGGGCGCCATCGTCTCGTGGCAGCCCGAGGCATTCGGACGTGATGATGGTGGCCGGCACGATCACCGTGAAAATGGCCCCCCGCGTCAAGAAGCTTTGGGATCAGATGCCGGAGCCCAAGTGGGCAATCGCCGTCGGCTCCTGCGCGATTTCCGGGGACTTCTATCGGAATATCTACTCGGTCGTGCCCGGCATCGACACGTTCATCCCCGTCGACGTGTACGTTCCAGGTTGTCCTCCCAATCCGGAAGCCATGATGCATGGGCTGCTCCGGCTGCAGGAAAGGATCCGTGCCGATCGAGAGGGTCGCGTCACCGAGCGTGACGTACGGCCCGAGCCGCTCCCGAATCAGCGACTGCCACGGTTGCCGCTCTACAACGATCCCACGCGGCCCGAACTCCTGAATCGGCAACAGATCTCGTCTGCTGCCGCCCTCGGGTGGTGGGACGAACTCAATCTCGACGCCGCTCTCGATGCGGCTGCTCGCGATGAAGAAAGCGGAACCGAAAGCGAATCCAAGGAGCAGCCCACCGCGTCGACCCCGAAATCGGAGCGTCCAGGAGAGCCACGATGAGCGTACGCGGTATATCGACGAGCGAAGCAGTCGTCGAGCTCTTGAAGGAACGCTTCCAAGCAGACACTTCCGTCGAAGGTCCGCCGCGCATCGCGCCCGAGAAACACCTCGAGGTCGCGCGAACGCTTCGCGATGAATTCGGCTTCACGGTGTTTGGATTCGTGGTCGCGTCTCATCATCCCGCGAAAGAGGGGGAGTCATCGTCTCCGGAGACTCTCCGGGTCGTTTACGGACTCCGTTCGGTCGGGAAGGGGACTTCGATGGCGACCTGGCAAGTCGAGGTTCCCGTTGGGGAGTCGGTGCCGTCGCTGGTCGAGTCGTTCGCGGGTGCGGACTGGCAAGAGCGTGAGCAGTACGACTTGTTGGGCGTGAAGTTCGCTCGTCACCCCGATCTCCGTCGACTCATGTTGCCGGAAGACTGGAAGGGACATCCTTTGCGTAAGGACTACGCCATCGACACGGAGGTGCCGCCGTGGCGATGAATAGGAAGCGTAACGTGGTCACCAAACGAGCCAACCCGTACCTCGACATCGAAGCCTACGATCCCGAAGCGGATCTGATGGTGCTCAACCTTGGGCCCCAACATCCTTCGACCCACGGGGTATTTCGTTTGAAGCTCTACCTGGATGGTGAGCTCATCGTCAAAGCGGTGCCATTCGCAGGCTACTTGCATCGAGGAGTCGAGAAACTCTGCGAGAAACTCACGTTCGTGCAGCTGGTCCCGATCTTCGACAAGAACGATTACGTCTCGCCGATGATGAACGAGCAGTCGCTCGTGATGGCGTTCGAGTCGTTGCTTGGAGTGGAAGTGCCGCGGCGAGCACGTTATCTGCGCACGATCTTGGCCGAGTTGCAGCGAATTGCGTCGCATCTGCTCTGGTTCGGCGCCTTCGCGATGGATCTCGGTGGGGCACTCGGCGGCGGGTCGACGTTGTTCCTCTATTGCTTTCGCGAGCGCGAGCTCATTCTCGACTTGTTCGAGGAGTTGACTGGCGGGCGTTTCCACTACAACACCCACATGATCGGCGGGAACCGACACGACGTACCCGCGGGCTGGGCCGATAAGGTGAAGACGGCGCTGACGACGATCGACACGCGCCTGAACGAGTACGACACGTTCCTGACCTCGAACCGCATCTATCGCGATCGAACCCGCGGGATTGGTATCGTCGACGCTTCCCTCGCGATGGAGCTCGGCATCACGGGCCCCATTCTACGCGCGGGGGGGTGCGATCACGATCTACGTCGCGACGCGCCGTACCACGCCTACGACGAAATCGACGTTCGCGTCATCACCGACACCGCGGGCGACTGCGAGGCGCGCGGGCGCGTTCGCCTCGGCGAGATCCGCGAAAGCATTCGGTTGGTTCGCCTCATGATCGACGGGATCCCCGAGGGCGCGTTGGGAAGCCGAAAGCCGATCAAGACCAGCCTGGCCGAGAAGTCCGATCAAGGGCACGCCTACGGCGCCGTAGAGTCCCCGCGCGGTGAGCTGGGCATTTACGTGATTGGTGGCGGAGAGAACAAAGGCGCGAGTCCCTATCGACTCAAGATCCGCTCTCCCAGTTTACATGCGCTTTCCTGCCTACCCTACGTCCTGCCGGGGCATTCCGTCAGCGACGCGGTGGCCATCTTGGGATCCATCGATCCTATCATGGGTGAGGTTGACCGATGAATCCGTGGCTTCGAGCAATCATCTATTCGGGCGTCATCATCACGGTGTTGCTCACCGTGACGGCGTGGTCCATTTGGTTCGAGCGTAAGTTCGCCGGTAGAATGCAGAGCCGCGTCGGTCCGACCTTCTATGGCCCATACGGGCTATTTCAGCCGATCGCCGACGCTCTGAAGCTCCTCCAGAAGGAGTTTCTCATTCCGGAGACCGCCGACAAGGCGTTGTTCGTCCTCGCGCCGCCGCTTACGGTGATCCTCGTACTCGGAACCGCCGCGGTCGTGCCCTTCGGTCCGCAGACGATCGCCGCCGATCTCGACATCGGGGTGCTCTACATCTTGGCACTCGGAAGCCTCTCGGTCATTCCAGTGTGGACTGCCGGCTGGGCGAGCAACAACAAGTACGCGTTGCTCGGTGGTATGCGTGCGGTCGCGCAGAGCGTCTCTTACGAGATCCCTCTCGTCTTGGCGTCCCTCGTTCCCGTGATTCTGGCGGGTTCGATGAGCCTTTCGGACATCGTGAACTACCAGATCAAGCATGGTTGGTTTGCGTTCTGGCCGCCGGGACCGGGCTTCTTCGCTTTCCTGTTCTTCTTGCCTGCGTCACTCGCCGAAGCGAACCGCATTCCCTTCGACATTCCCGAAGCCGAGAGCGAGCTCGTCGCTGGCGTGACAACGGAATATACGGGTATGGCCTTCGGCCTGCTCTATCTGGCGGAGTACCTTCACACGCTCATCGTTTCAGCCATCGCTTCCGCCCTCTTCTTCGGTGGATGGGATGGGCCTTTCGCTCCGGGTTTGCACTGGATGGTGTTGAAGACGCTCGTGCTCTTCGCCGGGATCTTCGCCATTCGCTGGAGCCTCGTTCGCTTCCGCTCCGATCAACTCATGACCATCTGCTGGAAGTACCTCGTCCCAATCGGGCTGGTGCTCGTCATGGTTTCGGCGCTGTGGGTCCACTTCAGTCGAGGAGGGGTCTAATGCTCTACTTCGTCGATACCATTCGCTCTCTAGCCGTCAGCATGCGTAACGTGTTTCGGAAGCCCACTACGGTGGATTTTCCGACCGTACGCCGTCCTCGTCCGGAGCGTTACCGCGCGAGCTTCGCTCTCGTTCACGACGAACAAGGCGATGAAAAGTGCGTCGGATGCAAGGCATGCGAGCGCATCTGTCCCTCGGAAATCATCACGGTCGAGCTCGAGAAGCGGGAATCACCCGTCACCGGTAAGAAGCGCGCCTACGCCAAATCGTTCACCCTCGATCAGAACGCGTGCATCTACTGCGAGCTGTGCGTTCAGGTGTGCCCTGCCGACGCCATCGTGATGACGAAGACCTCGCTCGATCCCACGTTCTCGCGCCAGGACCTCTGCTTGAACCTCGAACGGCTCTACGAGAACGAGAAGACTCGCCCCATATCTTGGGCGACCGCTACTCGCCTCGCGGGTATGCAAGCGCCCGAGAAAACCACGAGCCCCGCCAAGGACGAAGGATGATGCTCGAATACGTCGTTTTCGTGAGTGTTGCGGCGGTGGCGCTCGGTTCTGCGCTCGCCGTCGTCATCTGGCCGAACCTCATCCACTGCGTGCTCTGGCTCGCGTTGCTCTTGCTCGACACGGCGCTCATCTACGTGGTCTTGCAAGCGCCTTTCCTTGGCGCCATTCAGGTCATGCTTTACGCCGGTGGTGTCGTGACGTTGATGCTGTTCGCGATCATGTTGACGCGTCGCAAAGGCGGCGTCGCGGTCCGCAACGACACGGACCCTTCTCGTCGAGGGATCGCGCTCGTTCTATCCCTTGGGTTGTTCGGCCTCATTGCTTGGGCGGTGCTCAACACCAAAGGGCTTTCGGACGTGAAGCCCGCGGTGCAGCCTCAGGCAAAAGCGATTGCGCGAGCATTCCTCACCGAACACGTCCTCTCTTTCGAGGTGCTGAGCATCCTGTTGCTCGCGGCCACGGTGGGAGCAATCGTCATTGCACGTCGTCGCGACTTCGTGGGTTCGGAGCCAACGCGGGAGTCAGGGAGATCTCCGTCATGACACTTAGTGCCTATCTGCTGCTCGGTGCAGCACTCTTCTGTTTGGGCCTGTACGGCGTGCTGACGCGCCGTACGGCAATTGGAATCTTGCTCAGCATCGAGGTCATGGCGAACGCGGTCAACGTCAACCTCGTCAGTTTCTCGCGCTTCTCCGGTAGCGCAGCTACGCAGTTGTTCGCCGTATTCATCATGGCGCTCACCGTTGCCGAAGTGGTCGTCGGGCTCGCTTTGGTCATTCTCGTGTATCGAGCCCTGTCCCACACCACCCTCGACGAGGCTCAGCGGCTCCGTTACTAGGGGCTTCGAGCGAAGAAGAACATGGACCTCACATCCCCCATCGTGCTCGCGGGCGCGGCGTTATTCGTGCCCGTGTTGGCCTTCGCAGTACTCGTGCTGTTGCCTTGGTTGAGACATCGTGGTGCTCCCGCGATGTGGCTCAGCGTCTTCGCGGCGACCGTCGCTGCCGTCGCTGCAACCGTTCTCGTGAAGAGTGTCGACTCCAGCGAACCGATTCTCTTGTCGGCGGCTTGGTTGCCCTCCAGCGGGGGCTCCTTGGTCGACGTCGGTTTGCGCATCGACGGCATTTCGACGTCGATGCTCGTCATCGTCACGTGGGTGGCATGGGCCGTCCAAGTGTTCTCGATCGGCTACATGCACGACGAGGCGCCACCGGCGAAGGGTCGGTACTTCACGTACCACTCACTCTTCATCTTCAGCATGAATCTCCTCGTGCTTTCGCCCAACCTGATGCAGTTGTTCGTCGGGTGGGAGCTGGTCGGACTCACGAGCTACCTGCTCATCGGGTTCTACTACCAGAAGCCGAGCGCCGCCCACGCCGCCATCAAAGCGTTTTGGGTGACCAAGTTTGCTGACATGGGGCTCTTGCTCGGTCTCTTGGTGCTGTTCGTCGATACGGGCAGCTTTGCCTTCGACGCGACGGGAAGTGCCTGGGGCATTGGTCTTGCCTCGCTGCTGCTGTTCCTCGCAGTCATGGGCAAGAGCGCGCAGTTCCCGCTCCACGTCTGGTTGCCCAACGCCATGGAGGGGCCGACGCCCGTGTCGGCGTTGCTCCACGCAGCAACCATGGTTGCTGCAGGCGTTTACCTGCTCGTCCGCTCGAGTCCGCTGTTCCTTGCAGCGCCGGTGACCCTCGAGGTCATGCTGTGGGTCGGATCGATAACGGCACTGTTCGCCGCATTCGTGGCGCTCTTCCAAACCGACATCAAACGCGTGTTGGCCTATTCCACCTGCTCGCAGTTGGGATACATGGTCGCGGCGGTCGGCGCCGGAGCGCCGCTTCCGGCATACTTCCACCTCACGACCCATGCCTTCTTCAAGGCGCTGCTCTTCCTCGGTGCGGGCAGCATCATTCACGCCGTTCACAGTAACGAGCTGAAGGACATGGGCGGGTTGGCGAAGAAGATGCCCGTGACCGCCGTCACCTTCTCGATTGGCGCTCTCGCCTTGGCGGGGTTGCCGGGCTTGTCCGGGTTCTTCAGTAAGGATCTCATCCTCGAGGCCGTTTCCGAGGCCAACCCAGGGGTGCCCTTCATCGCTCTGCTGCTCGCGGCCTTCTTGACCGCGTTCTACATGGCGAAGATCACTTTGCTCGCCTTCTTCGGAAAGCCCTCGTCGTCGGCGTCGCACGCTCACGAGAGCGGGCCCTCCATGCTGTTGCCCTTGGTCGCCCTCGCGGGCCTCGCTACGGTTTCGGGCTACTTGGGCGGCTGGTTCTTCCACCACACCGGGGGCCACTATCACTTTCACTTGGGCAAAGCTGGCATGCTCGGAACGGGTCTTGGCCTGCTCGGCCTCGCGTGTGCAGGCGTCGTCTACGGCGCAAAGGTGGTGCCGCTCGAGTCTTCCGCGGCGTACCGATTCTTCGAGTTCGTCGTGCGTTCTCGCGCCATCGATCGAACGTACGAGTTTCTCTTCCGATCCGTGGTCCTGCAAGTGGCCCGCGCGATTGGATGGTTCGACCGTTACGTCATCGATGGCGTGATGAATTGGCTGGCTTGGATCAGCATGGCGTTTGGCCGAAAGCTGCAACGTCTCCAATCCGGAAACATCCTCGATTACCTCGTGGCCGTGGTTGCTGGCGCAGTGGCGCTGGCTGCCTGGAGGCTCTTCTCATGATTCCGTATCTGCTCAGTATCATCGTCAGTGCGCCCTTCCTCGCGGCGCTCCTGATGCTTCCGCTTCCGGCGCGTGCGCACGGGATACAGCGAGCGCTTTCGCTCCTCGGGGCGCTCGTGAGCTTCGCCGGCAGCGTCTACTTGGCTCTGCACTACGACGTCGCCGCGGGTGGCCTGCAATTCGAAGAGGTCTACCCCCTCGTTCCGATGCTCGGGATCGACATTCGCCTCGCCGTCGACGGCTGGGGCGTTTCTCTTCTCCTGCTCACGGGGCTCATCATCGTTGCCGGCGCGCTCGCCAGCATGACCCTCGAAGAGCGGCCGAAGGAATTCTTCGTGATGCTGCTCACGCTCGTGTCGGGCGTCTTCGGCGTCTTCGTTGCGCAAGACCTGTTCGTCTTCTTCCTGTTCTACGAGATTGCCGTTCTCCCGATGTACCTCTTGATCGGGATCTGGGGCAGCAGTCACAAGGTCGCCGAAGCCGGCCCCTTCAAGTACGTTTGGAAGCTCCTCGACGTCGGTGGTCAACGCTACGCGGCGATGAAGCTGACGCTGATGTTGTTGGTCGGCTCCGCCTTCATCCTGGCGGTGATGGTGGCGATGTACCTGTCTGCGGGCGGCACCACCTTCGATATGGCCGTGCTCGGCACACATGAGTACCCGCGGACCCTGCAAATCGTAGGTTTCCCGCTGCTCTGGCTCGGCTTCGGGACGCTCGCTGGCGTGTTTCCCTTCCACACCTGGTCGCCCGATGGTCACGCCTCCGCGCCCACCGCCGTTTCGATGCTCCACGCCGGAGTGCTGATGAAACTCGGCGCGTTCGGCGTCCTCCGAGTCGGTATGATGATGCTACCCGAGGGAGCTCGTGTATGGGCTCCGATCGTCGGAGCCGTCGCCGTCATCAACGTCGTATACGGCGCGATGTCGGCAATGAGTCAGAAGGATTTGAAGTACGTCATTGCGTACTCTTCGGTAAGCCACATGGGCGTGGTGATGCTCGGTCTCGCGACGCTCACCGTTTCCGGGTGGAACGGCGCGGTCTACCAGATGTTCGCCCACGGCGTGATGACGGGGCTCTTCTTCGCCCTGGTCGGCCTCGTGTACTCGCGGGCGCACACTCGCGACATTCTCTCGATGGGTGGATTCGCAACGAAGATGCCCGTCGTCGCCGCGTTCTTCACGTTGGCGGGCTTGTCGAGCCTCGGGCTTCCAGGGACCGCCGGATTCGTCGCGGAGTTCTTGGTGTTCCTCGGTGCGTATCAGGGCACCTACGATTGGTGGGCGCTGCCCGCCATCATTGGGGCCTTCATTACCGCCGTGTACGTGCTTCGTGCCGTGCGGAACATCTTCTGGGGTACGGGCCCGAGTGAACACTTCCACGATCTGCGCGATGCCCACGGAACCGAGTTGGGGGCGCTCTTCGTGTTAGGGGCGGCCATCGTCATCTTCGGTTGCTGGCCGCGTCTCGTCCTCGACTTCGTGGATCGCTCGACGATCGACTACCTCGGACCGTCTCTTACCATGGGAGTGTCGCCGTGAATCTCGGGCTTGCTGACTTCGTAACCATCTGGCCGAGCCTTGGCCTCTCGGCGGTGATCCTGCTCACGGTGCTTTGGGATGCTCTGGTCGAGAACCCGCGATACAAGGCCTGGGGGAACTTCGGCGGAGCCGCGGCACTCCTCGGTTTGATCGTCGCGAGCTACTATTACCCGCCTCAGGGGTCGGCGTTCTTCGGCGTTTACGTCGCAGATGCTTGGACGCTGTTCTTGCAGCGCGTCACCTGGGGCCTCGGCATCATCACGCTGCTCGGCGGAGCCGAGCGCGCCCATCGAATCATTCCGCGTCGGCAGGGAGAGCAGGTATTTCCTGATCCTCGTCAGCCTGCTCGGCATGACGCTCTTGTTCGGCGCTCGCGATCTCATCTTGCTGCTCGTGTGCTTCGAGCTGATGGGGATCCCGCTGTTCGTTCTCGCGGCGATCGAGAAGCAGGATGCGACCGGTGACAAGTCGGAGCTTCCTGCGGAAGGCGGCATGAAGTTTTTCGTGGTCGGCGTCGTCAGCACCCCGATCGCGCTACTCGGTGCTTCGTTCTTGATTGGGCTTTCGAACTCGACGGATTCTCATGGCCGTGGCGCGAACCGCCCACGGTCCACTGCTGACCCTCGGGCTCCTCCTCATGCTCTCGGGCATGGGCTTCAAGATCGGCGTCGTGCCTTTCCACATGTGGGTGCCCGACGCGTATCAAGCAGCGCCGACGCCCTTCGTCGCGTTCCTCTCGACCGTTCCGAAGCTGGCCGGCATGGCCGCGCTCGGACGGATTTATCTCTTCGCCTTCTCGCCGGCGCACTCCATTTGGGTTCCCGCCGTGGTTGCTCTCACGACGGCGACCCTCGTACTCGGAAATGTCTGGGCGCTACCGCAATCGAACACCAAGCGGCTCCTCGGCTACTCGGGGATTGGGCACATCGGCTACATGCTCATGGCCATGCTCACGGTCAACGACCGTGGCTTGGGCATGCTGCTCTTCTATCTCGTCGGTTACGGTGTGACCAACCTTGGCGCTTTCCTCGTTCTGGAAGCCATCGAAGCCGACGGTGGCAAGGGGAACATCTCGGATCTGAATGGGCTTTGGAAGCGCTCTCCCTGGCTTGCGTTTTCGATGTTACTCTTTCTGCTCAGCTTGGCGGGGATCCCGTTCGTCGTCGGCTTCTGGGCGAAGCTCTACGTCTTCATCGTCACGTGGCAGGCGGGCTATCCGTGGCTCGTCCTCATCGGAGCGCTCATCGCCGTCGTGGGGCTCTTCTACTACATGCAGCTCGCTCGAGCGATGTACATGTCGGAGCCCGAGCGTGACGAGCGTATGCGCGTGCCACCGGCCTTGTCTCTTGCCATCATCATCTGTGTTTTGGCGGTCGTCGGGATTGGGGCTTATCCTCGTCCCTGGCTCGAGGAGGCGCAGCTTGCCGCGACTGGGTTCGTCACCCAGCCGGTGCAGCCTCCCGTCACAGCAGCTCGGTAGCTTGCGCTGAAGGGCTACCTTCGTAGCTTCAAGCGATCGTGTTGTCGGAGGAGCGCGTCTTGCCAAAGACGGCGCTCCTCTTCGTTTCTCGGGGCATGCGGCGGCACGGCACATGGGCGCCCGTTCTCGTCGAGGGCGACGTAGACCGCGAAGGCCGAGTTGGTGTGCGTGAGCTCCCCACGGATCAGATCTTCGGATTCGACGCGGATCCAAACCTCCATGCTCGTGTGCCCGGTCCAGGTGATCCGCGCCTGGCAGCGCAGGAGCTCGCCCACCTGGACGGGTGAATGAAACTGCATGGAGTCGATGCAGACCGTCACGCAGGGCTTGCGCGCGTAACGCATCGCGCAGATGGCGCCGGCCTCGTCGACGGCCTTGAGGACGACTCCGCCGTGCACGGCGCCGTGCTGATTGGCGTGCTCCGGCTGCATGAGCTGCTGGAGGGTGATCGAATGGGGATCCGTCGGCGATATCGAAGTCACGCGCCATCCTACCCGAATGGGCGTGTCGCGTGCTACGCTCCGCCCCTGTCCCGGCTGGCCGAACGCGCAGCGAATGGATCTCCTTTACTTCATCATCTTGATTGGGTCGCTCATCTTCGTGCATGAGCTTGGCCACTTCCTTCTCGCCAAAGCCTTTGGCGTGAAGGTGATCACGTTCTGTCTTGGGTTCGGTCCGAAGATCCTCAAGCTGCATGGACGAGAAACCGAGTATTGTATCGCGCTCATTCCTCTCGGTGGATACGTCCGCATGCTCGAGTCGAGCAAGACGGACATCGTGCTTCCCGAGGATCGGCGGCGAACGTTCGAGTCTCTGAGTCTGTTCAAGCGCATGCTCGTGGTCTTGGCGGGGCCCGTGATGAACCTCGTGTTCCCGGTGCTGCTCTACTTCACCGTGTTCGTGAGCGAGGGGTCGCTCCTGCCGCCCACGGTCGGCAACGTGCTCCCGGGACATCCCGCGGACGGCAAATTGCGTCCCGGCGATCGCATCATGAGCATCAACGGTGAGGACGTCGGGACCTTCGACGAGGTGAAGCGGATCGTCGCGCGCAGTCCCGGCGAGACCCTCAGACTCAAGGTGTTTCGCGACAATCGGCACGTCGATATCGAGGTCGTCGTCGCGGACACGCGCGAGAAACGCCAGCTCGACATCACCGAGCGCGTGGGAACCATTGGCGTCGAAGCGAGCGCTCCTGCGGCCGTCATCGGGATTTCCGACCCCGAGTCGCCCTCTTATCGCGCGGGCCTTCGCACCTTCGACGTGGTGACGCACATCAATGGCGAACCCGTTCGTCGCTTCATGGATCTCGAGCGCATCATGCTCGAGAATCGGGGCGAGACCGTCCCGGTGACGTATCTTCGTCCCGTCACGGTGCCCGGCGCTCTCGGTGGGCTTGCGGAGATGGCGGTGTTCGAGGCGGGCGTCGTCGCCCTGACGCCAGATCCGGCAGGGCACGATCTGGTGACGCGCACGGGCATGGAGCTCGCCGATCTGTACGCCGCGGTCGTTCCGGAGGAGTCGTATCTCTATCGCGCAGGGCTTCGTTCCGGCGACAAGATCTTGAGGCTCGACGACGAAGGCGTCCCCGCATGGTCGACGGTCATCGAGCGGATCAAGCGCGCCCCGGACAAGCCGCATCGAATCGACTATCTCGCTGCCCGCGACGCGCGTGTGCGCTCGGGAACGTTTCAGATCAGGCGCGAGGAGTTCATCGACGATCAGGGGCAGATCGCAAAGAAATACGTGCTCCGCGTCGAGCACTGGGTACCGCTCGCTCCCGAAGAGAAGGTCGAGCATCCGGCGCCCATCCGCTACGCCGCCGATCGTGCTCTCGAAGAAACCTTCGACGTGACTCGGCTCATTGCCGTCGCCTTCGTGCGTCTCGTTCAGGGGCGTCTGAGTTTCGATTCCTTTTCGGGACCGATCACCATCTACGAGGTGGCTGGGGAAGAAGGGCGAAAGGGCGCAAATTACTTCATTTGGGTGATGGCGCTGCTCAGTATCAACCTCGGGCTCCTGAATCTACTTCCGGTTCCGGTGCTCGATGGTGGACACCTTGCGTTTCTCGGCATCGAAGCCGTGACGCGCCGTCCGCTCCCGCTGCGGGTGCGCGAGCTTGCACATCTCGTCGGCATGTGCTTGCTCATCCTACTCATGGCGCTGGCATTCAAGAACGACGTCGAGCGACGTTGGGACGTGATCGTGAACCAAATCGAGGATCTGACCGGATGAGTTCCGAGGACGACACGGCTCGACGCCCGCGAGCGAAGCGCCCTGGTAACGCCCGTCGGGAAGCTCCGGCGGGGGCTCGACGTCCGGGCAAACCCGATAGCAATCGACCGGCTTCGGTGCGTCTCGATGCGCGAAATATCGCAGCCGAGGTGATCGAGCGCGTCCTTGGAGACTCCGCTTACGCTTCGGCGGCGTTGAATGCCGCCCTCGAGCGCAATGTCGGCCTCGACGAACGGATGCGCGCGCAGACCACGGAACTCGTCTACACGGCACTTCGCACCAAAAAGAGCCTGCTTGCGCGGCTCGAGGCACACGCGCCGAAGGGATTGCCGCGGGATCCGGTGCTCGTGTCCCATTTGCTCGTCGCGGCAACGCAGATCCTCGTCCTCGATCACCGCACCGCGCCCATCGCCGTCGACGTCGCCGTGTCGCGTATCGACGCCTTGCGTGGCCCGCGAATGGCCGGCTTCGCGAACGCCATCTTGCGAAAGGTCGTCGCCGAGCGAGACTCCTTCGATCGCGCTGCGGCCGTCGAAGCGAACTGTCCGCCGTGGCTCCATGACGCGTTGGTTCATTGCGTCGGCGCCGAGGAGGCGAGCTTGCTCTTGGGCGTCGAAGCCGACGCGACAGGCTCCGCGCGCGCGACCCACGATCACCCGATCGCGCTACGGATCCGTCTCTCCGGCGAGAGCCCCGAATGGCTCAAGGAGGCGACGCCGGGGCGGCTCTCGCCGCTCTGTCGTTTGGTGACGCGCGTGGGTGATCCGCGAAAGCTCGCGGGTTACGACGAAGGTCGCTTCGTCATTCAAGAGGAAGGCGCGCAGCTCATCGCGCTCGCCGTCGGAGCGAAACCGGGTGAACGGGTGCTCGACTGCTGCGCCGGACGCGGGCAAAAAACGACCCTCCTCGCCGAACAGGTGGGACCGAACGGTTCCGTTTGCGCGACGGATTTACATCCAAGAAAGCTCGAGGCGCTCGCCGAAGAGCTTCGCCGATTGGGTTTGTCCGGCGTGGTAACGACCGCCGTCGACTTCAGCCGCGGCACGGGCGGGCTCGAACCGGGCTTCGACCGCGTGCTCGTGGACGCCCCTTGCACGGGCTCGGGGACGTTGCGAAAGCGCCCAGAAATCGCGGCGCGTCTCGGACCCTCGGATCCGGCGCGCTTGGCGGAGCTGTCCACGGCGATATTGCGCAATGCCGCGTCGCTCTTGCGGCCCGAGGGGACGCTCGTTTTCGCGGTTTGCAGCGTGCTTCCAGAAGAGTGCGAAGCGGTGGTACAAGCGGTCTCCGACGTGCTCGTTCCCATCCCCTTCGACGTGCCGGACGTCGCACGCGCGCTCGGCGAGGGGGCAACGCAAGGGCGGCTTTTGCCCGGCCGGCACGGCACTGATGGCTATTTGCTAGCCCATTTGCGCCGCAGGTAGGGCGAACCCCCGAAGGGGCGTTGCTTTTGGCGGTGGGTTTGGCAAATAGTCTTCCCCCCTATGGCTACGTTGCCGATTCAGGGTGCCTTTACGGCACTCGTCACGCCCTTCAAATCCGACCTTAGCATCGATTGGGACGCCTTCGACAAGCTCGTCGCGCGTCAGCTCGAGGGCAAGGTCAGCGGGGTGGTTCCTTGTGGCACCACCGGCGAATGTCCGACGCTCAGCTTCGCGGAGCAGGAGGAAGTGGTCAAGCGCACCGTGAAGGCCGTCGCAGGGCGTGCGTTCGTGCTCGCGGGTGCGGGTTCGAACGCGACGGACGAGGTCGTCGATCTCGCCAAGGCTGCCGCAAAGGCTGGCGCGAATGCGATCATGACCGTGATGCCGTATTACAACAAGCCGTCGCAAGAGGGCTTGTTCCGGCACATTCGCAGCGTCGCGAGCGCCGTCGACGTGCCCGTCGTGCTCTACAACGTCCCTGGTCGTACCGCAGTCGATCTGTCGGTGGAGACGACCTTGCGCGCTCTCGATGCTTGTAAGAACGTCGTTGCCGTCAAGGACGCCTCCGGCAACGTGATGTACTGCCAAGACTTGCTCCAGCGCGCGGGTGATCGCGTGATCGTGATGTGTGGTGACGACGCGTTGACCGTGCCGATGATGGCCGTTGGTGCGAAGGGCGTCATCAGCGTCACGAGCAACATCTATCCCGGTGCAGTGCAGGAAGTGACGGAGCTGATGCTTCGTGGCGAGTACAGGACCGCCATCGCCAAGCATGCGGCACTCTTCCCGCTGCACCGCGCGCTCTTCAGCGAGCCGAGCCCGCAACCCACGAAGGGTCTCGCGTCGGCCAAGGGCTGGATGCAGAACGTTCTTCGCGAGCCGATGATCGAGTGCAGCGATACGACGATCCAGCGGCTCTTGGCGCTGGCGGCCACTTACGAGGCGAAACCATGAAGGTTGCGCTTCACGGTGCAACGGGACGCATGGGGCAAGCCCTCGTGCGTCTCATCCATCAAGCGCCGGATCTCGAGCTCGTCGGTGCCGTCGCGGCGCCGCAAGATCCCGCGATCGGGCAGGACGTCGGCGTTCTCGCGGGCGTCGGCAACATCGGTGTTGCGGCGTCCGCCGACACGGGTTCGGCATTGCTCGGCGCAGAGGTCGTCATCGACTTCTCTTCCGTCAAAGCGATTCCGAACCTCGTCGCACACGTGACGAAGAGCAAGATCCCGCTCGTGTGCTGCACGACGGGGCTCGACGAGGAGCTCAAGCAGCTCGTCGCGAAGGCGTCGCAGAGCGTACCTGTCCTTTGGGCGGCGAACACGAGTCTCGGCGTCCAGGTGCTCGCGGAGATTGCGGAGCAAGCCGTGCGACGACTCGGACCGGGCTACGACGTCGAGATCGTCGAGATCCACCATCGCAAGAAGGTCGATTCACCGAGTGGTACCGCGAAGCGTCTCGCTGACGCCATCAAGGCGGCGCGTCCCGGTTTGAACGAGGTGTACGGTCGCGAGGGACTCGTTGGCGCCCGCAAGGACGACGAGATGGCCGTGTTCGGTATTCGTGGCGGCGACGTCGTGGGCGATCACACGGTGTATCTGCTCGGACCCGGTGAGCGCATCGAGCTGTCCCATCGCGCATCGAGTCGTGAGCTCTTTGCCCATGGCGCGCTCAGCGCCGCGCGCTTCCTCGCGAAGCAACCCGCGGGCAAGCTCTACACGATAGCTGACGTGCTCGGTTGAGTTCGTGAAAATCCAAGGATCGCGCCATGACGGCGGGGCGATCCTTGGGAGAGTTTTGTCGGTTCGTCGCGGCGAGGGCGGGGCGATCCTTGGGAGAGTTTTGTCGGTTCGTCGCGGTGACGGCGGGGCGATCCTTGGGAGAGTTTTGTCGGTTCGTCGCGGTGACGTCTCGGTAAGGAACGTCGCGCGCGCGCAGTAGCGAGTCGAGGGGACCGACGGCGAGGTCGCGCGGGAGTGCGTCGACGGGACACGGACGGCACGGAGGCGCGCGGTAGCACCTCGCGGAGGCGCGCGGGAGTGCGGGGAAGGACCGACGGCGAGGTCGCGCGGGAGTGCGTCGACGGGACACGGACGTCGCGGGGGCGCGCGGGAGTGCATCGCGGGGACGCGAGGATGGCGCGGGCCCATCGAGGCACGCGAGGTGAGGACGCTGCGGGGCCGAAGGCCGTCGTGACGTGGGCGCAACCGCGGAAGGGTGAGCTTTAGATTGCCCTCGAGCTAGCGATTCTGCTTCGGCTGCGCAATAGCTCATTAGTTTCGCGGCGTACTGTGTGTTTACATCCAGATCCGTTACCGCGAGTGAACGTCCCCCAATCGGCTTGACGCAACACTGCTACGGCGCGAAGTGCCGCGTATTTGCTCGCGTCGCATTGTAAGTTCACATCGAAGCCGAAATTGCACGAGATGGGTGCAGTCCTCCCGTCGTCGATATTCGAAAACTGGAGTAAGTTGCGGCATCCGCGTTGCGTACCGGAGCGCTCTTTCGGAGTGGGACTCGAGTGCGGTGCGATTCGCGAGATGGATCGGGTTTCACCCAATAGGGACATCGGAATCATGGCACCTAAAAACCAATTGCGCTGGGGCGCTGCTTTACTCGTCTCCGGTCTGCTCGGATGCAACGGTTCGGACAATCAAACCGCCCGATGCACGGTTCCAAGCCAGACCGTTTGCCAAACGCAAAACGGACCTGCTTGTTACGATCTGCAAGCAGATCCCATGAACTGCGGCACGTGCGGGAACGTGTGCGGCGTTGCTGCACCGTATTGTAGCAACGGCGCTTGCGTCGCGACATGCACTGCGCCCCTGACCACGTGTGGCAACAGCTGCGTGAACGTCTTGGACAACGCAAGCAACTGTGGCATGTGCGGAAAGGTTTGTGCCTTCGGAAGCACATGCACCGCGGGAGCGTGCGTCGCGACTTCGACGGGCACCGGTGGAAGCGGCAATACGGGCGTCGGCGGTGCCGGCGCTGGAACCGGTGGGAAGAGCTCCGCAACGGGCGGGAAGTCTGGGAGCGTCGGTGGTGGCTCTGCCGTCGCTGGCGGTACCAGCAAAGGTGGCGCTTCGGCGACTGGTGGCGGCACCAGCAAGGGCGGCGCTTCGGCGACCGGTGGCGGCACCAGTAAGGGCGGCGCAACGAGCTCCGGCGGCTCCTCGGCAAAGGGCGGCACGAGCGCGAAGGGGGGATCGACGGGCACTGCAGGCAGTGGCACTGGTTCGACGCCTGCAGGATGGTGGACCTCGTGGAAGTCCGAAGGCTGGCACGGCTGCGCGTGGACGGCAATCGGTGCGGAGTCCACCACGGGAACCACGATTTCGCCGAAGGACTTCACGACCAAAGCTGCTGCAGATCCCTACACCGCGAAAGGCAACGTGGCAAAGCACACGGGCTCAAAGAGTGTTGCGCTTCTTGGCTTCAATCTGAATCAGGATCCGGCGGGAGCAAGTTGCGCCTATGACGCCTCGACGTCCACGGCGGAGGGGCCGCCCGGCGTAACTTTCGCGTCGACCTATTCGGGTATCGCCATCAACTTCTCCAAGCTCGGGACGGATACGTCGTTCACGTTACGCATTCAACTGCAGACGTCGAAGGGTAATCTCTCCGCCAATGACAAGGACAGGTGGTGCCAAACCATCACCGCAGCGAACGGCAAAGCGTTCCTGCCATTCAACAAACTCTACACCGCATGTTGGTTTGACGGCGTGACTGGCCAAGATCGAGGCGTTGCATACAACAACGAACCCATCTCGTCGATCGTCTTCACCGTTCCTGGTACTGCAACTAAGGACGTTCCTTACGAATTCGCCGTCAATGGCTTTGCCTTGGGGAACAGCGCTGCTGATGCTCCCGAAGGTGGCACAACGGGATCGCTTTCTGGAACCATCGGTGGCCCCGGTGGCAAAGAGGTCGACTTCCAGCGTGTTCGCGTAGCCAAAGACGGGCACGACTACGTTATCCAGAATAACAATTGGGGGAATCCCGATACGACGGAACAGACTCTCACCTACAAGGACAACAGCTTCGTCGTAACGAGCAGCACTGGGAGCGCCCGCGCAGACGGCGCGCCGTCTTCCTTCCCCTCGGTCTACATCGGTGCGAGTGGAGAAATCGCGAACGGGCTCTATTCGACTCATCCGGGTGACGGACTGCCAAAGTTGGTTAGCCAGCTCACCAGCGTTCAAACTACGTTCAAGTACAATCGCTGCACCGCAGCACAGAACTACAACGCCACCTACGACGTCTGGTTCTCGGACAAGATCCCCACGACGCAATACGAAGACGCGCTCTCCGGCTTCGTGATGGTATGGCTCTGCGATCCAGCCGATTTTCAGCCGATTGGTACGAACATGGGGAACGTCACCATCGACGGCCATACCTGGCAAATGTGGCAGGGTCCACGCGGTGGAAGTCGAGCCAACAGCAACGCCCCCGTAATCTCCTACGTCGCGACGAGCTCGATGCTCAGCTACTCCTTCGACTTGAACGTATTCATCAAACACGCGGTCGCTCAGACGGGATTCAACACCATCAAGAGCAACTGGTACCTGACGGACGTGTTCGGTGGATTCGAGAATCTGGAACGGTTCGGCGGCGAAGGATCTCCGCATTGCAAGAGTTCACCTGCGTGGTGAAGTGAGCGGATAGCGTTGCAACTCGTGTTCGGTGCTGTCGCCCGAAAGGGGACAGCACCGATGATTCCCTCAGGAAACACCGCGGTTGAATGGCGGTGCTACGAACGGGAGTCACGCAAGAGGTGCAAATATGGCGCTAGGCCGGATTCGAGGGACGCTCGGATTCGGCCTTTTGCTTTTGCCCGCGAGAGCGGCCACTGTAGAGGCCGCGGAGTTCGTCGCGCCGGCGCGAGCGCGGCTCGCGTACCACCTGCGGGCTTCATCCTAATTTGCCACTTTCGGAGCCTCGCGAGGAACTCCGCGTTCCGTGTTCGGCTTCGGCGACGGTCGCACCAGAGCCGAAAGGTCGTTCAGGGGCTCCCGGGAGAACGCGCCGGCGGTGAACGTTCCGAAGGGCACCGGTTTACGGCGTCGAATCGAGCGCTCTTCTTTGCCGGTTCTTCGACGACCATCGGCTGTGATGGGCTCGCTTTCTGCAGTCGCGGCACGGTAGTGTTGTGGCGAGGGTGGCGACCAGCTGTCGTCCAGCGGACACGAACCGGGAAAGCCAGTTGGCACACGCGGTCCGCTGATCGGTGGCTCCGAAGCGGGTAGCTCCGCAATTTCCTCTACCGGTGATCCGGAGCTGGTGCTCGCGCTCGCAGAGAGGCAAGGGGACTGCTCGAACGACTCCTCCGTTGCCTGTGCCATGCCCTTGGACTTCCGCCGGCCAGAGTAGAGCGATGGGATGATCTCGTCAGCGTCATGGCGTTCGGCGCGGATGTATTGGATGGCACGTCGAATCGTGTCGTACGCACGGGCGAGCAGCGTGAACATCCGTTCCCGAATATCCCGTGCGGCCTTGATCTCCTCCGGCGTCCGTTTGCGTGTTGCAATCGCGTTGGTGACCTTCAACGCAATCTGGCCCACCTCTTCGATCTTGGCGGGCTTCAGGCCCGTTTCGTCCTTGATGTGGTCCCAATTCGCCTTGAAGATCTGCGCGAGCCCCCCAAGGTCTCGAGCCACGTTGCGGAAGCCCTGGTGACCTATCAGAGTGTCCAATTGATCCGCTTGGATGAGCTCTCGCGCTACGAGTGACTTGAGTTCGGCAAGAAGAATGGATCGCCAACGGTTGGCGGTCGCGCTCAGCGCTGGCAACACTTCCGTACGGCTCGTGGCATACGTATATCGAAGGTGGGCGTTGTAGAGCGCCAGGGTGTAATCCGCGAAGCGATCCAGTCGCTCGGCGGGAAAATCTGTCAATGTCAGCAATCTGGCCTCGAACGGCAAGATTTGCTTCGCCGCAGCCATGGCGCGAAGGATGACCGTCTCAATGTCCAGGTTGACCCCCCGAATCTGTTCCGACGGCAGCCGTTTTGCCTCAGGCAATACGCGTTCGTAGGCTTCTTGGTGGTTTGCGTCATCGATACCCGTCAAAGATACACGTTCAGCCATGATGCTTCCCCTGCGACCGCCCCAGGGACGACCTCGCCCTTTCCGCTTATCAAACGTTGTATGGACACCGAAGCTTCCCAAGTCCAGAAATTACTGCTCGAGTATGGGTTTTCCATTCGAGCAGACCGAAACATGCGGTGCACACGGCGAGAATGAGTGTTTAGCACGCCAAGCGAAGCTCTCGCTGTCGTGGTCTCAGTGCGCTCACCGTCCAGCGCCAGCAGGAAGACTTCTCTGTCTGGCACGGAGCTTACTCGGAACGGTGACGAGGCGAAAAGGCAGCTGATTCCTTCGAGCGGCGCGGTCGTAAGCTTCGTTGGCACAACGAACCGCGAAGCGGCGCGGTCGTAAGCCTCAATTGCACGAGGGGTTGTCGCGCGGCGCTGCCGTGAGCCTCAGTGTCGCAACGGTCCCCAAAGCGGCGCTGCCGTGAGCCTCAGTGTCGCGACGGTCCCGCGAGTCGCGCGGTCGTAAGCCTCGGATGCGCAGGAGTTCTCCGCAAAGCGCGGCCGTAAGCCACGGATGCGCAGGAGTTCTCCGCACGGCGCGGTCGTAAGCCTCGGCCACGGAAAAGGTCGACAAGCGACGTTTGAGCGAATCCGTTTTGTCCAGGTGTGCAACACAGAAGTGTTTATTGGTTCTGCGCGCCGCTGTAACGCCCAGCAACGACGCCCGAGTGCAGTCGTGCAGCAGCCACGCTCCATGTGTAACGTTGAGGACAGAATCAATCTATCCACAATGAAAATCGTCGTCCGGCGCGAGAACTCTGTCGATAGCGCCGCACCCGTGATGGGGACTCGTCTTCCTGACGCGGCAATCCGGCGCGTCTCCGAGCACTCCGCACGCCGCGTGCTCCTAAACCCCGTCAGGCCATTTGCGTTCCGACTTGATGCGGTTCACGAGCGCGGCGAGTTGTTCGATGGACAGCGCCTCGAGCATCCTTTGCTTGTTGTCGTCGAGCTCAATCTCGAGCACCTCGCACAACATGCGAACGGTATGTCGATGACCCTTGGCTTCGCCCTCCTCGTACGCACTCGCCATGGTGTGTTGCCACGCTATCTGCGCCATCTCGCGCTGCTCAGCGAGTAACTGGGTGTCAGGTTCGGACGAGAGCCGTTCGAGGGTGCTTCGGGCCGTGCTCATGATCGGATCCTCTCGTGCAAGGGCTTCCAGCTCTTCTGGGCTTCGGGCCGGAGGAAGCGGGCCCACCGTTCGAGTTTACCCTGCGCTTCCGGCGTCGCCAAGTGCACGTGCGCGAGTTCAAGGACGTGCAGCTCGATGAGCGGCGAGAAGACCTCGCGGGATCGATCCTCCGACACGTGAAAGATAGAGTGAAACGCCGGTACCTGTAACAGCGGCTGCTTCAACCAGAGGACGGGAAATGAGCACCGCTCGAATCATGTCGCGTAGGAGCACAGGCTCACGGACGAGCAGCAACTGAAGATCACATCCAAGGTAGGGTCGAGATATTGGGTGGGCAAGGTTCTTCTCCGGTTGCCCTCCTCTCGGCCACGCGAGACGCCAGTTGTCTGAAACGTGACTGCAGCCGCAGATTCTTCACGGACAACCCTCGACGCATTCACTCGCCGCACGGCGAAAGAACGTCGTGGCAAACGCGTACCTCACGCGAATCGAAGCGGCACGAGACCATCGCTTACCCGAGCTCAACCGAATCGTGCCGGCGCGATACCGAACGTTACCGCAGTCTCGGGGAATGGCGAGGTTTCGCTAATGAACGGGCCCCTCGCGTCGCGCACACAACTGGCGCCGTGCCAGCTGCGGCATCGCTGCCGTGGGATCTGCACAGTGGCTACTTCTCTGGGCTGGTGAGTCCGCCAAGCTCGCGTCGATGCACTGGCGCTCCGTATCCGTCGCCGGGGATCGTGAAAGACGCCCTAACGACCGCTTCGAAGCCTAGCAATTTCGGCTAATTCTCGACAGCTTCCGCTTTTGGCTCTAGGGTCTGACTCGCAACAACGGATAACGCGCGATGGGTGCAGTAACGGCGTGCAAGATGGATGTGGTAAACGCTAAATCGGGTCATAGGTCACGGGAATGGCCGTCAGCGTTTGCTTGACGCGGGCCCTGCGCCGCCTGGGCCGCTGCCCATTCCTTATCCGACGATGGCAACGACGGCGGAGGGTCTCATGTGCACGCCGATGCGCACGAAGATCCAAGGCTCCTCGGTCTTGAACGTCGGCGGCGTCGTCAAGACGTGTCACGGCAACGAGCCCGGCTCGCTGAAGGAGGTCGTTAGCTTCAATACCTCCGGCGGCACGTTCCCAATCATGGGTGCGCCAATCGTGCTCATCGAGCGCGGCATGACGGCGATCACGAACAGCCCGGGTATGATGAACGGCCTCTTCGTCGGCGCCGATGTCTCTGCCGCAGCAAGCGCACCCGGCGGTCCCGACGCGGCGGGTGGCGGTGACGCGCCGGCACCTCCCGTTCCTCCCGCGCCTCCTGCGCCCGCGCCTCCGAAAGCTGGTGGTGGCGGTGCTGGCGGCGGCGGTGGCGGTGGCGGTGGCGGCGGCGGCGGCGGCGGCGGCGGTGGAAAGGGTAAGGGCAAAGGCAAAGGCAAGAAGCCCGGCAAATCCTCGGGAACGAAAGAGAAGGATACCTGCCAAGGTGGTCATCCCGTCGACTTGGTTTCGGGCGCGGTCGTCGACAAGGCGACAGAATCTGTCGTCCCGGACCCAATCCCGTTCGTGTTCGAGC
This sequence comes from Polyangiaceae bacterium, assembly GCA_049840955.1. GTDB lineage: Bacteria > Myxococcota_A > Polyangia > Polyangiales > Polyangiaceae > FEN-1139. The sequence goes on from JASGIX010000017.1 coordinate 438,579, forward strand.
GGTTCTATTCATCGGAACGTAGCGACGACGTGGCGGCCACACTGGGGCCCGGATGGGCACATGGTCTCGAGCAATCCCTCGGGAATCGAGAGCGATGTCATCACGCTCCGCGAGGGCGAGGGGCGCAGCGTTTACTTCGCGAAAATCGCCGAAGGAGGAGCGCCTGCCATCGTCGCGAGCGGCTGTGGCTCTCGCGTCCAACGGCAAACGAGTACCGCGTGCGCAGCGTCGACACGCGTGAGTCGCGCCTGTTTACGGTCGTCAACGGCAAGGCCAAGCTGCGGCGCACGGGGGACGAATTCGGCAACGGCATCAACTTCGTCTATCGCGGCGAACAGCTCACCGAGATTGTCGACTCGGCGGGTCGTCACGTGGCCGTGGAATGGAACCGCGGACGCATCGCAGCGATGTCCGTCAAAGGCGGTCCGAGCTTCCGCTATGATTATGACGAGCAGGGTCGGCTCGTCGCGGTGACGAATCCTGCGGAAGTCGAGACACCTTCGAGTATGACGAGCGAAACCGCATGGTGGCGACGACCACGAAGGGTGGCGTTCGCTTCATCTACGAATACAGCAACGATGATCGCTGCATCCTCACGACGGGTCCGGATAAGCTCTTCTACGCCGTGAATCAACTACAATCTCGAGAACCAGCTCACGTACTTGTCCGGCACGGAGCCGCGCATCTATCGCTGGAACGATCTCGGTATGGCCGAGCGAAGATGCTTCCCGACGGGACGCTCCTCGAAGAGGTCGCGTACGATGAGGATGGCAATCTCCTTACGAAGACCGACGGCAGCGGCGCCCGCAGTAATTACTTCTACGACTATCGCGGCAACGTGCGCAAGTCGATCGAATCCGAACGGCAACAAGGAGCAGTTCCGAGTACGACGCAGACGACCGTTTGGTGCGCGTCACCCACGCCGACGGACGCACCACTGAATACGCGTATGGTCCTCGCGGGGAGCTCGCGAGCGTCAAATATCCCACGGGGCTGAGCTATCGGTTCCTGCACGACGCACGCGGACACCTGGTTTGCGTCGACGGCCCCGAGGGTCGCCTCGTTACCTACGAATACGACGAAGCGCACAACCTCGTCGGTGAGACGGACCAACGCGGGTTCACGAGTCGCTATCGCTACGACGCGATGGGTCGCCCCATCGAGGCCGTCGACACGTTGGGTCGCGTCACCCAAGTTCAATACGACGCGATGGGCCGTCGCACAGCGATGGTGCTGCCCGATGGCACGACGCGGCAGTACAGTTACGACGCCGCAGGGCGTCTGAATGCTGCTACGGACGGTGCCGGGCAGACCACCCGCCTGCAGCATTCGGGGATCAATGGGCTCGCGCCGATCGCTCTGCCCGATCAGCGAGTTTATCAGTTCGTCAGCAATGCGGAGGAGAAGCTCCTCGCGGTGATCAATCCCGAGGGTGAGACGCATTCCTACGAGCGTGACCTAGCGGGGCGCGTCGTCGCTGAGCATATTTCGATCAGCGGCACCTGCTCTATCGGCATGACACTGCCGGTCGGGTCGCTCAATCCAATACCCCGACGGATCTTGGAAGTACTTCGAGTATGACCCTTCAGGTCAGCTGATTGCGGACAAAACCGCCGACAGCGAGGTCAAATACCAGCGAGACGTGTTGGGTCGCCTGACTCGGGCGCAGCTCATCGTACCGGGCACGGGTGAAGTCACCGAGAATATCCTCGAGCGCGACGAGCACGGCAGGGTGCTCTCGGAATCCCAACAGGGTCGTCGCATCAGTTATGTCCGCGACGCTTACGGTCGCGTCGTCGAGCGCATCTTGCCGACGGGCTCGCGCACGCGTTACGCGTATGACGCAACCGGCGAGCTGAAGCACCTCGAACACGACGGCTACGCGCTCGACTTCGAGCATGACGTTGCCGGCAGAGAGACGGCTCGCAAAACGCGTGCAGGGCTCTCGCTAGAGCACAACTACGACGCGCTCGACAGGCTCGTGGAGCGTCGGGTCGCGGTTGATCCCAATGCAGCCATGCGGGCGTTGGGAGCACCGGCGACGTCCGCGACGCGCCTCGCGTCTCAACGCCGTTGGCACTACGACGCCAACGGTCGCGTCACGCAGATGGATGTCGCTCTGTGGGGCAGCACGAGCTACAGGTACGATCCGGCAGGGCGACTCTTGGAGGCCAAGGGCCATCAGCTCCACGAGATCTTCAGTCACGATCTTGCGGATGAAATCACGGGTTTCATCACGCAGCTCAACCCGAACCAGGGTGGAATCGCGACGGAAGAGCGCGCCGTATACGGCGATGGTGGTCGACTGTTGCGCAAGGGCAACACCGAGTACCACTATGATCGAAAGGGTAGGCGCGTTGGCAAGGTGCGCACCCTGTCCGACGGCACTCAGCAGGGCACCTTCTACGACTGGGACACACGCGACAGGCTTCGCAAGCTCACGCGCTCGACCGGCTTCAGCATCGAGTATGAGTACGACGCCTTTGGGCGGCGTATCAAAAAGACGAAGTACGATCCCCAGCGCACAGCTCCCGTCACGACGCTCTACACTTGGGACGGCGAGGTGCTCGCGGCAGAGATCGACACGGAGCAGGGGCCAAGGACATTCGTCCATGAACCCGGCACCTTCGAACCCGTACTTCAGCAGCAAAACGGCGAGGTGTTTCTCTGCGTCAACGACCATTTGGGCATGCCCAAGGACTTGGTCGCGGGCGACGGCGCAATCGCTTGGAGCGCGACGCACTCGGCTTACGGACGCGTGGTTGCGACGTATGTCGATGAGACGGCACGAGCACGTTACGGCACCGCAATCAACAGCCCCTTCCGACTATTGGGGCAAGTCGCTGACGACGACGCAGAGCTGTGCTTCACGAGGTATCGATGTTTCGATCCCGAGATTGGCTCGTGGATTTCGTCGGATCCATTGGAAGTCGAGGGTGGGCTCAATCTTTACGGGTTTGACGGCGCGCCGACGGATGTTGTCAATCCGTTGGGGTTGGCGGGGAATAAGCATGACAAGGCTTCAGCGGGCACTGGGCTCAGGCCGGAGCCTGGATACCTGCGTGGGAAGAGGCACGGCATCCAACAACAACCGGGCGATGCGACAAGAATTGCTCGGGAAGAAGGGAAGCCCCATGGCGTATGGGGCGATAAGGCCGACCTAGCGCATGCAGGAGAGCAGGCGAGCACTTTGAGTCCACGACAAATGGCAGACTTCCCGATAAGGCCGGGGTCGAAGAGCGTTGTATACAACCCCGATGGCACAACTTCGGTGCCTGATATGATTAGGGTAAGAAACAACGGAGACGGAACCTTTCATGGGTTCCCGATTAATTCAACAACTGCTGGCCCAATCGTACAGTAGAAGCAGTAACCAGAATGACCTTCCGAATCGAGAATCGAGCCCAATGGAACTCTGGAAGCTATAGATCCTGAAGACACGACCACTGCAGAGGCAATTGAGACGGTGTACCGTGAAGGCCCAGTAGTATACATCCACATGACCAATCGAGCATTTGCGAGGCTGACGGTTGGAGGTGGGATCAGCGACATCTACAATGACGTCGTATGGATGCTGAAGCGCCTCGAACTCGGCCCTTGTCCATTTGAGGTCTCGTTTCTGTGCTCATGTTTCACCGCCACATGGCGGATCGGTGAGGTAAGTGGGATCCTGACGATAGGAGCGTCCTGGAGCGCTGTTGTTGGCAGAATCAATGGCATTGAGGTCGAAGAGAGATATTTCAACGATGCATTGCCTCAGTTCACGGTGGAGAAGAAGGCATTTGTGGCTGAATGGCATAAGCTGCTTAGGGAAAATCAAACACGACCTATTGTCTGCCGGGTATGGTGGATGGCTAGAGAACTTTGAGTACTTGGACCGCCTGGACGGAACTCATCCGCGCGGCCCGATGTGCCCTCCGTCAGGCTGAACTCCGGGCTTCTCGGTCGTTGTAGGTGAGTAAAATGCGCTCAATATTTATGGGTGTCGACGACTGAGCAAAGCGACGAAAGCCAAGTACCCGAGCCTGAAGCCATAGCGAAGGCCACTGGCACTTCAACTCCTACAAGCCTCAGGGATAGAGCTACGAGATGTGTACGGCGACTCAAATACAGAGAAGCCGGAAGTGGCTTCGCCACATCTGGCTTCTCACGTGCGTGCTCATTGCCTGCATCGCCCCGCGAACTGCGTTCGGATCTGGCGATCTTCTTCTCAGACTATCTCTTGACGTAACCGCGCGCTCTCTCGACCCGCACCACCTCCCCCGCGCGCGCGGAGCAAGCGGGGCTTGCGAGCACGCGTTTGCCGGGGAGCTCGCGCCGCCGCAGGCGAAGTCGAGCGCACGCGTCGTCGTCTCGCGCTCCCACGCATCGCCGCGGATGGCGCGAGTGGGGGCAGGCAAATACGAATATGACGCCTTTGGGCGGCGTATCAAAAAGACGAAGTACGATCCCCAGCGCACAGCTCCCGTTACGACGCTCTACACCTGTGACGGCGAGGTGCTCGCCGCAGAGATCGACACGGAGCAGGGGCCAAGGACATTCGTCCATGAACCCGGCACCTTCGAACCCGTACTTCAGCAGCAAAACGGCGAGGTGTTTCTCTGCGTCAACGACCATTGGGGCATGCCCAAGGACTTGGTCGCGGGCGACGGCGCAGTCGCATGGAGCGCGACTCATTCCGCGTACGGACGCGTGGTTGCGACTTACGCCGATGAGACGGCGCGCTCACGCTACGGCACCGCGATCAACAGCCCCTTCCGACTCCTAGGGCAAGTCGCTGACGACGACGCGGAGCTGTGTTTCTCGCGCTACCGGTGGTTCGATCCCGAGATTGGCTCGTGGATTTCGTCGGATCCCCTCGAGATTGAGGGTGGGCTCAATCTTTACGGGTTTGACGGCGCGCCGACGGATGTTGTCGATCCGTTGGGGTTGGCGGGGAATAAGCATGAGAAAGATGAGGACAAAAGCGACCAGATCCACGAAGGTAAGCAAGGAAAGCACGTACCAGGACACAACAACTTTCAGCCAGGGAAAAGCGAGCTAACCCATCCAAATCCACAGGCACTTCTGGATAAGGGCAAGGGAACCGGCATTAAGCATGGCCCAGACAAGGGGGTTGTCGATTTTGGAGAAGGAAATCGGCGTGCATGTGGCTCAGGACGGAACGCGAACACCAACAAGCCGAGGGACAATCCATAGCAGCAAGAAGGGCTCACATATCGTTCCAGCATCTCCGACGCCGAAGATTGGTGGGGGCACATGAGCATCGAGCGATTTAGGAAGACTTTCGAGGAGTGGCGCAATTGGTGCCAGAGCGCGGACCGATCGGAGAACGGATGGGCGTCAGACTTCCCCAAGTGGCACGAGCTAGTTAGTGAAGCAAAACTGGCGATGTTGGACTCCGATATTGATTCGGAGACTCTGGCGATGCTCGAAGAGTGCTGGGCGGGCGCTGAGGAGTCTGAAGAACTTCTCGACTTCGCCACGGAGCGAGTTACGGAGTGCTGGACCGCATTGACAGCGCTAGCTGCGTCGAGAATTGCGCAATGCCGATGGCAGGTGTACGTCGCTGTGGCGGCAGCAGGGGGCAAGGCGGAGGCCATTTTGCGCCGTGGGACAGAGGATCCAGACAACTATGCTAGACGACGTGCGGTACTGGCGCTCGCTAGTATTGGTCCACGAGACGCAGGGACTATGGCCGTCCAGTTAATGCGAGAATCAGATCCGTATATGCGGATGGCAGCCATCGAAATGGCGTGGGCGTCGAATTCTGTAGAACTGGTCCGACAAGTCGTCAGCGAGCTTCGTGTCGATTCAGTGGAGTGTGTCCGGTTGGCTGCCGACAGGCACCAGGCCAGGATAGAATCCTGCTGGCCCTCGTAGGTCGCCAAAGGTCGCCTTGCGACAAGAAGGTCCTGAGGATCATCTGAGGACAGGTACGCATACTGCAGCGCTTTAGGGACAAAGAAACGCGCAACAGAATTCCAGCTTCTACAAGCCTGAGAGAATGAACTCCGATATGCGCACTGCGCGATACATGCAGAAAATCTCCATTGTGCTCGGCCGCCTTTGGCTATTCGCAAGCTTGCTCGTGGCGTGCCTCGTTCCGCGGCCCGTATTCGGCTCTCTCGCCCCTCTACTGCCGTTATCAGCCGGCGTCACCGCGTGCTCTCTCGACGTCCACCACCTCCCCCACGCGCGCGCAATTCGCGAAGCGAATGAGCACGCGTTTGCCGGGGAGGTCGCGCCGCCGCAGGCGAACTCGAGTGAACGCGGCGTCGTCTCGCTCTCCCACGCATCGCCGAGGATGGCGCGAGTGGGGGCAGGCAAACACCTTGGTATGCCCAAGGACTTGGTCGCGGGCGACGGCGCAGTCGCCTGGAGCGCGACGCATTCGGCGTATGAACGCGTAGTTGCGACTTACGCCGACGAGACGTCGCGGGCACGTTACGGCACCGCTATCAACAGCCCCTTCCGACTCCTAGGGCAAGTCGCTGACGACGACGCAGAGCTGTGCTTCACGAGGTATCGATGTTTCGATCCCGAGATTGGCTCGTGGATTTCGTCGGATCCGCTCGAGGTAGCAGGTGGGCTCAATCTTTACGGGTTTGACGGCGCGCCGACGGATGTTGTCGATCCGTTGGGGTTGGCGACGGGCAGAGGGAATCCGCACAAAATCAACTTCTCGCAACGTACGGTAGGCGAGAATGTTGACCAGTACACCGCTGACATGAAAAGAGAAAACGGCTGGGATTGGAACAAGTCGGGGCCCCTCCGTGTCATGAACGTAGACGGACAACTCGTATCGTACGACAACCGACGACTAATGGCAGCCCGAGCGGCCAATCTTCAATCTGTCCCGATAGAAGTAGTGGATCCCAACGCCACAATGCCAGGTTCGAATCGTACGTGGGCTCAGGCGTTTGAGCGTCGACGCAACGACCCCCGCAATAGAGCCGCTGGCGGAGCCGTTCCAACTACAGGCCTTTCGACACCGCCACGCGTTGTAAGGAAGGGATAGAGTCGCCATGGCAGACCTATTGACACATATCGATGGCCAAATTTATCGTGCGTGGCAAGAGGAGCGGTGCCCAATCGTCAATGGTATCTTTCGACCTGACGATTCCGTTTCTAGACTCACACTTGAAATTGACTCGGTGAACAGGAATTTCGCAACACTTAAGTTGATGGAGCGGACAACTCTATCCGCAATTGAGCGCACTTCGGAAGTTGAGTGGACGTATTTGACGCAACTATGTGAGTTCAAGTCGATCACGTCTCATTACGTGGCAATAGGTGGTGAGGGAGGCTTCGGTAGTGACGGATTCGTGGCTCTTCTGGAGCGTGACTTGAGACTGCTTTGGCTAGCGTTCTTTGATTGGTCGAATCCGTTTACAAAGGTATCGGTCGAAGACGCTGTTGTAACTGCCACTAGCTCACTAGATGCGATATGGCGGTTTCCTGTCGATGCGCCAGAATTGGTGAGAGTCAAAGAAATCAAGTGAGCTCGCCGCGGGGCGAATCATCAGAGCGAAGGGATGATCAGAATAGACTTCGTGGATTCCGACATTCGCAATCCTAAGGAATCCAACCGCGATATGCACTTGGCGAACCAACCGCAGGGCAACCGGACCTGCCTTCACCACCTTTGGTTCTTCGCGAGTTTGCTCATCGCGTGCCTTTTGCCGCGACCTACGTTCGGATCCGTCGCCCTTCTACTGCCGTTATCCGTTGACGTCCCCGCGTGCTCTCACGACGCCCACCACCTCCCCCGCGCGCGCGGAGCAAGCGGGGCTTGCGAGCACGCGTTTGCCGGGGAGGTCGCGCCGCCGCAGGCGAACTCGAGCTCACGCGTTGTCGTCTCGCGCTCCCACGCGTCGCCGAGGATGGCGCGAGTGGGGGCAGGCAAATACGAGTACGACGCCTTTGGGCGGCGTATCGAAAAAGACGAAGTACGATCCCCAGCGCACAGCTCCTGTCACGACGCTCTACACCTGGGACGGCGAGGTGCTCGCGGCAGAGATCGACACGGAGCAGGGCCCGCGAAGCTTCGTGCACGCGCCTGGCACCTTCGAGCCGATGCTGCAGCAGCAAAACGGGGAGGTGTTCCTCTGCGTCAACGACCATCTTGGTATGCCCAAGGACTTGGTCGCGGGCGACGGCGCAGTCGCCTGGAGCGCGACGCATTCGGCGTACGGACGCGTGGTCGCGACTTACGCCGACGAGACGTCGCGCTCACGTTACGGCACCGCGATCAACAGCCCCTTCCGACTATTGGGGCAAGTCGCTGACGACGACGCGGAGCTGTGTTTTACTCGCTACCGGTGTTTCGATCCCGAGATCGGCTCGTGGATTTCGTCGGATCCGCTCGAGGTAGCAGGTGGGCTCAATCTTTACGGGTTTGACCGCGCGCCGACGGATGTCGTCGATCCGTTGGGGTTGGCGGGGAATAAGCACGGTCGCGAATTGAAGGCGGGAGAGACCATCAATCGAGGGATGGTCAAGAAGAATGGTGTATTCGTATCTAGCCCTCAGCAGGGGGCTCCCAATGCAACGCAGAAAGGCGTACGAACGGATGCCTCGTCCGCTTCTCCCGATGTTCACGTAGCATCGCCGTCCGCTATGGTGGGCCCGGGGCATACCGGTGGTGCGGGGTTGAGCGGTAGTGTGACCCCCGTACAGCCAAACCGTCCTGGTATGGTCAATGCAACTGTGGATGCCGGAAGTCTACCGAAGGGCCTAAAGGCAGTGAACGACCACGGCGATCATGTGAGTATTGTGCCGGCCCATGACATGACAGCCGGAGAATATCAGGACCTACTAAACCAAGTTCCGTGGAGCTGATACGACATGGACGAATCAGTGATTCAATCGGCATTGATGGAGCTCTTTCGACAGGGGATCGGGAATCGAACCCTGGTGCATGGCGTGGCATTCGGACTTTCAATGTCCGGCAAGTCTAGATTGGACATAATGCGCTTCTTTTGGGACTTCATGACGAGGCATGAGCTGCAGCTGGGAGAGCTTCAGACGGACATAGTAGGCGATTACTGCTTTGATTTGCTTGGTCGAGGCCCAATCGAGCACATTGTGCGACTATGCGGTGATCCGGAGAACACTGAGGAACTAGTAAAGAAGGTAGATGCTGAAGCTCGGCTGTGGAAGGTGCCGACATGATTACTGGTGGGCGAGACTATCTCTCTAGCACCTATGCGTCTTCTCCTCGCTCGTAGCTCGGAAACGCTGCCGACCTTAACTTCTGCAAGTCGAAGAGATTGAGCTGCGATATGCACACAGCGAATTACTTGCAGAAGAACCGAGGGTGGCTTCGCCATCTCGTGCTGCTTGCGTGTTTGGTCTTTGCATGTCTTCTGCCGCGACCTGCGTTCGGATCCGCCGCGCTTCTACTGCCGTTATCCCTTAACGTCACCGCGTGCTCTCTCGACGTCCACCACCTCCCCCACGCGCGCGCAATTCGCGAAGCGAATGAGCACGCGTTTGCCGGGGAGGTCGCGCCGCCGCAGGCGAACTCGAGTGAACCGGACGTGCGCTCGCGCTCCCACGCATCGCCGAGGATGGCGCGAGTGGGGGCAGGCAAATACGAGTACGACGCCTTTGGGCGGCGTATCAAAAAGACAAAGTACGATCCGCAGCGCACAGCTCCTGTCACGACGCTCTACACCTGGGACGGCGAGGTGCTCGCGGCAGAGATCGACACGGAGGAAGGTCCGCGCAATTTCGTGCACGCGCCCGGCACCTTCGAGCCGATGCTGCAACAGCAAAACGGCGAGGTGTTCCTCTGCGTCAACGACCATCTCGGAATGCCGAAGGACTTGGTGGCTGGCGACGGCGCTGTCGCTTGGAGTGCGACGCATTCGGCGTATGGACGCGTAGTTGCGACGTATGCGGACGACGTCGCGCGCTCACGTTACGGCACCGCGATCAACAGCCCCTTCCGACTATTGGGGCAAGTCGCTGATGACGACGCAGAGCTGTGCTTCACGAGGTATCGATGTTTCGATCCCGAGATTGGCTCGTGGATTTCGTCGGATCCGCTCGAGGTAGCAGGTGGGCTCAATCTTTACGGGTTTGACGGCGCGCCAACGGATGTTGTGGATCCGTTGGGGTTGGCGACGGGTGGCGGGAATCCGCACGTATTCCGCGGAGGAAGTGACCTGACCGTAAAGCCGGGCGAGTACAAGCCGCGCAAAGCTGAAGGTGACGACACCGGTCGAGGTATTTCTACGTGGGATACAAAGGCGAAGGTGGACAAGTGGGGCGCCCACGAAGTTGTGAGCGTTCCAGAAACATTGGAGGTTGCGCGACGAGGCAAGAGCGAAGGCCACTACGAGATCATTGCCAAGAAGCCAGGTATGACTCAGGAGGAGTACCAGGCGGAAGTGAACAAGATCAAATTACGCAGAATCGAATGACATCGTACAAAATTTCAATACCAGAGAGCTATCATGAGCTAAACACTCCTGCTCGTGGGTACCTAGAAGGAGTACTTGTCTCGTTTGAAGATGGTCGCGAATACGAGCTCACGTTCTTGGATGAGTTCAATAGGAAGCACTATGGCTTCTATTTTGAGGAACAGACAGTCATAATTGTTGAAGACGTCACTGCGGAGAACATCCGACGCGAAATCGCAAGTCTTGCCGCGCGCGACGCCTTTGTATCAATGCCCCGTCGACGTAGAGAGGAGGCTCCGTAGCAAGGGCATTAGCCGACCTACCTCTCTGGTCGGGTACGGCGAAATTCCCGACTTTGGATCGGTTGCCACCGAAGGTGGCGTTGGAGAGGTCCAATCGGAAGTCTAAACGCTAGCGCAGCCTTCGTGATAGTAACCCATGAGAGACGCGCTATCGCACAGCCGACGACTCCCACCTGTCTCGGCATCCGACGTAAATGAGCTCCTGCACAAGCGTGACGGGAGACGAGAAAAATAGATGGGAAACGCGAGCAAGTATCCGCAGTATGGCCGCGAGATGCGTCCGCCGACCCGTCTTCAGCGAACCCGGATTTGGCTTCGCCGCCTTTGGCTGCTGACGTCTCTACTGTTCGCAAGCATTTACCCGCGCCCCGCGTTCGGATCCGTCGCCCTCCTACTGTCGCTGTCCGTTGACGTCACCGCAGTCTCTCTCGACCCGCACCACCTCCCCCGCGCGCGCGGAGCAAGCGGGGCTTGCGAGCACGCGTTTGCCGGGGAGCTCGCGCCGCCGCAGGCGAAGTCGAGCGCACGCGTCGTCGTCTCGCGCTCCCACGCATCGCCGCGGATGGCGCGAGTGGGGGCAGGCAAATACGAATATGACGCCTTTGGGCGGCGTATCAAAAAGACGAAGTACGATCCCCAGCGCACAGCTCCCGTTACGACGCTCTACACCTGTGACGGCGAGGTGCTCGCCGCAGAGATCGACACGGAGCAGGGGCCAAGGACATTCGTCCATGAACCCGGCACCTTCGAACCCGTACTTCAGCAGCAAAACGGCGAGGTGTTTCTCTGCGTCAACGACCATTGGGGCATGCCCAAGGACTTGGTCGCGGGCGACGGCGCAGTCGCATGGAGCGCGACTCATTCCGCGTACGGACGCGTGGTTGCGACTTACGCCGATGAGACGGCGCGCTCACGCTACGGCACCGCGATCAACAGCCCCTTCCGACTCCTAGGGCAAGTCGCTGACGACGACGCGGAGCTGTGTTTCTCGCGCTACCGGTGGTTCGATCCCGAGATTGGCTCGTGGATTTCGTCGGATCCCCTCGAGATTGAGGGTGGGCTCAATCTTTACGGGTTTGACGGCGCGCCGACGGATGTTGTCGAATCCGTTGGGGTTGGCGGGGAATAAGCATGAGAAAGATGAGGACAAAAGCGACCAGATCCACGAAGGTAAGCAAGGAAAGCACGTACCAGGACACAACAACTTTCAGCCAGGGAAAAGCGAGCTAACCCATCCAAATCCACAGGCACTTCTGGATAAGGGCAAGGGAACCGGCATTAAGCATGGCCCAGACAAGGGGGTTGTCGATTTTGGAGAAGAAATCGGCGTGCATGTGGCTCAGGACGGAACGCGAACACCAACAAGCCGAGGGACAATCCATAGCAGCAAGAAGGGCTCACATATCGTTCCAGCATCTCCGACGCCGAAGATTGGTGGGGGCACATGAGCATCGAGCGATTTAGGAAGACTTTCGAGGAGTGGCGCAATTGGTGCCAGAGCGCGGACCGATCGGAGAACGGATGGGCGTCAGACTTCCCCAAGTGGCACGAGCTAGTTAGTGAAGCAAAACTGGCGATGTTGGACTCCGATATTGATTCGGAGACTCTGGCGATGCTCGAAGAGTGCTGGGCGGGCGCTGAGGAGTCTGAAGAACTTCTCGACTTCGCCACGGAGCGAGTTACGGAGTGCTGGACCGCATTGACAGCGCTAGCTGCGTCGAGAATTGCGCAATGCCGATGGCAGGTGTACGTCGCTGTGGCGGCAGCAGGGGGCAAGGCGGAGGCCATTTTGCGCCGTGGGACAGAGGATCCAGACAACTATGCTAGACGACGTGCGGTACTGGCGCTCGCTAGTATTGGTCCACGAGACGCAGGGACTATGGCCGTCCAGTTAATGCGAGAATCAGATCCGTATATGCGGATGGCAGCCATCGAAATGGCGTGGGCGTCGAATTCTGTAGAACTGGTCCGACAAGTCGTCAGCGAGCTTCGTGTCGATTCAGTGGAGTGTGTCCGGTTGGCTGCCGACAGGCACCAGGCCAGGATAGAATCCTGCTGGCCCTCGTAGGTCGCCAAAGGTCGCCTTGCGACAAGAAGGTCCTAGAGGATCATCTGAGGACAGGTACGCATACTGCAGCGCTTTAGGGACAAAGAAACGCGCAACAGAATTCCAGCTTCTACAAGCCTGAGAGAATGAACTCCGATATGCGCACTGCGCGATACATGCAGAAAATCTCCATTGTGCTCGGCCGCCTTTGGCTATTCGCAAGCTTGCTCGTGGCGTGCCTCGTTCCGCGGCCCGTATTCGGCTCTCTCGCCCCTCTACTGCCGTTATCAGCCGGCGTCACCGCGTGCTCTCTCGACGTCCACCACCTCCCCCACGCGCGCGCAATTCGCGAAGCGAATGAGCACGCGTTTGCCGGGGAGGTCGCGCCGCCGCAGGCGAACTCGAGCGCACGCGTTGTCGTCTCGCGCTCCCGCGTATCGCCGAGGATGGCGCGAGTGGGGGCAGGCAACCATCTCGGAATGCCGAAGGACTTGGTGGCTGGCGACGGCGCTGTCGCTTGGAGTGCGACGCATTCGGCGTATGGACGCGTAGTTGCGACTTACGCCGACGAGACGTCGCGGGCACGTTACGGCACCGCTATCAACAGCCCCTTCCGACTATTGGGGCAAGTCGCTGATGACGACGCAGAGCTGTGCTTCACGAGGTATCGATGTTTCGATCCCGAGATTGGCTCGTGGATTTCGTCGGATCCGCTCGAGGTAGCAGGTGGGCTCAATCTTTACGGGTTTGACGGCGCGCCGACGGATGTTGTCGATCCGTTGGGGTTGGCGGGGAATAAGCACGATAAGGCTTCAGCGGGTACTGGGCTCAGGCCGGAGCCTGGATATCTGCGGGGAAAAAAGCACGGTATTGCACAACAACCAGCGGATGCGATAAAGATGGCTGGCGAAAGCAATGGCCCGGTCGGTGTATGGGGTGATAAAGCCGACCTGGCAGACGCGGGCCAGAAGGCGAGTACTCTGAAGCCAGGAGAAATGGCAGATTTCCCTATACGGCAGGGTTCGAAGAGCGTCGTATACTACGGGGACGGTTCGACGTCGGTTCCTGACAAGATTCGGGTACGCAACAACGGAAACGGGACTTTTCATGGGTTCCCCATCGACTCAAACACTGCCGGCCCAATCGTACAGTAGGACTTTCGGCACGAGGGCAGGATGAGTTTCCACATCGAGATAGAGCCCTATCAAGGGATAGAGGCTCGGGATCCAGACGACACCACCGTTTCGGAAGCAATCGAGTCCGTCTACCGTGGAGGCGCCGCTGTGCGCATCCACATGAGTCCTCGAGCATGGTCAAGGCTCCCGCTCTCGGGAGGAATAAGCGACATCTACGACGACATCATAAGGATGCTGGAGTGCCTCGAACAGGGCCTCTACCCATTCAAGATATCGTTTTTGTGCAGTACCTTCACTGCCATTTGGCGGTTCTTCGAAGCAAACGGTGTTCTAACGATACGGACGTCTTGGACAGCTGTCGACGGTAGATTCGATGAGCGTGAAGTCAGAGATGCGCAGTTCAACGATGCGGTAACTCAGCTTGTGGTGGAGAAGAAGGCGTTTGTGGCAGAGTGGCAAAAGCTCGCTAGTCAAATCAAGCGCGACCTGACGTCCGCGGGGTATGATGAGCATTTAGACGGGTTCGAATACCTAAAGTCGATTGATGCAGCTTAAGCACCTGGCGGAGTTGCGACTGCCTGTAGCGTGCGCTCAAGTTCCTGAAGAACGTCCATCGCGGCCGCTGCGAGTCCCGTCGATTGCTACGTCCGAAACCTCTTATCTTCCCTGCTTCGGCTCAAGGCTTCCGGATTTAACGAGGTCTAGTACACGCGCGACGGGGGACGACAAACCCTATGGAATCGCGAGGAAGTATGGGCGATATTGTCGCGACATGCATTCGGCGAACCACCCGCAGCGCAACTGGATCTGGCTTCGCCACCTGTGGCTGCTCACGAGTCTGCTCGTCGCATGCCTCGTACCGCGCCCAGCGCTGGGATCCGAGGCCCTTCTACTTCTACCATCACTCTGCGAAGCCGCGCCGTTCCTTGACGCAAACCACCTCCCCCACGCGCGCGCAATTCGCGAAGCGAATGAGCACGCGTTTGCCGGGGAGGTCGCGCCGCCGCAGGCGAACTCGAGTGAATGGGACGTGCTCTCGCGCTCCCACGCATCGCCGAGGATGGCGCGAGTGGGGGCAGGCAAACATCTCGGAATGCCCAAGGACTTGGTCGCGGGCGACGGCGCAGTTGCTTGGAGCGCGACGCACTCGGCGTACGGACGTGTGGTCGCGACTTATGCTAGACGACGTCGCGCGCTCACGTCACGGCACCGCGATCAACAGCCCCTTCCGACTCCTAGGGCAAATCGCTGACGACGACGCGGAGCTCTGCTTCACCCGGTATCGGTGTTTCGATCCCGAGATCGGATCGTGGATTTCGTCGGATCCGCTCGAGGTAGCAGGTGGGCTCAATCTTTACGGGTTTGACGGCGCGCCGACGGATGTTGTCGATCCGTTGGGGTTGGCGGTTGACAAGAAGCCACATAGCGCAGGGCAAGAGGATCCAGCCCTTTGCAATGGTTGGAAGCCCGATCCGAAGAAGGATCTGGATTGGCGCGGGACTGGTAAAGACCACAGAGACGCGCTCGACGAGGCATTTCGCAGGACTGGTGTACCACGAGAAGAATTTGAAGTGACCCGATGGGGGCGCACAAAAGTACGGCAAAAGCCGACCGGTTGAATGGCGTAGTGCTAGCGGTGCGGAAGTGAATATGGATGTTGGACATACGAATGAAGGGCCGGGAGTGCCACATGTTGGCTATCAAACTCCCGGAAAGCGAAGTTCTGGTGGTGCCACAAGAGGGCACATCCTCCTCGACGATGTGCCAGCAAATAGGTAGGCAGATGTCATCAATGATTGAGCGCGAGTTGATCCGGGCCACTCGAGAAAAGCAATCCGCCGTTCGGGCGTTGACGCCCGCAGACAGTGCCGCTTTACGTGAGCGCGTAGTCGCACGGTATGCGAAGCAGCCCGTCTTCTGGCCGCTTTGGGAGAACTTCCGATTTCCATTTTCTGTTCAAAACCCTGACGGTTGGAAAGAGATCGGTAAGGCGATTGGCGCGAGCGCGTGCTTCCTCTTCCTTAACCCCTCTGACGGCCTCCAAGCCTTCGAATGCGACTCCGGAAGTCAATTGAACGATCTACTGGCGGACACCTACGGATTTGAGTTCTACGTAACGAACAGCGAAGTATCCTACCTATTCTGCTTCAATCACCACGACATGCTTCTGGCTGCGGGTACCGCGGTGCTCTGGATGGAGGCGAAGTCGCTCGAATCGCTTGTTGGCCCTCGACAACCTTGAGCTCTGCACACGCGGCAAATCTCCAGGCCGTCCCGAAAAGGGCGTGGATCTCGGCGCTACGATGCGGGATCGAACCCCACATGGGGAGGAGTCCTGTGGTCAAGCCGAAAGCCCATTCACCATCACGGGAGGAACAAGAATACGCTCAAGTGCAGTCAGCGCGTGCATGCCGCGAAAATGCGAGGCGCTAGCCTATCGCAGCCGAGATTGCGCGTGACTTTCTGGAGAGTCCTTGGGCTGCGTCGACGAACGTTGCGTACTTGCGATGGGGAATAGAGATGAACCCGCCCGATTTGGACAGGTCGACTCAGAAACGTCGCGCGTTCTGAATGGTCCGACGGCGTATATGAGCTTCTCACTGAATGACTTGATGATATCGAGAGCAAATTTTGCGAATAGCGCTCCTGAGGAGCGGACAGAACTAGGATTCCCTTTCCCATCCTGCGAGTGAATCCGCCGACTGTGGCGCCCAATCCCATCCACCCCGAGGCGGATGAGAAGTCGGCCACGGAACTCCAGCCTCAGCAGTCTTGGAAGTAACCGAAAATGCATATGGCGAGACAAATTCAGCGAAACCGGAAGTGGCGTCGCCATCTCTGGTTCGTCGCGTTCTTAATCATCTCGTGCCACGTGCCGCGGCCTGCGTTGGGATTCCGTGCCCTTTTACTGCCGCTATCCGGAGATGTAACCGCGGTCTCTCTCGACGCGCACCACCTCCCCCACGCGCGCGCAATTCGCGAAGCGAATGAGCACGCGTTTGCCGGGGAGGTCGCGCCGCCGCAGGCGAACTCGAGCGCACGCGTTGTCGTCTCGCGCTCCCGCGCATCGCCGAGGATGGCGCGAGTGGGGGCAGGCAACCATCTCGGAATGCCGAAGGACTTGGTGGCTGGCGACGGCGCTGTCGCTTGGAGTGCGACGCATTCGGCGTATGGACGCGTAGTTGCGACGTATGCGGACGACGTCGCGCGCTCACGTTACGGCACCGCGATCAACAGCCCCTTCCGACTATTGGGGCAAGTCGCTGATGACGACGCAGAGCTGTGCTTCACGAGGTATCGATGTTTCGATCCCGAGATTGGCTCGTGGATTTCGTCGGATCCGCTCGAGGTAGCAGGTGGGCTCAATCTTTACGGGTTTGACGGCGCGCCAACGGATGTTGTGGATCCGTTGGGGTTGGCGGGGAATAAGCA
Organism: Polyangiaceae bacterium; assembly: GCA_049840955.1. Lineage (GTDB taxonomy): Bacteria > Myxococcota_A > Polyangia > Polyangiales > Polyangiaceae > FEN-1139. Next base: position 455,908 of record JASGIX010000017.1, read on the forward strand.
CGATAAGGCTTCAGCGGGTACTGGGCTCAGGCCGGAGCCTGGATATCTGCGGGGAAAAAAGCACGGTATTGCACAACAACCAGCGGATGCGATAAAGATGGCTGGCGAAAGCAATGGCCCGGTCGGTGTATGGGGTGATAAAGCCGACCTGGCAGACGCGGGCCAGAAGGCGAGTACTCTGAAGCCAGGAGAAATGGTAGATTTCCCTATACGGCAGGGTTCGAAGAGCGTCGTATACTACGGGGACGGTTCGACGTCGGTTCCTGACAAGATTCGGGTACGCAACAACGGAAACGGGACTTTTCATGGGTTCCCCATCGACTCAAACACTGCCGGCCCAATCGTACAGTAGGACTTTCGGCACGAGGGCAGGATGAGTTTCCACATCGAGATAGAGCCCTATCAAGGGATAGAGGCTCGGGATCCAGACGACACCACCGTTTCGGAAGCGATCGAGTCCGTCTACCGTGGAGGCGCCGCTGTGCGCATCCACATGAGTCCTCGAGCATGGTCAAGGCTCCCGCTCTCGGGAGGAATAAGCGACATCTACGACGACATCATAAGGATGCTGGAGTGCCTCGAACAGGGCCTCTACCCATTCAAGATATCGTTTTTGTGCAGTACCTTCACTGCCATTTGGCGGTTCTTCGAAGCAAACGGTGTTCTAACGATACGGACGTCTTGGACAGCTGTCGACGGTAGATTCGATGAGCGTGAAGTCAGAGATGCGCAGTTCAACGATGCGGTAACTCAGCTTGTGGTGGAGAAGAAGGCGTTTGTGGCAGAGTGGCAAAAGCTCGCTAGTCAAATCAAGCGCGACCTGACGTCCGCGGGGTATGATGAGCATTTAGACGGGTTCGAATACCTAAAGTCGATTGATGCAGCTTAAGCACCTGGCGGAGTTGCGACTGCCTGTAGCGTGCGCTCAAGTTCCTGAAGAACGTCCATCGCGGCCGCTGCGAGTCCCGTCGATTGCTACGTCCGAAACCTCTTATCTTACCTGCTTCGGCTCAAGGCTTCCGGATTTAACGAGGTCTAGTACACGCGCGACGGGGGACGACAAACCCTATGGAATCGCGAGGAAGTATGGGCGATATTGTCGCGACATGCATTCGGCGAACCACCCGCAGCGCAACTGGATCTGGCTTCGCCACCTGTGGCTGCTCACGAGTCTGCTCGTCGCATGCCTCGTACCGCGCCCAGCGCTGGGATCCGAGGCCCTTCTACTTCTACCATCACTCTGCGAAGCCGCGCCGTTCCTTGACGTAAACCACCTCCCCCACGCGCGCGCAATTCGCGAAGCGAATGAGCACGCGTTTGCCGGGGAGGTCGCGCCGCCGCAGGCGAACTCGAGTGAATGGGACGTGCTCTCGCGCTCCCACGCAGCGCCGAGGATGGCGCGAGTGGGGGCAGGCAAACATCTCGGAATGCCGAAAGACTTGGTCGCCGGCGACGGCGCTGTCGCCTGGAGCGCGACGCATTCGGCGTACGGACGCGTGGTCGCGACTTATGCCGACGAGACGGCGCGCTCACGCTACGGCACCGCGATCAACAGCCCCTTCCGCCTCCTAGGGCAAGTCGCCGACGACGACGCGGAGTTGTGCTTCACGCGCTACCGGTGTTTCGATCCCGAGATTGGCTCGTGGATTTCGTCGGATCCGCTCGAGGTAGCAGGTGGGCTCAATCTTTACGGATTTGACGGCGCGCCGACGGATGTTGTCGATCCGTTGGGGTTGGCGGGGAATAAGCACGAAAACATCGCAGGACAGGGCGGCGTAACTGTCAATCCTAAGGATATCAAGGGAGCAAGACCCTGGCCTGACGCGAAGCCGGGACATCCAGATGCGCACGGTGTGAGTCGGGAAGACATGGCTGACATCATGAATGATCCCAAGACGAGCGTATATCGTGGGACAAACACGAGCAAAACACCGCGGCCGGTTGACTTCTACCACCGAGATGGAACGACGGTCGTTACTGAGCAGGGTGAACCAACGAGGGTCATCACCGCTTTTGGAAAGCTTGCAACTAAAGGCGATAACGGGAAGAAGAACGAGCGAGGTCAAGGCAAGGCTTCGTCACCGACTCCAAAGGGCACATTTGAGAAGGTTCGATAGTCTTGAGGTAGAGAAGGAGTAGAATGGCGGAACGTCCCATGGCCTTGCGTGACCTGATTCGTCGACTTGAGCCGATCGTGGGCGCAACACTTGTCTTGGAAGATGAGTGCATTCTGGAACACGAGGGTACAGCGACAGCAACAGCGTACGGGACCGTAGCAGGAACAACAGCTTTTCGTTGTGACGTAGTTGTCAAGTTGCTTGTTGCTGGTCCGGAAATTGAATCGGAGCGTGTTTGGGCGCTTGTATTTGTATTCATAAATGGGAAGAGGGTTGCGCCATCTGCGGCTGACTACATGACCTTCGTTTATGAAAACGCCCCCGCTGCCTGGGTGTTTCGTGCTTGGGAAAGCGATGTCTACGACGAATGGTCCGACCTTGAAGAGTTCGACATCTCGACGATGTAGGGAATTCTGCAGATCAATGCGAGTAGCGCGCCAACCAAACCAATCGGATTTCTATCGACAAGGCTCGAAGCGCGACGCATCCAGGAACTACAGTCGCTCAAACAGCCCTTCCGTTGGCTTAAGGTACAAGACCACGACACGCATTCGGTAGACTACCCGTCGCAAAGCGGCATCTGGCTTCGCCAGCCTTTGGCTGCTCACGAGCTCTCGCATCGCCGAGGATGGCGCGAGTGGGGGCAGGCAAACATCTCGGAATGCCCAAGGACTTGGTGGCTGGCGACGGCGCAGTCGCATGGAGCGCGACGCATTCGGCGTACGGCGTGTGGTCGCGACTTACGCCGATGAGACGACTCGGGCACGTCACGGCACCGCGATCAACAGCCCCTTCCGACTATGGGGGCAAGTCGCTGACGACGACGCAGAGCTCTGCTTCATGCGCTACCGATGTTTCGATCCCGAGATTGGCTCGTGGATTTCGTCGGATCCGTTGGAAGTCGAGGGTGGGCTCAATCTTTACGGATTTGACGGCGCGCCGACGGATGTTGTCGATCCGTTGGGGTTGGCGGGGAATGAGCACCACCTCAGAAGGGAAAGCGCACGAAGAATTTCCTTCAAGTGGGTACAAATGGAGACCTGGGGTCTCCTAACGGAAAGCTGGACAAGCGGAATCCCGAGACGAATGCGCTGCAGCAGGTTCGAACCTATGATGCTAGTGGACAACCCGTCAGAGGTGAGGTCGTGGCTGAAAGCTGAAAGCTGAAAGCCGAAAGTTGACCGCTCATGGCTGCTCCGGATGTCTTTTCGAGGTGGGGTTGGGGCGTTGTACACGCCGTCCACCCCCGTGCACGCCGTCCATCCCCCGAATCTCACGGATCCGCTTTTTAGAGCTTCCAGCCGGAAATTGAAGCTGCAGATCCGGATCCTGAAGGTGTGGATCCGGACCGCGGAGCTTCCCTCCGAGTCCTGAAGCTTTCCCTCTGGGTTCTGAAGCCTTCCCCCGAACCCACCCGTTGCATTTGTTATGTTTTCACGTCGTGCAAACGGCCAGCGGCGTTGCCACGACGGGAAAACCAACAAAAAATCCCTGGAGGGAAGCCTCGAAAGTCGGGTGGCAAGCTTCCAAACTCGGGGCGAACCTTCGTGTACGTCGCGAGAAGTCGCGGTGCGATGCCGAGAGTATCGGGTCGGCCCCCGAAGTCATACGAGACGCTTTCTGAAGTCACGACGGCGGGAGGACACTGACCGGGGGGTATGTCGCGGTGTTCGGGCTACGTCTCGAGCATCCGGAACCGTGCCGTGAGCTTGCGGACCAGCGTCTTTGTTCGAGACATGACTTTGCGCCGTTCCGAAACGGGACGACGTTCCGCTTTGAACGATCGAGTGGACTTCGACGTCGCGCGAAGGGCGAGCCGCCGCTCTCGACGTTGTTCGCTACTGACGCAACGAACACAGTCCTGTTCAGACTGGCGAGTTTCGACAGCGCTCGGACAACCCCAACGCGGTCCCACGCCTTCGCCCCGGGGCGAAGCGTGTTGCGCTTCGCGCGCCACGAAACGGATGTATTCGACGAAAGGCGCACCCGGCGAGAGGCGCACCCGGCGAAAGGCGCACCCGGCGAGAGGCGCATCCGCGAAAGGCATATCCGACGACACGTGATGTTGTCGTAGCGTTCCGCTCAAACGGTGTCCCGTGATTGTCTGCATCGACCATCCCGGTCACCTGGCCACCCGTGATTGCTGCCGATTTGCCGCGACCAGCGACTTCGCGCCTCTTCCGAGCTGTGCTAATGACTGCCTGATTCCCATTGTTGGGGGAGGCTCGGCACATGTCGTTTCGGTTCATCGTCAGACTTCGGGTTTTCTTGATGGTCCTTCTTGTCGCATCCCTTTCCTTCGCGCAGAAAGATCCGAAGATCTCCGACGCGGCACGTACGCATTTCAAGGCGGGGGTGGCGTATCTCGACGATCCGAATGGTCCGAAATACGAAGAGGCCCTCCAAGAGTTCCGTAAGGCGTACGCCGAGAGTCCCTCGTCGCGCATCATGAACAACATCGGGTTCTGTGCTTTGAACCTCGAGCGCGACGGTGAGGCCATCGAAGCCTACGAGGCCTTTCTTGCCGGCAACTCTTCGGATTTGACGCCGAAGGTGCGTAAGCAAGTCGAACAAGACATCGCGATGTTGAAGACCAGCCTGGTCAAGGTGACGTTGACGGGCGAGCCCCAGAACATCAGCATCGTCGACGAGCGGAGGAATTCTCAAGGTGCGTTGGTCGTCAATCGCTACAAGCTTGGCGAAGGCTCGACGGCGCTCGGTATTCACCCAGGGCATCACCGTATGACGGCCTCCGTTCCCGGTTACGAACCGGTGGAATGGGAGTTCGAGGCGGAGCCCGCTTCGAGCCATCAGCACGCATTCAAACTGACCGCAAAGGGAAGCGACCAAGCCGCGCCCGTGGCCGCTACGGAGGCAAAGCCTCTGCCGCCCAGCAACGTAACGCAACCGCCCGCGTCGCAGCCACGTCGCGTGCATCCCGGTGTCTATGTGGGAGCAATCGCAGCAGGTGTCTTTGCTGCCGCGGCGACAACGACTGGCGTACTCACGTTGTCCAAGCACAAAGACTTCGAAGCCGCGGACAAGCGCGACGACGACAAGGAAGCGGATCGCCTGAGCAAGTCCGGTAAGCGACTCGCTCTCCTCACGGACATCGGGATCGGCGCGGCAATACTGAGCGCAGGTGTCGCGACTTATTTCTATTTCGCATCGCCTGGTAAATCGACGGAGAAGTCTCCGTCGTCCGCAGCTCTTCAATTGACGCCGAGCGTCGGCACGGATCGCGCCGGGCTCTCTCTCGTCGGCAACTTCTAGTTTGGGAGGCTCGAATCCAGTGCGTCAACTGATTGCAGGTGTTCTTTGTGTTCCTTTGGTAGTGGCCAGCTGTCAATTGGCCGTGAAGTTCGACCGGCACGAGCGCGCTTCGGGCGGCGATGCAGGCAGCGGCGGTTCCGAAACCTCCGTTGGCGGCTCTTCGGGTGGCACTCAGTCCACCGGAGGAAAGTCCGCCTCGGGCGGAGTCGCCGGGCAAAGCACGAACACGTCGAGTGGGGGAAGCGTCGCGTCGACGGAGACGGGAACCGGCGGGGCAACGACGTCGGCAACGGCATGCAACATCGAGTCGACGACGTGGGCGTCCGGCGATCTCAATCCGCAGAACAAGTGTTTGGCATGTAAGGCTGCCGTTTCGTCGACGACCTGGGTTCCCGTTCAAGATGGCACCTCCTGCGGAACCGGTTCGGTTTGCTTCCAGAAGACTTGCCAATCGGGCTGTTGGATCGGAAATGGCTATTTCGCTGCTGGTTCGCCCAATCCGGACAACCCATGCCAATCCTGTCAACCCTCCCAGACTACTACGGAGTGGAGCAACGTACCGTCTTCGCGCTGTGTCACCGCAATCGCTGCAGGCAATGATCACAGCTGCGCGGTGATGGGCGGAAAGGCGTACTGCTGGGGAAGCAATACGAAGGGACAGCTCGGGGACAACTCTTCCACGTCGAGCAGCAAACCGGTGCCGGTCAAAAACCTCGATGCCGTGACGGCTCTCTCAGCTGGTCACGAGCATAGCTGTGCGGTCGTCGACGGCGCGGCTTGGTGCTGGGGCGGCAACGGGTTCGGTCAACTTGGCAACGGCTCCGTCGACTTGAGTGCCGTTCCCGTTCCCGTCAAGGGCCTGTCCTCTGGGGTTTCTGCTATCTCGGGTCAACTTGCCCACACTTGTGCTTTGGTTCATGGCGCCGTGTATTGTTGGGGTAACAACATGGATGGCCAGCTGGGCAGCGATTCGCCAACGACGAGTCCGACTTCGGTCAAATCCTACGACTCATCTCTGGCAACCGCTGTATTGGCCAGCTCGACATCCAGTTGTACGATATCGATGGCGACCGTGTCCTGTTGGGGCGGAGTGTTCAGGACGGGTGATTCTGGGACGAGTACGTCTCCCGCGCGTATTAGGACACTTGGGTTGACCGCAACGGCAATTGCCGGCACGAGCAAGTCCTTCTGCGCTATCGCAAATGGAGGCGTCGAGTGCTGGGGAGAGAACATCAGCGGTGAACTTGGCACGGGTGCCATGGATAACAGCGCCTCCCCTGTCCGGGTCCAAGGTCTGGACATTGGCGCGACCGCCATTTCCGGCATGCACATGCAATTTTGCGCCGTTGTGAGCGGTGCCGCATATTGCTGGGGCTACAATCATTTCGGACAACTCGGTGACGACACCACCGACTCAAGAAACGCTCCAGTTCCAGTGAAGGGCCTCGTTTCCGGAGTGACGGCCATCGAGGTAGGACTTTCGCACGCATGTGCAATCATGAACGGGAAGGCCTATTGCTGGGGCGACAATTGGAACGGTCAACTCGGTGATGGCACCACCACGTCGAGCTTGGTGCCGGTTCAGGTGAAGTTTCCCGAGTAGCTTCGTTCATCGACGGGTAGGTGCTTCGATTGCCGATGGGTTCGTGCGGCACACTTCTCGTGAGTGCGCCGTCTCCCGTTCACGCGCCGTAAGTCTCCGTCGTCTTTGGCGCGCCCCTGCCGCTCGTCCCTCTGCCTTCAAACCGACGGCCGAACCCAACCGTCACCGCGCCGCACCGGCATCATCTGTCTCTCGGGAAGCAGGTTCTCTGTTGCCTGGTTGGGGACTCGTGCTCCGTCGCCGGCCCAGCGTGCCTCGCGCAGCCTATGGAGTGGTTTCGATGATTGTTGTTTGAATTCCGCGGGTTAGCAGCGCGTGCATTCGGGGGCGGACCTTGGGAAGAGTCGTGTTACGAAGGGAGGTCCCTTGGGGAGTCGTGCGATTTTCGGCATCCTCGGGTTCGGAGGCGATACTTTCGCCCGATAGGAGTTCGTCACGTGAGAATGCGAATGCTGGCAATTGGGAACCTCGTTTCGATGCTGCTGCTGGGAGCCGCGAGCACGGCTTACGCTCAGGGCACCGTCAAGGACGCAAAGGTCAGCGCGAAGGCTCGCGAGCACTTCAACGCAGGCGTCGCCTACATCGACGATCCGAGCGGGTCGAAGTGGGAAGAGGCTTATCGAGAATTTCGTGCAGCCTACGCCGAGAGCAAGAGCTGGCGCATCCTCAACAACATCGGCGTCTGCGCCCTCAATCTGGAGCGCGACGAAGAGGCCATCGAGGCGTACACGCAATACCTGAAGCTCGGTGGCAAGGACGTCAGCGACAAGAATCGCGCGCAGGTCGAAAAGGACATCGCCATGCTGAAGGCGAGCCTCGCTTCGGTGTCGATCACCGTCGATCTTCCCGATGCAAAGATCACCGATGAACGCGTGACGGCCAATGGTGGTCTCGTGATCAATCGGTACAACGTGCAAGGCAAAGACTTTCGCGTGGGGATCCATCCCGGGCACCACAAATTCACCGTCTCGGGCCCCGAAGGTAAGGCTTCCACCTGGGAGTTCGAAGCCGAGCCGGGAAGCAATCAGATCCACGAGTTCCGCCTTCACGAAGAAGCGAAACCTGCGGTGGCACCGGCAGCGACACCAACGACGGCGAACGCTTCCGACGCGTCTCGAGGGAACTCGGGCACGTCGACCTGGGTCTACGTCGGCGCAGGGGCGACTGCCGTGTTCGCTGTAACGGCTACCGTGACCGGTATCGTCGCACTCTCGAAGCAATCCGACTTCGACAAGGCCAAGGATGACGGGAACCTGTCGCGCGCCAAGGATCTCAAGGACTCGGGTGAACGGTTCGCGCTCATCACGGACATCGGGATCGGGGCCGCCGTGGTTGCCGCGGGTCTGACGACTTACGCCTACTTCACCCAAGGTAAAGGCGAGGCGGAGAAGACCTCGCGAGTCCTCGAGCGGGGCACCTGGCAGCTCGCGCCCTTCGCCGGTGTGGACCGCGCGGGGATCGCCGTCCACGGCGCGTTCTAGTCTCAAAGGGGCCCGACGCACTCCGAAGCTGCGAAATTTCCGCAGTTCGGTTATAAGGGCGGCCTCGAGGCTCGAGGTCGCCCATGTCGTCACGCAACGTTCTCCTCGTCGTATCTCTGGTACTCAGTGTGATCATCGGAATGGTCTGGTCTCGGGGCACCGGCTCCGTTACGGCTGCGGGCTCGCCCGCGTCGGGTCCGGCCAAGGATGGCAAGATCCGGATCGGGCTTTCTCTCGACACCCTGAAGGAAGCGCGGTGGCAACGCGATCGGGATCTCTTCGTCGCACGTGCAAAGACCCTGGGAGCCGAGGTCAGCGTTCAATCCGCGAACAGCGACGACACCGTGCAGATGCGCGATTGCGAATCGCTCATCGCGAGCCGCGTCGACGTCTTGGTCATCGCTCCTCACGATGGCTTGGCGATGGCAAAGGCCGTCGAAAAGGCCAAGGCCGCCGGCATTCCCGTGATTGCCTACGACCGACTGATCCGCAACGCGGACATCGACGTCTATACCAGCTTCGACAACGTAGAGGTTGGCAGGATGCAATCGAGGTACCTCGTCGAGCGCCTCCGCGGCAAGGGTAACATCGTGCGCATCTACGGCGCACCGACGGACAACAATGCTCGGCTGTTCAAAGCCGGACAAGACGAGGTCCTGAAGCCGTACATCGAACGGGGCGACATCACGGTGGTGCACGAGGACTGGGCCGAGGATTGGAAGCCCGAGAATGCCAAGCGCATCACGAGCGCCGCCATCACCAAAGGTGCGCGATTCGTTGCCGTTCTTGCGTCGAACGACGGCACCGCCGGCGGCGCGATTCAGGCACTCGAGGAGGAGAAGCTGACGGACGTCCTCGTGACGGGTCAGGACGCGGAGCTTCCGGCGTGTCAACGGATCGCCGCTGGCACACAGGCCATGACGATCTACAAGCCCCTTGGCAGACTCGCCAGCGATGCGGCGGAGCTCGCCGTCAAGCTTGCGCGCCGCGAGGTCGCCATCGTCAATGGCTCCGTCGAGAACGGCAAGAAGACCGTGCCGGCGCTGCTCGTGCCCGTGCTCGCCGTGGACGCGAAGAACCTCCTCGAGACGATCGTCAAGGACGGCTTCCACCCGTACGATGACGTCTATCGCGCCGTCCCGAACGAGCGACGCCCACCGCGACCGTGAACGAGGAGGATACCGTGCAACAGCCGGTCATGCTTCGTGCATCGGGATTGAAGAAGCGCTTCGGGGGCATCATTGCTCTCGGGGGAGTCGATTTCGAGCTCCGCGCCGGTGAAATCCACGCCATGTGCGGCGAGAACGGTGCCGGGAAATCGACCCTCATCAAGACCCTCTCCGGTGTTCACCCGCATGGAACCTTCGAAGGCACCGTCGAGGTGGAAGGGCGTGTCCAGAGTTTCGGCTCGGTGCGGGATGCGGAGAACGCCGGGATCTCCGTCATCTATCAAGAGCTCGCGCTGGTCGACGAGATGACGGTCGCCGAGAACATCGCTCTCGGTCGAGAACCGCGTCGCGGTTTGCTCGTCGACTGGCTCGAGATGAACCGTCGCGCGATCGCGCTCATCGAACGGCTCGGGGTGGCGTTGGATCCCGAGGCACGACTCGGCACCCTGGGCGTCGGACAGAAGCAGCTCGTCGAAATCCTCCGTGCACTCGGTAAAGACAGCAAGATCCTCATCCTCGACGAACCCACGGCAGCGCTCAGCGAAGGCGAGGCTCGGCACCTCCTCGAGATCTTGAAGCAGCTCCGAACCCGAGGCATCGCGTGCTTGTACGTGTCCCACCGTTTGGAAGAGGTCTTCGAGATCGCCGATCGGATCACGGTGCTTCGCGACGGACGAGGCGTCTTCTCCGCGGCTCGCGCAGATACCCATCGCGACGAGGTCGTCGCTCACATGGTGGGGCGACAGGTGACGGACTTTTTTCCTGCGCGGACCGCGAACCTTGGCGTGCCAGTGCTCGAGGTGAACGATCTCGCGGTGACGCCCGTGCACGAAGATGGAGTCAAGCTCGACGGGATCTCCTTCGAACTCCGCGAGGGCGAGGTGCTCGGACTCGGTGGCCTCCTCGGCGCCGGCAGAACGGAACTGTTGCTTCATCTGTTCGCAGGGTTCGGCAAACGCACCCGTGGCTCGGTGCGCCTGTTGGGGCAAGATTATCCGAACCCATCACCCGCGGAGTCCATTGGGCGAAAGCTCGCGATGCTCACGGAAGATCGCAAGGGCACAGGCCTCGTGCTCGGGCAGAGCATCGGAGTCAACCTGAGCCTCTCGGCTCTTTCGCGATTTACTCGCGGTGGCTTCATCGATCGAGAGCGGGAGTTCCGCGCGACCGAGGACAGCTTTCGGAGCTTGCGCGTGAAGGCTATGGATCTGGATGCCACGGTGGGCGGACTCTCCGGCGGCAATCAGCAGAAGGTCGCGCTCGGTAAGGCGCTCCTCACCGAGCCCAAGGTCATCTTCCTCGACGAGCCCACGCGGGGGATCGACGTCGGCGCGAAGATCGAGATCTACGAGATCATGAATCGATTGACTTCGCAGGGTCACGCAATCGTGCTTGCGTCGAGCGAGCTGCCCGAGCTCATCGCGATGAGCGATCGCATCTTGATGCTCGGTGAAGGAAGAATGGGGGGACTCTTCACGCGAGCAGAAGCGACCCCATCGAAGCTTTTGGACAGTGCGATCTCCGCCACCGAAGGTGCACGCAAGCATCCGACGGGGGATCGGCAAGCAGGGCAAGTAACATGAATAAGCCTATCTTTCGAGACTTTGCACTGGCCTTGGCGCTCTTCGTGCTCGTCGGATACTTTACCGCGAGTTCGAGCGGCGCCTTTCTTTCGCCGCGCAACCTGTCAAATCTCGGTGTCGAGTTCGCGATCACTGCCGTGCTTGCTTTGGGCGTGTTCCTCGTCTTGCTACCTGGGCAGACCGATCTCTCGACGGGCAGTGGCGTGGGGCTCGCGGGCGGAATTGCCGCGGTGCTCCTCTTCGAGAAGGGGCTCCCCGCCGGGGCCGCGATGGCGTGCAGTCTTGCTGCGGTTCTCGCGAGCTGGGTGCTGATGGGTTACCTCATCGTACGGCAACGGATCCCGGCGTTCATCATCACCTTGGCTGGCATGCTCGTCTTTCGCGGCCTTCACTGGCTCGTGATCGGGAGTCGGACCATTCCCGTGAAGATCGGTGCTGCCGAAAATCTGTTGAGCAGCATGACGACGTATTATCTTCCTCGTCCGCTGGGCTGGGGATTACTCATCGTCGTGGTGATGCTCATCGGTGGGCTCATGTACCGCGAACGCGAGCGCAGAAAGACTCACGGCTTGCCCAACACCGATCGCGACACGGCCTTCGCGACGTGGTTCGTTGCAGCCCAGCTACTCATGTTGCTCGTGTTGCTCATGAATCAATTCAATGGTCTGCCGTTGCCTATGTTGGTTTTGGGCATCGTGGCCACGGTCGTGTTCGTGCTCACGAGGCACACTCCCTGGGGACGACACCTTTACGCCATCGGCGGTAACCGCGAGGCTGCGTTGCTCAGCGGGATCCGCGTCGAACGCACGATCGTCGTCGCGTTTGCCCTGTGTGGACTCGTCGTGGCGCTGACGGGGTTTTTGCAGACGGCCTATGGTGGTGGTTCGACGACCACGACGGGAACGTTGATGGAGCTCGATGCCATCGCAGCCTGCGTGATTGGCGGGGTTTCGCTCACGGGAGGCACAGGCAAAGTGACGGGCGTGCTCTTCGGCGCGCTGCTCATGGCCGTCGTGCTCAACGGAATGACGCTGCTCGCCGTCACTCCCGAGTTCAAGCAGATTGCTCGTGGACTCGTCCTTGCGCTTGCGGTGTGGATGGACGTCGCGTTCTCTCGGCGTTGAGCGAGGCGCGCCCTCGGCGCTTTCGGGTAGGGACGACGAAAGGAGAAGGAGAGACCGACGATCACATCGGCCTCTCCTCGTCTCATCCCGACGGCGCGAGCCCCTTATGGGTTTGCGTCGTAGTTGGCGCCAGAGCAGGCAAAGAAGGTCCAACCCGGAGCGGGCGCACGTCGTTCTTCACCATCGCCAACCAGTCGGAGCTTTTGCTTCTGGGTTGCGGGGCAATTGTTGACGAGCGATGCGTTACCAATCCCCTGTTCAGGGGCGATGTAGCAATAACCAGGGACACTCGAAGAAGCTTCGATCCCTTCCTCGTTCTGACACTTCGAGAGGGCATTGTCGGGATCGGTGCTCGACAGCTGCTTGAGCTCGCAAAGGTGGAACTCCGAGCAGGGCAGTTTTCCTTCGACGTCGCAGATCTCGTCGGCCTTCATCTGATGAAGCACCGCTGGAGCGATGGTCGGTCGCACGTCGACGCGGCCCCGGTCGATGCAACTACGCTGGTTCCACGCGGCATTCGTCGAGGCTTCGACTACTGCACAATCCAGTTGGTTCGATTCCCCGGGGGTGAGTGGGCGCGGAAGACAGGCATCTCCTAGCTGGGTCTTCAGGCGATCCACTAGCGCCGCGACTGCCGAGTTGTAACCATAACCGGACGTATTCTGTTGATCTGGGTCGAGGTTCTTGGGCAAATCGACGCCACGATACTGTTGTTCTTGACCGTATCATTGTAGGCCCGGAGGACCTCGAGCTGGCGTGTTCCGGGGTACGCTTTGGCGGCGTACTGCGTGGTTCCGTAACTCCCGTCAGTCGGGTTTTGACAGAGGGGCGACATGGAACCTGCTGGGGCGGACGTCGTGGAGCAAGAGCAGGTGTTGCTTGCCTCCTTTGCGCAGTCCTTCGTCGCTGCGAGTTGAGTCAAATCGAAGGTACAAGCGAACTGCAAGTCATTGTCCGGATCCCACTCGTGACCGTTGATCTGATTGAGTCGATTCGTCCCCGTGGGCCCTCCAATGGGTTCTTGCGTGACCGGGTGGATTCCCGATCTCGCTGTCATGGACTCTCGCATAAGAGGGTCGACCGGCGGATTACCGTTCGCGTCCGGGAGCAGGTAGTCCCAACGGATCTCCGAGGCAGGAAGGTATTTCAGGTATTCTTTGCCACGATTTAGCGATTCCGACGTCGCGATGTCTTGCCAGGGCACGCCGACGATCCCCGCCAAGAAGATCATATTGGCCTCCGTGCGCGGTGTAATTCCAGCGGCGAGCTGTTCTGCATCCGCAGTGTAGAGCGGATTGGGGAAGGACGGGCCCGGTGTGCAGCTCTTGTCGTGCCCCGTGCATTCGCAGTCGAGATCACCGAAGTTCTGATAGGGGCAGATCGTCTTTAGTTTGAGTGCGTTGACGTACCGGGCGGTTGGAAAGAGAAAGTCGTACCCGAAACGACGCTTTTGATCGAAGCAACGGAGATTCGATTTGTCGTCATATGCTCGAGTTTCGCAGGTTGGATCCTTCGCACATCCTTCCGGTGGATCCATGTTGCAGCTGTAGCAACACGGATCGTTTGGGTTGGTCTCGCAGATCTGGGCCGCGACTTTGATATTGTCTTTTGAGCCAGCCATCAGCCACGCTGGGCCGCTATCCTTGATGGAGCAGTCGTTTTCGTCCGTCAACATGACGATAGCGAGTAGAGAGTCTGGCCTTAGAAACTCCTTGCGTTGTTGGAGTAAAACATCGTCGCGACCACTTCTTTCCGTCCAAGCCATTGGCTTCGGGGTTTGCGTGGTCGCTTTGATGACCTTGAGTGGCGGTTCCGGATCGATGGAGGAAATCGGTACCAAGACTCGAGGCTCATCTCGAAGCCACAGCCTGTTTCACCCGCTGTCGTAACGAAGTCGCGGAAATTGGATCTCTCTCGGTCCGATTTGGCTCTCGAAATTCGACGCGTCTGCCTGAGACCAAACGAGATACGCCGGAAGTTCTTTGGTTTTGCCGCGCTCGAGAGTGCCAAGCAGCCAACCGTTGTCGCTGGTGATCTTACCCGAGCCAACACAGCTCCCGCCGCCTGCATCGCCAAGGGCACTCGTGATCACTCCGATATGAATGTCGTTGACAGGGGAAAACTCGCGAGCATAGCCCGGCGTCTTGCAAGGATCCGTGGGATTGCTGGTCTCCTCCGGTTCGGCATTGGGATTCGTCGGATCGACGCAGTATGGCGTGGTGAGTCGTCGAAGGAGTTGTGGCACCGCCGCCGAAAGCACGGCCTGCTTGTCCGCCATCGACGCGGAATTATCGATCATGAAGAGGAGATCGATCTTGTCGACGCGGGTCGTCTGAGTGCGTTTTACGAAGATGTTTTGGGTTTGGGGGTGGGTTTCTCCGACGGGGCGATCCAAGCAACCCGACAGTATCGTCGCGGTGCTCAGCAGCCCGATCGAAATGAATCGCAGCGAAATAGGCGTCCGCCCAGCTGCCGCCGCAGTAGGACGCTTCGAGGTCGTCATTGAGTTATTGCTTCCTGGGCTTCCCTGCACGACACGGCTCGTTCTCGGCATCTTCGGCGGAATGCCGATTGCCAAGAGCAGGCCTGCCCGATGCGCTGCCCATTGCGCTCGGGTACCCAACGTTCACGTAACGGTTCCGCTCATCCCTGAGTTCGAAGCCCGTTACCCCGCCGGCACCGCCCATGGCCCGGACAGATGAGGATCACGTGCTTCGAATCACCAGAGTGCAGTCAGCGTGCCACATCGCGTATACGTGAATAATTCGACGGCTTTGCGAAAACCGCGAGGGGAGGTCGCCAACGTGGTTGGCAGAGTTGTGCCAGCCGCCAACGAGCGTTGGCGGCTGCTTCGCCCGTGCGGTCTGTCGAGGAACGACGTAGCGAGGGGGATGGTTCCGGAACCCGTTTGCCGTCAGTTCTTGTTGAGGAGCTTGGCGAAGGGGTTGTTGCGGAAGCCGTCCGCTTGCGACGAGCGTTGGGGCTGCGCTGGCGCGCGGCCTCCTGCTCGTCCACCCTGAGCGCCACCCTGGAACCCCACCTGAGGACGACCTTGATTGCGTCGATCCTGAGGGCCCGGGGCGGGTCCGGACGCGCGATCTCCCGTTGGTTTACTGGGCACAGCGCCGCTGCGGGCCGTGAGTGCGATGCGTTTGCGGACCAGATCGATTTCGAGCACTCGCACCTGGATCTTGTCGCCGACGGTGACGACCTCATGGGGATCCTTCACGAACTTGTCGGCCAGCTGCGAGATGTGAACGAGCCCGTCCTGGTGCACCCCGACGTCGACGAAGGCGCCGAAGGCCGTGATGTTCGTGACCACGCCTTCGAGCTCCATCCCGAGCTTGAGGTCTTCCATGGTGCGGACATCGTCGCGGAACTTCGGTGGCTCGAAGCTCTTTCGAGGATCGCGCCCCGGCTTGTCGAGCTCGGCCATGATGTCTTTGAGGGTGAACTCTCCGACATCGCCCTTCATGTACTTGCCCAGGTCGATGCGGTTCAGGAGCGCGGAGTTGCCGATCAGGGAGGCGAGGGGCACCCCGAGATCTTGGCCATCTGCTCCACCAGGCCATATCGCTCCGGGTGGACCGCACTCGTGTCGAGAGGATGCTCTGCCCCCGCGATGCGAAGGAAGCCTGCGGCCTGCTCGAAGGTGCGCGGCCCGAGGCCGAACACGTCGAGGATCGCCTTGCGCGACTTGAAAGGACCGTTCTTGTCGCGATGGTTGACGATGCGCTTCGCCAAGGTCGGGCCAATGCCGGCCACGCGCGACAGCAGCGAAGCACTCGCCGTGTTGAGCTCTACGCCCACGCTGTTCACGCAGCTCTCGACGACCTCGTTGAGTTTCTTGCTCAGGGACGTCTCCGAGACGTCGTGCTGGTACTGGCCGACGCCGATGCTCTTCGGATCGATCTTCACCAACTCTGCGAGGGGATCTTGGAGTCGCCGCGCGATGCTGATTGCGCCGCGCACGGTCAGATCGAGGTCGGGGAACTCTTCACGGGCGACGTCACTCGCGGAGTAAACGCTGGCGCCCGCTTCGTTGACGGACACGCAGAGCGTCTGCTCGACCAAACCCTCTTCTTTGAGCAGATCGCGGACGAAGGCTTCCGTCTCTCGCCCGTGGGTACCATTGCCGACGGCGATGGCACAGACGTTGTGCTTCTTGCAGATTTTGCGCAGGGTGTCCTTGGCGCGATCGAGCGCAGAGTCACCCTGAACGAGATAGATGTTCTCGTGCTCGAGGAGCTTGCCCGTTTGATCGACGACGGCGCACTTGCAGCCAGTGCGCTGTCCCGGATCGATCCCGAGGACACTCTTGGCACCAAAGGGCGGAGCCAAGAGTAGCTCGCGAAGATTCTGGGCAAACACGACGATCGCGTCGCGATCGGAGCGAAGCTTCAGCTCGATACGTACGTCTCCGATGACGGCGGGTGCCACGAGTCGTTCGATCGCATCCGCGACGACCTTCTCGAGTTCCTCTTGCCACGGAGTACCCGCTTTCATGGGGATGCGGCCGCGGACGTAGGGATAGTGCGGGTCGAAGTCGAGGTTGAGGGTCGCGTAGAGGACGTTCTCGTTCTCACCGCGACGAATTGCGAGGTATCGGTGCGATGGCACCTTGGAGATGGGTTCCTCGAAGCTCGCGTAGGTGTCGAACTTCGTCGTGACGTTCTCGAACTCGGTCCGCTTCTTGACGGAAATCATGCCCTCGTTCAGATACGCATCTCGGAAATGCTGGCGCAACTCGGCGTCCTCCGAGAGGCGTTCAGCGCAGACATCGCGGGCACCGGCCAAGGCTGCGGCTTCGTCCTCGACCCCTTTTTCGGTATTGACGAAGCTCTTCGCAGCGACGAGTGGCGTCGTGTCGGCGTCTTGGGTCCAGAGCGAATCCGCGAGAGGCTCGAGTCCCTTCTCGATGGCGATGGTGGCTCGCGTGCGGCGCTTCGGTTTGTACGGAAGGTACAAATCTTCGAGTTCCGTCTTCGTCGTTGCACCACTGAGCTTCTTCAGCAGCTCTGGTGTGAGCTTTCCTTGCTTGTCGATCTCGTTGATGATGCTGACGCGGCGCGCTTCGAGTTCTTTGACGTATTCGTGGCGTTCGCCGATCGTTCGGATCTGAACCTCGTCGAGGCCGCCCGTGGCTTCCTTGCGATAGCGAGCGATGAAGGGAACGGTCGCCCCCTCGTCCATGAGCTTGACGACCGCTGCGACGGACGGAAGCGGAAGCTCCAGCTCTTGGGCAATACGGGAGAGCAACTCTGCGGAGGTTGGGGCGGTGGCAGCTTTCGTTTCGGTCGAGGTCGCCGTCGTCATGGCGTCCCGAATTAGCTTTCGGCAGGGGAATTGTCCATGGCGAAAACCACCTTCTCGAGTCGCGGAGCGGCTGACCAATCAGGTGCTCACGCAATCGATTCGAAAGGAACCCGATGTCCGCGAATTACGGTGTTCGTCGTCGGATTTCGAGGGCTGCTCACCAAGGTGGCGCATGGCCTGACGAACTCGAATCAGCAGCTTTGGCAGCCGCCCGGACGGCAGTCGGCGCGTTCGGGGAGGGCTCCGAGTCGCCTGCCAGCAAACTGGCGCACGTGACGAGTCCACCCTTCGGGGGCGCGATCGTTCTCTGATACCGATTCAGCATCGTCGCGGGATCGTGCATTCGTGAACGACGTTGAAGCGGAGCCGAACTTCCTGGCGGCGAATCATCCACGAGCATCGGCACGTACTCATCGGGATGACGCTAGCGCGAAGTCAAACGGCGCCGTAAGTATGAATCTCGTCTCGATCACGGCGACTCCCGCCAATTCGACTCGGCGCGACGGATGTAGAGCGAGTATGGCGGCAGCAGTCCACGTTTGGGCCTTTCGGCGGCCTTGACGAACTGCGCAGTAACCCCAGGAGGCGGATCGCACTTGGCGGTGACTGCGACGAAGTCGACCTGCTCCAACATATTGCGCGCGGTCGAAGGATCCTGGGTGGCGGCGAGCGCCGGCGTGATTTTCTTACTGAGCGGTCCGTACCCGGGGCGCGCCAGGGCCGAGATCGGGTGGACTTCGTAAGGTGTCGGGGTTCCGCACTTAACCACGAGTGCGCGATCGCGGAACGGGACTTCCCGGGCGATCTCCGGCAACCGAAAGACATGCAGCCCTTCGACGTCGGCAAGACGTTCCGTGCGTCGGTACACGAAGTCGAGGAAGAGTAGATCCGAGGAGAGGCGATCACTGCCCGTGGTCTTGCCGGGGTTCACCACGATGTAGGACGCTCCCATTCCCTTCAGCAGTCGATGGATTTCGTTCGGGTGCTTGGTAAGGCTGTAGTTGATGCCGCTTTGCCACAACGCGACGTCGCGAATTGCCTCGTGCTCCGAGCCGAGGTGCGCTTGCATGTCGTGGAAGAGAACGCGCGCCTTGGGCGGGATCGCCGCAGCAAGCGCCGTGTAGCGGCGCTCGACTTCGAAGCGCTCTTCGTACTTACCTTGGTGTCCGAGAGACAGGAGTTCGACGACCCGTTTGACCGCCGATCCGGTCATCGCATGCGTCGCAATGAAGTACACGTCGGCCCCCAACGCAACCTGCGTTCCAACGAGCAGGACGAGCAGTGAGCGCACCGTGGGGCGGAGCTGCTGGAACGCAAGCGCCAGGATGGCCGCCGTGGCCGCCGCCATGAGTGGGAGAATCGCCTGGAGATAGCGATCTTGATGGTGAACCCAATACCAGGTCACCAAAGCGGCATATACCCATCCGACGAGGATCCAGATGCGTTTGGTCTTGCGCAGAAAAAACAGCAATGGCGTCAGCAGCGTAAACAGCGAGCCAAAGACGGGGCGGTCCCCGTGAAACCTGGACCAGTCGTTGGGTAAGAAAGAGAAGTCCAGAGCCGCGAACAAGCTGCGCAAGATGCCGCCAAGATCCCTGTCGGGGGACCACATGTTCGTTTCCGAGTACTCCACTTCGAATCGGTATGCGGCCAGGTCCGACCAGGGTGCCGACGGGAAGAGATGGCTCAAACTCGGATAGACGGGATTGCCGTACCAGATCCAATTCTTGAGCCAAAATGGCGCGGTCAACGTAACGCCGAGGACGCCCGCGAGCGCCAAGGTTGCAAGCGACTCACGCGGGGAGGCTCCGCGAGTCCGTGCATCCAAGATGGACCACGCTGCCCGCAAGACGAGATAACACGCGGGCAAGGGGACCAGCATGATGGCGACCGTTTCTTTCACCATCACGGCTCCCGCGAGGAGTGTCGTCAGTAGGAGCACCCAGTGTCGGTCGTATCTACGGTGGACTCGCATGACCGACAAAGCGATTGCAGGGGCCAAAATGGCTCCGAAGTGATCTGCCCCGGCGGAAAGGGAGCTGTCGTAGAGCAAGACTCCCGGAAATAGGAAGCGCGCGGCCCAAACCACTCGTGGATCGGCGCTCGGCACGAGCCTTCGGACGAGCGCCGAGATCCCAAAAAACGTGGTCGAGAGAAAGGTGACGTACTCGAGATGCGCGCAGAGTTCCATCCGATGAAACAGCGAACCTACGGGAAGCAAAAATGCCCACGCGTACAAATAGCTGGTCAGATGGGGTCGGGCTGCGAAGACCCATCCCTCGGGCATGCGTCGTAACCCACCGTGGGCAACGTAATCCTCTGCGAGAGCCATGTGCTTCCATCGCGCGTCGAACTGCACGTTGTGCGGCGTCAGGATGGAAAAATAGATGAGCGCGAGCGCCAGACAGCCGAAGAGCACGTAGGCGAATTGGGGGACCGATAGCCTTGCTCCCAACTGGGCGACGCGTCGACAGCGTCGCAGGTGATTTCGCAGTTCGGGAAATGCGAGAAGTACGAGTGCGAGCGGATAGAGTACGAACGTCGTTACGCCGTAACCACCGACGGTTCCGATGAGGAACATGCCGATTTCGAATCCCATCGAGCCCAGAGCCAATGCGAGCGCGAGTCGCTCGTGAGTGGGCAGCCGCAGTCGGAACGTCACGCGCAGCAGCCAATCACCGAGGGACAGCATTGCCGCTACGGCGAATAGAGCGAGTCCGAGGATTGCCAAATAGTGCCAAAGCAACCACTCGCGTATGGGGTAGAACGGCTCGCTCGTCGCGAGCATCAAGACCACCGCTACGAGGACGAGGGCGCCCACGAAGACGGGCTTGCCCGATCCGCGGACGCGTTGCGAAAGCGCGTGCATCGGAGGGTTGATACCTTAGTCCGCAGGTCCACGCGAGTGACAACGTTCCTCCGTTGTCTGCGCATGCTCCCGACGGGCTTCCGCCGTGCTCGGCGTGGCCGCGTCGCGTTTCGACCCTCGCCGACGGTCGCACGCCGAGCTCGAGCAGTGGGTTCTGTTGCGCTTCGTCGTCCCCGTCCGCCCTTCGACACTGGATGGCGCGCGTGGCGGAACTTAGGTGTTTCCGCCGCATTTGCAGCGCGCCAGGGGCTCTGTAACTGAGCTCAATTGGCCGGTTGCTCGCCCAGAGTGCGGTGTTATGGTGCGCCAACTCGCGAGAATCGTTCTAATATGCCCCGCGCTTCACGGTGCCTGGGTGTCTCTAGACGACTCGGGGAGAGGTTCGAACGTCGGGGAATCGCCATGGTCCTCAACTTACTTCGTTTGGAGTCCTAAAGGATGAGTGTAGGAACCTTGCTTGGAGATGGTGGCCAGTCCGACGGGGCCCCTCGCGCCTTCATGGCCGAAAGCGCAAACACGCGCGATCGGGGCGGTGCCGCGACGAAGCCGCCCTTCTGGCAGACGCTCGTGTTGTTCGATGCGACGGCGATCTCGATCGCTTTGGCGATCTGGATGTCGTTTTCTCGTTTCGATCTCGTGGCGTACGTACGCGATCATCGGATTGAACGCGGTATCGACGTCGGTGTCAGCCCCGGGCTAGTCGTCGGGCTCACGGCGGCCATCGTCGCAATCCTTTCTGTCCTCACTTTTGCGGCTTTCCCACGAGCGCGCGCTGGGCTCGCCCTGGCCGCGCGTCGCATTTCTCCGCTGATGCTCGCGGCGTTTCTGCCAGCATTGTTCTCGTGGCAGCTTTGGTCCGGACGTGAGCTGGCCCATTTGTTCTACGCGTCGGCGATCGTGCTTTCGACGAAGAAGCTCGTTGCGTTCGCGCTATCGACGCCGACGAACGTCGAATTCGACCGAAACGGCAGCCTCGCTCCCAGCGGATGGCTTGGTCGTTGCCGTGCGGGAGTCGCGCAGATGGCGTGGGCCATGCCGGCTTCCCTCGGGTTCGTTCTGGTACTCGCTGGCGTCGTTTGGTACTCCGCGTTCTTTTCGTACTACACGATCGTGCACCACAGGAACGTGCTCAGCGCCAGCTTCGACCTCGGGCTCGAAGAGAACATCATCTACAACATTGCCCACTTCGCCAAGCCAATCTTCGAAATCGTCCCCACTCGGGGGGCCGAGTGCTTCGCACCTCGGTTCGCACGCGACGTGGTTTGCCTATCTGATTGCGCCAATCTATGCGATTGGCCAAAGACGGAGACGTTACTCGTTCTCCAAGCGGTCCTCATGGGTGGAGCAGCCATTCCGCTCTACTTGCTCGCGCGACGGTTTCTTTCGGTGGCCCTGTCCGTCGTCGTCGCATACCTCTACCTGCTCTATCCCGGGCTGCACGGTGCCAATCTCTACGACTTCCACTACCTACCACTCGGGCCGTTCTTTCTCTGGTTCGTCCTTTACTTCTCGAGAAGGGACACTGGGTCAAGGCGGCGATCTTCGCGTTCGTCTCGCTGAGTATCCGCGAGGACATCGCAGTCAGTTTGGGCTTCCTCGGTGGTCTCTGGTTGCTCGCGGGTCGGCGATCGATCCCCGCTCTCGCCTTGCTCCTGCTCGGTGGGGGATACTTCGTGATCATGAAGGGCGTCGTCATGCATCGAGCATTCGGTGGAGACGCATTCGTCCACCAGTACAAGCTGCTCATCCCCGATGGCGAGCATGGCTTCAGCGGCGTGGTCAAGAGCATCCTCAGCAACCCCGTGTACACGTTGCAGACCCTGCTCGAACGCCAGAAACTGGTTTACTTCCTGCAGATCATGCTGCCGCTCTCGTTCTTCCCTTTGCGGAGATACATCGGACTTTGGGCGGCCGTTCCCGGGCTGCTCTTTGCTCTGTTCTCCACGGAATATCCGCCACTCTTGATGATCTCTTTCCAGTACACGACTTACTGGACGGCACAACTCTTTCCCGTTCTATTGCTCAATCTGCGTTGGATGGATGGGCGGGTTCGAGAAGGAGCGGCAACGAACGCTTGGCGGAGTTCGTGGCTTGCCGCGATTTTCGTAGGCTGTCTCGCCGTCTCTCACCAATACGGGGCGCTTCTGCAACACAACACTACGGTCGGTGGCTTCGGACGTTATCACTTCGGCTCCGACGCTTCTGACTTCACGCGACGGCGCGATCTCGGCAAGATCATTGCTCTGGTACCCCAGAAGGCGAAGGTGGTCGCCACGGAGAACGTCGTTCCACAGCTCGCGAATCGTCCCGATGCGTACACGCTACGCATCGGCGTTTTCGATGCGGATTACATCATCTTCCGACTGCCCACGTCGGGCGACGAGCGCAGGAACGTGGTTCGCGCCCTGGACGTCGGGCAGTTTGGTATCGTCATCGAGAGCGGCGAGTTCGTGTTGGCCAAGCGCGGCGCGTCCACGGATCAGAACGAGCAATTCATCGCCCGCATGGGGGGACGTCATCATGTCGACGATTGAAATCGAGCGAACCACACCACGACTTGCGCGGTTTGCACGGGCATGTGCCGTACTCGCGGGAGTTGGTGCTAGCTTCGGCATCGGGGCGAGCCTGCTCAGTCTCGGGCCAAAGGTCGCAAGCTTTGCCTCGGACAATCACCTTGCTCTGTCGGCGAGAATGGTGCTGCTGCGGATCCTGTTTCTCGCGATGCTCGGCTTGCCGGCAGTCGTGGTCGTCTTCGTGACGATGCGGGTCGGTGATCCCCATCGTCTCGCGACCTTCGAGCGAGTGGCGAGGTGGCTCGCGCCAGTTGCGCCCCTTGGTCTTTGGCCCTTGCTGCTACAAGAACGACTATGGAAGGGCAAGACCTTTCTTTTCTTGTCCGCAACCCTCGCGTGCTCGCTGCTCGTGTGGGCGGCGACTCGTCGCTTGGACGAAATCCGAGTCTGGAACTCCTTACGTGAAATGGTGCGTTTCGTGGGCGAACGGATCCCTTCGCGCATGCGCGGATGGGGGCCCATCCTCGCCCTCCTCGTCATCGTAAGCTGGGTCGTCTATCGAGGTATGCAGGGGGACGTGGTGTCGGGCGTTCGACCAGCGCGAGAGCTGTCGTCGCTGACGTGGCTCGGTGGTTTGAAACGCCTGGGTCACGGCGGGATTTTGAGCCTACCCTTCGTGCTTCATCCGATGGGCAGAGCGGCAGCCAAGCTTGCTGCGCTTTCGTCTCTGGTGCTCGTGGCAAGCGCGGCCATTCCCATCTTCATGCTCTGCCGGCGCCGTTTCGGCGTGCCGTCGGCGTTCATCGTCGCCCTGGCCTATTTGTCTCTGCCTCAGCATTTGCTCGTCGCCAGTGGAACCGAGCTGTCGCTCGGCGCGGCCGCGGTGTTCTTCTTCTGGGCGGTCCACGCTTGGGAACGTAAGCGTCCGGTCGCATTCGTGCTCGCGACGTTGCTCATGCTCGCAATCCACGAGCAAACGGCGACGTGGCTCGTGTGCCTCGGGATCCACCTTGCTTATCGCGAGCGAAACGCCAAGGGTGCCATCTGGCTCGCGTCTTTCGGCGCGGCTTACTTCGCAGTGCTGGCCTTCGTCGTTTTGCCTCGCTTGGGAGTCGACACCTACGACGCGAAGTTCCGCTCCTTGCTGCTGAACGAATCGCCGGGGCTCACGGCGTTTTTCGGAACGCTCGTCACCAATCCGGCTCACGTCCTTCTCCGGTTTTGTGGACAGACGGAGCTCGAGTTCTGGCTGATCCTATTCGTTCCACTTTCGTTGCTGCCACTGCGGAGCCCTCATTGGTTGCTGTGGCTAAGTCCATTTCCTCGTCTTCGGGGTGCTCGGCATGGCGAGCTATCCCGGTGTGCGCCCCAATCATTCGAGTGCCGCACACTTCGTCGTGCTCGGTTTCATGGCGGCCCTTGTCGCACTCGAGTCGCTACGCTCCGAGCAGCCCGAGCGATCGCGCTTTCGTGGCGCACTCTTGACGTGGGTGTTTGCTCTCGTTCCTTCGATTTATCACCTCGGGACACTCTGGCTCGCACCGCTCTAGAGGACCGCGGCGAATCGAAGCCGAGCGTCTTGGCTGCGAATCAGTGACGCTGGGCACCGATTCGTCTTCACGAGACGGCTCACTTGCACGCGCGTCCACATCGACACACTTGGACGAGGCTATTTCATGGTGGCGAGAAGCGGCGACGGAGCGTCGGCGTGCGCCAGGTTGGAGCCGCGAGCGGTGGAGCGGAGAGCGGTGGTCCTGGCGAGTGACCCGTGGTTCGGCTCACGATGATGGAAGCTTCACGCCATCGGGTGCCGAGCGGGGGGACCGACCTCGGTGTGGCAGCGAACTTACTCGTGATCTCGCGGCGCGGGACGAAATCCGGCGAAATGGCCCGTCGCGGCCGCGTCATCTGCGTTGAAATCCATGGTCAAAGGGAGCGCTCGACAAATCCCTGAAACCGTTCGCCCCCAACGCTTCGTATGTGTCGGGGTAAGCTGCACCACATCGAGGGCGCGTCCGTGAATCGAGCATTCTTCATCTGGTTTTCGGTCATCGTTCTGAGCGTGACCACGTGGACGTCGACTGGTTGGTCCTACCCGTGGATGATTCGGCACGAGTACACGGGCTGCGCCACTTGTCACGAAGACCCTTCGGGCGGCTTCCTGCTCACGCCTTATGGTCGAGCTCAGACGCAAACGCTGCTGAGCTCCTTGGGCCATGGCCCACCTGGGGACGAAGTCGATCGGCGAAGTCAGTTTCTTTGGGGAGCGATGACGCTCCCGGAATTCTTGAACGTCGGGTTTTCCGGTCGCTACATGTACTCTTACCTCAAACCGCAGGGAAGCGCCGGACGAGGCAAGAGCGTGTGGATGCAAGCCGATCTTCGTGGAAAGGTCACCGCGGGCGACTGGGAGATGGCGGGCTCACTCGGATATTCCCACGAAGGAGCACAAGCCGCGTTCGTGACGTCACGTCCCAAGGACAATCTGGTGTCGCGTGAGTTCTGGGTCGGATATGCCATCGATACGGAGCAGAAGATTCGATTGGGACGCATGTATCTGCCCTTCGGTCTTCGAACCATCGAGCATTACCTGTACGTTCGCAACGTCACCCAGACCGATCTGGATTCCCAGCAGCAGTATGGTTTGTCGTACTTTCACCAGGGCGAGACATTCCGCTACGAAGTGATGGCAGTGCTTGGAAATTACCAGCTTCGCCCGGACACCTATCGGCGGCGCGGCTATTCGGGCTACTTCGAGTACGTCGTCCGTCCACGGCTAGCCGTGGGCGTGAGTAGCTTGGCGACTTATCAAGGAACCGACGAACTGAAAGAAGTCAGCGGTGCCGTTCTGCGGGGCGCTCACGGCGCCTTCATGCGGTGGGCTCCGACCTCTGACTTGGCTCTCATGAGCGAGTGGGACATCGTCCATTCCATTCCGACCTCGAACGGAGATCCCGTGTGGGGGCTGGTTGGCAACGTTCAAGCGGATTGGGAGTTCGTGCGCGGACTGCACGGCGTGTTGACACCCGAACTCTATGTGTCTCGGCTCGGAGCGGCGACCTCCGATACGGGGTATCGCGGTTGGTTGACCGCCGCTTGGTACGCGTACCCACACGTCGATCTTCGCGCCGATACGCTGTTTGCAAAGGATCCCCTCATTGGCAAGTACGCCATGGTGTTGGGGCAGATCCACGTTTCCTTGTGAGGTTTCCTATGGCACCGAGTCGATGGATTGAGCTCGAAGTCGAGTCGAAGAATGCGCACGGCGCATACCGACGAAATCGCGACGAGGTAAGCAGTGCAGCGCACCCGGAACACTTCGCATGTGCCGAGAGAGAGGTGTCTGTGCGGCGTGGTGACGTCTCGGGTCGCCGTGACGTCCCAGGCGAAGACGCGGAGCGTGTTCGCAACCGCATCGAATCATCGATTCGGCGTCGTGAGGTGCCCGCTCATCGATTCGGAGCTGGCTCGGTCCTGGCGAGGCATCGCGGTAGAACGTCGGCGGCGCTGAAGGTCGCACTATGGGTCACGCTGTTCGTCAGTCCCACGACGGCGCTTGCTCGTCCCCAATTCCCCGCAGCAATCCAAGACCACCTCGGTCTTGCGCAGACGCCGAGTTGCACCCTTTGTCACGGGAGCACCGCGGGCGGGGGCCCCGTCGTGCAGCCCTTTGGCAAGGCGATGCTTGCCGCAGGACTCAGCGGTGCGAGTAGCGATCAGGAGGTTGCGGCGGCCCTCGATCAATTGGAGCGCGATGGAACGGACTCCAATGGCGACGGGGTGTCCGACATCGATTCCTTGAAAATGGAGCCCGCCTTGGATCCAAATCCCGGCGGTGAGCCCATCAAATACGGGTGCGGTGGGCAGATCACCCGGAGGGAGCCTCGTGGGCTTGCGGCCTGGGTCATCGCGGTGGGTGTCGTAGTGGCCGTGATGGGACGCAATTGGGCAAGGCGAGGGAATGCTTCATCACGTCACAGCGTAAGGACACGGTCCGCCGGCACGGAGTAGTTCACGATACGCGTTCGGTGATGTCGTAACACCCCAATGATGAGCGATTTCCGTTCTTGCTCTGCCATCGAGTCGCTTCAACGAGCGCCTCGCACGTACGCTCAGCGCAAGAACACGAAAAGCAAGAACACGAAAAGCAAGAACACGAAAAGCAAGAATACGCAGGGTTCAGCCGAGAAGGTGAACTCGCTGTCTCGTGTTGCGGTTGGCCACGGGCAATTGCATCCTAGTGAAAACCGTCCTCGCAGTGCGTCGGTTCCGTCCCACGTCTGGACAGGTGAAGCTACGCCGGGATTGCTCTCGTTGGATTCTGGGTACGTCGAGTCCCGCCCGGAGTGTCCACTCGAAGAAGTCAATCATGCAGGATTTTTCAGGGAAAGTTCAGCATCTCGTTTCCGCATTTGGAGCTAGAGAATGAAACGTCTCGAGGAGGAAGCGCAATGACACATCGTTCGGAACCAATCGGGGCATCTTCGACGAGCGGGCTCTTTTTACGTCGATCATCCTGGCGAGGCGTGAGTGGCGTTCGATTGAGCGTCGCGGCTCTCGCCCTGCTGATCGCGGCGCATGCTTCCGCAGCTTTCAACATGACTGGCGAACGCGCCGTTAGCTTCAAGGCCGTGGGCCCGGGTGGACTGTCCATCGTGGGCAACGGCAACGACGTTGGCGTCAAAGATCAAGGGGAGCACGTCTCGATCGTCGTCCGCCTATCGTCGCTCAAGACCGGTATTGCTTTGCGCGACAAGCACATGCGTGAGCGATATCTCGAGACCCAGAAGTATCCGAACGCTATCCTCGACGTGCCTCGTTCGAAGGTGGTGCTTCCGACGAAAGGCACCGATGTCGACGGAAAGCTCACGCTTCACGGCGTGACGAAACCGGTTCGTGTGCACTACGAGGCAACTGGATCGAGCGCAAAGGCACAGGTCGCTGGATCACTCCGGATCAACATGAACGACTTCGGAATTGCGGTGCCGAACTATCTGGGGGTCACCGTGAAGCCCAACGTCGACATCTCCGTCAAATTCGAGGTTCAGGATCGTTGAGCGACCGCGTGCTCGCGTGACTGCAGTAGGTCACGCGAGTAGCTCGAACTGCTTCAATCGAGTCGTTAGGAATTCCGTAAAGACGGTCACCTTCCGCGGTACGTAGCTCGCCGTCGGCCAGATGAACCATACGTCCGTGCTCGGCACCTGCCATTTGGGGAGGATTCTGACGAGTTCGCCGTCGTCGAGTTGCCCGTGAAGCGTGATCATGGGGAGAAGGGCAAGTCCTGCGCCCGAGCGGACTGCCTCCCGTGCCGCGATCATGTCGTCGACCGTGACGCGGCCCTGTGGCATGAGCTTCACGCTCCCACTGGGACCCGTGAGGCGAAGGGTATCCATGCCTCGAAATCGGACCCATTGATGGGCCTCGAGATCCTTGGGGCTCCTTGGGGTTCCGGCTTCCTCGAGATAACGACGAGACGCGACGAGCACCAAATTGAGGTGTCCAATCTTGCGGGCCTGGAGAGTGGAATCCGACAGCCGACGACTGGCCATGCGAATGGCCAAGTCGAGTCCGTCCTTGACGAGATCCACGTACTCGTTGGTGAGACGCAGATCGACGGAAACCTGGGGATAGGCGCGAAGGAATTCGGTGACCAGTGGTGCCAGGACCGAGATCCCGAAATCGACACTCGTCGTTACCCGCAAGGTACCCGAAGCGGCCCCATCGCGTTCGGGGGTTTCGGTCAAGGCCAATCGAAGCTCACGCATGAGCGGCTCCACTCGCTCGTAGAAGACCTGGCCCGAGCTCGTGAGGTTGAGTTTGCGCGTCGTTCGATGGAGTAGGCGCACTCCGAGACTGCGTTCGAGTTCCGTCACGTAGCGGCTGACCGTGGACTTCGGAAGGCCGAGTTGGCGTGCTGCTTGCGAATAGCTTTGGCTCTGCACCACGGCCAAGAAGGCATCGAGAAGCCGCGAATCCATCCTGTTACCTCCGTGCGATTATGCCTGGGCTCGGAGGGTTTGTCAGCGAACGTGGGGAGACGTGCGGACCAAGTCCGCATGATCTGCGCGTCTGAGCGCGATTGGATTCGATTCCTGGTTCCAGTGTCGTGGAACGCCATGCGCGGGTGCGGTCCAGGGCTTTCGATTTCGGTCGTTGTCGGCTAGCGTGAGCATTGCGTCATGAGAAATCCATCGTCGCCCAAGGCTTCCACCGGGTTCAGCTCGAGGCGGCCGCCAATAAGGCTGGGGCAGAGCTCCGTCAATGCGGGCGATCTCGGCGGCTTGCGGCGTGCTTGGCGCTCGCGTCAACTCGTCCTCTTTCTCGGCGCGGGAGTCTCGGTCGAGTACGGGATCCCCTCCTGGAAGGATCTGGTCGTCGACTTGCTCTTCGAGCGAACGACCCGATCTCGACGTATGGGGGATCTTCCACCTGCATATCGGCGGGCGCTCGGTCACTGGCTCACGGAGTATTTCGATTACGATCTCACCGTGCTCGCTCGCGTGATTCGCCAAGAGATCGTTCGGGAGCACCGTCGCAAGTACGGCGTGGTCGAGGACGCAGAGCGTGACTTTCTCGAAAAGGTTCGAGATCGGCTCTACGCCACCGTGCGGAGTCTGGATCCGAGCATCGAGGATCGCCCTCGGACGACCCTCGAGTCGGTGGCCGATCTGGTCCAAGCCAGCCATACCGATCACAACATTCCGGCCATCGTCACCTTCAACTTCGACAATCTCCTCGAAATCGAGTTGATGCGACGCGGGATCGTGACCCGAACCATCACCAATGCCGGACGGCGTGCTGCCCAAGGACTGCCCATCATCCACCCGCATGGGTGTCTTCCCGTTGAAGGCCCGCTTGGCCTGGATCCGATCGTGTTTACGGAGCAGGACTATCACTGCCTCACGGATGTGGCCTATCACTGGGCTCCGACGACCATCGTCTCGCTCCTGCGGCAATATACCGTGCTCTTCGTCGGTCTCTCGATGGCCGATCCGCACCTGCGCAGGTTGCTCGATGCCTGTCGTATTCCCGGGGGGATCCCGCAGCATTGGCACGTGCAGCGACGACACACGGTGAGTCAGTCCCAGGTCGAGGTGGTCACGAACAACGTGAAGCGCTACGCAAACCAATGGTGCGTGCGCACGGGGCACGACGCCGAGAGCGTCCCGATCGATTTGGAGGAAGCCCTACGTGCGACGCTGCGACAGGCGGACACCTACGATCGAGAGGTGCTCGAGAGCATGGGCACCAAGACGATCTGGCTCGAAGAATTCTCGGATCTACCGCTGCTCTTGGATCGCATCTCGGCGGATCGCGATCCCTCCGAATAGCTCGGTTCGACGGCGCTCCGCGGAGCCGTGGGAGAGCCCGTGACCTCGGGGCTTGCGCTTCGCGTCGTTCGCCATTCGAACCGGCAAAAAAGAAAACGCCGGAACCTTCGGGCACCGGCGTTTCGAGTTGCACCCGAGGTGGGTGCGGGCGTGTCGAGGTCGGTCGCTAAGAGACGCTGACGGGGTTGCGTCTCGCGAGATCTCAATCCTCCTGATTGGCCTTGCGAGTCAGATCGCGCCGCTGCTCGGGAGACAAGGAGAATTCATCCGCAACGTCTTTGTCGAAGAGCTTGCGATCGTGATTCTCGTTGTCCTTGGCAGTCGAGTCGTTCTCGTCGCCTGACTCGTCCTCGGCGTCATCGTCCTCGGGACTCTCGTCGCCTTCGTCCTCGTCGTATTCTTCGTCGTCCGAGATCCAACCCACGGGTTCCTTGCGCTTGAGGCTACGGATCACGCCGAACACGCCGAGGAGGATGCAGGGCGCGCTGAGAACCTGTCCCATCGTAAATCCGAGGGTTGCGCCCGTGCCCTCGAGCGCCTGAACTTGGATTTCCTTGAAGTATTCGATCCCGAAGCGGCCCGAGAAGTAGAGCACGAAGAACAGCGAGATCATCATGCCCCGATAACGCTTCTCCTTGCCCATGAGGCGGTCGGCAACGAAGAGGAGCACCAAGACCGTGAGCGCAACGGCGGCTTCGTAGAGTTGCGTGGGATGGCGATAGAACACCTCGCCGCCGCGATCGTAACGGGGAAACTTCACTCCCCAGGTTCCGTCCGTGACCTTGCCGACGATCTCGGAATTGAAGAAATTGCCGATGCGGACCAACATGGCCCCGAGCGCAGCCGAGAACGAGAACCGGTCTGCTCCTTCGAGGAACGGGATCCCGCGACGCTTCGTGAACTGCCACATCGCGAAGATGAGGCCGATGACGGCGCCGTGACTCGAGAGCCCGCCGGTCCAGATTTGGAGGACCCACAGGGGATCGGAAAGCGTCTTTTCGTAGTCGTAAAAGAAGCAATGTCCGAGGCGCGCGCCAATCAGAACCGCGAGCACGCCATAGACGAAGAAGTCGCTGGCATCGCGTTCCTCGCCGCCGCCGCGCATGATTTGCCAGCGCAAGAGCTGGTAGCCGCCCAAAAATACGACGACGAAGATCAGGCTATAGTACCGAAGCTCGTAGGAGCCGATGTGGAGCAGTGCGGGATCGATGTCCCAGGTGAATTTGGGCACAGGTTAGCCTTTTGCGAGGTTTCGTGAGCGAACTCACTGGTCGTTTCGACCGGCGAGGACGCGTAACATACACGAAAGGTGGGCATTCGGCAGGACGACGCGTTCGGTTCGTTCGGATTGGTGGCCGGTGCATCGTGGCCACACCGGGATGCGTGCGGCCGTGCCACGGCGATTGCCTCGACGCGGGTCGCTTTGACGGGTGCGGCCGTGCCACGGCGATTGCCTCGACGTGGGGCATCCCGAGACGTTTGGCGTCGCCAGGACGACGAACGCGAACCGTCCAGAATCTCGCAGGCGAGCTCCCGAGGGGCCCTTCGCGCCGCGATTCAGTCTTCGGGAGTTCGGAGCGTCTCGCGAGAGCTCTCGATGCGGCGCAATGACCCAATCCACGTCTGCACGGCGAAGGCAGCGAACAAGCCCATCGCGAAGCCGAACGCGAGTCCACCACCGACGAGCGTCCACGCGAGAATGGACACGAATGCGACGTACCCCCCGAGGCCCGTGACGAAACCATGCAGCCACCGCACCATACCGGCGACGCCGAGCTCCCGGTGGGTTGCGACGAGAAGAACGGTACTCGCTACCGGAAACGGCGTTAGAAGGCCGCTAAATCGGGGACCCAGGACGGTTGCAGCTTCGGAAAGGCCGTAGACCAATGCGGCGGCGCTGAGCATGCGTGGTAGCAGGTACTGGATCGCACGCGGCTTCCGTTGAGGCCGCGTGGGGGGCAATGTCTCGACTCTCGGAAGGAGCCTTACACCGACGACGATCGCGAGCAGCGCGACTGGCATGCCGAGGGCTTCAGGGAGGTTGGCGCGCTCGGCGCCGAATGTTACGAGGCCGAAGGTCGCCCATCCAACCATCAAGCAAACCAGCGGCGCTGCACTCGAGCGGATGAGCTGTGCCGTTCGGGCGTAGGTCAGACAATAGGCGACGAGGCTGACGAGTCCGAAGAGGGAGTGATGGGCGGCCCGAACCGTAAACGCCGGGCCTTGCTCGAGGGCAAATAGGAACAGCACTGGACCCGACACCATGGGGAAAGCGGCGATGATGCCGCCGACCTTCTCGCCCAATCGGGCCACCGCAATGGAGACGAGGCCCACGAGGGTCGGCGCGAGCAGGAGCTTCAGTAAAAGGATTTGTCCGGGCTGGACCACTCCGCACATCCTACCGCACTTTCGGGGCTACCCTGGGCTCGGGGGATCAAGTATGGGGCGCTCATGAGCAAATCCGCAGCCGCGTCTCCGCGCTGGTTCGTCCGTGGCGACATCGACGGATTCTTCGGTCTCGCCCTGGACAACCTCATCCAGGTGCTCTTGCTGACGACCCTTTCGCGGACGGTCCTCGGGTTCTCGTCGCAGCTCATCTACGGACGAATGCTTCCGGGGATCGCGATCTCACTGCTCGTGGGCAATCTCTACTACGCTCACCAAGCGCGAAAGCTACAGCGAAGAACGGGGCGCGCTGACGTCTGCGCGCTCCCTTACGGGATCAATACCGTTTCGCTCATCGGGTTCGTCTTTCTCGTCATGCTTCCGGTCAAGCTCGCCGCGTTGCAGCGTGGTGCTTCGCCCGAGCAAGCCGCGGAGATGGCGTTTCGCGCCGGGATTTTGGCGTCGATCGGCTCCGGCCTCATCGAAGCCTTGGGCGCATGGGCCGTCGATTGGATCCGTCGATATACCCCGCGCGCCGCCATGCTCGCGACGCTCTCTGGGATCGCGATGACGTTCATTGCTGCAGGCTTTTTGTTCCGAACCTTCGCGTCTCCCGTCGTCGCGTTCCTTCCCCTCGGTGCGGTCCTCATGACCTACTTCGGTCGGGTTCGATTCCCCTTCGGGATCCCAGGGGGGTTGGTGGCTGTTTTTCTCGGGATCGTGCTGTCGTGGTCGACGGGGCTGGCCTCGTACGACCCCGCTCGTTTTGGTGAGGCGTTCGGGTGGCTCGGCGCGAAGATGCCGAGGCCCGTGTTTGGCGAGATCGGGTCCGGTCTGCGCGCGGGATATCTGGTTGAGTTTCTGCCCGTCATCGTTCCGATGGGGCTCTTCAACGTCATCGGCTCGGTGCAGAACCTCGACAGCGCGGCTGCCGCCGGGGACGACTACGATACGGTCCCGTCGCTGCTCGCCAACGGCGTGGGAACCTTGCTCGGAACCTGCTTCGGTTCGCCTTTCCCGACGACGATTTACATCGGTCACCCCGGATGGAAGGCGCTCGGCGCCCGCACGGGTTACTCGATTCTCAACGGGGCATTTTTCACGATCGTAGGGTTCACGGGCGCAGCTTCGGTGTTCTCACTGCTCATTCCCATCGAAGCCGGGATGGCCATCGTGCTGTGGATCGGGATCGTGATGATCGCTCAAGCCTTTCAAGCGACGCCGCGAGCTCATGCGCCAGCGGTGGCCATTGGGCTCTTGCCGGGGATTGCGGGCTGGGGCGCGCTGTTGCTGAAGACGGGATTGCGCGTTGCTGGCATGGGAACCCCGACGCGTCCTTTCGACAACGGACTCCTTGCCGCGTTCCAGGGCACGGATCTGGCCGTGGACGGCGCGTTCGCTCTCGAACAAGGTTTTTTGCTCTCGAGCATGGTCTGGGCGGCACTCACCGTAGAGGTGATCGAGCGGAGGTTTTCGCGCGCGGCGCTTTGGGCGCTTTCGGGTGCCGCCCTGAGCTGCGTTGGACTCACCCACACCTATCGGTTCACCATGGCCGACACGGTACAGCGGTTTACCTTCGAACCCTTCAGTCCCTTCGTGGTAGGTTACGCAATGCTCGCCTTGCTACTCTATCTCGGGCGTTTCTGTGGAGTGGACGTGAGCCACGACGAACCTCTTCCAGCGCCGCGCTGCGACGAACCTCACGAATGAGGGGGGCACGCGCGGAAGCCCGCCGCTCATCTTTCGCCGGGCTTCGACCAAGTCCCTTACGCCCACAGCCCGAAATTCGATCGAGAGCGCCAATCGGTTTGATTACCGTCACGAAAACGCCGAAACCGAAGCGAGCCGAGCGCCCGAGGAGCGAGCACCGGAAGACGACTAGCGGTCATCTGAGGAGCACAGCGACGAGGCCGCTCGGCGCAGCGAGAGGATCGGCGTTTGCAGTAGGCAATTCAAACCGATTGGCGCTCTAACCGAGCCACTCCTTCTCGCTCTCGTACTTCTCGTCGAGACCCAAGAGCGTGTTGAGCTGCTGAAACGTGACCATTTCCTCGCGTTGGCTCGCTGTCGTGCCATGTTCGCGGAGGCTCGAGAAGAGTCGAGATAGGGCGTGGGTCGTCGAGAGAAGACCGGCTACGGGAACCGCAATGATGTCGTACCCCATCGCATGGAGCTCGGCAGTGGGAACGATGGGCGTTTTTCCCTGTTCGACCATGTTTGCCACCAAAGTGACGTCTCGTACCTCGCTTCGAATGCGCTTGAGATCTTCGACCGTTCGAGGGGCTTCGATGAACACCGCGTCCGCACCGGCATCGCGATAGAGCTTTGCTCGTCGAATTGCTTCTTCGATCCCGTGGACCGCAAGGGAATCGGTGCGCGCCGTCACGTGGAACGGCTGAGAACCGCGCGCCGCGATTGCCGCACGAAGCTTGGGCAGATACTCCTCGACGGTCGTTACCTGTTTTCGTTCCATGTGACCGCAGCGTTTCGGAAAGAGCTGATCCTCGAGGAAGCAGCCTGCAGCGCCCGCGCGGAGCAAGCCTGCGATGGTTCGTTCGACATTGAAGGGACCACCGAAACCGGTGTCGATGTCGACGACGATGGCGATGTTCGTCGCGGCAACGATTCGCGCGGCTGCCTCGAGGACTTGCGTTTGAGTGATCAACCCGAAGTCAGGCTCTCCCAAGAGACTTGCCGTCAGGCAATAGCCCGACAAAAACGCCATTTCGAACCCCGCGCGTTCCGCGAGTCGCGCCGAAAGCGCATCCCAAATCCCCGGGCCAACGAGCGGGCGTGCTCGACGCAAGAGTTCGAAAAGGTTCTTTTCCGTCATGAGCCGCAGGGTAGCGCGTCGCGTTTGCGATTGTCCGGACGTGCACGACACAGGGGCGTTCTTGCGCCGGTCCGGCCAAAAAGTCCGAAGCCGTACTCGTGGCTCCTCTGTCTTTGTCGGTTCGCCGTGATCGACCCACCGAGCGGAGTACTCGCGGTTCTGGCCAAATCACGCGGTGACCGAGTGTGCGTCATGCGCTTCGCAGCGCTTTGGCGCTGCCCGTCCGTTGGGCGTCGAAGGACTCAAGGGGCAGAAGTCGTCCAGGTTCGAGCGGAATTCTCGGCCCGTGCACTCTTCGAAATCGGCCTTCATTCGACATGGGGGCAGCGCTCCTACTGGTCGACCATCGATTCGAACGCTAGAGTCCGGCCGTCGCTCGGGGCGCAGGTCTCCCTGCTGAGAAGAACCCGCGGAACCTGATCCGGCTCGTACCGGCGTAGGGAAGCGACGCCATCAGGCGTTTCCGCGAAGACCCCGTCCCGGGTGCAAAGGAGAGCCCGATGTCCATCGTCCAATTGCCACTGCATGGCGCCGCAAACCCTTCGACGGATCGCGAGGGAACCAATCCCGGATCCTTCGCTCTCGCCGCGGACATCGGAGGACCCTTGTCCTTCGCCTCGCCGGATACGCCCGGAATGCCGAAGCCGAGCAGCAAAACGGCGTGGGATTTCTTGCCGGAAGGTTGGCGTCGAGAAGGCAAATTCGCCGTCGCGCCAGCAGGTTTCGAACCGCGGACGCAGCTCGAATTTGCGCGTTTGGGCATCGTCACTCCCGAGATGAAGCGCGTGTCCGAGCGCGAGCCGCACCTGACGCCAGAGCAGGTGCGTGACGAGGTCGCGTCGGGGCGCCTCATCATTCCCGCCAATCGCGTTCACTTGGGCTACAAGCTCGATCCGCTCGCCATCGGTCGCGCAACGCGTACGAAGATCAATGCGAACATGGGCGCCTCGCCGCTTGCCTCCGGAACCGACGAGGAAGTGGAAAAGCTCCTCTGGTCGGAAAAGTGGGGCGCCGACACGGTGATGGATTTGTCGACCGGTGGTGACATCGACGGTTGTCGGGATGCCATCATTCGCGCGTCGAAGTCGCCCATTGGTACGGTGCCAATTTACTCGATGATCATCGGTCGCAAGATCGAGGAGCTGACCTACGAGGTGATTCTCGAGTCCTTGCGCCATCAGGCACGTCAGGGCGTGGACTATTTCACGATCCACGCCGGGCTCTTGCGTGAACACCTTCCGTTCGTCGAGAAGCGCGTCATCGGTATCGTCTCGCGGGGTGGCTCTTTGCTCGCCAAGTGGATGATCGATCACGACGCGCAGAACCCGATGTACACGCTCTTCGAGGATATCTGCGACATCATGCGCGAATACGACGTGTCATTCTCGCTTGGTGACGGACTTCGTCCGGGAGGGCTCGCTGACGCGACCGACGGGGCCCAACTCGCAGAGCTGCAAACCCTCGCCGAACTCACGGAGCGCGCCTGGCGCAAGGGTTGTCAGGTCATGGTTGAAGGACCAGGTCACGTCCCCTTCGATCAAATCGAGTACAACATGAAGCTCCAGCGCGCACTCTGTCACGGTGCGCCTTTTTACGTACTCGGACCCCTCGTGACGGACGTCTTCCCGGGCTACGATCACATCACGAGCTGCATCGGGGCGACGGCCGCCGCCTATCACGGTGCCGCAATGCTCTGCTACGTCACTCCGAAGGAACACCTCGGCCTTCCGAAGAAGGACGACGTGAAGCAGGGCTGCATCGCCTACAAGATCGCCGCACATGCGGCGGATGTCGCGCTCGGCATTCCGGGCACGCGGGACTGGGACGATCGCTTGACCAAGGCGCGCGCCGCCCTGAACTGGGAGCAGCATTTCGAGCTGGCCTTCGACACGGACACCGCGCGCGCGCTCCACGACGAGGATCTCGACGTGGACACCGATTTTTGCGCCATGTGCGGGCATGATTGGTGCGCGGTGCGGATCTCCAAGGAGATCGTTCAATTCGCAAGTGGCAAGGCCGAGGGATTCACGCGTGAGCGCGTCTCCGTGTCCGAAGCGCTCACGGAAGAACAGCGCAGCATTTTGGAACAGCGTGGTGTGTTGCCGCCGGAAGAAATCCACCGCTTGGCCACCAAGACGCGTCGCGCCGTCGGGGCCAAACAGGGAGCGAAGGCAGGGTGCCACAGTGACGTCGCTGCGCCCGCCGTTGCACAGCGCATGCAGAAGGAACGCCTCGTCGAGCTCCGATTGCCGAAGTCGCCAGACGCGGAGTGACTCGGACACGAGCGCCGCGCTGCCCTCGTGGAATCCCCGCGAGGGCACGCGTCGCATCAAAATGCCCAACGGCGAGGTTCGTCGCGGCGCCAACGTAGCTACGAGCCGCGGGGAACCTCAAAATGCCCAACGGCGAAGTTCGTCGCGGCGCCAACGTAGCTACGAGCCGCGGGGAACCTCAAAATGCCCAACGGCGAAGTTCGTCGCGGCGCCAACGTAGCTACGAGCCGCGGGGAACCTCGCAGGTTCCCGCTCTCCTTGCGTCACTGCTGAACGCGCAGTCCCGGTCGCATCACGGGGCTTGCGTCATCGACGGGCGCTCCTCGCAAATCGAGTGTCTTTAGCGCCTTTAGTCCGCGCAACGCGGAAACGTCCTTCACTTGCGTATTCTTCAGGACGAGGACCTCGAGCTTCTCGAGTTTGGCCAAGGGGGACACGTCGCTCACTTGCGTGTCATCGAGAAGGAGTTCCGTCAGATTCTTCGCGCCAGCGAGTGGGGTCAGATCTTTTACCATCGTGTGCGCCAAATCCAACCGATCGAGCTTGGTCAGCCCTCCGAGGGGCGCAATATCGGTGATGGGATTCAGGCTCAAGCGTAGGCTTTCGAGCTTCGTCGACTTGGCGATCGGTGACAGATCCCGAACCTGTCCGCGCCCGATGAAGAGCTCTTTGAGTTCGGTCATGGGAGCAAACAAGCAGGGATCGAGCTCGGTGAGTTCCGTTTGGGATAGGTTGAGGGACTTGATCCGTTTCAGATTCTGCGACGGTGAGTTCACCTTTGGGCTTCTGTGCCTTCAGGCGCAGAGCGGCTTCCACCTCGGGGGAGGGTAGCTCTGGCAGCTTTCCTTTGGGGCAATCCGCGAGGGTCTTTGCAGGACGGGTCGGCTGCGGCGCGGCAATCGACGTTTCAGGTGCGGCGGAAGTTCGAAGTGGCCCAGATGTTGCTGACGTCGTAACCGTCTGGCTCTTTGGTGTCGTCGTGGTGTTGGGTTTCTCTTCGCAGCCAATCGATGCGATTGCTGGGAGAAGACCCAGGGACCCAAGTATCAGCGTGGCGAAATGGCGTGCTTTCACGGTGTTCGCCACTCTAACAGGTTCGGTCGAACTTGATGAGACTTCTCTTTGTCGACATCGGAACACCTTGGACGCAGCGTGCTTCTCGAACTTCGTCGCGAGGACGAATCGCGAACCGCTCGAACGCGAATGCTAAGATCTCACGTAGACACGGGGAGCAAGAACGCAATCACAGGGGGGCGCGACCGCGGAGTATACGTCATGGATTCAATCCGTCGTTTTCGTCACGTCAACGTCGTTCTCGTCACGCTCATTACCGTTGGTGGTTTCGGCTGCTCCAGTGCTTCCGGTTCCTCCCAAACGGAAGATGCGTCAGCAGCGGGATTTTCCGCTCGGGAAGGAGTGGGTGGTCAAGGCGGCCCTTCCGCCTCGGCGGGGTTCCCGACGAGCGGGGGGAACCAGGCATCTTCGCAGGAAGCGAGTCGAGCCGCCGGAGGTACGACGGTCGACGTCCGCAATTCGACTCTGAATCTGGGTGGAGCGTCCAGTGCGACGACCGGCGACCAGGGTGGCGCTGGCGCCAATGGTGGCGGTTCGGGGGGCACTGATGTCCTTGGGAGCTACGGCAGCTTCTGTTCGACGGTCGCGGCGACGGTCTGCTCTTCGATCGCCGCCTGCTGCAGCATGACTCGGAACGAGTGCGAGGTCGGATACGAGAAACTTTGTCTCCGGCAGTGGGACTTGGCTGCGGGTGCCACGTATTTTCCCGGGCGCGCCGCGTCGTGTCTGCCGCTCTTACCGAGCATGTTCGATGGTTGTGAATATCAACCGGCAGAATCCGAAGCATATCGGAATGCAGAACGTGCTTGCGAGCAGGTCGTCGTCGGGAACGTGTCTACGGGTGGGAATTGCTCGAGTGACCGATATTGCGCAACCGATGCTTCGTTCGCTTCCATGTGCAACGCCGACGGAGGTGGGAGCGCGACGTGCAAAGCGATCCCTTGGATTGCCGTCGGCGCACCTTGTGGGCAGACCGTCGTTGGACGATGTGCTTCGGGCGCGTTTTGCGACGTGACGAAGCAGGTTTGTTCGCCCCTTCGAAAGACCGACGAGGCCTGTGACTCGCCGATGCAGTGCCTCTCCTACCACTGCGACTCGGGGACGTGTAAACCTGCTACAACTGCCGGCATTTGTTCGAATATCGCATCGTGACGTCCGCGACGGGGTCGCCGTGCGGCTGTTGCGGCGTGGCCGACGCAACAGCGCTCGAACCGTGACGCGTCATCACAGTCGCGACACGAATGTCCGACGGGGGGCGAGGGTTTGCCCATTGGCCGACCCTCGAAAACTGCGCATAGCCCGCAAGAACGCACGAAACACGAACCCCATTCCCTTCGGAACACGTTCAGGCTAAAAAGGTCGGTACACTCCTTGCTGAGGGCTGCCTGCGCGTGAGGTAAATATGAAGAATTTGGGTCGATTGGGCTTCGTTGTAACGATTCTTTTGGCATCGGCTTGCAGCAAGTCCGAGACGGTCGAGTCCGAGGACATTCGCACGTCCGGCATTTATCCGGAGATCACCGTACTTGCCGAGGGCAACGGCAAGTCGACGGCAACGGTGAAGCTCAAGGTGGGTGGAGACGACAGCAACACCACGCTCGAGCTCACCGGGAAGGACGAGCTGACGTGCACGGCGGGAGACGAGAGCAAGAAACTCACCCAGAGTGGCGACTCGTACAAGACCACGTTTGCCACCGACGAGGCGGGCACGGAGTTCGTGTTTTCCTTCGATCGCGGGGACGAGGACGAAAACGCTCCGAACTCACACGTCATTCTCCCCGATCCGTTCTCGATCGAAGGGGTCGAATCGAGCACGGAAGTCTCGCGCGCGGATGACGAGCTCACCGTCACCTGGGACGCAAGCGACGCGAACGACACTCACTCGTGGACCTTGAAGGGGGATTGCCTCTTCGACACGGACGGTGACGTGAGCAAAGACGGGACCGTTACTCTGAAGGGGGATGACTTCAATGCGACGCCGAGCGCAGAGAAGGAAGATGCCACCGACGAGGAAAAGCAGTGCAAGGCGACGCTCTGCATCGAGCGAAAGCGTGTCGGGGGACTCGATCCTGCATTCAAGAGCGAAGAGGGTGGCGAGATCCGAGCCATTCAAAAGCGCTGCGTGTCCTTCGTCTCCGTGCCGTGACGTCGGGGCTGTAGCTACCGGCAAGGGGGCCCCTAGGCGAGGTTGCTCGGGGCCCTCGAAGCATCGAGCTCTCGATTACTCGATGCGGGCGCGGGGAGGGGCGTTCAGCTGCGCGTCAAGAGCCCCTTGAGCAGGTTGGGCGCAATCTCGTAGGCCTTTTGGCAATAGTCGCAGTTGATGTGTAGGGCCTCGCCGGATTGCGCCAGTTCCTCGAGATCTGCTTTGGGCAGGGTCGACAACGCGCCGAGCAGCTTCAGTTCGTCGCACCAGCAATGGAACCTCACGGTGCTCTCGCCGAGCCGCGTGTGGGGCATCGCATAGAGCAGTTCATCGAGGAGGCCATCCGGCGTGAAGTCTTGCCGCTCGAGGTAAGGGAGGACGTCTTCGAACTCCTTGAGTCGTTCGGTCATGACCATCAAGGGACCTCGTTTCGCTCCTGGTAGGAGTTGAACGAGATAGCCTCCAGCGCGCTCCACTTGCCCCTCCGCATTGGTCGACACACCGACGCCGACCATGGTCACGATCTGTTCCGAGGTCTGCATGTATGCCATCACCCCCTCGGAGATGGTGCCCTTTCCCGAAAGCTCGACGATGCCTTGATTGATGCTCCCATTCGGCAGCGAGCGCATCATACGCAGCGTAGAGCCCGGTACGAGCGAGACCTCGCTCTCGGCGTCCCGACGTTGAACGAGGCCACGCACGTCGCCCGTGGGATGGGAATCTGCGATGAGTTGTCCAGTTTCGTTGGCAGCCTTGGCGATCCCTTGGACGCGCAGCTGTGGCGACATCGTCTCCCGAAAGAGGATCGTCGCGACGAGGAGCTCACCAAAACTTCGAGTCTCGCTACCGCGAGCGCTTTGTGACGCCAACGTGGCTTTCACGGTGTCGGTGACGTCGCAAGTGAGGACTCGGAAGTTGCCGTCTTCGTCCATGGCGCGAACGATTTTGGTCGGTGCGTGGGGTCATTGGGAAGGGATCAAGGCTAGTCGCTTCCCGCAGCCGAGCCAGTTGACGTCGCGTTTGTTCTCAGTTCTCGGGATCTCGTCCGGGGTTCTCGGTGGTCACTGCCTCAGGGGAGACCGGGAGACGAATCTCCTCGTTGAGCCAACGCCCGAGATCGATCAGCTTGCATCGCGTGCTGCAGAACGGGCGCGGAACGTGATCTGCCGGCACTTCCATGCGCGTGCCGCATTCGGGGCAAATGATCAGCATGCGTCGAGGCATACCATGCGGGCGGAATCGAGCGTTGCCGGATTGGGTCGGTGCTTCGTGGTGACGACGCGTTGCGTACACGCGGGCCGACGGGTGGGTCAGATGTGACCGCGCGGTTTCGTTCCCGTGCGTGTCGTCGACGTTGCATTCGGTGTCGCTGATGTTTCGACGCCCTCGACGCTGCGCATCGCGCCGTAATCGCGCTTCACCGACCACAAAACACTTCTGGCGCCGCTCCCAGCAGCTTCGGAAGCGCAGCTTTTCCTCGCAGAATTTGCGTCCGTTCTTGCGCGATGCGCAATTGGCCAGGCGCGCAATTGGGCCCCGAGACGTCGGCTGCGGTTATCGAAATGGCCTGAACTGCGCGCCGGATTGGCGATTTTGGACCTTACTCCGCACGGAATCGGTGTATGAAGCCGGACCGGTTCAACCATTCAAGGGTTGCGTGATGACCGAGCTCAAGAGGCTAGGGACCGTCACAGACCCCGTGGTCCCGGCACTCTGGATCCCAGGCGAGCTCTCGATCGCCGTCGTCGATGTTAGCGAACGCAAGTTTCGCGAAAAGCGAGTGAGGTAACTGCTATGAAGATGATTTTATAAGTTCTCCGGCAAAGTCTGCGAAGGCAAGGCCGAACAAAAGGCACTGCTTGGTGGCAAGGGCGCCAATCTCGCGGAGATGGCAAGCCTCGGAATCCCGGTCCCCGCAGGCTTCACGATCACGACCGAGGTTTGCACGGAGTACTACAAGTCCAATCCGCCGAAGCTTCCGGCTGGTCTCGCCGAGGAAGTCAAGAAGGCGATGGAGTGGATGGGCGACGAAGCTGGCAAGAAGTTCGCCGATCCGGCCAATCCTCTGCTCGTCAGCGTGCGTTCCGGCGCTCGCGCGTCGATGCCCGGCATGATGGATACCATCCTCAACCTCGGACTCAACGACATCACCGTCGAGGGTCTTGCCAAGAAGGCGAACAATCCTCGTTTCGCTTACGACGCATATCGTCGCTTCCTCACGATGTACGGCAACGTCGTGCTCGAGCTCGAGCACCACGACTTCGAGCACCTCATGCACGACGTTCGTAAGGACGTCGCCAAGCGCAAGGGCATCGCGATCCCCACGGATCACGAAGAGCTCGCTCGTGTCGTTCCCGACACCGCCCTCGAGACCGAAGATTCGAAGAAGCTCTCGACGCTCTACAAGGGGCTCATCAAGGAAAAGACGGGCAAGGACTTCCCGTCGGATCCCTTCGAGCAGCTCCTCGGCGCAATCAACGCCGTGTTCCGCAGCTGGAACAACAACCGCGCCAAGTTCTACCGCAAGATGAACCAGATCCCCGAGGAGTGGGGCACTGCGGTCAACGTCCAGATGATGGTGTTCGGCAATACCGGTGACACCTCGGGCACGGGCGTGTGCTTCACGCGCAACCCCTCCACCGGCGAGCACAAGTTCTTCGGCGAGTGGCTTCCGAATGCCCAGGGTGAAGACGTCGTTGCTGGTATCCGCACGCCGCAACCGATCTCCAAGAGCGAAACCTCCGGTGGCAAGAGCCTCGAAGAGGTCATGCCCGAGAACTACGCTCAGCTCTTCGACATCCAGAAGAAGCTCGAGAACCACTTCAAGGACATGCAGGATCTCGAGTTCACCATCGAAGACAAGAAGCTCTACATGCTTCAGACCCGCAACGGCAAGCGTGCGGGCCGCGCGATGGTGAAGATCGCCGTCGACATGGTGAAGGAAGGCGTCATCGACGAGCGCACCGCGATTCAGCGTCAGGAGCCGGGCCGCGTCGAAGAGCTGCTTTTCCCCACCGTCGATCCCAAGGACAAGGCCAAGCCCATCGCCAAGGGACTTCCCGCGTCGCCGGGCGCCGTCACGGGTGAGGTCGTCTTCAGTGCCGACGAAGCCATCAAGCAAACTGCTGCTGGCAAGAAGGTCATTCTCGTCCGCATCGAGACCTCGCCCGAGGATTCTCGAGGGCATGAATGCCGCCATCGGCATTCTCACTGCTCGCGGTGGTGCGACGAGCCATGCGGCTGTCGTGGCGCGCGGCATGGGTCGCTCTTGCGTCGTCGGTTGCTCCGAGATCACGATCGACTACGGTTCGAAGCAGCTCTCCGCCAAGGACAAGGCCGGTAACGTCATCGTCGTCAAGGCGGGCGAGGTCATCACCATCAATGGTTCTGCCGGTACGGTTTACGTTGGTGACGTCAAGAAGATCGATCCCGAACTCGGTGGCGAGCTCGGCGTCCTCCTCGAGTGGTGCGACAAGCACGCCCGCATGAAGGTTCGCACGAACGCCGACACCCCGACGCAGGCCAAGCAGGCTCGTGACCGTGGCGCGCAAGGCATCGGCCTCTGCCGCACGGAGCACATGTTCTTCGAGGCTGACCGCATCAAGGCCGTTCGCGAGATGATCCTCTCGTCATCGGTCGAGGCGCGTGAGAAGGCGCTCGCGAAGCTCCTGCCCTACCAGACGGGTGACTTCGTGGGTCTGTTCAAGGAGATGGCCGGGTTCCCCGTCACCATCCGCCTCCTGGATCCGCCGCTCCACGAGTT
This sequence comes from Polyangiaceae bacterium, assembly GCA_049840955.1. Taxonomy (GTDB): domain Bacteria; phylum Myxococcota_A; class Polyangia; order Polyangiales; family Polyangiaceae; genus FEN-1139. Next base: position 500,764 of record JASGIX010000017.1, read on the forward strand.
CCTCCCCACCAAGGCCGAGCAGATTGCCGAGCTCGCCAAGGAGATGGGCGTCTCCGTCAAGGATTTCGAGAAGAAGGTTTCCGATCTTCACGAGTTCAACCCGATGCTCGGTCACCGCGGCTGCCGTCTCGGGATCACGTTCCCCGAGATCAGCAAGATGCAGTTCCGCGCCATCCTGACGGCAGCGTGCAAGGTCAAGAAGGAAGGCATCAACGTCATCCCCGAGATCATGATCCCGCTCGCTCTCAGCAAGGCGGAGCTCGACCTCCTCAAGGTCGACTGCCTCGCGGTTGCCGAAGAGGTGTTCAAGGCCGAGGGCGTCAAGGTCGACTACAAGTACGGCACCATGATCGAGCTGCCTCGTGCGGCGCTCCTCGCCGACGAACTCGCTCAGACGGCGGAGTTCTTCAGCTTCGGCACCAACGACCTGACCCAGACGACCCTGGGCATGTCGCGTGACGACGCTGGCAAGTTCCTCCCCGAGTACGTCGACAAGAAGATCCTGAAGTACGAACCCTTCGTCTCCATCGATCAAGAGGGCGTTGGCCAGCTCGTGAAGATGGGTTGCGACAAGGGCAAGTCCACGCGTCCCGACATCAGCTTGGGCGTTTGCGGCGAGCACGGTGGCGATCCCAACTCGATCGACTTCTTCGAGCGCGCTGGTCTCAAGTACGTCTCCTGCAGCCCGTTCCGCGTGCCAATCGCTCGCGTCGCGGCTGCCAAGGCGGCGATCGACCACGCCAAGAAGTAAGGCGACTTCCGTGAGGCGCTGACCTGTTCATTCGAGCGGGTCAGGGCCACTCGGAGAGTGTTTGGTCATTCGAGGCTCTTTCCGTTCGACGGGGAGCCTCGAAGCGTTTTGCATTTCGATAGAGCCAAGGAATGCGGGCGAAGGTCGGCGGGCGTCAGGGCGCGTGGCGCGGGACGCGGACGAAGGTCGGCGAAACGCGTTACTGGCTTGTGCAGGCGGGCACTGCCGACGCAGGCAATGCGCTCACAGCCAATCCGTCGTGCTGGACACCGCGGCGAATGCTCGCTAAGTGTGCGGATGCGGACACCTTTTAGTCGGCGTGCGGTAGAACGATGGCCAATTTTTCATCGCATCCAATCCATATGAACGGGACGGCACTCATTGGGATGCTCTTGCTTGGCGCGACCCTCCTGGCTTGCGGTGCCGCCGACGGGGATCAGCTCCGTGCGCGGTCGTCATTCGACCTTCAGTGTCCTCAGGACCAAGTCCGAATGGTGCGGATCGATGACAGGACCGTAGGGGTGAATGGATGCGGTAAACGGGCTGTATACATCGAGTCCTGCGACGCCCGACATGAATGCACTTGGGTCCTCAACTCGGATTCGCATCGCGAAAAATAGGCGCGTAGGGCTTTCTGTGGCTCGAAACACATCCGCGTGAGCTCTGCCACCGTATGCGTGTGCGAGAACGATCTATTCGTTCGTACAACCGGAGCCCTCGAGCTCCCGTAAGTCATCACCAATGATTCACGGCTCGAGTGCTCTCGTGACGTCGGACGCTGCACGTGGGCACGCAATTCCGATGCTGAGCATTTCAATCGGTTTGCGCGAGAGCCCTACTCGGGTTCTTCGACTTCCGTGTGTTTCGCTCGTGCAGGCCAACGTGCCTTCATTCGACGGGATAGAACGACGTCCGCAAGTTGGCTCAGTTTTCGAGCAAGCTTCGGATCGCGGTCAGCGAGATCATTTTGCTCGGTTGGATCCACGGAGAGATCGAAGAGTGAAAGGGCACCCTTGTTCTTCACAAGCTTTTTCTTACCGTAGACGACACCGGCCCAATTGGGCGGATTCGCGACGATGATGGGACGTACTTGCGTCGGTTGCCACTCGCCAGTCATGAGCGACAGAAGTGATATTCCGTCGTAGCTGGGGGGGATGGTGATCCCGGCCAAATCGAGGAGTGTGGCGGAGACGTCCAGGGCGGAGTCCACGGCCACGTCGACTCGACGAGTGGGTACGTTTGGGCCGGCAATTGCGAGCGGGACGTGGACATGGTCCTGCCAGGTCGTCTTGCTGACCTTCCTTCGGAATCGATTGATACCCGATCCATGATCGGAGCCGAGCACGAAATAGGTATTGCTCGGATCGACGAGATATTTCTCGAGCAGACGTTGCATGGGAAGAAACCACTGATCTGCTGAGGCGATGGCCCCATCGTAGCGATCGTCCAGCGTTGGACCGAAGGCAAATTGCGGATCATGGCGGTACTGGCCCGGTCCGCGTGGAATGCCGTGGGGATTGATCAGATGAACCCATAGAAACACCGGCGCGTTCTTGCGGCGGGCTTCCTCGAGATGTCGTTCGATCCGATCCAATAGTGCGGCGTTCGAATACGCGGGCCAATCGTCCGTTGCGGCTTCCTCTTCGGGAGTGGGCGGACGCACGTACGTGTCGATGCCCCAACGGTTCGGATCGAAGCCCTTGCTTCTCGATAGGTCGAACCAGTTCTGCGCCATCACGTGATAGCCAACGTCATGAAGTCGCCTGGTGACGGCGTTTTCTACGAAGGCCTGGGGCATACGATCTGGGGCGCTCCTGTGGCTGAATCGTCCCGTCAGGAGCGAGGTGTTGAAGAGTCTCGTGTGCGGTATCGTCGAATATGCTTGGGTGAATATCGTGCCTCGTCGAGCGATTCGATCGAGATTCGGTGTGGTGGGGTTACGTTGGTATCCGAGAAATCCTGTTCTCGTCGGAGACATGTTGTCGACGAAAAATAGGATTAGGTTCGGGCGCCGTTCTCCTCGCGCAAGCCTCTCCGAGAACGTTCGTGCATTCCCCGTTCTAGGTTTGACCTGGTCTAGCAGATTGGCTACTTCTCGTAAGTCCGTGTGCGACGACAGGGCCCAGACCGGATAGAGGTACCGGGATACGGTCGCGCTCTGCGTCATGAGCGCACCAATTCTCATCGTCGAAGACAGGCGGTATACCGCGAGTGGGAGACTCGAGAGGAAACCAAGGAGAAGCACGGTACGCCAAGGCTTCGTCCAGCGTGCGGGGGCTCCCTCGAACGATCCCAACCCTTGCGCAAAGGCAAGGAAGAGAGCCATGCAGGTGACGAGGGACAAGAACTGGTGAAGTGGCTCGTACTGTCCAGGAATGACGCGCTGGTTGAGGAGTTCCGTGGCGACAGCGCCAAGTACGAGCAGCAGAGCGAGGAGCAATCGCCACCAACGACGAGTCGGTCGCAGGGCAAAGACCAAGAAAGCTGCCACTGTACCAAGCGTACCGAGTAGCGTTGCGGAAAGGACGAGGAGCGGCTGATAAGGCAGGCCCGACACCCTTGGCCCCGAGAATGTGAAGCGCCCGAGCCAGTACGTGTACGGTAGGCTTGCTGCTCCGACGATGCATGCGAGCAATACTCGAGGTCGCGGAAACCGACGGGCAACGACTCGCGTCGCAGCTCCGAGGACCGAGAACGCAAGCCACATGGGGAGAAGCGCAACCGTCGTGATGCCGGTGGCGACGAGTAGAAAATCTGCCGCGCGAACGACTCCTATCTCGTTACGCCCCGGAAGAATGACGAATTCGATGAACCCCAGAGCCGACGCTGCAAGCGCCGCTGCGGGAAGCAATTCGGCCGTCTGCTGAAAAAACGTGACGCGGAACCCGTCCGCAGCAATTCGGGACGGGTTCGACGAGCGCGGCGACGTGGCGTTGGTTTCGAGGAGGCTGGGCAAGGCGTCCGCACGGTAACACGTGCCCGAGTGCGAACCTAAATGAAGAGCAGGATCACCATGAGTTGGGCGGTAATCACCCGAAGCAACATCGTGAGCGGGTACACCGTTGCGTAGGCCACCGACGGCCCGTCGGAAGCGGCGAGGGTATGGGCAAACGCTAGCGCAGGGGGATCCGTCATGGATCCAGCGAGGAGCCCGCAGAGCCGCATGTAGTTTAGCTTCAGGAAGCGCCTCGCGATGAATGCGACGAGTCCGAGGGGCAAAAGCGTGATGGCTGCGCCAATCACCATCCAGTAAAGACCAGGGCCCCGCAGCAGTACGTCGACGAAGGATTCTCCCGCTTTCAGGCCGACACAGGACAAGAACAGCACGATTCCTAGCTCCCGCACCATGAGATTGGCTCCCGCGGACATGTAGAAATTCAGCGGACCGATCCTTCGTAGACGAGCTAGCACGAGAGACGCGACGAGCGGTCCACCAGCGATCCCGAGCTTCATGGGCACCGGAGCGCCGTAGATGTGAATGGGAACGCTACCGAGGAGCACGCCCAGGGCGATCCCGACGAAGGCAGGCAGCACTTGCGGGTGATCCAGTGCCTTGAGGGAGTTACCGAGTAGCTTCGCAGCTTCTTCGATTCCAGCTTCAGGCCCAACGACGAACAGCTTGTCTGCAAGCTTCAGTCGAATGTTGCGCGTTCCCGTGAACTTGAACTCTCCGCGGGTAACTCGAGCAACGGTGACACCGAATCTTTCCGTGAGGGCCAATTGGCCAATCGTGCACCCGAGCACCTTCGAGTGGGTAACGAGAATATGACGAGCCACGATGGCTTCGTTCACCCGACGGAGATCGCGATCGGCGAGGCGACCCATGACGGTGATCATGTTGTCGAGCGCTTCCGAACTTCCGACGATATGAACGATGTCACCCAACTCGAGGACGGTGTCTTCGCGGGCGACTTGCAGTTCGCCGTTACGAAGGAATCGCGTTACCACGACTCCATTGGTCTCGTAACCGGGAATGCTCTTGATCGTGCGGCCTTGCAGATTCGCGTTCTCGACGAGGACGCTTCGGCTGTCGAGCTCGCGGGTGCGCTCCGCGAGCTCTTGCTCGTAGGCTCTTGCCTCTTGCTCCGGTCGGATCCGGAACCCAAACCGAATCGCGAGCATCACGATGATGATTCCCACCACGCCGAAGGGATAGGCCACTGCGTAGCCCACTGCGGGCAGCTTCGCCAAGTCCGGTGTAAGCCGACTAGAGAGTTCGAGTGTCTGTTGCGCTGCTCCGAGCGAGGGAGTGTTCGTCACCGCTCCCGAGAGCAACCCGACGACCGCAGGGACCGGTAGCTTCAATAGGAATATCGCGGCAACGGCAACGCCCACGCCGGAAAAGACAATCAGCGCGGCGAGCAGATTCATCGCCGCACCCTGACGCTTCAGCGAGTCGAAGAAGCCGGGACCTACCTGCATGCCCACGGTATAGACGAAAAGGACGAGTCCGAATTCTCGCGCGAACTCGAGCACATGGTGATCGATGCGGAGTCCCAAGTGTCCGAGAAGAATCCCAGAAAAAAGGGTTCCTGCTATTCCCAGGCTAATGCCACCGACTTTGAGTCGGCCGATGAATAGCCCCAAAGAGGCGACGAGGGCGAGCGCGAGAATGGCTTGCGCCATTCCATGGGATGCAAATAGCTGAATGAGCCAGGTCATTTTCAATCGACCTCTGCGAAGTTCGGTTTCGAAGTTCGCGAGCGAATCCGAACTCGAGGAATACGACAACCACTGTTCCGAAACGCAAAAGTGCGTGTTTCGGAACAAACCTTCGCGCGCACCCTGACCCAACGCTTCGCGTTCGTCAAGCAGATGCGCGAGCGACGACGCGTTAGGCCCTTCGCTACGAAAACCTTGCGCTAGGTAGAGCGTGTCCGTCGTTCTGCATTCGACCTTCACTGGAACGGCTGACCACGTTGAGTTGCGGGCGCCGCCCGGCAGCTCAGGACGGCTCAGATCGATGCTCGCGCTTGCCTGGCGACGTTTTCTGATCGAAGGGATGAGACACCATGGGTGAGCAGTCGACCAGCACAGGACCCAAGCGTTACAACTGCCAGGCAAGGTAGTCACGGTGAACGTGCTGCGCTCAGATCGAACCGCGCAATCGTCGTTCGGTATTGACCGCGACGTTCGCTCTGTCTACTCGAGAAGCGATGTATGACAGCAAAGCTTCCGGCAACGGCGTTCTGCTGAACTCAGCCGCATCTGGTCGTGTCAATCTATGTTGCGCGTGTCGCTCGTGCGCGTGTCGCTCGTGCGCGTGTCGCTCGTTAATGTCGACCAGTGCGTCAGCACGAGGGGCTGCAGGGCGCGGTCACGTCGGTCGGTGTTCACGCGTGAGGACCGCGACCGCTGCGCGCTCCGCGACGAAGTTCGTCGGAGGGCGGCAAATGAGCGTACAGCTCGTCGTGGATTGGCCAGTTCGGCTCCCCCGCGACAAACATCGTCTCAGGGCAGCGCCTGGCGGACGTGCGCGTGGAGCGTCGTGACGATGTACCTAAATGACGGCTGAGCCGAGCACATCGACGTATCTGGAACCGACGCGAAGCCGACTTCGAATCCGCCGGCCCGCGTCAGTCCCGACAACCGTCAGAGCACACGTCAGGTTGGAAAACGGCGACCAAAAAGAAAGGACAACAAGGCCAACACTAGGAAAACGAAGAAGAGGACCTTCGCGATCCCAGCGGCACTTGCAGCGAGTCCACCGAATCCGAAGAGTGCGGCAATTAGAGCGACCACGAAGAACACTACTGCCCAGTGCAACATCTCAAATTCTCCTTTTCAAGAGGACGCCTGCGTCGTGCGCAAACGCTCGAACCGGGACTCTGCAGCTCTCGTGCCAAGGTGGATGATCGCGACCTCGCGACCACCGCTTGCGTTGAGCGGCACGTGCGCTGTGCGAAGTGCTCGATGTAGGGGGGGAGGCCTTGCATTCCCTCGGGATCGCCATGGGTGACCATGCGGAAAGCACTCACGAAAAGACGACAGAGTAGGCACGACTGGCGATGCGCTTCTCCCTGCGCGACGCAGTGATCCGCTACGACGTTTCGAGCTGATATCGAGCCTTACACGCACCCCTGTGCTATCGCAGCGTCTTGCAGAAGCGTTTGACGGGGCGGGTGCCTTGCTGACCAGCACCGGCTATCATGGGCTAATCCCCTGTGTCACTTTTGCCTCGAATTCCGTTACCGTTCCCAAGTAGCGGGACAATTTGCCGCTCGTCCCCTCGTTGCAAGCAGGTGCAGCGGCGTTGACAAGTCTCGAACGCCGCGGCTGAGCCTCCGCGTCTCGCGTATTGTGGCATCGCGCTTCGAGTGAGATATCCGGCGATCGCGATTTTGGCATCCGGGGAGTCTCATCTGACGCGACCTGAATTGAGGTCATCCTACATGCTCACGCGTAATCGAAGGGGACGCATTTATCGTCATGAAGTGGGCAGACTCGTCGAACGATGAGCGTTATAGACGCAAATCGAGACGGCACTTGGCTGACGCTGCGGTTCAAGATCACGTCGTCGCGCGCGGTTCAACCTTAGCCGCTCATTGGTCGTGCACGCTCCTGAGTCGAACGCCTCAGCGTCCCGTCTGAGACTCGGGAGTGATTTCGTTGGGCGGTGTGACTGCGGGAACGATGGGCTTGGGCCTCTGGAGTGCGGAGCCGTCGTCTGCGTACCACGTGCCGGGAGCGAATAGGATGCGCCCCTCAGGCAGGTACACCACTTGCGACGGCGCGTAGCGTGTATGGGGTGCGGATAGATACCATCCACCTCGTCGCCATGCGTAAGTTCTACCTCTAAAGGCCCAGTCACCATTCACCCAAACGGCGTTGGTCGCTGGTTGATTGGGGACCATTTCTGCGAGGGCCGCCGGCGGAGCGTAAGGCACGTCGGCGTAGCTGTCCGGCCGATGGTGAGCCGTTGGCGGGGATGGCAGTGCGCCGCCACAGTCGAGGCTAAGCGGCACGACCAACGCTATCGTGGCAATTCTCCCGCATCGGCGAATGATGACGCATGGCATTGGAATGTAGCTTGCATCTGCCGTGCCGTGTTCGTGATTCCGTCTCGTTCGATACGTGCTTGCTTAGTCCTTTTCTGCTCGGGTTGCGCCAGCTTGCCAAAGGGTCGTTATACACTCGAGTCGATCGAAATCCAGGGCGACGACCAGCTCGATGAGGACGACATCGAGCAGCAACTTGCATCCAAACCGAGTCCCCGATTTCTCGGGATGTTCTCCGGTGTCATATACGACTACCAGGTCTTCGATCGTTACGTTCTCGAACGAGACCTCGAACGCATCGAACGTTATTATCGCGCCCGTGGATACTATCGCGCTCGGGTGAGAGCCGCACAGGTCACGCTGAAGGGTCGAGGGGCTCGTGTGCGTATTCGGGTCGAGGAAGGCCCTCCCGTAGTCATCGTGCGAGTGGACGTGCACGGCTTGGAATCACTTTCTGCAGGTGAAGCCCAGCGCATTCGTACGGCGACGACGAATGCGCTACCGCTCGAAAGGGCATTCGATGAAACGACCTTCGAAGAAACGCGAACACAGTTGTTGCGCGCTCTCGCGGACGAAGGTTATGCCTACGCACGAGTGCGATTGTCGGCGGACGTGGACCTGCCGAAGAGCGCTGTCAGTGTTGGCTTCTGGGTAGAGCCGGGCCCCAAATCCGTGTTTGGTGACATCCGATTCGAAGGTCTCGGTCCTTTGCCGGAACCGCCAGTGCGGCGAGCTCTCGACCTCCGAACGGGCGATCCGTACTCCCAAGACGAACTGGATGAAGCGAAGCGCGCTCTGCTCGATCTCGGCGTTTTCAGTGCCGTGACGATCGATCCTGTCACCGAGTCACCAGAGTCGGGACATGGGCCAGTTCGCGTTCCGCTCGTAGTCCGGGTCGAGCGCTCGAAGTTGCGGAGTGTGCATTTGGGGGGAGGTGTCCAAGCCGACTCCTGTCCGAACCGACATGCATCTTATCGGAGGGTGGGAGGACGCCAACTTTCTTGGGGGTTTTCGAAAACTAGTCCTTGAAGCCGTCCCGGGAGTGGTGCTGTACCCAACGCGTTTGCCGACGTTCGAAAAGCCGCAGCGACTCTTGCCGCAGGGACGACTGCGCGCGGAATTCCGTCAGCCGGGCTTTCTGGAGGCGAGAACCAACGCAGTGCTTCGCGCCCAAGCTAGTGCCTATCCGGTGCTGCTCAGTAGCGCGAGGGATCCTGGGGTTCCGGTGCTCGGGTACAGGGATTTGCGCGCCGCTGCAGGTCTCGAGCGATCGCGTTGGAAGGTGTACGGAATTCTGTCTCACAACCTCCAAATCAACAGTCCGTTCGCTTACGTCGGAACTCTCGACAAGGACTTGGGGACAGTTGTCGTTTCGTATCCGGAGCTCTTCACGACGCTCGACCTCCGGGACGATTCGAGTCAGTCCGCACAAAGGTGCGTACGTGTCGATGAATACGCAAATCGCCGGAGTCGGAGGGGACGCCAAGGACGTGAAGTTACAGCCCGAGGCCCGCGTCTACGTGCCGCTCACGAAGCGACTCACGTTGGCCACTCGAGCCACGATTGGTCTCCTGTTCCCTTCCAATTACGGCGACACCGTGCAACGAAATGCGCTCAGCGGCATGCCATCCGACGCCGAACGCGCCGAATGGATCCGCGATATTCAACTCATGTTTCTGCGCGGATTCTTTTCCGGTGGGGCGGGTTCCAATCGCGGGTACGCTCTGCGCGAGATTGGCCCGCATGGCGACGTTCCCTTTTACAACCCAAGCCAGACGCCGTTGGCTCTTGCCGAAACCTGTCGGAGTGACAACCCCGATCGTCCAAGCTCGGTATGTGACCTTCCACTCGGTGGCTTCACCCTTTGGGAGGCTTCAATCGAGCTCCGCTTTCCAGTCACGGGACCGCTGAGCGGCGCACTATTCTCCGACACGAGCGACGTGGCTGCCCAACGAGCGAAGTTTCGCTTCGATTGTCTGCACCTGAGCGTCGGATTGGGTCTGCGTTACGAGACGCCGGTCGGTCCTATACGGCTCGACGTCGGTTACCGCATTCCGGGGCTCCAGAGCCCTTCTTCGCCCGATGAAGGGAGGCCAGCAACGTTGGTCGGATTGCCTATGGCAGTATCGTTTGGAATTTGGGGAGGCATTTTGATGAGAAGCGAAAGCCGCCGTCCTCGAGCTACTCGAAAATGGGATGGATCCGACACCTACTTTGGATCCCGGTTGCAGTCCTGAGTTGTATTGCGGTCGCGCTAATCTCGTTGAGTGTGCCCGCAACGCGCGACTGGGTACGTACGCGTGTCAACGGAGCGCTCGAGGATCTGTTCGTTGGGCGCGTCGTCATCGACCGGATTGGGACACTGCGGTTGGATCTTCTGGCTGGTGTCGACGCACACGTGCTGGATGCAAACGGTACTCGCATCCTCCGCGTCGACGGACTGAGACTGCGGAGTAACTGGCCGTCGATTTTACGCGATGTGGTTCTTGGTCGCCCTCTCCAAATCGTCCTCACCCCGCTAGCCATCGATCATGTCGAGGTTCGTCTCATCGGAGATGCAAAGGGAAATCCAACGCTATTTTCCACGTTCACATCACGGAAGCCGAGTTCGCCATCCAAGGGTACTCCGGTGAGCGTGGCTGTCTCTGAGATTGGAATTCGACACATTTCTGGGTCCACGGCGGCATTCCTGCACAACCCGTCATTGACAGCGAGCTCACCGAGCTCAGGGGGGCGTTTTCGAGCGACGCGAACAAGCTCGACTTGAGACTTCGCTCCGTTCGCCTGCTCGCTCGATTGCTTCCCCGCAACGTCGACCCGAGGGGCGTTCTCGTGGCGGACCTGTCGCTCGCCTCTCGTGCGTCGGGCGTTACGACGGGATCAGTGCAATTCACTGGTGAAGTCGCGGGTGCACCGGTCGAACTGCGGTCCACTTTGCGCGATTGGAACGTGTGGGGGCGAGCTGACGGCGCAGAACGTCCCGGCGCGTTCCGTGCGTTCGTGGCTGCCCAGTGCAAAGCTCGACGACCAAAGCGAGGTTCGGTTGCATGCTCGGGGTACGCTCTCGGACTTGGGGCTCGAGTTGAGGCTTCGCAGTCTTGCGGGCAGTGTTGCAGCCAGAGGAAGGATTGAGCTAGGGGAGATCAAGTCCTACTCCGCCGAGGTGGAGGCCAAGGACGTCGACCTGGGCGCATTGCTCGAGGGGCCGTCGACCAAGTTGGTTGCTCACGCCCGCATGAAGCTCGTTCAGCATACGGGCACCGTTCTCGAGGGCGACTATTCTGCCGAACTCGACCCGGGAACACTCGGTGCGTACGGGACCCCCGCGGCTCGATTGACTGGTACGCTACGCAAGGATCCCGATGGCGATACGTTCGTTAGCGGCGCGCTCCACGTTGCCGAATCGGGCGCTCCGATCGATGCGTCCTATCACTTGCGGCGGAACTCGACGGGCGGTGGTGTAGTCGGTTTCGAGGTTCGAACTGTCGTCGCCAATCCCACTCGGGCCAAGCTCCTCTTGGGCGCCGAAGGCGTTGGACAGATTATTGGAAGCGGGGAGATTGATCTCCACGACTCTGAGGTGCGCGCTAACGTAAACGGGGCGCTACAGAGAATCGGCACTTCCAGTGTGCGCGCAGAATCCATACGATTCGAAGGTAGAGTCATGGGGCCATTGGCAGAGCCACAGCTACGTTTCGATGCAAACGGTCGCGACGTGGCGACGCGGATGGGGCGGCTTGCGGGCGTACAAGTCCGAATCAATGGTCGTACCGATCGTCTAGAGGTTGCCGCTGCAGCTCAGCGCGACGCGAGTCGGGCGGGCCAATTGCGTGCTACCGTAGCGTTCGACCGCGGAATTCGGATTTCCGACGTTTACGGCAAATTGACCAGTTCTCGCGGCCCCGTGGAGTTACGTGCCGGTGCCGTTAGTATTGCGGGCGAGCGGGTCGAGGTGGAACGGGTTCGCCTCGATGGAATGGGCGAACTCGACGTTTCCGGGCATTATTCACCTCAGCGCTTCGCCGCGCGCGTCGCTGCTCGCAAGCTCGATCTCGGAAGAGTTGCCGAATGGATTGGCGAGGCAAACCACCCTAAAGGTCTTCTGGATATCGAAGGAGATGTTCGGGGAACGTTGGCGAATCCCGAAGGTGTGTTCGAAGGGCGGTTGCTACGTGCGGGCTTCGGTGACGTGCGAGACTTCGAGTCGGAGTTCTCCGTGGCATTGAAGCACGGAAAGATGGACGGTGCGTTGGGTTTGACGCTGAATGCGTCACGAATCAAGGTAGCGTTCGTCGACGTCGACTGGCCTGGCGGGAACCTTCGGCGAGCGCGACTCGGCTCCCTCCACGGTGAGCTTTCCGCCAAGGGGCAGCTTGAGCTCGATGCCTTGCGATCGCCCCTTGCGGCTTTGGGACTTCCGATCGAACGGGCGAGCGGAACCGTTGAGCTCGACATCCAAGTACGTAATCATCGCGATCACGGCACCGCGCCAACGGCAAGTGTATTCGTCAGAACGAAAGGACTCAGGCTGATCGAGCAACGCTCCGCCAGTGCGGACGTCGACAGTCCTGCAACGGCAGCTCGGGTCCAACCACGAGTCCTCGAGGGGGTCGACGTCGAGTTGCGTGCCGACGTCGATGGTAAGACTGAACGTGCAATGGTTCATTCTGTGCTCTCGGATCCCGTAGGCGAATTGATTCGCATAGACGGCGAGCTACCAGTACCTGCGCTGGATGCCGCCGATCCTCTGCGCGCTTTGATGGATGCGCCACTCAACGTTCGAGTGCATGTGCCGGAGCGGCAGCTAGAGACCCTTCCGCGTATCGTCCGCCCCAATGTTCTTCGCGGCTCAATCTTCTTCGACGCTTTGGCTGATGGCTCCTTGCGATCCCCGCGTATGTTGGCGCAACTTTCGGCTACGCGGATCAGCGGCGGTGAAGGTCGCAACTATATCGATGGAGCAGTAGTCGCGGAAATTACACTCGCGGCCAAGGCGCGGTGGAGGCTTCCGCGCGATCCAGACGCGGCGGCATGGCGACGGTGAAGTCTCGATGGACCGGGGATCTCGTCCAGCGGATCGGTTCCGAGACGGATGGAAGCGAAAGTGTCCCCTTCGAATTGTCTGCTGACGTCAACCTCGAACGCTTCCCGTTGGGCATCATTCCCGTTCTCGTCGAAAATCAAATCCGAGGTCCCTTGTCGGGCAAATTGCAACTTCGCGGTCTGGGCGCGAATGCTCGCTTGACGGGTAGTCTCGACGGTTCGGACATCATGGTCAACCGTGTCCGTCTGCCTCGCTTGACGGCGAAACTTCGAGCGACGGACGGAGAAATCGAGGCACTTGTCGAGGCGCAGCAGCCGACCGGCGCCGCTCGCGTCGAATTGAAGACTGCCGCGACGTGGGGACGACATTTGATTCCTCATATCGAGCCACGAGCTGACGTTAGGCTCAGAGCCGAACGCTTTCAGCTCGAGGCTGTCGCCCCGTTGTTGATGAGTTACGTGAGCACGTTAGAAGGGGAGATGGATGCGGACTTCGCCGCTCATCTTGACGAAGCCTTTCCACAATTGAGTGGCACGGCGTCCTTACGTGACGGTGTGGTTCAAGTTCCGCAGGTGGGACAACGATTCTCGGACGTGCGCGCCAATCTCTCGGTGCGCGACGGTCGAATACAGCTGGATTCCTTTCAGGCTAGAGGTCTCACGGGGCGAATTTCCGGTCGCGGAAGCGCAAAGCTCAAGGGCTTCTCCTTGGAGTCGGCTGAGGCTCGACTGGATATCAAGGAATCCGAAAAGCTTCCCGTGACCTACGAGGGGGTAGTGATTGGCGATGCCTGGGGCGAGGCCAAGGTGAACTATGTTGGAAGCAAAGCGCAGAACAGCAACGAACTGGATGTCAGCATACCGCGGTTCCATCTGGAGATGCCAGAGGTCGCCGGCAATGGGGTGCAAGATTTAGAGCCCGCCAAGGGCGTTCGCGTCGGTGCCCATCGCGCGGATGGCAAATTCGTCATCGTTCCTCTCGCTCCGCTCGAGTCGTCTTCGTCGGAAGAAGAACCGACGAAGACGATGCGCATTCGGGTCAGACTCGGGCAGTCCGTTTGGATTGAACGAGGCAGACAAGTCAGTGTTCAGCTTGCAGGACGTCTCGAGATCGACACAGGCGCCGAGCAAAAGGTCGATGGCAGAATCGAGCTCAAAGGTGGAAAGCTCGACGTGTCGGGAAAGCGCTTCGAAATCGAACGAGGGGTGGTCACTTTCGAGGGCAATGACGTGTCGAACCCAACGATTACTGCAACTGCGCGATGGGACTCTCCCGCGGATTACGTGGTATACGCGGACTACGCAGGAACGGTCGAGAATGGAAAGCTCAACTTGCGGTCGGAACCCGTACTGACTCAAAACGAAATTCTGAGTCTATTGCTTTTTGGGTCTCCAGAAGGAAATCTCGCGAGCGGGAACGCCGCGCAGAGCCAACAGAGCAATACTGCCGCCGGCGCAGGGGCGGCGGTAAGCGTTGCCGGTGGAACCGCCACGAAGGGCCTGAATCGAGCCCTGTCTGATGTCACCAGCCTCGATGTGAGCACCCGCATCGACACGAGCACCGGTAGCTCACGGCCTGAACTCGTGGTTCAGATTACGCCACGCTTAACCACGCGACTCACGCGAACCATTGGGGCTCCCGCTCCAGGGCAGAGCCCCGACATGACCTTCTTGACCCTCGAATTGCGTATCAAACGGGCGTGGTCGGTATCTGCCGTAGTTGGCGATAGGGGCTCCTCGACCGTGGATTTGATCTGGAGAAAACGTTATTGATCTGGGGATACGCATCGCGATACGTCAAAGACACGTTAAATCGCTCCCCGTCGACCGAATGTACGAAGATGGCAGGCCGGGCACGTAATGGCTTGGGGCGGTTCATGGTGCTCACTCGTGCCTGTACCGACGCGTCCTTTGGCGTGATGGGCGCGTCGCAGATCGAAGGTCGCTCATGCGGGGTGATTTTGCCTCATGGCCTGACTTGGACGATTCGCGGATTGGCGTTGTCTTACGCGATGGTCTCGGGTGCACTCTAGGATGCGTAGATGCGCAATATCCCTGCTTGTGAGAAGCGACGATTCGCACCGCTTCATTGGGTGACGTACGAGTCTCGTGACATTTCGCTACGTGACTTACAGCCTTCATCACTCGTTGATGTGTGTCGTCGCGTTTAGACGTTCCCGTAGCAAATCGCTACGAAAGGGGCCCGTTAGCGGCTTGGACATTTCGGGGGGCTTTCGTATAATGAACGGCTAATGCTCAGGCGGAAAGCGATTGTCGAGCGCTTCCCCGAAGTCCAATGACTTGCCACAAGATAGTTGCTTTGAGCGAATTGTCAGCTCGATTTCCCGTAGCGCGTAGCTTGGTGTGGAGTCTCGGCATTTGTCTTCTCGCGACGGGCGCCAAATTTGGCATTTTAGACGGGCTTGGTGAAGGTGCGCCATTTGCATTTTTTGGAACCACACTCGTTCTTGCTGGCGGCTTGGGAGGTGCGCGAGGTCTAGTTTTCGCAGCGCCAATGTTGGCGTTTTCGTGGTGGTATGCATTTGCTCTGCGGAATTCCTCAGCTCGGCTTGCCCACTTTCCTCGTTCCTCGATTCAACTCATCGCGTTTCTGATTGAAGCCGCTGTCATCGTGTTGATACTGCGGCGAATGGAGCGCGCCTGCGACATCCTGAAGACCAAGCAGGCGTGTGACAAGTTCCTGCGAGAATTGGGCGATGCCCTCGTGGACGTGAGCAGCCCTCGGCAGGTGGCACTTCTCTTCATTCGAAAAGTGGTAGGCGCGCTCGGGGCGAAGAAAGGTGTCATCATTCAGCGATGCGACAGCGTCTCGTTCGAAATCATTCAACCAGTTGTGAGTGATGCGAATGAGTGCGATGTGAAGTCTTGTCGCGCAGAAGCACTCACCACCGAGGTGCTTGGCGCGTTCGATGCTGAGGAGCCCTCATGGTCGTCGAGCCGTCGGGAATCGGTCGGGTCTAGCGCGTTGAATGTTCTTGGCCCGAACCCTGTGATTTCGACGGTTCTCTCCGTGCCCATGAGGACTCGGAACGGGCGTAAATTCGGAGTTTTGGTTCTGGAATTCGCGAGCTCGTTCGACACTGGGCGTACCAATGCGGCGTGGCTCATGGAACTCGGTAAGCTGTGCGCGGGAGCGCTCGAACGCGCGTCGTCGCGCGCGGAGGAGTCGTTCGTGCGAAGTCACCTGCAAGAGCTCTCCGCGTTTTGCACGGCACTTGGCCACGCAGCGACTCTCACCGACGTGGCGCGGCTCATCGTTGAGTTCGGTGTCGACGGCGTGCGGGCAAATACCTGTGCGCTGTACGTCAGTCTCGCCGAACCCTCGGAGTTGGAGCTCATTGCGAGCAATGGTGTCGGATGTAACGTCATCAGTAGTATCAAGCGAATCGACGTGAGGCAGACCGCGGTGGCGTTTGCCAACGTCGATGACGGCGGAGCTCGTTGGGTTCCTCTCAACGAAGAGCATCGCGCTCTCGCGCCGTTGCTGTCGGCGCTTCCACCATCAGCGCTCCAGGCACAGTCGTTTGGGGCGCTGCCGCTGATCGTTGGCGGTCGAACCATCGGGCTCCTTGCGTTGGGCTTTGCAGAGGTGCGTGGATTCACGAAAGCGGAACGGATCGTTCCAGAGATCTTTGCGCAGTTCGCCGCGGACGCCTTGTTTCGCGTGCGAATGGTTGAAGCCGAGGAGCGAGTTCGTCGACTTGCGGATGACGCGAGTGCCGTACTAAAGGCGTCGCTCGATAGCATTGACCAAGCCGCTATCGTGACGGACGCCAATGATCGTGTGACGGTGATGAATCCGGTTGCGGAAGACCTGACTGGTTGGCAACAGGCGGAGGCTTCGACGCATTCTTTGGCTGAGGTTTTTCGGTTGATAGACGAGTTGAGCTCGGCTGGACACGATGGGTCCGAGGTGGACGCGGCGCACCAGACGGCAACGAGTGCTCTGCTCGTTTCTCGCGACGGACGGCGTGTCGTTCCCGTGGGCAACAAGCGGGCGACCATTCTACGTGAGGATGGTTCGACGCGTGGGCACATCATCCTATTCCGGGATGCCTTTGCGCAACGCACGGCCGCACTTCGCCTGGGGCTCGTTTCCGAATTGGTTGCCACACTCGGTGACCCGCGCGATTATCGGTCCATACTTGCGGACGTGGCGCGTCTTTCCGTTCCGCGGATTGCGGATTGGGTTTCGGTCGACTTGCTCGAGGAGGGGAGGCGCGATGTAGGTCGCATTGCTGCTGCGCACGGTGAATCGGCAATGATCGTGGACTCGGCGAAAGAGGTTCCTAGTTTCGTTGCGAGAGGGATTCGGCAAGCAAGCGCGAAGGTGATTCAGACGGGGCGTTCCTTGCTCGACGAGGACGTTTCTTTCGATGCGTTCGGCGCGACTGAAGGAGACGCGGAATCGAGCGCCAGGCGAGGATCGAACCGTATCAGGTCCTTGATCAGCGTGCCTCTCGTTGCACGAGGGCAGACGGTGGGCGCAATGTCGTTTGCGATCGTGGCGTCGAATCGCACTTATGGACCGTCGGACTTGGCATTTGCCGAGGTAGTCTGCGGGCTCTGTTCGATGGTCATCGACAATGGACTTCTTCGCTCGGCCGAACGAGTCGCCAAGCGGAGCGCGGAGCTCGCGAGTATCGCCAAGGACGAGTTCCTGGCGACGGTAAGTCATGAGCTGCGTACGCCGCTGAACGCAATCATGGGGTGGTCTCGCCTGCTTTCGTCTCCGGACCTCGATGCCACCAGACGTCGGCGGGGTATCGAGACCATTGAGCGCAATTCCGTGGCAATGGCTCGCCTCATCGAGGACATCCTCGACGTGTCTAGAATCATCAGTGGGAAGATGCGCTTGGCGTTGAAGGTGGTGAATCTTTCGCAGGTTGTCGAGGCCGCAATCGAGTCGGTTCGACCGGCGGCGGACGCGAAATCCGTGACCATCGCAGCTTCTCTCGATGATTTCCGCTGTCCGATCCTCGGTGATCCCGCTCGAATTCAACAGATCGTTTGGAATCTGTTGAGCAACGCGGTGAAGTTCAACACGCCCGATGGGCGTGTCGAAGTCGGGCTACTTCGCTCCGACTCGACCGTCGAGATTCGTGTCACTGATACGGGACGGGGCATACATCCGAACTTTCTGCCGCACGTTTTCGAGCCATTTCGCCAGGCGGAGTCTGGTTACGCTCGGGGGCGGAGCGGTCTCGGTTTGGGACTCGCAATTGCTCGACAACTGACGGAGCTGCACGGTGGCTCGATCGATGCCGCAAGTGATGGCGAAGGCCGTGGCGCTACGTTCTGGATCCGGCTACCCATTCCGGCGATTTCTCGAGCAGGTGAAGCGCAAACATCTCCTGGCCATCGCCGGATCGCGAGTCAGCCGAAGTTCGAATCTTTAGGTGTCCTTCGTGGTTTGCGCGTACTCGTCGTAGATGACGACGATGACGCGCGCATTCTCGTCAAAACGGTGCTTGAGCAATGCGGCTCCGTAGTGAAGACGGGGGCTTCGGTTGCAGAAGGTATCACAGAGATCGCTCGAGAATGTCCGGAGTTGGTCATCTCCGACATCGGCATGCCCGGAGAAGATGGCTATGACTTCATTCGGAGAATCCGCAATTCTGGAGATCCGCGTGTCGCCAGAGTGCCAGCGGCTGCGTTGACCGCATTCGTTCGAACGGAGGATCGTCAGCGCATGCTTCGGGCCGGATACGGTATGCACATTCCGAAACCGGTGGAGCCTGCAGAGTTGGTGTCAGCCATTGCCCGACTACTGCGCGGCTCCGCTGGTGAGGGCAAATTGGATCATGTCACGGATGATTCCAACTCCGCGAATTCGTAAGCTCGCTTGCCGCGGGGAGCAGAATGTATCCCGAGAAGGTGAGCGTGAAGGGCAATGCTCTTCGAGTGTATGGTGTTCGTGGGTTGGATGCATCACTGGTTCTCGTGGCATATTGCCTCGAACGTGCGATTGCGGGGAACACATAGCCCTGTATGGCTCTGGCGCGTGACTGCGCTACACTGGGCCCATGCATCAAGCGCTAGGGACAGCTGGGAGCATTTGCGTACTCATCGTCGAAGACGATGATGATTCCAGGGAGATGTTGGGTGAGTGGGTTTCGTCACTTGGACATCGCCAAGTGGGTGCAGCGAATGCGCAAGAGGCATTGACTCAGATGTTGCAGTTGCGACCAGATTTAGCTCTCATCGATTCTGGGGTTACCCGGAGTGGACGGTTACGAAGTCGCGCGTCAGATGCGCGCAGCAGCGGGGCGCTCCATTCGTCTCGTTGCGTTGACGGGGTATTCTGACGGGGATTCTCGGCAGTCCGCTAACGCTGCTGGTTTCGACGACTTCGTTGTGAAGCCGGTTCTTCCAGAGGTCCTCGAAGGTCTGCTTCGCGCGGGTGCCGCATAGCGCGCCCTGCACCGTCGCACGCGCAACTGTGAGTGCGCGTGGCGGCGCCCCAAGCGAGATCGCGGCGCGACGATTCATTGGTTCGAATGCGCGCGCATTCGAGCACGCGCATTCGAGCGCGCGCATTCGAGCGCGCGCATTCGAGCGCGCATTCGAGCACGCGCATTCGGGCACGCGCATTCGGGCACGCGCATTCGGGCACGCGCATTCGGGCGCGCGCATTCGGGCGCGCGCATTCGGGCACGCGCATTCGGGCACGCGCATTCGAGGTTTAGCGGTGAATGGCCTCAGCGCTATCGGGGTGTGAGCGGACGCACTTTGTGATGGTGCGATGTCTATCGGTTTGGCTTGGACTCGTGCGTTCTTCGTGCCTTCGTCAAGGAACGTGACTACGACGGTACAGCCATAGAAATGCACACGGGGCGCTACCATCTAGGTGCGCCCCGCAGCCGTTAATCACGATCGTCCTCCACTCATTACTGCTCCTGACGCTCGAGCTTCCGGTACAAGGTTCGGCGATCGAAGCCCAAGACCTTGGCTGCAAGAGTCTTGTTGCCGCTAACTGCCGCTAGCACTTTTCGCATGTATCGCTCTTCGACGACATGCATGGGCAAGAGATCCTTCGGATCGTCACTCGTTGCGTAGATTTCCGTCGGTCGGTAGTCGCGCAACTTCGCGGGGAGGTCTTCGAGCGTAATCTCGTCGAAGGACGTAAGTGCGACGGCGCGCTCCATGCAGTTTTCCAACTCGCGCACGTTTCCCGGCCAATTGTAGTTGAGGAGCCGGTCGGCTACCAAGCGCCCCAAGCGGGTCACGTTCTTGTTGCTATTACGTGCAGCCCGCTCGAGAAAATATTGCGCAAGCACGAGCACGTCATTTCCGCGTACTCTAAGCGGAGGTACGTCGATGCGCACAACGTTGATTCGATAGAAGAGATCCTCCCGGAAGCGCTTTTGTTCAACTTCCTTCTCGAGATCGCGGTTCGTTGCCGCGACGATTCTGGCGTCGAACGTGACCTCCTGCGTCGAACCGAGGGGGCGAACCTTGCGTTCCTGGAGTGCGCGAAGGATCTTCGGCTGCATTCCAAGTGGTAGCTCCCCAATTTCGTCGAGGAACAACGTTCCCTGGTCGGCTTCCGCTAGCAAACCCGCGCGCGCCGAACGCGCGTCCGTGAACGCGCCTCGTGCGTGTCCGAAGAGCTCGCTTTCAAGGAGGTTTTCGGGCACGGCAGCACAATTGATGGCGAGGAATGGCCCTCGACGTCCGCTCCGCTCGTGAAGAGCTCGGGCGACGAGTTCCTTTCCGGTACCGCTTTCACCAGTAATCAGGACGTTCGTGTTGGACTCCGCAAGTCGCCCCACGAGATCTGCGATGCGGCGCATCGGTGCGCTCGAACCAATTACGTTGGGGAGCTCGTGCGTGTCCACTCGGCGACGCAGGCGGCGAAGCTCGTCACTCATCGCCCGATAGCTAGCGGCACGGTCGATAGCCAACCCGAGAGCAGCCATGGAAACGGGCTTGGTCACGAAGTCGTAAGCTCCAGCCCGCATGGCTCCAATGGCGTGTTCCATGGTACCAAAGCCGGTCATCACCACGGCCACTAGATCGGGTCGTTTGGCGAGAGCAGCGCGGCAGAGCTCGAGCCCGCCCATGCCCTCCATGTGGATATCGACGAGGAGCACGGCGAAGTCCTCATGATCGAGAAGCTCGAGTGCTTCATGGGGTGACATCCGCCAGGTCACCCTGTAGTTGCGTTGGCTCAAGCCCATTTCCGCCAACTCGCACATTTCCCGATCGTCATCGACGACGAGAACTGCCGGAGCGGGTCCCGATGGTGCTCTTACGCGTCGAACGGTCTGTTCTGATTCCTCGAATCCGATCGTTGCAGCGGCTGTCATGGCGGCGAGGCGTCGGTGCAAGTCGCATGCCGTGTTGCCCCCCTACAAAGCGGCGCAAAGTCATCATGTGGGAAAATTCGCGAGTAGCATAATGCCCCAGAACTGCCATATGTGGGGCAAAAATTCGCGACGCACTCGCCTCGGAGGGCGAGAGACCCAGACGTACTCAACAGTACGGAAGAGAACGCTTTCCGCTTGGTACGCCTTGTGATTGTGCGCCGTCGAGGTAATCGTAGCCCGTGGCAGGCGACTCGGAAACAGAAGAGGCGGGGGCAAGTCGTCTTGCCTTGCTGGACGGGCTCCGCAACGCGGAAAGGCGAGCGGCCATTTCCCGGGTCGCTTCGGTGATTGCCCATCTGATCGGCACGCCTCTGCAGGTCATCGCCGGTCGGGCCGCCCTAATCCGTTCGAATCCGTCGCCGGAGAACGCGGCGGAGAGCGCGCGACGGATCGAAGAACAAGTAGACAGACTCGCTCAGCGGATCCGTAAGCTCATCGACTATCTGACCAGTCCCGATCAAGAGACCGAGCCCAAATCCGTTGCTAGTTTGGTTCTCGAAGCTTTTGCTCTCTACACCCCCATTGCACGTCAGCGCGGAGTGGACCTGCTTCGGCGGGGTGAACCGCCTGAGGTGATGGTTGACGGAAACTCCGCCATGGTCGTGCTCACCAGTCTCTTTTCACTGGCCGTGAGAGTCGCCGAACGCGGCGGGAAGATTGAACTCGGATTCGAGCACGAGGCGGAGCATACGGTGGTGTTCGAGGTATCCATTCCTGGGTTCGTCCTGCCCAACGCACCCATCGATAGACTCGATCCACCCGACAACGGCGAACTTTCGAGTGCCGAGTACCTGCAGGTGCTTTCCGTCTGTCACGCGATTGCGAGAAAGAGCGGAGGAAAGCTGCAGGCTTCGAGAGCCAACGCCAACGCCGTGATCCGCTTCGAGTGTCCGAGTAGCCCTTGAGCGGCAAAGCCGAGTCGGCTCTGCCAATTCCTGGTGCGGTGAGCATGCGGTGTGGACCCTGAGGGAGTTGCGCTCGAGTGCGCAACCGAATGGCAAACGACCTCCTCTCGGCTACCCACAACCCGGAATGGTCTGGGGGTTGCATGGTGGTTCGCATACGGAGTCGAACCATGCATTCCGCTCTAGCTTGTTCCCGCGCTGCTTCTGACCCTATCGCACTGGGGACCGTAATCGGGCGCAAATATCGCATCGATGAAGTGGTTGCCGAGGGTGGAATGGGGATCGTGTATCGGGGATGGCATCTCGTTCTCGAGCTGCCAATCGCGATAAAGGTCGTGCGCCCGGAATACGTGAACCACGTCGATGTGGTGTCTCTGTTCGTGACCGAAGCCCGCGCCAATGCGCAACTGCGCGGACTGCACGTGGCGCACGTGCTGGACATGGGGCGCGTCGAGAACGGTCCCCCATTCATGGTGTTGGAATACCTCGACGGACGGGACCTGCGCGCCGTGCTCACGGCAGAGGGACCGCTTTCGATCTGGCGGGCGGCAGACTATTTGGTGCAGGCCTGTGATGGCGTGGCAGAGGCGCACGCTCGCGGCATCGTTCATCGAGATCTCAAGCCAGAGAATCTGTTTCTGGCGCGTACGCCGGACCGTGGCGAGGTCTTGAAAGTGATTGACTTTGGCATCTCGAAAGCGCCGGCGTACTCGAAACGCAATTCACAGCTTAGAAATGAGGGTCTCGGTTCGCCGCACTATATGGCCCCGGAGCAGATCTCCTCACCGGAAAACGTCGACGGTCGCTCGGACGTCTGGTCTTTGGGTGTAGTGCTCTTCGAGCTCCTCACGAATGACACCCCGTTCCGCGGAGAAACGGTCGAGTCTACGTGCGTTCAGGTGCTCTATCATGAACCCGGCAGCGTGCGTGCATTGCGCCCAGATATTCCAGAAGGACTCGACGAGATAATTGCGCGATGCTTGAAGAAGCGTCCCGATGAGCGTTTTCAATCGGTTCGCGAACTCGCCGCTGCGCTGGAACCCTACTTGTCCGAGCCCGAGATCGTAGTCGAGGATGAGTGGTTCCTCGAAGATGATGCAAAACGGGATGAACAACCAGTGCCGGTTCGTACGATGACGGTGCCTTCGATTCGTGCTCGAAGGCGGATCGACACGGATGAATTGCGGGTGCCGGTCAAACCGCTGTGGCCTGCAGCACTGACATTGGTGGGAGTAGCTACGGTTCTTGCTCTGGCGACGAGAGCCGACCCGGATGTCGTGAAGCAGACCGTCGCGACGGCGGTCGATGGCGTTGGCGTCGCGGCATCAGCGAGTGCTCGTACCTTGAGCGCATTCTCTGCGAGCGCGGCAGAATTCGTCGGTCGACATATTGCGGAGCGAGGGGAACGACCCTCTGGCGAAGTGGGCCCACATTGATGTCGCGCGCTGAAGTCGGATCGACGGCGAAACTGGATCGACGCGAAGGCGCAACCGGAGCACCTCGCGCTTGCGGGTCGAAGCTCGAGCGATGGGCCCGATAGGTCACTCAGGCAGCTTCAACGTTTGCCACGAGGACGGTCACATTGTCTTGGCCCCCGGCCGCAAGCGCGGCGTCGACGAGCGTCTGACACGCCGAATCAAGGGATGGGTTCGCGTTGATGAGTTCGATGGTCCGAGCGTCGTCCACCATGTTCGTCAGACCGTCCGTGCACAATAGGATTCGATCACCTGCTCGCAATTCGATGCGCGTAACGTCTGGTTCTACACCAGCAGTACCGCCTCCAACTGCATTCGTGATCATATGACTCATATGGCGGAGCGTCTCAGTGTCGACTGCGACCCGGCTGCCTGCGCCGTTGTCGCGAGCTTTCAATTCCTCTGCGACGGTGTGATCCCGTGTCAACCGATTGAGGCTTCTGTCCCGTATCAGGTAGGCTCTGCTATCGCCGGCGTGCGCAATATGAGCCTCACTTCCACGTACCAGGGCAACAGTCATGGTCGTTCCCATTCCCGCGAGCGACGAACTCGATCGGGAGGCTTCGAGAACGCTACCGTCTGCAGCCTCGAAGCTGGAGCGCAATAGGTCTTCGGCATTTTGGATCCGAAGGGCGCCCAAATGTCCCAATGTGCGAAGGATGAACGCTTCGACTGAACTCACGGCGATTGCGGATGCTCTTTCTCCACCAGCATGCCCACCCATACCATCTGCGACGATGAGAAGGGAAAGTGGCGAAGAACCAAGAAAGATCTTCGTGGGACAGAGCGAAGCGCTTTTGACGTGAATTGCGCTCGATACGTCCCCGATGAGGAACTGGTCTTCGTTATTTTCTCGAACGTGTCCCCGGTGAGTCAACGCACTGGCTCGCGTTCGGAGCTCGTTCAGCGTCGGCGCCGCAGTGAGAGTCGTGTCGCCAAGAAGGGAAGCGCTCGCGATTGAGGCCATTCGATCCACGCTGCAGCCTGCGTGCCAAGCGGAGGTGCGCGCTGTCCAAGACTTACTCGGATGCAAGTCTGCCACATCGGGCACGCTTGCCCCGACGATACGCTTCGCGAGGCATATGTTCCCCGCTTGTATCCGAGTGGCACACTGGACACTTCGGCGGTGACGCTTCGTGTAAGCTCATCGCCGTGCAAGGGTAGCGTTGGTGGGGCGCAGAATGCATTGGGCCACACCCCGCGGAAGGGGTGCCACAGTGTCATTGTGCATGCGTGGAATGTAGCTTCCTGTCGAGTCGCTCCTGCACCAGTGCCGTCAGTTCGTAGTCATTTAGCATAACGACACTGGGTCGGCGGCGGTTGGCACCTACCTTGCCTTTCGTTACGCGCAACGTGGCACCTCCATTGGGCGTGCTGCGCACTTCGGAAATTTCGAATTTACCCTACGTACCGATGCCGTGACTTCAGCGAAGGAACGGGCAAGTACGCCTAGAGCGGCGACCGGTTTGGATGTCGTGACGAAACCGCCGAAACCGAAGCGAGCCGAGCGCCCGAGGAGCGAGCCCGCAGGACTACTAGCGGTCATCTGAGGAGCACAGCTTCGAGGTCGCTCAGCGGAGCGAGCGGAACGGCGGTCTTTTACAGTAGGCAAATCAAACCGGTCGGTGCTCGAAGGAGCTCCGGATGCATTGGGAGGTCTCATGAAAGTAGAGCGTCGAACCATCATTGGGCTATTGATCAGCGGGCTGAGCTTTTTCTCGGTTGGTCTTGCTGGAACAGGAGACGCACAGGCTGCGGATACGCTTGACGAGACGCCGAGAGGTGCGGGCAGTCAAGTCGGCGATCCAGCAGTTGGCGATCATGATCGCGTGCGCGAGGGATTCACACTGGCAGGCTTCGCCGGTGTTGGATATGGCGTGGGTGCTGGTGCACGAATTGGGTACTCGTTTCGCCCCGGCGTCTACTTGGGCGGTGCGTATACCTATTACTCCGGCAACGCTTCGATGCTCGGCGGAGAGCTTGGCTATAAGCTCTTTTTGTCCTCACGTTGGGAACTCATGCCATACGTATTTGGCGGGGCGGCGTTCGTCCGAGAGGGCGATAGCGGGTTCGGACGAGACTCCGCCGAAACCGTTGGCGCGTTCCAGCCGGGAGTGGTTGGTGCCTACCATTTTGGTCCAGCCTTTCTGTTCGCAGACGCGAGAGCATACGTCACTCCGAGTCCAGGTGCCCTCGCCCTTCTGGGGGGCGTGGGGGTAACGCTATAGTCAACAGGACCTTGCATGTGAGGGAGCCTCACTTGATGGGCGCATCCATAACGAGTGCTGTCGAGACCATCATGATGACTACGGACAGTGGCAACGAGCGTTCGAATTGGCGACCCGAACTAAACAGTGGCCAGGCCCATTTCGACGATTGGCCTCGAGAGAATGGTCCGCCTTATTACACTGACGAAGTCAACCGCAGTCGGGAGGACGCCTCGTTCTCCGAGTCGGGAGGTGACGCCGATGCATACTGTTGAATGTGGTTCGATCAATCGACGGGCATCGCTAGCTCGGCTCCCTCGCAACGCGGGCGGTTCGCAGGGGTGCGAAGGCACCTCTCGACCCGTGCACATGTGCCCCGCCGTGCGCCTCTGCCCATCGCTGGTGCTCGAAGGACGTTCGGAGTCCCACGCGAAACAACGCCCAGTTGCGATGTCGGGACGGCATGAATCCTGCTCCCGGGGGTCTGTACGTTACTGCGAAATGGAATCGAATCACCACCTCCAGGATCGCAAGTCACATCGAACGCGACGTGTGTAGTGGTGCATTGCGAATTACTCCGGCGAATGGTCGCCGAGAACTCGAAGGAGAGAATAGATATGGATACCAAGAAGATCCTCATGTCGATTGGTGCTGCAATCGCGACTTCCAAGCTAGCGAGGACGATTACTGCTGTCGAGTTGGACGACGTCTTGGGCACAGTGGGACTGGCCCGACGACGGAGCTGTGCGCTCGAGAACCTGGCGCTCGTAGGCGCCGGTGCCGTGATCGGAGCGGGCGCTGCGCTGTTGTTTGCTCCGACCTCGGGTCGCGAGGCGCGTCAGCGCATTGGTGACGAAGCCACGCGTCTAGGGCAGGTTGCAAAGGACGCAATTCGAGAGCGTAAGGACGAAGCCATGCGGACCATCGCGGAAGTCGCCGGAAGCGGCACGGCCGCACAGCACGGTTGAAGCTAGTGCAGTCGTTGATTCGAAGGAATTGCAGCGTGTAAGGCCGCTCGCTCCTTTGGAGGGAGCGGCTCAAACACCCTGACTGTCCCGACGGCATCGGGCCGACGAGGTGAGCGGAACGTGCGACGGCAGTGCCAGCCGCAGTTGACTCACTTGCCCGCTCCGACGTCCCTCATCAGTAATCAGACAACCACATCGATCGTTCGAAAGGAGAACAATACATGAAGAACTCCGTTATCGGGGTCGCAGAGACCCAAATTCAGGCAGAGCGTATCGTCGAGGATTTGCAGCGTGTTGGGTTGCCCGCATCCGAGATCTCGGTGCTCTTTCCCGACAAGCGAGGAACGCGAGACTTTGCCCATGAGCACAACACGAAGGCGCCAGAGGGAGCCATCGCCGGGGTTGGCGCTGGCGGCGCAGTTGGAGGAACTCTGGGGTTGCTTGCGGGGATCGGTGCATTGGCGATTCCAGGCGTTGGCCCGCTCATTGCCGCGGGTCCCGTCATGGCAGCCCTGAGCGGCGCTGCAGCAGGGGCCGCGGTCGGTGGGATCACCGGCGCTCTCGTTGGTTTGGGGATCCCCGAGATCGAAGCCAAAACCTACGAAGGTAAGCTTCGCGGCGGCAACATTATCATCGCTGCACATACCGAAGACAGCGACACGGAGAAACGTGCGAAGCGCGTCTTGGAGCAACATGGCGCGCACGACATCTCGGTAACGAGCGAGTCGTCGGTTCCAAAGGCTGCTCGGGCTGCCTACTAAGTCAGGCGGAGCGAACTGCACCACCTGGATTCCCTTCCGATGCAGCGGCCGCTTCGGCAAGGATCGAGTGCAAGCGCGAGACAGATTGGGATCGCAATGCCAAAACGAGGTCGACGGTCGTCGGAGCGCAAGAACGAGACTAGTTCACGAGCATCGAGAAATCGCGTTCGGGCTGGTCTATCGATATCTCGATTGTGGCTGGCACGTGAGGCCCGTTCCACGTGCCAGCGGTACTTCTAGGCAATTCCGCCGGCAAGGCTCGGAGAAACCAAGAAACGACGGTGCCAATGAACTCTCCTCTACATTTCGGCCAGACTCACGAGGACACGCCGACTCCTGATCTCGTGAAGCAAGTGCTCGCGGATAGTCGCGAGCTCGTTGCCCTAGAGCTGCGGCTAGCGCTCGATGAGCTACGGGGCGAACTGATTCTCGTCAAGAGAGCCGTTGTCCTCGGTGGCGCAGGTCTTCTATTGGGCCTGGTGGGGATGACGAGTCTCGTGGTCGCGCTGATTTTGGCGCTCGGCGGACGAGCATTTCATGCCGCAATCATTGGCGGTGGGCTGATGGTCGTCGCAATTGCAATCGGTGCCATCGCCCTCCATCTCTTGCCGAAGAAGCCGCTCGAAAAGACCCTAGAACGCCTCAAGGAAGACGTAAATCGGCTAAAGGAGCACGTCGGGTGATGGAAGCAGAAGACAAGGACGTCGACCTCGGTAGGGAGCAGTTGACCAGACAAGCGGATTACGTCCGCGCACGCATGCTCAGTCGAGTGGATACACTCGATGAACGTCGTCATAAGTTGGGGCGGACGATAGCGGCTCTGGTATCGCGTGTTAGCAATAACTTGCCCGCGATCGCTGGGGTTGCGGCGGTGGCCGTATTAGGTCTGGGTGTTGCGGTCGTGCTACATCGAAAGCGCAGACGAGAGGTCGTGATGCTCGCGTCGTGGCCTCCGCCTGCCGTGCGCCCACGGGAAAAATCGAGTGGTCTTCTTGGTGGTATCGCCACGAGCCTGATCCTCCATTTGGCGAAGCGCGCTGGCGAAGCAGCGCTACTTCGTGTCGTGCGGCCTGGACTGCCCCCGAGGCCGAGAGATCATCGACCATCCCTATAGGCGTAAAGCGCATGGTGACGTCGTGGGCATTGCTGCGTCGCGAACGTCTCCGGTGCGCTGCGGGTCCGGTGCGCTGCGGGTTCGGTGCGCTGCGGGTTCGGTGCGCTGCGGGTCCGGTGCAATTGCCACTACGTATCGGCAACCTTCGTGGAGGGCCGCGCGCTCCTGGATAAACGCAGTCCTCTTGCGTGTCCCCACGTAATGAGCCAACCCGTCAGGCCTGCTAGTAGCAGGAGCGCATTGGTTGCCGTAAATACCCAGTTTCCAACGAGGAAACTGTACACGGTGAACCCCACGGACGCAGCCGTTTGTCCAACGAACAGCCACCGAGAAACGCCCCGCGTGGAGCGTTCCTTTACCTGAGTTCGGATCTGCTGGACGATGGTTGCAAGGAGGATCAAGGAGCTTATCCAGCCAAGGAGTTCTCTCATGGGTGAGTTGGGTGGCTGCAATGGATGTGCCCACTGGCAAAGCGACACGACGGTTTCGCGATGCGTAATGTACAAGGCCTCCGGACGGGGAAAACGGCGCTACCCCGCCAACAGAGCGCTTGAGAAGTGGTCCGATCAGCGTACAATTCAGTGCTAGCGTAGATCGTCGAGAACTTCGGGCGATCCGAGGATGGTTCCACGGATCGTTCATCCCCAACTTGACGGCGAGAGTGCTGCCGTAGCGTTGGCCAGCCAATGATCGGCCTTTTGACTTGCAAGTGCAGCGTTCGTTGGCTGGCTTTTGATGCGGCGGCTCGAGATGTGCGGTAACTCGTTGGAGGGCCTGCTTCTCTTGCTCAGGCAGGCTAGTACCGTGACGAGCGTTCCTGTCGTCGCGATGCCGATGAGGAGAGATTTCACGCTCATGTTACTCCTTGAATGACTTCGAGCCCTAACGGCACGGGTGGCGCGCACTGGTGCATCGGATTACGGCTTCGGTAGTGACATTGGGTGAATGCAATTCGCTCAGCGACGAGCTATGGTTCCGATTGGGGAGTTCGTTCCGCCATAACCGCCAGAACCCCCGGCGGGGGGAAGGATTGGGGGGAGCGTCGGCGTAGTGACGCTTCCGCCTGCCGCTGGAGGGAGTTGAGCGATGGGTCCTATGGGTTCGTTGGAGCCAGCATCGAGCGCAGGTAGATCTCGATTGCCTGGTTCGATGCCATTGCCTCCTGGCTGTGTTTGCGTGGGTGCCGTGCGTCGACAGCTACTCGACGCCATGGCCAATGCTAAAAGAGTGACCCGAATGCTGGGGCAATGAACCACCAGATGTTGCAAGGGCTTCATGGGATTGATCGACGCAATTCCTGAGCCACGTATCTGTTCCGTGGCAGACGCCGCTGCGGAACGGATGCCATCCAACATGCACGATTGTCGCAGTGCGGTGCGAATTGGGTTGGTTCGCGCCGCTGAATTGCGTTTTCACGATGGCATTCCCCTTGCGACGATCAATCGAGGAGGGTCTCTCACGCGCATGGAATCTCGAGCTTACATCGCCGAAGGGGGTGGAGGAGTGCTTCTCTGATGAATGTCACCGAGGTATTGATGCAACAACATTCGGTGATGCGGGATCTCTTCCGGCAGCTCGATGAGTCGAGGGGGGTGGCAGCCAAAGCTCAAGTGCTGCAGACGCTCGCAACCAATATGGTCGGTCACGACGCGGTAGAACGTCACATCTTTTATCCCGCTTGTGAGCTCCGCATCACCGATAAGCGCCACCTCAACGTGGCATTGGTGGAGCATGGCTTGATCGAATTCTGCCTTTATCAGGCCGTTCAGGCCATCAGTTCAAAGGATTGTGAAGCGTCTGACTTCGAAAGCAAGTGCGCGGTCCTGAAGCAGGTCACCGAACGACATATGGCGGATGAAGAGCTCCATCTCTTCGCGGACTTCGCGAAGGTCGCTGAGCCAGACCTCCAAGAACGTATGGTTCGGGAGGTGCGGGAGCTTTTTCGCGAGGCAATTCTCGGCGACTTCCAGATTGCGTTGCGTGCGAATTTACAACAGGTGCTCGTAGGGATCGTGCGAACGTCCCAATGAGCGCCCGTCGAATGAGCTCGGTATCGCCGCCGAGGTCGCTCGGACTAGCCTCAGTTACGAGAGAGAACCGCTACACGATGTTCCTCGTCGGCTATCGGCGAATTTGAACGAGCGTCGCCATATTGGGAATATTTCCCGTCGGTGACGACGATTGCTTACTGCTACGAGGCTGTATCTCTGGGTGGTTCGAACTGCCTCTCGAGCGAGATCGCTGCTTTCGGTTCGAGAACGCGAAAGGTGAACGTCTCGGTAAGATACAATTCGATGTGCTCGCGGTCGTGGAAGGCATAGCCAATCGACAGGTCTTGTCCGATGACGAGTTCGAAGTCCCCTCCGCGATTTGTCATTAGGACGGCACCAGTTCGAAGCGCTGGCGCCCATACGAGGGGGCCTCCGTCCATAACCTCCTGGACCCGTTGCCGAAGTGGATATCCTTCCTCACTTTCTGCAGTGATTTCGTCATATGCGGCGGCACTGAGCACCAATGCATATGGACCGCCGATGCCGGCAACGCGTAGGGTCTCTCTGGCGGCGCCTATTGATTGCGGCCAACGCACCTTGGACTCTACGCGCAGTGCGGCATGGGGACTCGCGTCCACGATTCCGACGATCTTTCCCGTGGTAAGGCCGTGAAATATCGCCGTGTCTTCTGCGTGAGCCATGCGCTCCGATGCCGCAACGACAGCGTCGAGATTGACGTCTTTTGCCCCCCGCGCCGCGTAGTCCATCTCGAGGATGTCGAGTTGAAATGGCGTTCGCAATTCGAGCAATGGTTGTACGTCTCGCAATGCGTGGCCAACCAATTGGGCTGACTCAGCCTCGAAGTGAGTGAGCCTCCCGGTATTTACGGCCAACATGGTCCAACCGTGGGGGCCTGATATGTCGACCACTTTGCGTCCGGCAAGCTGCAAGTTCAGGACTCGGCGTGCTTCGTCGTCGATGCCTTGCCAGGTCTCGTGCGCAATGGGGGCGAGTTCGCGCTTGAGGATGTCCATGCTTCGAATTGAGTAATCCCGCAATGGTGACGGTCAAGTTGTCGTACGGAAGTCAACGCGAACGCCTCTTGCGCGTCACTTGGCGAGTGTGCCCAGTCGAGGTCACGGGATGGCTTTGAGGTGGAATTGCACGTCTTTGGAGAGGAAGGGTGGTATGTGCGTTGCATCTTTCGATGATTCTCGGTCGAGCAGTAGCGACATCGTTCGTCGAATTAGGACTGCGGCTCCATGGTCGATCGTTTCTTCGAAAACTGCCCAAATTGGCTCTGCTTGGCGCGTGTCGTCGCTTACGCACTAGGGCGCCGGAACCGCCGGCTGGTACAGCGATGCGCGTCGTCGTTTCGTGATGCACGCAGTGGAGAGCTGCGCGGCTTGACCGATGAAGTTGGTAAAGTGCGTAGCAGTCCTTGTGACATTTACGGCGCTACCAATCGTCACATTGCGTTTCCGAAATCGCAGAAAGTCACGATGGCGAGCGCTTGTGCGTTGTCGATTCTGAACGGCGCTCAGCCAGCTTTCGCTTGCCCTGACTGCGCTACTGGTCGTGTAGTTCGAACGGCATTTTGGTCGGGAGCGATGGTAGAGCCGATCCTGGGTATGCTCATTCCGATCGCGGCCGTGCTTCTGCTATGGAAACGGTTGGAGCGAATGCACGGAGGGAAGGAACGGTGACTCAGTGGGCTCCGAAGCGCGAGGCGAGTTGCGAAGCGTACGCGCTCCGGCAGTCGCGGGCTGAACTGTCCAGTGGCGTCCTAATAGGAAGTGGAATGGGTGGGTTCATTGACGGGATCTTGTTCCACCAGATCCTTCAATGGCACAACATGCTATCGACGATTCGACCGCCAACGGATCTCGTCGCAATGAAGTACAACATGCTCTGGGATGGTATATTTCACGCGATGATGTGGTGCCTCACTGCGTTCGGCATTCTGCGACTTTGGATGGCTATCGGTCGAGGAGGAGGTCGTTCCAGTGGAAAAACGCTGAGCAGCGGAATGCTGATTGGTTGGGGAGCGTTCAATTTCTGCGAGGGGTTGGTCGACCATCAAATCTTGGGTCTGCACCATGTCCGTCCGTCATCCGATCAGGTTTGGTGGGATGTGGCATTCCTTTGCAGTGGGATCGTGTTGCTGCTCGCCGGTGTGGCGCTCAAACGTGGCGGTCAGGGGGGCTAGCACACAAGTCACTGTGCGCCCGTCGAACCTAAGTCTCGAGTGCGCTCCACGGTTTCTGGAACTCATCAAAGAACAGTTTCGCGAACGGGACCGTAGGGGCGGCCCTTCCTGCTCGTGACTCATCTACCGCGCCCGACGTCGGCGTCACTCGTACCGCTATTTCTTCAGGGTCCCTTCGTGGTGCGTTGAACGATACGCCGTGCGCCCACGAAGTAGGGTATGTCGATCCAAAGCGCCTCTGGTGGCTTTGGGTCGAACCACGCGGTTGGTTCGTCGACAACGAGGCATACTTCAGCGTATGGAGACCACGCCCTTTTTACGCGCCTCGCTCGCTATTGGGCGTAGTACCCCTTGCGCCCATCTGACGTATAGGCGGCCCTGATTGTCGCGAAAGAGTGAGAATGGTCCAATTCGCCAAAGTCGCACCACCCAAGGCATGACAATGCTCCCCGACCGAAGACGGCGCTTTCGTCGAAGGTCGGTCTCGAGGTACGCCTGCTCCCGCGTCGAAATAGCCGCTAGTCCGAGAGAGCCTGCCAATATCCGAAGAACAACGGTTTGGCGTCAACCTCTCTCGAGGAACCGACGCCAGCGTAGCAATGATGGCATCACGCGTGAGGTAGGAATTCTTCCTCTGTCGACCCTGCTCGCTCTTGTTCGCTCGATGACTCGGCATCGAAAGCAATTTCGAGCACGTCATCCGCGAAAGATACGTCAAGATCTTCCTCTGTTACTCCGTCGGGAAGCGTCAGTCGCCGAATGAAGCCGTCGGAATACGGATTACTATCGAGACGCACGTTTTCGGCAGCGGAAGCCGCTGAGCGACCGGAAATACAAAGTACGCCGTCCTCGAGCTCGACTTTGACGTCGCTGGACGACAATCCCGGAAGCGCGGTGCGTACGACGATGCAGTTCCCGCGAGTGAACACATCCAAGTTGGGAACCCACTGCGTCTGCTCGAAGAGCCACTGATAGGGATCGGTTCTCGTCGTGCGATGAAACCGTCCTAGCAACCGCTCTTCAACGTCATGCACGATCTGCTGCATGAGTGCTGCCGATTCGGTTGACGCTGCCGATTCGGTTGACGCCGCCGATCGTGTCGGGGCACGTCGCCGCGCATGACCGGTCGACGTTGCACAGACCGTAGCGTTGCTAGACGAGTTCGGTGAATACGTCGACGTCGTGGTCTCGGGTGGGGTCATCGGGGCTCCTGTTGGGTTCGAGCGCATGCACACCAGCAAATCACATGCCATGCACCGAGGAAGGATGCTCGAGGGGGCCATGGTCATCCATGGCGGTGCGAAAGCACGACCTGAGAGATGGCGCACGCCTGCTCCGTTGCACCGGCATCGCGCGGGCGTTCGTGCACTCCTGCGCCACAGCGCTGCGGAATGGACTCAGTGATGGGCGGATTGGATGCGCGCCTTAGCCCCGCTCTTCTATACCGAGTTGCCAGCGCGCTAGAATCTCGACTCTGCATTGTGCCCAATTCGATGGCAATCCCGAGGTTGCGTGCGGCACTGAGAACGCGGCACATCGCTTGCGAGCTTCCGCGCGGCGGCGGTTATCGCCGCTATGAAACCTCGACGAATCGCTAGGCCTCCCCTTCGGGGAACTGGAGCACGTGAACGATGCCGAGCCAGCAAAATCAGAGCGAAATCGAAGAAGAAGCCTCAACCTCCGAAGGGTGGTCGTCCGCAACAGGCGGCTTCCCCGAGTGGCGCGGCCGAACGGGACGAGACCTACGGTCTCATCAGTGTTCTATACCATTCTTTACAGGGAGCGGAGACTTACGCTCAATACATCGCAGACGCGGAGCGCGCGGAGAACGACTCGCTCGTTCAGTTCTTCCGGGAATGCCAGGAACAGGGAAAATGAGCGAGCCAAACGGGCGAAGCATCTGCTCGTGATGCAGCTCGAAGACGACGAAGAAGACGAGGAAGACGAAAGCGACGATGAGGAAGACGATGAGGAGTGATCGAAGTTCGCAGCCAACCCGTTTGCTCGTCGTCGGCATGAGCCGCCCTAGAAGCCCTCGATGCACTTCCATGGAAGCCTTGTATCCTGCAAAATACTCGAGAGGCTCGAATCGATACCGCATGAGGCGGGTTTGACGGAGAGCTCGGGACAATCGGAACGAACATTAGCCCGTCGTCCCGAGCCCGTTGAATGCGATGCCGTGGAGGCCGCGACCGGACGTCAACGATTCAAGCGACACAATTCCAAAATGCGAGTGTGGGCGTCCGCTCCTCCAGGAAGGCTGCAAAGCATCGATTGGTCGAACCATCACGTTGATGGTGCTGCAGCGAACGCACTCATCATTGATGCAATGACGCGACGCTGCGATAGCACGCATTGGGAATTGGGGGGTCGAGTCGCAACGCTCCCGCAATTACTTCAAGAAGAGTCGGTGCAAGGTGCCGAACCCTCAGGAAACGTTAGGAGGACTTGCATCGCGCGGTGTGTCGAGCGAATAGCCAGAGCCCCCCAAGGATCGACGAGCATCATGAATGGTTGAGGCAAAAAGTCACGTGTGAGGAAATACTCCACGCGGCACTCACTTCATCAATGTGGTGGGCGAATAATTCGGGGCTGATTACCGCGTATTCACTTGCTCTCTCGTGTGCGTGGTCAAAATGGCGTCACGCGTCGCGCAGCGAATTGCGCATGACGAAGGACACCATGCAATACGAAGAACCGGGGGCTCACGTCGCTTCGAACGACTCGCCACGTGGAACGACGGCACGTGCACGCGAACCAGACTTCGAGTCCGTCGCGGAGAACGAGGATGACGCGTCCACGGAGGCTCGCGCCAGTGCCACGGGAGGGACGAGTCCTCTTGGCTCCCCGGGCGGCAGGTGCACAGACAGCCTTCGAGCCCGGGCGTCCTTCTGCAGTGCATTACGCATCTGGTGAGCACGTCCGCGACGTGGATTGACTTTCTCCTGCGAGCCGCGCGGAAATCGAGCATCTCATCGAAGTCCTCAAGGCGATGAAGCAGGGAGATTTCTCGGTCCGATTCGACTACGAGAAGCACGGGTTCCTGAGTCGTGTTGGAGAGCTACTCAACGATGTAATTGGCTTGAACGAGCATCTGACGTCCGAATTGGTGCGTGTAGGACGCGTGGTTGGACAAGAAGGAAAGATGCACGAGCGCGCGTCCGTGGGCCCAGCGAAGGGTATGTGGGCGTTGGGGATGAAGTCGGTCAATCAACTCATCGCAGATCTGGTTGCGCCGACGAACGAAGTCGCTCGCGTCATCACCGCGGTAGCCAGAGGCGATTTGTCGCAAAAGATGGTGCTCGAGATTGAAGGCCGTCCGGTGCGCGGGGAGTTCTTGCGGATTGGAACCACTGTAAACTCGATGGTAGATCAGCTCAATTCCTTCGCCGCGGAGGTGACGCGTGTTGCGAAGGAAGTCGGGAACGAAGGCAAGCTTGGCGGTCAGGCCGAAGTGAAGGGCGTTTCCGGGACCTGGCGTGACTTGACGGACAACGTCAATGGCCTTGCGGCAAACCTCACGGCACAGGTGCGAAATATCGCAAAAGTGACGACGGCGGTTGCCAAGGGAGATCTGTCACAGAAGATCACTGTTGACGCCAAGGGCGAAAATTCTCGAGCTAAAGAACACGATCAACGTCATGGTCGACCAACTTTCGTCTTTCGCCGCGGAAGTGACGCGTGTCGCGAAGGAGGTCGGTAACGAAGGCAAGCTCGGCGGTCAGGCAGACGTGAAGGGTGTTTCCGGCACCTGGAAGGACTTGACTGACAACGTAAATGGCCTGGCCGCGAACTTGACCGCTCAAGTGCGCAGTATCGCAAAGGTGACCACCGCTGTCGCCAATGGTGACCTGTCTCAGAAGATCACCGTCGACGCGCGCGGCGAGGAAATGTTCGAGTTGAAGAACACCATCAACACGATGGTGGACACCTTGCGCTCTTTCGGCGCGGAGGTGACCCGCGTGGCAAAAGAGGTGGGCACCGAAGGCAAACTCGGCGGCCAAGCTGACGTAAAAGGTGTTTACGGAACTTGGAAGAGTTGACGCCAACAACGTCAACGCAATGGCTTCGAATCTGACGGTCCAGTTGCGCGACGTGTCGAAGGTCGCAACGGCCATTGCCGACGGTGACTTGACTCGGAAGATCACTGTCGAAGCACGAGGGGAGATCCTACAAATCAAAGACGTCATCAACAAGATGGTCAATCAGCTCAATTCTTTCGCGGCGGAGGTGACTCGCGTTGCGAAGGAAGTCGGCACGGAAGGCAAGCTTGGTGGGCAGGCAGACGTCAAGGGTGTGTACGGCACCTGGAAGGACTTGACGGACAACGTAAACGGTCTTGCTGCGAATCTGACCGTTCAGTTGCGTGACGTTTCGAAGGTGGCGACCGCCATCGCGAACGGTGACTTGACCCAAAAGATCACGGTCGACGTCAAGGGAGAGATTCTCCAGATCAAAGACGTTATCAACAAGATGGTCGACCAGCTCAATTCCTTTGCAGCGGAAGTGACCCGCGTTGCGAAGGAAGTCGGCACGGAGGGACGTGGGCGGCCAAGCCAACGTCAAAGGCGTTTCCGGAACGTGGAAGGACCTAACCGACAACGTGAACGGTCTTGCTGCGAACCTGACCGTTCAGTTGCGTGACGTCTCCAAAGTCGCGACTGCGATTGCGAATGGCGACCTGACCCAAAAGATCACCGTCGACGTCAAAGGCGAACTTCTGCAGATCAAAGACGTCATCAACAAGATGGTCAATCAGCTCAATTCCTTTGCGGCAGAGGTCACTCGCGTCGCGAAGGAAGTCGGCACCGAGGGCAAGCTTGGCGGACAGGCTGAAGTGCGGGGGGTCTCCGGCACGTGGAAGGACCTCACGGACAACGTGAATGTACTCGCGGCCAACCTTACGACACAGGTTCGTAACATCGCAAACGTGACGACAGCAGTGGCGAACGGCGACTTGTCTCGAAAGAATCACGGTCGACGCTCGAGGCGAGATCTTGGAACTGAAGAGTACGATCAACGTCATGGTCGACCAATTGCGCTCGTTCGCGGCAGAAGTAACTCGTGTTGCGAAGGAAGTGGGAACGGAGGGCAAACTCGGAGGTCAAGCCGAGGTGCGTGGCGTATCCGGGACTTGGAAAGACCTTACCGACAACGTGAACGTTTTGGCGGCGAATCTGACCACGCAGGTGCGAAACATAGCGAAGGTGACGACAGCGGTGGCGCGCGGTGACCTTTCGCGAAAAATCACCGTGGATGCCAAGGGTGAAATCCTCGAGCTGAAGAACACGATCAATACCATGGTCGATACACTGAACTCTTTCGCCGCAGAGGTGACTCGCGTTGCGAAGGAAGTCGGTACCGAAGGTAAGCTCGGCGGTCAGGCCGACGTAAAGGGCGTATACGGAACGTGGAAGGACCTCACGGACAACGTAAATGCCATGGCATCCAATCTGACCGTTCAATTGCGTGACGTATCGAAGGTCGCAACCGCCATTGCGAACGGCGATTTGACGCGGAAGATCAGCGTCGACGTCAAGGGCGGAATCCTCCAAATCAAAGACGTCATCAACAAGATGGTCGACCAGCTCAACTCCTTTGCAGCGGAAGTAACGCGTGTTGCAAAGGAGGTGGGAACCGAGGGTAAGCTCGGTGGCCAAGCGGACGTAAAGGGGGTGTCGGGAGTCTGGAAAGACCTCACGGACAACGTCAACGTCATGGCGGCGAATCTGACCAAACAGGTGCGCGGTATCGTGAAGGTCGTGACCGCTGTCGCCACGGGCGACTTGAGCCGGAAATTCGTGATTGAAGCAAAGGGCGAGGTTGCGGCTCTCGCGGACACCATCAATGACATGACAGACACACTTCAAACCTTTGCCGATCAGGTTACGACGCTGGCTCGTGAAGTGGGTATCGAAGGAAAACTCGGCGCAGAGGCAAAGGTACCGAACGCCTATGGAGTTTGGAAGGATCTGACGGACAACGTAAATGTCGTGGCGTCGAATCTGACCAAGCAGGTGCGCGGCATCGTGAAGGTCGTGACCGCCGTCGCGAACGGTGACCTCAGTCGAAAATTCGTGTTGGAAGCCAAGGGTGAAGTCGCGGCTCTCGCCGAGACAATCAACAACATGACCGACACGCTGCGTATTTTCGCCAATCAGGTGACCACGGTTGCGAGGGAAGTGGGCATCGAAGGAAAACTCGGCGGTCAAGCAAAGGTGCCGGGGGCTGCGGGAACTTGGCGCGACTTGACTGACAACGTAAACCAACTTGCTGGCAATTTGACGGCTCAGGTTCGTGCGATTGGTGAAGTGTCGACTGCCGTCGCCAAGGGCAATCTCACGCGGTCGATTACCGTCGAAGCGCAAGGTGAGGTTGCGGTCCTAAAGGACAACATCAACCAGATGATTGGGAACCTAAAGGACACGACCCACAAGAACCAGGAACAGGATTGGCTAAAGACTAACCTCGCACGGTTCTCGAGCATGATGCAGGGACAACGTAGTGTGTTTTCCGTTGCTCAACTGGTCATGTCGGAATTGACGCCGTTGGTGGATGCTCAGCACGGTGCATTCTACCTCATGGAGACGGAGGGCGAGGAGTCCGCGCTAAATCTTGTCGCCACCTATGGGTTCGGAACGCAACGGAGTCTCAGTAATCGCTATCGGCTTCAAGAGAGCCTGATTGGTCAGTGCGCTTTCGAGAAGCGACGGATCTTGTTGTCGGAGGTGCCGAAGGACTTCATCTGCATTTCGACTGGAATGGGCGAGTCGAGTCCGCGTTGTGTCATCGTTCTTCCGGTACTATTCGAGGGTGAGGCGAAAGCGGTAATCGAGCTTCCGTCTTTTAGCGCCTTCAGCCCGATTCACTTGACGTTCCTCGATCAGCTCATGGGTAGTGTTGGCGTGATTCTGAACATGATCTCGACGAGTATGCGGACGGAGGAGCTGCTGCAACAGCTCAAGAAGTCCAATGCGGAGCTTGGTGCTCAAGCTGCCGAGCTCAATGAAAAGGCGAAACTCCTCGAGGTCAAGAACAGCGAAGTCGAGTTGGCAAGTCGAAGCCTCGAAGAGAAGGCAGAGCAACTGCAGCTCATCTCCAAGTACAAGTCCGAATTTTTAGCGAACATGTCGCATGAGCTGAGAACGCCGCTCAATAGTCTTCTTATTTTGTCCCAGCTGCTGGCGGAAAATGGAAATCAGAATCTCACTCCCGAACAAGTGAAGTTCGCGCAAACGGTTTATACGTCGGGACACGAACTTCTCTCCTTGATCAACGAGATACTGGATCTCTCCAAGGTAGAGGCGGGGAAGATGCCGATAGCGCCGGTCCGGGTACCGCTCGAAGAGGTGCGGGACTACCTCGAGCAGACGTTCCGACACGTCGCGGGGCAAAAGGACTTGAGTTTCGAGAATCCGCGTGGAAGCTGGCTTGCCAGTTGCGATTTATACCGACGTGAATCGTCTACGGCAGATACTGAAGAATCTTCTGTCGAACGCCTTCAAGTTCACCTCAGATGGTGGTGTCGTCGTGCGGATCGCGACGGACCGGCATGGACGGAAACAAGGGTGTTGCGTTTTCGGTACCAGGACAGCGGAATCGGTATCCCTGTGGCGAAACGAAAAATCGATCTTCGAAGCATTCCAGCAGGGGGATGGCACGACGAGCCGCAAGTACGGCGGGACAGGGCTTGGGCTGACCATTAGTCGAGAGATCGCCAAGCTACTCGGTGGATCAATCGAAGTGACGAGTACCGTCGGTAAAGGCAGCACGTTTACTTTGCACCTTCCAGAGGCCTACGAGGGAACCGTTCCGGAAAGTGGGCTGCGGAGGGGGCGCTCGCGCTGCAGTCAAGGAGCGAGGACGACGAGATTGCGAAGCTGCCAGACAACGTGGACTTCACCGGTACCAAAGTGCTTCTGGTCGATGATGACCTTCGGAACATATTTGCGTTGCGGACGGTCCTCGAGGGACGAGGAATTACGGTACGTCACGCGGTCAACGGCAAGTTGGCGCTCGAAGCGCTCGAGACGGAACACGACATCAGTCTGGTCCTGATGGATACGATGATGCCGGAGTTGGACGGCCTTTCGACGATTCGAAAGATACGAGAGAGCGCACGCTTTGCGGAGTTGCCAATCATTTCGCTCACAGCCAAGGCCATGCAAGGTGATCGAGAAAAAGCCCTGGAATCAGGGGCGTCCGGTACATTCCGAAGCCGGTCGAGCCGAGTACGCTCCTATCAGTCACTCATCACTGGAAGCAACGTTCCGCACTCCAAGCGGCAGTAGGTTAATTTGGCAAGCTACTTCGACGAAATAGCGCCATCGCCCCCTGTGCTTCTGGTGGACGATGAGCGAAGCAAACCTCATCGCGCTCGAAGCCGTTCTGGCGTCGCTCGAGATTCCGATTGTGGCAGTGCGTTCAGGTAGAGCGGCAATCGAGTGTGTCGAGAAGCAGATGTTTGCCGTGGCGGTGCTCGATGTGCAGATGCCCGAGATGGACGGCTTCGAGCTAGCACGT
>JASGIX010000018.1:0-47437 GCA_049840955.1 Polyangiaceae bacterium
GCTTGATAACTTCATCTATCATCACATATCTCTAATCATACACATCATTACAGACACTTTACAACATTTTTAATCGAGTATCATAAACTTCATTTTCAATTTACCTTTGACCACTATATTAAACTTATAGAAACTCATCAAATCGTCAAATATGATATTTCAAATCCCAAATGAAAACCAAATGGATAACCACAATTGCGACTTTCTTATAACTTCTATGAAGCGTACAAAAACCATATTCTCTTCCCCTCTCAAATCCTTACCTGCCACTGCTGCGGTGTCAGGTTTGACGCCAGAAGACGAAGCCATTGCTCCCCAGGACGCGGACAACAATATGGGGCGAGAGCAGACCGCACGAAAACAGGTGTGCGGGAGAGGAGAGCAGCATCTCCTGAATATTGCCAATGCAGTGGATTTGCTTTGAAATTCTTAAAACTAAAAGTAGAACGAAGAAGTGATGCGCTAAAATATTATCTACTGTAAAGGTCATGATCATCTATTTGAGATTTCATTCAATTAAAAAAATGAAATAGCATTGAAATCTAGGTGATCGCTGAACTTTCAAGGAAAATATAATCCACTACTTTGTTGATTCTATAGGTATGAATAGAAGATCCATGGATAATGCATGAATACCGTCTTTATGCGTCGAGCCTACAGATGGGCAATTTAGAAATGTCGGAACATGAAAATGTTTAGAATTGCTAGATGTTATACTCCGACATTTACAGATTTCCCCTTAGATACAACTTCAAGTACAGGCTTTTTTCGATAAAAATCGGTCATTCCGATATTGATTTTTGTTGTTGTTGCGGTTGATAATTTTTTGAAAATCGAATTTCCGAAGTGCTTTTCGCAATTCGCGGAAATGGTCATCGGTTGATCGCCTGGGGGAAGAGAGGAAAGAATAACAATAGAGCGAAGAGATTGCCTAGACAAACAACGAAGTGTGCGAAAGAGCATACGAATCGGAGATAGCACAAAGGCGTAGGCTGAGTCTCGCGCAAATGGAAGAACTGATGATCGAACGCAAAGAAGCGGGTATCGATTGATATGAAAAAATCCTTAGAATTAATACTTCGGACAAACTATTAATGATCATTCAGGACTGGCAATATCAAGCTTTTTTAATTTATGAAAAGAATGCAGGAAGCAATTTAGGAGTGATGAAGAAAATTTTTAAAGCTTATCTGAAAATTCAATATTGGAAAATAATCAAAACGCTAACCTGTAAATATGCATCGATTTGCGGTGCCACTTGTTGAGGCGAAGCGTGGGTAGGTGGACCAGTGGTGAACGAGTTGGTCGCCGTCGTTGCAGTAGATGTCGTTGGAGCGAATTCGTCATCCGACCGAGGACAGTCGTCCACTACAGAATCCGACGTCGAAGGCGCATCTGGAGAAGTTTACTCGTTTTTCTCTGTATTAAGAAACCTTCCAATTTTCGGCATGTTTCATTTATATTTTTAAAAAATTCCTAAGGCTTGTTCAAAGTGGGAAAAAAAGTTTAATTGCCTGTATCATAGCTCACAATTATTGCGTGCGATAATAAATCCGAATACTATGGCTATGTTTAGCAATTATATATCTACATGAATTCATTTAGAAAATAATCGACACATTCCTACAAAGACTACACGCAAAAGTCGATAATTCCAATAGTACCATTATTATTATCGGCCTCAATAAGTTCCAAGGTGGCGTGCTGCTCCTCGAGTGAAGTCGATAACTTCATCTTCTCCGTCTCTGGCCACTAACTGTCGTTTTACTTTTTTCTCATCGATTTCCATCTGAAAATCTGATTTTTTTTATTTTGCTAACTTAAAATATGAAATAGTCTAATTTTCCATAAATTCGTAACCTTACAATAGTGGGATAATTTAGACCAGATTAAAAGAACAATAACACAAAGTAATTATATGTTCAATGAAGTCCCCATATTTTCGAACATCTCAACAAGTTTACGTGTGCAAATTTCCACCAGAACATATCAATTTCACATCAAACCAAAGAGTTTTACCAGAGTTAGCAAGCATTTCTCCGCCATTCTAGCAAATTAAAAAGAATATTATAAGAATAGTGATGAATTCAAAGCTGGTTCTCATTCACTCCGAACGGAATTACCGTAATCCCAACAAAATCGAATATCTCTTACATTCGAGACGATCGGTCGATCCTTGCTTGTTGCTGCGTGGAGAGGACGTCCTTCGTTGACGCCATCTAACTATCGTCGTTGTGGATTCCGAATCGAATTATCTCAAAAGTACAATAGCTTCAGAATCCGACGACGATGCTGACGACGATAGGTGTACGGCGCAGACCAAGCGAAGCAAACGAGCAGCGTGTGACTGAAACGAAATAAATTTCACAATACAGTGTATCGGCAAAGTTTCGAACTTCAAAACTCTGCAAATATTTTAGTTTCAAGTCCAAAGATTTGTGCACTGCGAAAAGTGAGAAAATTTTGTTCTTCAATATTTTGACCTATCAATGATGTGTTTTTACGTGTTCATCATAGATTTTGAATATGTAAAAGATTCCATTCCTAGTGCATAAATAATTGCATACAATCAACCATCCATATTTTTTTAAATCTAGCTCATGCAACAAATGACATCGACATCGACTAATTCAGAAGGTCGAAATGATGAGCCCTAGGTCTAGACG
Organism: Polyangiaceae bacterium; assembly: GCA_049840955.1. Classification (GTDB taxonomy): domain Bacteria; phylum Myxococcota_A; class Polyangia; order Polyangiales; family Polyangiaceae; genus FEN-1139. The sequence goes on from JASGIX010000018.1 coordinate 2,667, forward strand.
AAGGATGAGATAGAGATTTCGTAAAAGTGAAAAAATAAGTACACGAAATGGCACAAAAGATTTGGAGAATGAAGAAAAAATCATTTTGACACAAATAAATCGCTTCGAGGATTCTGACTTCCTAACGATGAAGCGCGGAATTTAGGTGAGAAAGAGGCGAATAGAGATAGGGATTTTGTAGAGAACGACGCAATAGTACAGGACCTCAAGAGGGTGGAAGAGAGGGGGGGGGGGGGATAGCGACAGTCGGCTGGCTCGTCGGTTGGTGTCGCGCGCCTCCACTGTTTGTGCAGTGCCGCTCGCTGCCGGGGGCTTTCTTCGGTGGTTTCGTTCTCTCTGAATCTCTGCTTTTCCACTATTTCTGTTCTTTCTGCCACTCTAACTCTCTTATTTTCTTTCAATCTCTAGCGGTTTCTTTTTCTTTAACTTTCTCATTTTCTTCATCATCTCTTTTTGGTCAAAACTTCTAAAAAAAATTCGAGAAATAGTGTGATACATGCTCGAGAGAAAAGGTAGAAAAAATTAGGAACACTTTTTCTGAAGAGTGGCCTGTCAATTGCCATTTTCCGTATAAAGGATACAAAAAAAATCATCTCTAGTTTGATTTTAGCTAAGCCCCCTAAAAACTATAACAAGATCATTTTTGCACAATGAGCAATTTTCAAAAATCATACAATGACGGTTCAAGATATTCTATGCAGTTTCACACTAAACGCAACCACAATTCTTACTGTATCCGTTATTTGTTATCAAATAAACGTATCTTGAAAACTTCAAAACATGCCCACAATAGTGTATACCAAATTCCCGATCTGTCTATTTTCGTTATTCGTAAACCTCATGAAATACGAAAAGAATGTGCTTTTCTGTATCGCATACAGTTTTCCCTAGTTGTCCTCGCATATTTACCGATTTACCCGGAAGTAGTGTCTGTAGACAGAGAGGGCACGAAAAAGAAAGGAAGGGCACCCTCTTAATTCTCTTATTCTTTATATTCCCATTTTATTTGTCAGCTTTTCACATTTCTAAATCTTGAATCTTTCGCCAAAAAGATTACTTTAGATATCCGACTTTGAACTTACCACATATAAATCGTACCCCTATACCTTTTGCTTGAACGACCCTTAAATGATTCGCGTTTTGGTCCATATCTAAATTTATTACTCGATGCCACTGACATCACATTCCAATTGATGCGTTCGTCACTTCCCTGATATTTAATCTCAGTGTTAGGAAAAATAACGATTGAGAGAAAGTAGGGGTGATTTGTACGTTCAAAATTAAACACATTTACCATCAATTCTAAAAATTTGGATGAAATCGAATTAAAATCTTTTATTTAGATATGCGATAAGACGATAAAAATCCACCATAGAAATTCACCGATAAAAAGATGAGAAAAAATGGAGCTTTTCACCGAAACAAAACGTTTTTAATGACAACAAGAATAATTTAGGTTCAATCATAATTTCAATATTCTTTTTTAAAAACAAACGAAAAAACTCTTCTTGTCTAGCAAATCGATCGAAATAACATCATGGGAATCGTGAAATTATCCAATTTCGACTATGCATTCAACAATCGCACTTGAGAAAGCTTATAAAAATCGTGCATATCCATTAAATTGGGAACGTTGAAAGAACAGAATGACGGAGTCTATAGGTAGTAGAGAAATAAATATTGACAAACGGAGTAGAAGGATATAGATAGAATTCGAATGTCAGACGTTCCCCATCATCCCGTAATTTCAAATTTTTATAAAATTAAGACAAAAATTGCAGATTAAATGCACGATTTTTGCTTCGCCAACTCAAAATCGCCATTTTGAATTCCAAATGCCTTAAGAATGTCCATTTAAGCGATGACCGCTTCCGCGAGTCGCTTTGCCAGCTCTACGGCTTCGTCCAGTTTCTCCAGATTCTCACCGTTCGCCTGAGCCTGGCTATCCTGCAATCGACCAATTTTCAGACATTCTTGAGTTTGTAGATGTTACAAAGTTTTCTAATTATTCATATTTTTTAATTCTCACCTTCCCGCCTCCTTTTCCTCCGAGCACCCTGCAGACTTCGTTGATCCAAGTGGGCGCCTTGAAGTTCTTCTGGATCATGGACTGAAGGCCCGAGTCGGATACATCCGTGCCCGCCGCGAAGGTGGTGAAGTTGTCACCACCAGAGGCCAGGAACGAGTTGGCCACCACGCGATAGCTCGCCGACTCGTCGAGCGGCGCACCATTGAAGGCGATGTCAACGATGTGGCTCCCGCGCGGCGCGTCGACCACGTAGGTGTAGGACAGGCCCTTCGAGATGCCCAGCGCGAGCTTCGCCCGGGAGGCTCCCTCCGGCTGCCACTGCTCCTCGAGCACCTGGCGGATCTGCGCACCGGTGAGGGTCATCGTGACCAGGGTGTTGGCGAAGGGTTGCACGATCGCCGCCTGTTTGTAGGTGACGGTGCCATCGGTGCCATAGCTGAGGTTGGCTCGCAGACCGCCGGGGTTCATGAACGCGATCTGGGTCGGGGTGCCGCCGTAGTTGGGGTTCTCGCTGGTCGCCCACAGCTGCATGTCTGCGACGAGGGAGCCCAGGCTGGACTCGGAGCCGCGATCCTCAACGCCGGCCTCGTTCGCCGCTCGGGTGATGTCGGCGGTGATGGTGCCCAAGACACGGGAGCCGGGGCCCTCCGCCGCGGCGACGGCCGCGTTGGCCAGGTCGACGATCGACGGCGATGCCGTGATGGGCGGTGCACCGCTGCCGTTGACCTGGATCACGTCGGTGATGGCCGACTGGACGGTCTTGTTATCCGGGTCGATCATCAGCTTCACCTGAGCGAGGTGCGTCGCGTACGACGCCGCCTGAATCACCGGGGCGCGCACCGATTGTGCAGTTGTACTTCATGTGGGTGTGGGCGGAGAAGATCACGTCGACGTCGGAGTTCGCCCCGCGCACAAGGTTGCCGAAATCGGTCTGCTCGCTCTCGATGACGGAAGCAGTCGGTGCTGCTGGAGCCGTCGTGCACCAGCGCCACGACCACGCGGCCTCGCCGTTGGCATCATCGCCGTCGGACAGCTCCCCGGCAACCCGGTTCAGCGCAGCCAGCGGATCGCCGAAGTCCAAGCCCACGATGCCCGACGGGGCCACCAGCGTCGCCGTCTCCCCGGTCACCACCCCGACGAAGCCCAGGCTGATGCCGCCCACCTCGATGATCTGATACTCCTTCAGCACCGGGTTTTCGGTGCCTTTCTCGTGGACGTTGGCGCCCAGATACGGGAAGTCGGTCTTGCGCAGATCGGTGGCCGGATCCTCGACGCCGCCGAAATCGGTCGGGATTCTATCGAGCAACGCCGCGATTCCTCGGTCGAACTCGTGGTTGCCCACCGCACTGACATTGACACCCATGGCGTTCAGCACGTCGATCGTCGGGTTGTCGTCGGCGATGAACGACTCGAAGGTCGAGGCGCCGATGTTGTCACCCGAAGACAGCAGCAGCGTGTTCGGATTCTGCTCACGCAGCTCGTCGACCTTACTGGCCAGGCGCCCCGCCAGTTGAACGTCGGGCGACGACCAGATGCGCCCGTGGAAGTCGTTGATGCCGAGCAGTTGGATCTCAACCGGATCGGCAGCTTGGGCCGGCAACGCGGCCAGCATCGACGCGCCCATCGCCAGCGCGGTGGCGCCGGCCAGGGTTCGGAGTGGATAACGAGACATGTGCTTCCTTCGTCGTAGGACGCCGCGGCCCGGCCCCCGCACTGGGGACGGAACCGGTGGCACTGCTTTGCCCATTCTTGCCCACTTCACTGGGCACCGCACCGCCCCTGGAGGGAAAACTTGGTTACGTTCCGGTGACGGCCTGGCCACCTTGTATTCGCTAGTTCTAGGCCGCCTCGGACGCGGAAACACCAACCGCACGAAGAGTCGGCTTCCACAGGCCGTCGCGCTCGGGGGCCTGCACCAACCGCCCCCGGACATAGACCTGGGCGATCGCCGGCTCGCGCACGCCGAGCAGCAGCGCGAACAGCGTCTGGTCTCGGATAATCGTCGAGCTGGGATACAACGAACGGGGACAAGGAATCGTGTTCGTTGGCGAGTGGCAAGAGGATGGCACGGAAAACGTCCTCACCTTCAGCGATCGCGGGCTCGTCATCAACGACACACTGCTCGATCGATTGATTTGGGCACCTATCCTTCCCACCCGTAAATCGGCGAGCGCCAACAACACTGCCCAATAGCTCGCTCGAAAGAACTCCGTTCGATACCGATGGCTCGATACGAATGCGCATCGCGCCATCGGCACCAAGCCTCATTCAGTTCATCGAATCGAGCTGAGGAGTCGACCGTTGCCCGTGGCGCGACGCGAAGACCGTGGCAATCGAAAGCAGCGCCGTAGCTCACCTGAAGGACATCGAGCGAGCGGCGAAGATGGGCTCCCCTGCTTGCGAAGCGCGACGGGTTCTAGAACAGTCGCGCGCAGGCGTGCCCGCGTGTGCTGCCGCAAAAGCGAAAGGCGAGAAGCCGTTGGCCCTCGCCTTTCCGTCGTCACCGTACCTGGCGGATCGACTTAGCGCTTGTTGCTGCGCTTCTCGACGTTCTCGCGCGCGGAGATCATCGCACCAACGAACTGACGGTTCATCCGTGCGATGAAGTCAGTCGAGATCTCCTTCGGACAGGCGGCCTCGCACTCGAGATGGTTCGTGCAGTGGCCGAAGCCCTCCGCCTCCATCTGTCCGACCATCTTCCGCACACGATCGGTCGCTTCAGGCGCCCCTTGAGGGAGCAAGTTGAGATGCCCGATCTTTGCGGATGTGAACAGCATGGCCGAGGCATTCGGACATGACGCAACGCAGGCACCGCAACCGATGCAAGCGGCAGCATCCATCGCCAAATCCGCATCGTCCTTCGGGACGGGCAGCGAGTTTGCCTCCGGAGCCGCACCAGCTCGAGCCGAAATGTAGCCACCCGCTTCGATGATACGATCGAACGCAGAACGATCCACCACCAGATCGCGAAGCACCGGGAAGGCCTTTGCTCGCCACGGTTCGAGAGTCAGCTCATCCCCATTCTTGAAACGACGCATGTGCAGCTGACAAGTCGTCGTTCCCTTCTGAGGACCATGCGGACGACCGTTGATGACGATTCCGCACGTACCGCAAATGCCTTCGCGGCAGTCACTATCGAAAGCGACTGGCTCCTTGCCTTCGGAAACCAATTGCTCGTTGAGCAAATCGAGCATTTCGAGGAAGGACTGGTGTTCGCTCACGCCCTTGACTTCGTAGCGCTCGAACTTTCCAGCCTTGTTCCCGGCTGGCTGGCGCCAGACGTGGAGCACTAGGTTCATCGTCGACATTACTTGTAGCTCCTCTGCGCGGGGTGCACGTAGTCGAATTGAAGCGGTTCCTTGTTCAGTTCGGGTTTGCTGAGGTCGCCCGTGTACTTCCACGCAGCAACGTACTGGAACAGATCGTCATTGCGCTTGGCTTCGCCTTCCTCGGTCTGATGCTCCTCGCGGAAGTGGCCACCGCAGGACTCTTCTCGCTTCAAAGCGTCCAGGCACATGAGCTCCGCGAGCTCGAGGAAGTCCGCTACGCGACCAGCCTTTTCCAGTTGCTGATTGAGTTCTTCTCCAGCGCCGACGACACGCAGGTTCTGATAAAACTCATCGCGGATCGCTCGGGATCTCTCGAGAGCGGTTCGGAGTCCCGCTTCATCGCGCGACATGCCGCACTTCTCCCACATGAGCTTGCCGAGTTCGCGATGGAAGGAGTCGGGACTGCGCTTGCCTTGGATGGCGAGAAGTCGGCCCACGCGGTCTTCGACGGCCTTTTGCGCCGCTACGACCTCGGGATGGTCTTCCTTGACCGGATTCTTGCCAGTTCGCGCGAGGTAGTCGGCGACGGTATACGGGAGCACGAAGTACCCATCCGCGAGGCCTTGCATCAGCGCGCTTGCGCCCAGGCGATTCGCGCCGTGGTCGGAGAAGTTCGCCTCGCCTCCGACAAACAACCCAGGGATGGTGCTCTCGAGGTTGTAATCCACCCAGAGGCCACCCATCGTGTAGTGGACGGCTGGGTACATGCGCATGGGAACCTCGTAAGGATCCTCACCGGTGATACGCTCGTACATGTCGAACAGGTTGCCGTAGCGCTCTGCCACGACGTCCTTGCCCAAACGATCAATCGCGGATTTGAAATCGAGGTAGACGCCTCGACTGAATCCTTCGACCACGGGACCTACGCCAAGGCCCTGATCACACATGAACTTGGCACGACGCGACGCGATGTCGCGCGGCACCAGATTGCCGAAGCTCGGGTAAATGCGCTCGAGGTAGTAATCCCGCTCATCCTCTGGGATCTTGCGTGGATCCTTGCCTTTGTCTGCTGGATTCTTGGGCACCCAAACGCGCCCGTCGTTACGCAGCGACTCGCTCATCAGGGTCAACTTCGATTGGAAGTCGCCGCTGACGGGGATGCAGGTGGGGTGAATCTGCGTGAAACACGGGTTCCCGAAGTAAGCCCCCTTACGGTGAGCACGCCACGTTGCCGTTACGTTGCACCCCTTGGCATTGGTCGACAGGAAGAAGACGTTTCCGTAGCCGCCCGTGCCGAGCACCACGGCGTCCGCCAACTGAACCGAGATCTTGCCGGAAACCATGTCGCGCACGACGATGCCGCGAGCAACCCCATCGACGACGATGAGATCGAGCATCTCCGTGCGGGGGAACATCTTCACCGTGCCCGCTTCGATCTGACGGCAGAGGGCCTGATAGGCACCAAGCAGCAACTGCTGCCCCGTTTGGCCTCTCGCGTAGAAGGTACGAGAAACCTGTGCACCGCCGAAGGAGCGATTGTCGAGAAGACCGCTGTACTCTCTCGCGAAGGGAACGCCCTGCGCCACGCACTGGTCGATGATGTTGACGCTGAGCTCGGCGAGACGATAGACGTTGGACTCGCGAGCGCGAAAATCGCCACCCTTTACCGTGTCGTAGAACAACCGATAAATGCTGTCGCCATCGTTCTGGTAGCTCTTGGCGGCGTTGATGCCACCTTGAGCGGCGATACTGTGCGCGCGTCGGGGACTATCTTGGTAGCAGAAGCACTTGACGTTGTAGCCAAGCTCACCAAGGGATGCAGCAGCCGCACCGCCCGCGAGGCCGCTACCGACGACGATGACCGTGTACTTGCGACGATTTGCCGGATTGACCAGCTTGAGGTCGACCTTATGACGACTCCAGCGCGTCTCTACGGGACCGGATGGTGCTTTGGATCGTAGTTCCATGGGCATCCTCACTTGACGACGCCCGCCAGAACGGCGACGGGAATCGAGATATTGCCAACGACGATGACCGCAGCGACGAGCTTCGCCACGGTTCGTGAACGCTCATTGTAACGTGGATGATTCAAGCCTAGGGTTTGCAGCAAACTCCAGGCGCCGTGATAGAGGTGCGCCCAAAGAACGAGCTGGGCAACGACGTAGAGCGCCGTGACCCAAGGAACGGAAAACCCGTTGACGACGTTCAGGTACACCTGCCCGTGGGTGTCGTGCTCGTATTGCCCCATGGCGATTCCTGGAAACGTGAAATGCGCCAGATGATAGAGAACGAACAGCAAGATCACGATGCCGGAAAGCCACATGGTCTTTGCCGCGTAGTTGGTCGCAATGGATTGCGTCACGCGATAAGCCACGGGTCGCGCGGCAAGGGACTTCGCATAGAGGTCGACGACCATCCACACGTGGAGCACAAGAGATAGACCGAGCACGGCTCGGACCGCCCAAAGCAATGGCCCCATGGATTGCAGCTTCTCCGCGTATCCGTTGAGGGCCTCTGGGCCGAGGTAAATGTGTAAATTGCCGAGCATGTGGCCAATGAGGAAGCCGAACAGGATGAGTCCCGTTACGGCCATCACGGCCTTCTTGCCGATCGTCGTGTCGAACAGGGTGAGCGCCTTCTGCATGTTCCTCCGATCGAAGTTCCGCAACGTCGCGGACGGATTCCCGGTCAACCGAATGTGGTCACGGGGACCAGGCGGAGTCGTTCGGCAATGATCGCGAATCCTGCTTCTCGAGAACCGAGAAGGCGAAATCTCAATCGTCGCCACGCCGCACCGGCCAAAAAACCGACATGCGACGCGGGCAACGTATAGCACAGCTAATCAAGCATTGACGGCACTAAAACACGCCTCCACCCGCTGGTTTCTGCGATAAATCGCGAAACCTTTGCGGGTGGGTGTGGAGCCGTTATCGAGGATGGCCGAGCTTACCCGAGACTTTCGCTCGACGAACTCGCCATGCGGCAGCGACCGGCCGCGATGCGCTCGTCATCCGGCTTGCTGCAAATTCTTCGCTACGAAATCCCAGTTGATCAGCTTGTCACAGAAAGCCTCGAGAAAGGCCTTTCTGAGATTTCGATGATCGATGTAATAGGCATGCTCCCACACGTCCGTGGTGAGCAAGGGCGTCGACCCAGGAGTGACGAGCGGAGTCTCCGCATTCGGGGTGTCGAGGATTTTGGCTTTGCCCTGTTCGAGCACCAACCAGACGTATCCCGATCCGAATCTTCCCAACCCCGCCTTGACCCACGCGTCGCGAAACTTATCGAAGCCGCCGAAGTCCCTCTCGAGCAGGTCTCGAACGTTGCCTGCGCCTGGTGCACCACCCCCGCCGGGCTTCATGCCGTCCCAGAAGAACGTGTGGTTGAAGACCTGGGCCGCGTTGTTGAAGACGCCGCCAGAACTCGATTTGATGACGTCGACGAGACTCTTGTTGGCTTCGGGTTTACCTTCGATGAGCCCCTTCAGGTTCGTCATGTAACCCTTGTGATGCTTCTCGTAGTGAAACTCGACCGTCTCCTGGCTCATCACCGGGGCGAGAGCATCTTTGGCGTACGGCAGCGGCGCAACGGCGAAATCCATTCGATGAGCTCCTTCCTTGAGGGGCAAGCTCGGGCGCAGCAACGGCTACTCCCAGGTACCCCGATCGTGCGTCGAGACAGCCCTCGCTGTTCGACCTGACGCACGATACCCTGTGGCCGCCCCCATCGGATGTCAACGCTCTGTGGACGTCGAGACACGATGACCGTCGTCACGTGCCCCTAGAGCGTCGACCGGTTTGATTGTCGTCACGAAAACGCCGAAACCGTAGCGAGCCGAGCGCCCGAGGAGCAAGCACCGGAAGGCGACTAGCGGTGATCTGAGGAGCACAATGACGAGGCCGCTCCACGCAGCGAGAGGATCGGCGTTCATGGTAGGCAATTCAAACCGATCGGTGCTCCAGGGGCACTTGCAACGTGAAGCAACTGCTCGCGCTGCCGAGAGAGTGCGCCCGTGAGAACCCGAGTATGCCGCAAATGGAGGCGCAATTCGCGTTGTCGGCAATGGCTCGCATCGATGATCGCGGGCAAGAGATGCGCAGCTGTCGCTCGTCCGGGGACTCGGGCCGCAGACGGCCCACTGGCAAACGACACCAGGTTGCGCGCGGCGACTCTCCGCAGACCAGGCTCCAGCATTTCGACACACGAACGCGCGGCCAATGTCATTCGGGACTTTCCTCCGGACACAAGATGAGCTAAGTCACGCCTGCCTCGTTGTTAGACGTCCTTGGATTCGGGATTCCCGACTCCCTAGGCGTTGAAGCGACAGGTTGATTCGAGAAAGCCGAAGTGGCGGAACTGGCAGACGCGGCGGACTCAAAATCCGTTGTCATTACTGGCTTGTGGGTTCGACTCCCACCTTCGGCACCCAAGCTCGACGCGGCCCGGCAGGCGCGCGTCGCAATTGAATTGGAGCCATCGACGTTTGGCGCTATTCGGTGCGGGGTGACGTGAATCAGCGGCCACCAAGCGAGCCAAGTCTGCTTGGAGCACTCCTCGAAAGTGCTCACCTAGCCTCGATTCAAGCGGGCGGCTGCTCCGTCGATGCACATACTTGGGCAAAAGCAATGGGCGAACGGGTGGCTGCACGAAGCACGCCCGAGCATCTTCGCGATGGTGTGCTCACGTTGCGAGTGACCTCTGCGGTTTGGTCACAGGAGCTCAGTCTGCTGTCGTCCGAAATCATCGCGAAGCTGAAAGAGCTCGGATTCGACGTATCGCGCGTCCGTTGTCGGATTGGCACTTTGGAATCGCCACGCACAATTGTTCGACGCGCTCCACCGCCGGCAGTGCCGCGAGTGCCTCTCCCGCCTGGCCTTCAAGAACAAATCTCACGAGTGGCGGACGATGAACTCCGACAGGTGATCGCACGCGCCGCACAGAACCAGCTGAGCCTGCGTCACTGGGAAGCGGAACAACGTAAACGGCGCGTCACCGCAGAGAGGCCAACCGCTCGAGGCCCTCGATCCGCTGCAGAACGAACCGCTCAGCAGGACCAAAACGCGCCTGGGTCGCATGCAACATGGCGACGTACTCGCGGACCGCGGTGAGATTTACGCCGCTCACGCGACGAAGCAGACCGTACATGTCGTCCACGACCGGTCCCGGAAGTGGGCGCTTCAGAAGCAAAAACAGCGTGAAGGCGTAGTCAATCCATCCACCCTTGCCCGTGACGGTTGCGAGTTTGGTGGCATACACGGCTGCCTTGTCAGCGGTCTTGGGACTAATTGCGGCTCCTGCGCGTGCAGCATCGAGCAGATTTGCCATGTACGCGCCAAGAATTCGTTCCGCTTCCTCACCGCGACCAAGGGCGAGGACTTTGTCAGCGACGCCAGCGAGCAACTCGAGAGCTTCGCCTTGAAACGTCATCTCCTCCTTCGCGTCGCCCTTTGCGTCCGCAGCGGCCCCTTCAGCTGTGGTACTCGCTTCCGATCGTGAAAATCCTCTTCGATGTCGGTCTGGTGCAGTGTTTCGACGAGACGTCGACGCGAGGGCACGTGAGGTCGAGTGTCCTTGTCATAGGACCGAGCAACCAGCGTCAACTCTTGCTCGCCGATGACGAGCTTTGTCGCCCAATCGGAGCTCCTGCTTCTGCTCGATGCGCCTGCCGTTGACGAAGACACCGTTGACGCTCTTCAGATCGAAGATGAACACGCTGTCGCCCACTTGCCTGAATTCGGCATGCTGGCGACTGACCAATGGATCGTCGAGCACCAGCCTGCACATGGCACTTCGTCCGATGAGCAGTTGCCCCCCGCGAAGCTCGAGCGTGTTGCCCCGATATTCGACCCAGTAGTGCACGCCGACATTCGCGGGTGCCGTAGGTCGCCCCCCAAGACTCTCACCGGATTTGTCCGCTTTTGGATTGTCGTCTGACACGGATTTGCTTCAGCGAGCATAGCCCGCATGTGTCACAGGTATCAATGGCGTCGGAAGAGCTACGTGTAACGGCTGCGCTACTGTGCGGAAAGAACCCGCTCCAGCCCCTCGATTCGCCCCACCTGGAACCGTTCAGCCGGCCCTAGTTCACCCTGGATCTTGCGAAGGAGATCGCAGTAATCCCTCAAGCCCTGACGGTCATAGCCCGCGGATCCTCGACCTGATTCGTACAAGTGATCGACGGTATCCGCAGTCCAGGGTCTGCGCATGGCAGCATACATGCGCACCAACCAGTCGATCCAGCCCCCGTGCCCAGTCGCACCGAGCAAGCGAAGCACCATCGCCGTCGACTTGCTCAGGAGCTCAGCATTCGGAAATTGCCCCGACTGGCTTTCGCGAAGGATCTGCTCCAACACCGGCAGCATGAGTCGTTCCGCTTCCTCGGGGCGACCGAGACCGAGCGCCTTGTCCGCAAGTTGACCAACAACGCCAAGCGCGTCGAATCGCTTCGTCGGGTGAGATGGCTCGATGAGTTCGACCGGATCGCCCAATGTTGCAGCAGTCACGACGATCTCTTGTTTGCCGACCCGTAAGACATCCCCGCCGAACAACCGCTGACGTTCCGCAATCTTCGCACCATTCAACGAAACGCCATTTCGGCTACCGAGATCCTCGATCCACAACTTTCCGTCTTTGACGACGATTTTGGCGTGTCGACGGGACACCAATGGATCGTCGAGTAACACCTGGCAACCTTCCTCGCGTCCGATGAGCACCGACGCATTGACGTCGATGGTTTGGTCGGCCCAGCGCAGTTGGAACCCGGACATGATCACCTGCAATAGTAACGGCCGATCGGCGCTTTCGCCAATGGCTCTCGCGCTCAATGCTGCCTGCTGCGCAAGTCCTCCCGACCCGACGCTTCCTCGGCGCGCGCGCTCGCTGACACTGGAGCGCGCGGACGGCGGAGAATCGCAGCGCAGGTTTCGGTTTCCTCAGGGATCGTGCGGAAAATGCGAAGCAGCCCAAAGACGCGAACGGGAAATGCGATGCGCCCAGGATGGCGAAGAACCCCAGGCGCCTACATTGGACACAACCTGACCCTCCGCGCGCACGCCATGCGAGCGCAACACGCCGGCAGAAACCACCGCCGGCAGTGCTTCAACGTCGCCGCCGTCGTCGAACGCAGACGGGCGCGTCCGCAAGAACGGATCGTTACGGGATCTTTCTCTCTGGATGCAGAGTGTGAAAGCAGAGTCCCGTCGGCACCTTCGGGTAGAAGAACGTGGACTTTTGAGGCATGACCTCGCCGGCCTCGGCAACGGAACGCACCGTCGAGACGGGGGTTCCGTTCATCATGAACAGCACCTGTCCTTCACCGCGTGCGAGCGCTTCGAGCCCGGCACTGGGGGCCTGAAGGTACTTAATGTTCGTCTTCTGCGCCTGCGCCTCGGGGCTGATCCGCAATACGTGTTCGATGAGTCCGTCGTGGAGCAATGCGACCGACGTAGCGCGAAGTACCTCAGGACGTTTACCGAGCACCGGATGCCCCGCGAGATCGGCTTTGGGTTTCAGCACCAACAACGCAGCTTGCTTGCCCGCACCGACCGCAACGAGTGCAGGCCGTGTTTCGTTCGATAGACGCGACGTGAGCGCCTGAGGATTGGACGCCTCCGCGCCGAGATCGGTCACGTCGAACAGCAGTTTGGCCTCCTCGAGGAGTCGAGACCAATCAAAGCTTGGTAGCGAATGAATGAGGCGATGGGTCGGAAAGACCACCAAGTCCGGATCATCACCGTTGACCAGCAGAGCGAACGTAAATCGGTGCTCGGAGCGCGAGCTCGTCTCGACCCCCTTCGCGCGCGCCTCGGCCTCGAACTCTTCGCTAATGGCAACCGATGTTTCGTACCGGTGATGACCATCTGCGATGAGCAACGTGCGGCTCTCGAGAGCTTTGGTAATCTGAGCGATGGTCGCAGGCGCGGTCACACGCCAGATCTCATGAACGATACCATCGGTGCTCGTGTACTTTGCGAATGGCACTCCGCTATCGAGCAGCGAATCCAAGCTGCGCTCCGGATCCGAGTAGAGCATGAACTGCGGAGATAGAGCGGCGCGAGTCGCGCGCGAGAGATAGATGCGATCCAGCTTCGGACCCTTCAGCGTGCGCTCGTGTGGCAGGACGACCCGCTCCGAGAAGGGAACGGACCGAACCAATGCAAAGAAACCCTTGCGAGTGATCGGCTTGCCGCCGCCGGGTGGCACGAACGTTTGTGCATAGCGCCAATAAGCGGGCGCCTCGTCACGAACCAGAACCCCAGATGCTTGCCACTCTGCGAAACGACGCTTGGCATTTTCGTACTTCGCGTCGCCCTCACCTTCGGGCAAGTCGATATGAACCACGTTGTGCGGGTGGCGCCGCCCGAGTTCCTCACGAAGCGGGCCATCGATGACGTCGTAAGGAGGCGCTGTCACCTGCGCGAGCAACGAGGCGTCGTAGCGGAGGGGCCAAAGAGGTGCGATGTCGGCCATGGTCGCTCGACCCCCTATCACAAACCGGCACCTCACGTCGCCTGCATCGCGCTCAATGAAACCGAGAGAATTCCGGTTCAACCAGTGGACCCCGGCACGGTTCGGCGATTGCCCGCATCGGGAGCCCCCAATTCCGGCAATAGTTCCCGAGCCACGCCGGGTCATCGGTTCTCCGGCATCATTGCTCTCGCGAGCAGGATGCGTTCGCTTTGCCCCAGTCCCGGCGCATTCCCTGCCGTGGTCCGGCATTTGACGTGCGCGAACCAGCCAACCGATTCATCGGCACGACCAGCGCGAATCCTCGCGTCGAAATGGCTGGCATTCGCCGCTTCCCATCCGACGCGAAGCGCAGTCTCCCTCAGCTCCAGCCAACCCGAGGCCCGACCTCGCCGCTCTCCGGTGAAATCGGCACGTGTCAATTGCTCGATACTCGCATTCTCCCGGCTCGGGCAACTCAAGCCGACGCGTTCGCAGTCCACGACGGTTGACGTCCGGAGTGACTCGTTTCGCCCAGTGACGTTGTGCTAGAGCGCCCGAAGATGTCCATACAATGGTACCCCGGTCATATGGCGAAAACGCGACGTGCGATGGCGCGCGCCTTTCCGTCGCAGGATGTCGTCATCGAGGTACTCGACGCTCGGATGCCGTTTTCGAGTTCGAACCCACTCGTCACCGCGCTGCGCAAACAGAAGCCCTGTATCAAGGTCCTGAGTAAGGCCGATCTTGCCGATCCAGCAGCTACGCGTGACTGGATCTCTCACTTTCAGTCATCCAATCAGGGCCACGGCTCCATGGGCGGCACGATCGCAGCCATCCCCTCGAGCAGCGAACGCTTCGCGGACACGAAGCGCAAAGTACTCGAGCTCTGCCGACGACTCGCCGGTCGAGAGCCGACGCCAATCCGGCCGCTCCGCGCGATCGTCGTCGGCATCCCCAACGTGGGAAAATCCACGCTAATCAACGTGCTTTCCGGACGCAAGATCGCCAAAGTCGGAGACGAGCCAGCGGTGACCAAGGCGGAACAGCAGATTGTCTTGCCGAACGGCATTCTGCTCTCAGACAACCCAGGCCTACTTTGGCCGAAGATTTCCGATCCAGAAGTGGGGCTCAAATTGGCCTTCGGTGGTGCAATTTCCGAGGCCGCGCTCGACTACGAATCAGTTGCCCGCTTCGGCGCGGATCTGCTCCTCGCGCGCTATCCCCAGCTCATCACGGCACGCTATAAGCTAAAAACGCTGCCCACTTCTGGAGAATTGGCGCTCGACGAAATCGGCAGGCGGCGTGGCTGCTTGAAAAGCGGAGGTCTCGTCGATCGACACAAGGCGGCCGACGTCCTGATTCACGACTTTCGCGCGGGCGCCCTGGGCGCAATTTCCCTCGAACTCCCAGCTGACGCTCCCGCGCCATTTGCAGCGGAACTCGAGGATTCGGACGAAGAGGACTCGTTGAGCGACTCAGCAGCCTCCGCTACGGAAAACACCGAGCAACCACCCGAGTTCGAATCCGATCCATCGAGTGTCGATGATGCATCAGCCACGTCGACATCCGAAAGTCGACGGGAACACTAAGGGTGCCGCGAATCCTCGGGCAGAGAGATTCTTACAACGTCGCATTCGAAGCTGGGTCGCCTGTTCGTCGCCGCTCCGGAGTCAGTCTCAGAGACAGTCGGTCTTGATACGCTTGATCCCCTCGGTATCGAGAACGAACGGCGGTTCACAGCTCGCAGCAGCCGTGGATTGAATGCACTCCGCGCGCACGTGCCGAACACCGCTGCTATCGAGGTAGCTCGGCGATGAACAGTTGTCGACCTGTCGACGGGGTTCCTGGGGGGTCGCCCGCTTCGCGCTGGCTGTCGAGCGACTCGTCCGTTCGTTCTGCTCGACGGTCTGCAGACGCTCTTCGACGTCCGAGAGGCGCTTCTCGAGCAATGCAATTCGGGATAGGAGTTTCTGGTCGTGATTGCCAGCCTCGACGTCCCGACCAGATTGAGAGCTGGCGGGTGATATGAAGAGGCTCAGAGACGCGACTGCGGCGAGGAGACCGAGCGCATGAGCGGGACGAATCTGCCAATTCGACATGGTTTCTACTCTAGCTCTGCGACCTCCACGCGAAAACATAAGGATGTCGTTTCCATTTCTGCAATTTACCAACCCCAACCCTGCATTGACGAACTCCGGGTGACACGGCTGCAAGCTCATTTCGTCTCGTTACTGCAAGCCTCGCATCCATCTTTCGAACTCGAAGTCCAACGTCGGAGCAGAAAATTCGCTCTGAAGAGAATGCTTTGGCAACCATGGCGCACACTGTGGTCAACACGTCCCAAGCGCCCAAGCCGTTGCGCTTTTCGCGCACTGCGTTGCGACGAAGTTGGTGCCCCTGAGGAATGCGACGACGCGGCGCATGACAGACAGCGCGCTTGCCGGAAACGGTTGACGCATCCGGAGAACCAATCTCGCGGGCGTTGGCGGAAGTTGGGGTTGAATCCCGAGGAATTCGTCGAGTATCTTTCTAGGACGGGCATGGCCGTGGGGGATCGCGGCGAAGTGCGCCCGCACCAGCCATGTTGACGAACAACCACGTTCACCTTTTTTCGGCAGATCACGCCCCGTCCGCGCAAGTCTATTACCTCTTACGCGGAGCACTGCACGGCGCGGCACGCGCCCTCTTGCCCACTTTACTCGGACGTGCCGTATCGACGGACGATTTGCGACGGCTCGATCGCTCCCTCGATCGCTTCGAGTGGCCATGGCCGACGTTATTTGGATTGGCCATTGGAGCAAGTCAGGTCGGAGGCGGGCTTGGCCTCATCGCCCCGAGAAAACTGATAGACATGTTCTCGACCGTGGGAAGACTCAGCCGTAAAGAGCTCCAGCAGGTCCTGGCCCTGGACTCCCACGAGCGCGAGGCAGATTTCCTCAAGGGGATCATCGCGCGAAAGGAATCTGCTGAACGCGCCGGAAGTCACCGCCCCTTTCGCGACGCCATGTGCGCACTCGTCGCCGAGCTCTATTCCGTCCACGAGAAGAACGCCAAAGCCCATGGGCGCGTCTCTCATCGCGAAGTGTTCGAGAAGTTCCTCTCCTCCCCGGGAGCGAACCAGTACAAGCGGATCATCGCGCTCTCCGTGAACTTCGACGAGGCATTCTTCGACGACGTTCTTCCGGGTTTGTCGTCAACTCCAACGTTCGACTTCGCCCGACAAGCGGCTGAGCTCGAGGCCTTGGCTGTCGAAGTGAATGCCAAAGGCGAACGACTTCTCGTGCCATTCCTCGGCATCGATCCGCGCGGCTACGATAGCCAAGGATTGTTCGACTACGTGAAGTCGCGTGTCGGACGAGAAAAGCCCTGGAAGGGCCTCAAGTTCTACCCCTCGATGGGAATACTGCCCACCGACGACCGACTGCGCAGAGTGTTCGATTACTGCCAAGATCAGAGTATCCCCGTACTCTCGCATTGCAGCGTCGGGGGGGCAGGTGTACGCGGAAGCGACCGCAACTTTGCGGACCTGTCTCATCCATGGAAATGGCTCGACGTGCTGACACGCCTTGCTCGACGCAACTCAACGGGCGTATTTCGAATCTGTCTTGCACACTTCGACGCGCTCGAGGCCAAAGACGACGTGAGTTGGTGCGACGAGATCATTCAGTTGATGCTTCCGTTCAACGGCGCGCAGGGCGTCGAAGTATTCTCGGACATCGCCTTCGATGTCGTGACGCCAAAAGACGCTCGTAAGATTTACGAATCGAACGTGAAGCGCGTCCAAGAGCTCGGACTGAGTCGCCGAGTCATGTTCGGCTCCGATTGGTGGAACTACCTTTACGAATGCGAGAACGAGACTCGGTTCATTCAGCAGCTCAACATCGACAGTGGCTGGTGGAAATCAGAAGACTTCGACGCGGCTGCCGACGCCTTCCTCTCGGGTGTGTGCCCATGAAGCCAATCTCGATGTTCGTCGTTGGTCTCGCCGGTGTTGCGCTCACTCACTTGGCGTGGGCCGAAGACACGAGCGCTGGACGTTTGGTAGCCGTCCCGCAGAGCCGAGCCGTAGGCAATTCGCTGACGGTTCTCGACGAGAACGTGGTCGTCACTTGCCGAGCCACGGGCACGCACCTCCGTTGCAGCAGCTTGGGACAACTCGTCGTCCTCAATCCGACTGGTGCCGCCCTTTCGATGACGCTCGAGGTGGACGAAACCGCCACCACGCTCACGATCGACGGTCGTGTCGTTCCGCTCCACATCCCCGAAGGTCAGCGCGTCAAAGCAGGCGAAGTGACGCTCCCGTCGGGGAAATCACGAATCGTCGTCGCCCAACCTCGAGCCTTCGAGCGAGAGGCTGGCGCGCGAGCAGCAGAGGTGATCTCCTCCGTGATCGTCACTCGCCACCCGCAACTCGGTCGCTCGCCGGGTCGTCCGTTGGGAGCCGAGCTCTCGCTGCAGAGTATCGGGGTGACACGCCGATGGAAGTCAGTTCAGAACACCCGGCTCACCGTGGAGTTTCCCTCGAACTGGCAACTCCAGCCGGAGTTCGCCGATTGTGGCGAAGCACCAATCCCAGCCAATGGTTGCGTGCGAGCAAAGACCGCCGACAGCGACGTGGCGCTGTGGCATGTCGAATCCACTGAAACGGCGTCACCTCTTTCTACACTCGTCACGCTCTCGCCGAAGTCGGGCCCGCTGTCGAATGGTGGTGTGTTGGTTGGCTTGGGGTGGGGCGGCGGAGATGGCTGTCTAGGGTGCACCGAGGCACTTCGAGTTCGCGCTGGGTATGAAATGGGACTTCGGTCTTGGGGCATACTCGGGCTCGTCGGAGAATTCTCGACGGGGACCACGAAAGTGCTCGTGCCCTCTCTCGACTACGCAGCGTTTCCATACCTCGGAGGTTGGGTTCCTGCAGTTTCTGTCGGGATGGGTTTGCCCGTCCTCCTCACTTCGGAGGGGGGCGGCGGAATGCGTTGGCAAATGAGTGGAACCTGGCCGGTCGATTCGTTCTGTTCGGTCGGTATGCAACTCCACCTCGACGCAATCATGACTCCGCGCGGCACGGAGCCACGTGGAGCCCTATCGCTTCAGGTGGGGCTTTGAGGTCGCACCAGCTCAGTCTGCTCCCCTCGATGTCGACACGGGTCGCCTCGGGCCTCGCCTTGGCCGGAATGACGCAGGAGGGCACGCCTCGGGCGGCAGCCACTCGACTTCGATGCCGGTAGCGAGAGACGACGCTGTCACTGTTCTGCAACTCGGACGTGGAGGACCGGCAAGGCATGCTGGTCCCCTTTCGACCTCGAAACTCAGTGGGAGCGACCGCAGCGCGCGGCGCCCTATCGCAGCGCGCGATGTCCGATATCTCGCCGAAATTGCATCCCGTCGAAATGGATCTTGTCCACTGCAGCATACGCGCGATCAGCTGCCTCGCGTAAGGAGCGACCATGTGCAGTTACCCCTAGCACGCGTCCACCTGCCGTCACGAGCCGCCCCTCGGAATCCAACCGAGTACCGGCGTGAATGACCCTGACGTTCGGATCTCTTTGCGCATCCGCGATCCCCTCGATGACGTCACCCGTGCGCACCTTTCCGGGGTACCCGTACGCGGCGAGCACGACGCAGATTGCGTGCTCGTCCCCAACGGATAGCGCGCTCGCATCGAGCCGTCCCTGCGCCGCCGAAACCAAAAGCTCTGCGAGATCGCCCTCGATGACGCCCATGAGCACCTGCGTCTCCGGATCACCGAAACGAACGTTGAACTCGAGCACCTTCACCTCGCCCTCGGGCGAAATCATGAGGCCGGCAAAGAGCGTTCCCACGAACGGGTAACCATCATTTCGCATTCCGTCGATGACGGGCTGAATGATTTCACGCTCGATGCGTGCTGACAGCTCCGCAGTAACGATGGGAGCCGGCGCGTAAGTGCCCATACCGCCAGTGTTCGGTCCCCGATCTTCGTCGAAAATCCGCTTGTGGTCTTGGGCAGCAGGCAGAACGTAACCGCGATTTCCGTCGCAAATTGCATGAACGCTCGCCTCCGAGCCGACCAGACGCTCCTCCAACACGATCTTGAGGCCCGCGTCACCGAATGCTTTGCCGCTGAGCATCTCGTGCGCGGCAGCGGTGGCTTCCTCGAAGGTTTCGGCGACCACCACGCCCTTGCCGGCACAAAGGCCATCGGCCTTAACGACTGGTGGCACGGAAAAACTACGCACCGCTGAGTCAATTTCGTTCGGGTGCGTCAGGGTGACATAGCGCGCGGTCGGCAAACCGTGTCGGGCGACGAAGTCCTTCATGAAAGCTTTGGACCCCTCGAGCTGCGCCGCGGCCTTGGATGGCCCAAACACGACCAAACCAGCTGCCCGAAGCTGGTCGGAAAGTCCTTCGCACAACGGAACCTCCGGACCAATCACGACGAGGTTGGGGTGCATGGCAACGGCGACATCGAACGGGGCCCCATCAACGCTTCGCAAAATCTTGCCGGGTCGCGGCGCCGATTGCTGCGTGCCAGCATTTCCGGGCACGACGACGACTTCTGCCACGGAAGGTGAATCGAGGAGCGATAGCGAAAGAGCGTGCTCACGCCCACCCGACCCGACGACGAGGACTCTGCGACCGTTTGCCATGGCCCCTCGCTAACTGCGAGGCGCCATGCGGTCAAGTCGGCATGGCGAAAACTTCGGGCTTTTGCCGTCGCGGACGAGCAAAAGCTCGTCGAACCAGACCGTCGACCAGGGCTTCGAAGCCGAGTCCCGCTGCTGCTGCAGCTTCCGGGAACAGGCTCGTCGAGGTCATGCCAGGCAGCGTGTTGATCTCGAGGATCGTGATCCCCGATTCGACACCTCGGTGTTGGTCGACGATGAAATCCGTGCGGGAGAGGTCACGAGCGCCAAGAGTCCGGTGCGTTGCGACAGCCAATTCGCGAATGCGTTCGACGAAATCCGCGGGCAAGGGTGCAGGACACACGTGCCGGCTCCCACCTTTCGCGTACTTCGACGCAAAATCGTAGAAGTCCGCGCGCGCAGGCAAGATGAGCGTCGGCGGCAATGCCTTTGGCCCACCATCGTCTTCGAGTACGCCACAGGTCACTTCGACCCCATCCATCCAAGGCTCGACGATGACCTCGACATCCATTTCGAGGACCGATTCGAGAGCAACGCAAAGCTCGGCATCTCCTCCATCACCGCTCACGCGCTTCACGCCAATCGCCGATCCCCCGTTCGCGGGCTTGACGGCTAGCGGCTTGCCCGGCAATTCTTGACGGATGGTCGTCGCGTCGGGTTTGACCTGAGACCCGCGCCTTACGACGAATTCCCGGGCAACGGGCAGCCCCGCCAAACGCCACACGGCCTTTGCCATTGGTTTGCTCGTGCCAAGGGCGCTTGCGAGCACGCCGCATCCGACGTACGGGACGTCGAAAACCTCGAGCAAGCCTTGCAAGCAACCATCTTCGCCCAAGGTGCCATGGGTCAGCGGGAATACGACGTCTGGTCGTGAGGCGAGCAGCGCCTGGGTCATTTTCGGCTCGAATTCGACGAGCGTGGTTCGATGACCGGCGGCCTCCAAGGCTTTTACGACCGCGCGCGCTGAAGTTCGGCTGACCTCGGCCTCACCCGAAGGCCCACCACAAACGACCCAGACGTTTAGTCCACTCATTTCACGGATACCTGTTCGAGAGGGAGATGAACGAGTTCGATGCTGAGCGCTTGGCTGAGTTCGAAGATGCGTTCGTCACGATAGAACTCACCAAATACGATTCGTTTCAAGCCCGAATTTGCGATGAGCTTGAAGCAACTAAAACATGGGGACGCCGTAACGTAAATATCCCCACCTTCCAGTCGGACACCATTGCGCGCGGCCTGCACGATAGCGTTGGCCTCGGCATGAACGGTCCGAATGCAGTGTCCTTCTTGCATGAGATGGCCCACGTCGTCACAGTGCGGCAGCCCGCGGATGCTCCCGTTGTAACCCGTTGCAAGAAGGATCTTGTCGCGCACGATGACAGCGCCCACGTGCTTGCGATCGCACGTCGAACGCGTTGCCACGACACGGGCAATCGCCATGAAGTATTCGTCCCAGGAAGTGCGCGGCCGGTCGGTCATAGACTTGGTTGGCCGATATAGCGCGAAAACATCGCCGCAGTCACCCTGGAGCTTGACCTGTCGGCTGGCTCGTGGCTTCTTGCGCCTGTGAGCTCTCGTCCGTTTTCTCATCCATTGGTTTGGGCCGTCGCGGTCACGGCCTCGTTCGCGGGCACGCTGGCGCTCGCAGACGACAACAATCCACGTCTCCTCGAGCAGCGGCTCGCGCAGCTCGAGAGCTCTCCCGAGACGAAACAGCTAACGCAAGAGCCCGTCACCTCCGCGCGCAAGACCCTCGAACGAGTGAAGAGCGCCCACGCCGTAGGTGACGCTCCTCGCGCCATCGAACTCTCGCAGCTTGCGAGAGACTACACCG
The DNA here is from genome assembly GCA_049840955.1 of Polyangiaceae bacterium. GTDB lineage: Bacteria > Myxococcota_A > Polyangia > Polyangiales > Polyangiaceae > FEN-1139. The sequence goes on from JASGIX010000018.1 coordinate 24,870, forward strand.
AGTCGGCAGAGGACGTCTTGCGGGCCGCCAAGCTCGAAAAGGAGCTCGCCGATATTCAGTCCGCGCTGGCCGAAGTGGAACAGAAGCGGCGCCGAACGGAAACCCTTCTCGAAGAAACGGTCGCGCATCGAGAGCGTACGGCACAGGCGCTGAAACAGTTGCATGCGACGAAGCCGTCCGTGTCATCGCAGGCGGCTCCATCGGGCTCGTCGAAAGGTGCGGCGCAAGCACCAACCAATGCCGAGGCACCCGCCAACACCGGTGGGACTGCTCGTCCCGAGAAAAAGGGCGGTGCCCAATGAAGACGCGACATCTCTTGTGGATTGGGCTGCTCGCGGCGTGCAGCAGCGCGGTGCGCCCTGCGATTTTGACCCAGGTTGACGCCGTCGCTGCCGGCCCGAGCGCGAAGGAGAGCAAGGAGCTTGCGCCACAAGCCTACGTCCGCGCCGATCATCTGAGACGCGAGGCTGAAGCGGCTGCCGAAGCGGGGCAAACGCCTGTAGCCGAGCTCAAGGCCGAACGGGCCATCGCGGCCTATGGCCATGCTCAGATCCTGGCTAGGATAGTGAAAGCCGAACAGCGTCTGGTCGCGGCGAAGGCGGAGCTAAAGCAAGCCCAGATCGAGGCCATGGCCGTCGAAGCGAAACAGCTCACGGTGGCGGCTGAGCTCACATCTCTGGAGAAGCAACTGCAGGTCGAGCGTGAGGCAGAGGTCATTGGCGACACCAAGGCGGGCAGTCCCGAGCGAGAGGCCGCGCGAAGAACCGCGGCACGAACGGCGATCTCCCAGGCGAAACTGCTTTGCATTGCGGCTCGTCAGCTTGGCGGCGAAGCGCAAGCCATCGATTCCCTCTTGGCGGAGCTGACCACACTCGACGTGCAGGCGAAGAAGGCGGCCGTTGCCGTTCCACTGAATGAAGCGCTCCGAGCGCGCTCACGATGCCAAGAACAACTGACGCTCGCCCGTCGTCCTGCGCGCCAAGCGGCTCCGAGCTCCGAGTCGACGGATCGACTCTTTCTTGCTTTGAGTGAGGCTGGATACGGACCGAACCGCGACGATCGGGGCATCGTGGTCACCTTCGATTCACCAGACCTTGGTGGCCATGTGGACGAGCTGGTGGGTCTAGCCAAGACCCACGACGATCTTCCCCTGCTCGTGGTCTTCCGTGGTGCCTCGGCAAACACGACCGCGCAGCCCTCCCCTGCCGAGGCCCTCGCCAAGCGACTAAGAGATGCTGGAGCTAAATCCGTCCATGCTGAATCCCTGGGCGAACCGACTGGAAGTCCCCTCGGGCTCGGGCGGCAGTCTCAACGAAAAGCGCAGCGTGTGGAGCTCGTTTTCGTGACGCGGCTGTAACGAGGGCTCCCGGGATTTCGTTCAGCCTGGCTGAACTCGCTTACGTTCAGAGAGTAAATTCGATCGGCGTCGAAATAATTTGAGCCAATTCGACGGGTCTGGCGCAACTTCTTCATTGAGCGCGCGTCAGATCCATCGAAGGCCTCTCATGTCGATCGATTCAATCTACGGTGGCCGGATCCTGTGGGAAGCACGACCCAAAGAGGTTCGAGCATCCCCGCTCATGACCGCGGCTGGTCTCCTGGCGTACGTCCTTGGCATTGTCTCGATGGCGTTTGGCGTGGTCCGCGCGGTGACATTCAGCGACACGAGCGTGAGTCCGCTTCTATTCGCTCTGTGGTCCGTCACCATGGGAGCACTCGTCCACGCCGTTCCTGTTTGGTGGCATCGCGGCACGACGTACCGCGTCACGGCTGGTCACGTCATCTGGGTGCGGGGCCCATTTCACCGAGCGATCGAACGCACGAGCATTAGTTTCGCGCGTATTCATTGGAGCTTGAAGTCGAGCCACGTCGGCACGTTGGAATTGGTCTGTGCAGTCCCAGTCGGTGCGCTGCGACGTAAAATGAAGATCGATTTGGAGGGCATCGAGAGTCCTGACGGGGTTTGGGCAATCATCCGTGGAGCGGAAGACGTCGCGACCTCGGGACATGGTGATCTACCCGTCTCCCAACGGCTCGATTCGGGGCGAACGCATCCTATGGTCTGCCAAGCCACTGCCGAGCCTTCGAGCGTATCTGCCGACGGGAACGAACCAGTGGTACCTTTCCACCATCGCGCTGACGCTGTTCGCGATAGGAGTATTTCTTGCCATAAAGAGCGTGTACGTTTTGGAGCGTCTTGCCTCTGCCGGGCTGAATCCGACGAGCTTTTCCTTTTGGGCTCTCACGATCGGACTCGCCTTGGGCTTGATTGCAGTCGTGACCGTCGGCGCCTTCATCGTCAATTCCGTCGTCGGGCAACGCGCCCGCAGTCTTCGTGACACTCGTTACCTGATCAGCAACAAACGTGTGCTCATCCAGTGTGGCAGGGACGAACTCCATCTCGATCGCCGGCACATCGTCGACATCATCGACACCCCAGCGGGGCTCGGCAAGATGAACCTCTTTCTCGTTCTCGATGGGCCTCGAGCTCGCGCGTTGGCTGCAAGTGGAGCCTTTGGCGAGTATGCGGCGCGCGGGCTCGAACTTCTTCCCGTTTTCGAATGTGTACAAGACGCCGAGGGCGCCAAAGTTGCCTTGACGAGGCGCTCTCCGTCGCTGCCCCCCGTTCCTTGTGCGGCTTGAGTGCATGCAGGATCGCCGAGTCGCGGCGATCCTGCCGACGCTGCACAGGCCAACTGGGGGAGTTCCACGGACAAAGGACACGCGTCGCACGAATGAGCCATTGGAGATCGCGTGCGCGCGTATCTGGCTTGCGAGCATCCCGTGATCGCGAAGTGAACCGCAAAGAGTTGCCACACGACGAGCGAACGGCGACCGCATCGGATTCGCGAACTGCGGAGAGCCTCGTCAAGGCGGCGACCCGTGGTGGAAAGGTGCAACGAAGCGAGAAGCTGACACGAAAGCGATGCGTGCCAATGTCTGACCCGGCCAATACGCAATTGACTCGTCGAATGCTGAATTCGCGACCGCCATGCGCTTGGCATCTCAGTGTTTCAACCCAACGTTAGGATTATACGTTTACGGAACGGAGCGCGAATTCGCTATGGAATGTCGCGAGTGCTACGGCGCTCTCACCCAGCCCATGGTCACCAAGCTCGTAGCGAATCTCGCGTCCAATCACGCCACTTTCACCTTCGTCTCCTCGCTCATCGTCACTTCGACGGGATGCAGCTCGAACGACACGAGCGTCGCAATGGCTGGCTCGGGCGGTACGCCCTCGGTCATCGCCGCAGGCGGTGCTGCCAACGCTTCAACGAGCACGCAAAGCGCTCAGGCCGGGAGTTCCACGAGCGGCGGCGCGAAACTCAGTGGCACTGGAGGAACGCGACCGCTGACGAGCAACTCGGGCGGCACACGGGCAACGAGCGTCGGCGGTAGCAACGTCGGGGGTTCGGCAAAAGGCGGATCTGGCGGCGGGACGACGACGCTTTGGCGCGGCCCCACTCCACCCACGGCGTCGGCACAGTTCCCGTTTCCTCAGAATCGTCAGAGCGAGCACTGCATTTATCCCACGGGTTACCGAAACGAAGACGTTCAAACCATCTACTCGAAGTGGAAAACGGATATGGTGACGTCGGACGGCGCAGGTGGCTTCCTCCGCGTTAGGCGTCCCAAGGAGCCTGGGCTCGAGGTGAACTCGTCGGTGTCGGAGGGAATCGCCTACGGAATGGTGATCGCCGTGTACATGAACGATCAGCCGCTATTCGACGGGCTCTGGAAGTATTGGCTCTCACACACGTGGACCTATGTGCCCGTGGGCGGCGGCGGCGGAACGCCAACGACACTCATGAACTGGTACATCTTGGCCAGTGGAACTCCAGGAACGTTGCCCGGCGAATCCGCTCCAAGTCTCGGAGCTGCAACCGACGCGGACGAAGATGCTGCGTGGGCCCTCGTCATGGCGGACAAGCAATGGGGCGGAAGCGGCACGTCGTCGAAGCCTTATTTACAGTCTGCCAAGGACCTTCTGAGCGACATCTGGAAATACGAGATCTACAACGGCAAACTGCCTCGCAATGGTTCGAGCTGGGGGACTGGAACGATCTCAACATTTCGTATTTCGCGCCATCGGCTTATCGCGTCTTCGCCACAGTCACTGGCAATGCGGAGTGGCTCAACGCGGTGGTCCCTACGGTATACGACACGATCGAGAATAACCTCACCGCTGCGCGAAAAAACCAGCAAAATGGTCTCGTTCCGGCATGGACGCGGAGCGACGGCGGGGACATCGCGGCCAACGACCGCCCCAAGCATTACCAATACGATTCTTGCCGCACGCCGTTCCGCATCGGACTTGACGTTTGTCTTTTCGGAGATCCGCGTGCGGTAACCTACGTAGCCAAAACGAGCGCGTTCTTTGGTGGAATTGGCGCGGCAAACATCGTGACGGGCTACAACCTGGACGGCTCGCCACGTCCGGAATTCAGCGGCAAGTCAGCTTCCTTCATTGGCCCAGCCGCCGTGGGCGCCATGCATAGCTCGACCTATCAGACCTTCGTCGATCAGGCCTATGCGCTGATTCGTCAAAACGACATGAACGCTGGCGGGCTCTACTACGACGAATCCTGGGCGATGATGTCCCTCTTGATGTTGACCGGCAATTTCCTCGATTATACGCAGTACTAGCCTGGCGTTCGGCAACGCTGAATCAGTCGATGCTCCGTCGTTCACGTGGCGAGCCAAACGCTTGGAATTCGAATCCGTCGGAACGAGGACGTGCTGAGGAATCTCCGTTCCCAACTGTCTCGCGGTGAACACGACACCTTACGGCAATGCGGATCACGTGCGATGCCGTTGCACCCGTCGCGTGACGGCGAAACGGATCACGTGCGATGCAGTTGCACCCGTCGCGTGACGGCGAAACGGATCACGTGCGATGCCGTTGCACCCGTCGCGTGACGGCGATGCGGAGCTTCAGCACCACCATAGGCGCCTCATGAAGTGCCAAAGCACAAAGTGGCGTAACCAGACGAAGGGCGAGCCCACCGCACGTGGAAACGCCCAAGAGCGGGCGCACGGCGTGATGCCGACTCCTGTCACGTTCGGACATCGGAGTGCCCCCCGAAATCACCGCGTCCCTTCGACGAGAGCGGCTGGAAAATCAGGACTCGCCTTTAGCCCAGCGGTCGACGGAGACGGTCGCCGCGCGTCAGCACGTGCCGTCTCCGCTCACGCCACTCGACCTCTCAAGCGAGGGGCTGATGAAGCACGATAGTCTCGCTCCGACGTGGGCCAACGCTGACGAGCCAAGCGGGGATCCCCGTCGCATTCGTAATGAAGTCGACGTATTTCCGCGTTGCGACTGGCAATTCGTTCATCGAGCGCGCGCTTCCGATGGCCTCGGCCCAACCGTCCAGCTCCGCGTACACGGGCGTGACCCGTCCCGGCACATCGATGTCGTCGATCGGGAAACTCTCGGTGCGACCTCGAGGTGTGTCGTAGGCGACGCACACCTTGACGCGCTCGAGCCCCGTCAGGACATCGAGTTTCGTTATCGCAAGTCCATCGAACCCATTCACTCGAGCAGCGTACCGCAACGCCGGCAAATCGAGCCAACCGGTGCGTCGCGGACGCCCCGTAACGCTACCGAACTCGACACCGACCACGCGTAGATGCTCGCCTGCAGCGTCGTCCAGCTCCGTCGGGAATGGTCCAGCGCCGACACGAGTCGTGTACGCTTTGGTGATACCAACGACGTTCTTGATGCGGTTCGGACCAATGCCGGAACCAATCGCGGCGCCGCCGGCAACGGCGGAACTCGACGTAACGAACGGGTAGGTGCCATGATCGACATCCAACAACGTTCCCTGTGCACCTTCGAACAGGATGCGTTTTCCGGCGCGCACGGCCAAGTCGACTCGCTCACTCACGTTGTCGAGCAGGGGAATGAGCCGCTCGGCCTGCTTCATCAACGGCTGGACAACGGAATCCACCGACGGAACGGCGCCGCCAAGAGCCGTGAGAACGGGAGCCCATCCAGCAATGGCTTGGGCCACGCAATCCCGAAGAAACTTCTCGTCCCGAAGGTCACCGACGCGGATCCCGGTCCGACGAGCTTTGTCCTCGTACGTGGGACCAATCCCCTTCTTCGTGGTGCCGATTGCCTTCTCTTTCGCGGCGGCGGCCTCACGTAAGCCATCGATCTCGATGTGATACGGCATGATGAGGTGAGCCCGATCGCTCAACCACAGCCGCTGCCTCGAATCCTTGCGACCACGACGCTCGAGTTCGTCGATTTCGGCCAAGAGCACGGTCGGATCGATGACCATCCCCTGCCCCATCATGCACCAAGTGTTCTCACGAAGGACACCGCTGGGCAGCAAACGCACGACCACCTTCTCGTCACCAACGACCAGGGTGTGGCCCGCGTTCGGTCCCCCCGCATAGCGAACGACGACCTCCGCGGCCTCCGTGTAGATATCGACAATTTTCCCCTTCCCCTCGTCGCCCCACTGGGCGCCTACGATGACGACGGACGACATTTTCGCTCAATTCTGCGGCTCTTTGGACCGCGGGCTAGACCTAGGACCTGCGCCATCGGCACGACTTTGGGGTAATTCCCGCCAAAGCGCAGCCAAACTATGTAGGGGAGCAGTTCTCAAAGGCGCCGGAGTCTAACAGCTCGCGTCCAGACTCGCACGCGCCACACGTCGATCCGCTTCATTATTGACCAAACAGCCGCTTTGACACGGGCCTGAGGTGGCGCCGTCTGCGAGGTCCGATCGGCTTTTTCTAGGAAGCTTTCCAGGTTCAGTCCCACCGATGCCTGCATGCATCGCCGCCTGGAAATGGCGCGTCGATATGGCCTAACGGACTGGAATCGCTCTTTCCTTCGCGCTTGGCGAGGTCGCGCATGGCCAAAGGACCAGAGTCGGTGTATGGACCAGGAAGTCGCGCTCCTACGCATGTTGCCAAACGTTTGTTCACGAATTGCGGTCGCGCCGGCAACAGAGCGACCATTGGCATGGCCGCAGTGGCTACCACCTCGTTCCCGAGCTTACCTCACTATATGACCGCGCTGACCTTTGAGTCGGTCTACGAGGAGCTCTTTGCCTTCGTCTGGCGGACCGCGAGACGATTGGGCGTGGCCGAATCGTCGCTCGACGACGTATGCCAAGAGGTCTTCGTTGCAGTCCACCGCGCCCTTCCGCAATTCGAGGGCAGGGCGTCATTGAAGACATGGGTCTTCGGCATCCTCCAGAACAGCATCAAGACACATCGCCGATCACTTGCCCGGAAGAGTCCCGCGATTCGGAGCAACGGTGCTGTCGTCGATGCTGAGTTGGTTGGCTCAACGGAAGGCAATCCGTACGAGCTGGTTTCGAGCGCTCAGGCCCTCAAGTTGGCGCACGACGTGCTCGAGGCAATGGGAGACGAAAAGCGAGCCGTTTTCGTCCTCGTGGAGCTCGAACAGTGGTCGGTTGCCGAGGCCGCCGAGGCCATTGGTGCCAATGTCAACACCGTTCATGCCCGACTTCGCGCCGCGCGTAAGGAGTTTGCGCAGGCAGCACACCGCATCCGCATTCGCGATGGCTGGAGGAGCGAATGACCCGCATTGATAGCCCAGGAAATGCAGCTGCTCGAGCTGCTTCGAAGGTCAGACCTTCCAACGATGTCCGATCGCGAGCGAGTTCGGCGAAACGTCGCCCTTCAGATTGCCACCGGCGCCACGTTGGCGACGGCATTGGCGGCTGCGGAGCGCGGTTCCTGGTTCGCCAAGCTCTGGGCAACGTCCACTTGGTTCAAGGCGGCCACCGTCGCCGCAACATTGATTGCTGCCGCAGGCGGCGTCACGGCAGCATGGCCTTCTGAAGAGAAGCTTCCGCCTCCCGCCGACGCCGTGTTGCCTGCCGTGCACGTTCGAGCAATCTCCAAACCGGATTTGCAGACGCCTGCGCCACCCCCGCAAGCAACCTTGGCACCACCGAACGAGACTGCTCCCACGCCCACGAAGCAGAGCTCTTCGGCGACACCAAGAGCAAGCAGCCGAGCTCCCGCGGACAGCCTCGATGCCGAACTAGAGCTGGTCAGTCAAGCTCAACGGTCCCTCAAGGGAGGACGTGCACTTGATGCACTTCGGGCCCTGGACGAGCATCAGAGGCGGTTTCCAGCGGGCTCGTTGTCCTTCGAGCGCGCGGGCTTGCGCCCGATTGCCCTATGCCAAGCCGGAAGGCTGGATGAGGGGCGCGTCGCAGCGCGCAATTATCTACGGAAGCTTCCCAATTCGGTGCTGTCCAAGCGAATTCGCGTCGCCTGTCAGATGACGGACGAGTAATCTGTCGACGGCGTGAAGAATCCGTTCGGGCTCAATAGTCTGGCCGCACTGGTGGTGGCGTCGGCAGCGACATGTCCGGCACTTGCCGTCGAGCTCGAATGGAAGGCCCCACCGGAGTGCCCCATTCGCGATGCCGTGGAGCGAGATGTTGCTCGATTGGCTGGACCGTTGGAGGACAAAGCTTTTGCGGCCCAACTCCTGGTGACTCGCACACCGGACGACCGATGGCGCGTCACCATTGCTCTCACCGGCGCCGTCCAAGGTCATCGAGAGCTCACGGCAGACAATTGCGCCCAACTTGCGCGCGCCGCAGCACTGATCATTGCACTCGCGGCAAACCCCGACGCCACCCTCAATCTGCCGACGGAAGAGCTTGGTGGCCTGGGGGAAGAACCAACCGTGGGACCTTCGCTACCGCCCCCGATTTCTTCACACCAAACCGAAGGACAATCGGGAAGTCCAGGCGACGGGGCATCTGCCCGCGAAGACAGGCGATCCGCACGCCGCGAAGAATTTGGGATCGGACCCATTGCGGGGCTCGGCTACGATTCGGGCTCGCTCCCCCTCGGAGCAGGTTTCCTCAGCCTCGGCTTGTCGGCTCGAAGTGGACAATTCTTCGGCTCCCTCGCTGGCGACGTCAGTCAGTCGGCTCGCGCACAATTCGCCGACGGTTTGGGGGCCAAGTTTCGCGTTACTGGTGTCGAACTCGTCGGCTGCGTCGAGCCACTCCCGTTGGCAATTCGTCCCTCGATTTGCCTCGGCCCTCGCGTGGATGCGCTACTGGCTACTGGCTACGGCGCGACGGCCAACTTCTCTCGCCGCGTGATCCGTCCAGCCGGAGTCGTTGGGGCGCACCTGAACTACGATCTCTCGTCACGTCTGGAGATTGGTGTTCGGGCGGATCTTTGGTCTTCCTGCGGCGCCCACGCTTCATCGTAGAGAACGTCGATACGACATTGTTTCAACCCGCAACGAATGGCATCCGACTCGAAATAACCGCAGCGATGCGACTCTAGACTCGCTTTTGAGATTTGCTACCTCGCTTCGGATATTTCCGACTTCGGGCGTCAGACGACGGTACGCTTGCGATGCATTCGCACCTAGGCAAAAAAGCGCAGGCGCCGATGCTCTTCGTCGAACGCGAGCGTTCGTACGCGGGGCGGTCAGGTACGCTAGATTCAACGACAGTTCGCTGTCATCGGAATGGCGTTCTGCGCAATTCGCACGACGGTTCCGTATACATTCGGCATTCGACCATCCAGGGCCGTATCGACGGGTACCAAACGCTCATTCATGTGGACGTCTGCCGGGGAAGTGCTCAATTGACGGCAAACTGAACGGCGGAGACATCGGCGTTGAGATAGCTGTCTCCTCCCGCCGTCACGATTTCGAAGCGCTGGATTTGATCGAGCCCGAGTTTCGGCTTGTCCGATGGAAAGTGTCCCTCGTCGGAAGCGAGGTTGACCTCGTAGGTGCGCACACCTGCACTGGGCGTGAACCGCCAAATCAGACCACTTTCGTCACGAACACCCTGGATGAGAAAGCTTGGCGTTCGGGAATCCGGAAGTACGTTGGCGGTAATGATCAGCCGCCGGTACTGACTCAATGCAAACCCCGCCGGCAGCTCGAAGGCCATGCCTGCGACGCCATTGCCCGTAGCAGTTGCGGCCACGTGAGCCGAACTCGATGTCACCGGACCTGACTGCCATGTCGTCGACGCCGATTTCCAGCCGACCAAAAACCAACAGAAGTTGCCGGGGCCGATCCCCGCCATGAAGGCTTTGGCACCGCCTGCGGGGACATCGCCCTTTACGAACTTGAGCGATCGGATTCGTGGCTCCGAGTGTCGACACGATCGGAACCGACGAAAGCACCATTCCACCACTCGCTGCGAGGTTGAAGCCGCACTGGGACGGAAAGCACCACGCTGGCGACGCGAGCGAACTCGAAAAGCTGGTCTGTGTGACGGTGGAGTTGGTGTTCGAAAACAGGTAAGAGCATCCGAGCTCCGGACCACGGCCCAGAAATACCTCGAAAGGGCCTCCTTCCGTGACGTCGGCTTCCAGCGTGATCGTGGTGAACGGGGACAAGTCGACGAGACTGCCGTCGGACTCGAATTGGAAAGCCAATCCGGCGCGCACTTCTTCCGGTGACTCGGCCCGAAATGACACCTGATCGCGTCCCGGCGTGCCCGTCCACTCCGACTGCCCGGAGCCTTCCGCATAAGGACACCACTGATAGCCTTCCGGCCCAATCACCGCAGTGCCGTTGCAGTCGAACACGGCCCGGCCCACTTCGGGCGCAGCCACGCGACCGACAGCCACCGTCGGTTGCTGGTCACAGGACCAAGCAAAGAAAGCCACAATTCCGAGCAGTATCGGCGCTCGCATCGGACCATTAGCCTAGCACAGACAGAAAATCGGTTCTCGTGTCGTTTCAATCACGAATCTGCCCGGAGTCGGCAACGGAAGGAGCGTCACTGAAATGCCAACCGCGCTTTTCGTGGCCGCGCGGAGCCAATCCGGAGGTAGTTGCCTTGTTCTCCATTAAGATTGACGTGATGCGTGAGTCTGCGGAACTCCGACTCTTGGGCACGCAGGGTGAGGCGCAACTTGCGGAGTTCGTTAGGGAACTTGAGCAAACAATCGCCGAAGGCGCCATCCCCGCCCGAGCGATTCTCTACGATCGTTCCAACGCTCGATTGATGAGTGCAAGGAACGACCGGTGGCTCGGGCGCATTCAGGAGCTTCTGCTCGGGAGCGGCTCTGCAAAGATTGCCGAGGTCATGGGCCCCGGCGAACCGATGACGCCATCTCTTTCTGCGCAATGGCAGCGATTCGACAAGATGGCTGAGGCTCAAGCATGGCTGCTTCGTCGGGCGGAGGACATCGCTGCCTAACGACGGCACTCGACTCGACGTCGGGTTGGCAGTCGACGCAGACGAACCCCAATCGACGACATAGAGCATCGGCGAAACACCGAGACTCAGCGGCCGAATGGAGCTCTGCATTGAGATAACAGCGAGGCGAGTCCTCGCTGTTGGCGTTTCGACGCCTGACACTCATCGGCGCGAGCGATTGTTCCTTCCGAACGACTGTGCGTCGCGCTGGATCGGGGTTATGTAGCGCGAACCCATGTCACCATCGTCCCAAGGCCACTCGAGTGCCCCTCCGGATCTCCTCGAGCACGGCGCCGCTCGCGACGGCCACCCGCAAACCCTGGATCGACGCCTCTTCGTTCAGCTCGTCTCAATGCGAGTGCCACGCCGACCCGGGCCAGCTGCGGTCGCGGCGGAGCTGGCACTCGCCTTTGCAGCTCAGCCTTTCGGCTCGGTCATATATGCGGATCTGCACGATCCGCTGGGACTCGCTGTCGTCGCCTGGGCAGAGGATCCGGCGAATTTAGCTGGGCCTTTTCGAGACGTCTTGAGCGCGCCCAATGGGCCAGAGCTCGAATTCCGCACGGAGTGCGGGATGCTTGGGCGGACCTATTCCACGGGTTACGAGTCTGACCTGGTTTATTGGCTGATCGATAGACCCAAACGATCGCTCCTCAATCCCGAATGGGACTACGCCATCTTTTATCCGCTACGCCGTAAAGGGCCTTTTGAACGATTGGATGGGAAGGAAAAGGGCTCGATCATGGCGGAGCATGGCGGCATTGGCAGGGCCTACGGCGAGCATGATCTCGCCCACGACATCCGACTCAGCTGCCACGGACTAGACGCCAATGACAACGACTTCGTCGTCGGTCTCCTCGGCAAGGAGCTCTATCCGTTGTCGCATGTCGTTCAAGCCATGCGTAAGACCCGTCAAACGGCGGACTACATGGAAAAGATGGGACCGTTCGTCGTGGGGCGAGCGCTGCATAGAACGCCGGGGAAGTGATTGGCGATGCAAACCGAAGAGTGTCGCACTTGCCTCGACGACATGCAGCCGGACCTTCGGGAGGAGACGCGATGCCCCGATCGATCCACGCCGTCGTGTTCGATTCCGACGGGACCTTGGTCGATTCTCGTGCTGACATCGCTGCATCGGCGAACTTCGCGCTCGAGCAACATGGAAGGCCAACCCATCCGGAGTCCGTAATTGGAAGCTTCGTCGGAGACGGAGCCCTGCGCTTGATGGCGCGAGCGGCGTCGCTGCCAGAAGATGCCCCCGAGTTGCCGGCACTCCTCGATACCTTCTTGCTTCACTACGCTGCACACGCCGCGGACAGAACGTGCTTCATGCCGGGTGTTGCCGAAATGCTCGACGACCTCGACCTTCCGCTTGCCATCCTGACGAACAAGCCCCGTGTGCCGACCCATGCGCTCCTCCGCGAGCTCGGCGTCCTCAGTCGTTTCCAATTGATTGTCGCAGGAGGCGACTTGCCGTACCTCAAACCGGATCCGCGTCTCCTTTTTCACGTCGCGGAAGGCTTGTCAACGACGGCGGAACGCTTGGCAATGGTGGGAGATGGTCCGCAAGACATTCTCTGTGCGAAGGCGGCCAATGCCCTTGCCATCGGTGTGAAAGGCGGAATTGCGGCAGTCGATCGACTGATCGCGGCAAGACCGGACCATCTTCTCGAATCGATGGTCGAGTTACCGAACGTCATCGCAGAGCATCGAAACGAGGATCCGCAATTCCGATGAATGCGACCTAGACGGCGACCCTCGTCACGCTGACGAGACGGTGATATGCGGCGTTCATCTCGATGAAGCGCTGCCGGTACGCTTCGAGTTGAAATGGCGTGGCTCCCGGATTCCGATCGGGATGGTACGTCCGCACCAGTCTACGAAATGCGCTTCGCACCGCGTCGTCGTCTGCGTCGTATTTCAGACCAAACAACGCCAAATCGCGCTGACGCTGGGGATCGACGGCACTCGTGGACCCTGGCGCCAACGCATCTTTGCCGTACTTCCGATCTCGAGCGCGTGGACGTCCGATGAGATATTCGGACGGCTCGAGCCACCGAGGGGCATCGAGTTCGCGTCTGCGTGGTTGCACGAGACGAAACGTCACGCGCGCATCCTCGACCCGAAAAAGCCGATCGAGTCGTGTTCGGAGCTGTCGCACGACCGCTTCGGTGATGGCGTCGGTCGAGACCAAACCTGAATCGACTAGCCATTTGCCGAGTGGAACGCCCGATTGCCGAGCAGCGTCGACGTAGGTGACGAGATGCGCAGCATCGAACCATCCCGCTCGAACGAGCATCTCTCCGATAGGTTGGACCGTCTCGTGAGTGTCGACCTGTACCACGTGTCCCTGAACGAGGTGCAACCGATGTACGTTTCCTGCCGTCGGTCCTTTGTCTTCGGTCAACTCCAGGGTTCCCGTGAGCTTCTCGCGAAGAACCGCCCCCAAGAGATCGCCGAGCGTCGTCAGCCGCAATCGACCTGAAAGCTGCATTGGCGAGCGGATATCACGGTCCTCGTCGAAGGGCCCAATTTGCTGCGGGTGCTGCCGAGGCAGACTTCTCAGCTCGCGCTCGGCGGTGAGTAGAAATCGACAAGGCGAATCGGCTCCGGGGTCAACCCAACGGTAACACGCGTGCGTTCCCCCATGTAGTCTCCCCCCACCTGCAATGCCGACGCAGGATCGATCTCGAGATCCACCGCCTCGACCAGAAAGTCGAACAGGTACTCGTTGGACTCGTACTCACCGCGCCAGATCGCCTTGAAATTCCGCACGAACGGTGCAGCTGTCATGGTCGAAATGCGGAGGTGCATTCGGTCTGGTCGTTCGTTGGCGTAGGGGAACACCCGGAAACCAAAGCCGTAGAACGGAATGGTCGACATCGCAGCGATCCGTGCCGGACCTTCGTACAACGTCTCCCCGCTGCGATATGCCGTGCCAAGCCGAATGCCCTTGGCGCCGATTCGCTGCGCCTCCCCACCGCGGTTGATCACACGCACGTGAGGCATCGGTGAAAGCACCGATCCGGGAATCGTTCTCGTTATTGCAGCGAGTCCATAGGACAAGAGTCCCGAGGACACCTTGGCCAAGGGCGTTCGCGATAAAAGCTTTCGTGTTTTTGCGTAGTCGCCCAGCATCGTCGCATCGACGCCAATTCCGCAGAACGGCGCGATCATGCCCTCCACCTCGACGAGATGAATTGGACGACTCCCCGCGTCTGTCATCAGACGATTGACGTCCGCTTGCAAATCGCGCACTCCCGTCGAGGAAGCGCCGACGACCCAAGCCAGAGCGTTGCCCGTACCAAGCTTGAGCATGCCGAAGCGCGGGACGGAAGCTTGCCGCCGGCGCGCTTCACGAACTACTTCGGTAACCATGACCGTGAAGGTTCCATCGCCACCACCTGTGAGCACAGTGTGGTAGCCACGAGCCACGATGAGACGAGCGATGTCGCGCGCATCCGAAAGACTCTTCGAAACGAAGAGATCTCCGCCTGCCATCAAGCGATCGAGCGTAGATATGACCTCTTCGTTCACGCTCTTCGCACGACCATTCACCACCACCGCAATCCGTTGGGGAGTGGCGGCAGCACCCTCCGATGGGGGAACAGTCGAATTCTCTTGCGTGGTCTGACCTTCGTCGATCGGCCCTCGAGGGCGCACTTTCGCGCGCCAATGGCCTCGGGGCAAGCGGAGAGCGAAAACAGAAAAACGGACTTGCCAGAAGAGCCTTCCCCGTGGTCAAAACGCGCAGGGAAGTTGGCACTGCCCTCAAGAAAAGCCTACGCTTGACGTAAGGTCAGATGCGATATGGCGCACACCGGCCGGAATCTTAGGAATACGATGGCGAAAACGAGTAACAGGGGACAGGCGGCTCGAACCGTTCGAACGCCGCGAGGAGCAAGCAGCCCAGAACCTGCCACGCCAACGCGTGAGCTCGACGCGGACAACGAAGCGCAGGGCGAGGCCGCAGGCGCCAAAGGACGAACCAACGGTCCGAGAGGATTCTGCGCCCTGGGCGACCCGACACGCGGCAAAGCGCGCCGCCGAAGCAGCTGCCCGCAACGCAACACCACCCCCTCCCGGCAGTGCGAGAGCCACTTTGCGAACGCCGGAAAGAGCCGAAGAGCTCAAACTGCAGCTCACCGAGCTGTCGAACACCACGCTTCGACTCAAGGCACTCAAGCGCACCATTCAGAAGGATTTCCGGGAAGCCGCAGTCCTGTTGGCTGACATACAGGATCGCCAGCTTTTCCAGGCCAAGGGATACACCAGCTTCGACACCTTCGCGGAGCGCGAGGTCGAACTGGGAAAGGCCACTTGCCTTCGCTTGGCCCGTCTGCCGAAGATTTTCCAGGCCGCGGCCGCAAAGGAGATCGGCTTGGCTGGGGTGCTCGGTGCGTTGGACGCCATCGACGGCGAACGAGAGAGCCAAACGCGCATTGCCGTTGCACTTCCCGCAAAGCCCCTCAAGCCTCCGATGGCAGTACGCGGCTAACGACGCCGGAACTGCCTCCGCTGCAACCCAAGCTCCGTCACTCGACGGGCTTGGGTTGTCGTGTTCTTCAGGTCTAAGCCTCTGAATTTTCTGCTTAATTTCGCCTGAAACCACTGAGGTGCTTCGAAGTATCGTTGCCGGACGTGGCCGTGGGCAAGCGAGCAAGCTATAGGTCGCGCCCCCATGCGCTTCGTCGACGAATGTGAGGTCGAGGTCATTGCCGGCGACGGCGGCAACGGCTGTATTGCTTTCCGCAGAGAGAAATTCGTGCCGTTCGGAGGCCCAGCAGGCGGAGACGGCGGCCGCGGCGGAGACGTCGTTTTCGTGGCCGATCCAGGCCTCGGTACGCTCTACGACCTTTACTATGTAAACGTCGTGCGAGCCGACCACGGCGGACACGGGCAAGGCAAGGATTGCTACGGCAAGGGCGGCACCGCTCGGGAAGTGCGCCTTCCACTGGGAACGGTCATCATCGATCGCGAGACGGACAACATCGTCGGGGAGCTCAAGAGCCCCGGTGAGCGTCTGGTCGTTGCACGTGGTGGCCGAGGAGGCCGAGGCAACAAGCACTTCGCAACGCCGGTCGATCGCGCCCCCCGCCACGCGGAACCAGGCGAGCCCGGGGAGCGAAAGCAGCTCCGACTCGAGCTCAAGTCGATGGCGGACGTAGGCCTCCTCGGTTTCCCCAATGTCGGAAAGAGCACGTTCATCAGCACGGTGAGTCGCGCGCGTCCCAAAATCGCCGACTATCCCTTCACGACTCTCGTTCCGCACCTCGGGGTGGTGTCGGTGGGCGATCCGCGAGGTGGCCTAGGCAGACACTTCGTCGTCGCAGACATACCCGGCCTCGTTCCCGGAGCGCACGAGGGCCATGGACTCGGCCTCCGCTTCCTCAGACACGTCGAACGCACCAAATTGCTCCTGCATTTGGTCACGGTCACCGAGGATCCAGAGCGCGATCCGGTCGACGACTATCTCGCTCTCCGCAAGGAACTTTCGCTGTATGACGAAGCGCTCGCCCTGCATCCGGAAATCGTGGTGTTGTCGAAGGCGGATCTTCCTGACGTGCGCGATGCGTATCCAGCCCTCGCTGCCCGATTCGCAGAGCACGACGTGGAACTTGGCTTGATCAGTGCGGCAACGCACGAAGGTGTCGATGACCTGATCGGCAAAATTGCCGAAGTCGTGTTCGCTCGACGTGATGAACGCCAACAGGAAGCCGGCTCCGAGTCATCGGCTTCAGACGAGTCATCCCTTCCCGAAGAATGGTCGCCGGGTTCAGACCAGTCATCCCTTCCGAAAGAATAGCTGCACCGGAAGTGCCGCCAGCCGCTCGGGATCCCCACGCAGGTAGCGGAAGGTCACGAGAGACCTCCGATGGGTTTTTCGTCGAACCTGCGACTTTACTGTCTTCCCTGTTGTCGATTTGATACGGTGAGCGAAAGCGTGCGGATGTCTCGACTCGTGCATTTCGCGAAGGACGGCCGTGCCGGGCACCTCGATGCCGTGAATCGGTGAGTTCGGGGGGGCGGCACGTCGCTTGCTTCAGGCGCACCGAGCCGAGGAAGCGAAGGGAAATATGACTCTATCGACGCATGTATTAGTGCTGTTGACTTTGGGCATTAGCGGAGTCGCTAGCTCCGCGTACGCCCAAACGACGAACGCCAGCGGATACGCAAACAACGCTCCTCAAGTGCCAAGTGCGCAAGAGCAACAGAGAGCAGCGCCGGCCACCTCACAGGAGCAAGCACAGCCAGAAAGACAAGCGACAGGAACGACGCAGCTCCCCCCTGCCCCCCGGGTACGTTCCAAGCACCAGCCCCCAATACTCCTCAGCCAGTCGTGCCACCGGGGTACGTTTTGGTCCCAGCCGACTCCGCGTACGCCATGTCGCTGCAGCGCAAAGAGGCGGAAGAATCAACTGACTTGCCATACTCGGACGGGCAAGCCGTTCCCCGGGGCTACCACGTCGTCGAAGAGGTACGCCGTGGTCTAGTCATCGGTGGGTCCCTCTCACTCGGGATCCCGTGGCTCCTCGGTGCAACAGTTGCTGTGGGCAACGACTTCGAGGACAAGACCGGGTACCTGATGATTCCTGCCTTGGGTCCGTGGCTGGTCCTCGCCGCGGGAGGCGCCAAGGACAAATCCTGTTCGGATGCCTCGTCCGACGTATTCTGCGACACCAGTCGCGATCGAAGCGGTGAGCGCGCACTCTTGTTTCTCGACGGCATGGCCCAAGTGGCCGGAGCAGTCGATGTTGGCAGCTGGAATTGGGTATCCCCGCAAACGCCTGGTTCGAGACACGAGCGCCGTGACGTTGGCTCCAACCCCTGTCGGACGAGACGGCTACGGTCTCAGCGCGGTTGGGACTTTCTAGAAGAGTCGATGGCACCACTGCGGGAACATCCGCGAACCCCAGCACACTCGAGGAGCGCCCGGGAGGGGCGCTCGGGTGATCAGCAACGATGCTCTGAAGACTGCAGACTCAAGTCCGACTGCGGTCCAGGACTTCCGCGCTGACGTCCCCCGTCACGCCACTCAGTGGGTCCCGTAAGTTCGAAGATGGACTGCAGCTGAAATCAATGGCTCAGGATCCGCCGGATTCCTCGAACCGCTCCGCCAAGAAACGAAAGAGTTGAATTGCCGCGTCAAACGGGATCCGTCCCTTCTGTCGTGCGATTGCAACTTGAGTCTCGACGTCGTCATTCCAGGGCAGATCGGGAAGAAGAACTCCTTGACGACCATGCGCGTCCCTGACGACGATCCCGTAACGTCGCGGGTCCAAATGGGATTCGTTTTCGACAGACTCGAGAGGATGCAGCACCGTCACGTCAATCCTCAATTCACCCAGTTCGTTGGCTTCGACCGGTGAAAATCGCGGATCGCGAGTCGCGGCAAGCACCGCACAATGGGCAGTCTCCTCGAACACGTTCTTCTTTTGAGCCGAGAGGGTCCCAATGCATCCACGCAGCTTTCCATCGCGGTCGTGCAACGTCACGAATACTGGCGCGCTGGGCCCCTCGAGCCCGACTTCGAGAAACTTCGGCGTCCGCCCAGTGGGCAGATAGGTTGCAAGGGTACTGCGGGCCAAACTTGGCAACTTTGGACCGACCTCACTGAGAGTCGACATTCGACAATCGTACGTCGCTCTTCTCCGATTGACACCCCGGACTACCGGACTACCTTGCCTCCGTGCGACGAAAATCATCGAAGTGTTCTCCTGTTGATAGCCCTTGCTACGTCGAGCTGCACCCAGTCGATTCTCGTCGCCACCGCCCGCCCCGGTACCAACGCCGGCCAAGCCAATGCAGCCGTCGAAGAAAAGATCTGGAAGAGCCATTACCTTCTCGGGTTCGGTGGGCCGCAGCCAGGTCGAATCTGCGCGATCATTGTCACGGGGAAACGTCGATTCGGTATCCGTTGGTCAAAGCGCCGTAACGATATTGCTCTGGTTAGGTCACCCTCGGGATATACACGCCCCAACGAGTGTCGATTCGCTGCTTCCCTGTCGAAGGTTCGCGCGGAGATCCATCGTGAAACGCTCGGACGTCATCGCAACAGCACAAACCAAAGCCCTGCATCTCATCGCGAGCGCACTGATGCTTTTGGGAACCGGCTGCCTGCGAACTACCGTGCGTTCCGGATCGATGCCAGGCGACGCAGCACCGAGTCGCAATGCGGCCTGGCACCACGATTTTCTCCTTGGACAATTACGCACACGCCCCATCTCTCCGACGCAGGACTGCCCGCAAGGATGGGCGCAGATCGACATGGAGCTCAATCCGCTCCAAACCGCGATCGCCATCCTGACGATCGGGATTCACACCCCTAGCACCGTGACGGTGGTGTGCCGCGCAGACGAACAACTTCCATTTGCGACCAAAATGTCCGGACCCGCGCCCAGACGACGTGAGGACGCCGCAACGCCAGTTCGGTCGAGCTCACAATGAGCGCCTATCGAGTCCGTCGAAAGACGTGAGTTGCGAGTCCGCGAAGTCCCCAATATGCTCCGGCTCCGGGGTTTCGCTTGGCAAAACTAAACGCACTTCGCCTCGCCTGTCTCACCTTCCTCTTGCCGAGTGCACTCGTCGCGCAAACTCGCGCGAAGCCTGCCGAACCAATGGCAAACGAGCAGTCTCGCGGGCCACGCTCGAGTCGCCCTGCCGTGGCAGCAGCGGTGCCACTCGAGCAACGACTCTGGATAGTTGACCCACGCGTCAACCCGGTGCCGCAGAGGAGATCTCCTTCGAATCGGAATTCACGGGGAGTATCAGGTTCGCTATGGCTCGGCGCCCGATCTGCGTCTGGGTACATACGGGTTCGACAACTACCGTCCGAAGCTCGGTCAAACCCATCGGCTCTCCCATTATCTCCGCTTTTCGCCCTTCATTTCCTATCGCACCTGGCTAACCCTACAAACGCAATTCGATCTGCCCAAAGGAATGCTGCTCGGGCAGACCACGAGCCGTGTCCAGAGCGACCCCGAACCCTTGGACGAACAGACCATGCAGTTCGCGCCGCGCTGGCTCTACGCGGATATCGCGTTGTCGCACGGCCAGCTTCGGATCGGGCAGCAACCCGCGCAATGGACCCCTCGGGCTCGTGGACGACTCGGCGACAATCGTCAGTTCGCGGATCCGAGGTTGGGTACGATCGTGGAAGATCGAGGATTTAATCTTAAGCTGGGCGACCCGCTCGGCAAGACCGTCCCCTGGGAGTTACTGGTGGCGTCGGATTTCGTGTATTCCGATGGCCGAATAACGGCGAGTGACGGTGATCGCTCGATTCGTCCGCTCTTCGGCAATGGCTCGTCGCCTCGGTCGACAATCGGTTTGGCCTACTGATTTCTTGGCCAGCGAACGCGACCCGACTTTGACGATCGCGCCTTGACGCGGCTCGCGCCAAAGGAAACCACGGTCACTTTGGACACTGGGAGGACAACTCCACCGGTGTTTCCGGGAATCGCGGCGAAGTTGTTCTTGAGCGGTGAGGTCGCGTACGTGGTCGGTCACACGATCTCGCGCCTGAAGTACTCGACCCAACCGATGTTTTCGTGAGCCGTCTTGGCGCGATTGCCCGAGCGACCTTCCTTCAAGTCGGGAAGTCCTCCGGCGACGAACGCAATGCAGTCGCCGTCGTCAGGTCCGTTGGGCATCGCTCTCGTGGGGATATGCGTCGGGTGATGCAAAACCGGGCGACGGCGTCGATCGGCGGTTCGTAATGAATCCGGCTAGAAGAGTCGGGCTCATCCTGTTCGATGAAGCGCTCCGCTGGAAGTGGGCCCGTGCGGCCGTTGCCCTCGATAATCCACATGTCGACGACGCGGCTCGAGGATCACTAGGCATTGCCCACCGGAGGGGGCGTGAGCTCTGCCACTTGAACCTGCAGCTCTTGTACCGTCCGCTCCAAAATCTCGACCTCCGCGGTGCTGCGTTGCTCGCGCAAGCGTCGTCCGACTTCGTGGATCCCACGAGTCGCTTTACGAGGTCGGTACGAAAACTTCGATGGTGGAACGTCGACCCATCGAGACATGGGCATCGAATTCGACGCCGCCTTCGAGTACCGTAACCCCCTCGAAAACGGGCTTTGTGCGAGCTTCGGAGCGGGAGGCCGCGTACCTCCGGGCAAAGCCTTCGCCGACGCGGAAGAAAGACGAGGACTCGGAACCCAGTATTTGTTGCGAGGACGCTTTGGCTTCTATTTCTAGAAACACGGAGCGCCTGATGCGGGTCCGCTGGACACGAGGGACGAGATGAAATCGAATTCCGAAGTGTTGGGTGCCAAGTGCGATACGTAGCAAACCGCGACGCGCTTGACAAACAACTCCTCACCGAAGTCACGGGACGGCGTTCCTTCGCGTTGGGGATTCTGTTGGCGGATCTCGCTCGGGTCCCGTCCTCATTCTTTTCGTGGGCACGCTCTGCGGATGCAGCGACCGGATGCCCAATCTCCGACAGCTGAGCGCGCGAGCCAAGTCTACGTCGTCGACCAATCCGAATCGCTGCTGGCCGGTGTGCCCTCGCCCAACGACGCACTCGCCTGGTTGACGCGGAGACGGCACCCACACCCCAATTTACCCTAATGTTCCCGTCGTCGGCGTGGACGCCCGCATCGCGACGTGGCTCGAGTCCGTCAATGCGACGCCCGGATGGTCGCCGACGAGCAGTATTTCCCTCCCGTTTGCTCGAAGCGACGGAATCGCGGCGGGCCCTGCAATCGACTTGGCCAATCTGCTCGTCGCACAACGCGACTCGGACTTCGCCAACGATGCCGTTACCGTGATCGACCTCGAAACGGGTCTCCCGGTGCCACTCGACTTCGACAAGCATCTGACGAGTTTCGTCCTCAACCGAGAAGTTGCACTCAATCCCTCTGATACCAAGCGAGACTCGACGAGCCTGCTCGTCGAAACCGAAGACGAACGATACGATTCGGTCAGCTTCACGTTCAATCCGACGAGAACGGACGACGGCGCGTCCAAGGAGCCCCCCTCTACCGCTCACAGTGGGATCGCGACTCCGACGGCACTCTCGACGTTCCCCTGTACGAAGCCGGACAACCGTGCTCACCAGGCGATCGAAGAACTACAACCGAACGAGCCGAGCATGGTGCCTGTCAGGCAGACGATCTCATTCCCTTCTGACGTTGCGTCGAACCGACTGCGTATCAAGCCACGGCGACCGTTGCGCGAACACGACCTACGCCGTCGTCGTCACCCATCGACTTCTCGACAACGCCGATCCTCGTCGTCCGTTCGATCGCCATTTCCGCAACCCTTTCCTCCGTCGCAGGAGAAAACGGCAAAACGGCTTCGTGCTATCTTTTCGACGGAAGGGCTCGACCGTTTCCGGTACCCTGCGGCAATCTGGGCTCGA
>JASGIX010000019.1:0-641904 GCA_049840955.1 Polyangiaceae bacterium
AACGGTACTGGCACACTCTCGTTCGCGTTCATTTGAAGCTTGCCGTGCGGGTTCGGGTTCACCCGAACGCTTGCCGTGCGGGTTTACTCGCGACCGAAGCTTGCCGTGCGGCATGTGTGCGGCGGCGATTCGTCGTTTCGTGCGATGTACCGACCACTTCGCGTTGGGGTAGTGCCGGCCCTTCGGATCTCGAATCGACCCATGGGCGTATTCGTCCGGTCGCGTCGCC
This sequence comes from Polyangiaceae bacterium, assembly GCA_049840955.1. Taxonomy (GTDB): domain Bacteria; phylum Myxococcota_A; class Polyangia; order Polyangiales; family Polyangiaceae; genus FEN-1139. The sequence goes on from JASGIX010000019.1 coordinate 230, forward strand.
GAAGTGCAGAGAATCGGCGGATTACGCGGGTCATTACGAACACTTCAGTAGACACGGTGGGCAGTCGTATCGCTATCGATGACAAGCGAGCGCCCATGGCCATGGTTTCCCGCGATGGTTGCCGTCTGTGGAGTTCTCTCGCTCTTCGCTTGGCAACGGATCCGCGTCACGGAAGAGCGCATTCGTGTGCGGACACTCGACGTCGCGAGTCGAATCGAGCACGGCCTCAATCTTGAGCGTATCCGCACGCTGTCGGCGCTCGATGTGCCCGAATCGAGTCCAAGTCATTCGAGCCTTCGAGAACAGCTCACCGCAGTTCGAGCCCTCAATCCGGATATCGAGCATCTCGCTTTGGTTCAGCGTAAACCTGGTGGCAAAGTCCGAGTCTTGGTGGAGGCGGAAGGCGCCGTGCGTGCAGCGGACGTGCTCGCGGGCGATCGGAGCTCGAGTGGTCTCTTCGAGCGGGAAGTGGGCACCGTTCGCAACGAGGGGAGTATGCGCCGCGGTTGGCTGGTTGCGTATCGACCCGTCGTAGGTGTTCGGGGGAATGGTTCGTCCATATTTCTCGTCACTTGGTCCGAATCTCGTCGTGTGCACGAAGCACAGGCCAAGGCTGCCGCTCCGCTTCTGATCTGCGCTCTTTTTCTGCTGCTTACCACGTCGACTGCGCGAATGCTGCTGCGCCGGCGTGCGAAGGACACGCCCGCGCAGGCGCGCTCCTTCGTACTCGAGACGTGCATCGTTTTGAGCGTGGGGACGGTCATCACGGTGACGGCGGTTCTCGTGGCCGATGAGGAAGAGCGTCAACATCGAGAGGGAACGTTCCGGCACCTGGTACAGGACGGCTCCGAGCGGATCGCAGAGCGGATCCGCGATCTGCGCGATCTCGAACTCGAGAGTCTGATCCGATTCATCCAGGCGAGCAACTCCGTCGACGAAGACGAGTTCGAGACCTTCGTGCGACATCTCACGAGAAATCCGGCAATTACGGCTTGGACGTGGTGCCCCGTCAATCTCGCCGCATCGCGGGCGATCGGCGGAACTGCGTCTGGTCCGACAGGTCGTGCCAGCTACCGAGTCTGGCAAACCGATGTTCCCGGGGACGCTGTAACTTCCATCGGACCACGGAACAATCCGTCCTCGAGGATTACGAAGACCGGTGAAAGTTCGCATGGCGACTTCGGCTGCGACCTTGGCTCCGAGTCGATTCGGCGCGCCGCAATGGTCGACGCGATACGGACGCGGCTTCCGACGAGTACGTTGTCGACGCAATTTACGGCCGCTCCCGAGGGTGATCCAGAGATCGCGATCTTCAGGAGCATCGAGCAGCCAGATGGTTCCGGCAGAGTTCTCGGTTTCGTCGTTGCCTCACTCATACCGCGGCTGCTTTTCGAGCGGGGGCAGGTCGTCAACGCTCAGAATCTCGAGCTCGGACTGGTTAGCCCTCGGGGCGCCGTTCAGGTGCTCGCTTCATCGGGCGCGATTCCAGCGCGGGTCGCCGGCGTGTCGGCAGACATTCGAACGGTGTTTGCTTTTGGTCGTACCTTCGTGGTGACGGCTCGCCCAAGTCAGAATTTCATCGAGGAATACCCGCTTCGCGTCGGGCTCATGATCGCATTGACGGGGCTCTCTCTCACGCTGGGGCTCTCACTCTTCATGCTCTACGTGGGACGAGGCAGGGAACGTATCGAAATCCTCGTTGCGGAGCGAACCCGAGAGATCCACGCAGCGAGAGCGTTCCTATCACCAGCAGTTCGTCGCGAACAATGCGGTCATGCTACTCATCAATCCGGAGACAGCGCGGATCGTCGATGCGAATGACTCTGCTTGCGCGTTCTATGGCTACGAGCGAGGTCAGTTGAACGGAAGACTCGTCACCGACATGAATACCTTGACACTCGAGGAGACTTTGGCTCGCTTGCGGTCCATCGAACCCTCGAGAGGTAAGCGACTCGAGCTCGTGCATCGACTCTCGAACGGGACACTTGTCGATGTCGAAATCGCATCCAGCCTCGTTCAGTTCGAGGGTAGAACCGTGGTGCACGCCATCATTCACGACGTCACCGAGCGAAAATGTGCCGAGTCCGCCCGTCGAGAACTAGAGCAGCGCTTGACCTATGCCCTCGAGGCCACGGGAGACGGGGTTTGGGACTGGGACGTCACGAACGGAACCTTCAAACACAATGCGCGTTGGTGCGTCGTGTTGGGGCTGGACGAGAGCTATCTCGAACACGCCCTCGAGGAGTTCGTGATGCGGGTTCATCCCCAGGATATGCCGCAAGTGCTCGCAGCCCTCAAGCGCAGTCTAGCTGACGACGAACCTTACGTGAGTCGGCATCGAATGCTACATCGCGATGAACGTGAGCTGTGGGTTCTCGATCGCGGTAAGGTGGTCGAGCGTGACGACAATGGGCTGCCGCTGCGGATGGTCGGCGCGATGGCAGACATTACCGCCCAGAAGCATGCGGATGACGAATTGCGCGTGAGTGAAGCCAAACGCGCCTTGGCCATGTCGATGGTGAAGATCGCTTATTGGGAGATGAACGTGGCAACGTCCGTCTTCACCTTCGACGAGCACTTCTACTCACTTTACGCGACGACTGCCCAACGTGAGGGCGGAAACCAACTTACGGTCGACGAGTACCTGCAAAGGTTCGTTCCTGCAGAAGAGATTGACAGAATCAAGCAGGCCATCAACTCCGTCTTGCAACTGCGTGAAACGAAGGAGACGCTACAGCTCGAGCATTCCATCATCCGCGCCGATGGAGTGCGACGATTCATTGCGGCTCGAGTCGAGATCGTGCGCGATGACAGCGGTGCTCCAGTCAAATTCTTCGGCGCAAATCAGGACATTACCGAGCGAAAGCAAGCCGAAGCGGCGCTCCTTGCATCGAATCGGTCGCTGCACGAAGCGACTGCGCGAGCCAAGGAGCTTGCAGAACAAGCCGAGCGCGCCAATTTGGCCAAGAGTGAGTTTTTGGCGAACATGAGTCACGAGATCCGCACGCCGATGAACGGAATCATCGGTATGACCGAGCTGCTCCTCGATACACGACTCGAGGGAGAGCAGCGGAAGTACGCGGAAATCGCTAGAAATAGCGGCAGAGCCCTGCTCGGGCTCCTCAATGACATCCTCGATCTCTCGAAAATCGAAGCTGGAAAGTTGGTGATTGAAAAGGTCGAATTTCGGTGGAGAGATCTGCTCGAGCAAACCGTTGCTGCACATATCCTGCGAGCGGGTGAAAAGGGGGTGGCATTCAGCTTGGAGATCGATGAATCGATTCCGGTGCTGGGTAATGGTGACCCGGGTCGTATCCGCCAGGTGCTCGACAATTTGATTGGGAACGCCGTCAAGTTTACGATGACGGGCGGTATCGGCGTAAGCGTTCGAGTGGACGAAACGAGCAGCGAGGAGACGACGGTTCGGTTCGTCATCAGCGACACTGGCATAGGAATAGCTTCCGACAAGCTGCCACTGTTGTTTCAGAAGTTTTCCCAAGCCGACGCCTCGACGACGAGGAAATTCGGCGGCACGGGTCTTGGCCTCGCCATCTCCAAGCAGTTGAGTGAGGCACTCGGCGGCGCGATCGGCGTCGAGAGTCGCATTGGGCAGGGGTCGACCTTTTGGTTCACCGTGCGTGTGCGAACGTCGCCCGAACACCGTCGCCGTCGAGCCGCGGCGGTTCGACTCCGAGCGAGCACCCGCGAGCTCGCGTGGCTCATGTCGAGTGCTTCTCGCAGAGGACAATATCGTCAATCAAATGGTTGCCTGCGCACTGCTCGAGAAACTCGGGTGTGACGTTCACGTCGTTTCCAACGGCAAAGCGGCGTTGTCCGCCCTCGAGGAGCAAAGCTACGAGCTCGTGTTCATGGATGTACAGATGCCGGAGATGGACGGAATCGAAGCCACTGCGCGCATTCGAGATCGCACGTCCTCGGTGCGTTGGCACGACGTTCCGGTCATCGCCATGACGGCAAACGCGATGCAAGGTGATCGCGAGTTTTGCCTAGCCAATGGAATGAGTGACTACATTTCCAAACCCATATCTGCACAAGGGCTTACGACCTTGCTCGAGCGGTGGTTACCGCACGTGGTTGCGCCAAGGCATTCGACGACGAGTATCTCGTCAGCTGAGATCGGCGCTGCAACGTCCAAGCAGAACGTGGGTTGAGCGTATCGCGCGTCCAAGAAACCGGGGCGAGCGCGACGCGTCCGAGAAGGGAGCACGAGCCGGAGCGTCAACCGCGACGTGCCGCATCGATGGCGGCAATATCAATCTTCTTCATCGTCATCATCGCTTCGAAGGCTCGTTTCGCTTCCTCGCCGCCAGCAGTGAGGGCGTCGGTCAGCGTGCGAGGGGTGATCTGCCAAGAGAGGCCGAAGCGATCCTTGCACCAACCGCACGCGCTCTCGGCCCCACCATTGTCGACGATTGCGTTCCAGTAGCGGTCGGTCTCGTCTTGAGTATCCGTTGCGATCTGGAAAGAAAAGGCCTCGCTGTGGGTAAATGCCGGGCCGCCGTTGAGGCCAATACAAGGAATGCCAAGGACCGTAAATTCCACGGTGAGAACATCCCCCTTTTTGCCGCCGGGAAAGTCGCTCGGTGCATGAAAGACGGCGCCAACTTTGCTATTCGGGAATGTGGACGCGTAGAAACGCGCCGCTTCGAGTGCTTCCTTTTCGAACCAAAGGCAAACGGTGTTCTTGGGCTTCATCATCCTGTGCTCCGATCGATGCATTTGTGGCGAGGTAGAGATTGGGGCTGGGTGAGCCGTGCGAATTTCTCGCCGGGCCGTGACACTGAACCAGCGATGTCGTTCCCGAAATGGAACACTAAACGAGAACGCCGTCCAGTCCGTGCTCGCGGGGCAGCCGGTTCTGCCGCGGCGACACGACGTCGCTGCCAGAGCCCGACGTCGCGAACTCTCGGATTGGTTAGCCGAGTGTACGTTCATTGATCTGCTCGAGCCGAGACTCTCCAACGAAGGCGTCGCGCATCAGTCGGGGGGAAAGTGGCTCGGGTCCGCGAGCCGCGACAACGAGTTGGGATTGCCGTGGCGACGGTCCAGTCTACTGACCTTCAGGAGGCTGCCAGAGTTCGACTTTGTTCCCTTCGGGATCGATGACCCAAGCGAACTTGCCGTATTCGGAGTCGTCGATCTTCTCGAGCACGTTGCAGCCCTCTTCGCGTAAAGCTTCTACCAACGCGTAGAGGTTCTCCACTCGATAGTTGACCATGAACGGAGCACTGCTCGGTGCGAATGCGTCACTTTGGTTCGAGCCAATGGACCAAATCGTCGAACCGGCGAGTGGTTTACCGTCACCATCGGACCAGGCAAAAGCCGTCCCTCCCCACTCTTGAACATCGATGCCGAGATGCCGCTTGTACCAAGCGCGCAGCGCAGGAGCGTCTTTGGCTTTGAAGAAGATGCCGCCAATGCCAGTGACTCGCTTCATGAAACCTCCGAGGTCGGGTCGGCGCGGGAATTCGCAGTATTCGTTCGGGCGAAGCGTACCAGGCCTCAGCTGCGCCCGTCGAGTGGGGAACGATGAGGCGGAGTGGGTATCGCGACGCGATGGCGGATCGCGACGCGATGGCGGACCGCGACGTCGCAAGTGCGCGCCTCCCGGTGCGGCGGTTCGGGACCTCATCGTCGATTGCGAGGGCTAGGGCTCGACGTAAGTTGCTTCACAATCCACGGGAAAATTCATGGACCGCGCGATGAAGCAGTACCGATGGACCTCTCGATGGATTGCATCGGCGCGCGTACGATCCGTACCGCGCGACACCTCGATCGTTGGGTGCAGCGTTACGCGAAGAAACCGACCTGCACCATCCGGATTCGTCTCGCCCACACCGATGGGCTCGTCTCTGTAACCCGTGACGACGACGCCCGCTTCAGCGGCAAGATGCAGGTACCACAGCATGTGGCAGGCGGAAAGGGATGCGAGGAGCAGGTCTTCTGGATTCGGTCTCCGAGGATCCCCGCCGAGCATCGGATCATTGGAGCACTGAATCACGGGCTTCCCAGGCGTTTGCACCTCCCAGGTTCGCTCATAGCCGCGATACGTTGAGGTTCCTTGCCCGCGATTTCCGGTCCAGACGACGGTCGAGGTATACGAATGCTGCTTCGACATCGATTCGGGCTCCGTTTTGGGCACGGTGCTGCTTCGGAGGCGATAGCACGCATGCCCGCCAGAGTGGCGAACACCCTTCCATCATTCGTCCGCCGTCGCGGCGATACCGATGTCCTCGCGCTCGAGGGTGAGGCGCGCAGCCTCGATCGAATAGGTGGCGGGGCCATCGGCAAAGACAGCGGCAATATGGCTCGACAGCGCTGAAGCGTCCGTGTCCGTACACGTGGACTCCGTGAACGTGACGTCTGTGAAGGTCAGGGCCGCCGCAGTGGAATCGTAATTGCCGCTCCCAGAATTGCAGCTCGTCGTGATGCTAAAGCTGCCGTCGTCCTTGAATGACAGCGTAGGCGGTTCGGTCGAGGCGGGAACGGTACTCGCCGTGTCGGCCGTGATGAGGGTATCCACGGTCCAATTCGGTCCGACGAGGGGGCGATCCGGATCGGCCGTCTTGCGATCGACGAACACTAGAACCACATCCTTGGACTCGAGAGTCAACGTATCGCCCTTGAGCGTCATTTCCGGATCACCTTCGAAGAAGGATCCGAGCCACGCGTCCTGCGCCATGAGATCCTCATCGCAACCCATCTCGGTCACTTCCGTATTGGAAAGATCGAGCTTGTGGTCACTGACCCGATAGACTCCGGTAATCGTGTTGCAGTCTGCCGAGACTCGCGCGGTGGTTTCCCCGAACGTCAATCGAATGACGGAATCCGGGACTTGCGTGTACCCGTCGGCAAACTTCAGAATGAATTGGCGGCCATCGAGCTCCGTTGCCGCCGCATCATCCGAAGTACCCTCGCTGTTGGTGCAAGCGACCGCCGAACCAAGCAGCAACGACGAGACGAAGACAGCCCGAAGAATCCTGAGCATCTGCATGGGTCTGGATCGTGTCTTCCTTCATTATGCCTGTCAAGCTGAGTAATCCTCGAAATTTCCAGTGGGAAACGTCAGAGCGCTCCCGCGAACGCGACGGCAAGCACCAGTGCGATCAGGATGAGGATACCTAGCAGAAGCAGTCGATTCGCGTGTCGAGGAGCAGGCACCTCTTTCGTCCTAGCGTCGTCGGCACCATCGACGGTAACGGTCGTGACGGTCTGACCCACAGAACGCTGTCCCATTTGCCGTGCGATGGCGATGCCGTGATTCACCGCGCGCTTCAACTCCGGAGGCAGCTGCTCGAAGTTGTCATAGCGTTGGCCATTGACACTGACCGTCGTTTGCCCGACCACGTGTACGTTGCGGGAGGACCGGAGCGTCGAGGGGTCTGCTGCGTCGGTGCCCATGTCTTCGAGCAACTGGTCCACCATCGAACCAATGCTGTTCGCGTTGGACTTTGGATTGACGGCTGAGCCGCAGTACGGGCAACCCTCGCGCTTAGTCGAGGACGCCGCGAGCGGCGCTCCACAATTCTCGCAACGCATGGCAAAACCATGGACTCCCCGTTGGATGCCGTCAAGCCAATTGGACGGCCCCTGATACGCGCGTGCATGGAGCGCGCGCCGCGCTGTCACCGTGTACAGACGCGCTACCGTTGCACGTGCGCTGCCGACGCAAGGTGCCGACGCGCACCATGCCCGTAATCTTCTCGCTTCAGCGCCCCACGCGCCCGCACGAATCCTGATTCGTCATCCAAAATCGTGAAGCAATGGAGCCATCCAGCAACTTGTCAAGTCCTTCGTTCGGCCCTACTGGAGACGGGATGAATCTCGAATTGGCCAAGGCCCTTGCTCGCTACAACCGCTGGATGAACGAGAAGCTCTACACGCTCGCTGGTACGTTGAGTGACGAAGAACGTAAACGCGACCAAGGAGCATTCTTCGAAATCGATTCACGGCACCTTCAACCACCTGCTGGCGGCGGACAAGATCTGGCTCTCGAGGTTCAGAGACGAACCGGTGCTGGACGGATTCATGGGACCAGGTATTCGTTCCCTCGATCAAGAACTCCATTCGAACTTCGACGAATTGCGCGGAGAGCGAGCGCGGATCGATGCAGAACTCGAGGGTTGGGCTTCCGAGCTCACGGAAGACCGTCTCATGGCACCGTTCGCATACAGGCGCGGTGGTCGACGGCAGACGGAGCCGCTTTGGTGGGCGGTCGCCCATGTCTTCAATCACCAAACCCATCACCGCGGCCAGATCACGACGCTGCTATCACAAACGGGTCACGACCCTGGTGTCACCGACTTGGTGGCGATGTTGCGTGAGGAAGTCGCGTAAGGAAGTCGCGTAAGGAAGCTGCGGCAAGGCGTGATTGAGGCGCGAGTCACTGTCGCGGTGCCGATGATCCGTTGCCCGTACTGCGTGTTCTTCGAGCGGACAGGTACAAAAAGGCGTGAGTTACCGACATCAATGTCGGAACCGAGGGTAAGTCGCTTTGGCAACTGCGATAGCGCGCATCTCTGCGCTCGACGCGATGAGCCAATGTCGGAACCGAGGGCAAGTTGCTTTGGCTACGGGTCCGACACGACTTTCCAATCCGTGAGCCATGGTGAGTGAGGCACGGGAGAATCCACTCGCGCCACACAAGCCATTCATCAGCGACGAGGCAGTGACTTCTGGCAAAGTCCGACATTCTTGCCATCGTGGGAGCGGCTTGTGAGTTGATTGCGCGTTCGAGCGAGGAACGAACCCAACCCATGATAGGAAGGCCATCGAAGACACTCTCAATGGTAGGTCGGTAAAGTTTTCGTGATTGCGTCTAGAAATGTGGCGAGTCTGTCCGGGACTCACTAAGCGAGAGATGTTATCGCCACACGGATTCGGTTGTTGACATCGGGGCCACACATCCGGTAATGCACTCGCAAGTGCGCACGAATTCGGCCCACATAGACGCGGCCATGGCCGCGTCCAGCGACGAGCCACAGGAGCAGCCTGAGTCGCGCCATTCGTCCTTCGTCGTGACTCGTTCGGAGTTGTCGTTGGAGGGGATTTTCTCGAAGCACGCGAGCTACGTGTGGCGCCTTCTCGGGCGTCTTGGGATTCCCCCGCGCGATGTCCCGGATGTTTGTCAGGAAGTGTTCATCACGGTGCATCGAAAGCTGCCAGAGTTCGAAGGCCGCTCGTCGGTGAAAACATGGCTGTTTAGCATTTGTTACCGCCTGGCCCAATCCTATCGCCGATCCTATCGGGCACGTGAGCTACCTACCGATGAGCTAGCGTTCACCGCGCAAGACGGGGGGCTCGCGATGTCGGAGTCGAGTCCCGAGGTGCAGGTCGACAAGCAGCGAGCGAAGGCAATGCTCGATCACGCACTCAACCTCCTCGACGACGAGAAGCGAGTCGTCTTCGTACTCTACGAACTCGAAGAGCTCTCGATGCCGGAGGTTGCCGAGGCCGTGGGCTGCCCGGTCAGCACTGCCTATTCGCGACTCCATGCAGCACGTAAGTCGATAAGAGCCGCTTTCGCTCGCGCCACACTCGTCGAAACGGGAAGCGTACGATGAGGTTGCGGGAGGATCCGAACACATCGAGTGCGCTGCGTCTCGCTCTCGAGGAGGATTCTGAGGACTTTCCGCCGGTCGAAGCGATTCGCGCCCTTGCCGAAACCATCCATCTTCGCCTACGTACCCGAGAGCCCGTGCGACTGTCCGCACGTGCGGATACACCAAGGGCACTGCGCGCGGCGTTGCTTGCCGAGTCTTCGCTGGATTCGGCTGGGCTCCGCGACGTATGGAAGGGGATCCGGCGAGCGGTGAATGCTGAGGCTGTCGGACCGGTGTCGACCTGTCAGAGGGGCGGGCTGGTGGACGTCGTTGCTCTTCGAAGAAGCGGTTCACTCGTTGTGCGACATGGTCGACGAGGCGTTCTCGTCGCCGCTGCGATCGTGATGTTCTCCACTCTCGCAGCGGCCGGGCTCAAGTGGTTTGGCGAACGTCGGTTCGAGTCGAGTCCCAAGCCACCATCGAGTTCGTCGATCGGTGACGGACCCAGAGTGCGCCAGCATCGTTCGGTGAGGCCCAGCTCGAGTGGCGACGTTTTACGACGGTCCAATCCGGTGGACCCCAATGTTGCTCCAGACGCGCAGCCCAGACGTTCGGAATTGGCGCCTTTGGCACGAACGTCCTCGAAAATCACGCCTGCTCAAAACCCCACTGGGAAGGCTTTGCTCAGGCCACAGGGGAGCACCGGTTCGGTCGAGGACAACTCGGTCGTAGCCGAGAGCAATCTCTTGAGACGAGCATGGGCGGCACTTCGCACAGGGCAAGCCGACGTGGCGCTTGGTGTGGCACGCGCGCATGCAGTCCAATTTCCCCAGGGCGTTCTCGCGCAAGAGCGCGAGGTCGTCGAGATTCAAGCTCTGGAGCAAATGGGACGCACTGAGGAGGCGCGTCGAAGGGCGATGAGTTTCGCGCGGCACTTCCCCGATTCCCCTCACCGGCCGCTCGTCGATGCAGGTCCCGCCGCACCATGAAGAGCGTTGCGCGAGCGCTCTCGCTGACATTGACTTGTATCATTGCAGAGCCGACGTCGAGTGCTGCGACCGGACCCAGTGCGGGCGGAGTCGTGTCGAGCGAGTATCAATCGAAGCATCTCGTCGTCTCGTGGCGCGCCATTTCGAGTTGCGGAGACGCGAAGAGTGTTGCCGTGTTGGTCCAGGAATTGTTGGGCGAGCAATTGACCCAACGACGGGATGCGAGCGCAATTTTCGAGATATCGGCGGCGGCCAAGGGACTCCACGTCGTGCTCGACTTCTCGGACGGCATTCGACGCGGCAGACGCTCTTTCGACGTGGAATCATGCGAGGCCGCGCTTGACGCTTCCACGCTCGTTCTTGCGGTGGTGCTCGAACCGAATCTGCATTGGGATACGGCATTGGCGCGGCTCGCAGAATTCCACGGCACATCCAATCGTCCGACGAATTCGAACACCTTGCCCGCGGTGGGACAGAAGGACGCGACGGCGCCCGAGCCTGTCGAAGCACTCCCTGCATCCGAGCCGTTGACTCGCGAACCAGCGGCGTCGATGCCGTCCGCGTCCGTGTCATTCGAGCCGGAAGTGCCAATGGAGGTGGCACTGCGAACGGGGCGCGAATCGGTGCCGTCCCCGTCGCCAAGCCCACCTTCGTCAACGCCGCCCGCTCGACGGAGCAGCGAGCACGTGCTCGGCAAGTCGCGATTTGGAGCAAAGACCACGGAAGCCAAGTGTTCCCGTATCGACGACTCGCCACTTTCCGTGACTGCCAACACGAGCTGGCACGTAGCGAGTCGCGTTCTGGTCGACACGGCAACGTTGCCGTCCTGGTCCGTGGGTTACTCGGTGGGTGTGGGGGTTGAGCTCGCTCCAGTGTCCATCGATGTGTCTGGGCTCATGCTCGAACCGCGTGACGTAACGATGCCAGGTGATTCGACGCGCGGCGCGTCGACCCATCTGCTCGGTGGCGAAGTTCGGCTTTGTTCTGCGTCGCGGGCGCCGGACGCGCGCTTCGTTCTCCGTCCCTGTACGAGTGCCATCCTTGCGGCCATGGTGGGTGACGCATTCGGCGGTCCGTCCCGTCACGCCGCAGAAATCTACGTCGCTGGAGCGCTTGGTGCCGATGCAGCCCTGCGGATCCGACGTGACATATCCGTCACGAGCGGTCTCGACGTCGTTGTGCCCGTGCGGCGCGTATCCGTTGTATTCAGCGAGGTCGACCGGGTGCTTCACCGTACCCCCACCGCGCTGCACACCTGGCTCGGTATGGTTTGGGCGTTCTGAATGTCTGGAGCGCGCGGTCACGGCTGGTCCCAGCAGTTCGCTTGCTGGTCGTCGATGGCGACCCAGTAGCGCGTCGATTCGGGCATGGGTGAGTCGACGGTTGCAAAGAACGACCATCCTCCGCCCGTGGCGCGCGCATAGTCCCACGTCCCATTGAGGTACTGGGTCGCGCTCATTCCGACGATCCACCAACCATCGTGGAATTCTGCCATTCTCCACGAGCCGCCTAGGGTCGTTCGACAGACTTCGTCACCGCGTGCGCGGCTCGTCAAGGTCGTGCCAATGACTGCGCCTGTCGTCGCAACTCTGCCACCGGCCCATCCGGCGTAGTATTCGTCGACCATGGTGCCGCCGGGCGAACCGGGAACCGTATATCCTGGGCGAGGAGAATGGACGTCTTCGAGGCACAGGATAGGTCGCGCTTCGCCGCATTCAGTATCCCCCGCTCTCGCGTCACAATGGTTCTTGCCGTCGACGAGGGGTTCGCCGTTGCAGCCCAGCCATTCGAGCTTCGAGAGGTAGAAGCGCGCCAACTTGCCCCACGTCATCCCCTTGCGTCCCGAGGGGACGCTCGAGCCGCCACCGGATGTCGTTTGCGCATTTGTCTGGCCGCCGAAGGCGCTGGCGCCGGTGCTGCTCGCCGCAGAGCTTCCCGTGGAGATACCGCCCGAGCCGCCCGAGCCGCCCGAACCGTCGGTGGCATTGGAACCGCCAGTGTTGGCGCTTCCGGAGACACCGGCAAGGGTCGTACTCGCCGCTGAATGGCCACCCTCTGCGCTCTCGTTCGCGGTTCGGCCGCCTGCTGAGTCGCTTGCTGGACTTCCGGCTCGATCCGCGCCGCTTTCGCTGGAACTCATGTCGAGGATCCCGTCACACCCATGGGTCGTGAATCCCAATACGAGCAGTGTGAATGACACTGCGGATCTGGAGTATCTTTCGATGGCGGTATTGGAGAACAAGATCGTTTTCTCGACGTGATAGATGACGTACCCCACTTGGTGCATCGGCGGCTCCTAGATTACGAAAAAAACTGAGCGCTCCAGAAAATGACGTAGAGCAGCTTCCGAGACACGAGCCGACGCCTCGGTCGAGGCAGCCCCCGGGAGGGGCGACGGTGACGAAGGCGAATCTTCCGCAGTCGCGTTCGTTTTATTTCGTAATTCGTGAGGAGCTCGAGCACCAAGGTTTAGTCGTGAAGGACGACGATCGGTAACGGCGGTCGCGACTCAACATTCACTCGATATCTCGATGTCGACGCGCTGGTGGCTCGAGCGCCTCGAAATCGTAACGACATGATCTGGTCGCGCACGCGCCGTCGATGTGACGTGCGTCAATTGGCTTTGGGTGATGACAAGCGAAGGAAGTTGCAACATGCGAACGTTTTTATTTGTCGGTGGTGGATTCATGTTGGCCGTTCTTGCCTCTGGTTGCATGGAAGCTCGAGAAGAAGCTTCTGAGGGCGCCGCTACGGAAGTGGTGCAACAGGCAATTGCGAACTATTGGACCGGGTGGTTGGATCGCGACGATCCGCCTCAAGACGGAGATTGGGAGATCCTTTCGGGCTTTCCGGCGGCTTCGGTGTGTCCGAAGCCGATTGCGATCGAGGCGCGCATCAAGTCGAGCGGTCTACCGGCGACGACGTCCGGACAGGTGCTGACGATCAATCCTCAGGTGGGGCTGATCTCGCAGGAATGGCGAGCAGCCCAACCATCAGACCTGCTTGGACTACGAAGTGCGTTTCAAGTGTGGCGACCAGCCCGAAGTCAATAGTGTCGTCGTTTTCGACCGATCGGGAAGCATGTCCACCACGACCAACGGTTCGACGACGCGCATCGACCTCGCCAAGCGAGCGGCGACGCTGTTCGGCTATGCGCTCATCGGTGGAACGAACACGGTGGACAACGAGTACGTCGGGCTCGTTTCGTACAACGATGCAGTGACCGTCGATCTCGGCCTCTCCGCTTCGCGCTCGGTGATTCCCGGATCTTACACGAATGCCGTCGGGGCTTTGACCGCCGGTGGTAGTACGGATATCGGCGACGCTCTGATTGCAGGAGTCGGCGTCTTCGGAACTGCGGCAAAGACGCGTCGGGAGTGTCTCGTCCTCATGTCGGACGGCGAACACAACACGAATACCGATCCGACTGATCCTTCCGTAACGAGTGCCATCTCCAATCGAGGCGTCGACATCGTTCACTCGATTGCGTTGGGCTCGCAAGCCAACGAGTCCGTGATGTCCGGAATTGCAAACTACGGCGCGCGGCAGGGGATCTATCGCAAGGCCTTGGATTCGACCGAACTCGATGTGCTGAGGACCCTAGGTGTATTCGTCGATATGGCGGATTCGTGCCGAGACGCGACTCCAATCAAGACCACGCGCTCTTCGATCCCTGCAGCGAGTGAGCAGTGTACCACCTACCCGGTTGGTGAACTGGGGCAGGTCGACTTCAGCGTCGTGTGGGCCGATACTCGCGTTCCCACGGTGCGCGTCGTTCGACCGAATGGGCTCGCCGAGATCCGCGAGAACAACTGGACGACGCTATCGGGCGTGAACTTCGTCAACGCTGCCAACTACAAGCAATTTAGCGTCAACGTCACGAATTCGACTCAATACGGCAACTACCAAGTCTGTATTCGGAATGGCTCGGCTCAGGCGCAGACCGTATCGACTCATGTCGTGACGCCGAAGGACAACGTGCAGTTTGCAGTGTTGACGAACGCCACTTCCTACTCCTGTAGCGGTATCATGCAGGTGACCGCTTATGCGGCGCTTGGCGGGGCTCCGTACGCTGCGGCGAGTGTCAACGGAACGCTGACGAGTGAGCAAGGCGTGACGAAGTCCTTCAAGCTCTACGACGATGGCGCGCACGAGGACGGCAGCGCCGGCGATGGTGTGTTCGGAGCGGCTGTTTATGGTTTTGCCGGCGTAGGAACGAACGAACTCGTCGTCGAGCTCACCTCGGGTACGAACGTCGTTCGTCAGCGTCGGACATCCGTATCCGTCAGTGGCAGCCAATGCCTGTCTTGTACGGTGCTCGAAACACGTACCACCCCCACGAACTTCGTTACCACGGGGCAAGACCAATGCTTCGCCATTCCGCCGAGTCAATTCCCCGCCTACGGAAGCACCATCAGCACTCAGATAAGTCCGCGAGATGGGAGCACGATGGCAGGTACGATCACTCTCAATGGCGTATCGTACCCGCTCAACGCATGGAACGATCTACGGTCGGTGCCCTTCACGCGTGACCAATATGCGACGGTGATCGTCAAAGCAGACGCCGCTGCAACGAATCGCACGTGGTCGATTCAGTACTGGTGATTTCGAGAGATTGAAACGTGACCGAGAGATGGCACCGTCGTGTAAAATCAACGTGTGCCATCTCTGCGTCGTCTTGGGGGCAAATCCCAGACCCTCGTCCAGGCCAACGTCCAGTGGAGGAACTTTGGGTTCTTTGTTTGCCCCCGGACGCTGGCGCAGCGCCTTGGGTCGTTGGCGCGGGAGAACTAGGAGTCGAAGCGGCAGGCACGGTGCTCGTTACCGGAGCAGGTGTAGCGCTCGCCGCTGCCGGTGAAGCTGCGCTTGCATCGCGAGGGGGTGTTGCTGCGGAATTCGTTGGGGAAGGTGTCGCGTCGGGACTCGTTGGGGAAGGTGTCGCGTTGGCGGAAGGAATGTTTGCGACCACCTGATAGCCCTTCGACGAAAGCGACTGGGACGAATTGGCCGTCACCGAGGTTCGATACGTCCGGGGCATGCCCGTTGCCGTAAATCGCAAACGAGAGACGAGCCGTCGCATGCATATGGACAGGTTCTTCGGAAGCTTGGATATGGCGCCTGTACCATCGAGCTTCAGCTCGATATCGAAGGACTGCGTCCCCGAACAATTGAGGATGTCACTTGCATTCCTGGCGACGACCTCGTCATCCGACAAGAAGTCGATTTGTCCCAGGAACCGGTCGAAGTCCCCGAGGTTTTCAGGGAAACCTTCCGCACTGTTGGTATAGCCCGCCATGACGAGCACCGGCCAAGAATGCTTGGCGGTTCCCGTCGCGTCTGCGCCCAGGGTGTACTTGAAGCCGGGACGCAGGAGGACGACCTTCGAACGCGCCCAGCGCGATTCGGGCGACAATTGAAGCTGGTCGACGTTGGCGACCTCGATGAGTGCTTCGAGACCTTCGACGCCATCGACGAGAACGCTTCGCTGTTCGACGACGCGAGTTGCGTATCGCTTGTCCCCAACGGCCACCTTCTGCGTTTCCGACAGATTTACGACCACAACGGAACCCGTTCCCGAGATCCCCTCGACGAATCGCTCGAGCAGGACGTGGAGATCCTTCTCGCCGTTCTTTCCGCTGAGAGGGAGCGTGGACAACCAAATCTCAGCATCACTCCGTCGGTGCGTGAGCAGCACGTCGTAACGTGGATAATCGAGCTTCTTGTCGATCTCCCCATCGTCGTTGGTGTCGAGCTTCAATACCGTTTCATACTGTGCACCCTTCTTCCGATTGGCGAGAACCCCTTTGCGATTCTCGTTGGTAGTTGTCGAGCTGCCAGTCGGGGCCCAGAAAACCATCTTGTTCCGTCGTGCTCGAGGCAACACGGAAGGGGTACTGTTCGTGATAGTAACCATCTCGTTGAAAGTTCTTGGTCGCGCCGCCGCATCCCACCGCCAGGTGAACCAATACCGCCGCAACCACGCTCTTCGAAAGCACTTCGCGCATATTTCCCCTATATCACGAGACCTGATTGGGTGAACACTCACCGTTCGGGGCGACGACCGTTCGGGGCGACGACCGTTCGGGGCGACGACCGTTCGGGGCGACGATCGTTCGGGGTGACGACCGTTTCCAGGCAATCTGGGCAACCGGACACTCCGACTGGACTCTGCATCGTTTGGGGAGGGTGCTCGATACAATGTAGGAGCAGTCGTCCCACGTTGTACGTCATGCGAGATGTCCGGCGGGAGCGGATTCGCATCACGCTGCCGGCGCAGCGCTCTCGGATCCGCTCGCCACGCGCAATGAACTCAACGCGGCTTGTCCGCGAGCACGAAGGGGCGCAAGCGGTGACCATCGGGGTCCGCGACGACGAAGGTGAAGCCGAACTCCATATCGGTGGGTTCTTGCACGACGCGTAGACCGATTTTGGTCCACTCGTCGTACGTTCGGAGTACGGCGTCGCGGCTCTCGAGGCTGAACGCAATCTCGACGCCTCCCGGTGAGGAGGGTTTGGGTTCCATGGTGCTCGCCTTCCAGAGTCCCAACTTGAACCCATTGGGAAAGACGTATAGGACGAAGGTCTCCGAGTTTTCGACGGGTTCGTGACCGAGCAATCGATTGTAGAGAGCTGCGCTGCGACGGGGGTCTTGGACCGCAACAAGAACGTAATCGGGTGTTAGCATGGATATCTCCTTGCGACTTGCACCCCAACCGTAGGCTTCGCGACTGTCAGTTTTTGGCAGTAGTGCCGATCTTCTGCTTCTTTCGCCATTCGCGCACGAGCGCGACTCGTCGCTGCGGGTAAGGCATGGCTGGTGTCTCTAGCGCGAGGATTCGGTCCACTCGGAACGAGCGAAAGTCCTGTCGCGATTCGCACCAGCCGACCAACAAGAGCACCTTCTCGAAGTAGCCGATCACGATGGGCCAAATGGTTCGGCGAGTGACGGCAGCATTGCTCGCTCGGTATTCGATGTTCAGTTTGTGTTCGTGACGAATTGCAGCTCGAATCACGGCGAGGTCGACTTTCGTCGGTTCTCCTGGTGAAAAGTTCGGCACGGTCAAGGTTGCTTCCTCGATGGATTCTCGGAGTTCTCGGGGAATTACTGCACGGATCTTCTCGATGGCGCTTTGTGCTGCGGCTCCAAGATGTGGATCGCCGCGTAGAGCGACCCAGCGAGACCCGAGCACGAGTGCCTCCAGTTCCTCGGGCGAAAACATCAGTGGAGGCAGGGTGAAACCTGGCCGAAGAACGTATCCGATCCCAGGTTCGCCATGGATTTGGGCGCCTTGTTCCTGCAGCGTGGCGATATCCCGATAGAGCGTGCGAATGGAGACTCCCAGTCTCGTTGCCAGTTCGTCGCCGCTCGCTGGCGTACGGCGCTTACGAAGCAGTTCGAGCAGTTCGAGGAGTCGGGCGGCGCGCGACATGGGTACCGTCCTGTCACGGATTCGTGAGCCTCCGCAAGGCCGAATCGCCTGCGCACGCGTACGGGGCGGAGGTCGCCGTCGTCCGGTGTTTCGGTGAGTTCTCGCGGAGCGCCACGAGCGTTGCCCTGCGGATATGCCGCTTTCACCAAGCGATCGCAGGTTATCGAGGGGAAACCCCAACCTCGGACGTCCGAGTTCGCATTCGTCGATGGACTAGGTGTGGACAGTGAAGGGTGCGGACGCCGCAGCACGGAGGTGACCTTTGACGCGTCCAGAAGTCACCTGCGTGTGCTGGAGGTGAACTGTCGCAAGGACCCCGTGAAATTGCCGTCTGACACTTACCTCGATGCATCCTTGGGCGAGATTGGGCGCTCCGACGTCGATTCCGCTTCACTCCCGCCGTCCGTGGCGAAGACCCAAAGAAAAATCAATTCCGAGGTGTAAGTTCGGGCTGGCACCGCCGTTCGAGTGCCACTTGCGCTGCGAGCTGGACAATCCTTTCGGTGCAGGAGACGATGGTCGTAGCAGGAGGCTCTATGCAATTCGCTTCGATAGCCCGGCTGCCTGGCAGGGGGCGGGCCGCATTGACGTTGGTGTTTCTGGCGCTCTCGCTAATCGTGGTCGCCTTGTGGTTCATGGCGCGCCGCCAGCCACCACCCAGAGCGTCGGGGACCATCGAAGCGCGCATCGAGTTGGCAGCAGGCAACGTGACGATGGCTCGCTCCGGACAGGTGCATCGCGTCAACTCTGGCTCCGCGGTGCCGCCTGATACGACGATCGAGACTGGTGCTGCGGCTCGCGCACTATTACGACTACAAGACGGATCCGTCGCTTTCATGCGAGATGCCACGAAGGTCGCTTTGCAAGCTCACGGCCTAGCGCTGGAGACTGGCGAGCTGTTCCTGAATGCCGCGCCGTCCGATCAAAAAACACTCATGCATCGCGCTGGCGAGGTGCAAATCGCTGCCTCGGAAGCTGGATACTCGCTGTCTCGTTCGAAGGACATCGTTACCGTTACCGTCACACGCGGTACCGTCACCGTGGCGGCGCCTGGCGGGCGCGTCGAGGTTCACTCGGGGCAACTGGCAACCGTTTCTGGCGCCAATGCACCCAAGACGGGGCCGGTGGCTTACTTCGACGATTGGACGGGGGGCATGGCCGATCTGCCGGCACTCGGTATGGCGGAGGGGACCGGCACAGGAACGATATACGGTGTGGACACGACTCGTGCAGCGGGCTCCCTGCCACTCCGTTTGGACATACAAAAGCAGTCGGTTCGCGTGGTGCTGCGCGATGAAATGGCTGAAACCGAAGTCGACCAAACCTTCCTCAACCCCAGCGAACGCGACGTCGAAGGTTGGTATTGGTTTCAGATCCCGGACTCTGCGAGCGTCACCGGTTTTGCTCTCGAAACGAATGGCACGCTCGTCGATGGCGAGTTGATTGAACGCAAAGAGGCTGCCGGCAAATACACGGCGGCGCGCTCGAGTGGTCATTCTCCTGCCATTCTCGAGTGGATCAACCAGCGCACGGTGCGCGCACGAATATTTCCCATCCCGAGTGGCGGCACGCGTCGCGTCGTCATCCGTTACCTCGAACTGCGTCCCATCGTCGACGGCAAGTTGAGCTACGTCTATCCGATGGGAAGTGGAGAGGCGACCCGCGTCGGAGAGTTCTCGCTGTCGGTCGACCTCGGGCAGAAGGGACGGCAGATGCAGATCGCGACGCTCGCAGAGGCACGTATCGAAGACGGCGGTGAACGGGTGACCATTCGGCGCTCGGGCTACACGCCGCGTGCGCCATTCCAATTGGAGGCAATCCTCAAGGAAGCACGGAAAGCGCTATCCGTTGCACGGTTCGTAGCAGGCGGCGAGAGTGCGGACTATCTGCTCGCTCGATACACCCCTGACGTCGATTGGTCTCGAGCGCGATCGTCGCGTGCAGACATCGTTGTCGTCGTCGATACGTCGGGTGGTGGTGACGAGTCGTCGCGAGGGCTGAAGGTGCGGGTGGCAGAAGCCATTTTGCGTGCGCTCGGGGGCGACGACCATTTCGCGCTCATGTCGCTCGACGTGACGCCCAAGGTGCTGTTTCCGACTGGTGGTCTTGCACCTGCCAAGACGGAAGCCATCTCCGAGGCGCTGCAGAAGTTGGCGGAGCATGCAACGGGTGGTGCTACGGATCTCGGCGCCAGCTTCGACGTCGCTCTCGAACGGTTGCACGGCACCGAACAACCTGCCGTCGTGTTGATCAGCGACGGCAAACCAACTTCAGGTGAACTCATGCCCGAGAAGTTGATCGAACGGCTGCGCCGCGCGCTCGAGACGTCGAGAGCGCGGTTCTTCACCGTTGGGATCGGTACCGATTCCAATCCGGCGCTGCTCGAGGCACTGGCACAGGTTGGTGGCGGTCGGCATACGTCGATTACGGGTAGCGATGAGACCACGCTCGAAGCCTTGAAGCTTACTGCAGCAATCCGAACACCGACGCTCACGGACTTGGAAATCGACTTGGGTGCGGGGTTGGACGACGCCGTAAGCAACGTGACGGGCAAGCTCAGTCAGGGGCAGGAGTACCTGCTGCTCGCGCGCACGCACCATGACTTGCCGGCTAACGCAACGGTTCGAGCGCGCCTCGCCGGTAAAGAGTTCAAGCAGGTGCTCGACATCGAGAAGGAGACGGGGCCGCTCTCGCACTACGCTCCACGCCTCTGGGCTGCAGAACAGATCCGACGACGACTGGCAAGCGCGCGCAGTCCGGAGGAGCAGCGTGGTCAGGTCATCGCCTTGGGACTCGAGTATGGACTGATGACGCCGTTTACGAGCTTTCTCGCGCTCGAAAGTGAAGCGGCCTACGCCGCGATGGGTGTGACTCGCCGTTCCTCGAGTCTTCGTCCAGCGCGCCTCGCGTTGCTCAGTGCAGGAAGCGTCGCGCCCAGTCCCGGCGCATTCTTGCCGCTACTCACGGGGTGCAGCTCGGAAGAGGCGGCACCTGCGTCGGTCGCGAAGACCGAATCAGCGGCGGTCGAAGGCAAAGCCGCCAAAGTGGACAACGCCGCCCTTCCCGCTGCGGAGCCAGAATCGACCCCAGCGTCAGAGGAGCGAGCCGCACTCGATCCAGCGGTCGCGAGAACGGCCGCCGCCGGTGGTATCATGAAGACCCGAGAATTCGCGACGACCGAGGGGCTCGTACAGTCTCGTCGCGATGGGCAAGGCGACGTGGAGTTCGGTTTCATGCCGCTCTCTGGCGGCGGTCGGCGCCACGGCGGTACGGCGGACAGGCCCAGTCCGTCGGAAACGAAGCCGAAGCCAGTTCCACCATCCAGTGCGCCAGCAGATCCGCGACCGACAATCTCCAAAGTGGCGCTTGGGATTTGCAGCGATCTGTCGAAGCGTAGCCTCGCGGACCGAATCGTATTTTGGGACCGAAGACTAAACACGGCCAAAGACGCTGCTGAATTGCTCGAGCGCTACGTGACCGCGAAGAAGTCCTGCGAACTCTCGGATTGGTTAGCCGAGCGTACGTTCCTTGGTCTGCTCGAGTCGAGACTCGCAAACGAAGGAGCCGCACGTCAGGCGTTGGCGTACTTTTCGGACCAACCCGATGTCCGCAACTTCATCGCCGCGCGGCTGCTCCGGCGCAGCACCGACGGGCGGATGACTGCTGTGGTTCGAGAGGTGTTGTTTGGCAACTCCGTGGATTGGCTAGCCGTCGATCGCGCCGTCGAACGCACGATGGATCCAGAAAAACGGCTCGCCGAGATTCGCAAGTCGCTGGCCCAGTCACCCGCCGATCCGGAAGGCAATTTGCGGCTGTTGCGTGAACTGGTGCGCGCTGGGCGTACAGCAGAAGCCCTTGCCATCGGGCAGCGCGTGAAGGAAACGGGACTACTTACTCCCGAGCTCATGCGTCGCATTGGTGATCTGCTCGCCCACGGCAAGCAACCCGAGAGCGCGCAGCGGGTGTACTCGGAGCTCGTCGAGTTCTCACCCGATGATCGGAATGCCCGACAGATGCTCGGTGATATTTATCTCGCGAATCGTTGGTTCGATTCGGCTTATCGGCAATATCAACTCCTCACGGAGCTCAACCCCGACGTGCCCCTGTTCTGGCTCCGCATGGCCACGGCTGCTGCGGGCGCAGGGCGCACGGACGAAGCCCTACGCATCGAGCGACGGGTTGCCGCCGCCGAGGGCACCCCCGGACCGAAGGATCCGCGTCGGTTTGCGCGGTTGCTTGCTGCCAATCATCTGGGCGGCCTACTGATCGACGTCAAGAAGGGCGCATCGGACGCCCAGGCATCGGCGCGAATCGATTCGCTCGGTCGTGAGCTGAAGGAACTCAATCTTTTTAGCAGCCCAGGGCGCCTCGTCGTCGTCACGTGGCTCGATCCCATGGCGGATTTGCTCCTCACGATGCTCGTGAATCGAGATTCTGCGGGTTTGGGAGAGGTTACCGACGCGGCCACGACGGGTTTGCAGGCCGTTTGGCTCAGCACGGAGGAGGCGGGCAAAACGAAGGCCCATCTCACACTTCGATCGAGTCCCAGTGAGTACCCGGTCGACGTCTCCCTCATGTTCATCGATTGGGACGGCAAGGCGTTTCAAATCGAGCGGCGCGTCGTCACTCTGCCTGCTGGCGCGACGTCGGTTGACGAATAAGGGGGCGCGCGGAAGTGACGAAGCCGGCGAGCTAAACGCGGTCGGCTTCGTCTTTCTTTTGTCGGTTCGTCGCGGCAACGTCTGGGCCCGTTTGCGCGCCGTGAAGACCCCCAGATTCTTCCCGTGGCGAGCCATCGACGCTTGGCCATCGCGTAAATCTCCTGCACTTGAGCTAGATTGGCCCACGGCAATGAGTCGCGGCAGGAGGACCCCACGGGACGCATCGATTCGGATTACGTGCGCAATCGCGCTGCTGTCGAGCGTGTCCATTGCGAGCGCGCCGGGTACTGAGAACTCCCGAGGCCAAGGTAAGGGACGTCTTACTTTCCACCTACGTGGCCCCAATGAATGTAACGATGCGACCCTCGTGACGACGCGCGTCGAGCAACTCCTCATGGGATCTGTGGCAAGTGTTCTCGAGGAGCCCATGCTTGCCCACGCTTTCGTCGAACCTTCGCCTACGGGATTGTTGCACCTCGATTTGGTCATTCTCGATAGCAAGGGCGAGTCGACGCGCACGATCGAGGCGGCGAGCTGTTCCGAAATAGTGGAGGCGGCTGCTCTAGTGATTGCTCTTGCCATCAATCCGAGCGCGATCGAGCGGAATGAACGCTCTGCCACGGCGCCTGTGCCTTCTCTGTCGGCGCCTAGGCCTTCGGGGCCACGGGAGGCACCCATGCCCGTGACATCGAGCGGGCCTACCGCTACGACTTCCGTCGCCGCGACGCCCGGCGGGGAGCCAATCGCGTCTCGAGCGAATGCGACGATTTTAGCCGCGTCTGCACGCCAAAAGGAAGCGTCCGCGCCGCCTTCGGACGAGCACCAGGAGACGTTACCACGGCACGACGAAACCGAAATCCACCCACGCTCCTCTGGCATGGCGACTCGGCGCGGGAGGCGAATTGCGACCGGGCTTGCTGTCGGGTGTTGCCATGGGACCAAGCGTCGGCGCCAGTATCGAATCACTGCCCGCAAGCATTGGAGCTTCGGTAAGCTATCTCGGTGCGAGCGAATTCGTGGATGGGCCCACGCATCCAGGGCTCGCCATGCGCGCGCTCATGTTTACGCCGCGTGCTTGTTGGCTCGAGGAGACGTCCGGATTCGTCGCCGGGCCCTGCGCAGCGACCTCCGTCGGCGCAGTTTGGGCGAGAGCATTCGGGGCAGAACAATCGACCCCGACCCATCACGGGATCCAGACGACCGAACTGGGTCTGATGATGAGGTTCGTCCGTTTCGGGGGATTTTTGGCCCTTGAAACGGACCTGTCCGTTCCTTGGCGGCGCACCGAATACCGGCTTTTTGGTAGCGCAGTGCATCGCGCGAACGTGGTCGGGGGACGATTGGCCCTCCAGCTGGGGTTGAGCCTGTAGCGGAGGGGTCGATTTCGTGACGGATCACCCGGTTTCGCGACACCCACCGTCATTGGCAGCTCGAGCGACCTACGCAAGGTCTGACGTCACGGAGCTCGAGGTCGAGCCCCGAACGGTCTCGTCCACCGTTTTGCGACCCGACGCTGCCGCCCAAGAGGTGGCGAAGCTCTATGACGAGCACTACGAATTTCTTTGTCGGGCGTTCTTTCGGCTGGGGATCAACGGCAGCCAAATCGACGACGCCATCCAGGACTCGTTCATCGTCGTGTTTCGTCGCTATTCCGAGTTCGAGAGGCGGAGCAGCGTACGGAGTTGGCTCTACGGAATCGCGATCCGCGTCGCCTTGGCGTATAAGAGACGCTCCGGTCGTCGTCGTCACGAGCCTCTCGAGGACGACGACGCAAGATTGATTCTGTGATGGAACTCCACAGGAGCAGCAAGAGAAGCGAGAGGCGGCAAGATCGGTTCAGCGAATCCTCGATTCCATGGAGGAGTCCTTGCGCATCGTATTCGCGATGACGGAACTCGAGCAATTCACGGCCCCGGAAATAGCCGACGCCCTCGGGATCCCGGTCAACACGGTTTACTCGCGGCTCCGACTGGCGCGCGTCCAATTCGAGCGCGGAGCAGAGCGCGTCATGGCGAAAGAACGGAGGTCGAGATGAGCAAGCACGGATCGCAGCAAATGCTTGACGCGGCTCGTTCGGTGCACGTCTCCTCGCCTAGGGCCAAAGCGGAGGGACGCAATCGACTACTCGCCAGCTTGGCTGCTGGAACCGTCACTACGACGGCCCTTGCTGCCGAAGCGAGTTTGGGTGGCGCGGTCTTCGACACCACCGCGACTGCCGGAAGCGCTGCGACTGCCGGAAGCGCTGCGACTGCCGGAAGCGCTGCGACTGCCGGAAGCGCTGCGGTCACCGCGTCGACGTCGTTGATCGGTCTCGGTGCCAGCGCAGTTGCCGTCGGCGTAATGGCGGGCACGCTCGTCCTGAGTCCCGGAAGTGATCCGATCGAAATGGATCGAGTGCCGCGTCGAGCCATTTCAGCGCACTCCGCTACCACGGCGTCCAAGAGCGCGCGCTCGAGGGGGCTGGAGCGGGGCGGAACGGCTCCGTCGAGGACGGAACCCGAAGTCACTGGTGACATCGAGGCTGCACCTTCCACCGACATTCAGCCCAGTATCGGAGCCGAACGCGAGCCTATTTCCGCTACGACTGCGAGCGGTTCCACGGTCGCGAATGCTACTTCGTCGGCATCGCCAAGGGTCGAACGATCGACGATCGAAGAAGAGACCGAGATGCTTCAGCGCGCGCAAAGTGCCTATCGTCACGGTTTGGACGTCGATGCCATTCGATGGCTGACGGAGCACGAGCGCCGTTTTCCGAGCCCGCAGCTCGGTGCGGAAGCCATGGTCTTGCGTGTACTCGTGCACTGTCACGAAGGACGTATCGCCACAGCGCAACGTTGGGCGACGTTGTTGTCCGAACAATCCCCACCGGACGCACAACTCCAACGGCTGAAGTCCGTCTGTCCGCAGGCCTTCCCGGTCAGTACGCAGCAGAAGGAATAGGGGTGTCGAGTGACGGACGAGCATCACGGAAACGACGTGGTGGGGAACGACGATTCCGTGACGGATCGCGATGGACATCGGCACAGATGGAACGAGAGGACACTATGATGGCATCGAGAATGGCTGGCGTATTGGGCTACTCATCGCTTCTCTGGTTGGGATTGGCTTGCGCTCCGGGGCAGACGAGCCTGGGCGATCACGGCGCGGCAGGTCAGGGAGGGATGGATACGTTTGGAGGAACTCACAATGCGGGAGGCACTTCGGGAGGAACTCAGAATACGGGGGGCACTTCGGGCCTAGGCGGCTCGAGTTCGGGTGGAGATGGCAGTGCCACGACAGCCACGTTGCCTGAGGGCGCGCTTTGGGACGGTACGAGCAACCGAACGACCTTCGGTGGGAAGTTCTGGACGTTCGTCGATCGAAGCGGGCTCTCGTACGTGGTCCCCGATACCGGAAAGGTCCATCCCGTCGAACCTTGGTCGACCGAGTTAAAGGACGGGTTGACCGAAGGCAACGGCATCAGCTACGACAATGGAGCGGAGAACCTTGCACTTCACGTCACCGGGACTGTTGCGCACGCCCCACCGTGGTCACGAAGTCTCTACGAGGTCGATCCCTGGAAGGATAACTACTGGGACACGTTCTTTGGTTCGAGCTGCATCGACGGAGACTGTCGTGAAGTGAATTACCCGGAGGCCGGGCTCGGCGTGAGTCTCAAGGACCACAACACAGTCACGGATCTCCGCGCGTACCATGGCATCGCTTTTCGGATCCGCCATGGCTTCGGGCACGGAACCGATCCGATCTCCAATGAGCCGTATGCCGTCACCCTAGAGGCTCCCATGGACTCGACTGATGCGCCCGATCTCAGCCTTGGAGATGAGTTTGGCGCGATGCTAGGGAACGCAAGGTTTCCCAGTTGCACGTTCACGGGTACGGTGCTGGCTGAATCGCAGCAGCCCGCAGGAGATGCGAAAACCTGCTTTGCTCACTTCCAGAAGCAGATTGTTCCAAAGCCGGATTGGCAGTCCGTCTGTGCTACGTGGAGTGACTTCAGTGTTCCAGAATGGGCTAGGAGCTCGAGTCTCTGGAACACTACACTCGATTCCGTCACGGATCATCAAGTTTCGATGGAGCGCGTTCAGACCGTCGGATAAAGGCAGCGACGCCGCATTCGACTTTTGGGTGGATGATGTGGCCTTACTAACCTGTAAGAACTGGTCGCATTGGTGTGGTGAGCGTTCGATCCCCGCCGTATGCACCGGATAGCCATCGAAGCATGAGCGTGCTGGCTGGTTGGGTAGAGCTCGTGCTCACACGAGGCGCAATTCAAACGCTCATGCCTAAGTCCCCATGGTCGTACCGGTCGCTCGCGGTTCGACCGGTACGACCATGGGCGCGTTCGATGCTAGCGGCGAGGGCTACCTTGCGCCGGATTCCGTCACTCTGGCGCTAGCTAGTCCTTCTTCATCAAGAAGTCCCAAACGACGTCCGAGGCATCCAGATCTTGGTTGGCGAAGCCGTATTCTTCGATGTAACCCGCCTTGTCCCCCAACTCAGGTGTGGGCCACAGGTGCCCAGCGCCGATGAACTCGAGAACCCGAACGCTCGCGCACGCGCCAGGGGAACTCATGTCGCTTTGAATGACGTGACTGTCTCTGGTTCGGAGTGCGATTGGGTGATTCCCGAAGTAGTCTGCTCCTTCCTTTACGGGATTGGGTAGCGCCGTGACTGTCGGTGCATCGATGGTTTCGCGAGGCAGTCCAGAACGCCGTTGCCCATTCGGATGCGATCTTCCATAATTCGTCTCTGTAGCCCGACGGCAACCCCGGATCTTCCGATGAGATCCCGAAGAGGATGCGCGAGATCCCCGAGCAGTTCAGCAGTGGCACGGGGGTAGGTTGCCAACCATCATACGCCATGAACGGAGCGATGCCTTTGACGCGCCCGGGGAGCGCCTTGGCGATCCGCAGCACCATGCCTCCGCCAATCGAAATTCCCATGAGATAAACGTCGTTGGCTCCGGAAATCACGCCGCGTTTCTGCAGATCTTCCAGCACCATCTCGACGTAGACCACGTCATCGACCTCTCCGTCGTCTCGAGTATCATGGCGCCAAGTATCCGCATTGGGCCACGTGGGGACGTCGCTGCTGTACGGTCCAGGTGCTGCATTGGCGTATACGACGATTGCACCGTCTCGGGTCGCCAAGGCATCCAGTCTTCCTTGGGTCATGAAATCATGCAAGGATTCGGCATCGCCTCCGGTTCCATTCAATGCGACGAGGATCTGGCGCGCTCGTCGCCGCCTCGAGAGTGCTTGGCACGAAGCTCAGGTATCGACGTCGGATTGGGCCACAATGGGTCGTCTCCTGATCGAAATTGTGAAGGGTGAGTTCGCGGGTGAGGTGAAGACGAGACGTCTCCGGTTGAACCATCTCCGGAACTGGGACCGTGTTCCATCGGGCAGGATTGCCGCGTGCAGTCAATCGGAGACTCGGCAGAATCCGACGTAAAGAAGGCCAAGTCGTCCAGCCATAGTTCTTTGGCTCGTCCTCTGGGCAGTTGAATATAAAAGGTGATGAGCTGCGTTGGATTCGAGCGGGCTTTGCGCCTTGCTCCATCCTGCCGTCGTAAGTGCGCAAAATGGGAATTCGAAGGTCTTCCATTCGTCCGAGAGTCGGCCGTTGCCGCCTGGCCAATCGAAGCAATCCGTCCCGGGTTGATTGCATTTCCCGCTCATTGACACCGGATAGTTGTCGAAGGAACCCACCGTTATCCGGAATGTACCGCTTCCCCTAGCCCGAAAGCGGATGCCCGCGTAGCGGCTTGCGTCATAGTAGCA
Organism: Polyangiaceae bacterium; assembly: GCA_049840955.1. GTDB lineage: Bacteria > Myxococcota_A > Polyangia > Polyangiales > Polyangiaceae > FEN-1139. Next base: position 28,656 of record JASGIX010000019.1, read on the forward strand.
GTGCTTCGCCGCACTCACGGAAGGGGCGAATGCTACGCCGAGTCCTGCGCCCCAGATGGACCAGTTCTCGGACGTAACGTGCAGGGCACCGGAATCGAGCTCCACCGTCAAGCGACCGCTAGAGCCATCATCGGAAGCATACCAAGCGCCGTTCCGTCCTTCATTGGCGAGCACATGGAGCGTTTGCCCGTTGAAGTCCGATATGACGGGTGCTTCGCCCGTTGCAACCGCGGTCCCCTCGCAGGCCTGATACGGATGCTCCTGATTTGCCCAACCATAAGGTGGTGATTCCCAGATCGAAGTCGATCCGGCGCTGGTGTTCGACCGAGCTGCGCTCGTACCTCCATACGCGCTCACGCCTCCGTATGCGTTCGTACCTGCGTTTACGTCATTGCCCCAGCTCGTGCTTGCGCCTCCACTCGTGCTACCGTCGCCGCCTCTCGAGGTTTCTGCGACGGGGTTGTCGTGGTGATGCTCATTGCACATCAGTGTGGACGTGCCGAGCAGCACTGCGCCGAGAAGTCTCATTCTGGCAAGTTGCGTCATTTTGCTCCCCTTCCGTTCGTGACGATCAATCACTGCTTCTCGGCATTCGGTGCCGAGAACGTTCGATGCCTCCTCGGGGCGGTTCGAGAGATGCTGCCGCCGTAACCGCCCTGCGTTTCGATAAGTGAAGCGGTGGACGAACCGAACGCTCCTCAAGGACATTCGGCTTCGGAATTCCTACATTGACGCAAGGTGGCAACGGCACCAGAGCCGTCAAGCAGCAGGTCTCGCCGATGGGATACGGTATGTCGGAGCACTCAGTCCGTATCGGGCACAATGGAAGCTCTCGTGGAGAGTGATCACGCGCGGAACACTTTGACCATTTTTTTTCGCCATCCGCACCGTCGGCACAAGCCGCTCTTGGAGACTTCACGTCCTTTGCATCCGGTTGTCGTTTCCGGTTGGGTGGGCTTTCCTTTCGGGATTTTTGTCGGTTTGTGCAGCGCAGTGACGTTTGCGGACCGTTTGCGCGACGTACAAACCAACAGATTTCCTCAGGATCAGGGAATGGGCTCCCGCTACTACCCGGTGATGCCTCCCGCTACTTCCCGGCGGTGCGTTGCCACTTTCCCGGGTGCCGGAGGCAGAGGGGCGTCAGCGGGCGTTCCGGACCACCCTCCAGCCCTCCCGCGTCCTTCACCTCCAAGATGGGTTGGTTCCATCTCAACCGTCGATGAACCTCCCGACGTCTTCCCGCCAACCGTCATTCCGATGGTCCCCATGCTGCTCGATTCGAGTGGCTCCTCGAGCGGCTTCGCACGAGCCGATACACGTAAGCCCGCGCAAGAAATTCGCATAGCAGTCTCGAATGGCGTACGCGGGTCAGCAAGAGTCGGCACACACGAAGCGTTATTGCATTCGCGGCTTTCGAGGGTCCCTCGGCAATCCTCCGTATCGTTTCTATCGCTGAATCAATCACGTCCGACGTACTACTTTTCTTCTCGATACGCCGTGGAGAGCTCTCGACGGGCCCAGCGAGATTCCGGCGTACGGTTTCCTCGTGTTCACTTCGTCCAGGTTGATTGGCTCGACTCACATGACGCAACTATCGCAAGAGGAACCGAACTCGGTTCGACGCCAATTCAGTCCCTCGATGGTTGTCGCTTACCCCGTGCGATTCGTGAGTAGCCTATGAAGAACGTAGCCAAGTTGAATAGAGCTTTCGAGAGTCATTTGCCTCGTGTGCCGCGGGTTACTGTTTGCTCTGAGCGGCCTTGCGATAAGCTGCACCGATTCTGAGTCGGGCTCGATGAGCGACACGTCTGGCGCGAGCGGTGGTGCGACGGTAGCGGCCACTGGCGGCGCGGAACAAGCGGGTGGCAAGGGCTCCGTACCCGGAAGCGATTATCACTCGACCGGAACCTCTACGGGCGGTGCCGGCAATGCTGGCGGAGCGAGCAATACCGGAGGTGTAGGCAATATTGGCGGCGACCAAAGTACAGGAGGCGCCCAAGGGGCCGTCGGCGGTACCGGTTCGGGCGAGCCGCCGGGTTCCGACGGCATCTGTGCTCCACCGGCATCGGGGCACTATCAAATGGAGGACATCGATTGAGGCGTCGTCGCCGTAAAGACGGACAAGGGGATCTGACGTTGGTTGGCGCATGATGGGCTACGAGTACGACGACACCGCGAGCAACGTTGAATACAACCTATACAAAGATGGCGCCAAGCTTGCCACGGTGAAGGACAGCACCAATTACCTGGATACGACCGGCACGACGAGCTCGAGTTACGCCGTAGCCGTCGTCATCAAGGGGACGGAATGCACCAAGTCCAATGCCGTCAAAGCTTGGGCTCAGAACTACCTCGACGTTCCCATTACACCACCCGGTGCGGGTTATAGCGCAGGCGACGCAAGTCCTGGTGACCTGGATGGAGACGGACAATACGACATCGTTCTCAAATGGGATCCGTCCAATGCGAAGGACTCCTCCCAAGCCGGAACGACGGACCCGGTTTACATCGACGGCATCAAGCTCGATGGGACGCGGCTCTTTCGCATCAATATCGGCATGAACATTCGCGCTGGCGCGCACGACACTCAGTTCTCCGTGTACGACTTCGACGGTGATGGAAAGGCCGAGGTTGCGTTCAAGACCGCGCCAGGCACCAAGGACGGCAAAGGCAACTATCTGAAGATGGGGCCGGCGGCATCTGCCGACCACACGAAAGACTATCGCGGCGCACACGGCATGGCCCTCGGGGGGCCGGAGTGGCTGACGGTCTTCAGCGGTGCCACGGGTGAAGAGCTGGCAACGATCGAGTATCCGGTGCTCTACGGGAGTTCCAATTGGGGTGACACGAACGGCAACCGCTCCCATCGGTACAACGGAGGGGTTTCCTTCGTTAGCGACACCGGCAGTGGAAAGACGGCGAGTGGTAGACCAAGCATCATCCAGCAGCGGGGATACTACACGCGCTTGACCATTTCAGCGCTCAACTGGCGAGACGGCGCGTTGAAGAAGATCTGGACCTACGACAGCACCGCAACCAAGAAGGAAGCCTACGGCAAAGGTAACCACTCCTTGATGACGGCAGACGTCGATGGTGACGGCGCGATGGAACTCATTCCCGGTGCATCGACCATCAACAGCGATGGTACGTTTCGTTGTGCGACCAGCAACAATCACGGAGACGCATTGCACGTAAGCGAACTCGTCAAGGGCAAAGGAATCACCGTTTTCATGCCCCACGAGGACAATGGCGGTCACGATGCCCACAACGCAAGCACCTGCGAAATGTACTTCAATCCGACGGGGAGTGGCGACAACGGGCGCGGCACCGCTGAGTGGGTGAGCGCAAGCAGTACGACCGCAGCCTCGTGCACGAGTAGCGCCTTTGGCGCCGTTCAGTGCGATACGGGGAAATCCGGTGTAACGTCCTCGGGAACGAACTTCCTCATCTACTGGGATGCCGACGAGTCTCGCGAGGTCCTCGACGGCACCAAGATTCTCGAAGCCCGGGGCGGGGAGTCTCTTGAGCCCTTCAGGTGTCGCGGCTTGCAACGGCACGAAGAACACCCCGAACCTTACGGCGGACGTTCTCGGTGACTGGCGCGAAGAGCTCATCGTTCATACCTCGGACAGCAAGGCCCTTCGCATCTTTACCACCACGGACGTCACGAAGTTCCGCCTCTACACCTTGATGCACGATCCAACGTACCGCATGCAGGTGTCCTTCGAGCAATCGACGTATAATCAGCCCCCTCATGTTGGCTTTCACCTCGGTGTCGGCATGGCGCCAGCACCCAAACCGGACATTCACGTGAAGTGATTCGCCAGGGCACCTCGACGTCGGTCGGTAAGTCGCTCGGGCACCTCGACGTCGCTCGGCACGTCGCTCGGGCACCTCGACGTCGCTCGGCAAGGGACCCACTCGTTTGCTCCTTGTGGACAGGGAGGTCCCGTGCTCGTCTGATGCCTCGGTCATGCTCCCGATCACGAAGGGACGACCCATGCGAATGACTTTCTTGAGCGCTTTCGCAGGCCTTCTGACGATCGCTGTCGTAGTGATTCTATCGAGGCCAGCACCGAGTTCGGGTGGCGCGCGAGCCACGACCATTGGCTCTTGCTCCGTCGTGCTTCCCGCGCAAGGGGCGTCTCTCGACGCTTCGGTCGTCGCGCCACCCACGCGAGCCACGTCCCTTGGACCCTCCGCTGGTGAGCCACCGGCGCTTCCTCCGGTCGCTGGAAGTGGCGCTGCGGATCCACCGGACGACGTTCTTCTTTGGATGGAGACGACACCGCCCGGCGCGACGATTCGACGCCTGAAGGACGGCTTCGTGCTTGGGATCACCCCAGAAACGATCGCAATCCGTCGCTCGAACGAGCCAGTGAGGGTCCGCTTCGAACTCCGCGGTTACCGCGCCGAGACTCGCGACGTGTCGACGGCGGGCGATGGCACGGTGTCCGCGTCACTTACGCCAATCGAGAACCGGTGACGCCCTCGGTAGACGGAAGTACGACGGACCCTCCTCGAGGAGTCGTGCCTTCAGCTCGTCCCTGACGCAATCAATCTGGTCAGTCAACTTGCAAAGTGGAGGTGAGTTGACGCACTTCTCGGACGAATCCGCACATGACACGTCGCGGTCGGTGCATTACTCGAACGGAGTCGCACATTACAACTCGATCGAGGGCGCATTACTCGAGCGGAGTCGCGCATTACACGCGACGCAAGTCGTATTACTCGAACGGAGTCGCGCATTACACGCGACGGAAGTCGTATTACTCGAACGGAGTCGCGCATTACACGCGACGGAAGTCGTATTACTCGAGCGGGGGCGCGCACTACAATTCGGTGGAAGGCTCACGGCGGCATCGAGCTCGCTCACTTATCCCGGAGTCGAGCTCAACCGTAAAAACGGGATAGATTTCTAGTCGACGCGAAGCCGAAGAGGTCTGTCTGTGGGGCGTCCCACGCAATCGATCCGCAGATCTCGACATATCAACCACGCAAACAGAAAAGAACGCATGCGAGATGCGAGACACGCACTACGCACAGGAACCCATTTCGCTTACGATTCAAGTTCCGGGACGAGAAGTCCGGACCATCCGACTCGAAGACGGCATCACGTACGCATTCGGACGTCATGAATCCGCAGACATCGTGCTCGATCATCCAACCGTTTCTGGTCATCACGCCACTCTCACGATGGGCGAATCACCAACTCTCGTCGACGTCGGAAGCTTCGGAGGAACTTACGTCGACGGCAATCGCTTGTCGGCTCACGAGCCATTCGTCATTCGTGGCAGCTGCGCGATTACCCTAGGCAGTGTGTCCTTGTCCTTCGGCCGTCCCGATCTGCGCGTGTCGGGTGTTCGGCGGGCGGCGTCCCTCGCAATGGATCCAAAGGAAGCTCCGCTGGGCAGTTCGCCGGACATTGCTCCGGTGATCCGCAACGACGGCATGAAGCAACTATACGCCCTCGCGCAATTGGTTGCTCCCGCCGCGGTCAGCGTCCTCGTGACGGGCGAGACCGGGGTTGGCAAGGAACTGCTCGCTCAGGCCATTCATCGCTACTCCGCACGCGCACACCGGGAGTTGGTCGTGCTCAATTGTGCTGCAATCCCGGAGAGCCTGGTCGAGAGCGAGATGTTCGGCTATGAACGTGGCGCCTTTTCGGGCGCCGTCGGCTCGAAGCCGGGGCTCTTCGAAGCGGCGAATGGGTCCACGCTATTTCTGGATGAGGTTGGTGAACTGCCGCTCTCCGTACAAGCCAAGCTCCTTCGAGTTTTGGAAACAGGTGAGGTCCCCCGACTCGGTGCACTCAGGCCAACTCGTGTCGACGTCAGGATCGTTGCCGCGACGAATCGCAATTTGCTAGACGAGATCGCGCGTGGAGCATTTCGCAGCGACCTCTATTATCGACTCAATGGTCTGACCATATCCATTCCACCGCTGCGTGAACGGCCCGACGATATCGAAGTCCTCGCAAGACACTTCGCTGGTGGCGGCACAGCGGGTACGGGAGATCGAGTTCAGCGATGAAGCAATTGCCGCATTACGCGCGCATACTTGGCCGGGAAACGTTCGGGAACTCAAAGCCATCATCCAACGGGCGACGCTCGTCATGCAGGGTGAACGAGTCGAAGCCACGGACCTCTTGTTCGACGCGGTTCCTCCGTCGTTGGGACCCATCGCCCCGACCACGAGGCAGGCCAAACCGACCGAAGTGGATGCGAAGCTGCCGGATGCGTTCTCCCCGTCGGAATTGCCGACTGCAGTGATCCGGGCGGAGCTCGAGCAACGAGAGCTTCGACGAACCAAAGAGGCGTTGGAACGCACGGCTGGCAATCAGACCGAGGCGTCCATTCTGCTCGGGATTTCGCGCCAGACGCTGATGAATCGGATGGACCGCCTTGGAATCAGTCGACCACGGAAGGGCGCCGCGCGTAGCGGCGACGAATAATCCCAACGGCGCCCACCAGCGCTAGGCAAAGCGCGTCCAACGCTCGTCGTCCCTCCCATGCCCCTCTGACGGAGCACGCGAGCGCTTCGTGTCTCGTTGCGTCGGTTTCGTCCGTGGATTCTACCGCTCCACCGGCGTCCGCAACCGTTTCGGGACTCGCGGGCTCTGTTCCGATCGCGGCTTCGAGTCGTGGCTGTTCGCCCGCGTCGTCGAATGCCCGACCAAACAGGCTCGTGAAGCTCGACGCGAGCATGAACGTATTTCTACTCTCTGCCGCGAAGCAATCGCCGGTGATTCGAGAGTAGACCCCCGCCAGAGCTCCCGTGTCCATCGAGAGTGCAGGACCTCCACTGTCGCCAAAACACGCCGTATCCCCGCCGACGACGAAAGAACGCGAGGGCGTCGTGGCATTGGGGTTGTCGACTTCGACCTCGCTTCCGACGTCGAGCACGCGAATGTCTGCAAGTTCGCGACGTTCAATCTCGACGTCGTTGCCAACGACGCCGTAACCGATGATCCTGACCTTTTCGCCAAGGACCGTGGACCGCGATGCTCGAATCGGTGGATAATGGTCCAACTGAATCGCCGTATCGAGTACGAGGACGGCAACGTCGTCATGGCACGCATCGCTGGACTCGGTCGTGAAGCTGCGAAGCCCGTGCGCGATGGGGTCGCCGATGGGTATGGCTCCGGAGAAGACGTCGATGCGAGCCGGATCGACCTTCGCACCAAATACACCAGCACCTTGGCCGTTCTCGATCAAGACGCCAGCACCGGTGCAGACGAATTCTCCAGTCTTGACCGTCGTGACACAGTGCTTGGCCGTGATGACGACGTGGGGCGAGACGAGCGTGCCGGTGCAATCGTCGAACTCACCACTTTCGTGATTGGCCCGCAGGAAGACCACGGCATCATGCTCTACCGACGACAGTGTGCCACCGATGAGAGCCGATTCGAGGCTCGCTTCGGTACCGCTTCGGTGATCACCCGAGCAAGCGCTTGGCGTCAAACAACCCACGAGCGCAAGAGCTTCGACGCACCAAAAGCGCCACAGAACGGAGTCGCGTTCGCGCCGCCACCGGGTACTCATGGTTCTCCCATACGGCAGCCGAGCGATCACTTGAAGCCCCTACTCGACGAATCTTGATCGGTGCGGTGCAAGAAGTACCCACTGGCCTGGTCCCACCACGTGTTGCTCAGCGGTCGTCACTCGAAGTAAAGCGACCTTTACTTCACGCCAAAGCATCCAGGCAAATGAGGCGTCGCGTTTTGCGATGACACTCAGGCTTCTGCGCAATGGCCAGTCCAAGGCTGTAATTACAACGGTCATCGGCGAGTGCATTGCGGCATCGATTTTGCGAAGGGCGACCATCGCGCACTATCACGCGCGTCGCGCAATCAAGGAGCCGAATGAACCACCTACGAATTGCAGGTATGCCTTTCGTTCTCGCAGCAATCTCAGTTTTCCCTCTGGGCTGCAGTATGGACGCCCAGGAAAGCGAATCCGTCGACAGCGTGACCCAGGCGCTCCCTCCCGGGCAATGCAATCGAGCGGAGGCAAAGGACGTCTACATTGCGCAACTGGTGAAGGACAGTTGGCTCACGGGTTATCCGCTGACGCGACTTTCGTCCGACGCGAGCGGCGCGATCGTGGGACCGAACCTTCCAGACGCGGTGGCTGGGGACCTCGAAATCATCAACTCCATCGAAGCTGCGCGCGTCGCGGTAGCGAAAGCGCTCGTCAAGGTGACGGGGCTTCCTGAGTACGTCATTGAAGGAACTGGCGAGGAAATAGCGGCCTGCGTTGGAATTCCGGCTTGGACACCGACCGGGGAAACCACGGTCGATACCACGTCGATCGAAATTCTCGTCGGTGCGACGAATCAGGACTCGTGGCTCGAAACGCAGAAGCAGTTCAGTAAGGTATGTTCACTCATCAAGCGTACGGCCAATAGGGACTTCGTCGATCCGGCGGGCGATGGCAGCACCAACAATCCGCCGAGCGCCACCGTGAGTGCATCTGGCGTTCGTGCGAACGCCTTCGGCAATTGCCCGACGGGAATCCAACAAGACACGTTCTGTAAGCTTAGCTACGCTACCGGCATCAACTACACGGGGCGTACCTGTCGATTGTACAACGGAGCCACTCGTTGTCTTCTTTACTAAACCTTTCACGAGTGCACCCGTAAGCAGTCGTGTTGGGTCCTGTTACGCACGCGGCAATAGGGCCCAACACGGACGCGCCCCTGTGCATGGACGCACGGTGGCCGGCACCGAACGTAGTCTCTCGAGGAAAGCATCGACTAATGAACACGTATTGGGTTTCCAAGAATATCCTCCTTTTTCTCAGCACGACCGTCACTCTTGCGATTCTCTCTGGCGGCTGTGGAGCGTTGACGTCCGACGAAAGCGACTCTGGGCAACCGGAGACTTCCGAACCTCAAGACTCAGCCTCCGGCGGAGCATCGACGAGCAGTGTCGAGAGCACAGGTGGAGCATCGACGAGCGGCGTCGAGAGCACCGGGGGAACCACCGCTGTGAGCGAGACGACACCGCTGGGCACTGGGGGCTCGGGAGGCGCCAGCGCAACCACCGATAACGTCGATTCGATTTGTGAAGGTGAAGACGGAACAGTGGTTCCGTACGACTACTCATTCGGTTTGATCGGTGAGTACGCCTACGAACTCTCGATGAGCTGCGAGCTGGGCGGTTACATGACACCGCTCGTGGCGGCCGACCCCGAGATGCTCACTCAAGTCGACGCGTTCGTCGTAGAAGCAACGGCCTGGTACCGAGCAAAAATCCTAGGTTGCACGGACGTGACTTCAACGCTCGAAATCGACGCCTACGGGCTGCTCCCCGTATCGCAGAGCAGTGATCTCTCTGGCGTAGACTTCGACGCAAGCGAAGCGCTCTTTTTCATGGTGATCGACCGTCACGATGAACAACCAGATGCCGTTGGTAAATCCAAGAAGGCAAAAATCAAGGATCGCATTAAGTCGATCAAGTCCCACGCCGTTAAGAATAATGCAGCCGAACTGACGAAGACGTCGTTGGAGGCCGACTGCACACCCGCCACCTCGCCGTGAAGTGGACGGGAACCGTAGAACACCACTTGCATCCAACCGAGAAGGAGCAGCTTCTCTCCTTCGGTTTCACAAGGCGAAGCGAAATCCGATGAACTCCTTCAGGCTCGTTCAAACCGCTCTTTCGCTCACGACATCGATGGGACTCTTGGGGTGCAATTACTTCCTCGACCTCGAGACCTCCCAGTGCGAAACGAGCAGCGACTGCCCGGCACTTGGCCCGAATTTCAAAGGGATGGAGTGCCGTGCGGGGTCGTGTGTCGAGCCGACCTCTTCCGTCAGCTCCAATCCTGGAACCGGCGACGCGGGCAGTGGTGGCAGCGATGGCAGCGGTGGTAGTAGCAGCATTGGTGGTAAGACGGGAGCGGACGGCTGCAAGACCAACGCCGAGTGCGTTGCAGCCAACCTCGGAGAACCGTACGCGTGCCTCGTTCCCGGTCAGCCTTGTGTGGCTTTGAAGTCAGAAGCATGTCCGCTGGTTTTCGGGGACTACCAGCACGAGAACGCCGTCTACTTCGGGGCGTTCCTAAACGTGCCTGCCGCTTCCCCGCTGTCTCAGATGTCGACTTTGAACGTCCGTCTCGCCATCGATGAATTCAACGGGTCGGTGGGCGGACTCCCAGGGGGGCCGCTCGGGAAGTTGCGTCCCCTCGTCGCCGTCGTGTGTCGCAACGATCTCAACTTGATCGATGCTGGCGCAACGCATCTCCTCGACGAACTCGGTGTCCCCGCCGTCATCTCGCACCTGCCGAGTGCCGAGAACAAGCGTTTCTTCGTCGATCGCGCTCTCGACAAACAGGTGCTCGTCGTAAACCCGGGATTCTCGGACAACACACTGACGTCGCTGTCGACGAACGGCCTATTCTGGCACATGATAGGTGATGTCAGGGACGTAGGTCCCGCCTACGTCCCGTTGCTCACGCGCATCGAGAGCCATTTGGCTCTTTCCGAGCCGCTGCGTGTCGCAATGTTGGTCAGCAAACGTTACGCCGAAGAAAGCATCGCCAATACCATCACTTTAGCCTTGAGATTCAACGGCAAGACCGTAACCGAAAACGGCAATAATTTCTTCACGGCATCCGTGAGCGCAATAGCCGACGAACCCAATGCGGACTACGCACAGGTTACCACGGAATTGCTGAAGTTTCGCCCGCACGTCGTGCTGGCAATCACACGGGAGGAGTTCGTCAGCAAAATCCTTCCTGTCGTCGAGGGTGCTTGGGCAACCGCAGCAGCTGGTCAGGCGCGGCCCTTTTATGTCCTTCCCACTTCGCTATCGGGAAATCTCGATCTGTTGAATTACATAGGCATCGATTCGGACGGTGACACGAGCGAACGTAAGCGAGTGCGTTTCGTTGGGGTTGCGCCAGCCTCGGCGGACGACATGACGCTCTACGATCAGTTCCTCGTGCGCTTCCGAACGGTCTACCCATTCTTCGAGAACCCAGGTGGCTTCGAGAACTTCTATGACTCGGTCTACTTCCTAGCCAACGCAATGTTCGCTGCTGGCTCGGTCCCCAAGCTGACGGGGGCCGATATCGCACGCGGCATGCAACGGGTCATCGACGGGAACACGACTATCGACGTAGGGCCGATGTCAATCGCGGACGGCTTCTCTGCGTTGGCTGCAGGGGGTGAGATTCGACTCATCGGCACCATGGGCCCGGCCGACTTCGATCCGGGATTGGGTGCTCGAAGGGGCAATGGAAGCGTCTATTGCATTCAGCGCACCGACCGACAACTCTCCTTTGCTTACGACGTGCTCCGTTACGATCAAGCTTCGAAGACTTTGAACGGCGAATTTCGCTGCTTCTCTGGCTTTTAACCCACCAGCATCGGGTTGGAAATGAACGGCGCCATGCAAGCTTCCCAAAGAATCGCTCCTCACTCAAGCGAGCAGTTGCAACCCGGGGACACCCTCGGCCGGTACCAGCTGCTCTGCCCTATCGCTAGAGGCGGCATGGGTCAGGTGTGGGCCGCTCGACAGTCGGGACCCCTGGGGCTGCCCAAGCTGGTTGCAATCAAGACGGCAATTCCGATCGAGTCAAAGGACTACAATCAGGTACAGGAATACCTGTTCGACGAAGCACAGGTTGCCTCTTCCGTCGACCATCCGAATGTCTGCAAGATCCTTGAATTGGGTCAAGAGCGCGACGTGCTCTTCATCGCGATGGAGTGGCTGAACGGCGTGCCGTTGTCGTCCTTGGTGAACAAACTGCCACAACGACGTATGAACTATCGGATGGCGGCCTATCTCGTGGCCCAAGCGTGCAGTGGGCTTCACGCGGCGCACGAGCTTCGAGACGACGACGGCGTTTACCTGGAAGTCGTCCATCGGGACGCTACGCCTCACAATTTCATGATCACTTCCAGCGGCGAGCTCAAAGTCATGGACTTCGGGATCGTCAAGTCGAAGAACCAACAGCACCAAGCTACACAAAACGGGGAACTCAAGGGAAAGCTCTCGTATCTTGCTCCTGAGCAGATCCGGGGGCGGCGGGTCGATCGTCGAGCGGACATCTTCACTCTCGGTTGCGTTCTCTACGTCATTACCGTGGGCAAGGGGGCATTCAATTCCGAAACCGATCAAGATGCGGGACGAACCATCCACAATATTCTCAGCGGTGAGTACGTTCTACCATCGTCGTTGCGCACGGACTATCCGCCCGAGCTCGAGGCGATTGTCGTTCGCGCACTAGCAACCGCTCCGGAGCAACGCTATCAGACGGCGGAAGAGATGCGTCGCGCTCTCGAGTGGTTTCTGGAAGACGGGTCGCGTTCGGTCAGCCGCGATGACGTAGCAGCCCTTTTGCAGGAGCATTGTGGTGCCATCATCGACCAACGGCGTGCAGAAATTCGCAGTACACAGCGGCAGTTCGATTCCCAATTGAGCCAATTGCGCTCAGGCGCTTACCCCGTGGCTGAAAGGGCATTCGACATTGGAACGTTTCTCACGTCGGCATCACAGAGTGGTACCGGCAGCGTTTCGAACACGGTGGCGAGTGAGCCGCAGCCAGCGCCGAGCGGACGACGCCTCACGAGCCGCTACCGTGGGTTCGTTTTGGCAACGGTTGCGAGTTCGGTGCTAGTTCTCGGTGGCCTGGGTGCAATCGCGCTATCCGTTTTCAGGCAGCCCCCGTCGGGTGATGCGAAGCAGACGATGGAAGTGCCCGCCACGCGTACCGGAACGACTTCAATGCCGCAACCCGACGCGTCGCAGCCCGTCGCAGCGAACGTAGTTCAACCTTCGGCTGCAAGTGAGGCCTTGCCGTCCACGACAGGCGGAAAATCCGAGCGCTCCGCGAAGACGTCCCGCAAAGGTGCTCCGCTCCGGACGATGACGAGAGCTGCTCTCCCCGTCGCGATTCCAACCGCGCCTGGAAATGAATCTGCTCCTCTATCTTCTCCGCAGAATAGTCAATTCTCGCAAACCCTGTCGCGTAAGCCACCTCGGCACACGATCGACGAAAGTGATCCCTTCGGGCAATGACCATGCGCTCTTCACAACGCGTCATCTTGTTCACGTTCCTCAGCTGCTGGTATTCGAACGACGCCGCCGCGACGGAAGCGGTGGCCACGTCTCGTGATCCTGCGAGCGTCGACGCTCGTCAGGAACAGAAGACGCCGGAGCTCGAAAGGGCTCGAGGACACTTCCTGCAGGGCGTTCAGTTTTATAGCAGTGGCGACTACAAGCTATCCCTGCTCGAATTCCGTCGCTCCTACGATATTTCGAAGAATTACCGTATTTTGTACAACATCGGCCAAGTCAACCAACAACTCGGAAACTACACCCTAGCGCTTAGGGCACTCGAGCAGTATCTTCGCGAAGGTGGCGACGAGGTCTCTTCCGATCGCCGAACCGAGGTGACGACGAATATCGCCATTTTGCAGACACGCGTGGCGCACATTCAAGTCGTCAGCAACGTGGACGGCGCCGAGATTTTGGTCGATGGCTTCCCCGCGGACACGAAGAACGCCGGCGCTGGTATCACGCTGGATCCCGGAGACCACCGCGTCGAACTGAGAAAATCCGGTTACCAGAACGGCGGGACCGTCGTCACACTTGCTGCCGGCGACGTGAGCAAGGTTCGGATCCAGTTGGTGCGCGTGCAGTCCATCGTTCGCGTGGCTGCGCCGGCGAACTCCACTGTCACGCCTCAGCGCGACACGACCTGGCAATGGGTAGGTTGGACCACCACGGCGACGGCAGCGCTGGGCGCGGGGATCACAGGCGTATTTGCGGCACTGCAAGCAAACGAGCTCGCCGACTTGAGAAACTCGTCCGGATCGACGCAATCGCAACGTGACGACATTGGAAGTCGCGCCAGAACGTTTGCAATCGTGTCGGACGTGCTCACGGCTACGGCCATCGCAGCGGGGGCGACGTCTCTCTATTTGACTTTTGGCTCGAAAGAGACGAAACCCTCGCATCCTTCGTCACCGTCCACGCGCTTAGCCGTGTCGCCTGTGGGTATGCGCTTCGAACATTGCTTCTGACGGGTTCGCTCTGGATGGCGCCTAGAGCGCCAATCGGCTTGAATTGCGTACTACAAACGCCGATCCTCTCGCTGCGCCGAGCGGCCTCGTCGCTGTGCTCCGCTGATTACCGCTAGTCGTCTTCCGGTACTCGCTCCTCGGGCGCTCGGCTCGCTTCGGTTTCGGCGTTTTCGTGACGGCAATCAAACCGATTGGCGCCTAGCGTCTCACGTACATTCAGATTTGCCGCGCGAGTGGAGTTCCGCCGTCGAGTGGGCCGAGTCGTTGGGTAGAGCCGTAGTGTATCTTGCGTCGCCGTCGTGTTCTACCGGCAGACACGAGTGCACCCTCAGCATCGCGGAACGACGCTCGTCGAGAGCACCTGGCGTACCTTCAGGAGCAACGTCTCGGGGGTGATTGGCTTTGGGAGCAGGGCGAGGCGGGATTCGAGGAAGTCCACGTTGAGCATACTGTCGTCGTTGTAGCCCGACATGCAGAGTACCTTCATGTTGGGCCTACTTCCGACGAGCCGATGCGCCAGTTGTGTGCCACTCATCATCGGCAACACGACGTCCGTAATGAGGAGGTGGATCGGATCGGGCACGCGTTCACAAAGCAACAAGCCTTCGCCCGCGTTCTTGGCTTCGAGAACTGCGTATCCGTTGCGTCGGAGGATTTCCATTGCTGCGCCGCGCACCTGGTCGTCGTCTTCGACGAGCAGAATGGTCTCCGTGCCAGCGAGCTTCGTGACGTCGACGGAGCGGTGCTGCGATGCTGGCGCCTCCTCGCTGACCTGGGGGAAGTAGAGTCGAAAACTCGTGCCTCGACCGACCTCGCTTTGGACGACGACGTGCCCGCGGCTCTGCTTGACGATGCCGAATACCGTCGCGAGTCCCAGGCCGGTTCCCTTGCCCTTCGGCTTCGTCGTGAAGAACGGTTCGAAGATGCGGGATTGCGTCGTCGTGTCCATTCCGATCCCTGAGTCGCTCACCGTGAGCATCACGTACGCACCCGGAGTCGTCTCGTGATGGCGAGCCGCATCGCGTTCGTTCAGTGTGACGTTGGCAGTCTCGATCGTAAGTGTGCCGCCATGGGGCATTGCGTCTCGTGCGTTGACCGCGAGATTCATGACAATCTGCTCGATTTGGCTCGGATCGGCCTTCACGTTTCGGAGCTTCCGTTCGAGGACGAGGGAGAGCGCGATGTCGGCCCCGAGGAGATGTCGAAGGATTTTCTCCATCTGGCCCACGCAGTCATTGATCGATAATACTCTTGGCTCCAGCACCTGTTGCCGACTGAAGGCGAGCAGCTGCCGCGTCAACTCCGATGCGCGAAGCGCCGCTCGTCGGATTCTGCTCGATGTCCGCGCGAAGTGGTCCGTCGACGTCGGAGCACAGCATGTCAGAGTAACTTAGGATGACCGACAACACGTTGTTGAAGTCATGCGCGATCCCTCCTGGCGAGGCGCCCCACCGCTTCCATCTTCTGCGCTTGACGATACTGCTCCTCGAGTTGCTTGTGTTCGGTAAGGTCGAATGCAATGGCGATGCTTTCGCCACCAGCGAGTGGCTCGACGGCAACGAGTACGGGGATCCGCCGACCGCTCCTGTGGCGATATTCACCCTCAAAGGCCCTCATTCCCGCGTTCGTTCGACGGCTCGACGGTGCGACCAGCTCCCAGGCGCTGGCGTCCGCGAGCAATTCTTCGCGGGAGCATCCGACCATGCGCACGAAGGCGTCGTTCGCTTCGACGATGCGCCCAAGGCCGTCCGTGACGGCGATGCTGACGATCCCCGACTCCGCAAGGTGATTGAGCCGCGTCTCGAGAGCTTGCAATGCGACCGTTTTCGCGCGTGCAGAATCCAATTGAGAGCGCACGCGGGTGAGCAGCTCTCGACCCGAGAATGGTTTGACGAGATAGTCGTCAGCACCCCGCTCGAGGCCCTCGACGATGGCTTCTTCTCCTGCCCGAGCGGAGAGGAGGATCACGCGAGTCTCGTGGGTGCTCGGCGCGGCGCGAAGGGCGCGTAGGAGCCCGAAACCGTCAAGATTTGGCATCGTTACGTCACTGATCACGAGATCGGGCGTGTGCTCCTTCGCCATTGCGAGCGCGATCTCGCCGTTCGGGGCAGTATCGATGGCCCAGTGTGGACGCAGGAGATTGACGATGTAGTTGCGCATGTCCGCGTTGTCGTCGACCACGAGGATCCTCGCCTTTTCCGCCGTTGCCGAGGGTTCCGCCGTTGCCGAGGGTTCCGCCGTTGCCGAGGGTTCCGCCGTTGCCGAGGGTTCCGCCGTCGCCGAGGGTTGCTTCGAGGCAGTACCTGGTTCGGGGCGATTGGGCGCGTAGGCTTCGTCTGCTGCTGGTGTCCATCGCGCGGCTTCGAGCACGAAGGATTCAGTCAGGGCGCCGATGCCCGAGGTATCCTTGGCGTGCGTTGCGATGCGTTCTCGGGGGAGATGCTCGGAGCCCAGTGGGATCGATACGGTGAAGGTGCTGCCCACGCCCACGGTGCTCTCGACCTGTATTGAGCCTCCGTGCAAATCCACGAGCTCCTTCACGAGGGCAAGGCCGATCCCCGATCCCTCGAAGCTTCGTCCGCGGGTTCCTTCGACACGGTGAAAGCGCTCGAAGAGCCTGCCGAGTTCGTTTTCGGGTATGCCGACGCCCGTATCATGGACGACGAGGGCGACGTTCGATGGACCCTCGCGCAATCGCACCGAGATTTCGCCTTCGAGTGTGAATTTCGAAGGCGTTCGAGAGCAGATTGGAGATCACCTTCTCCCATTGACTGCGATTGACGTAAACCGGACGTCGTAAGGGCGGACAGTCCACCACGAAGGACATCCCGGCGGACTCGACGAGGGATTGGAAGGAACCAGCGAGGCCTGCGGTGAGCGCAGCAAGATCGGTGAGCTCGAAACTGAGCTGGAAACGGCCTGCTTCGAGTCGTGAGTAATCGAGCAGACTGTTGACGAGGCGGAGTAGGCGAGTCGCGTTGCGATGCACGAGCCTCAGCTCATCACCTCCGAGACCGGCACGGCCGTTGAGTGCGTCCTCGAGGGGACCCAACATCAAGGTGAGCGGAGTGCGAAACTCGTGACTGACGTTGCTGAAGAAAGCCGTTTTTGCTGCATCGAGGGCGCCTAGCTTGGCGTTGGCGTCGCGTAGCTCACCATTGGCCTCGGCCAATTCACGGCTGCGCTTGATGACCTCGCGTTCCATGGCATGCGCTTTGTCGCGAAGCTCGTCGCCCACTTCGGTGGCCAACACCAGTTCAGTCACGTCCTCCACGCGGTGGAGAATGTAAGCGACCTCGCCGGAAGGGGAGAGCACTGGAAGGTTCTTCGGGCTCCAGTATTTCGCTTCGAAGGTGCCGTCCGCTCGACGAATGTCGTAGCGTTGGACGGCCATGGTATCCGGAGCGCGCGTCGCCAGCACACGCTCGAGAGACGCCCTCAGATTATGCGTGCCGGTCGCGTCGGGATCGTCGGGGTTGTCGGGGAAGAGCTCGAAGAGAGGGCGACCGATGGTTTCTTCCCGTGTGCAATGGGTTGCTTCCAACCTGGCATTGGTCGCCGCGACCATGGTGAAGTTCGGCGAGTCCGGGAGAAGGACCAGCAGCACGTCCGACGAGGCCTCGAAGATCATGCGAAGATCCCGAACGAACGCTTCTTCCAGAGCGGCCAGTCTCGGCTGCGCCTCTACCTCGTGCATAGTCCCTCACGCGTGAAGCTACCCCCGGCACCGAGTCGGCTGGGGTACTCGTCGAGTCCCTCAGATCCGATACGCTTACTTTATTTACTCGATATTCTCAACGAAGCGCAAGCTCACCCGGGCGAGCGCGTGGCATCTTGACCCACTCGCAGGGATTCAAGCCGCAATACGCACCTTTGCTCCTAGTATTGCGTGGGGAGCGCGCATCGATTCATCGCGACGCCGAGCCCCGCGTCCAAGGGTCTCCTTGACGATTCGAACTTCGGGGGCAGGGCGGATGCTGGTACTTCGACGCATTCGGGCACCTCAGGGGGTGTGGGACATTCTCCGCCTCCGGCAGTCGTGGCGGGTGCCGACATTCTCCGCCTCCGGTAGCCCCAGCGGGCGCCAGCATCCGTCGCTTCCGGGAGCAAGGCGACCGGTCGAGCGACTTCGAGGGAAACAGCGGCGACATTCGCAATGACGCGAAGGTATTGGTCTGCTGCCCGCGTCGCGACGTTCGTGGTCGTCGGCGTCCAATGACCGACATCGAGACGCGTACCAACGGAGCAGTATTGTCCGTCGCCCGCTGTCACGACGCCTAACGCATCAGTCAGAGGTGAGTTTCTCGTTGATGGAGTGGTACAGGAGGACGTCCTCATTCGAGACGTAGTGCACCGGTGGCGATGCGTTCGATGCATGTGAACGTCGCGGCAAGCCTGCGTGTTCACACACGTAAAACTATCGAGTAGTTCTGAGTGGAGAAACCAACCGGTACATAATCGTGGCGCGCGGCGAGGTTACGTGGCAAGCGAACTCAATCTCGGTGCGAAGTATCGGCATCGAAATTAGCATCGAGACTCGTTTCCGGGGAGGTGGCGATCGTCGTATCGAAGGACCGTTTTGCAACAGCGGATCGGTATAAGTATCTCTGGCTCGAAAGCTCGTCGTGAAAGGCTGCGCGCTCGGTTCGGGCACATCGCCCGTTTCTTCGGATATTCGTGTCTGCAGTGCGAGCAATCGACTCGGGGGCTATTGCGCCATTGCGCGGGGATCGTTACGAACTCGGATACATTGGGAGGAGGAGGAAATGGATCGACTGGAATCCTCGAAGCGGGGAGTCTACCTCACCGGAGCGCGTTCCGATGAGGCGATGGTGGTGAGCTTGTGGGCCAATGAACGCGGTTTCAATTGTGCTTGGTTGTCACAAGAGGATGCCGTAGAACGCGAAGTGGATCTTCATGCCACTTTGGTCGTCGCAGACGCGAGAGAGAACCCTCACGACGCCATCGCACAAATGGCTCGGATCCGTGCTGCACATTGGGAGGTTCCTCTCCTTTTGCTCCGCCCGAGGGAACAACACGAGCCCTCATTTTTGCGTGCTGCGGCCCGGTCTGGCGCCGATTCTGATCCTCGAGGTACCTCTCGAACCGAATACCTTGCGCGACGCCCTCGAGCAATTGGCGGTGCGGAGCACACTGGTCGTGCGCAGGCGAAGGCAGATCAGGCTCAGTAATTCATGTGTGCTGGATCTAGACGCGCGCTGTCTTCGGTTTGGTGATGCCGAACGTCGGCTCACGCGCGAAAAGTTCGAGTTGCTCGAGTATCTACTGAGAAATGTCGGCCATGCCGTATCCGCAGAGCAGCTCGTTCGAGCCGGGGTCCTCTCCCGTAGTCAGCGCTCGAGGTTTCGAGCAATCGTCCTCGAGCTTCGAAACAAGTTGGGTGACGCGCGCGGGATCATCCACACCGTGCCGGGATACGGCTATCGATTGGAACCACTTACGGACATTGGCTCGACTTGAAGCGTCGATACGGAGTGCGAGTTGGGTGCCAACGGATCCCCCGAGAAGTACGGATCGGTAAGCGATGGGGATCCGTTGGCTGAGTTCGTCATCAATAGACGGAAGTAACGAAACCTGCGCCAGTGGAGCGATGTAACGTTACCTGGCAACCATTGAACGTCACGATGTCGGCTCGACCGTCACCCGTGAAATCGCCCGCACGCGTGTACGCAGCGCCACCCCACGGCGAGTTGACGAGCCAGGTTTGACTGATGAATCCGGCTCCGGTGGAGAGCTTCATATAGATGTTGTTTCCGTTGGCCGAGGCGATATCGGTCAACCCATCGCCGTTGAAGTCAGCCGCCCAGGTGTATCCCGAGCCACCCCAGGCGTTCGCGACGCCCCAGGTGAGGCTGGTGAACGAGCCACCATTCGAACGCTTGATGTAGACGCTTCCGCCATTTGCGGAGGCGATGTCGGCGCGGCCATCACCCGTGAAATCCGCTGCGAAGGTGTAACCCGAGCCTCCCCAAGCGTTGGCGACGGGCCAGGTGGAACTCGCAAAACTTCCACCCGTCGACAACTTCATGTAGACGTTGCCACCATTTGCGGAGGCGATGTCGGCGCGGCCATCACCCGTGAAATCTGCTGCGAAGGTGTAGCCTGAGCCTCCCCAAGCGTTGGCAACGGCAACAGCAGTGCTCAAGAAGCCGCCCCCCGCCTGCGCGCGATGATAATTGATCACACCACCGTTGGCGGAAGCAATATCGGCTCGGCCGTCACCATTGAAGTCGGCGGCAAAGGTGTATCCCGAGCCACCCCAGGAATTCGGAACGAGCCAAGTGGTGCTGGTGAACGTGCCGGCAGCGGACGCGAGCTTCATGTAGATGTTACCGCCGTTGGCAGACGCCAGATCCGTGAGCCCATCACCCGTGAAGTCGGCGGCCCAAGTGTAACCGGCGCCGCCCCAAGCGTTGGCCACTGGACGCGCGGCATACACGAAGGGCTGGCCGCCGTAGTAGCTATTCACGATCCCCCCATTCGGCGAGACCACGTCCAGACGATTGCCTGAGTTGAAGAAGCCCGTGCGCACGTAATCGCCGCCGCCCCAGCCACAAGAAGCAAGCGACTGCTCCGTTGACGCGGTTGACTCCTCACTCGCCGGGATCACGGCTCCTTCGTCGTCATCGGTAAGATCCTCGGCCGCACAAGCGGTTCCGAGCAAGAGCACGCCAACCACACCAACGTAAACCTGAAACTTCGACATCGATGAATCCCTCCCACGAGGACGATTGGGTCCCCGTCGCGGAACGTATATCGACGAACGTGAACGATCGGTGTGCGAACTCCGTTCGAATTCGGTTCGCGCACTCGGCCCTCATGGGTTCGGTTCCCAGTCGCTCCAATGGAGAGCGAACAGCCCCTGACGGCTGGTTTCTTTTGATGTCGGTGCATCGTGATCACGTCGTGGGACGAAGGGACGTCGCGTTCAGGAACGAAAGCTGAACGTCGCGTTCAGGAACGAAAGCTGAACGTCGCGTTCAGGAACGAAAGCTGAACGTCACGGCGAGATACGGACGCTGAATGATGCGTTCACGTACGGAAGGGGTGCGAAACGGGCGATGGTGTCTCGCTCCGGTTGCGCCAAGACTCGGACGGACGAAGGTGTCTCGCTTGGGGGTAGGAAGAAGCACATCCCTTCGGTGAAGTAGCCTTGCGTCGCCCAGGGGGACTGAAGGGCACGACGCGCGGGATCGGACGCCCCGCGACGGCCCTGACTCGCTATCGTAGCGGACCCCCCGGGGGCCAAGCCGCGGCTTGCGACGGTCAAACTGGCTCCCCATGGATAGGCGATCATGACGACGATGCCGAAGGACGAGGGAATGCTATCGACGACGTCGCGCAATGACGATGCGCGTACGTCCACGCAGGGTGACGACGGCGCGTGCGCGTCCACGCAGAGCGACGACGCTCGCTCGCCAACGTTGACGAACGACATTCATCGTATGACCGCGAGCGACTTTCGCCCGGAGGTGCTCAAGCTGTTCGACGAGTACGTCCATGGAGCGATCAGTCGGCGCGGATTCTTGGAACGCGCCGCAGTCTACGCCGTTACGGGCATGAGTGCGGGTGCACTACTCGATGCGCTCAGCCCGAACTTTGCTTATGCTCAGGTGCCTCCGAACGAACCACGGATCGAAACCGAGCGACTCGAGTTCGACTCCCCGAAGGGTTACGGGAAAGTCCGTGGATACTTGGCGCGACCGAAGCGGCACAAGGGAGATCTACCCGTCGTCTTGGTCGCCCACGAGAATCGCGGTTTGAATCCGCATATCGAGGACATCACGCGGCGGTTGGCGCTCGACGACTTCCTCGCCTTTGCGCCCGATGCGCTCTCACCGCTCGGGGGATATCCCGGGAACGAAGACAAAGCCAGGGAGCTATTTGCCACACTCGATCAGGCGAAGACCCGTGAGGATTTCATCGCTGCTGCGCGGTTCATTCGGCGTCATCGCGACGGGAACCACCGCTTGGGCGCCGTTGGTTTCTGCTGGGGTGGAGGCACGGTTCACTTCTTGGCAACGGAGCTTCCAGAACTCGACGCTGCAGTGCCGTTCTACGGTCCAGCGCCCGCGCCCGAGGCCGCGGCCCGAGTCAAATCGGCCCTTCAAGTGCACTTGGCGGACGTCGACGAACGCGTGAACTCGACCTGGCCGCCGTATGAAATAGCACTCAAGGCGGCCCATGTGAAATTCGAGGTCTTTCGCTATCCCGGAACGCAACACGGCTTCAACAACGACACCACGCCGCGCTACGACGCCGCTGCCGCCAAGCTCGCGTGGGGACGCACGCTTTCGTTCTTGAATCGGGAGTTGCGGAGCGGACGTCACCACGACCATGAGCATCGGGAGAAGATGCGGTGAACGCACAAACGAGGCGCCGCCCGCGATCGGCGAGCGCCTGTGGAATCGACATGTCGATAGAAACGCGTTGACCGAAGTTGCCTTGAGGCAGCGACAGGATCGAGTGCGTCGGGGCGCTTGTCTTGAGCCAAGGGACCGTCTGCTCGACGGTCCCTTTTCGGGGCAAGGGGGCGTTCGTGCTGGCGGGTCGATCCCTTACTCCATTCACATGCTGCTAGAACGCTCCACCGCCGCCGAGATGCAAGCCCCACATGTCCGCTTCCTTCAGAGGATCGTCCACGGGCACATTGAAACGTACACCCAAGAAGCCTTGCTGTCCCAAGTTCAAGCGTAAAAAGGGCTCCACCGTGACTTGAGCGTGGTCGTCTTCGTCATCGGGGAGATAGAACCACATGGGCAACCGCATTCCCGCAATGACGCGTTCTGACAGGTAAATACCAAACCCCGGAGCTATCGTCGCCATCGTCTTCGTGTCCTGGTCGTCCCTAATATCGCTCGATGGGATCGAGAAATGAAACGAACCGTCGAGACTACCGACCACTCGAGTGCCCATTTCGAGATGCAAAGGAACGAGGACGTCGGTGTATCCCGGTATACGCAACTCCATATGTTGCGCTCCGTGCGGATAAAACCCGAGTGAGCCCGCGATTACGGACTCGAAATCATCGGTCGGTGCCGTCGGCAAGGCGATGCCGAGACCCACGGTCGCGCGGACTGGGCCGTCGAGTGAAAGGTAATTGGCGCCGACGTAGACA
This sequence comes from Polyangiaceae bacterium, assembly GCA_049840955.1. Lineage (GTDB taxonomy): Bacteria > Myxococcota_A > Polyangia > Polyangiales > Polyangiaceae > FEN-1139. The sequence continues at coordinate 51,832 of JASGIX010000019.1, forward strand.
TTTCCAAGCACGGTTTTCGAATCGCCCTCACCCGACACGTGGGTTATCGGCAAGACGAAATTGAGCTCCAGTTCGGGAATCGGCGTGAATCCCGCACCGAAGGTCGGCGCGAAGATGGTCAGGTCATCCTGACTGTGAAACGCAGCTTCTCCCCAAACGCGCCCGATTTGGCTCGGATTGATCCCGACGCCAGCGCCGTCCAACCCCGACGCAGAAATGAGCGGAGCCGCCGCCGCTCCCGATGCCAGCGCCAACACCACCAAAACCTGCCCAACCACGAAGGTATTCTTCGACACGTTTCCTCCCACTCGCTGCCCGAGCCGTTCACGTTCGAGTGGCTCGGCTTGGCGATGTCCACCCATTTGGCAATCGCGCTCGCGAAGTTGAACCAAGAGACGCCAAAATGCAACCGTAATGGCTCGCGGTCTCATTCCTTGGACGCCACCCACGGACTCTCGTGTCGAGCTCGAGACCGCAGAAATGACATTACCGCGTCGCGCCAACCAATGACAGCCTCGGCATGGTCTCGGAGGAGAGGCGACCGCGCTCGTGGATCGAGGACCCCTCGCTGGAAAAGAACAAGCGCTTCGCTGCGAGGGCTTGGCGAGAGACACTGCGCCTTGAGTTACCGCCAAGACGTTTGCTTCGAGCGCTTCGTCTTGGCTTCGTCGTTGGCTTCGGGTCGTCCTCACGTTCGCCAAGCGCACCTATGCTTCGGGCGCGATTGTCGCAAGTGCTTCATGCTGTGGTTTGGTAACCGACCGCTGAACGGGTGAGGTCGGCACATCGTTTTTACATCGCGAGAGAAGGCATTCCGATCGTTTTGGTTTGTCGACGCGTCGTGGGCTGTGTTGCAGGGTGGGGTTCGCGTGCCAATTCGTGAAGGCGACGTGACTTGCGGAGAGACCGCGGCTTGGCTATCGTTCTCCACGATGGCGAAGATTCAGTCGGAAAACGGCGGGGGAAAAGGGAACTCTTTGCTGCTTCCGGATGCGGCCGCATCAGTCGTGGGGGCACAGGTGGAGAAGGGCGTCGTTGCGACGGGTGGTCCGCCCGTCGCGCAAGCAGGCTATAGGCGGCTTCTCGTGACGGAGGATTGGCAGGTCAGGTTTCGTGACGGATGACCGTGGTGTCGAACGCGGCGCCCGACGAAGGGTCAGTGCGTCGCCCGAGCAGTCCTCCCGCGTTTTCCCGCCGAGTAAGCCCACCTCGATTGAGAATTAGGCCACGCACGTCGCGGGAGCGATGGTTTGGCGTGCGTGGCGTAACGGTTCTCATCTTGTTCCGTTGCGGTGTCGTTTCACCCACAACGGCACCGATGCGGCCTACCCATTTACATCTCGTGGCGTCGGTGAGTCGTTTCTTCCGTCCCGTGATGGTGCAACTTACCCGTTCGACATCCAGCAATCATACAGCGCCATCATCGACTCGCCGCATACGTCCGTAAGGTCGTATCCGACATCGCCAAGACATGTGTACTGATCGGGCGTCAGTGTGGTCGAGCACTTCAGATAATCCACGAACTGTGACGAGCAGACCTCGCCAGGAAGGGCATACCACATCCAGTCGGCGACACAGTAGTCCATCGTTTCGCCGCAGCGAGCTTGGATCCGCGAGACACAGGCATCGGCTGCGACGGTTTGTAGATCGTTCGGCTCGCGCAAAGGCGCGCTCGTTGGCGCGCTGAGCACGCTCGAATGCCCCGTGGGCGACTTGAGCTTCCAGAAGACGTTCTCTCCTGCGGCATAGTCTGCGAGCGCTGCAAAGTGGTGCTCTCCCGGTGCGAACTTGGTCGGACGTAGCTCGAGAGTGTCTGCAGGCATGCGGTTGTCCGCACCGTGGCCAATGCTGACGGACACATCGTTTGCGTTGTCGAATCCAAAGTATGCGCGCACGCCGCCCTCTTCCAATGGCCTTACGCATTCCAACGTTGGCTCGACGGGACCGCGTCCCGCTCGAGCCATCGCGCCGTCGACGAAAGAGGTGAAGGGATCGATTCGCGTGTAGAAGCTATAATCTTCGCAATAGAAGCCAGTCCACGAAGATACGCCGTAGACGTACTCCTTCGAGCCGTGGTTCATCAGAATGGGGCCGCCAGAGTCTCCGGCACAGGCGTTCGAGTTGGGCGCGGTACCGTCGAACATGGCGAGGGAATCTCGAACGTACGAGAGACCAATGCCGGGATGGTCCGTCTCCATTCCCGATGCCGGAGAACCCAAGAACGGCGCCTGCCCCATTCGCTTGGTGCCCCATCCTTCGACCTGGGTGAGCCACATATCGGACGACGTCGCGCCAAAACCAACCGTGGTCCCCAAGTTGCCGATGTCCTTGCTCTCCAATCGCCATGGGGCGATTGGCGTAACGGGAACGGGCAGTTCACGATCCAAGAGGAGGACTGCCATGTCGGCGTAATAAGTGCTCGGCGTGTAAGAAGGATGGATTTTTACGGATTCGACATGAGCCCAGGGCTCACCCTCCGGGATGGAATAGGGAAAGTTTTGCAGCAGGTTCTCATAGGCACCCTTGAGATCGCTTCCGTAATAGACTCGGGTCAAAAAGGTATTCGTCGGAATGCAATGTGCAGCAGTGAGTACGACCCGCGGCGCGATATAAGTCCCCGTACACGCCGTGCGCGCCATGTATCCGTTCTTCGGATATCGCGCGATGACGCCTACGACGCTGGGATGCCCGAGATCATCGGTTCCGCGCACGATAGGCGCTTCCGTCGAGCCAACGGATTTTTCCGTGGAGCCATGATTGCAGGCCAACACCGATGCCACCCCCGCACAGAGCACGGCAAAACGCGTAACAGACGTTCCCATATCGGCAGTCCTTTCGCTGTGAGGCCCGCAAATTAGCAGCCAACCACCCGTCTGCAATACACGGTTCGGCGCAACGTCGACGGTAGATAGCAGCCAGAAGCCGAAAAACCTGGCTCATCCTCGATCCTTAGGGTTCGGAGCGCGCGGGCTGACTGCGCGGCGGTGACGGCGGCAGATCGACGGACGTGCTGACGACTGCGTTGCCGATCGCTACACGAATGAAGCGCGCTCCCCCGAGTCGCTCGCACGCGACGTCGCACTTTCGAGTTCGACGATCCGTCGCTGGAGCAAGCGCCGTTCTGGCTCTTGACGTGCTAGGCTGAGCGCGCGACGAAGCGAGTCGAGTGCGTCTTCGGTACGACCTATGCGCTGACAAAGTTCAGCGCGCGCCGCATGCGCTGGCAGATATTCCGCTAGTTCGCCGTTATCGAGGAGCGCTTCGACGATGGACAATCCCGCGGTAGCGCCGTCTCTCCCCGCAACGGCAATCGCACGGGCAAGGCGAGCAACGGGCGAAGGGTCGATGTGGCCGAGGACGTCGTGCAACGCAACGATCTGAGCCCAGTCGATCGAGTCGTTGTCGACGCTCTCCGCGTAAACCGCCGCGATGGCCGCCTGCAGCGTGTAAGGTCCGTAACCGCCCTCCGCGAGCGCTCGCTCAACGAGCGCCGTGCCCTCGGCGATGCTTTGGCGGTCCCAAAGCGACCGATCCTGATCTTGGAGTAGGACGATTTCTCCAGATGCAGACGTTCGTGCGGCACGTCGCGCGTCCTGGAGGAGTAACAGCGCGAGCAAGCCAAGGGCTTCGGGGCTGGGTACCCATTCGACGAGAAGTCGTGCGAGGCGAATGGCTTCGACGCACAGATCTCGACGAATGCGCTCGGGACCACTCGACGCGGAATAGCCCTCGTTGAACACGAGATAGATGACGCGCATCACGAGATCGCGCCTTTTCGGGAGCTCTGCAAGCTCTGGAACCTCGTAGGGAATGCGTGCCTGCTGGATCCGTTGTTTTGCGCGCACGATGCGTTGAGCGATGGTCGGCGCGCGTGTCAAATAGGCACGCGCGATTTCCTCTGTCGTAAGTCCACACAGCTCGCGAAGGGTCATCGCGATCTGTGCATCTGGAGGCAGATCGGGGCGGCAGCAGGTGAAGAGGAGTCGGAGCCGGTCGTCAATCTCGTCTTCGATTGCGGGCACTTGTCGTGGCGGCCAAGCAGACTCCTCGAGCACGCTCATGTTGGCCGTTGCCAAGTCGTGTCGTCTCCTGCGACGTATCGTGTCGAGTCCACGGCAGCGTCCGACGGTGACCAGCCAAGCGCGGGGATGGTGAGGAACGCCGTCGCGATGCCACTGCTCCAGAGCAGCAGCGAACGCTTCGTGCAGGGCCTCCTCGGCGAGTTCGAAGTCGCCGAGGAGGCGGACCAGCGTAGCAAACACCCGACGAGACTCGCTGCGATAGACTTCGGCGACGCGCGCCTGCACGGCAACGACGTCGCCCCGCATCTCATTGTCCCTTCCGGTTTCGAACGCGGTCTCCATCGTGCAGCCCTATTGATGGCAGCTTGCAGCAAAGGGCCGAATTTCGATCCCCCACCCGAGGCCTTCACCCATGTTTGCTGCGGGATGTAACGAGGCAATTCGGATCGCATCGTTGAGATCGTTGGCCTCGATCACGAGATAGCTCGCGACGACGTTCTCGCGTTTCGACGAATGGTCCATCGATGACCGTAGGTTTGCCATCCCGTGCGCGAACCGTAGTGACGTCCCACTCGAGAGTCTCCACAGATCTGACGGCGCCCGTGCGATTGAGCTCGGCATCGTAGGTTTTGCATTTTTCCGCGAGGGCAGCGAAGTCCGCCTTCGAGAGCTTCGACATTTTCTCTTGGTTTCCGTAGAGGAGGCACAAGTACTTCATGGGGTTCCTTTTCCTGAATTCCGCGACGATGCTGCGGTTCGAAGAGTAGTCGCCGGAGAGGGCGCTCGATCGACAGACCCACGAAGATTTTTATGGCGGCTAGCGGGTTAGCGGGAGGGGGCTCTGGCCTCGCCTTTGCGCTTTAGGGGCGACGACCGCGGAGCTCGACCCTTCGCAGGTCGACGGTACGGCAGCGCCTTGTGGCCACATTCGAGCCCAGTCGCATGGCCGAGCTCGACCGCGGCGTGACCTACCGCGAGTTGCGACGTGACCTACCGCGAGTTGCGATGCGTGACCTACCGCGAGTTGCGATGCGTGACCTACCGCGAGTTGCGATGCGTGACCTACCGCGAGTTGCGATGCGTGACCTACCGCGAGTTGCGGCGTGACCTATCGCGAGTTGCGGCGCGCGGGTTAGCTCGAGCTGCGGCGTGGCGCGCTGCGTTCGCAACTACGGCTTGCAGAGGTCTTGCGCCGCAGAGAGCGTTTTGCCAATCGCTACGACTTGCTCGCTGAACTCCACCGTTGCCTCCGATAAGTCCTTGGCGGAGTCGCTGCTCCCCGCAATCTGAGAGAGCGCTGCGGCAAAGGACTTCGTGGTGGAGGTGAGGTTCTCGCGCTGACGTATCGATTCCGGATCCGAGAGCTCCAAACTTGTCATTTTCGCGAGCCAAGCCGTCGTTTTTTCGAGCCAGGCCGCTGCTTCCCCGGCATCTGCCGTCGCGTCCGGTAGCGGTGGTCGCCCATGCAGGACTCGCATCAGTGGCGCGCAGTCCGTCGTGCCTGAGGTACAGGCGCGCTGGAGCCTGTCAGCGGTGACGTCAGCCAGCGTCCTCTGGATGTTCAGTTGACGTCGAGCCGTGTCCAGCTCTCTCAAGCGCCCAGCGTTTCGTTCCATCTTGATCGCAGCTTCGGCGAGCGCGAAGGCACCTTTCGACGCGTCCTTTGCGAGTGACGCAAGCCCCGGAACGGTGAACGTCGTAGCCTCGATGGTCTCGCCCGTTCGTTTCGCTTCCTTGGAGAACGTCCTGAGGGCACTCGCAACTTGGCGCGGATCGGCGTTTTCGCGACCGGTCACACTCTGGGTGGCGGTGAGTTTTTTGCCGAGGCTGCGCACGGAGCCAACGAGCGCGTTGCATTCCGCTTCTTTGCCGCCGCAGCCCGCAATTACCGAAAGCATCATCAGGGCTGCGACTCGACCGAATCGGCTCATGGACTATCTCCTCGCGACATCGATCCTAACGGACGCGGCTATCGATCCCATTACCCTAGCGCCAATTCACATCCGCGATCTCCCGATCCCCCGCGGCATACGGCGCATCGATCGTAGGCCTTAAGCACATCGTCACTGCTGCAATGCCCGACGTAGGTGCGCGGCGCTAGGGGAGTCCCCCTAACCATCTGGCAACCCCCTTGTCATTTCAGAACGACGCAGGTGATCCCGATAAGAATGCGCGATGCCTCAGAAACTGTCTGCGTTGCCCTCCAGCATTACGGTTGAACCGGGACGCTCGAGTGCGCGGTGAAGCTTCAGGTCTCGACGACCAAGCGGCCGCCGATTGGCATTTCGTCGCGCGCGCCCGTTTTCGAAGGGAGCTGCGTCATGACAATTACGGCCGTTCGAACACGGCGCCGTACTCGCTCCATGCACGTTTCCAAGGCGCTTGTTATGCAAATTGCCCATAGCCAACGCGCGTAATACTTCGACTGGTTAACGAGAGCGTGCCTTGTGACCGATGGCGCCACATTATCGAAGCGAATCCTTGAGTTATTTGAGGCAGCCCAATAGTCACAACGCTCCGTGAGTCATAGAACCGCCCTTTGCCCGACGACGACTGCGGCGACGCTTGTAAGCTGTTGTGACTTCCGTGAGGAGCGTTGCTACTGCTCGACTAGACTTGCTGCGAGGGTGAGGCTGGCTGGGGTGCACTTGAGATCGATTAGAACAGTGTCGAAAATTGCGAGCTCATTGGGAAACACGCAGACTCCAATGGCATCATCGAAAACCAGGTCGGCATCTTTCACCGTTAGCTCGATTCCGCTTAGCACGCTAGCTGTTGAAATTGGTTCACCGATAGAGCTAGACCAAACTGGGTGCCAGCTGTCTTGAACAATTGAGCTGCTCGACACGACCTGTGAGCCAACCGCCATGACGACGTATGCGTCTGGCGCGACGTACTGCGAACTCTCATCGACGTCCCAAACAGAGCCATTGCCCTTGGATTGAGGCATCGTTCCGGAAATTAGATTTACAGACCAATGAGTGTCGGAAGCGGGTGCAGCGTTCGACGTCGCCCCGGTATCGGGATCGATTATTGCCAGGCTGCCGTACCCGTAGCCACCGTAACATTGGCCCACGTTTTCGCACGTTGCTGCATAAAGTAAGTCACTCGTCGGATCAATGGAGCAATGCTCAGTACGACACTGACCGCCGGCGTCGACGGCTTCCAGACACGTGGCGCAACCATTCGAAGAGGAGTTCAAACCGCAAGGACCATTGCCCATGGTTCCAAACTTTGGACAAATCACACTGTCGCATGTGAACGGATTCAATGCACTGATGAGATGGGCGACGATACGAACTATCGTAGACGAGAACCGATATTCCGTGGACGAGCTACATGCATCAATGGCCTCGAAAAAACCCTTGTCGCACGCTGAGGATGTTGCCGAAAAGTAGCAAGAGAGAGAAAGCGGGCTAGAGCACATCGCGTAGCATGCGTCATGATCCTTACACGCTTCAGTCATGCACTTGCTCACAGTAGGTCGGAAAAGGCTGGGCGAACCCTGGCCCTTTCCGCAGTAGTTTACGCGGTCTGCTGTCAACGCCGAAGGCGCGCCGGCTAGCGTCAACGGACAGTTCGCGCGATCGTAAACATCTTGGATCACCTTCGCTAGCCTTGTCTCATCATCCAACAGAGACGCGTCAACGCTCAAGCCTTGCTCTTGCAGCACAGAGAGACTCTTATCCACGAGCGCCTTGATCTCGTCCTCACTCTTCGCGTCCCACACGGGACACTCGAATGGTGCTGACGCAGACGTTCGAGTGCTTCCATCCGACTCGTCCGTTGCAGACCCAGAATCATCATCAGTCTTGATGGTTACGGAGCACGCGTTTGCGAGCAGCACCAGCGAAATTCCTGGGTGCAATAGACGACGGCAAGCATTGAGCAAGTATGACAACTGGACCACCATTCGACCCTACGGGGAATTACGCATGATGCCAGGCGTCATCACGTTGCGTCAACTCGAATCATGTTTGGGCGACGCGGCTCTTGCGTGGCCTAACTCAACTCTGAGCTTCGGGGCCCACCCGAATGGTGCCACTGCCCCCTCGGCACGAAATATGGCTGTGTACGCAAGTCGTAGAAGGGCTACGACTAGTGATGAGCGTCGGAGCAGCCTTGGTCACGCCCTCTTTTTTAGACTGCAAAGCATAGCGCTGGCAGTGAGCCGACTGCAAAGCAAGGCGGAAGAAACGCAGCTCTTACGAATGGTGCGTTGCGCAGTCGTGGATCGGTAAGACCTAACTGATTCTCATTGAAGTTGGCAACGGGCTCCAGTTCGCTTTCCCCTTGACGGTTGCTGCAATCATACTCTACGGCATGCAACAACGTTTGTACTTACTGCCGGAGCCACATGGGCACGGATCGTTGCGACCGACTTTCTTCGGTGCATTGTTCGACTCCCGACTGCTCGTCGCTTGGACGTTCTTTTCGTGAGTTGTCGGACTGGGAGCCTCGACTCGAGCCTCGATGTCCGTGTCTCCGTTTCGAGCACTCTTGAAGCTATCGTAAGCCGCGTGAACCAGGGCAGCCATTTGCTCACGGACGATTGCCTTTGGGTCCGGTGCGAGGTTTTGCTCGATGTCCCGTTTTATGCTTCGCGGAATGACGTCGAGCCGGTCGGCGACATACGCGATGCCGCAAACGAAGGTCCATCGATTCGCGTCATTGCGCCACGAGGGGCAAAGCTCAGCGCCAATGACGTAGCCGGTCGCAAAGTCTTCGCAGTCATCAATGTCCTCGCTGTCCGGGCAAATCAGCTGCTCGTGAGCAAGCGCATCCTGCACCTCTGCCTCGAGCCGAACGAGGAGTTCGATGCAGTATCGGGCCAAGGCCGTATCACCCGAAGCGTGGTCCTCTTTGAGCACCCTGGGCAGCCAGAATCCCTTGGGGATGACGCACGGTGCGACCGCAGTGGCGTGCAACAGCCCAAGTGCGCCGTCGAGAGTGAGATCGGAATACAAGTCGAGCAATTCCCTCAATCGGTCGTAATCCTCTTGCAGGAAATGGCTCGGGCGGCGAGGTGAGCGCGGACACCCCGCACCGTTACTCCAACGAGGCGCAATTTCAAGTTCGAGTCAGCGTCGTCGCGGCGCAACGAAGCGATGTCGACGCTATTTGCCCAGTCCCGGGGGCTTCGCGCCAAAATGGCCGTTTGGTGCCAAAAGGGTGGGCGAAGGGGCATCCGTCAGACGTAAAGTCAACCCAAGCGAAGCTTTTCGCTGCCCATTCGCTCTAAGGAGAGGCGCTCGGAATCGAGTGTCTCGTCACATTACCGAGCATGAGGAGGGAACGTCATGAAATTACGATCAATACTGTGTCTCGCGTGGGTCATGGGAACCGTTGCGATGGGGTGCATGGAACACCCTTCGAGTGACGACACCCTTGCGCAGTCGAGGGAGGCCATCGAGCAATCGAGCTTCGCTTATCGCAGGACGGTGACTTATCAGGGAGGTTTTCAAGCGGAGCTCTCCTTCACCAATACCACCGGGGCAGAACTTCACGGTTGGGAGATCCGTCTCGATTATCCGATATCCGCGACGGTCATTGCGGCCAATCCGGGTACGTTCAGTCACTTTACGGATCGCGGGATCGACAATCGATGGATCTTCTCCGATCCGAACGCGGTCGTTCCACCTGGCGGCAACGTGACGGTCACCATCTCGGTGCGTACCACCGCCGGGACTGGAGACTTTCCGACCAACTGCCAATTGAACGGCGTGCAGGTGACTTGCGACGGTTCCGACAATCTCATCCCCCCCAGCGCGCCGGGGCCGATCACTTTGACCTACGTTGGCCCGAACATCATCGAAGGTCACTTCGGTGCGTCGACGGACAACGTGGGCGTCGTTGCCTATCGAATCTCGAGATACTTCCGCGGGGCGTCGGCGCCCGTCGAATGGTTCGAATCCGCAAGTACGTCTTTCCGAATGGCGGATGCAGCAGGTGAGTACATCTTGCAAGTGGCCGCGGTGGATCGCGCGGGCAACCTCTCGCAGGTCACCTCGACGGAAAGCCCCGTCGTAACGCCACCGCATCCGGTGCGCATGGTCTTCAAGAAAACCCAAGTCTGGGAGGGTGGTTTCAACGCACAGATCAGCCTGCAGAATCTCAGCCCAGATCAGGTCAGCAATTGGACGGCGACCTTCGACTTGGCCGGCGTCAATTCGGTTTGGGGCGCGGATTGGCGAAGGGCTTCCTACAACGACGTGACGCAATACGTCTCTGCTCCGAGCTATAACCCGACCATCGCAGGCGGTGCTGGGGGGATTCTTCTCAACATCAACGCCAGCGGCAGCGCAGTGCCGACTTCTTGCAGCTTCTACACCAGAGTTCCCGGAACCTGCGAGCTCGTCATTCAATAGGCCTGGTGCACGTCCGCCAATACGCCGCACATCTGTCATTGGTTCGCTCCGCCCCAGGCGTTTTTGTTTGTGCCGTCGTAGTGACGTGCGACCGTTTGCACGACGTAAAGACAAAAGAAAACGCATCAGTTGACCTGGGGCGGAGCCTCGGCAGGCGGAAACGTCACTCGCAGCCGAGCGACATGCTAGGCTCCCTCGGATGATCACCCAGCAGAGTGCCAAACCGGCTCACGACAACGAGGAAGTGCTCTTCGAAGGCCGTATGGCACTCATCCCCAGCGTCGGCACGCTGCTGGTCGTTATTCTCACGCTAGGCCTGTGGCTCGTCGTGCGGTGGGTAAAAACGCTGGGCCATAGCTACCGCATCACGACTCGGCGGATCGTGGTCGAGAGCGGCGTCTTGTCGAAGAAGCTCGAGCAGATCGATCTCTATCGCATCGCGGACTACACCGTCGAGCGTCCCATTGGTCAACGTCTGATGGGAACGGGAAATTTGCTCCTCAAAACCTTCGACAAGACCAGTCCAGAGTTGAACGTCCTTCATATCAAGACCGACGTCGTTGCTCTCTATGAGCGAGTGCGCGCAGCTACCGAAGCCGAAAAATCCCGTCGCGGCGTTCGGATGGTGGACTACGAGTCGGCGTGACATGTGAAGAGCCCGCCGCGGCGTTCGGATGGTGGACTTACGAATCGGCGTGAGAGCGTCAAGAGTCGCGGCGTTCGGACGAATCGGTGTGAAGCGTCGTTCCGTCAGTGGGACAGCCAACTTCTCGATGAAGCGCTGCCCGACGCAGTGCATCCATCGCCTCACAGTCGTGGCCGCGCTCGCGTTGCGATCGCGTAGAACTGAGCCGCCGCACCGGAGAGACTCCCGGCAGGCAACGCCCACCGGAAGGTTCGGTGAATGACGAGTTCGAGCCCCGGCACGAGCTGAACGAGCCCGGCTTCGAGCGGTGCACGCACGGACCAACGCGAAACGAACGCCACACCGAGGCCCGCTGCAGCTGCACCGATGAGCGCCTCGGTACTTGCCAAGTCGATGTCGAGCTTCATTGCCCTCCTTCGGTCGAGCCCGGCCTTCTTCAGGGCCCGAGCAACGACGGCGCGCGTGCCGGAACCGGCTTCCCGCCAAAGTATTGGTACCTCGTCCAGATCTCGGGTCTGTCGCAATCGAAAGGGCGCTCCTCGACCAACGATTGGAACGATTTCGTCATCGATGAAGGGTTCGAGTCGGATCCCAGGCGCACGAGCGTAACCTTCGACGAGCCCGAACGGGGCGTGCCCCGCGAGGACGTCTTCGATGACCTCTTCGGTATTGCCGATGCGGACTCGAACGGGAACGTCACGATGCCGTTTACGAAACTCGGCCAACAACGGTGGAAGTGGGTGGGCGGCGATCGTCGTGCTCGCCGCAAGGACGAGTGGGCCCAGGTTTCCACGACCGGCGGCGCCAATTTCGAATATGGCGGCATCGATTTGGCGCTGCACCGCTCGAGCATGATCTGCAAGGCACGCGCCCGCTGCCGTCGGCACGACGCCGCGCACGGAACGAACGAACAACGCAACGCCGAAGGCTTCTTCCAACTTCTTGATCTGCGCCGTCACCGCAGGCTGCGAGAGATGCAGACGTTTTGCCGCGCCGGAAATGCGTGAAGTCTCGACGACGACCAAGAACGTCGAAAGGAGTGCGGGATCGAGGGTGCTTAGCGGCATACCATCAGTATTTTTGATGGTACATCAAAACAGATGATAGGCGGGGGTAATATCTGCGAGGCAGACTCGGGCGCATGGTCGCTGCTACCGAAACCACGAATTCGTCGATGACCGCGGCGAATGGTCGGCTGCTGCTCATTGCAGCTGCGGGCATTTCGCTGTTCTTCGTGCCAGGTTCTCCAGCCCTTGGGCTGATCGCCGGAGTGGCGATCGCTTGCACGCTTGGCAATCCCATCCCGGCGCAGACGAGAACCTGGTCTCGGCGGGCTCTTGCTGTCTCCGTCGTAGGGCTGGGTGCTGGCATGGATCTCGTCGTGGTTGGTCGGGTTGGTCTCAATGGACTCTCGATCACGATCGGTAGTATCGGTCTCGCGTTATCGCTCGGCTGGGCCTTGGGGCGTAGCTTCGGAGTTCCTCGCGACACAGCTCTTCTCATATCGATTGGCACCGCTATCTGCGGCGGCAGTGCCATTGCGGCTGTCGCACCTACCATTCGTGCTCGCGAAGGAGACATTTCGGTCGCACTTTCCGTCGTGTTCCTCCTCAACTCGATCGCGCTGTTTCTCTTTCCCGCCGTCGGGCACCTGTTGGCTCTGAGTCAGGACTCTTTCGGGCTCTGGTCAGCACTTGCCATTCACGACACCAGCTCGGTCGTGGGTGCTGCTTCGCAGTATGGTCCGCGTGCGCTCGAGGTTGCGACGGCGACGAAGCTCGCACGGGCCCTTTGGATCGTCCCTGTTACATTCGGGATTGCCGTCTATCGAGCGCGCGCCAAAGGAACCGATTCGAGAGTGGCTGCGCTTCCTCGAATCCCTTGGTTCATTGGCGCATTCATTATCGCTGCTGCGCTCGTGACGTACGTACCGTCGCTCGGCAGTGTCGGACACCTGGTGAGCGCGCTTTCGCATCGAGTTCTGAGGGTGACGCTGTTCTTGATTGGTCTTGGGCTGACGCGTCGGTCCATTCGAGCGCTCGGTGTCAGACCGCTTCTGCAGGCTGCTCTTCTTTGGATTCTGCTCACGGTGGGGACCCTAGTAGCAGTGAGACTTACTAGCAGTTGAACCGAGGATTTGCGTCATGCCCACATGCGGCCAGGTTGGCGACGCGCCGGAACGTGCCACAACGGTCTCCTCGACACCCGGGAGGTCGATGCCCACTTGCGGCGCAGAACGGCTCGGTGAAACCATGTGGCTATGTTGGACATCAGAGTGCTCTCGCCGCTGACGCTCCTCGCTCTCGCAATGGCTTGCAGTTCGAACGACACCCCAACATCGGCGAGTGGCGGCACGAGCGGCGAAATCGGCGGCGCGACGAACTCCATGGGTGGGAGTGTCGCGACGGGCACGACGCATGGGGCGGGAGGGAAAGCGGCTGGCAGCACCTCGGGCGCGGGTGGCAAGGCTAGTGCGACGAGCGGCGACACGAATGCTGGCGGCGCAACGAACGCAACGGGAGGAAGGAGTACCGTTACCGTTGGTGGTGCCACCTTCGGCGGAAGTGGTGGCGTAGGGGGGAGCTTGGCGGGCTTGGATCGCGGGATCCTGGGTATCTACTGCGGCAACGTAGCCGCGGACGTTACTCAATTCGAGACTTGGCTCGGGCGCCCCGTCGAAGGGATCTTGGGCTATACCGGCAACGCCGATTGGAGTGACTACGACGGATCGGTGGGATGGGCCGTCGACAATTGGAAAGTGCTCGACCGTCGAGTGCTGTGGTCGGTACCACTTATCCCGAATGGCGCGACACTCGCGGCAGCCGCTCTTGGCACTTACGACGACCACTATCGCAAGGCGGCGCAAACGCTCTCCAACTATCGACCCCAAGAGGCGGTGCTCTACGTTCGTACGGGTTGGGAATTCAATGGGGATTGGTTCCCCTGGTCAGCGCAGGGCAAGGCCAGCGAATTCGCGGGTGCGTTCCAACATTTCGCCACTGTCTTTCGCTCCGTTTCGAAACGCTTCAGGATCGAGTGGAACGTGAACGTTGGAGACGTTGGCATGAACCCTGAAGACGCTTATCCCGGCGACGCCTACGTCGACATCATCGGTATGGACTTCTATTGGAACACCCAATGGGATCCCGCGGATCCATTGCAAGCCTGGGATTTCATGCTGACGCGCAAGTACGGGCTAAAATGGCACCAGGACTTCGCAAAGGCACATGGCAAGCCCACGGCGTATTCAGAGTGGGGAATGATGTCGGACAACGGTGCCGCGTACATCCAAGAGGCAAAGAATTGGTTCGATAGCCACGACGTTGTCTATCAGACCTATTGGAACGCCGATAACGACTTCAAGGGCAAGTTGTCGAGTGGGCAATATCCGAATGCGGGCGCGGCCTACCGCCAGGCGTTCGGACCCTGAGGTTTGGCCCCAAAGACGTATCGGCGATCCTGGTTCGAATGGTGTCGCTCTCTCCGACCTCGCCATGACGTGGGGTGATGAACGACGCTCTTTGCAGTGGCGCCAAGTGTTCGTCACCGGCGACGCGCAGTACGCTTCGTCGATACGTCGAAGGGCAGACGACGCGTCAGCCGCGCTTGTCGGCGGCGAAGTAGGCTTTCACCGCGTCATCTGCGGCTTTGCGATACTCTGGAAGTTTGGCAGATTCGGAAGCGGCGAGAGCTTCCTTGAGTTGTGCCTCCCCGAGGTCTTTGCCGTAACAAGGGGTGCCAGGCTGCTGTCGCCACGAGTCCGCAATGCTTCCCGCGTCAACGGCGTCGAACCCGAGCTCCTCGACGAGGCGTAAGACCTTTGCCCGTGCGTCGGCCGGGTCGCCCGCCACGGGGAGTGCAATGCGCCCTGGTGTACCCTTGGGCACGCCCTTCTCGAGGAGGTGCTTGAAATAGATGTTGTTGAACGCCTTGATTACCTTTCGCCCAAGTTGTTCTGCAACCCAAGCGCTCTCGGGCTGGCCGCTTTCGATCGCCGGAATGCTGCCGTCGCGACTCGGGTAATAATTCCCGGTATCGATCACGGCTACGTCGGCGGGCAGACCCGAGAAGAGATCCTTGGGCAAATCCGCGACGGCACGTTCGGGAATGGTGACGATGACGATTTCTCCGTGACGCGCCGCTTCGGCCACCGTGACGGCCGTGGCTCGGGTTTCAGCCGCGAGGTCACGGAGCGTGTCAGGGCCACGCGAGTTCGCGATCGCGACATCGTGCCCTAGAGCGGTGAGCCTTCTCGTCAATGTTCCGCCGATCATGCCGGCACCGATGATTCCAATCTTCACGCATTCCTCCTCAGAATTATCCAGGGCACTCGTTCCTGTTCGGCAATCTTGGGGCGCACGATGTCATGCGCAAGGGGGAGCGGTCGAGCGCACCAACGAATGTGCTTGGGGGCGGGTGTGGTGGGTGCGCGTGGGGGGCACTCGCTCCCGTTTGGCGGAATCTGGGGCAAACGATGGCACCCACCGCGTTTTGCAGTCGAGCGAGCCTGCTCGTGCGTTGGATTGCCGCGCCCATCGACAGCGGACATCCACCTGGGGCGACTGCGGGGGCGAGGGCAGTAAGGATGTTGAGGCGTAGTCGACGACTGCTCGGCGACGGTAGCCATCGTGTTGGGTGCAACGAGCGTCGAGCTTTGCATGTTCCCGCGTGAGAACAGAAGCCGCGACGCAGGGTAGCACCGCGAGAAGCGTGACGGCGAAGGTGAGCGAGCTCGAAGTTCGAACCAAGAACGTCCAAGTAGCCGAGGCGTTACCGTGATGTGTGTTGAAAGCTGGTGTAGTGGGCGGCGTGGCCGATATCGTGCTTGCGAACGTCGTGTTCGTCGACCGCTTCGGCGAACGAATGCGCGACGACTACTCGGAGTAGCGAAAGATGTCCTTTCTGCATTGGTTATATGACCGTCCCCTCTGGCTTTCGGCTCTGTTGATCGTGGGCCCTGCTCTGGCCTTCTCGATTGGCGGGACGTTGCTCGTTCGGCGTCACATCCCGGAATCTTGGACTGAATCCAAGGACGCCATTAGCGCCTGTGGATCGGCGGTGGGCGTCATTTACGCCGTGCTGCTCGGCATGATCGCCGTCGCGGCTTGGGGTGATTACACCGATTTGAGCAGCAAAATTACCGAAGAAGCCAGTCTGGCGAACAATCTCTTCAGGGACGCGGAAGGTCTATCCCAGCCCGCGCGGCAAAACCTGCAGCGGTCTTACCGCGAGTACGTGGGAAAGGTGTACTGCGACGAAGGTACTCTGCTAAAGCGAGGTAAACTGGATACACGCCGTCCACCGACGCGCGAAACCGTCGAGCAAATCATGCGCCAAGTCTCGACATATAAACCGCAAGACTTGGGTGAACAGAACGTTCATCGAGAAACCCTAGGCGTCGTCAACCATCTGCTCAGCGCACGGCGAGCTCGCTTGCTGTCTGCAGATACGCATCTCATGCCGGTCCTCTGGGTCGTCGTTCTGGCTGGAGGCATTATCACGATGGCCCTCTGTTGGTGCATTCACGTCGCGGACAAGGTACTACACGTGCTTTTGAGTGGCACCTATTCGTTGGTCGTTGGTCTGATGGTATTTTGTATCTTCACGCTCGATCATCCGTTTTGGGGTGAAGTGGCCGTCGACATGGAGCCCTTCCAATACGTTGGAAGGAGTATCGATGGTCTCGAGCCGAAGACCGGGGTCAAAGACTGCATCAACGATGCGGCACAAGCGCGTTGAGCCGACCCGCGCGATAGCGCGCGGGTAAGTGAGATTCGCATGCGCAGTGCTGCATTGGACTCAACAAAAGAATCCGATCGTTATTGCTAGGATCAAGACCATCAGAGTTGGCCAATAGAGGAGCTTCGGAATGAAGTTGTCACGGAACTGAAGCCAAGCGGGTGGGGTTCGCGAGGCGACGGCGAGCGCGTCTGCGACGATGGCCAGGCAGGATGCGTACATCACGAAATAGAAGTATTCGATGTAGATGGTCTCGCGTAAGCCCACCAACTCGTTTCGGAGTCGAATGTGGGCTAGCAACAGTGCGAAGAACAGCGCTGCGCTCGTCCCGGTGACGCGTCCTCCGCGCGCATCGTAGGCGGTGATGCGGTCTTGCTCGCGGTGAATCATCGAGAGGAGAGCGAACCCGATCCCGGCAATCAACAGCAGCGGGACGATGTTGGCGATGAACGGCGAGCGGAAGTCGCGACGAACGACGGCATTGAAAGCAAGAGCGGGGTGACTTTCGGCGCCCACGAAGTGGTCGATGCCGAAGTTTGCGTTGTAGCTGACCTGAGCAAAATTGAAGAATGTCTTCTCGAGTTGCCATCCGGCAATGGCCAAGGATCGGTCGAGCCCAGGTTTGGTCTGCGGAATCATCGACGTGTAGGCGGCCAAGTCTGGCACGAAGATCACGTTGTTCGCGAAGTCCTTCCGGGAAAGCACGAGTCGAATGCGCTGGAAATCCAGAGGATAGCGCCGGTAATCGAATTGCTGTCGCAGGGTGGCTCGAAAGGCGTAGCCGCGTACCTCGACGTCTTGAACCGTATGGCGGTAGGCTTCGGTGATTTGCGATTCGATGGCGTCCGCGAGCTCGAATCCGGGTAACACTCGATCGCGCTGATCGACGGGGATCTTTTGCCAGATGTAGCCCTTCATCGTGACGTCGGCGGCCGTCTTGAACTCGATGGAGCTCAGGGCGACGCCCGTGGGTACGAAGAGGGGTGTTGGTTCCCCACGTTGACGGGAGAACTGTTCGCGGCTGCGGCTGAACCGCTGAAGCCCGTTGTTGTCGTAGAGCATGCCTCGCTGAACGTCATTGAATACACGCGGATCGAAGGACAGGTGCCAGATATAGCCAACTGCGCCACCGAGGAGCGTGGTGACCGACGCCACCGCGAGCCAGAGTCGCCAAGGGGTTTCGAGATCTACACGGAAAAGCCTCAGGATTAGCAATGACAGCGCGACGACCAATACCGAAGTGATCGCGATGCAGCCGATTCGCTCATTCTTTCCGTCGCCCAGGGCTTCGTTCTTGATGAAGACCAAGATGAGATTCCAGTTCGTTCCGGCGATGGGACGATAGATGTTCCAAGCGAGTTCACCCGTCAGTGTTGCTGGTCGTTCGACGATTCCGCTCCTTCCATGCTCCACGTCGAGCGCCAAGCGACGCAATACGGAGTCGGTTCGTTTGGTCGCAATGTCGAACAGGGTAACGCGATCTTTGATGAAGCTCTCGTTCGGGTGATAGATGACTCGCGTGGTCTTCGTCCGAGCGATGCAGGCGTAGCCCTCGCTTCCGAGGGGCAAGGACTCGATCTTCGAGCGGATCTGCTTCATGGAGTAGTTGACTCGCACGACCGCGATAGGGCTGGCATTCGCCGCCGCGCCTGGTGCGCGAATTGGGATGCCGTAGCCGACGACCCAGGAGCCCGTGGCCTTGCCGAAGTACGGATCGGTCCACCCGGGGCCATTGGCCAGGGTGTCTTTGAACCAATCCGAGGCGGTGTAGTCGTAGGCAGTCTCCACGTGAAAGGCTTCGCTTTTTCCTCCGCGGATCCCGAAGTGTGGAGCGAAGAGTCCGGTTCCAGATGGTCCCTTGTCGCGGACGAACGCCACGCCGGCTTCGACGATGAGCGGATCAGAACGTACCGCGCGTTCCAACTCGGCATTGAGACGTTCTTCATCGAGGTCACCGTTCGCAACCTCGTTCGCCAGTGTTTGCGTGATCTCCTCGACGTGAGCCAGCTGACTCCGAATGTCCCTAGCCGCTCCCTCCGTGACTCGGACGAGCTGAGATTGCACCCCGGACGTCCGATGAACGTACCCGTAGATGTACGCCCCGAGTCCGATGCAGAACACGATCCAACTGACTACGATGGCGATGTCAAGCTTACGCATGTGCCCCACCTCGACTGTCTCCTTCGATTGTCTCTCTCGTGGCCCTATGCATGTTGCATCTGTAGCGGCGCAACCCATCCGACATTCGCCGGCACCAATGCCGACCCTGTTAGCGCTACGTGCGTGATTCGCAGCGTCGAACGACGAACTCGAAACTGCGTCCTTCAGACACTCGAAGGGTCGCGGTGAATACGGTTCATCAAGTTAGCGGATGAAGTCCCGGAGCGACAATAGTTACATTGCCTCGGTGCCAGGTGGGAACGAGGACGGTCATGTTCCATTCGTTCCGTGCCGTCGCGTGAGCGTGGTGCTTCGCTATCGACGATCCCGGTGTTGATTTCGGACAACGTAGCGAGGAGCATCGGGTCGTGATTCCACGTGGAAACACGAACGGTTGCCTCCTATAGCGCTCTCCGCGACAACTCCTTGTCGCTGAAGCTCCTATAGTTACCGGAGGATAGCATTGTTATTTCGGGTCTCATGTACCTGTACTTGCTCGCATGGACGATGCAGGCGTCGGCTAGCTGCGCAACTAGGTGAACCGGGATTTCCGAGTTTGTTGTTTGCGTCAGCGCTTTTGCGCTGGTTCCAATACGTCCGGCTTGCACCGCGGCATAGGAAAGGCTTTTGTTGTTTGCGTCACATGTGTCGAGCACGATCTTTTCTGCAGCAAGCTTCGTCGTTATGACCTGGGTGGAGCCACGTGTGTCCGTCGTTCCAATGTCAACCCAGACTACGCGCTTTACCATTGGATAGCCTGCCAAGACATTGATCAGCTGCATGGGTAAACCAGTATTTGCGAACGTGAAGTCTTGCACTCGTTCGACGAGTGCTTCGTCGTCCTCGCGGCCATCGAGGACGTCTCTCTGCTCGTTGAACAGTGCGTCGTCCATTATGTGGTAGGCTGCAGCGTTGACGACTTCCACCACGGACGGTTGCGTGAATATCGCAAGGAACGTCGAGAACCAACTTTCCGGCTCATCGAGGATGAGCGGTGACCAATTCTCCTGAGCTGAGAATTTCTCTCTCATACTCTGATACCGGTTCTTGCGGCATCCAGCGAGCACATGTACCCCTTGGTTCATGGCTAGCAGTGCAGACTCCGCTCCCAAGTCTGCGTTAGCGCCCGTGACTATACGTAACCTTTTGCAGTCGCTGCCGCACTCAATTAAGTCGACTCGTCTGCTAATGTCTCTAATTCCAATGCCAGGCACGCCGTCCACGTGCAGCCCCGCCTTGCTGCCGATCGTCAGCTCGTCTACTGGAGTGTACGAAGTAACGCGCCAGTTCACGATCCCTTCCGTCTTTTCGCCCACGCTCCACATTGGAGACATTTCGCGGTTAATCTCGTCGATTCTCGCGCTGGGGTTCCATTCGGTGATGTCGTTTCTCCTCGCATTGATGTCGAGGCACATTTCAACGATTTCGTAGGCGTTCATTCGCTTGTTCCCTTCTTGGCACGACAGCAGCTATTCGGTATGGACAGGCTTGTTCCGACATGCCGATGGCTTGGATGGCGCTGCGGTTCACGTCGAACACCTCGCCGGACCTCGTGCGCAATGAGTTGATTGATGGTGAAGTGTATCGGGTGTCTTGATTCGGCGAGCATGCAGACATCATTGCCATTGCCGTCGAGGCGGGCGTCGAATGCGTGCATGAAGACGCGCGATACCTCAAGGGGCCGAGTTTGCGCCGGTTCTCAATCTGAACTGGCGCACATTGGGCATCTCGGATGGACACCGATGGTAGTATCATCACGCTCGCACTCGCATGCGGCCAACATTCTGAATCTGTCTTGCAAGACGACGTTCGCACAAGCAAGAAGGACTCACACTGCGATGGGGCGGCTAGGGGACGCGGACTGCGCCTCGATCGGGAGTCGCGACTCGATTCTGGAGAGCCAACTCGGTACGGATGACGCGTCGGTCAGAGCCGAATTCTGGCTGTCGCTCGCAGCCCTGCGTCACGACCTTCGCTCGCGATTGTGCTTCGCGTCCTCTGCAACTGCGCTCGCGAATTCGTCTATCTCACGATCACCCTCTGATCCCAAGTGGCCACCCCGCCGCGATCGTCGCGGACAACGACCCAGAGGTGGGCATTGTCCGTTGCGTTGGGCGGCGCGCGCCAGAAGATGCAGGGGTTGCGTCTGGAGCTGTCGTTCGCTGCGGGCGGGGGTAGAGCGAAGCCGTCGTCGTCGGGGAATACCCCGGCATTGGTGAAGTACTCGACCCAGAGGGCTTTCGTGGGTGAGCGGAGGGCAACGCCGTCGCTCCGAAAAAGCCTGTAACTCTCGTCTGTGACGCCGAACTGGAAGCAATGCCATTCACAGCTCTGCTGCGTCTTCTCATTGCACGGTGACACGGACGGTAGACAGACGTGATTCTCCGAACAGGCGAAGCCGGTCGGGCACTCGTCGGCATCCGAGCAAGCTTCTACGGAAAGGGGCGCATCCAGGCGCGAATCGACGAAGCGCGTGTCCACGAGTTCTGGATTTTTCGTCGTGATACCTTCGTAGCTGTACAACGTCGTAATACCGACGACGAATCGATCCTGCCCGAGACGCTTACCGGAATCGGGATCGACACAGGACACGGGTAAGCGTTCGTCGACGTCGGGTTCCGCCACGAGCTTGCCGGCACATGCGGCGAAGTAGACGTATGAGTTACCGTACCGGAGCTTCTCCCTAGAGGCCTCGTCCGCAGCCTGGTCCGCAGCTTGCCCAGGCACCTCGAGCTCGTACTTTAGGATATCTTCGGGGGCTTGGAACTGCATTCTCGGGCCAAAGCTGAAGCCGTGCGGCCATTCTTCGGGGGGCGTGTCGGATACGGTTGGTGACAGCTTTTTGCCCCAGCTCCGATAGGTGTCGAAGCACTTTTGCGGATCGTTTCTCGTTGGGTTGTCACACTCGGCAAACCACGCGGTTTCGATGTCGCACGTCGGATCTGCCTCGGGCCCCCCGTGGCCGTCGGCGCAAAGGAGAGACAGCTCCGTTGCCTGGTTCGGAGCGAGCGCGGGAGGCTCGCCCTTTACGGCAAGCACGCGTAGTGAGTCGATATACTGTGGATCTGGCCAGGAGACGTCGTTGCAGGCGACTGCCATTGCAGCAGCAGGGACGACGAGCAACGTCGAACGGACGCCATTTCGGGTGCGGTTCATAACTCCCCCCTGATACCGAGGCTCGGCAAGAGCGGCAGACTGAGCGAGAGTCCCTTCACGCCCGAGTAGTCATACTTCGGAACTGGGAAGTCCGGACTCGTGTGAAAGTACGCGTTGATCAGATCCATGTATGCCGAGATCTTCGAATTCGTGAAGGTCCAGGTCTTCTCGATTCGTAGATCCAATTGGTGAAAGGGTGCGAAGCGCTTCTGTTCGTAGGGGCCGTAACATTGGTAGCGACCAATCGCGTTATCGAAGAGCCCTCCCGAGCAGGCGCGATAGAGAAACCCGCTCATGTAGCGAAAGCGTCCGCCGAGCTCCCAGCCGCGTCCCAGTCGGTAGCTCGCGAGTACGTTGACGATGTGCGGTTGATCGTACAAGAAGAGTCGCGACGGTTCGTCGGGTTCCAGTTTTCGTGTCGAACGAGACAGGGTGTAAGAAACCCAGCCGAAGAAGCGTTCGTCTGCTCGGTATCGCAAAAGGACGTCCGTTCCAAACACGCGCCCCTTTCCGGCATTGTCGGTAACGAGCGAGCCCGATCCGTCGAGTCGCGTCGAGACCAAGTCTCGCAGTTCCTTTTCGAAGCCTTCGACGGAAACGCTCACCTGCTTCGTCAGCGATTGCTCGAAGCCCACCATGGAATGCACGGCCCGGCTCGACGTGAGGTTGGGCGTGCCGAGCTCAGGGAGCGTTTGTGCCGGTAAGGGCGGCTGATAGAAGAGCCCGACGCCTCCCTTGACCACCGTGCTGATGGCCCCCGGAATCACGACGTACCGAGCCGCTAGACGCGGTGCCACGTCCGTTCTGGAGGTGTCTTTGGCGTAATCGATGCGCGTGCCGGCCGTCACGTTGATGCGCGGACTGGGCGCGAATTCGTATTCCGCGTAACCGGCGGGGCGCAGTAGCGTGCCGTGTAAGTCGTACAAGGCGAGCTGCAGTGACTCCCCTTGACCGCTGGCAAGGGAGCCCCCCGTGCTCTTTCGATCGGTGATGGTGCGGAGCTTGAACGGCGCATACAGGATGTCGGTCCCGAGCCTGGCTATGCCCAAAGCTCCCGTCTTGACCGATAGCTCCGACCGCAGCGTGCCGAGGGTGAAGGTCGTCTTGCTCGTGCGGCCATCGTCGCCAGGTTCGTTACTGACCGTCCTGCCCATGGACCAGCTCGCCTTCAGCTGGACGTGCTCGGAAATGGGCCAACGCAGCTGTGATTGAAGGTAACCAAAGCCTTCGCTCGGTGCCCACCAGTCCTTCGGGTTCTTCTCGATGGGCACGTACATGTCGTGGGCGCCAAACACTCCGATTCGATAGAGGCCGCCGTTTGGCAAAGCTCGCTCTAGATAGAGCTGGTAGTCGTAATAGCGAGGCATACCCTCGATGGCGCTGCCACTCGCGCGGAGCACGGGAACCAACCACCGGTCGACGTACGTCGTTCGGAAGCCAGCCATATAGCGCCACTTCTGCGTCAATGGCAGCGTGCCTTCGAGGTTCGCGCGGGCGTTGATGAAGTCTGCCTGCGCGGAGCCGTGGAATTTGCCGTCGGGATTGGTCTCGCGCATACCGACGTCGATGATTCCGCCCATGCTTCGTCCGTAACGGGAGCTGAAGTTGCTGGGATAGAACTCGATGCGTTCGATCATCTCGCTCGGAATGACGCTCGATAGACTTGCGTAGTGAAAGACGCGTGGCACGTACGTGCCTTCGATGAATACCTGGGTATCCTGCGGCGCCGAGCCGCGAACGATGAGTGCCCCGCTGAACGCCGGTGGTCGCGCGACGCTGGGCATCGCTTCTACTGCGTGAATGGCGTCGCCCATGGTGCCGGGAACGCGAATCAACTCGGTGCGCGAGAGTTCGTAGCGAGCCACCTCGCGGTGCATCGCGGTGCCCCGCACCGTGACCTCGACGGGTAGGTCGCTGCTCGTTTCGAGCCCGTACGTGACCGCGGTCACCAGACCAGAATCTATATGCTCACGCTGAAGCACCGATCGGTAGCCGGGTGCCGCGACTTCGACGCTGTAATCCCCAGGCGCGAGCGCGGGGAACGCCCAAGAACCATCTTGCGCGGTGGTTGTCGTCAGCGGAGCTATGCTGCTTCCTACGACCTTCACCACGATCCCAACGAGTGGCGTAGGCGGCGTTCCGGCAACGATTCTTCCTCTGAGTTCGCCCGCCCGCGGTCTGTCGATATCCGGCGGCGTTTCGGGCTTGGGCTTCTCCTTCAGCGCGAACGTGTAGCGATAGAGGATGCGGGCGGCGACGGCCACGCCGTGTTTCTGGGCGGGCTCGAAGGAAAACTGACGTGCGGCAGCAACGGCAGCGGCATCGAACTCGGCACCGGCGGAATTTCGAACTTCGACGAAGGTGACACGACCTTCGGCATCGATGGCGATTTGCAGAATGACTTCTGCCTCGATACCCTGGCGGGCCGCTTCCGTCGGATAGGCTGCCTCGACGAATTGCTTTAGCTTCGGGGGAACGACGTCGGAGCGTTGAAGGGGCCGAGTCTCTGCAGGTGCGTCGTGCTCCGAACCGCCATCTTCCGTCGCTTTCGTTGCGGCGACGGCGATTGGCGTCACCAAGCAGCAAGACAAGCCGACGGATATCGTACCGATTAGCGCGTAGTTCAAGGATGTTTTGGTTCGGAAAGTGTCGCTCGCCCACCGATTGGACATTACCGTGGCGCGACATTACTCCGTTCGGCTGTCGACGCAACGCCGATCTGTTTCCGAGCACGTCGTCGCGACCCGTGGCCCCGGGCGTACGGCTTCGAGGGCGCGTATTGAATCTTGATTCAGCGCAACCCTCGCCGGTTCACGCACGCGACGTTCGAAGGGCCATTGCACTGTCTCGACGCGAGCGGGCGACACCAGGGACGATTTTTTCTGCGAAGGTTTGTACCCCGCTTCGTCTCTAAGGATCACGTTGGGCTAAGGTAGCTGCCGCACCGGGCAAGGACTGTGGTCGTATCAGGCGCTCGAAGCCGTATGCGAACCATTGGGCGTGCACTGCGGGAGCTGCCGTACTCATCATCAAACAAGTACGAGCAACAATCATGACGCATACCACATGAAGTCGAGTGGTGCGTCGTCGAAGGGTACTCCATGTTTACCAAAATCAAGCTTGGGATTTCTATCTGGTCTATTTGCCCTTGGCGCTTTTGCTTGCGCTGAAGCGGGAAGTAACTCCGATTCGTCCGAAGACGTCACCGTCGCTGGCGATCAAGCCATCATTCGAGGGACCGAGCTTTCGACGGTCAATGCGGAAAACAGTGGCGTCGTTCTCATCGCTCCAAGCGGATGTACCGCAAGTATGTTGGACAGTCGTTGGGCAATCACCGCAGCGCACTGCTTCAACGCTGGCGGGGACGCCGACAACAACGGCGAAATCGACGACCCGCTCGGTAATGGTCATCGCGTCCTATTCGGTAACACGAGCGACGCGAACCGCGCGTCGCGCCCGGTTGACCGCGCAATCAAACACCCCAACGCTACCTTTGGGAGTGCCAATGGCGTGGATGTCGTGCTGCTTCACCTCACCGAGGACGCGCCTCTCGCCAATCTTCCCAAGAACCACTTCACCAACGGACGCATGGCCATCTACGGAGGGCCCAACGACAGCCTCGTGAATGCGCAGATCACTCTGATGGGTTACGGCGCGAACGCTGGCACCAATCCCTCTGGTGCCGGTTACGGCATTCTGCGGACCGGACACAATCTCGTCAGTTGGACGGATCCCAACACCGTTACCGTCAGCTCGCCCAATGGCGACCACCTCACGTGCAACGGCGATTCCGGAGGCCCATCCTACCTGGACGTCGTGGGGCCAGAAGGGCTTCGCGCGAGATTCCTCGTCGGCATCCATAGTTTGAGCACCTGCGACTGGAACAACGGTGTATCCATCGACGCAGGCGCAGGCGCGTTTCGCGATTGGGTCGTTCAGACCGTTTGGGGCGCTCCTTCGGCGCAAATCTCGTGCTCCGGTCAAAGCTGCCAAACCAGCCCCGGGCAGCTTCCGAACAACTCGTGGGCTTCGCAGTCCTTCGCGCCGTGGGGCGCCGATCAGACCCAATGCTACTTCTATTACGTGAACTACTCCTTCGAGAACAACTTCGATTTCACGTACGTCGCGGGAACTCGATTCACTGGCACGGGAACCTCTCGCGGTCATTGGTGCGGAACCTTGCCCCTGTCCTTGACGACGGACTATTCGATCCTGAGTAACGGGTTCACCGTTTCCGCGAGCAATCACACCGTTGCCTATAACGGCCAAGGAACGCCGCCCGCGGGGACTTGCGACGGCAACCCCGGCAACTGGCAGGGGTGTGGTTCCAATGGCTGCAGCGTGTG
The DNA here is from genome assembly GCA_049840955.1 of Polyangiaceae bacterium. Taxonomy (GTDB): domain Bacteria; phylum Myxococcota_A; class Polyangia; order Polyangiales; family Polyangiaceae; genus FEN-1139. Next base: position 78,269 of record JASGIX010000019.1, read on the forward strand.
CGTCGAGAACCTCACCAACCATCCGCGGTACTTCGCCAATCACCCCAAGTGCGCGCCGGATCTCCTCTGCAACAATCAGTTCGCCGCTTGCAACGACAATTGCCCGGCGCCGACGTGGCAGGACATGTGAACTGAATCGTCGCTCGCGTCGCGAGAACGAATTGCGTTCGTAGCATTGGCGCGAAGAGGAACGGACGAAGTTCTGAGTACGAGTAAGGCATAGAACACGTGCGTGCCGTTTATTGATGATGGTAGATGCACGGAGCATTCGATGACGAGCGCACCTCGACGACGATGGGACGTCGAGGTGCGTCCGCAAAGTAAGTCCAGTTGCGGGAGGACGACCGTTGCTGACTTGCGCCAGCGGGGACACCCGTAGGAAAAGTAGGTGAGGGCGGGAGCTGCTTCCGCGAGAGGGGGCGGCTCTCACCAGCTAAAGAAATGCCGCGTAGCAGCAACTGTTCGGCTGCGCCGGACGCGCGTGACCTCGCCACGAGAGCCGCAAATTCCGACACTGGTGCACGAATCGACCTCGCATCGGAAGAACGACGTCAGGTTCGCGAACTCATCGACTTGGTCTCGGGCGGCGTTGTCACAGCGTGCCATCCATCGGCGTCGAACTGCTGCGCGTGCAAGGGATTTATCGCAATTGACGCAAAGCAGATCCGCGCACCTACATCCCCACGATTCTCGAACGCGATCGCGTGTCGTTCCAGTGCCATGGACAATCACGGAATGAGAATCGATTTCCGCGTGGTCGCCAATCTCGATCATGAGCAGTCAATCGAGACGCGGAAATCGTGTAGCGAATCTGCTCGCCCAGGATCTTTTCCTCAACTTCATCAGCGTGACGCTCGACACACTTCGTGAGGTCAGAATGAGAAGATGGGGATAGGGCAGTTTTGCTACTGCCGCGGCGACGCGCACTTCGTTCGAGCGTCGATGGTTAGGAACGAGAAGTGAGGCTTCGGACACCGCAGGATAGAAAATGATGGGCGTTCTGCATATCGTTCTGGATCTCGCAACTCGTGGGCGGATGCGCTATTCCTAATACGCTGATTGGTGAGCCCTAGCGCTGCTCATTGCAGGTGCTGTCGTGTCGAGGGCGCCCATCATCGTCAACGCGTAGTCGTATCATCAACGCTTCACATCATCAGGGACGGTAGACATGGCGACATCGATCCATCAAGGCATTCTAGCGGCCTCCATAATCGCTATCTTTGCCGGTTGCACAGGCGAGGACACCGGTACTGGTAGCAGCACGGGAGTCGGTGGCAGCTCGAGCACGGGCACGAGCACGGGCACGGGGACAAGTACCGGCACCAGCACAGGCACTGGCACTGGGACAAGCACTGGCACCGGCACTGGCGGAGCAACGGGTTCGGGTAAAACTACTGGCGCTGGTGGTGCAAGCGTGAGTACGGGCGGCTCCGTTGGTGCGACCGGGGGAATTACGAGCAACGGCGGTAAGACTCAAGGTCTCGGCGGCGCTTCTTCCGTACCTGGACCGAAGACTAACTTCACCGAAACGGTAGGAAGTGTGTCCTTCGAGATGGTGTACGTGCCGGGTGGCACATTCACCATCGGTTGCGAAAGCAGTAGCTGCCCTGCAGACACGAAACCCGTGTCGGGCGTGAAGGTCAGCGGTTACTACATTGGCAAGACGGAGGTGACGACGGGGCTGTGGAATGCCGTGATGGGTGGCAGTTCGACTGGCTTTGGCGGCGCCAGCGCTTCCTACACGAGCATGACGTGGTACGACGCCATGGAATTTGCCTGCAAGTTGAGTCAGATGACGGGCAGGAAGTACCGTATGACCACCGAAGCGGAGTGGGAGTACGCGGCCAAGAATCACCTGAGTAGTCTGGAGAAGGTCGGCACCGGCGAAGAATGGGCATACAACTCTTGGAACAGCACCCATTCTGGCGGCACCGATCCCGTGGGGCCGAATAGCGGACAGCACACTCAAAAGACGCGACGCGACGCGCAGGGAACCGCCGACAACATTACGGGGCGCCTCATTCGTTCCATCGAAGGCATTGGTCCCGCGTTGCGTCTGGCCGTATCGGACGAGATGGACTTCCCGAAAGGCATGGTTCCGGCGTGCGATCTCCACGCGCCGGCAATGGGCGACGAACCCGCGAATTCTTACCGCGATCCGCGTTGGGTCACCGGTAGCGGTGCGCATTGGACGACGGGCTCGATAGCGATAGGGAGCTTCAATCTCAGGGTTTGGGACGACGGCACTGCGCGATTGGGGAGCACCAACGGTCAGTGGTTCACGTCGAACAACATTGCCTTCGTGTTTGTGCCAAGTTCGGGTTCGAGCAAGAAGTTTGCGTATATCTTCCTCGACGACAAGCAGGGCTCGCTCATTTCCGATCAGAGTTTCATGAGCGGCGGCTACATCGGGCGGTTCGTGAAGGAGTCGACGACGAACTACGACAAGCCCACCATCTCCGGCCTAAAGAGCGGCGCGGAGTTGGCCGCGGCAGCGGGGGACGACTACAAGATGGTCGACATGGTAAACATTCCGGAGGCGGCCAAAAAGCAAAATCCGCGATTGCTCGACGGAACGACCCAGGGCTGGTTCCAGGACAACCGAAGCGCGGGTGGCGTGCACCACTACAGAAAAGACGTAGACCCCGACGAGTTCCGCTTCACCGTCAATCAGGGAACGAGCCGAACCATGCTGGCCAACGGCAAGTGGTTCACCGTCAACAACACGTTTTTGCGCGTGACGCACTCGAGCGGATACACGACGGACTATCTCTACGCCGTGGACGCGGACGGAACCTTCTATCACGACTCCTTCCAGGCGTACGAGCGCGGTGACTTCCGAATGTTCAAGAAGACAGCCAATGGTAGCGAAACCTTCGCTGCCACCTGCGGCAGCATCTGCAGCGACGAGATCCCGAAGGGTCAAGCGGCGTCGCTCTATGCCAACATGGAAAACGGCAAGTCGACGTTCGTGCCGGCGCCGTGTCCCACGGGCGGTTGCAAGTAAGCGATCGGACGCGGGGAAGGATGAGTCGCTCGCGATAAGTCCTCCTTTTCGCGCCAGTCTTTGCCCAGACGGAGTGCTCGTGATGAGCGCTTCGTTTGGGCAAAGGACTATTTCAGGCGCTATCGAAGGGCGTGATGCTCGTGACGACGAACGTGAAGGACTCTTCGCAAATCGAGGCGCCACGATATCGAGGATTCGTCCATTCAACTTCCGAGGTGCTCCCATGTGGGCAGCGCGGAGCCCCGCTTCAGCATCGCTGAAATCCACCCAAGGAGGAGAGCGGGAGGGGGTTCAACTTGCAAGTTGCTGCTGCAAGGTTCGGAGGACATAAAGTGAAACCGCCATTCTCGCTCGTGGTTGTGCTTTCGATGCTGACCGCCGTTCCCACCGTTGCCGAGGCCTGCATCAACGGCATCGAATACGAGGTCAATCCCAAGGTCATCGCGCTGCAGGGTGCCGAAGCGGCCCTGCGCGTGCGCGATCTACGCGAAGCGGGACGATTGGCGTCATCCGCTCTGCCCAATTGGCGCAAGGTGGCTCCTGGCAAGACGAACCTCGAGCAGCGCGCCGTGCGCGTATTGGCCATCGTCATCGTCCGCACGGGTGGAGCTTGGCACGAGCGGGGCAAACTGACGGACAGCGAAGCCCGGCAGAGCAACTTGAAGAATGCGGTGCGATTGCTGCGAATGCGCGCCATCGCGAAGATCGCCGACGCCTCGCGCATCACCGATCTCGGCGAAGCACTGGAGCGCATCGGCGAATATGCCGAAGCGCGCCAAGTGCTCGAGTCGCTCGCGGGGTCTACGTCGATTACATCCGCCGAAGGCTGGGCAGCACTGGCCCGCCTGCGCGCACGCGACGGCGACGAACCCGGGCGTTTGCACGCCCAAACGATGTGCCGAACCATGACGACGAAGGAGCAAATCTGTCTCGCGCCGACCGCCGCGTGAGTGCCGACGACGCAAGGAGCGAGCGTTACATGTCGCCGTCCATTCAGAGGTTTTGTCGGTTCGTCGTGGCTACGTCACTTTGCGTTGTCACGGGGTGCTCCAAGGCACCGGCACCAGAGCGAAGCGTTGCGGCTTCGGTGACGCCCTCGAGCGTCGAAACAGGAGATGCCACTCGAGGTCTCGCCGTGATCGAGCGCTTCGAGTGCGTTCGTTGCCACGCGGGCTTACTGGGTGTGCCTGCTGCGCCGCCCGAGAAGCGATGCGTCGACTGTCACCGGGATATCCTGGCTGGCCGCTACGATGCTCCGCGTGCCTCGATGGCCCACTGGCAGCGGGATTTGCAGCATTGGATCGATGTTCCGTCACTTACACAGTCTTCGGTGCGCTTGCGCAAGAGCTTTTTGCGCAAGTTCCTCTTGAACCCTGTCGATCTTCGACCAAGCCTCGACGAGAGCATGCCGAAGCTCGCCCTCACGGAGGCCGACGCCGCTGACATCGCGGCATTGCTTGGGGGGCCAGAGGATCGAGAAGACCGAGCACACGGCAATCGAGAGCGCGGCGAGAGACTCTTCTCGATCAAGGGTTGTTCGAATTGTCACGCGGTGGGCAACGCCGAGCGACCTCCCATGGCCGAAGTGCCCGTCACCATGGCGCGCGAAGCGCGGCTGCGCGGGATCCGCTTGGCCCCCGATCTCGGCTTTACCAGCCAGCGCGCCACGATCCGGAGCATGCGCGCGTGGCTGCAGGCACCGAGTGCGATCAAGCCTGACTCGGCGATGCCCGACATTCCGCTGAGTAGCGACGAAATCGACGATCTGGTTACGTACATTCAGTCGCTCTCCCCGCCAGCACAGCGGAGTATCCCCTTCGTCCGTCGACCCACGGAGCGCGCGATTGCCTACGAAGAGGTCGAGCGGCGCGTGTTTCGTAAGGGGTGCTGGCACTGCCATTCCGATCCCGACTTCGCCTATGGCGATGGTGGTCCAGGTAACACCGGTGGGTTCGGATATCCGGGCAAGGGGATCGTGTTATCCCATTGGGAGGGGATCCACGGGGGATCCGTAGCGCCCGATGGAAAACGCCAGAGCCTACTTCAGCCCAGCACTGGAAAGCCGCCGCGCTTGCTCCTGAGTCTGCTCGCACGCCGAAAAGAGGAGGAGGGACACCCCGTTGACGGCGTGTTGGGCATGCCCCTTGGCCTGCCTTCACTGAGTGACGACGAGAATCGATCTCGTCGCGGATTGGCTCGAACAAGGGGCACGACTGCAGCCGGCTGGGGTGCGGGAGTGAGCCAGACCTGCTCGGAAATGGCGGGGCCCTGCGTGGGCCCCCATCAGGCTTGTTTCGCTTGTGCTTGCTAGGTCGCCTCTTGCGACGACCGGGTGCTTCCATTTGCGCGTAATCGCCTGAGCAGGTCGCGTTCGTGGTAGCCCAGAAGGGCTGCATGAGTCACCCCGCGGAGGTGCCTCGAAACAGCTCGGCGTTGTCTCGGATGAAACGAATGCGGGCCGCTGACACGTCTGCCTCGAGGGCGTAAAACTCCTGATCGAGATCGTTCAATCGATTGTTCTCGTAGGATTCGGAGAAGGCCTCCAGGGTACCGCGATCTTTGAATCGCCCGATTTCGTGAGCATCTTCGTTTCGGATGGCAATGGCCCGTTCCATCAAGCGAGCTAATTGCGGAAGCCCGATCCGATCGAAACCTGCAACGGCGTCGCAAGCAAAAGCCCCAGAGGCATTCCAGAAGTACTGATTGAAGCCACCGTTGTTGACCTCGGCTTCAACCCACCACGTCGCATAGACCGCACGAAATCCGTCCGAGAGCGCATCGAGCGCCTGGCGTGTGTCGCCACCTGCGAGCTTGGTCCTATCCTCGATGAAGTCGATGATGGCTTGCTCTACATCCGCATCGGGGACGGACCGTAGAATTTCGGGATTGAGCGTTTCGTAGCGCTTGCGATTCTTGAACGCCTCGAGGCTCGCTGCGAGTTGCGTTTTCCAGTCTGGCTGATTCGGATCGGACAAGTCTTGCTCCTATGCGAGACAATAGCGGACCCGACGCAGGGCCGACAAGTCGCGGCTCCTCGACGTCGAGTCTATGTGCAGCTTTCTGCAAGTTCGTTCCACTTCGCGGCTTGGGGCTGGGCTAAGGTTTCCTGCACACAACGTTGATGAAAGGAAACGAGCCGCCGTCGTGCAACGGCTCCTCGATGTCGAAGTGATCGACGAGCCCGTAGCCACCGAATTCGTGCTGCACCGAGTCGGTATCGTAGAAGTACATCTTCATGCCGGGGTGGATCTTCGTACCAGTCATCGTCGAGCCGAGGGCCTTGACCGTACATCGGTGCCCGTTTGGAGATGACGGTGAAGATCATGGTGCCACCGGGCGCGAGCTGCGCCCAGCAATCTCGCGCAAGCTTGGCGCGCCCGTTTGCATCGAGCAGATAGATGAGCCCGTAGCAGAAGATGCCGTCGTACTCTCGAGTGTCGAACGGCATGTCTTGGACCGCGCCGTGATGGATGGGAATATCCAAGCCCATTTGTGAACGACTGAGAGCAATTGCAGTCTCGGAGATCTCGATCCCCGTTACCGACATGCCTTGATCGACGAAGAGCTTGGCGTTCCTCCCGTAACCTATGCCCGGTACGAGGACAGCACGGGCGCCCATTCGAAGGAAGTAGTCCTTTGCGAAAACGGCGGACAACGTCGGCTGGGTGCCCCACATCATCTGCTTGTCAGCGAAGACGGTTTCCCAGATGTTCGTCGGTTCCTGCGCCATGGGCGCAGCATAGCAGTTCGAGCGGGGAAGGGATCGAAGCGTAAACGTAACCGTAAACCTACCAGGGTGTCGGGTTGCCAGCGAAGTCGAAATATGTCGTGACACCCCGTTCGACGAACCACCTGGTGATCGCAGCATTGGGAAAGAGAAGCTGCAGCTGATTCGTATCGTCGGCACCATCGAGCAGGTCTTGCGGCTGTACTGGCCCCGCCAGCTCGGTTGTCCGGGTGACGCGAATCTGCGTGACGGCATTGTTGTTCACGATGCCCGCCTGTGCCACCGAGTTGACGAGCGGCGCCCACCCGTGGCTACTACAGTGAGCGTAAGCAACAACAGCACCGTCCGTTGCCCATGCAGACGCACAGCCAACGATGAATACGGGCCCGTGCCTCTCTCCAGGGAGAATGGGAGCATACCCATTGTCTCCGTGCGAATGAACCTGACCCGCGAGCGCAAATGCGTTAGCCTGTAGCCGCTGGAACATCGTTGCTTCAGTGAGTAAGCCGAGGTGTCCCGGTAGTGGCAACGGCACAGGAGGTGGCGGAGGCGCCGCAACAACAGCGGGCACCGCCGCTGGACCAAAACAGCATCCCATTGCTCATACTCCTTGTAACAGATCGATTGTCTTCATGACGGAAAAGGCGGACTCGAGGGTCCGTCGGGCCCTTTCCTCCAGACGTTCGAGCGCGACCGTCGGTCGAGACCCATTGCTCAAAATCTCCTTAGCCCAGGCGTAACGAGGATCTTCCGCGAATCCGCTGCCGAGCAGGAGCATCAGAACGAGATAGATCGGCGCTACTCCCCCCACTATCCGAAGGGCCTCAAGTTGTTTCACTGCCGCGTCGAACAACGGTGTCGCACTGCCCAACCAACGCACCTTTTCGGGGTAAATCTCGCAAAGCAATGCTTCCGCGTCGCGCGCGGAATCGAATCCGCAAACGACTGAGCTTACCGCTGGGAAGCTTACTCGCCCGCACCAGAGCGCGTTGATAGCAGCCCCCCTTAAGGCCTGCTGTTTGACGCAAGTACGCTCGGGCAGCCTCCCCTAGGGACATCAGAGCTCCAAGTCCCGTTTGTTGCGCAGCGGACGAGCACACTGCGAGCAGTTGAGGGTCCTCCATGAATTTCACGCCGAGGCCGATTTGAAGACCGAGGGCACGTCGTATCGCGTCGTCACCCGTCGCACCGAGATGTTTTGCGAGGGCACGGGCCTCCTGCACGAAGAAGAGGGCGCCGGATGTGCCCATGAGGACGTAGTCGGTGAAGTAGTTTTGTAGGATGTAGCTGACGTGGGGGTCAGAAGCCGAACTTTCTTCGGACATTCGGAATCGTCCTCCTACCGGCACATGAGCATGAACGAAGCAGCGCGTGAAACTTCCGCTCTCTTTTGGATCGTTTGAAGGCGCCACTTGGTCACGGCGCAAGTGCCGCGCTGCTCGAGTTTCGATTCCCGACTCGATTGAGGTCCGTTCTGCTTGGTAGACGCGGTGACGATCACCTGACGACCCGCGCCATGCTCGAAGAGTGAGACTGTCGGCGTGGCAACGGGCTCCCGCGCTGCAACATTGGTCGAGCAGGAGTTGCAGGCCCGTCCGATAGTTGCCGTTGAAAGCGTCTGTATCAACGATACGCTAACTTTAGCGAGCGTATTCCTCATAGGAGTGGTTTTCGTGCTTCGCGACTTCGCCGACTGCTAGAGGCCCGGCATCCATAGGTCCCCTCAGAAGCAGCGCATTTCGGTACTCGTCCCATCCGAGAAGCACCAGCTCGCGCGCGAGGGCCCGGACCTCGGGGTTTGAGGAGTCCGCTACGAGTGCCTCAAGCATAGGCTGCCCGAGGTTCTACCTGACCCAATGCGCAATGGCTCATCTTTCTTGCGATGAAGCCGGACATCGACGGCTTGTTTCCGCGTGGAAACACCACTTTTTCGTCTACGCAATTCGAACTGCCCGTTAGGACGAGGAACTCGCTTTGAGGGCGCAGTCGAGTCGGGCACCCCCTGGGTTGCCAAAGCCACCGCATACGCGACCTAGTCAGTTTCTATTTCGACGGCTCCGGAACGGTGCGTGTTTTCGAATCGCAGCAACTTCCTGGATCGTCTCTAGTTCCGTGAATCCGCGTGCCATCGTCGTGGTCTCGTCAAGCCTGCCGCAGACTCGACGCGATATCTTTCCGCAAGCGACGTCACTGAACGCGTGATGTGACGGTCTCTCGTGCCGACTTCACTCGTTCGCGTATTGCTACCGGATCTTTACCCGCTCTCCGCTCCGGTGTTACGCGACTGTCATGTGCAAAAAGGTCGAGGCACTCAGAACAGCAGGGCTCAAGCCCTCCAAAAATTTGGTCGACGACGAACCATCCTCGACCGAGAGCGACGATGATGACGAAAGGGAGGGGCCATATTTGTCCGTCACGAGCGGCGACGGTTACCAGGGCCCTTTCGACAAGGACACGAGTTCGCTCGTTTTCTGGCGTGGCGACACGCGGCCGCCCAGCGAAGTTTTCGCGACGGGCTTCTCGAGCCGGTTCGTCCGCGACTCCAAGGAGAAGGAGATTGTCTGGCGGGCAGGGGTTGATGACATCGTCCAGGATTCGGCAGTCTGTCTGGCGCTCGACGTCCGGGGGGCGGCGTTTTTTCCGTATCCACCGAGGAACTCGGAAGCGGTGGAAGACGTGAACTACATGTACGCCATGGCTGTGCCGCGTGCAGCGTGCACCTACGATATTCAGCGCATGGTGGAGTTCGTGGAAACCAAGGCAAAGGACTGGCGCAACCCCGAGCGGTTTTCTTACAATCCCACCTGGTCGGATTACGACCGCGCGAGCTGTGTCTGGCAATTCGCGGAGTACGAGGTTCCGAAGCAGGCTGTTCTCGCTGGCTGGAAGTGCACTCGGCAGATCCTGATCAAAGAGAAGAACGACGAACGCGTTCAGGGTGGAATTCGTTTTCGCCTCCATTCGTATCAACGTAACGCTGCGGCCACCAACGATGGGGCACGCGTTCGTGCGGAGGTCATCGCCAACGAGTATGCAACCGAGTACCCGCGGCGGTACCCGCAGTTTTTGAGTTACTGGGGGATCGTCAAGGCCATGATGGTGCCAGCTCCGAGTGCGGCCGTAGCTCGACGGACGGTGGAGCAGCTACAGGCCATCATCGTTCAGGACGACACGTCCTGGAACTGCCGTGACGATGGTGGCGGAGCCACCTCCGGCACCGTCTCGTTGACGGCCGCACCGTTGGTGAAGGGGCGCTTTGCAGCCATCTGGGGAGAAGAATAGCGGGGAGGACCAGCGCCATGAATCGCGCCTCGCCTCGAGGATTGCGGCGCCGCGCCGTGCAACGGCCAAGGGCACAGCGACGCTGGCCTCTTGGTTCGCGAGCATTCCGTCACCACGCTTCACCGACAAGAAAAATGCCATGAGACTAGATTGTGGTGCTCTGAGCGGCAAAACCGAGCCTTTTGTCCCGAGACGCCCGGTCGATGCGCTGCGGATCCGTCGAGCCCGAGCAGCCCGGTTGGGGACGCTCCACTTTCTTGAACCGGTTTTCTGAGAACGCGGCGACTGCATCTCAGATTGTGGGCATCACGCACCCGCCCACGCCAAGGAGCGCGTTGATGAAAACGGAGCGTCGTTTAGCGAAGTCGTGTCTGATTGGGATCCTGAGTATCGTTCTTTCGGCTTGTAGCGGTTCGGACGATGACGGGAACACCAACGGCAGCGGCGCAGGGGCGTCTGGTGGCGCCGCGACGGGAGGTGCGGCAAGTTTCGGCGGAGGTACCGCGGCTGGCAAAGGCGGAGGCACCGCAATAGCAAAGGGCGGAGGTACCGCGACGAGTACCGGCGGTGGAACCGCAACGGGCGTCGGTGGATCAACTGCGACGAGCGCTGGCGGCGGGACAGCGACGGGCAAGGGCGGTGCAACTGCGACGAGCACCGGCGGCAGCAGCGCGACGGGAAAGGGTGGCGCGACATCCACTGGCACCGGCGGTTCCGCGATTGGCGTTGGTGGTACGACGAGTGGCACCGGCGGTTCCGCGATTGGCACCGGCGGGACCACGACGGGCACCTCGGCCGTGAAGGTTTTACTCGCGGGCACCGACGTCAATAGCGATGGGCCGCTGAAGACAACGGTTCAGGAGAACCTCAGCTTCAGTGGTGGTGGTCACATCCTCGTTCGTCCGACGGACATCACCAAGGAAGCCAACACGAAGCATCCGGTTGCCATTTGGGGCCCCGGTGGTGGCACTCCTCCGAAGGACTACTTGATGCTTCTGAAGCGAATGGCATCCCAGGGGTTCGTCGTGGTTGGGATCCGAGAATCGAGCGGGGGAAGCGAATTGATGTCCGCCGCGATCGACTGGCTGGAGAAGCAGAACGCCGATTCGAGCAGCCCCATGTACGACAGGCTGATCCTCAATCGGGTTGGCGTCTTCGGCCATTCCATGGGTGGGCTCTCCTCTGAAGCGACGGCCCTCGTCGATCCCCGCGTGACGACGGCGCTCATGGATAACAGCGGCGCCTTCAGTCACGATCAGTTGGTCAAAATGAAGGTCCCGGTGGGCATCATCTACGGCGAAAACGGTATGGAACGACCGAATGCCGAAGGGGACTACAACAACTCTGGCAACAAGGCCCCGTGCTGGTTGGGCATGATGGCCGGCGGCGGTCACGGCTCTGGCCCCTGGGATGGCGCGGGAGCAAACGTGGCCTGGATGCGTTGGCACATTGGTGGCGAGAACTCTCGCAAGAACGCCTTCCTCGGAAGTGGCGGCGACTACAACAATCGCGGGATCTGGACGACCAAGTTCAAGAACTGGGACGGTTGGAAGAACTGGAATGAATAGATGATCTCGCGACGCTCGCAGTGCGCTCCGCGACGCACGCAGCGCGTTCCGCGACGCATCAGGGTAACGCCCTAGCTGTCGTTTCGACACATCGAACCCAGTGGCGATGCCTCCCAAACGGAGGTGTCGCCACTTTGGCTTTTGTTTGTCGGTGCGGCGTGGTAACGGGGGGCGGCGGTTCAGTCGAGGTGACGACGGACGCACGCCGGCGACCGAGAAACACTCTCATTCTCTAAAATGGTGACTTCAGCTGCGCGACGAGCCGCGCTCGCGTCGTTGAGCAATCTTACGCGCAGTCCAAAGGATGACATGGGGCGCGACAAACCCGAACCATGCGTTTGCGCACGAAAATGGAAGCGTCAGTGGTCCACTGAAGTCGAGCCAAAGTTCGCCGTGCTTCTCGAATGCTGCAGCGGGAAGCGGAAACCCGATGATTCGCGTCTTAGGCCCATAGGGATACACCACGAAGAGTGAGCCCAATGCTAGAGCGATGCCGATGAAGTGCGTCACCAAGATTGCCACGTGGGCGCGGTTCCATCGTATGGGCCGCCAGTGACGTACGTTGGAGGTCAGCGCAAAGGACCCGCTGACACCGACGACCACGCCCAGCCCCATCACGATGATCAGCAACATGTCGGTTCGGTCTGGCTAACGGGTTGCGGGCTCATTGGCAATGCGAAACACGTCAAGGTTCTCTCGTCAAGGTTCGATCGGCAACGACGGTGCGGCTCGTGTGCAATCGCGGCTGTCGGAGGGGACGGGTTGGCTGAGGCAGAGGTCGAGCGGGCTGCGGCGCGGCTCAACGACTCCCTTGCGCACGGAAACTGCGTGGAGCGAAGGGGCGCCCCGGCGATTCTGCTATGAAGGTCGGCGATGTGGCGTTTGGGTTTTCCGACAATCGGCTCTGCAGCACTCTTCGTCTCGACGGCGCTGCCAGCGAGTAGTGAGCGAGTGACGTGGTTTGCAGCCGGATTGCGGCTCGAGCGCGACTTGGGCGCCGAGCACTGTCCCGACAAGGCCGCCGTGCTCGCGGCAATGGTGCGGCTGTTCCCGGAAATCGCGACGACGAATGATGACGGCAATGCGTCAAAGGCACCGCTAGAAGCCGTCGTGAGGATCCGTCCCATCCCGACCGGGCACGAGGCGACCGTCAGCGTCAGCTCGCCGCGCATCGGGGAGCGTATCATCATCGACGAAGAGCCGGACTGTCGCGGCCTCGAGGACGCACTGGCGCTCGCCCTCGTGATGCTGAGCGATCCCTCGGACCATTCGCCTGAACCGCTGGCGTCCGCGCCGCTTGCGTCCGCGCCGCTTGCGTCCGCGCCGCTTGCGTCCGCGCCGCTTGCGTCCGCGCCGAACCCGCCGGTTGCCGCGAGCGCGCCAGTCGCGAGCGCGCGTCCGTCAGAGGCCGTTACCACGACGGACCGACAAAAGCAGCCCGCTGGTAAGGAGACCAAAGTGGCTTCAGCGCATGATGACAGCGCCGATCGGATGCATCGCGCGGCGACGAAGGAGGCTCGATTACGAATCGAAGGCAAGGGGCAAGGTGTCGGTGCCATCGGTTTGCTTGGTAAGCCTGCGTTGGGCCTAGGGCTGGGCTTCGACGGATACACGAAGGCGGGGCTCGGGATGTCGTTGATGGGAACACGTCTTTGGGCGCAACCCGTCGAGAGTCACGGAGGCCGAGTTGCGTTGTCCTTGTGGGCGCTGTCCGCGGGGCCCTGTTGGCGTCAACCGCTTGGAACGACGACTGCGTTCGATGGGTGCCTGTTGCTTGGCGTCGGAAGACAGCGCGCGGAGGTCAGCGGCTTCGTCAATGGTCAGTCTGCATCCTATCGGTGGTGGATACTCGAACCGCACGTGGCGGTGGGATGGGAGTTCACTCGCGGGTTGAGGGCTTTCTGGGGTCTTGGCGGTTCCTATCAATTGAGCCCGCAGTCATTCAGCGTCATTGAGCAAAGCACGGCACGGCGGATCGAGGCGGTGGGCGCTCCCGGGTTCGGTCTTGCGGCGGAAATAGGCGTTTCCTTCGGCAATTTCGGCATTTGATGGGCTCGCGACGAAACCATTGATCGATTCGGGCGCGTCGACCCACTCACAGGAAGCGCGTGAACTTCGAGGAAGTGTACCAAGACAACTACGACTTCGTGTGGCGAACCGTCAGTCGCATGGGCGTGTGCGAACGCGACGCTCAAGATGCGTGTCAGAAGGTGTTTCTCATCGCGTATCGGAAGCTACAGGACTTCGAGGGGCGCTCTTCCTTACGAACTTGGCTCTGCGGCATCGCCCTTCGAGTCGCGGCTGATTACCGCAATCTCGCAGGAACGCAGCGGGAAGTGCTCGATGATTCGCCGAACGAGAGGTCCACTTGCGAAGCGCATCAGCTCGAGGAATTGGAACAGAAGGAGCGCCTCGCTGAGCTCGACTGGGTGCTGTCGAGGTTGAGCCCCGATCAGCGCACCGTACTCGTGCTCTTCGAGCTGGAGGAGCTCTCTGGCGAGGAGATCGCCGAATCCCTCGGAGTCTCCGAGGGCACCGTGCGTTCGCGATTGCGACTTGCTCGGCAAGCGTTCTCCAAGCTCATCGCCTCGCGACAGGGCTCGAAGTGGCGATGGGTCGCCGGAGGTGAAAAGTGACAAAACTCCAACGATGGACGGCAGAATTGCCTGAAAATAGCTCGGAGCGCGAACTACTCGCTGCAGGAAAGCGCGCGCTCCCGCCTGCGGGAAGTCGCGAGGCGGGGTGGCGCGCATTGAACGTTGCACTCGGCGCAACCTCGGTGACGCTCGCTGCATCCAAAGCCGCAGCGCTTACGACAGGCACGGCGCAATCGTCTGTCGCAACGGCTGCTTCGGCGGGAGCAGCGCAAGCGAGCGTTGCCATGGCGCCCTTGGCAACGACGGGCGCTGCGGTCGCTCCCATCGCCACCGGTACGACCATCGGAGTCCTTGGCGTCGCCGTGATTGTGAAGCCGATCGCCATCGGATTCGCGATTGGAATGGGCCTGCTCGGCGTGACTACGGCCGTAAATCGCACGACGGAAAGCACGACGGAAAGCACGACGAGGCAGTCGAAACACGTCGAACGCGTGGCAACGCGCGCCCCGTCTTCTGCATCGACGTGGACGGGCGCGACGAACGCGCCGAGCACTCTTGACGCTGCGAAGGCGGCAGATGCGGTGGACGGCGTGACTATGGCAGCGCCGCGGACAGGACCGACGAACGTAGGGGGCGCGGTGGACGGCGCGACTACGGCAGCGCCGCAGCTGGGAGCGACGGACACGTCGGAGTTCGTCGAGACAGGCGCTCGAAGTGGGGCGCCTGTGGGCGTCGAGGGCGTGCCAACCTCGCGATCACGAAGGAGCCTTCGCACGGACACGAATTTGTCGAACGATGAGCGCGCGGAGCCAAAATCGTCGAACGAAGAGAGTGCGCCGCGCTTCGCAACCTTGGCTGAGCAAGCACGTGAGTTGGCGCGCATCAAGCGCTTGCTGGACGCCTCTGCGGCGGACGAGGCGCTTCACCGGCTCGAGGTGGACTTCGCGAGAAACGTACATTCTGGACTCGCGGAAGAACGCGACGCCTTGTACGTTCGTGCGATGGAGAAAGCAGGGCGCCTTGCCGAAGCACGCGTCCTAGCGCAGCGCTTCTTGCGCCGATTCCCGAGCAGCGCCCACGCCGAGCAGATGCACAAACTGGCGTTTGCGGAGTGATCGAAGCCCTGACCACGACCCACTCAATGAATATGCGGCCCCCAACATCGCTTGAAATGGGACGTCGCTCGGAGGAATCAGTCATGAACGCTTCAACGGTTTCTTATCTTGCGCTGACGGTGGCGGTCTCGTGGGGTGCGGCGTGCGAGCCTGCCGACCATGTGGTTGGGGAACTCGAGCCATCCAGGGGAGGCGCGACCTATACTGATCAGAACACTGGCATAGGCGGTAGCACTTTTGGAACGGCCAGCGTCACTGGCGGGGCATCCGTCGGAGGCAAGACGTCCACCGAAGGTACGGGCGTCGGCGGAACGACCGTCACGACGAGCGTTGTACCCAATTGCGACAGCTATCGGGATACGACGGAAGAGCATTCCGTCGATATCGTGATCAAGAACACGCGAAGCACACCGGTATATATCGGCAATCGAACCTCGACGTGCTTCAATGACGATACGATTCGAATCAATGACGCTTCTGGCACCAAAGTCGACATAGAGCATCCGGACTACATCGAACCTTGGACCCGTAACACGTGCTCGTGTGACTCTCTCATGGGCGAGGGGTCATGTGGCGTCTACTCTTGCCTCCGCTCGCCACTGCGGAGAATCGAGCCAAACGGCTCTATCGTGCTGACCTGGAGCGGTCGCTACTACGAACCCGAGACTCTGCCCAAGGAATGCGCGCGACAGGAGGTGTCGTCGCTCGATTGCGCTCGGCTGACGCAAGCGCCGAGCGGCGTGTATCGGGTCGTGGTAACGGGAAGCACTGGCTACGAATGTGCCTGGGAAGAGCATCAGCAAATGTGTCCCTGTATCGAAACCGACAGCTGCCCATCCGGCAGTATGCTGACATTTCAGGGAACCGGGGAGTTGCTCGAGCCGAGCGTCGAGTTCGATCTGCTGAGCACCAAGTCGGTTACGGTGTCGTTTGCGGAGTAGGCTGCGCGCTGCCATTGCTCATGGGGAGTAACGCGTCTGGCGAGAGAGCAACGGCTGCGCTCGCGGCTTTCGGTGCAACGGGTTCCTATCCTCCTAGCTACACGTATATGTCTTCGTCGTGGCGTTACTGAGCGTGCACTTCGGGAATCCACCCTTGCCCGCGCCGACGCCGGCGTTCACCGTGGCAAGTGTCGTGCTTGGATCCAGATCGGGAGAGTATGGATAGCTCGGCGTAGCAACGGCGTTGGTGTTCAGCGTGTTGATGTCGAGTTTTCGGCTCGTCCAGTCGCTCTTCAGTGACGACATGGCGGCGGAGCTGAAGTAGTTCAAGAGCCGCGGGTCCTTGAGACCCGCGGCGTTTGCGTCGTACGGCGCGCGTACGAGCGGTTGAACCGCGTCGTCCATGCGGATAGGGCGCGGTCCGTCGAACCAACTGCCCTCGACGAGCAACTTGGCGCCGTTACGACCGTCGAGACCGTCGCTCACTTGTGACCAGGCGACGTTGAAGAAATGCGCTCCCTCGCCGTCAATGGCGGGATTGCGGCCGTGCCCGCTGAGGAACAAGTCGTGGTGGAACGTGAGGGACGGATCGTTCGTCGTGAAGAACGGGTACGGCGAGTTCTCGGCGCCGCCACAACGCCAGGTCTCACGCGAGTCGACGCTCACCCAGGAGAACGTCATCCAGCCGGAGTCGTGGTACGCGTAGAAGGAGCTCCCATCGGCTACGCGAGTTCCCGAGAGAACCACCGCGCTGCGGCCGAAACCGGAGAACGATACGTGGTCGACCCACACGTGATTTGCCGGCCAAAATAGCAAGCCGTCATCCCAGGCGCGGACCGAACCGGGCATTTCCGCGTGGGCGATGTTACGGTAGATGATGTTACGGACGTTGGTGAAGCGCATTCCGAGTCGGCGGAACTTTGCGCCCGCGCCTAGACCGATGATCGTCTTGTCCGAGGCAGAATCGAGCGTTCTGTATGGATCGTCGTAGCCGTCGACGACGCACCCGGACGTGGTAGCGCACGTCGCGTCGGCCGGGCAAAACCCACCGATCTCGGTGTACGTGCCGCTGCCACTATCGCAGGTGGCGTTGCACTTGTTCACGAGATTCGCGGTCGTGCGTGAGAAGTCATAGGTGCCCTCCTCGAAGACGATAATGCTCTGCCCGGAAGCCTTTAACGCGGTTTGCAGCTTCGCGATTGCCGCCTCACGGGTGCTTGCCGTCGCGAAGTCCGACGCCTTGAACCAACTCACGTTCGAGAAGTTCTTTGCTTTTGCCGCTTCCCACGAGCCGCCACCCGTCGTAGGTCCCACCGTGACCGATTTCTCGTCGCCATTCGGGGGCGCTCCGTCGGACACGGGGATCGTCGCTTTCATCGTGGCCCACCCGATGGGGCGTTCGTCGACGACGACCGCCAGCGGATTGGCCGCGCCGGCCGCAATCAACTGAATGGCAGCAGCGGTCGAGCCAACGGCCGCCGTGGCCGTGATACTGCCGCTGACGCCAAGGGAAGCAAACTTGAATCCGCTCGTCTTGTTTCCGGTGAAGGAGAATTGTTGGGCCGCGACGTTGGTGCAATCCGTGAGAGTGAGCGCCGAACTCGAAGCCGTGAGACATTTACCTGAAGCATCGTCGAAGAGTGCGACGTAGCCTGGCCCCAAGAGCTGCGTTCGGAAGGCTTGTCCCGTCGCTCCGCAGGCAGCAACACCGACATTCGTGCCGGTCACGGTGGCGCACTGTCCGCTGCTCGCGACGCGCAGGTTCACCTTTTGGAAGCGTAACGCTGCTGTCAAATCGACGCCCGTAACGGAGCTGGTGCCTCCCGTAGCCGCCGTACCTCCCGTAGCCGCCGTGCCTCCCGTAGCCGTCGTGCCTCCCGTAGCCGTCGTGCCTCCCGTAGCCAAGTTCGTACTCGCCGAGGAACCGCCGGTGGCTATCGCGCCGCCCGTCGAGGCCGCACTACTCGAAGTGGTGCTTGCCGAAGGTACGCCACCCGTGCCTGCGACCACGGAGGAGTTCGGTGCGCCGCCGGAAGTCTTCCCGCCAATTGCGCCGGTCGTCGTCGAGTCAGCCTGCTGGGTTCCACCGCTGCCGAGGTTGCCCCCGACGCCAGCTTCCGACGGATTCGTGTTCGCGCCGCTACAGCCAAAACTCGAAAAAGTTGCGGCAAGCAGGCTGAGCCCGGAAGCATTGACGAACTGACTTCGAGACGATATGCGCATCGTAGAGGCTCTCCGTTTCAGCGCAGGTCGCTGCTGTTCGAAGGCTCGGCTCAACTTATGTCTTCGCCTGCTGGAAGCGCTGAGCGCACCGTCATAGGTTGGGGAAGGAAAAAGCGTCGCTGTCGCGCTCCGGCGCGCATCGAGGGCCCTCGTCGGGCTCCAGTTCATTTCGCTGAGCCGTTTCGAGTGCGCTCCGTCGACCTGGATGAGTCGCGAAGCCCCGCGGCGCCATCGGCCGAAAGGAAAGTACGTGCTCCACCTCTCCCCAAGCTCGTCGCGTCTCACTCCACTGACCCTCAGCCTCCTGCTCATGGCGTGTTCTGGCGACAAGGGCGATGATGCTGGCGGTCCCAATACGTCCGGCGGCACGGCGAGCGCCGGAATTGGTGGGACCGCAGCCAACGGTGGCGGGTTGTCCGGCACGTCCTTCCCGCGTGGCGGCGTCGCGAGTGCGACCGATACGGCCAAGGGCACGGCTGGCGCGACGACGGCGGGTGGAAAGGGAGGGAGCCTTGGAGGCGCAGCGGCGTCAGGCGGAAGCACGGCCATGGGCGGTGTTGGGACCGCCGGCGACTCTGGCATCGGTGGAACCGGCGCAACGAGCATTGGTGGCGCTTCGCTAAGCGGCGGGACCGCTGCCACGAGCACCGGCGGCACATCGTCGATTGGCGGCACGCGCGCAACGGGTGGAAGCGTTGCCAAGGGCGGTACGACGGGTGCGGGTGGTACAACGGGCAAGGGTGGAAGTTCGACCGGCACGGGGGGCGGTTCGACGAGCGGCGTGGTTGGCAAACCCGTCGGATTTGCCACGCTCAACGGCGGAACGACCGGTGGTTTGGGCGGACAGGTCGTCACGGCCACGACCTTCGCACAATTGAAGACTTACGCCGAAAGCTCGACCGCGTACGTCATTCTCGTGAGCGGCACCATTTCGAATGGTGCAGGCGGCGGCAGGATTTCCATCAAGTCGAACAAGTCCCTGGTCGGCGTCGGCAGCACTGCGTTCCTGAGCGGCGTAGGTCTCGAGGTCAGTAACAGCAACAACGTCATCATCCAGAATCTCAAAATCACCTTGGTGGGCACGACGACGCCCTCCAGTGTCAACGGCGGCGACGTGATCGCCATCAACGGGACGAGCAAGAACGTTTGGATCGATCACTGCGAGCTCTACTCCGAGAATCCAACCGTCCAGACCGACATCGACAAGTACGACGGGCTCATCGACATTCGCGATCAGACCGGGTTCATCACGGTCTCGTGGAACTACATTCACGATCACCACAAGGCATGCCTCGTTGGCGCAGCCGACACCGACTTGTACGACGATCGCAAGATCACCTACCATCACAATTACTTCTTACGCATCGTCAAGCGCATGCCGATGTACCGCGGCGCGACCGGGCACTTCTTCAACAATTACGTCGTGGGCGTGAGCACGACGGAAGCCAGCTTCGTGATGGACGACACCTGCTTGCGCATCGAGAAGAACGTCTACGAGACGGTCAAGTACTCCATCTATTCGCAAACGGGGAGTACCGCGGGCAATGCGGAGCGTATCGACAACATCGAGAGTCAGTCGCGTGCCTATCCGTCGAGCTGCACCGCGAACATTCCTTACGACTACGCGAGCGCGCTCACGGCAACCACGAGCACGGTGAAGACGCTCGTGCCCCAAGGGGCGGGCGTCGGTAAAATCTGATCGTCAGGCGGTGAGCCGTCGGTATCCGAGAGAGCGACATCGGGTTCATGAAGGCCCATCGCACTCTCGGGCGAGCCTTCGCATTCCTTGCTTCGTGGGCAGACGGTTCGCGAATGCAATGTGGATGCTCATGCTTCGGGGGCGTGAATCCCCATCGCCTGCCAACGTATTCTGTAAATGAGCACCGCGTCCGCCAATCGACGGCTTCGTGGAACGCGCGCATACGTAGTAAGCTCCCTGCGCATGGCAGCCAAGAAGAACGCCCAAGCGAAGCAATCCAGCTCCAGCGACGGAGCGGCGCCGGCTGCGTCGAAGGGCTTTGCGGGACTCGTACGACGGAGCGCGGAGTCAGTGCTTCCGAACTACCGCTTCGTGGGAACGTCGGGTGGCTCGGGTCCGGTCGTCACGTTTCACCGCCCGAGTGAACACGAGCGATTGCGTGAGCTCGTCGTCTTTCAGAAGGGTCTTCGCGGCTCCGATTGGTTTCGCGTCAACTTCATCCCGATGTTCGTTGGTGCCGGCACTTCCGGGTCGACGATGGAGCACGAGCTTGCCGAAGGTACCCCCCTCGGTCCGGACGTGCATTGGAGCACCGATGCCGAGCTCGCCAGCGCCCTGGCCGCGACCTGCGCAGGCGTGGAGGCGAGAGCGGCGCAGGTGTTCGAGGCGTACGAGCGTGCCTACCCTGCATTCGAAGCGCTGTTCGGGGATCTCGTCGAGCATTATTCGAGCTGGTTTTCGGCAAAAGGCCATGAGCTTCCCCTGGACGCTTTCGTAGAGAACGACGCTGGCGCAATCATCGCCTTCGACGTTTGGAAAGCGAGCCTCGAAGGCGACGGACTCTTCGAAGGGATCGCGTCGGATCTGCTCACGCCCCTATGGCGCTTTTGGCATAACGGGCGTCCGATGCGTCGCGAGGACTATCGCCGCGACGATTATTACGACTGCTCACGCTGCGGCGCGTTCACGTCCTTTGCCCGCGGGACGTTGGTGAAGGCGGAAGATACGACCTTCGGTGAACATTACGTTTTCGTGTGCAAGAAACATTGAGTGCGTCACCTTGGCCGCAGCCTGCAAATGAACTGCCCCTGTACGGACCTATCGGCATCTGGGCATGTTGCATGCGATTGGTCGTATCCTGTTCGGCATCGGGCCACGCCTGCCCCACAACCCCTCTGTTCTGACGCCCTGTCCGAGTGATCCTACGCCCATAGCTGCGCCCCCAATCCCGCTGCGTTCCATTCACACGGAACCTTCGGCAGTGGGCAAACGTCGTCACGATGGTGATGTGCACCTTCCGACCGGCTCGTTGCGGAAACACGCACGAGGCGAGCGCGTCGCTCTGCTCCTGTAAAGGTGCAGGGAAATCGACACTCGATGCGCGTCCAGACCCTTAAGGGCTCCGGAACCGCAGCCGTTGAGTCTACCGCGACGAACCGTACGCAAGTCAGACGAGACTTACGCAGACCCAACAACATACGGTCGGTTCGAGGGTTTCAGGGACATCAATACTCATGAGACGCCGAGTCGCCTATTCGTTCCTTCTGGTCATGCTTCTGGCCGCACTGGTCCCCCTGTGGTCCGTGCCGGCCGACGCCGAGGAAAGCTCGGCTCCCGCCACGGTGCAGGCGCAGATCATGGCGCGTCTGCTCCCGTTCGACCGTAACTTCGCGTCCAAGGTCAAGGCCGATGTCGTGATTGTTTTGCTGGAAAAACCCGGCAATTCCGACTCATCGAGTGCCGTCAAGCAAATCGCGAAGGCCCTCTCGGACGTAGGCAAAATTGGTGGGCACCCCGTGACCACGATGACCATCGCCTATTCCGGTGCGGCTGCGGCCGTCGCAACCTGTAAGGCAAAGGGTGCACACGCGGTCTACGTCGCGCCCGGGCTTGGTTCCGACATCGGCGCTTTGGCTGCAAGCTTGGCGGGCAGTGGGATCGTGAGTTTTTCGGCGGTCGAATCGTACGTTGCAGGAGGAGCCTCGGTTGGCGTGAGCATCGTGTCAGGTAAGCCGCAGATGAGCATCAACCTGGCCAAAGCACGGGCGCAACGCATCGACTTTCCCGCAACCGTCCTCAAGCTGGCAAAGGTCTACTGATGACTCAAGTGCTCAGAAGAACGTCACTTGGATGTCTCGTGATTGGCGTCGCTTTGACGAGTCAAGTCAGTGTTGCCCGCGCTGGAGACGAGAGCGATCTGCTCGAAGTGTTGGAGGAGAACGTCGTCAGTGGGGCCTCGCGCGCAGCAGAACGCGCAAGCGACGCTCCTGCCTACTCTTCCGTCATCACTGGGGAGCAGCTCCGACAATTCGGGATTCGACGACTCGACGAGGCACTCAACTTTCTATCCACCGGCATGTTTACGCAAGACCGGATGTCCACGGCCGAATCCGGCGCCCGCGGCGTAAGCTTGACCCGTGACTTCAACAGCCATGTCCTCGTCGTGCTCGACGGCATGGTGATGAACGAGCAGGGTGGTGGGGCCGTTTACTTCCACGATATTCCAATCGAGCTCATCGATCGAGTAGAAGTCATCCTGGGCCCGGGATCCGTCCTCTATGGCGCGCAGGCGATGCTCGGAGTCGTCAACGTCGTGACCAAGGCTCCGAAGGACTACGCGGGCTACCATGCCTACACGACCTTTGGTGTTTCTCCACCGCTCCGCTCGGACGGTTCCTTCGCCAAGCTGACCCTCGACTCACTCGGGCACGACAACCGATATGCCTTGAACGTCGCCAGACCGTTCCGGCTGTTTGGCATCGAGGGCGGCTATGTCGTCGGCGCGGACTACTCGGACTTCAAGGGTCCACGCATCACGTTCGCGACTCAACCCGTTGCGGCTGGGCCCAATGGAACCCCGGTTGCTGATTTTGGGCCAGCGATTGCACCCGGAACTTGGGGCGGGCGCGTCAGTGAACAGTGGTTTCGCCGCACGACGGGAGGCTTTACTCGCGTCGACTTGGGGGATTGGTCATGGACTACGCGGGCGACGCTGACCAACGCCGCCATGCCTCAGATGGACCTGTTCGAGAACCGAGTCGGGGGCGTGTACGACGACCCACGGAACTCGAACCGCTACGTCACGGCCCTATCGAACCTCAGGTACTCGACCCGCATCTCGGAACGCCTCACCGGCATGGTTCGAGGTTACTTCGGCTACAGCCAGACCAGGTTTTCACGTTTCGTCTTGGCACATGATCAGCTCATTCCTGGCACGCCGCTTGGAGTCGTCGATCCGGAGCAGTGCCCGATCGGCCCTTCGGGGCCTTGCACCAAGGAGTCCTTGTTTGCGTCGCGCTGGCAGGGCCTCGAAGTGCAGACCACGGCTGACTGGTTCGGCGACGGGGCCTACACGACGATGATTGGCGTGGACGGTCGGTTGCGTACGGCCGGCTACGAGTTCGTCGCGACCGATGTTCGGACGGGGTTGAGCTATGGCTCGGATCCGGCTTCCACCCGCTGGCACGGTGGTGGCCACAAGCGTGCGGACGAGACGGCGCTTGGCGCTTACCTGCAGCAAGTCGTGCGTCCGACGAGCTTTTTGACCGCGAACGCGGGACTCCGCATCGACTACGACTCGCGTGTCGCATCCAAGTACCTGTCGAACGCTCTCTCCCCTCGCGTGGCTCTGATCGTGGCGCCCACGGACAGTTGGACGATCAAAGGGATCTATTCGACCGCGTTTCGCGCCCCGAGCTTCCTCGAGCTCTACATCGTGAACGGGCGGCTGTTGCCCAACAGCGGGCTGCAACCGGAGACCGTCTCTTCCTACGAATTGATGAGCAGCTTCAAAGCCGGGGCTCATACGCTCACGGTGGGCGGCTTCTACGCCAACTGGAAGAACCTCATCGAGCTGCAGATCGTCAAGGCGACAGCACCATCGACTTCGAACTACGCGAACGTGAGCGGGATCGACAACTACGGCATCAATGGCAGCTACGAGGGGGCATTCTTCGACCGCCGGCTACGCGTTGGATTGAACGCGACTGCGGCCGAGGCGCGCCGTCGACTCAGCGATGCGCAACAAGAGCGTAACGCCGACTTCGGTGTTGGCGACACCGTTCCACTGACGGTTGCTCCGAAGCTCTACGGCAATGCTCGCGCTAGCTATCAGTGGGATCACACCACGATAGCAGTTGCTGCCGGCGTATTCGGTCCGAGGATCGCGGATCAGGCCTATTACGGTGGTGATCCGTCGAACCTCACCCCTCGTCCGGAGGCGCCGACCCAGGTCGAGATCCGCAGCGCCTTGACCGGTGAGATGCCGCGTGTACCGATGGTGGGTTACACGCTGGGGTTCAATTACGCGATCAGCGGTCTGCAACCTTACGTGATCGGGCCGAATCAAGGCATGCCGAGGTACTTGGTGCCGCAGCCCGTCCATCCAGAGCTGGCGCTCGTGAACCGGTTCACCCTCTTTTTGGGCCTCGAATTCCATATCGACAATCCGCCCGAGGTTGGCTCGCAAACGAACGAGGTGCAAAGTCCGCCGCCAAGCCCGGAACCCGTTGGAATGCCTCCGGCAGAGCTCCCGGCGCCGAACATTCCTGCCCCCGCGGCTTCGGTCACCGAAACGCAAAAAGAGGCTCCGACCAACGAGTCCGAGGTAGCGCCCCCGGCCACCACTGCACCGAGTGTGACGACAGAAGATCCACAACCGGCTGCCCCGGCGGACGCAGAAGCCCCAACCTCGAACGAGGAGACCAAAGCGCCATGACTTCATTCATGATGGGCACCGCCTTCGCTCGAGCCGAGCATCACGTCGTCGTCGCATTGGTCTCGCTCCTGGTCACGAGCTGCATCGACGTAGGACATGAGTCAGAGGTCGGTTGCAAGGTGGACATGACCGAGCCAGGGTGCACGAACTCTGGCGGAAGTCCTGCCAGAGGCGGCAGTACCGGGAAGGGTGGCAATACCGGCACTTCCACCGTCAAGAGTGGAGGAGCCACGAGCGTCGCAGGTAGCGCCGGCCAGGTGACGAACCCATTGAATGAAACCGGTGGCAGTTCCGCGTCTGCCGCCGGGACATCGACATGAGGAACATTGTCGCAGTTCTCACACCCAACGTAGGTGAGCACGAACGAGACTTGGACATCCCATGTCGTGGTGCAACCGAGTCGAACGAAGTCGTTCGAATGCGAGGAAAGTCCGAAGTCCTCGTTAGTGAGAGCGCCCATCACAACGCATCGAGGTGCCCATGAGTTTCAGAACCATCAGAGCCGTTCCGACGATATCGCTGCTATTGGCAATGGCAGCTTGCAGCTCGACCGACAGCGATTCGGGCGATAAGACCCCGGTCAAGATCGCCTGGATTGCCAAAGGCCAGGCGAATACCTTCTTCGACGTGTCGCGTGTCGGCGCGAAACTCGCTGCTGAAGAACTCAGCGCATCGAGTGGGCGGGAGGTGACCGCCAACACCGAGATGGATCCAGACAGCGCCGATGCGACGTTGCTTCCCGATTTACAGGTGGAGCAACTTCAGAAGGCGATTGACGAAAAGTACGATGCAATCAACGTCTCCGTGCTCGATCCGGTGAAAGCGAAGCCCGTGATCGATGCAGCCGTGGACGCGGGGATCCCGGTGCTCACGTTCGACAGCGATGCTCCCGATACCAAACGCCTTTCGTTCTACGGCATGGACAATCTCGCTGGCGCCAAATTGCTTGCAACGACACTTGCCGACCTCATGGGCGGTTCCGGTACGGTGGCCATCATGACCGCCAAGAGCACGTCCTCGACCTACGCCGATCGAATCGACGGCTTCAACGAGATCATGGCCAACTTCCCGAACATCAAGGTGCTGCCGGACATCGTGTACTGCACCAAGACCGAAGAAGCCAGCATGCACGGCTGCGTGGACCAGCTGGAGCAGACCCAGGCCGCTCACCCAGAGATCACTGCTTGGTACCTGGCCCGCGGTCGCGTCTTCCGCGAGAAGGACATTTTCACCCTGGCTCCGACTTGGGGCGGTTTGGTCAAGGACGGATCCCTCAAGGTGGTTGGCTTCGACGCTCCCGAGGACGCAATTCCTGCAATTACGCAGGGCGTTGCCCAGATGGTCATCGGGGCGAAGCAGTTCGCGTGGGGTTACGACTTGGTTAACATCACGTTCGACGTGGTGACCGCCGGACGTAAGCTCGAAGCCTTCACCGACTCCACCTACGATGTGATCTGCGAGAATAACTGGGATCAGCTGGCAGCTAACTGGACGGCCAAGGATTTCCGTCAGTCATTGCCAAAGTGCTCGCTTCTGCCGTAGCCTGAAACGAAACGCTCTCGGTATTCGCATCTCGAGTTTAGCCTCGGGTCGGCACGTAATCCGACGCTCATCGGCGAGTTTCATTCGAGTCCCGATGGGCGTCCCAGAATCGAAACGGCTAGCGTTCATGTCCACTCCGGCATCAGAGCAAGTCAAAGGCGCGTCCGCCACGCTGCGCCACCGCGTTCCATTGGGCGTCAAGCTGACGATCCCAATCGTGTTGCTGACGGGCTTGGCGGCATTCGGAACCTATCAGGGTCTGTTGCGCGTATCGCGAGCGAATCTGCTCCAGTCGAAGGATGCCGCAGCGGATATGGTAACCAAGCTGTTTGCGGCATCGATCACGCCTGCTGTCGTGTTCGGCGATGAAACCGAGATGCAGCGCTCCGTGGGAGATCTCGCTCGGAATGGCGAAGTCACGGACGTCGAGCTCTGGCCGGTGGCGCTGGAGGGTACCGACGCGAAGGGCGCGCTCGTCGAGTTCCACCGCCATCCCGGGACTCTCGGTCGACCCTCGGGGCTTTCACCAACGCATGTACTCACGCCAACGCATTTAGATGTCGTTGAACCGATTCTGGATAGTGAGAAGAAGCCCATTGCCGTCGCTCGCGTTCGGTACTCCTTGGCACGTGAGGCCGCCGTTTTGGACGGGCTGGCCTCGAAGACCCTCTATGCCGCGCTCGGGGTCGGCACGGCCTTGATGCTGGCGCTGGTCGTCATGCTTGCGAAAATCGTGGTCGTACCACTCGGGCGGCTGAAGGAGGCGGCGCTCTCCTTGCAGCGTGGTCAGCGCGGACACGGCGAGATCGTTCCTGCTGGTGGCCTGGATGACGAGGTCGCCGATCTCGGGCGCGCTTTCGTCAGCATGGCCGACGCTGTTGCGGATCGTGAGGCCAAGCTGGCGGAGCGTAACGACGAGCTTCGGCTGATTCTCGACAACGTAGCCCAAGGGTTTCTGACGCTGTCCACGGACGGTACCGTTCAGCAGGAGCGTTCAGCGATCGTAGAGCGTTGGGTGGGGCGATTGAACGAGAACACCAAGTTCTGGGAGCTCGTGGCGAGACTCGACCACAAGCAGGCTGCGTTCGCCGAGCTTGGTTGGGGGCAGCTGGTTGCCGGCTTCTTGCCGACGGCCCTGTGTATCGATCAGCTCCCCAAGCGAGCCGTATCCGAGGGCCGCCACTTCTCCTTCGAGTACCATCCCGTTTTCGATGGGGACACGATGGCTCGCATGGTGGTCGTCCTTTCGGACATCACCGACGAAGTGGAACGTCGTCGCGCCGAGGAAGACCAAAAGGAATTCGCATCACTCGTCGACCGACTGGTGCGTGACCGAGCGGGCTTTCTCGAATTTTGGCGTGAGCTCGAACGTCTCGTCAACCAATTGTTGGAGCCGGAACCCTCGAGCACGCTTCGTCGCGATTTGCATACCGTCAAGGGAAACAGCCGGTTCTTCGGGATGTGGCGTCTCTCGACCCGATGTCACGAACTCGAGAACGCGCTGGCAGAACGCGAGGCAGTCGCGTTCACGGACGAAGAACGCGCGGAGCTTCGCTCGGAGTGGGAGGGGATCCGGTCGCGTATCGATACGCTGACCCGTGAGGCCTCGTCGTTCCTGGAACTCTCGGAGAATGACTACGCCAAGCTCGGGAGCGGACTTCGCATGCGTATGTCGCACGAGCTGTTGGCCCAAGTGGTCAGTGAATTCCATTATGAACCCACCCTCCGGCGCCTGGAGCGCGCCAAGGACTTTGCGGAGGCAACCTGCAGACGACTGGGTAAGCCCGTTGCGACCGTCGTCATCGAGGACAATGAAATCAAACTGCCCCCGGGACGCTGGGTGAAGTTCTGGGCTAGTTTCATTCACGTCATCAACAATGCCGTGGACCATGGACTCGAGTCAGAAGCCGACCGCATCGCAAACGGCAAACCCGGCGCAGGCAGGATCGAGCTTCGAACGGCGACGACTAAAGATCAACTCATCATCGAAGTCGTCGACGACGGTCGCGGCATCGATTGGGAGCGCGTCCGTGAAATCGCCCGTGATCGCGGTCTGCCTCACGCTAGCCAGAAGGATCTCGAGGCCGCATTGATGCACGAAGGCTTTACGACGAAGCGCAGCGTCAGCGAGGTTGCTGGGCGTGGAGTCGGCCTGAGCGCGGTGCAAGCAGCGGTACGAGAGCTCGGTGGCTCGATCCGCCTCGAGACCGAGTCACGACGCGGGACCACTTGGCGTTTCGAGTTTCCCCTCTCGACGACTCGTGAACCGCCCCGGGATTCTCTCATGCCAATCAAAGGCGCGAACGCTTCTGCCAGGTCCTAGAACGGGATGCCGCTTTCCCCGCCTTGACCGCCCGCGATCCGCCCCGCGAGTCACTGAAGTCAGAGTCGGCTATCGGTACATGGCGAAAACGCAAGCGGGGGAGGCTCGTTGTTCCGACATGCGAGTTGACGCTGGCATTGGGATCGTGATTTCATCCCAAGTGATGCACTTTCGCTCCGAATTCGACAGGTCGTCGACTCGTTCGAGAGTGTGCACGCGCACTCCACGCGCGCGAAAGCGCATCGGGTCTCGGTCGCCGCATCGCCCATACTTGGTTTCGGAGCAGCTCACATGACCGCCAATGCGACCCAGAGTACGCGGGCTTTGTGGATTTCGTTGATCCAGCGCTTGGTGCTGGTCATCGCAGGTGTGATGCTGCTGGTGACTGTCGGTGCGTACCTCGGGATTTCACGCCACGAACGGGACACACTGGTCAACGGCAAGGTCACGGCCGCGAAGATGGTCGCCAATTTCTTCGTCAGCTCTTCCGCGCCCGCGGTCGTTTTCGCCGACACCGAAACCCTCGCCAACGACGTCAAGGATCTCGCGAAGGATCGCGACGTCGTTGACGTCGAAGTCTGGCTGCGTGCACCCGGAAGCGCTGAGGCGAGCCTGCTGGTCCACTTCAATCGCGATGGACTCGAAAAGCGTCGCATCGCTCCTGCTACTTTCAGCGACAGCGTTACGATCGGTGAAACGGACGTGGTCGTCGTGCGACCCATCAATAACCCGGAGGGTATCACCGTTGGCGGAGGCAAGCTCGTATTCTCGCTTTCGCCCGAGATCTCTGCCAGCCAGGCCACGACGCGACGCATCTTGTGGATCGCCTCGATTTTGGGGCTGCTGGTGGCTGGAGTTCTGGTGCTTGCCGTTGGTCGGTCGTTGTTACGACCGATGCGCGAATTGCGCATGGCGCGCGAGCTAGAGATTGCGACCAATATTCAGCAGGCCATGCTACCCACCAAACCCGCTCATCCCGAATTCGAGATCGGAGGGCGGATGCTCCCTGCCGACGAAGTGGGCGGCGACTTCTTCGACGTTCTGACGTCCGAGCGCGCGCTGTGGATCACGATCGGCGACGTGTCGGGGCATGGCATTGGGGCTGGCCTCATCATGTTGATGGTGCAGTCAGCGTTTGCGATGCAATTTCGCATGAACCCGAAGCAAGATCCCAATTGCGTGATGGGCGCGGTCAACCATCTGCTCTGGGAAAACATCACCGAACGGTTGCGCGAAAACAAGTACGTCACGTGCCAACTGCTAGCGTACGCGGGCGATGGTGTGTTCCGAGTCGCTGGTGGTCACCAGTGGCCGCTCGTATATCGCGCTGCCAGCAAGACCGTCGAGCGAATCGATGCGAGCGGACCCTGGCTCGGGATCCTGCAGTCCTGGCCGGAGGTCGCCACGTTGCAATTCACGCTCGAGCAGGAAGACGTGCTGTGTTTGTATTCCGACGGCCTCATCGAGGCCCGTGACGAGTTGGGCAATCTCTACGATGCCACGCGTTTCGTGGAATCCCTCAGAGCTGCTATCCAGGACACACCCAGCTTGGAAGCGGCCATCGAACGCGTGCTCCACGATTCGTTTTCGTTCTGTCCGAAGCCCGACGACGACGTCAGCGTCGTTTTGCTACGGCGACGGGAAACGTGTTAGCGCGCACAACGCGCGGTCACCGTGACACGACTCGAATTTACGACCACGGCGTCGAGGTCCATCTTGCCCTCGTGGACCACGCGGGCGAGGCCGAGCGTTGCTCGAGGCACGCCTCCGGACACGGACCGGCGCATTTCCTCCAGGTAGGTCCCCTTTGCATCGAGCTTCAATTGCTTGACGCGTTGATCGAGCAACTGGCAACGCACTGCGATGGCGTCATTCGATACTCGCAGCTCCACGAACGTGTTCGAGTCGATCAACTCGAGCACTACTGGGCGACTGATGGAACCATAACTTAGCGCATTGGAGAACAGCTCCCAACACGCTAAGCTCACCTTTTCCGCTACGGTGGAGCGAAAACGGGCCTTTGCAATGGCCATCGTGTATTGATGCGTAGGTTCGAGGATATTGGAGCCTGCATCACACACGACGCGCAAGATGACCAACGGATCTCCCGCAATCGCGTCGACATGCGCGCGACGTGAAGGCGGGAGATCATCCGCCGTCTGCGGCGTCGCTTTCTTGGTGCACATACTCGCGAAGCCGGTTTCCGACTTGCTTTCGTTGGCTGGGCGGTTGGGTTGATCAGGCACTTGGTGTGATTGCGTGACTCTTGGGTTGCGAGCGCACTAGCGTCCTTCGTGGCGACGCGCGGACAAGTTTCAAGCGGCTGTGCCGTCCTTCTGTTCGACGAACACGACGTCACCAACGAGCGAACGCAACGCAGAGAAGTTCGTCGCCTGCCAAGTTACGTGTCGCGAAGTCGCAAACGTCAAACGGTACCTCGCGGTTGCGGGAAGTTGGTTCAGCCACATTGCCCAGTCGATGAACAGGCGAATCGCGGAGGAATTGACGAACGTCAGCTCGGATACGTCCACCACGAATGTCCGCACCCTTTCGGCAATGATAGCCGCGTGCAGTTCCTTGAAGTAGACTCCAATGCTTCGGCTGGGTTCACGCGTCGCAATGGTTCCACGCAGACTCAAGCGCCCTGTCGTGACCGTCATCGTCAGGTTTTCGATCCGTGGGATCGCGATCTCCTGGATTGTGTTCATATGGCTCCGCGTGCCGTTAGGCGAATTCGACCGTCCGCTGTCTCAACCATGCTTAATTCTACTCCCCCCTCGTAACGCATTCGCGCCAATCCGAGGCGCGCAGAACCGTCCGGATTCTCGGCGGCCCGCCTGAACGCCTCGATGTAGGCCGCCTGTGGCTCCGACGCGCGAATCCAATTCAATTCTGCACGCAGGCTGACGAGATCTTCCGGAGTTGGTTTGCTACCGACCGTAATCTCGATGTCGTTGCCGTTGGAGCTAATGGACACTTCCAATTCGCTCTTAGGGCCGGATTGGGAGTACTTCACGGCGTTCTCCAAGGCCTCCTGAATGATGAGTTGCGCGCGTTCCGTGACTTCCCGATCGCCGAAGGTCGTCTGACAAAAGGATCGCCCCAAGTTCCTTATCGCATCAATGTAGGCCCAAAGCGGTTTGAACCGCACTTCGATCCGATTGGCGGCGTTGGGACCTAAGGTTTCGAATGGATTGGGGTCTTCCGTCATCCCTTGGCCTTGCCTGCTGAGTGTCCACGGATCGTCACTCGACACAATACGGGCGTTCGAGAGACTTCCTAATGGCCTCGACCGACGCACCTTGCGCACTGCTGCCGCCAGAGCATTGATTCTAGTTCAATGATGGTGAGATGGGAGGCTCACCAGGTCGGCAAGCTTCCGTTCGTGACAGGTGCGCTCGCCAACCTCGTCGAATCGCGTCGCGCGGCTACCTTAGGTCTACCCGCGCCCTACTTGTTCGACGTCGTGTCCGGCAAGATCACGATCGGGTTCTACCGTACCGCCGGATCGGTGAGCTCGAAGCTGTGTCGTCCACCAGCTCTCGTGGAACCTATTTCAAGATCGTAAGCGTGGACGTGAGTGCATGGAGCTACGACCAAACGTGGGTAGTATCCAAATTGTAGACCAAACGCCTAAAGCCAGCGGGCGCGCGTGCCGTTTGTCGAAACTGGCAACCGCGGGCAACGCGGGGGGACCATGTTCGGAGTGTCAAACAGGAGGCTGCCGATGAGTCACTTTTGCAATTCGACTGCCATGTTACTGGCTCTTACTTTGATTCCAGGTTGCAGTAGCACGAACGACCAAGAGGCTCCCGAGCCCGCAACGATAGCTTGGATCAGCAAATCCAAAACGATTACGGTTTACGACCCAGCCCGACTCGGAGCCAAACTAGCAGGCGAGGAACTCACGGCGGCCACAGGAAGCCAAGTCACAGTCGAAATCTCCGAGCCGGCGGAACCTCAAGGTGACCTACAAAACGAGCTCATTCGTGCGGCAATCGATAATGACGTCGACGCCATTGCTCTTTCCGTCAGCGATCCTGCAACGGCGACGCCACTGATTGACGAAGCGGTCGACAAAGGCAAGACCGTGATTACCTGGGACATCGACGCGCCGGACAGTAAGCGCCACAGCTTCTTAAACATGGACCAGCAAGCGGCAGGGCAGGAGACTGCACGACTGATCGCCAAGCTCATCGGTGGTACTGGCAAGGTGATCGTGGTCGCCCCGCTGGCGACGAACCCGCCGCATATCGAGCGGATGGCGGCACTTCAGCAAGAACTCGCAACTACGTATCCCAACATCGAGCTGTTGCCTGACGTTATCGAGTGCAGTCGCGCCGTAGAGGTCGACACAGAGGAGTGCACCACTTTGCTCGATCCTGCTCTAGCTGCGCATCCCGATGTTGCGGCCTTCTACTTCTCGCGTGGACTACCCTTGAGATCCACCAAGCTTGCAGCCAACGCCCCGAACTGGATTGCTGCAGTCAAGGCTGGGCAGGTGAAGTTCCATCGGTCTCGATGCGGTGCCGGAGTCCCTGGCCAGCATGCGCAGCGGTTATGTTCAGGCCCTACTCGGCCAGAAGTATTTCTCTTGGGGATATGATGTCGTAAATCTCGCCTACGATGCGATTCGCCAAGGCAGAAAGCTGGAACCTTTCACCGACTCGGGGTTCGATGTCGTGTGTCTGAACAACCTCGACGAGGCTGAGCAAAAGTGGCAAGCAAACGACTTTCGCAAGCCACTGTCACCCTGTGAAATCGAGTAGGTTTGCTGCGGTCCGAAGGCGGCGCCATTGTCTAGCGTTCGGTCCCGATGGGACCGAACGACGTGGCGCAATCACACTCGGACCCTTGCAGGGCAGTAGCTCGTCAAGCGGTTCGACAAACCGCCGAGAGCCGTGCGCCGAAAGTTGCTGGACCTCAACGGTCGACGCGAGCGTTCAGACGAATCTCGATTGGCGCCTGACGACAACGTGCCGCTTCCGATCGTAGCCATCTCCGTGTGCTTGCGGTAGCCAGGCGTCGTTCGCGCGCCGCACAAGCCAAAAGAAAGCCGAGACCCGGTTATTGGTTTCGGCAATCGTCGCATTCCTAGCCAGTTATCATGCAGAGCGGGAGGAGATCACAAGGCGCTGCGCGCGTTGCCTTGTCGACTCCGGGAGCGGCTCTCGCTCGAGGTTTGGCGAAGGAAGTGCCAGCTGCATCGCGCTTTTTGGCCATAGCGATGTCTGCACTCTCCATTGTGGCGAAACGGATGCTTGCCATCGCAACCTCGCAGGCCTTGCGAACGACGTCAGCCGCGATGACCCATCAGGTGTAGCGATGGCATTCGGGGGACGCGGTAAAGAGCGTGACGATTTGCAGCGCTTGCAATGTGGATTCGTGCCCTCGAAGCGCTGCGGCACCGCGGCCAACCGCGCATGATTGCATTCGTTTTCCTAAGTCGGGTTTTGATCACGAATTCTTTGTGAAATGTGAATTACGAAACAACGCATTCGCAAAAGCAACAACAGTGAGTCTTGTTCAGGTCCAGGCGTAACTTTGGTTTGATTTGAGTCTCGGCTTCGAATACACATCGGGCGTCAGCATGCACGCGTGTGCGAGTGTACACGCTCGCGCGTTGCGTCGTGTGCATGTCACATCGAGAGGGTACAATGAAACATGATTTGTCGACGTTGAACGCGGTGCGAGTATTGGCCTGCGGCGCACTGCTTTGGGGCTGCGCCACCGACGCAAACTGGGAAGACACGGCGAAGGAGGATACAGCGAGCGAAGGCACTGCGAACGAAGCAAGTGCGGCGCTCGTGAGTCGTGCGCCAAGCGCGAGGGCAACGAAGGGAGCATTGGACGGCGTGCGTACTTGGATCGTTCCCGATACCCCTAACGGCCTCGTTTCCAATCAGTCGTGGTTTTCGGTGGGTTCGGCGCCGGACGGGGCCATTTACGTGACGACGAATGATCACACGACGAACTCAGCGATGTTTCGACTCCCATCGGGCAGTGACGTGCTCCGCTACGTTGGCGATGCGCGAGCAGCTTCGGAGGCGGTCGACAACTGGCTACCCGGTGAGACGGCAGAGAAGTTCCACGTTCGACCCATTTGGTATCGGGATCGCGTGTACGTGGCGACGGCAGACTACTCGAATCAAGACGACCTCTACCTGCAGCGCCGCGGATTTCACTTTTACGCCTACGACGAGCGCAGTCGCGACTTTCTCGACTTGAGTGCAAGTGAGCCGAACGGTGTCGCAGCAGAACACATTTCCATATTCTCCTCGGCGATGGACGAGAAACGAGGCTTCCTCTATGCACTCGGATCTCCCACCGCGCACCTGTATCAATACGACATTGCAACCGGCAAAACAGTGGATCTAGGACGTCCGGACGTGCTTACCCGCAAGTACTACAATCCGGGACGTTTTCTCTGGGTGGACTCGCGTGGCCGCGTTTACTTCACCGTGGGCACGGCAGGGACGTTGATGCCAGGTGAACCGGCAACGCCGACCTACGTTCTTTACTGGGATCCCGTTACGGGCTGGGGAGAGCGGACGGACTGGCGCATCAGCGAAATGTTGAGAACGGGGCAGTGGTCCTGGGATAAGAAGCGGTGCTACATCCTCGATTATCCCCTCAATCTCTACCGCTTCGACGACGAGACGGGCACGTTCACGAAGCTCGGCCAAGGGCAGCTCCCGTCTTCCCACGTGTCGACGCGCACCGGGGCGGTTCGCGTGCGCAGCATGCAACTTAGTCCCAACGAGCAAAAGATCTATCTGTTGAACGATTCGGCTCCGGTAAACTCCCTGTTCGAGTGGGACTTCCGGCGGACGATGACGCCTCTCGAACTCGCGACGGAGGCCGAGCTCGATCCGAAGCTCACGCCGGCATACACGGGGATCACCGGGCATGATAGCTGGGATGATTCGGGGCGGTTTTACTTCACGTCCTTCGGTGGTGAAGGAGTACCAGCGACGCCGAACGTCATGTTCGTCGGAGTGGATCCGGTCCGACTCAAGACTGCGGTCGGTGTGCTACCAGGGATCGCGAGCGTAAAACTCGAACACGGATTTGGCCATGCTCAATGGTTGCACCGCCGTGGGGATCGAAGTGTGTCCCTGGACGTGCTCCTCGAAACGCGCGATGGTCGTGCGCGCAAGGTGGTGCACATGCCTGCGGGCAGACCGTTCGTCCTGTTGGAGCGGCGTGATTGGCACGAGGGTTGGCGGGTCATTCCCGACGGCGACACCTATCTCGTCGACAAGGACCATCCTCACGCGCATTGACGGATATCAAAGTGAGCCGGCCTCCCGTACGCCCGAAGCTTCTCCCTCTTGGGAGCATCGAACGCTTCGACGTTAGAACCCCTGGCAAGGGTCGTCGCGGTGGCTAGGAGCGCGAAGTACCCGCAAAGAAGCACTCGCCGCCTCAGACGCGGCGAGTGCAGCAGACTCACGAACCGTCCCTCAGGGCAATCGCACCTCGAGATAGTTGATGCGCGTTGCCTTTTCTGCGGCGCTCCCCTGAGTCACGGTGAGGCGACCGTCGTTCACGGTGATTGATCTCGTGGCATTCAGGAACTGATTCGACGAGAGGGCAACGGCGTTCCAGAAGGTGATCCCTTCCACGAGCAACGTGTGCGTCGATGGGAACGACGGATCGCCAATGCTGACGAGCACCTGATAGGTCCCATTCGGCAGAGCGAGTTCCCAACGGGCGCCGGAGTGGAAGTGGCACAGGGTATCGAGGAGCTGGTTGCTGATTGCGTTGCGATCCCGCGTGACGTCCGTGTGGCTCACGTTCCAACCATAGCTGAGCCCATTTCGTGCGCCGAAGACGAGTCCCGTGTCAGCGAAGTAACCCGCTGGTGTTGGCGCACCGCTCGATTGGAAGTTGATGCGGATCGGGAAGGTCGGACCGGCACCGGCCGTGAACGTTGCGGTGTACGTGGTGTTCGCTGCCGGTACATCGATGTTGTGACTTGCGGCGCCACTATCCGACCAGTTGCCGAAGGTGTAGCCTACTCCCGAGAGGGTTTGCGGCGAAACGACACCGAGCGTTCTTGTCATGCCGACGACTGCGGGAACGGCCACTGGTGCCGTCACCGGCGTGCCGTCGAGGGTCAGCTGCAACCCAGCGGGGTTGCTTTGGAGGGTGAGCGTGGAGACGCGGGGTGAAACATCGCGATAGACGGAATGGGTGAGTCCGGTCGAGTCCTTTACCGTGAGGTGGATTCGGTAAAACACGTTGGTTGCTACTTCACCGAGCTTCGGGACGACAAAGGAGCCCGAGGTCGCGCCGCTGGTGGGTGCGATGAACGGGTGCGTATGGGTATCGTGATGGAAGACGACCTCCCACGTGAAAGCACTGGGCGGCAGGGTGCCGTCTTCGGCGTCCGTGCCCGTGCCGGCGTATCCAATGGTGTCGCCAGCGCTGTAGAGCGTGCCTGCGGTTGGGGTCGTGATGGTGGCGACCGGTGCAGCGTTGGTTGTGACGGTCAGGGTCGCCGGGGCGCTCGTCACGGTTCCGAACCCATTTGCGACGATGACCCTAAAGGTCGCCGCGTTGTCCGCCGCTTGCGCCGTGAACGTGTAACTCGAGCTCGTTGCTCCACTGATGTCAGCCGTGTTGCGCTGCCACTGGTAGGTGAGCGGTTGCGTGCCTGTCGCATTCACGGAGAAGGTTGCCTGCTGACCAATCGCCACCGTGCGATTCGCCGGTTGGCTCGTGATCGTCGGCGCTTGGTTCGTTGTACTGCGGATCCGCCCGAGGACGCCGCCTGCGCCGCGCATCAAGTAGTAGAGTAGTCCGTCTGGCCCCACCTTCAGATCGACTGGCGAAGAGAGCGCGGACGCGAAGCTCTGTGCGGCGCCCGTGCTCGGATCGAAGACTCGAATCCAGTTTCCACAGTAGTCCGCGAAGAAGTACTTTCCGACGTAGGAACTCGGAAACTGTACCGTGCTTGGGTTGTAAAAGGCTCCTCCAGTGATCGCACAGCCCGTCGTCGAGGTACTGCCGTGACCGTAGACGAAAAGGGGCGAGCGAAAACGCGGATCGGTCGTCATCCCTTCCGTCGTTGGCCAGCCATAGTTCGCTCCCGAGACCCCGTCGTTGATTTCTTCCCACGTTACCTCGCCAACGTCGTTGATGAACATCCGACCGGTACCCGGTTGGAACGCGAAGGTGAACGGGTTGCGCAGACCGAGCGCCCAAATCGAACGGTTGGCGCCGCTTGCCGTCGAGTAGAACGGGTTATCCGTCGGGATGCTGCCGTCCGCGTTGATGCGCAGCACCTTTCCAAGGCGATTCGTGAGCACTTGCGCGTTGCTGCGGTTCGCGTTCTCGCCAACGGCGATATAGAGCTTCCCGTCGGGCCCGAAGTGCATCGCGCCGCCGTTGTGGTTCGTCGCTGAACTCAGGTTGTCGAGCTCCAGGATCACCGTTTCGCTACCTGCGACGGCCACGTCGCCGTTGGCGGTGAAGCGACTAACCCGATTGTGCGCTGGGCTCGGCACCGTGTAATAGACGTACACGAAGCGGTTCGTCGTGAAGTTCGGATCGAATGCAATGCCGAGCAGACCGCGCTCCCCGCTCGACGTCGTAGATACTGTTAGAAACGGTGCCGATAGCAACGTGCCGTTCTTCACGATCCGCAGCTGTCCACCCTGCTCCGTAACGAAAATACGGCCATCTGGCGCAAAAGCCATGGCTGTTGGACTCGCGAGGCCACTTGCGACGACCTCGTCCGAGAACCCACTCGGCACCGTCGAGGCTTGCTCGACGTGGCTGATCGTCCCGTCGCGCTCGTCATGCTCGTCGCGTGCGCAGCTGACAAGACTTACGCTAGCGGCAATACACAACGCCATAATCGTTCGCCCAATGACTGTTTCGAACGTCATGCGACCCTCCCTTTCGTTTTCGATTTACGGTCGAGCGCGACTGCTTGCCGGCTCTCGACAGTAAGCATTACGCCGAAATTACCCGCTCTGCACGGGTCAATTCGATGCGAGTGCTGTGGCAATGTTGTAGCGTGAACTTCAGATTGCGAACCGTCGTCTTTCTTTCGATGCGCCCTCGTTCCGTCAGATCTCAAGAGGATGAGATGGCAACGCGGTTCAATCACGGCGCAGAAAGTAGGCTCGTACCCAGGGCTTCGCAGCAGGGGGTCAACGGCGCCGGGTCGTTTGTTCACGAGCATCACGCCCACACGCGCACGGAGGGACGAACGGCGTTTGCGGGATGAGTGTTTGATTGAGTTGGTGGTTCGCGAGCTCCAACGGCAACGTACGAGCTCCAAAGGTAACGCGTTGCTGCGTCTTCGATCACGTCTCCGGCGAGACCTCCACCGCGTAACTGTCTTCATCTGGCAAGAGCGTCGCGCGAATGCGATTGGGATGGCAGCATACGGGACAGTCCTCGATGTATTCCTGTCGTTCGCCGCCTCCAGGATCAGGATCGGTATCGACGCGCGCGTAGCAATGGGGGCATCGGTAATCAGCGGACATGATGGGTTTTCCGAGTGTGCCACAACGGAGGCCAATCGCTATTTCCGCGAGAGATTGCCGCTGCTGAGAAGCGTAGGAGTGATCCCCGTGACTCATTCGCTCATTGGCAGGAAGCGTCGACCTGTCCGACTGCGCTTGCATTTCTGGTTCCGTGATTCGATCTCCAGCTACCGCAATGGGCCAGTCCCGAGAACATGTCCCAACCCGCGAGGTGCTAGCAATTGGCTGTGGAACTGGTTCAGCTTGTTGTCGGTGCGTCGCGATTACGGAGTGACCGCGACGTCTCCATTGCGCGATCCCTTGCGTGTGTCGCTCCCGTGGTCGCAATCGGCTGCTCCCATTCTTCGTGATTGGGACGCACGTTGTGTCGCTCCCGTGGTCGCAATCGGCGTTCTCACCTTTCGCGAACGAGACTCACCTTGTCGTTGTCGCTCCAATTATCACAATCGGTGTTCTTACTTTTCGTGAGTTGGTCGCACGTTGCACGTGTTTATCGACGCAATTTCGTGCTTGCGCACGAGTTGTTCCAAACAATCGGCCGCAATTGCTTTCCACCGATGACGCGAGTGCGCGAAGTTTGCGTCTGGTCTCACTCTCGTGAATTTCACGGTAAAAGTGCGAATTTCACGGCGAGGTTTACGGTTGACCGCGCAGTACTGCCATGAAACATTGGCAATTCTTCTGACGCGCACAGGTTGGGTGTGTCGGAGGTGAAGGAGTGATCTATGCGTTGTGATCGGATTGGTGTGCATTCGCATTGGGTATGGGGCGGTTTGTTGGCAGCTATCGCCGGAATTTCGGGATGTGGCGATGATTCTGGTTCTGGTGGCGGGGAGACGACGGTCGGCGGCGGCGGTGCCTCCACGGTGACTGGTGGTGCGACCAGCTCATCGAGCACCGGTGGTGTCGTTGGGCTCGGCGGTGCCACGGGTGCGACGACCGGTGGGGCGAGTGCGGCAATGGGAGGGGCGGGCCTTGGCAGCGGTGGAAGCTCGTCGGCTCATACGACCGCGGCGACGCCCGCGCTCTTGTCGAATATTCCCGCGACGGCGGCTCGTGAGTTTTCGAGTACGACGGAGGGCAACGGGCTCGCACTGAAGAGCCTCAACCTCGTCACCGATGAGGTTACCGCCTACACGGAGTGGTTCGGCGAGGTCATCAATAATGGCAGCACCGTCATCTGTTTCCCCCAGGTGGACTTCACCTTCAAGAGCGCTGCTGGAGTGGCGCTTTGGTCGGAGACCACGTACGCGTACGCGGCTCCTTACCTAGGTACTCTCGATACCTCCATTGCTTGCCTGGGCCCCGGGGAATCCGGGGGATTCTGGAGCAACGAGCTCTCGACGGTGCGGCCCACAGACGTTGCCTCCGTTTCGATTGTCTTCGACGGCATGCACACGACCGGGACCAAGTTCAGTCAGGTCATTACCTCCAACGTCATTGAAGATGCCATCTACCAGGACGGCAATCACTGGGCCATGTCGGGCAAGCTCACGCCGTCGCAGACCATCTACAATGTCGGCATCACTGCGTTCACCAAGTCGACGTCGGGGCTTTTGACGGGGCATCTCTCGGACACCAACCTCGGCACGATCGCGGCAAATACGGCCTGGACCTTTGACAGCCAGCTCGGTGTCAAAGGTCCAAAGCCGGCAAGCTTGCTCGTATTCGACTCATTCATTCTGGGCAGCAGTAGCTCGAGCTATGGGTTGCAACAGATCCCCGACGTGGTGAAGTCGCCGAAGCTGGCGGCGCGTATGGCGGCGCTTCGTGCGGAACGTCAAGCCACGGAGGAACGGTACCAGGCCGCCACTGCCGCGCGTTAGGCGTAGGCGTTGTCTGCAGATTGATTGGCGTAAGCGTCACGCGTCCTTTCGGACGTCACATCGCCCGCGGTGGGCGTTGCCGAGTAATCGATGAGTCCGCCGCGCACGTCAGAGTTTTTTGCTTCGCGCCCTCGCTCCCACGAGCGAGGGCGTTGTCATTTGTCGCTGCCGTCGAGCCGGGCATCGCTCTCGACCTGGTGTGAGAGGTCGGGGCGTCAATGCCCGCAAGAGCTCAACGGCGTCGCGTCGTGCGGCTCACGCGATGCCCGCAAGGGCTCAGCGGCGCTCGAGCGGTTCACGCGATGTCGCCCGAGTAACACGAAAGTGACGTTGCCCGTGCACACAACGTTGCTCGCACATCAAGCGTGAATGAGCGGAGTCCTTCGCGTGCGACACTCGGGTTGACCGTCTGTCCGTTCTTGTGCGCGGTTCTCATTTTGCAACGGATCCTCGCACATGTGCCCACTGCTGCGTGTTCGTCGCTGGTGGTGAGCCAACGCTGAAGCCTATCGAATCGCCTTTGTAAAGGGCACCTCTCCCCGTTTTTGCCTGCGTCAGCCCGGAAGGCGGATGCGGTCACCGCTGTCACGTCGATTCTCGAGACTCCACGAACACGCACTGCACGCGCCCCAAGGGGAGGCGCCAGAGCGTGAGTGGAAAAGTGAATGGAGGCAGTTCATGAGGCAGTATCTCAAGGTGTGCGCGTGTGCAGTCGCAGCGACTGCGTTGTTCGGGGGTTGCGCGGCGAGTTCCGCGGATGACGTCACGGTTGCCGAGCAAGCGGCGACACAGGTGAGCTCTGGGTCCGTCACCGCGACGCTCGAAACCACCAGCTCTTGGAGCGGCGGCTTCTGCCAAAGCGTCACCCTCAAGAACACCGGAGCTGCGGTCTCCGACTGGACGCTGAAGCTTGCGACCAATGGCGCGACCATCACGAGCATCTGGAGTGCCGGCCAGACCACGAGCGGCACGACCATGACCGTCACGCCCACGAGCTACAATGCGAGCATTCCGAGCAACGGCTCCGTGAATTTCGGCTTCTGTGGTTCCGGAAACGCGCAGCCCACGCTAACGAGCCTTTCCGTAAACGGCGGCTCGACGGGCACCGGCGGCACTTCGGGCACTGGCGGTACTTCTTCCAAGGGCGGCACCTCGAGCGTCGGCGGAACGACGGCGAAGGGTGGCACCTCGAGCGTCGGCGGAACGACGGCGAAGGGTGGCACCTCGAGCGTCGGCGGAACGACGGCGAAGGGCGGATCGACCGCAACGGGCGGAAGCCCCGCAACCTGTTCTGCGACCTACAACAACCCCGTGATTTGGGAGGATCTTCCCGATCTCGAGATCCTCCGCGTCGACGACACCTACTATTACACCGCGTCAACCTTCCACAACTCGCCCGGCGCGCCCGTGCTGCGCTCGTACGATCTGGTGAACTGGGAGTACCTCAGCCACTCGGTTCCGGTGCTCGACTTCGACGCCAGCTACGATCTCACGAACGGAAAGCGCTCGTACGTGAACGGGATCTGGGCGTCGTCGCTCGTGTATCGAAAGAGCAACAAGACCTTCTACTGGTACGGTTGCATGCACAACGTGGGCGGGGGCGCCATGTTCACCGCGACGTCACCCACGGGCCCCTGGACGAAGCACAAGACGAACTTCTGCTACTACGACGTGGGCTTGCTCGTCGACGATGACGACAAGATGTACGCGGTCTACGGCAACAACGCGATCAGCGTCGCGCAGATCAATCCCGACACGTTCACCCAGGTCAAGGCGCAGAAGATCCTCGATACGCCGGCCAGCGTCGGCGGTCCGCTCGAAGGCTCTCACTTCCTCAAGAAGGACAACGCCTATTACGTGTTCAGCACGCAGTACGCAAATGGTGAGTGGGTCATGAAGTCGACGTCCGGACCCTTCGGACCCTACTCGCTCAAGGCCTTCGCGGCCAAGGTGCCCTACGCAGGGGTTGGCTCTGGCGCAAGTCCGCACCAGGGCAACGTGTTCAACACTCAGAATGGTGAGTGGTTCTACATGGGCTTCAACGATGCCTACCCCGCAGG
This sequence comes from Polyangiaceae bacterium, assembly GCA_049840955.1. GTDB lineage: Bacteria > Myxococcota_A > Polyangia > Polyangiales > Polyangiaceae > FEN-1139. The sequence continues at coordinate 121,401 of JASGIX010000019.1, forward strand.
ACGTATCCCCGTCATGGCACCCGTCACTTGGACCTCTGATGGATGGCCCCAGGTGACGCTGGTCGGCGGCAAATGGGGCGCTTCATATGCGGCCCCGAAGCTTCCCTGTGGAGCTGGGAAGGTGAAGTCGCGTTACGGCAAGGACACCTTCTCGAGCAGCACCCTCGAGCCGTGGTGGGAGTGGAATCACAATCCCGACAACACGAAGTGGTCGGCGGGAAGCGGTTTGACGCTGCAAGCCGCCACGGTGACGAAGGATCCCTACGCTGCGCGCAACACGCTCACGCGTCGAATGCCGGGGCCCACTTCGACGGCGACCATCGAGCTCGACTTCAGCAACATGAAAGACGGTGACGTCGCGGGCCTCGCTGCCTGGCGCGACACCTCGTCCTTCATTGCCGTCAAGCGCTCCGGCGGCGCGAACAAGGTCGTGCTGGTGAGCAACGCCACGCTGGATTCCAGCTGGAATACCAGCTCGACCGGTACCGAGAGCGCGAGTGCAACCCTGAGCGGCACCAAGATTCTGGCTCCGCGTCAAGGGCAACATTCGCACGGACTCCGGTGGTGGCACTGCGACCTTCTTCTACAGCACGAATGGGACGACGTTCACTCAGCTGGGCGGCACGTTCACGATGAAGCGGGATTGGCCGTACTTCTTGGGCTACCGGTACGCCATTCTCAACTACGCCACGGCGGCGTTGGGCGGTTCGGTCAAGGTGGCCTCCTTCGACTTGGTTACGCCATAGCGACTGGTTAACGCGACGGCAATAAAGCAGCGTCCAAGCTGGGGTGGTTCTTTGAGACCGCCCCAGCTTGGCGTCAATTTGCGGCTTCATGGGTCAATTGGAGGGAATTTATGAGACGATTTCTCAAAGTAGGTTCGTGCGCCGTCCTTGCGACGGTATTCATCGGCGGTTGCTCCGAAGGTACCGCTGGTGACGTCACGGTTGCCGAGCAGGCGGCCACACAGGTGAGCTCTGGGTCCGTCACCGCGACGCTCGAAACCACCAGCTCTTGGAGCGGCGGCTTCTGTCAGAGCGTGACGCTCAAGAACACCGGTGCTGCCGTCACGAATTGGACACTGAAGGTTGCGACCAACGGCGCCACCATTTCGAGCATCTGGAGTGCCAGCCAGACCACGAGCGGCACGACCATGACCGTCACGCCCGCAAGCTACAACGCGAGTATTCCGAGCAACGGCTCCGTGAACTTCGGCTTCTGCGGCTCCGGAAACGCGCAGCCCACGCTGACGAGCATCACCGTCGAGGGCGGCTCGACGGGGACCGGCGGAGCCACTTCCGTTGGCGGATCCACGTCCAGGGGCGGCTCCTCGAGCATTGGCGGTACGACCGCAAAGGGCGGCACCTCGAGCATTGGCGGAACGACCGCAAAGGGCGGTACTTCGAGCACTGGTGGCACGACGGCCACCGGTGGGACGAGCGCTATTGTCGGCGCCGTTCCTCCGATGGGATGGAACTCGTGGAACACCTTCGGGTGCAATGGCTTGACGGAGACGCTCATCAAGGGCATCGCGGACACCTTCGTGTCGAGTGGGATGAAGGCTGCAGGTTATCAGTACGTCAACCTCGACGACTGTTGGATGAACGGGCGGGATAGCTCCGGCAAGATCCGAGTCAACACTACGAAGTTTCCCTCGGGCATGAAGGCACTGGCGGACTACGTTCACGGTAAGGGTTTGAAGATAGGGCTCTACTCGACGCCGGGAACGAAGACCTGCGCCGCTATCTACGGCGGCTATTCCGGTGGCGTGGGCAGTCTTGGGTACGAGACGAAGGACGCGCAAACCTACGCCGAGTGGGGGATTGATTACCTCAAGTACGACAAGTGCACCGCGGCGCTGTCCGGTTTCGCGCCCATGCGCGACGCGCTGAAGGCCACGGGGCGTTCCATCTTCTACAGCATCAACCCCGGCGACGGCACGGGTTGTGTCCCAGGAAAGTGCTCGCTCGATTTGCCGAAGATCGCCAACATGTGGCGTATCGGTTTCGACATCAACGCGAGTTGGTCGTCGATGATAAGTCTCGCCGATCAGAACGAGCCGCTTTACTCCTACGCGGGCCCCGGACACTTCAACGATCCCGACATGCTCGAGGTGGGCAAGCTTGCCAGCGGCGACGAAGATCGCGCCCACATGAGTCTCTGGGCGATTATGGCTGCCCCGCTCATCGCGGGTAACGACATTCGCAGCATGAGCGCGACCACGAGGGCGATCCTCACGAATACGGAGGTCATTGCCGTCGATCAAGATCCCCTTGGCATCCAAGGTCACATCGTTGCCGGGAAGGGCACGAACCAACAGGTGTGGGCCAAGAAGCTCTCGGGAACGAACACCGTTGCGGTGGTTCTGCTGAATCGCGGAACCTCGGCGGCCACGATCACCGCACAGTGGAGCGCCCTTGGGATCCCCACGGGCGCCGCGAAGGTACGTGATCTCTGGGCCAAGCAGGATCTCGGGACGTTCCCCGGCTCCTACACGGCCACAGCCGTTCCGGCTCATGGCGTCGTCATGCTGAAGGTGGTGAGCGGCACCTAAAGTGCCCAGCGGCGGGTAGGGCAGCGCGTCGAGGCAACGTGCTGCCCTCCGGCCCAACCGAACTGGCGCATTCCGATCTCGTTCAATGCGGTGACTGACGGCGCGCTATCTTCTACTTCGCGTACTTCTTCGGATCGGCCTTGAATTCCTCGGCGCACGAAGGAAAGCAGAGGTAGTAATCCTTACCCTCGTGCGTCACCTTATCCAGGATCTCCCGAACGACATTGGCAGCGCAGCATAGGTCTGCGAGCCAGTTGGCTGGGAGGCCCTCCACCCGGGGATCATGGACTTTTGCAGGTTGTCGCGGCATCGAGGATCTCGCCCCGAAACTCGAGCGCACCGTGTTCGCCGTGTGCACTTGCGCACGATCAAGGCCAACAGAGATGGCGTGACGCCACGAGATTGTGGTCGCGAGGAGCCGCTATCCCGAGTTCTGTCAGCGGCTTCCTCGCGTTTCTTTGCGGTCGCGCGACGCAGCGCAACGGCCATGATTTTGCCGGCTCGACGCGCCACTACTGCCGACGCGCGCCGAGAGCGACCCATACTGCGCGGATGAACCAGAGCTCGCCTACAAGGAACCAAACCTCCGCCGTTCCAACTATCTACGCGGAATGGCCGAGACAGCGGCGCGTTTCGGCCTTCGATGTCGTGCTCCATTCGCGAAGCCTGAGTTCTTTGCGCGTGGGGCCGTGGTCATCGATTCGACGAGAAGCGAGCCCCGACGCCGCGGTGACTCTCAACGGGTGGTCGGGGGGCGCTCCAGGGTGGTCAACTTCCCGCATTTAGGGCTGGTCAGATCCCCGTGACCACGGGAGTTGCGACCGGCATTGCAATGCGGTTCGAGTTCCGAATATCGTGGGTTCATGAAGGCGATCATCATTCGTGAATTTGGCGGACCCGAAAAACTTGAACTCGCGGACATGCCCATACCAACACCGGCCGCGCACGAGGTGCGGGTGCACCTGCGCGCCACGTCCGTGAATCCAGTGGATTACAAGATCCGACGCAGCGGCTCCTGGGCGCGTGTGCCCATGCCGGCGATCTTAGGTTACGACGCAGCTGGAGTGGTTGACGCGGTGGGGGCGAACGTCACGCATCTCAAACCAGGGGACGAGGTGTTCTATTCAGCGCGCATTTTCGGCCGTCAGGGTACCTACGCCGAATACCACGTGGAGGATGCGGCGATCGTTGCGAAAAAGCCTCCCCAGTTGAGCTTCGAAGAGGCAGCCAGTTTGCCGCTCGCTGCCATTACCGCCTACGACCACGTCATAACGTTCTTTCAGACCAAGCCCGGCGATACGGTGCTGATTCATGCCGGCGCGGGCGGGGTCGGCGTGTTCGCTGTGCAGCTTGCGAAGGCTGCGGGCGCACGCGTCATCGCAACCGGACGCAGTGAGAACAACGAGCTCATTCGCAGCTTGGGTGCCGATGAAGTGATCGACTATCGGAAACTTCGTTTCGAAGACGAGGTCAGTCGCCTGACAGACGGGCGCGGCGTAGACGCAGCCTTCGACACCGTGGGCGGCGATACGATTTCGCGCAGCATCAATTGCGTGCGTCCTCACGGAAAGCTGGCAACCATCGTCAACGTTGATGGCAGCATCAACGGAATGCAGATCCGCAACCAAGTCCTTTATTTTGGATTCATGGAACGGACCCAAGCCAAGATCGAGGCCCTTCAAACCCTCGTCACGCGCGGGCAGATCCGCCCGGTCATCGACAGCCGCTTTCCCTTGGAGCGCGTGGCTGACGCGCACAAAAAGCTCGAGAGCGGCGGCATGCGCGGCAAAATCGTAATTACGATATGAACGCCAGTCCCAGCCTCCTCAGTTTTGTAACGTGTAGCGCTTCGGGCGACACGATTGCGCGAGACTGTCATGGCGGTCTCCCGAGGCGTCTCGTTGCGGGACGGGTTTCCGTTAACTCGCTTGACGGTAGAATTTCGGCGAGGGACGAGAGTTGACTGTATTGCGCGCGCAAACCCAACTTACAAAATGGATGAGCGGGTGTCCGTGCGGTAGCGGCGGTAGCGGCGGTTGCGGGAGTTGCATTGCTTCGGGGCAGTCATGTTCCTAGTTTTCCAGAGATGAAGATAGTTCGAAGCGCCACCTTTGGTGTGGTGACCAAGTGCGCTGACCGTCGTCCCGCTATACACCAAGGCGCGGACGGTCCGCGCCCTGGCGAGACGTAGGAAGCCAGGAGTTGCTGCTCTTGGCTTTCGGCTTTTCGTGCGTCGGCGCACTTCCAGTCAGGAGGGGTGAATCTTCGTCCGCTCGCGTTTCCCTGTAGGGATTATCCTTCTGTGCCTGGCGGAAAACAACACTTGAGACTGGGACTGCTGCTGCAGAGCGTAGTGCTCACTAGGCAGGTAAGTCCGTCGTCACAGGAACCGTCTGATCTGCACGCGTACCCTTTTGTGCCCGCCGGGAGGCAACATTCACGCAATGTCGCATCGCAATGCTCATAGTCCCGAATGCAGGCTAACCCGGCGTTGCAAGAACCATCCTCCCTGCAGTGCTGTCCCTCCAAAGGTGCGCGAGGTGCGCGAGTCCATACGGCCGGCGGTAAGCGTTCGCGGCGCTTGCCAGAGTCCACATAGGCACGCTGGAACACGTCGCCTGGGTCGATTAGTACTGCCCGCTCACGGTGCACTGCCCGTTGGTACAAGCCGCGCGCTTCTTGAGGCACGGTTCGACCAAGCATTGAACCATATCGGCTGGGCGACACGAGGGTTCCACTGCGACGTTGGTGGGAACCGCGCGGCAATTGCAGCCGCGGCAGTAGTCGTCGTAGATGCGGCAATCTGTATCTTTGGTGCAACTGCCAACACCGGTGCTGACGCCACCCGTACTTGCGCCACCCGTACCTGCGCCACCCGTACTTGCGCCACCCGCGCCCTCACAAGCCATCTGGATGCACGCAACGCCGGGAGCCGCGCAGATGCCGCAGCTTGCGTTGCAGCAATATTGCCCGGCGGCGCACACTTTGCTGCCGCAAGTAACGCCGGTTGCGCCAGCCGTGCTCGTCGCGCCGCCGGCGCTGACACTGCCCGTGCCATTCGTCGTCGAATGCCCGCCAATGTCGCCAGCGCAGCCCACACTGACGAGCGTTACAAGAAACAGGTATGCGTGCGATATGAAAGGATTCATGACGTGACCTCCAAGCCTTCGCGAATTCTAGATGGGCGAGCGCGATTGTCGCTCGCTCATCAAGAGGGGTCAACTTCGTCTTACGCGGGTGGGCAAGCCCGAGTGCAATCGGACAGCTACTTCGCGTACTTCTTCGGGTTTGCCTTGAACTCAGCGGCGCATGAAGGACAGCAGAAGTAGTAGTCCTTGCCTTCGTACGTCGCCTTTGGTGAGTTTTCGGCAATGACGAATTCTTCGCCGCTCACAGGGCACTTCGTCTTGTCACCGATCTTCAGTGCTTCGCCTGGCGTGGCAGCGGCGGCTTGATCGGCGGGCTGCGACGCGGGAGCATTGGCTGCGGGTGCCGCGGGAGAACTCGCGACTTCGGGTTCCTTCGTCGAGCCGCCGCAGGCGGTGGCGAGCGCGGCACAGAGGCACAGTAGGCTGAGCTTGGTCATGGCCTGCAACGTAACTCAAACCCACGCGTTCGAAAACGCCGGATCGCCTTTGGGCTGCATCGCGGGGGAGAGCTCGAGCGTGAGAAGCCGTTTCGGGAAAGTGCGAACCCTGATCGGTGCGTAAGGATCCGTTGGGATCTGCCCCCAACAAAAAAGGATCGGCGAAGCCGCGGCTTGTGCGGTTCTGGACCGAGACGTTGCTCCTTTGGACCACGGCGTTTGCTCCTTCGGACCGCGGCGTTTGCTCCTTCAGACCGCGGCAATTCGTGGCTACGTTGCTCTCAACGAACCGCATTCCGATAGGAAGTCGGACTGATGTGCTGAAAGCGCCGGAAGACCTTGCAGAAGTGATTGGCGTCGGAGAAGCCGCAAGCGTCAGCGATTTGTTTGAGCGGGGCTTTGGTTTCCACGAGCATCCGAGTGGCCTTGTGAATGCGCACTTCCATGGCAAAGCGGGCCGGCGTCACGCCCGTACGTTCGTGGAAGTAGTGGCTGAAGTGGCTACGGGTCATGCCGTGCTCTGCCGCGAACTCGTCCACGGTCAGTGCTCTTGGGAGACTGGCGGTGACGCGCGTTCGAACCCAGTCGAGCAATCTCGTGCGTTCTCCCGAGCGATCGCGCGCGAGATGGATCGAGCGCTCGTAGGCGAGCACGAACTCGAATAGGGACAACTCCACGGCGTATCGATCGGGAAAGTCCTTCTTGATTGCCCCTTGCACCAGCCGCAATGCGCACGCCGTCAGCGTTCCATCGGGTGGTGTTTCGACGAGTGGCCCCGTTTCTGCCGCTTGCCTCGTCACGCGTTCGAGAAGGTAGGGGTGATAAATGCCGATCCAACCGAAGGTCCACCCCGGGGAATCCTTCGGCAAGTAATAGCGATGCTCCGAGGGAAGGATGGCGAAAAAACCGGTGCCGGGCGGTACCTGTTGCGGCGCGTGGCCGTAACTTTGATACTCGCCCCAACCCGCCAAAGTGAACTGGAAGAAGAACAACGGATTGTCGCGTCGCCCGAGACGAGTCATTCCGTCCCAGTGATACGTACTTGGATCCGTGCGTGTCTCGACGCTGCCAAAGAACGCCGTGCCAGGTGTCCACCACTCGGGCGCGGGCGTCGGTGAGCGAGACAGTTCCTCCAGCTGTCGCAGAATGGCCGCCCACGTCGCTGGCGGGCGCGGTCCCACTCGTTTGCTGGCCACGTCATCGGACGTCAGCACCTCGTTGGCGCGACGTCGCCAATGTTCCGCGGAAGCTTGCGATAGGGAACGATCACTGACGAGCATTGCGACAGCTGAATGACGTATTGGGGATCGCGAGCTGGCGCTCAGGCGACGTGAGGCGAGACTTCACCCGGTTTGACGCCGTACGGGACGAAAGCATGCAACTATTCGAAGGCAAGTTCCCTCGTGGGTTGGACTCGTGGTTCAAGCGCGACATGAAGCCCGCGTATATTCTTCCATGCTCGGCGGGACCGAGACAACTGACGAGGCCTGCTGTCAGCGTCTTCCCCGGCGCGGTCACAAATAGACCCTTCTTCGGACAATCCAACCGTAGCCTGCGCCCTCGCAGGATTGCATACTTTCGCGTGCCCGTGAGTCGTCGTGGATGAGCCTCCGCTGCCACGTGCGACAGGTGTGACGGGATGCGTTCAGCGCTCGAGAAGCCGCATCGCAATCTGGCTCCTTTGGAGAATACCCATGAAACGAACTGCGTCGTGGATCGTCGCCTTGTCCCAAACGTTGGCCTTGGGCTGCAGCGGCTCGGAAGGGGATTCGAGCGGACCCGTCACTTCGGGTGGCGGCGCCTCTGGCGGTAGCTCGAGCATGATTTCGGGCACGGCGAGCTCGAGCTTGGGTGGTTCGAGTGGCCTCGGGGGCGCCAATTCTGAAGGCGGTCTACGTAATGTAGGGGGGAGCCAGGCTTCGACTGGCGCAATGACCTTCGGCGGTGCGTCTGCAAGCGGCGGAACCAAGGCAGCAGGTGGTGCGACGGCATCTGGCGGCACGAAGAGCAGCGGGGGCAGCTCGACGGGTGGCACGAAGAGCACGGGGGGCACGAAGAGCACGGGTGGCACCTCGAACACCGGTGGCACGAAGAACACGGGTGGCACCTCGAACACCGGTGGAACCACGGCAAACAACGTAGCTGGTCCGCCTATGGGTTGGGCGTCGTGGAACAGCTTTGCCGCGAAGATCAATTACAACGTGATCAAGACTCAAGCTGACGCATTGGTGTCGAGCGGACTCAAGGCGGCGGGCTATCAGTACGTCAACATCGACGAGGGCTGGTGGCAGGGAACGCGCGACGGTTCAGGGAACATCACGATCGACGCGGCGGAGTGGCCCGGCGGAATGAAAGCCATTGCGGAATACATTCACGGACTCGGCCTCAAAGCGGGGATCTACACGGACGCAGGTCGAGACGGCTGCGGCTACTATTACCCCACCGGACGCCCTGCAGCGCCGGGGTCCGGCAGTGAAGGGCACTACGAGCAGGACTTTCTCCAGTTTTCCAAGTGGGGTTTCGACTTCGTCAAAGTCGATTGGTGCGGCGGTAAAGAAGAGGGGCTCGACGCGAAGACTGCGTACCAGGCCATTAGCGACGCAATCAAGAAAGCTACGGCACAAACGGGGCGCCCGATGGTGCTTTCTGCCTGCAACTGGGGCGAGCAGAGTCCGTGGAATTGGGCACCAAGTATGTCGACGATGTGGCGTACGAGCGCCGACATCATCTACTACGGCGATCAGCCGGACATGAATCGAGTCCTGCTCAACTACGACTCCGCGCAGCATGCTTCGGCGCAGACACCGGGGCATTACAATGATCCGGACATGCTCATCGTGGGGATGCCGGGGTTCTCAGCTGCACAGAATCGAACACACATGGCCCTCTGGGCGATCTCCGGCGCACCGCTGCTCGCGGGCAATCGACTCGATACGATGAGCGCCGATACGAAGAGCGTTCTGACGCACGCCGAAGTCATCGAAATCGATCAAGATCCGCTCGCGAAGCAAGGCGTGAAAGTCTCAGATAGCGGAGGACTTCAGATCTACAGCAAGACCCTTTCTGGGACGAACCGGCGGGCAGTGCTGCTACTCAATCGCTCGGCTGCGTCGGCAACACTGACGGTTCGATTCGCGGACGTCGGTCTCGGCGCGACAGCCACCGTGCGGAACGTCTGGACGGGGACCGATTTGGGGAGCAAAACGACGAGCTACAGCGCGAGCGTTCCCTCCAAGGATTCAGTGCTTCTGCTCGTGACGGGCGGGTAATAGGTCTGTCAGGTGCGGCGTGGTACCGGCGCGGGTGCGAATGCGCGCGGTGGAGGCGCGCGAGAGCGAGAGCGGCACTAATGGAGTCGCTCACGACGAGCGCGTTCTGCGGCGGCTTTCAGCCGGTCGAGACGCCAGAGTAGCCAAGCTCGTCGTCCCTTGAGGTAGGTGAGCCAAGGCAACCGCCAGGCTTCTCGCCCATCGAGGGGACCTACCGGCAGAAGGTTCAGGCAGGCAATCACGAGGTTCGTCGCTGTGAGCGTGTAAACCAGATCGGACGCGATGGCGTTGGGCGGCCAGATCGGCAGGCGCAGGATCAGGGTTACGATGACGAAGAGAAGCGCCTGAGCGAGGACGCCACCCCAAGCCACGACTGCAGCTTGCCACGAGGTGAGGCTGTCGTCGGTTTCAACCTCGCCTCCGAACCCATGCACGACGATGTGAAGCACCGGCAAGCGGAAGCGCGCGAGTAGCAGCGCGTGTCCAGCCTCGTGAACCAGGACAATGAGAATTAGGGCCAGCCAGGTCATCGGACGAAAGGAAAACTGGCTGACCAGCGCTAGCCCAATGGGAAGCGTCGCGTGCAGATATATGGGAACTCCACGAATCGAGCAGAGCCTGAAAGAGAAGCGCGGTTTCACGAATGTCGCTCGGTTACTTCGCGTCTGGCCAACGGGATTGGCGCGCTGCCGCGTAACCGTAGCGTAGGCGAAGGCAACGTCCGTAGCAACGCCGACGTGAAGGAGGGCGGGACATGGTGACGGAACCGACGTGTCCGCGGACGTCGACGAATCCCCTGTCGAGCTCCTTGTGGATCTCCTCAAAAAGTGTGAGTTGGCAAGAGCGTTGCCCTGGTGATGCGCGCTGAAATATCGGCGCAGTGTCGAATCGGGTGGATGAGGCACCGTGTGTAAGGACCGGCGCTATCCCGGTCCTGTGTTATGGTCGGGTCATGGTGCACCGCACGCGGCATGTTTTGCGATTCTTCGCGCCTCTGGCCCTAATGGTGGGCTGCGGGGATGGGGAAACCGGCTTGAACGCGCCGGGCGTCCACGGCGGGGGTCATGCTGGGGCGGGGCAGGGTGTCGGTGGCGCTGGCGGCGTGGTTTTAGGCGGGAGCCGATCGAGTCTTGGCGGTATGACTTCCACGACGGTGCTGGCCGGTGGAAGTACCTCTGGCGGACTGCCGCAATCAACCGTCGGAGGTCGACTGTCCGAAGAAGGCGGAATGCCCGCCTTCGGGGGCTCGGCTTCGAGTTCCTTCGGAGGGTTTGCAGGTTCCGGCAGCATGGGGATTGGCGGCGCTGGAGGAGCGAGCGGGAGCGCTCCGTCTTGCGCCGAGCGGTTCAATTGCGACGACCGAAACCCCTGCACCCGTGACAGTTGCGTCGAGAGTGGATGTGTACACGAAATGGTGGAGGACGGCCTGCCGTGCTCGGACGGAGACATTTGCACGGCGGAAGACCGCTGCAGTCAAGGCCGTTGCGGTGGCCAACCCAGAGCAAGTGACGCGGAGATCCTCGGATCGCTCTACGGTTATGGCGGTTACCGCGAGGACAACGCGCTCTATCGGGGCACGGCTCTCGTGTTGAGTAAGGATCGAATCGTGTTTTTGGACTCCACCAGGACGGGCTCGCGCCTGAGTTTGGTGAAGGTGGGTTCGCAGGGCGAATTGGTGCTCCTCGACCAGCTTCCGGCGCCACAGGTTCTGGCGTCAGTCTCAGTCTCGCTGTGGCTGGGCTATTCGGTTCCAGCTTTTAACATGGTTGCGCTCGGTACCAATCGCTTCGTACTTGCCGGATCGGGTCTACCGAAATACTACCAAGCGCGCGTCATCGATGTCGTCGACGATCATCTCGTCGAGCGCTCGAGTTTGAAAAAGCTCGTTGGCGGCTCGCTCTTTACGACTACTGGACGTGGTTCCACGTTCTGGAGTCTGACTGCAAGTGGTCTCGATGAGTACCTCGTCGGAGGCGATGGGAGTATCAGCGCAGGGCGATCCCATTTATCGACCGGTAGATACACTGGGATTCAAGCGGCGTTGTCTCCGGATGGCAATGTGCTCTTTCAAGCTCAACTCCTCGGGATCAAGCGGTGGGATTTAACGACTGAACCACCGACGGTGCTGACGTCGCTTTGGTCCGGCCGTTCCTTCATCGGCTTGGAAGTGAACGACATCCATTTGGCCGTCCAAGAGGGCACCCAGAAACTCGGAGCGGGCACCATCGCAGGGATCCAAGTGTACCGAACGGCAGACACCAGTTCGGTCGCCAACTTCCCCGCGGACGACACTCACCAACCCATTGCCTTCAAGCTCATCGACGGAGGGGATCCTCATCGAGTGGGAAGTCTTGGATGGTCCCATTCGTCGCTTGGTGAGCAAGGTGTATCGGTTCACCGAAGGTGAACCGGAAATACGGAGTGAGCATCTAGTCTGGGAAGACTGCTGCAATAGCGTGCGCTCGATTCCGACCATGCGATTGTCTTCAGCGGATTCTTTGGTTGTCTTGGCGCCGTGGCAACGGGTGGTTCGCATCGAAGAAGAGGGCGCGCGCCAGCTCGAGCTCACGGGAGTGGGGCATGGGGGGATGACGCAAATCGATCGGGTGGGCTCTGCGCTGGCCACGGCTTTTGATTCTTATTCCTCGCAAGTGATCGATCTGTCCAATCCCCGAATGCCAAAGTTCACGCGCGGAGGGTACTTCGAGGCTCGACCGACTCACCCCCTCCAACTCTATCGGAATGGCATTCGGGGCGAGACACTCGTTCTGCCGTCGGATGCCAATCGTTCAGCGCTAGGGGTAGCGCCGTCTAGTTACGTCAGTATGCTCGAATCCGCAGAGAGTGAGCGAGCGACGCCATCAGGGAGCATGACGTTTGCCGGCGCGCCGGGTCTGCTCGCTACCCGCGGCGATAGTGTTTATCAAGTGCTAACGGACGGCGATTCAGCCTATCGTTTGCGCCGCTACGCCTATCCGTTTCTGTCCGAGGGAAAGGCGGTTGCGCCGGTTTGGGAACACTCCCTCGCGGTTGCACCGGACGGCGCGACCCGCGTCAGCCCTCCGGTGGTTGCGGTCGATCCGTTTGGTTCCGCCGGCGTCATTGCGGCAATTCGTCAAGCTGCAGGCAGCGTCAACCTTCAACTGCTTTGGTTCGACGAAGGGAACGCCGGCGTCTCGCTCCGTGGTGTGACAACCAAGGCGACGACAGAAACCGGATTTCTGCGCAGCGTTGCGGTTGCTCACGGAAAGGCCCTCCTTCTCATGGGCGATCAGGTGATTGTCGTCTCGCTCGACGACGCCACCTTTGGGCTCTCGAACTCGAAGACCATCGAACCGAACGCTTCCGCCACATCGCAGTTCTATCCGGAAGTGTTGCTCCACTTCGACGGGAAGCGAGCCATTCTTGGCGGCAGCTTCTTCGATAGCTCCGCTACCGTTCCTTGGACGAACACGGACGTCTTCGAGGTCGATACGTGGCAGGCCTTGGCCAGATATCGGTTGGATGTCGCAGCGACGAGCGTGACGGAGGCGGAGGGCAATTGGCTCGTCGGGTGTGACGACGCGATTCACGTGCTCGCACCGGCTTGTCGACGTCAGTAGCCACTCGTAAACGGCGAGGGCGCCAACGCAGGCACGTCGCGCCCAAGTGGCTCAGTCGAAGGATGCCGTTCAGAGCGCGCCGCTGCGGTCGCGTTGACGAGGACCGGGGGAGGGACGTTGTCGTCAAGGTCCTTCAGCCACGACGCACCGACATCATCTGCGGGAGCGCTGCCTTGACCGTCGGCCTACGTCATGTGCGCTTCTTACAGTCCGAACAAAGCTCGGCCCGCCGCCGAGGAAGGCCACCGCGTCGGGAACGAACCCCGATCGGCGACTTCGTTGGTCACCACCGCGAAAGGGAACCCCCGACTCCGACTTCGATGGTCACCACCGCGAAAAAGAACCTTCCATCACCGACTTCGGAGCTTCCTGCAGCCGGTGGGGAACCTTCGAGCACCGACTTCGAAGTTTCCTGCAACCGGAACGAAGCTTGATCCACGGATTTTAGCCTTCTGCAACGACGAAACCATTGAGGATTTCGACGGGGGTCGTCTTTTTGGCGTTGCTGCAACCTCGGAACCAGCGGAAATTTAGCCCGATTCTCACGGGATGGGGTTTCGCTTTCGTTGATCAAGGTTCGTTCTGGTTGATCAAGGCTTGAAAGTCGTTGCAGAAGTTTCGCCGGTTAAAATCCGTGGCTTTGCGACGGGAGGTGGCTTTGTGATGGGAGGTGGCTTTGTGACGGGAGGTGGCTTTGTGACGGGAGGTGGCTTTGTGACGGGAGGTGGCTTTGTGACGGGCCGTGGCTTTGTGACGGGAGGTGGCTTTGTGACGGGAGGTGGCTTTGTGACGGGAGGTGGCTTTGCGACGAGGGCGAGTCTTCTCGGACAGGTCAAACCCGTATGGTGAGACTGTCCGCCGCTGCCGAAGCGGCTAAGCCACAGAGTCTCCCCGCCGAGCGTGCCGATGACGGCAGGCAATCGCGCGACGATTGGTACCTTGAAAGCATCCTCCGCTGATTGCCTTTCCCATTGGCAACCGTCGTGCTCGGTCTCGTTCAACAAGCGGATTCACGCTGCCGCGACTTGCGTCGCGTCGTGGTGAGAACGCCAGATCGCTAGACACTGCTTCCGGGAAGTCATGGTCTTCTCCACTTGACCTGAAGAGGGACAGCCGCTTCAAACCGACGGCACAAGGAACTGCTCGATCACCTTGTTCTGGTTTTCGAGCAGCGTGCTATAGCGCTTCCATACCGCGTCTCGCGTCCAGAAGTAGGATTGAGCGTCGACCAGGTTGACGTCCACCGTATAGGCGTGGGCGATCTTGCAGAGCTGCGGGTGGTAGCGCTTTTCAGAAAGCCAGTAGAGGGAGCCGTCGATATCTTGGTCCTCGAGGATGGCCTTGCAGGTTGCTGCGCCGAGGAGCGCATCATTTTGGTCGCGGATTTGTTTGAGCAGGGTGTTGCGACGGGTGACGCTGCCGTCGTTTTTGATGTCAGATCGGGCCGCGCACTTGGCGCGCGCTTACCCCGTCGTTCGTGTTGCCACGTGGAATCACGTTATCCCGGGTTTTCCTCGTCACTCTGCATGAACGCGAGATCCGATCTCAACGCAATTGAATCTGATGTAACCAGATTCCGAGACTGCAACTGGCGAAGGACCTCGAAGGCGACGTTTACTCTCGTCTTCGCCCTCTGCGTCCGCTTCGCACGGTGAGCCGCCTCGCCGTTATTGACGTGACAAGTGGTTTTGCTCCGTTGCGCTCATCACAGAAGCGCTCGGTCGCAAACTTCTCCCCCGTCTCGATTATTGGTAGCTTGTCCGGGAACGAAAGAGGTTCGATCGTGCCCTATTTCATCCCGAGTCCAGACGGTGGCAAGTACGGAACCTTTCACCCGCATGACAAGGTTGAATTCAGCCCGACCGTCCCGAGCTTGCTCGGTGCGACATTGACCTTGGCAGTGACAGCATGCGCCGCGATCGAAAGTCAGATCCGGCAAGTACTGAACGGTGGCGCCATACCGCCGGGCATTAGTACTGCGCTGTTCATCTAAATGGGGACTCCCGTAGCTCCCGGCGCAGACGAAACCGTCGAAAGGGCGACGCTGGCTAAGTTGTCAAAGGTCTTGGAGACGACTCGGTGCGGTCTCGAGGAGGAGATGCGCGGCGGGCTGTCGGCCAATCTGCTGTTCCACGAAGCGATCCATCGCTACGCGAAGACCATCGACGGTTTTCCCGACCCGGACAATCCGAGCACTCCATTCTCCGGCTACTTCTCCCGACCTCAGCGTGGTGCAACTTTGCTCGCCGCATTCAAGAAGGCTGGTGGGAACCCCAACGCCAAACGTGCGGCTATAGCCGGAAAGTCTGCGAATGCACTCACTCCCGATCTCGCGCTCAAGAACGCCGACAGCATTTCGTTCTTCCTCCAGGCCTTGCTCGATGATGCCGCGGCATGCCTACCCGACGTGCTCGAAGGACAAACTCGCGAGACTCTTACTCGTGCTGTTCAGGATTTCGAGCGGCTTCAACGGCGGATCATGGAGACTAACCCTATCGTGATAGCGCTCGGCATGAGCGGCCAAGTGTCGTTCCTGCGCGTGTCGTCGGGGAACTTCTTTACGTGAGTTTGCGTTGCAATTCTTTGGTGCTCGCAGCTCTTCGCGTGGAATGCCTGGTCTCATTCATGTGCGAACGCTGACGAACCGCGCGACAGAGTTGCTACGGCGACGAAATCCACGCCAAACTTGACAAGTGTGCTCGGACAATCGCCTCATACACTCAATGCGAGTACGCTATTCGAAGGTCCGTCTCGTTCCAAACCTCGACTTCTCGGCGCACCTCATCGACGCTGCTGCGTCCTTCGACGGAGATCCAAAGAAAAGCGCCATCTACGATGTGCTCAAGGTCTGGGATTTCACGACGCTTATCGAGCGCTATCACGAGAAAGCTGAGCGGAACAGCGAGAAATTTGGCTGCGCCAACTGCTTGGGGATCGAGGTGTTGCGCAGCTGCCTGTGCGCGCGTGTTGCCGTGAACGACCCGGAGCTGAATGCACTGGCGGATCTGAATGCGCTCGCGGTTGCCTACCCGAACATCGCTGCCATGAGTTTCGGCGGAAGTCCAACGGAGTGGTATCGCGAGGGGCTCAAGCACAACGACACCAGCTATAACCTGATGAATAAGCCTTCGTACTCCCGGCTCAAGACGCAGGATTACAAGTCGCTGGTGGCGCAAGTGGAAGAGGCAAACCAGTACCGCGGTGGCAATGAGGCCAAGTTGATCGCGAGGAAGTACGCGCAGAAGTTCATGGCCGTCACCAAACCCAGTGCCAACGCCCACGCGGTGCTCTCGCGAGCGGAGCTCGAGGGGTGTGTCCGCTATGCGCTGTGCGAATTTCTGTTGGCGTCCCTCGGGAACGTCGAGATGCGCACGGAGATCTCCGTGCGAAATCAGGCGGTCCAGCTCGCCGTCGGAACCGCGGACCCCGGTACCGTCGATTCCGACGTTAGCCAGGCTTGGACGTCTTTCTCCCAGCAGCTCGAGAGAACCGGTCCTAGCGGCGGGGCGTACGCCGGGTACCTCGAGTACACGCTCGCCCTTGACTTGCTGGGCTGGCTCACCAAGCAGATGGCGGCAGTGATGGCCAAGGAAGGTAGCGCCGCGCAGCGCCGGGCAGCGTTGGTTGGCCTCTGTGCGTTGGTTCGCCACAGGATCCTCTCCGTCTCAAGGCGCACACGCAAGTTCGCTCCTGCTCTCGGTGACTTCATGGGGAGTCTCATTCCCGTGCTCTGCGCGGCCTCCACCCAGGGCAACCTCGGCGACGCAGTATGCGACGCGAAGAAAATGAAGGAAGAACTGGGGAAGAGCGTGGCGGCCGGTAGGGCCGCGGCCGGAAGGAGCGTCATCAACGACGTCGGCCTTACTTGGGCGACTGAAGATTCGGTGGAGTTCGCCCACCAATGCGGGATCTGCGAGAGCGAACAGGGAGATGGCAGTCTCATCCGCCGCGTCGTCGACCACTACGCCACGGTCGGGAATACCGCTCCGAACCCCATTTTCGGGATCACGTACGCCGATCTCTCGATCACCGACGCCTCTGGCGACACCGTGTGGGATCTGAGCAGCGCCGTCGTGTGCCAAGCCGTCGAAGTCCTGATGAATTCCGTCCACCAGGCTCTGAAGAGGACCAGGAACGAGGCTGACAAAGACTTCCTCCTCTCTCTCATTTACCACTGCAACAACACGCCATGGCTCTTCGTTGCGTACTTCGAGGTGCTCTTCCTCGAGATGGCCTACAGCGATCCCGATCCCGACAAGCGTCGCGTGGTGAGAGTGCTGGCTCCGGCGTGAAGTGGTACAGGCGGCGCGCCCTCTCGTTTCCCACACGGCCACAGCGCGGCATCGAACGCAGATCTTGGTAGACAGGGGGTGGGCTTGACACTTTACGCACTGACGCTGTTCGACGCGTTCGAGGCGCGGCGGCGGCGAAGTAGAGTTCGAATTCCGTAAATGGGATCGACGTTGCGAAACTGACCGCTTCCGCCTCGTACAAGCGTAAGACAGAACACTTCCGTGGCTCGCGTCGCGTCGCGTACCGCTCGCGCGCAACAATCGCGCATGTCCGCAGTGCGGACGTGCGCGCCCGAACGTTCTACCGACTTCGGTCCTTCGGACGTCTCCCTCAAAACATCGAACGACATTCCCTCGGCTGCAACTGATGCTCGGTCGAGAGCGCACATTCACGGCTGCGTCGCGCCCGAATCAGGGGGCGCTCCGATCGCGTTGTCCGGATTGCTGCTGGACCGCATTGTGAGGGCGCCATGCTGAGCTTCATCGACGTCGATCCTACCGTCCGCTGTCGACGCCGAGCGCAAGCTCCGCCTTGCCGGAAGGGGCGAACCCGTGAGGCGGAGCCGCATCCGCTGGTTGCCTCTTCTATTGGCAACCGCCAGCTCGGGCTAGTTGTTCTACTGGCGCATTCACGCTGGCCGCGACTTGCGTCGCTTCACCGTGAAAGCGCTAGATCGTTAGATCGCGCTGTCCTGCAGCGTCTCGTGGCGCCAGGTGCGCTCGTCCGCTCGTGCGACGAAGTGGCTACCGTCCGACTCCACGACGGCATCGACAAGGAGCGCCTACGCCAGCTAATCGGGTGCAGTTCTGCTGTGCCGAAACCGGCGCCGGCCCCGTAGCGCACGAAGCGCTCTCCGAGACGTTCGTCGTGGAGCGTTCCATCTGGCGAGACTCTCCTGTCGTCGGGCGTGGCCAAGGTATCGACGCCAGTTCCGCCAGTTGTGTCGCCAACTGTCTGTGCTCTGGCGGAATCGTCAATAGTGGTGCCACAACTCCAAGGCGGAATCGTGCCCACCTCAGCCGAGCTGGGATCTCGATGTTACTCGGCATCTCGGTCCTCCTGCTGAGCACCGAAGCCGCTACGCGTTCTTCGCAGTGATGCCATCTTTTGCGGGAAGTGATCCGCCATCGACGCGAGCAACACTGCACGAACTACCATCTGATGGCCGCTAGGTCGCACTCGAAAGTGGGCTGTAGCTCAGTGGTAAGAAGCTTGGCGACTGCGTTGACGGCCGCTTCCGGACTGACTTTGGAAGGCAGAACCAACGAGTAGCGTGGAGGTGACTCGTTGGTCACGTGGACAGGCTGAGGGTCAAGAGCGCACTTTTCGACGAAGTAGTCTTCCAAGTAATCGTAGAGCTCGTAGTCGAATGTGTCTAGCCAGAGTTAGCCAGCACTTCACCCTCGACGCTCCAAGATCGTGTCGATACCGGAGAAGACTAGCTCGAGTTTTGCTCGACTGACCTTTCCGGTGCGCTCGATCAGTGAGTCGCGATCAAGCGTGACGATCTGCGAAACGTTGGCAACTGAGTCGAGTGGCAAGCCTGTCGCTTTAGTCGACAGAAGTACGTTTCCTGGAGCATCGGCCCATCTAACGTTGCTGGTCAGAACAACGCACAAGATGGTCGCAATCTTGCTTCGGTTGAGAGCGTCGCCTTGGATGACAACAACAGGGCGACGAAATCCCGGCTCCGAACCTCGCGGCTCAGCGAGATCGGCCCACCACACTTCTCCTTGTCCGACTACCACTCGTCCCTCTTGAACGTTGCGCGGCTTGCGCGTTGCGTGAATGCGTCAGGTTTCGGATCAATTTCGGAGCAAATCTGATCGTAGGCGTCGGTGATAGCATCGGGGGCGTGCTTACAGACGTAGTCTTCGAAGTGCTCGCGCGTAGAGTTCGCTTCGAGATACCTTCAGACGGCTCGCAAGCCTCTCAGCCTTCTCGAACACCTCGTCTGGTAGCGAAACGGCGGTCTTCATACCTTTGGTATAACCCGTCTTTCGGCGTCTGTCGACGGCCGCTTGTGTCCGTCTCGCGACGGGCAACATTTCGGCGCCAGCAGCTGGGGTTGTCGGACTGCCGGTCCGTCTCACCTTTGGTACGTCGCGGAGATTGCGATCGCTCTGGTGGCGCCCACTCGCTTGCACCTCGCGAGTCGTGTGCGCACTTGTCTGGCCAAGGGGTTTGCATAACCCGCGGCCGCGTCAGACCCGCAGGCGCCTTTCATGTTGGCACAACCAGCGCCAGCCGTATGAGTTTCGCGTAGTCACGGCTGGCGCTGAGCACGAATCCAGCAGAAAACAAGGCCGACGCGTTCATGCAAGAGTTGGGCTGCAGCCACTACTTGGTCATGGTTCTGTCGTCGGTGACATTGCTGTGTTTCGCAGGTGCATCATCTTCGCTCCGAAGGTCGTGGATATCAACCGCCATAGCGCAACGCCAATTGGATCCATCGACAAGACTACGGACGAATCTGGCTTGTCGAACCTGAATAGCTAGATATCGAGTTTCGTCCTCGACACAATTCTGGGCGCCGTCAGTTACGTAAAAATTCGATACCCAAGTCGTTGTCGGTCTTTGCGTTACAGATTCCGTGGTGGCGAGTCGTGAGTCTGCCGATGGCGCTCTTTCGGGAAGAGAGCGCCTCACTCGGCGATAATCTCACCGTGATCCCAAAACCGCTTTACCTTCGTCCACCACTTACGCGATTCTGGAAGTAAGAACTGCTCGAACTGTGCGGGATTGGTACCGCTATGCAAATTCTCGTTCTGCAAGCCCTCGAGCACCCCGACGGTCGCAGCTTCGCGCACGTACGCGTTGCCTTCAAGATGCCAGCGCTCAACAACAGCGAAGATTTCGGCGAACCGGGACGTGTCTCCGGTGGCGAGCATCGTGACTAGATGCGATGCCAACTGCCCTAGTGCAATGTATACCGGCAATTCTGGCTCGTCTCGCCATTCCTGTAGGAACTGCTCCCACACGTTTTGAAAAGAGGGACAGGCATCTACCATGAGGCTCATCATGCCTTCTTTGTCGATCACCGATGCTTCTCCCACTTAAGTCATTGCCAAAAGGCGGATTGGCGTCCTGCGAGTCAGTTTAGAGTTCGTCTTCTTCAGTGAAGGCCCCGCGGCGCGCCAGAACTCGAAGAGTTGCTTCGGCCGCCGCACGTAGACGCTCCCACTGGGGAAGTCGAAGTGTTTCCTCAAGTGGCGGCAAGGGATTCGGAGTAGTGGCGGCGACGTCGACCCAAACCTGGTGAAATGATAGCAGCGCTTCCTGTTCCTCCTGGGAAAAGACGGATGGCGCGAAAGCGGCAGAGGTCGGCTTGACGGGAACCCAGTCCTCCCACTGGTTGATCATTTCGTTGGGGACAGATACGCCGATAGGTGCATTCGCCTGGTACTGGCGTTGTCTTTCAAAAGAACGCGCGACCTCCAGGTAGTCGATAATCCGGTTTCGAACGCGTCGGAGGACGATTCTGGTCTGACGGACGATCTGTCATGTTCTAGCTAGGTCGGTAGCCGACTGCAATCTTGAATTAGGCAGCTCATGGTGAAGAACAGGTGCGAAGGCTCACTCTGTCGTGTCCTTGGCTTTAGGTACTCATGGTTGCCGCTGAGGGTGCCCTTCCGCTAGTTGTTCAAAGAAACCCTCGGATGAGATGTACTCGACCGCGCCCGAAGGGGTGACGCGAATGAACGGCATGTCGTGCATATTCTCAGGTGTCATCAGCGAGGCCTTGTTGACGGCTACTGCCAGGGCTCGCATGAAAGCAATCAGTCCGTCGAGCGCTTTTTGGCCAGCGACTTCTCGGGGATCGAGGTCGAATTCGATCTCTCCCACGTCGAAGAAGTGGCAGTTGAGTTGAACGTCGTGAACGAAGACCGACCAGAAGAGAGATGCTACACACGGTCGCTTGAAAAGCTCGCCTATGTCTTGGGGCAGATCATGCTTTTCGCCGTCAATCGAGAAACAAGTGCTGAAACCTGCGGCTCGGACGGCCAGCGATGCTGCCTGCCAGTCCTCGACGCACGTGCACGGGACGCATATGTCTCGCCAGCTTCCTTCCCAGATGAACTCTCCTTTCACGGATTCCCAGAGGAGCATCGCTTGACTGCCTAAGGCTTGGCGTTCACTTGCCAGGCCGAAGCGTACGCGTAGGGCTGATCAAGTGCAACGCGATATTGGGCGGCTTTGGGATTGCGTGGAAGGTTCTGACTTCAATCCGAGAGAACTCATCGCTTCGCGTGACTCGTGCTGCGACTTGTGCTGTCGTTGCCAACGAGACCAATGATTGATTCACCTGCACGTTGGCGAAGGACCTACCATGAGTCGCAAGAGCGCGTCGCCAACGTCGCGTTCTTTGCGTTCGCCCGGGACTCTTTGGACCTTTCATCCCCAATTAGTCGCTCGCGCTACGGCATTCCCTCGGAGTTTGAACTGGGTGGGTTGGACGTTCGTCAGCATCGGCGAGGCGATGCTGACGAATGGTTTGACGGTTTCTTCACGCCTGAACTGCTTCGAATGTCAGCAGACGACGTGCCTCGTCTTGCGGACAGATGCGTGGACTTCGCAGTTGCCTACAGCGTACAACTGGAGACGTTGGAGCCACAAGATCTCGGCTACTTGCAGGCATGCTGGGGTTTCGTAATGTGGCTGTGCGACGCGGGGGCCGAAGTCGTCCTGGATAAACACGCCATTCGGTGGCATGACGGCGAACGGGTCGGGCTTCTTGATATTCGACGCGATTTCGATATCAGGAGAGAGATTTCTATCGTGTTCGAGACTGAAGAAACTCCCGGGTTCGGACACGTCATGCACACACGAGGGCTGGCGAAGTTTGGGCGCTCTGACTTGATTCTCAAGGGGGCTGCGGCATCGGACGCACACGTGGGTGGTGTCCTTCTAAATGGCCTCGCTACCCGAGCGGCCCTGGGTGCGCCATTTCGAGAAGGGCAAAGTGTCAGTCCGAACGGTCTCTCGTCTCGTTACTTTGCCAAGTACGAGCCTGGCGTGGCCCACCCTGAGGTGAACTTGAACAACGACGGTCTGGTACTCGACATCACGAACTGGGATCTGCGAAGTCTAGGCTGACAAGGGTTCGACCCTCGATCGGGAAGGGTAGAAATCAGCAGGAGTCCGCCCAGCGGCTGTTGCATATCCCGCGGCCCGATCAGACCCGCAGGCACTCATCAGGATGCCGCACCCAGCGCCAGCCGTACAATTGTGGCGAAGCCACGGCTGGCGCTGTGCATGATCTCCCGGAGGAGATGGCCGTCGGGTTCATGCCGTCGGGTTCATGCGCCACTTTGGCCGCGTAGTAGAATATTGAGGCGCACTGTTCGGGAGCAGGAAGTCCTGCTACTCAATGCCCATGAGGCGCGGGACGAACTTAGCGTTTGTGGGGTTCTTGGTTTGTTCTCTGGCAGCGTGCGGCGGGGCCATGGACTCGCGGCAGACCGAAGACGGACCGAATGTCTCGGGGGGTAGCGGGTCGACGGGTGGCACGGGCTCGGGAGGCGGGAAGGGTGGGGGAGCAGGAGTAGGGACCGGAACGGGCCCCTTGTTGCCGTCGTGCTTGGCGGACCCAGGCTGCCCCTGGGCGCAGCTCGATCCCATGCCGCTGCGGTCACGCGGGCAGGCCGCGGTGGAGCTCGGTGGCGCGTTCTACGTCATCGGCGGCGACAGGGTGGAGCGCGACCAGGCAACCGACGTGGCACCCGAAGAACAATACACGCCGGCCTACTCCGCGGTCTTCCGCTATGACCCTGTAGACCAACGCTGGACACCCCGTGCGCACTTGCCCGTGGGGTTGTACGTGCTGAGCGCGCATGTGCTCGACGGTAAGATCTACGTCTTTGGCGGTTACGGGGCGTCAGGCTTCGAACCCGTGGTGCAAATTTACGATCCGACGTCGGATAGCTGGAGCGAGGGTCCGCGGATGCCCACGCCTCGCTATGTATTTTCGAGTGCCGTGGTCGATGGCAGGGTGTTCGTGATTGGCGGGCAGGGCCCGGCGAGCGACCAGGTCAATTGGGAGTACAAGACCGTGGTCGAGATCTTCGACCCCGCGCAGGGTTGGTCGACGGGCAGCTCATTGCCGCGTGCAGTGGCGGGTGCCGCCAGCTGCTCCATCGACGGACGGATCTACGTGTTCGGAGGCGAGACCGACAATCTCACGTGGATCTACGACGTCGCCGGCGACTCGTGGTCCCAAGGTAAACAGCCTGGACTGGCACGCAGCCATCACACGTGCGTGCGCGTGGCCGACGCCCTCATCGTGCTTGGCGGTAGTACCAAAAAAGCCCTGACTCTCGATCTCGTCGAACAATACCACCCCGGATCCGACAGCTGGACGGAGCGAGAGGCGTTGCCGACACCGCGCTACGATTTCGGTGCGGATGCGCTGGGCAGTAAACTCTACGTTTTCGGGGGCCAAACCCCTTCCGAGCTTTTGGACTCGGTCGAGGTGCTCGACGTCAGGCCGTGACGCGCTCCACAACGGTGAGGTCGTGCGAGGCCCCAACAGCGGCACCTGGATCGCATCGTGAGCGGGACGAAGGGTGATGATGACCGTGGCCTACCGCGCGCCGTTGTGTGGACGAAAAGCTTCAATCACCGACATTTCTGTTGGGATTCAGGCTTGACTCCTTCGAGAGGCTCCAGATTGTGCGTGAAGGTTCCGATCAGAAAAACTCAATCGCGAGACGAGTGCAAGCCTGGGCTATGCGCGTTGATCCTGAGGGCAAGAGTACCATCGAGCCTGCCGTGCCGTCGTCTCCTGTTCTGAGCGAACCGTTACGTTTCGGTATCGAAGTCATCGCGATGACACGGTGATGACGCTTCCAGCTCATAAATTCCTACGCCGACTTCTACAGGACGTCTTGCCGCGAGGGTTCACCGAGTTCGGTCTTTCGCTACGACGACCCAACGCCAACGAGAACGATCCGCGCGCTCCACCTCCGTCAGTGAGGGCGCCATGCTGAGCTTCACCGACGTCGACCCAACCACCCTCGGTCGACACTGGGCGCTAGCCTTGTCCCATTAGCAACCGTCGTGCTCGGCCTTGTTCAACAAGCGCATTCGCGCTGGCCGCGACTTGCGTCGCGTCACCGTGAAAACGCTAGATCGTTGTGCGGCCTCCGCGAGACTTCAACCGACTTCCATTCTCGCGCGCATGAGCAAACTTACAACATCTATCGCGTCAGCCCATGTGTCCAAGTAGCGGTTGTCGAGTGAAGACCCCTGGATCTTCAAGATTCCGATGACGTCCCGCCACTGCCGTTCCGAGATTTCGTTGCCGAGCTTGTACCAGACCAATTTGTGAAGCAGAGTGTCTTCCGGACTCGCAAAGCGAATACCAACGGATCGTTCGGCAATCTCAAACTGTTCGACTCGGCCTCGCTTTAGCTCCTCGCGTGTCCATGAGTCACGTCCGGCGACAAATACGTCGGCCTTGAACATTGTGCCGAGATGCACAACGTTGAATGACGCGCGACGGTTGATGGCATCCGCAATCATGTCACCGTCAATGTAGAATTCGTCGGCGAGCGCAGCGACTAGCGGCTCGACGTGTTCAGCCCTAATCCTCCGCAACGAGGTCGACGTCCTGCGTTGCCCGGGGGATTCCGTACACGGAACTTGCGAGTGAACCACCAACGATGTACGGAATCGACAAGCTGTCGAATGTTGTGGCTATCCTAGCAACCACAACCAGCGGTTCAGAAAGCATTAGCGTTCAACCTCGTTGACGCTCCAATTGAAAGCCCGACGCATCATCTCCGGCTCAAGCCAACGAGAAGCAAGGCGAAGCGATTGCTCTCTCGTGTCAGCCGTTGGGTAGCGGCGACGAATATCCGCAAGAGCCAGTTGCTGCACAGCCCTGGTGAGTTCGGTGACCCTTGCCATCTTCTGCGCTGCCGACATGCGCCGATAACCCTCGATTATGAAGGCTTCGACTTTTGGATTGGTGTCGGATGGCGCACCGCTAGGCATTTTCCGAGACTATCACCCAGCCGGCGAAGTGTCAGTCGTGCTCGCGCATTTCTCGTGATTTGTGCGACTTGTACCCCGACATCAAAGACATCTGCGACGAGCGGCACGCCGGGATGGTCCCCATCGCTACGCGCCTGGATTCCCATTCCTCCGTACAACGGGTTTGCAGTTGAGCCG
Organism: Polyangiaceae bacterium; assembly: GCA_049840955.1. Taxonomy (GTDB): domain Bacteria; phylum Myxococcota_A; class Polyangia; order Polyangiales; family Polyangiaceae; genus FEN-1139. The sequence goes on from JASGIX010000019.1 coordinate 146,880, forward strand.
CAAGGGCCCGCATCAACCACGTCCTTCGTGGTGATTCGAGCTTTACCGCACTTTCGGACTTTGCCCGCAATCTCCTTGGGGACGTTCCTGCCGAACGCATCGAGCCGGACGCGCGGGCCATCCTGACGCAGACGGCGTTGGGTGAGCTCCCTCACGCCGACGGCATGTCGAACGAAGTACGATGGCGGCGCGCCACTGGCGCTACAAAGCCGTCTTGCCGTCTCCGTCCCGATCGCAATTCCTGTCGACTAAGCTCGACGTCGAAGGCGGCGCGCCGTTCACCTCCACCCGCCCTACGGCAGCGCTGGCCTCGCCGCCGTGCCTCGATAGTCAAACCCGAGCACGATCTTGGCCTCGCCCCCTTGGTTCAACGTGGCCCAGCGCAGCGATTCGGCTGTCAGCTTGTCATAGGGACCGAGACTGATGGCGAAGCGCTCATTGCCTGTGGCCGTGGTTTGATAGAGCAAGGGTGCGACGCCGCTGAACTTCAGTTGGTTCGTCGCGCTGAGCAACGCCTGAGTGCTACCGGCCCGTCCGAGTTCCACGTAGTACGGGTCATCCAAGAATATCGACAGACTGCCGATCGGCTCTCCGTCGGGGAGAGTCGGCTTTGCTGCGATTCCGCTGCAAAGGACCGTCGGATTGCTGTCGACGGGCTTCGCCCAGACGGCCACGGGATCCGTGTCGCCGACCCACCGCACCTGAACCGTCAATCCCGCGAGGAGATCAGCGGGTGAAGCGACCAGCGGTAGTGATGCCCAGGCTTCTTCTTCGGGTGCATTGGCCTGCGCGGGCGTGCAGAACAGCTCGGAGCTTCCAGCGCGGACACAGATCTCGAGGGCTCGCCCCGGTGACTTGTCCAGCAGAAACCTCGTCGTCTCGCTCGGCGCGAGCCGTCCTACGCGGATCCGGAAGCGTGACGCCGTAGCTCCAGCGTCGCAGCGAATGCAGCGCCTCAGGGACGCGCATTCGCGAAGAGGCGATTTGGCGGCGGCGCAATCGGTCCCCGCGCAGCAAGAATCTGGACAGGTCGCGAGGGGACCTATCGTCCCAGGGTGTCCCCCCGCCGGCAAGACGGGCTTCGCCTGCAAGGGATCGAGCGGTTCTTTCGCGACCACGATCCTGGATGATGACGCTTCACGTTGCGCATACCACATGACGGACGCCGCCGCGGCTGCGCCAAGACCGAAAGAGAGCGCGTAACCGACCCAGCTCCGGTTTCTGGCTCGGCGAGTCTCGAGCGCAACGACGTTCTTGGGACTTACGTCTGCTCGAGGCGCAAAGTGCTTCAAACCGTCGGGCAAGTCACCCTCGAAGGCGACGCCTCTCGCCTCGGCGAGCGCCACTTCGGCTTCCGTGAGCGGAACGAGCTCTTGGTTCTTCACGAGCGCCTCGGTCACCCGGCGCTGAAGCTTGCGCTCCACGTCGTCACCATCGAATCTTTGATGGTCCGTCATGACGGTTCTCCCTTCAGCGACAGATCTGGAGCTGGGCGAGGGGTCAATAGTTCGCGGAGTTTCTTGAGTGCGCGGCTGCGAATGGCTCGGACGTTGTCGCTACTGGTCGACCAACGTGATGCCAACTGCGCCGCAACCTCGTTCGGTAGTCGCTGGTGAGCTTCGCCTGCGCGCTCGTAGAGGGCGGTCACGGTCAAGACGTCCTGCTCGCGCTCGGACAGCGAAGCGAGCGCCGTACGCACGAGCCTGAGATTTGGTGCAGTTGATGGCGCGGGGCCATCATCGCTCGTTGCACAAAGACTCTCGACGTACGGAGACGCCGAAACCTCACGGTTGCCTTCGAGGGCGTCGAGGAGCAGGCGCTGAGCGATTCTCCCCATCCAAGCGCGCGTTCGGCGCTCGGCGCGTTCCGAGTCGAGCTCGGGATCGGAAGCGTAGGTGTGGGCCTTCTCGAAGACACGACGAAAGGTCTCTTGCACCAGATCCTCCACGCTCATCTGAGCCAGAGCATAGACACTCGAGCGTTGGCGACTGAGGGCGCCGTAGAGGTAGCGCACGTGGCGTTCATAGAACTGGGTTTGGGCCGCGCGGACTTGGGCCGGCTCCTCGCTGCCGAGAGCGATGCGGGCGAGTAGCGTCGCGTCACTCTCGTAGTCGGCAGGAACTTTTTTCTCGAGGCACTGGGACATGGACGAAACGCTTCGCACCTAGGTACGCCAATCCGTGACAGGGCGCCAGAACACGCGAGATTTATCCTAGAAATCGCTCCTAGGCGGCCCCACGCACCTCGCCCCACGGGGGACGTCGGACCGTCACGGATCCCCGTAAGCCCAGCAGGCACGCGATGAAGTCACACATCCTCTGGGTCGCCTTCTGGGTCATCTGTCTCTTGCAAACGCCCGCATGGGGTTCGGAAACGAGCGCCGCGGAACTCGATGTCAAACGTCAAGGCCACGTTGGCTTCACCAATCGCGATAGCTGGCCGAAAGGTGAGGCGGCGCTCACCTTCGACGACGGCCCGCATCCAAGCTTTACACCGAAGGTCCTCGACCTATTGGCGAAGCACGGGATGAAGGCGACGTTCTTCCTGGTGGGGCAAAACATCACGGACAAGACGTACCCGCTCGTGCAGCGCATGATTCGCGAGGGCCACGCGATCGGTTCACACAGTTATAGCCACGACGTCAAGATGGCGCTGAGCGAAAGCCGAGACACGGTGAGCTACATTCGTGGCCAACATGAAGCGACGCAGAATCCTCGTCGACCTAGCGATGCTCGCGAATTCCGCTGCCAGCTTCAACGAATTTTATGTGCGCGTCTTCGAGCAGAAGGCGAACCGTCACCTCACCCGCGACGTGCTTTCGCGAGATTGGCCCAACTTCGTCAAACGCCATGAGGAACTCTTGCGAACGCTGGGGCTCGAATCTCGGCAGCACCCCTACGCCATCGCCTTTACTCGTCCGCCGGGTGGCGGTCCCTATGTCGGCGCCTGCAGCGAGCAAGCGCGCCTTCGTTACAACCTGGCGCTCGGTCAACTTGGCTGGGTGAACGTCCTCTGGCACAATGGTGTTTGGGATCCGAACCCCGAGCGACTGAAGGACTATGACTTCGTCGTGGTCGCACTGACTTCCCAGGCTCGCCGTGGCGGGATCTTGGTCATCCACGACTACGTGCGCACGGATGCCTTGGCGTCCGCGCTGGGGAAGATTGCGGCTGACAAGCGCGTAAAGACCGTCCTCTTGGAGCCCGCGGTGCTTCGCAAGTACGGAAACGCGACCCAAACCGTCATCGCGACGCTCCGACAAAAGAACAGGTCAAACATCCAACTTGCGGCGGTCGAGCAAGCCCCAAGCGCGACCGGAACTCGCGCAACGTCGGTGCCAGTTCCGACAACCCGAAGTTCTGACGAAAAAGGCTGAGCTTGACCGATGTCGCTCGTGTTAGGTGTAATGAGTTTGGGACTGAATCGTCAGGGACGAGATTGCCCGGGAAGTGTTGCCCGAGTGCGAAGGAAAGAACATGAACGTCATGCGAATGGGTTACGCGGTGATGGGGCTACTTGTACTGTCCACGGCCTGCAGCAAGAAGGAGGATCCGGTTCCTGCCGCAGGTACAGTCGTCACCCCAACACCATCGGCCCCGCCTTCGAGCGCTGCAGCTGCCGCGGTGCCAGCCGCGGCTTCGTCCGCACGCCAAGATGCCGCCAATAAAGAGGTCAACACCGCACTCTCCGAAACCGCTCCCGAGAGCTTTTCAGACGGCACCAAGGTGCCCCACGCGGTTGCAACGGGCCTTGGCTGCGAGGCGACGGAGAAGGATGGCTGGCTACAGCTACTCTGTCGCAAGAAGAACGGAGCTGGCGGTCACCCGAAGCGGGCCCAATTGGGTGAAGAAGGCAGCGGTCAGGAGTTTTTACCGGATGAGCAAGGCGAGTTGCGCGTCAAGCTCCCGTATCGCTCTGGCGCGGAATCGACAGGAACCGTCGAATGGACGGACACCAAGTATAACCTTACCGTGAAGGGAACGGAGCTCAAGCTCGAGTGGGCTGTCGGTCTCGAGATGCGACGGACCTGTGCGAAGCTCGAGACGGAGAGCAAGGAGCTCATCACCAAAGCCCAGAAGCTCGAGTCCCCGGAACACCTCACGCCCCTCGAGTCGTCCAAGTTTCCGGTCTTCGGACGCTGTCAACCCGCCGGTTTCGGCAGCTGGGCACTGGGACTTCGCGCCATTTCAGCTGCAGGCAAGGATGAAACCCGAGCGCTGACCTTCGAACTCGATGTCGTGCGCGTCGACGCTGAAGGCAAGCTCACACGCGCCGACTTCGGCACCTTGCGAGCTCCCCCAGGAGGACTCGAGATCAAGCCGCTGCAGATCTATGACTATGATGACGACGGCAGCGTCGAGGTCATCATTCCGTACGATCTCAAGACAGCGGTGCCTGGTGAATCACCCAAGGCGCTCTCAGCGGTCTGGACGTACAAATCGGGCAAAGTGGAACCCTACGCGCAGCTGCCCGCGCTCTTAGGAAGCGCTCAAACGACCCAACTCGAGTTCGACATGCGAACCGACATCGGTGGCTATTCGCCCTTCATTGCCTATCTCGGCAAGGATTGCGGCGGGACGAGCTGCCCCCCTCGCCTCACGGGCCCCGTTCGCTACGCGCGAGCCATGGCCGACGGCAGCTTCTCCCTCAAGGATCCCCAAGCGCTCGCCGCCGTCACACGCGCCTGCCCCAAGGGCTTGTCCGTCGCTACCGAAACCAGTCCATCGCGACTTGCTCTTGCCGTGGCCTGCGCGCGCCTGAACAAGGAACCCGCGAGCAAGCTCGAGGGAGAACTCACGTCGAAGGCAGCGACTCTCTGCAAGGGGGCAACCACTTGTGGACTGCTCGACGCCCTCCTTGGCTTTGCCAAGGCGAGCCTCGAAGAAAGCCCTGTGCCCTAATCGACTTACTGATTCGTCCGCATCCGAGAAAACCGTCCAGCACCTCGCTCGGGCGGTTTTCTTGGCGTTTCGAACACCGACAAGTCGAGGTGGTTTTGGACGAACTCGTTGAGGGCGTACTCGAACGACCCTTCCATGACTTGGTCGGCGTACGACGCGGGAATCAGCTTCGTCTGATTCATGTCGTAGTGTTTGTATCTGGCCATCGAGCGTCCCGGTAAGCCGTCCGGGCGCCTTTGTATCCATCCAAACCCTAAATTCCAAGCACAAAGTGACTTTCTCTACGGCCTCAACGGGGGTTGCTTCAGCTGCGAAGGCCAGCTCCAATGCGAGAGCTTGGATTGTCGCTGCGCACTCAACAAAACGCAACCGAAAGGGGCTTCGACAGCTGCTAGCTTGAGTTGGACAGCTCATGTGGGATTTGCTTACACTCTGACTACGGTCTGTTGCGAACAGATTGAGCAGAGCCGCTGCGCTTCGAGGTGCGGGTGGCTTGCATTCGGAGGTTAATAGCAGGGAATCATTGTGACTTCTACTTGTGAAGCGTAGGCATATAGCCATCGCGGATTCGCCCGTGTAGTCTGCAACTTGACGACAACGCCAACTTTGGCGCAGTGTGTTTGCTACGCAACGTCAACTCGATCCTTTCGAATTGGTTCCCGGCAAAGAATCGCAGTCGCTCAATTTGGGCCATATGGAAGCTCCTGGGCACGTTGTCATCGAGGCAACCGACAGGAATAAGCTACTCGTATTGAGTTTCAAAATCGGAAACAAGGACAGAATTGTGGGCGGCGCTGTCCCCCTGAGCTTCTGGGACAAGGACAGTTCTGCTTTTCCCGCTGGGGAGACCGTAACCCTCCGCCTGCGTAATACGGGGAGCGAGACGCAGCGCGTGCACGTGAACGTGCGGTAGGGAAGTCCCATTCCAATGAACATCTCACTCGTACAGTTGAAACAAGAACTACTCGCGGAGTATGGCTCATTCTCGGACAAGCGCGTTAGGAGCCTCGAGAAAGGCTCGAAATTCTTCGTTGATGACAGGGACGCGGGTGCCTCGCATCAGACGGAACGCCCTTCGGGTGGTTTTGTACCATTGTTGTAGATGTGCTGGACTCGTGCGAAATCCGCGTCAGCCTCGGAAATTCCGTCCCCCAAGGTCAGACGGTGACTGCATGGACGGCAGCAAACAGGATCGCATTGTCCGACAAGACGTTACAGCTCACAGTAACGCCAGAACGTATCGACCTTCTGACGAGTCTGGCCGAAGCCTTTGCTTCCATTGTGGCGCCAGGTGCTCCACGATACGATGTGCCGAGCTACAAGTATGCGTGCCCACGCGCTGCCGCGAGCCTGGAGCGACTTTCCACTGTGCTTTCTCGTGTATGGCTGACGACCGGCTAGAGTTACGTGTGCCGGCGTTGCTGGAGAAGAGAACTTGAATTGGAGATTGCCTTATACTCATCCCTGACACGCCCCCTGAATCGTTCCGCGCTTGATGATGAAGGCCGTGTCATTGGCTGCGTAGATCCGCCTGAAGATGGCTGTTGGCGCAGGTCAAAGCCAGGGTTCCGCGCCAAACGTCAGAGTCCCCGCCTGAACGGTTACTCCATAACAACGCGTTGGTTTCTTGACGCTTTCCCGGTAGCCCAAACATCGCCGTAAGTCAACCGAGTAACAAGCATGGACGCAATAAGATCATCGAGTGCATTTAGCAACGTGGCCGCCGGATCTATTAGAACGCTGATGACGGCAATCAACGGAAGGGATTCTGGCGGAAAACCGAAAACGGACAAAATCAACGTCTCCCCCATCAATCCACCGCTTGGGATGGCACCCATGACTACGCCGACGAGGACGGATACGACGATGATGGCAAGCAGACGACCGATGGTATGGTCCTGATGAACTACACCGAATAGAAAGAGAATCTTTAGAACACCGCCGATCACCGACCCATCCTTATGCAGAGTGGTGCCTGCAGGTATCACGAGATCCCTAACCGAAAGGGGAATACGCATCGCAGGCGCCACCTCCAACGTTACCGGCATTGTCGCAAGACTTGAACAGGTACCGATGGCGGTCAGTGACGGTCGAAGGGCGTTACTCCAAAACCTGCGCACTGCCGGCAGTCGTCCCGAAGCGTAGGCGTAAAGCGTGAATCCGCCAAAGAAGTAGAACGTTGAGAAAACGTAGTAAATCCAGAATACCTTGACGTACGCCGCCGCTAGGTGTTGGCCGGTATCGACTACAGTGCACGCAAAGTACGAAAGCAATCCCAGTGGGGCTACGTACATGGCGTAGTCAACGAGTCGGAGACAAACGCTCGCGCCACTCGAGAGGAATCTGGACATTGCCATCCCCTTTCTTCCCAGCTGCGTAGTCGCAAGACCAAATGCGACCGAAAATACGATTAGCGGCAATATGTTGTTCTTGGATAGGAGCAGCGAGAAGTCCGCGACAGTAACCGCACGCACAAGCTGGCCACCAAACGATGGAACGTCCTGAGTCCTCGCGAAGTGAAGACCCATAGGCGCTGCGGGTGCTGGATTCGAATACCAACATGAAGAGAAGCGCGGCAGTGGCTGCGACGAAGCTCGTCAAAAGAAAGACGACCACCATGCTGAGCGCAAGGCGCGATAGTCTTGCACGGGTTCGGACGACTGCGACGCTCGACGACACGGTGAAGAATACAAGTGGAACAAGCACCATGAAGATGAGATTCAAGAACAGTTCCCCAACCGGCCGCATTGCGATGGCTAGCGCAGGAGCGAACTTGCCGAGCCCGGCGCCCAACACAATTGAGACGATCAACACGGCCGAAGAGCCGTAACTACGGAGGACACTCATGGCAGCCAGACCTCGGTGATGCATAACCGCAGGCCGCAGCGTAAGCACGAGGACGAACTTCCTGCAAGCGCAAGGCCAGTCGCGTACCGGAATCTCTGCTGTTGCCGTCTTTCTAGTGGCTACCATATAGCTGTCCCGCCCCGGAGGCAGAACAGGAAAGGCTACCTCGAATGTAGCCTGACAGACGCGGTGCGCGATTCGCCATACGCATTACTCGGGACTCGCGACAACGAAAAACTTGCGGCCGCTATATCCGTTGACAGTCGCAAGTACATATCGGTGATCAGATCAGTTCCAATACTGTAAGAGCAACTCGCCGCCGGAGAGCAAGGCGCTGCAGTCGCAGTTGGCTGGTTCCTTAAACAGCCGCCCCGCCTTTCTGGCACTCTCGCGGCGTGATGCAGAATACCTCTCCATCAGATAGAACGAGTTCGAATTGAATCCGACAATTGGTTCCCCTGGGCCAAACCAGTTGTCTCCTATGAGTTCACCCAGGCACCTTGTCTTCTTGACGAAGTCAGTCGGAAAAGTGACGAGCTCAAATATTAACTCATACTCCACTGCGCCCTCGCGGACTTGGAGGCCTAAGTCCTCGTAAAATTCGTGAATCTCCCTGTACTCCTTCATCTCTGGTGAGAAATAGAGAACGGATCCGTTTCCGAATCTTGGAAGAAAGTCTCGAAGCCTTGCCGCGTTCCTCCCGCAATATCCACCAGACCGATCTAGTTCGTGTATAAAAGTTACTGTTCTCAACGCTATGTTACGGTGTTGAGATAGAAGCTGTGCGTATGTTCCAAAGGAACTTAGTTGGCTTCGCTTCCTTTCTGCCGCCACTTGCTCAGCCACATCACGGCTCGTACGCAGTGTCTTATTAACTTCTTCAAAAAAGGACCTGGTTCCTTTCACCAACTCTGCGCCACCAACAATAAACGCCGTAATTGTTCCCAGTCCAGCGACCAACTTCGCCAGCTTTGCCAGTGCGGTCACAGAGTCACTGCCGCTCCTCGCCCGTGAAGAACTCAACGGCGCTTCGCCTGGTGACGCACATGGCGGTGTTAGCCCTTGTGCGGCGGACTTGTTATGAGGATCCGGATCGCTCCTATTTTGAATATCCATGTGCGGTTCTCCAGGTGTTTCTCACTTTATCAACTTGCGAAGTGACGGGATACATATCGGCAGATAGCAATTTGCGAGATCCAGCACATACCTATCGACAGTGGCGCCCGAAGTCGGAGCTCGGTGACAAAATCCAGATCACGTCGTAGAGGTTCTACCCAACTCGTGGTTGGACCCGACTAAGGCTGTTGCGGTAACCGGTAGCTCCTTCTGTGACCGAGGATGACGATGCTGCTACCAAGGCTATTGCTGCCATTGCAACCCAACTGCAAATCCGTTGGACAGACCTCCGAACTGCTCTCGTGCGACACGTTAGACGGTGTATAAGGTATAGACACACGACAAGAAGTCCGGATTGAGTAGGCGGAACTACATCGCTTTTCGTCCTGAGTACAGGTATTCCAAGTCGCTTGCCGTCAATAGTCTAGACAGCTCAATGGCCCCCGTTGTCGTATTGTGCACCTGCCCCAGCGTGATCGGTCCCACTGTAATAAAATCTGATCGCGTGTGTGCTAGCGCGTAGGCATTCATGAGTTGATCAAGCGAATACGTGATACCCTGAGTTGGGGTCACCTTGCTGACGTAATTTGCAGCGCGTTCAAAGCGGAGCCAGTTTCCCCTGTTTTGCGATTTACAGGCGCCGAACAGATCAGGCTGACTCACGGGTTGCGACTTGAAAGCATACAGCCGAGCTCTCCTAAACATATCCTCTATTGGAGGCTTCTCGTCGTCGCAGAAGATCGAGAAGTAGACGTTCTGCCAATACGGCTCACCTGCTTCAGCCTTGTTCCGTGCATGAGCTTCAGCGTTTTGCCACTTCTCCGCTGGAGACTGGCCCGGTTGATCCAAGATGCTAAATCCACCGAGCGGGGAGTAGGACGACTGCAGAATTCCCCTCTGGAAATTCGGGTCCATCATTTCGGCGTGCTTGTTCTGAACGCCTCCAGCGTGAATCGGTAGCTCGTCTCTCATTTCCAATAAAGAGAAGTATGCGCTGCTCATTACTGGTTTAAAAAATTGTGTCTGCAAGGCCAGTGACTCATTTACTCGAGAAGTCTTCCAGTTTGACCAGCCGATCATGCGGGGTAGACTGTTCCAGGAATCCCACGCTGTGGAATTCCTGCCCTTTGGATCCCACCCATGATAGTTGCGACTGGTGTCAGCTCCTTTTCTTCGTTGCCGCGTAGTGGCTGAAACCCGTAGTAATCGCCGTCATCCCTGTGCATCAGGTATACAGCGACGTCTCCGTTGAGATTTATGTCTGAATTTCCGAACTCTTCGGCAAGTCGTTCTGCAATCTGTGTCTCATCGCCAAAAAGCCGACTGGCATACGTTCCCGGAGGGACGCGCTTTTCCGCGTCGGTGCTCGGCTTGTCCCATTTGTAGCCGCCGGACTGACCCTTCTCGCGGCCCGATAGTGGTCGGCCATCTGCTGCGTCCGCTCGTTGGCGAATAGCTACGGAATGATCCGTCGGCGTGAGCAGATTATCGCTGCCGGTCGGAAAACAACCCAAGTAAAATACGTCGAAGGGAAATCCTCCTCTTGTAATAACATGCGTAAGCAGGGTAGCATCTTCCTGCGTGGCGCCGAACTCGAGAGCTCTCTGCTCGAAAAGGTAAGCCTTTACAGCTTCGCGCTTCTGGAGCCACTCCACAACCTGTCTGCGTTCTTGAGGCTCATTGCCGAGATCGTCTGGAGTAGAGGCTACGGCGTCTACCATCCAATGCGTAAGCTTGTCGCTTGCAGTGCCAGAGAGAACGTAATCTCGGAATTCCCTCAGCCAGGTTCCTACTCGATTTTCGACATCACCTACATAGATGGGTGCGGTGTCAAATGTATTTATTCCATGTCGAATCGCCTCGTACAGAACGGCCCGGGCCTGCACCTCGTTGCGGCCTTCGGTGTCGCTCCTCCACTTGGACTGATTGAGGTGATCCGTTCCCATAATCAGCCGCGACATATAACGGCAAGCCTTTCCTTCAGGCTCGGCGCAGACTTTGCAGTACTCCATGGTGTTCCCTGCGGGCGCCCGTAAGGTTGCGCAATTTCGGGAGCTCTCCGCGCCAGCCCTTTTCTTCTCCTAAGTATGCGTAGGCTTGCCTGTATCGTTGGCTTTCTGAGTTGCCTGAACCTTAGTACAACCAATGGCAGCAAGAAGCAGTAGTGCGGTGATTCGAAGTGCGATCATGCGCATAATCCCCCCTTGTTTCTGTTCTCCGAATACTAGGTCGATTCGGCGTGAAATGGAACATGGAATGCGAGCACCGCTCACCACTGCTCTCGGACACGTGCGTTCTGGTAGCCACGCTGCAAATGCCTGCCTCTAAGGCCAGTGAGCGAAGCTGCGCCTGAGTCCTCCGTAGGCTAGTCGAATTTCGCGCAATTCGGAAGTACGTTACCGTTTGCTTCTAAATGACGGCGACTACGATAACCATCCGCAGTGCCTTCGAGCTCTAAGTGCCCTCAGAAGCTGTTGACGAACTCTCCAGGGCTGCCGTTATGAGTGTTTAGCTGTGGCGATTGACGTCAGCATCAAGGGCTATTCAACTCGAGCTTGCAGCTAGCAAGCGCCTGGAATGTCTGGCCTAGATCTGAAGCGTGGTTTCTTGGCGCGCTTGCAGCTGAAGCTTCCGTCGCTATTTGTAGCCACATTGAGGTGAAGGTGAGTGATGTTATAGACGCGGATGGCGTTGATCGTTGTCAACTATTCCGCCAACCGGTAGAAGTAACGGCCGCCGATCTGAGGGTCGAATCGATGTCGACGTGAATCGCCGTGAATCATCTTCGACGATGGCGATGCTCGCGGGTGAGTCCCGTGGTGACGTGATGAATTACTCGTGCGAGCCTTGTATCGGTAGGTGTCATGTCATCGAGGTCGAGACCGAATAGATCGCGATAGCGGGATCGGATGCCGACGTCCGTCTATCCACATCACCCCGATCTGTACGAATTCTACGGATCTCGATGGCCGTCTACAACAGCGTCCTAGGGTGCAGAACGAAGTCACCTGTAGCCGCACCGTTCTTACCAAAGCACGCCCAGATCTCGTCGCGTCGACGGATCCGAGTGCCGAAGATTTGCTGAGCGCGAATTTTGGTGGCTCCGGTTGGCTATGGCTCGGGATCGAAAGTCGACAGTCCCTTGTGCTTTCCTTTCTCCGTGTTGAAGTGCCATTCGAGTACGCCGACATACGCCTTGCCACCACTGAAAAATGGTATCTCGGTTCCAATAGGGTCATTGTAGTGCTGACGCAGCAGTTTCGCCGCTTGAGCACAGATGTCCTTGGTCAGCTCGCTGTTTGTCATGCGTCGTAAGGTCCTGATGGGTGGTGCCCCGCTCTTGGAGTCGAAGCCCAGCTTTTCCGCTTCAGCTACTGTACTTGGAGACACGACACCGGTTTCCTCGAGACTGTGTGCGGCTTGGAATGCCATCGTGGCTCGATTAGTCTTGGGGCCAAACTCGCCATCGACATTTCCCACCTCACGGAACCCCTGCGCAACTAGGAATGCTTGCCATTTCGCGACATCGGTCCCTTTGTGTCCCCAGTGTAACATTGATTGATCTGGGTTACGCAGGAACTCTCCGGTTGCAGCATCCAGAACACCAGTGGGCTTCAGTGCATACTTCGCCTGAAATGCCAGCACGGCCGCCCTAGTAATTGCGCCAAACTCGCCATCGACCTCTAGCGGATATCCCTGAGCTACGAGTTGTCGCTGAAGCTCAGCAACCTCGGGACCGCGGTCTCCAAACCCGACGACTCCATCGTCTAGCACCGGTGCTCTTCCAATCAGTTTCCCCTCCTGATGCCAGGCTCGGATTCGTTCGTCGCCAACCTCAAAATGCATCGCGTCCTCTCGCCCGAAACCGGCACCCCAGTACCAACCATGTCGGTTGAAGATTGGCGCGATTTGGGCGAGGCCAAGCTGCGTCATCCCATCGGCTGGCGTGTCCAGGACACCCTCCGAAATTGAGGTCAATTGCCGTGCCCCAGGAGTGATTACTGATTGTGACCGTCGAGCCACGAACAAACCTCGCGCAGAGCATGCCGCTGGAACCGAGCGCAGCGTAGACATCGGGGATCTTAGCGGCGGCTTCTGCCAGAATTACCTCAAGATCGTCAACTGCCGGCTTTAGCCCCTGCACGCGGAATGGACCAACTTTCCTTAGGACGATCAGGTTGGCTATCGCTGGATCTGTCACGGGAGCACAGTCGTGCGTGTAGCTGCACCTCGGATTACCAAGCAACGACAGCATTGTTGTCTGTCTCGCAGGGCTTACCCCTTGATTGACGTTTGTTGGTAGCGTAACGATATCTCGTATGCTCATTTCAGTTCTCCTTTCTGCTGCTCATTGAGCACAAGTCAGCTCGCGCTTCATGCGACCGCTGGGATGGCTATTGGGACGTCTAGTGGCATCGCGGCCCGCTGCGTTGTACGTTACACGTCTTCGTGCACATGGGCTGGTCGACGCCGCGTAGGTTGAGGTGATTGGCGCCGACACCGCGCAACTCAGATACAACCGACAGGCTGCGTGTAAAGGGCATCGAATTTGTTGAACGAGTGGCGCGACGAGACGCCGGCGCACATTCGATTGTGTCTTAAACCTACCTCAACAGTGGTAGGATCCGTCTCTAGTGGCGTGATTGAACGCACTCTCAGTGTGTGTTGGAGCATCCGCCAGATGTCGACGGCGCCGACGCACCCGGAGAGTAGCACGCATGGCTTGGCTCGTTCGCAATGAATATTGCCAGCTTACTGTCAAGCGCACAGTTCTCCTTCCCAGTGACTTCTGGGGTTCATTCCGCTGCGACGAGTCCTCCCTCCACGTCATAGTCGAGGCGATCGCATCCTCTGGCATTCATCTAGCTGCGCGTGGTACTCCTTCGGTGCCGTATCGCACTGTCCGTTTGCGGCGCACTTCACCGCTCGAATGCTAGCCACAAGCTCTTTCCTCGCCAGCCATCATCGTTTGACGTGTTGACGCTCCAGGTTGCCAGAAACACCGCAGTAGACATCAGAAGGCAACAAGGCGCCTGAGCCATCCGCGGGACCGTCGAGAAGACGCTGGCCAATCAAGAAGGCGCTGCCAACGTTCAGCATCGGGCCCGTGACGTCCTCTGGATAACGCGCTGAAGGTCATCTTTTGTCTCCAGCAAACGTCGCGTTCCACGTTAATCGTCCGACTATTCCGTCCGCAACCAAACCGAGCTCTCGCTGAATAGCGATGCACGCTGCCTTGGACTGCGGACCGTATACTCCGTCGCAAGCTATCGAGAAGCCGCGCTGCGTGACGCGCTCTTGCCAGCGTCTCACTTCTGGACCTGTGATGGCTGGGGTTCTGGGCCAAATGAAGTGCGTTCCTGGCCATTGATTGGGCTGCGGATGAGACAGCGGTGGCAAGGACGTACCAGCGACGCAAAGAGCCTCAAGGTCGGCCTCCGTTCCAGCAAATCGATCTTGATCGCATGGCCGCACTCCGGGAATCGAGACGGGATTATTATGCTGCCCCTCCGAATATTGCCAGAAAGTCCAATGCGTCCAACTCGAGGGAACAATCGGATTGTCGTTGTAGGCAGCCAGCCAAAGCGCGCGTTGTCGGAAAAACGGATCGTTAGGATCCCCCATGGGTCCGCGCCAGAAGTAGCCTGTGTACACGATTATGCTCCGCTTGAAGAGTGACTCAGCCTTTCCTACGAAGAGACGAGCCCATTCAAGGACGTGAGTCGCGCTGTGCCCATCGCTCTGTTCGAGATCGAGGACTGGTGGTAGGTCGCGATACCCAACTTCACCGACCACCGCCGCGAAGTGCGCCGCTTGCGATTCCGGATCACCGCCGGGGTGTCCATAATGATAAGCACCTCTGTAGAGACCAGCCTCTTGGATTCCAGCCCAGTTCTTCGAGAAGCTCGAATCAACGTAACCGGTGCCCTCTGTGGCTTTTGCGAAAGCGAACTTGACGGAGCTTCCCGCAACTGAAAACCAGTCGACTTCACCCTGGTATCGACTCACATCAATGCCTAATAGCGCCATCATCGACCTCCCAACGCGCTGGACCGTTTACTTCGCATGATGCGACCGCACCTGCGCTTGTTGCTGCGACCGAGCGGCATGGAACAACACCGACGGCTACAGAGGGATCTACCAGAATGACGGGACGACGCGCCATAAAAATCCTCGACGACCGAGCGACAGCATTCGAACTTTGCACGTACTGGCGTGTTGCAGTCGAGAATTGTTGAAGATGCTCACATCTGGCTCCCGCCTCATGTCAGAACTTCTATTGCCTAGCGCGTGGCTTGGATGTGCAAGCGTTGGCGCAGCGCGACGTCAGAAGGTCGCAAGACCTGTGCACCAACCGCTCTCAAACTTGATCAAAAGCATGGGCCTCTTACAAGTTGGAACTTCGAGAACGATTGCAGAAGTTCGGCGTGGGGCTCCACCCAGACAAGCCGCGACTGCTAATGTGTGGAAAGTATGCCAACCAACGACAGCACGAGCTGTGGCGCGCGGAGAGCGGAATTATCGATTTTCTCGGCCTCACCCACATTTGCGGGAAATCCCGGGCCGGTCAGTTTCTGCTTACGCTACACACGGTGGCAAACGCATGCGGGCAAAGTTGTACGAGGCCAAAGTCGAGCTGCAACGGCGTCGTCATCAACGCATTCCAGAGCAGGGAACGTGGCTGCGTGGCATGGCCCGTGGATACTTCGCGTATCATGCCGTGCCCACTAGCGCGTTTGCAATGAGTGCGTTTCGTACCCAGGTTGTCCGATGCTGGCATAAGACGCTTCGTCGTCGTAGCCAACACGACAAGACAGACTGGGCCCGAATGAACCTACTTGCGAACCGCTGGCTCCCTCCGGCCCGAGTCCTCCATCCTTGGCCTACCGAGCGCTTCGACGCCAGAACCCAAGGCAAGAGCCCAGTGCGGTAGCTCCGCCCGCTGGGATCCGCGCGGGGGCGGCTCGTGTCTCACGACGAAGAGCCGTCCCTACCGCGACCTTACTATCTCACAGGCGACGCGAGCTATCGACTAGCGCGTGGCTAACTCTTCTTTGGCGACCACGGAGGCGACCGCAATTTTGCAATTCTCTGTTGAAGGTCGGCCACCGCCTCGGTGGGCACCGAATCGCCGAGAGTGTCGGAAACCCTTTTGGCGATTTCCTCCGCTGGAGTACCAAGAAATTCACCTAATGACTTGACACCGCCGCGCAGGAACGCAGTTGACCATTCCGCCGAGACCCCCGGCATTGACGCTACTTCTGCTGTCTGCAGAGCGTTGTGGAGAGTCTCCTTACCGAGAATGCTTTCAACTGAGCGGTAGCCCGCAGCATTCCGGGTCGCTCGCAGCAAATCCTCACCGCTGAAGATGCGGTACTCGGCAAGCCTGTTTCGGTGAGTATCCGTTAGTACGCTAAAGTCACGCAGGCTTTGCGTCGCGAGAGTTGGAACCTTATCGATACGAGTTGGTGTGTGTGACACACGAAATCGGAGCCTCGCTACGGCATCCTTCTCGCCCACTTCTCGAACAACCGACGCGCGCAACTGGCCCAGTTCGTCTACCCGAAGCTTTGCCGGAATCTCGAGCTCAAGGTCGCTCAAGGAGAAGACTCCAGCGTCCCCCTGGTAGCGTTGCAGCTCGCGCCGAATTGACGCGGTAGCCGCCGCCAAAATCTCCCCAACCTCATGGAGGACCAACTCTGTTTCTCCAGCGGTCTGCTCGGTCGGCTTCGCTACGGCTTTGTTTCCGGGCGGGTCATCTGTACTTGGCATTGCTACTGCGCGTAGGAGCAGGGGCATCTGTCCCAGACTCTACTCCTGCTCGGCGCCTCCGATTAGCTTGATAGTTGCCATAATTCGACTGCGGCAGCGCCCCGTCGCCGGAATCACTAGCTGCCTTGGGTCCGGTCCACTTGTTAGAACGAGTTCCACTTCTGTGGTTACCTCCCGTAGCACGAAATGCCTGATTGGGGCGTGTTTCTGATGGTGCAAATCAAGCAAGTTCTGCGCATTTGTTACGTCTGCGCCTAGGCGTTCAACAATATGGATCAACGCCGTTGCGCTGGGCTCGAGAGCTTCAGAGGTGCGGTACCAAGTCATTCGCGCGGCTGCGGAATCTCTAAATGGTAGCCCGGATCCCCAGGTGGTTCTAGGAATTTTGCGACACGCTTCTCTTGCATAACTGCTTCTCGGAAAGACTCCTTGTTCTTGATCGAAGAGGGCGCAATGTCGAGAACACAAAGCTTACGGGGATCGCTCGCATGGCGCGACACGTTGCTCGGTCCAATGTCGCGGATTCGATCGCGCATTGCCGCGATAATGGTGGACCGGTCACCGCCGCGACCTTTTTCTGCAGCATAGACGTCAATCACCTTGTCCCCAGCTGGACCGTAGAGTTTTTTCTGGTGATCCACGCCATACTTCTCTAAGTTGTCGTACATCACACGCGCTTGATTGTAGGGATCACGCGAGGTGCTCGACACCAAGCAGGACGAAATCCCGGCCGCACGTGCGATACTTTCCAGTACGCCCCGCGAATACGGAGTGACATCCTCTTCACTAGCGTTTTCGGCAAACCGTATGGTTACGGCGTCCTCCTTGGCTGGTTTGGCGACCCTTGGGGGAGCGCCGTCGTCAATGATGTTCGCGAGTCCGACAGAAGGAGTGAGGTCGTGTGCACGAAGCACTGCAACAGCGTCATTAAGGAACCGGACGAAGCGGTCGCAGTGGTGTCCAGTACCTATCGGGAATTGGCGGAGTTTCCAACGATTCTCCCGACCGGTTTGGTGGTAGAGTTTCCCTGCGTTATACGCGGCTGCAACCAGCGGTGGGTCAAGGCCCGTCATCCTAGCCTGTTTAGCTATATAGCTCGCACCAGCAAGAATGGCGTTATGAGGCTCAAGAAGCCAGTCTCGGCCGAAGCTCATTTGCATGGTCTCTCGCGCGGTCGAGATGAGAGTTTGGGTCAGTCCTACGCTCACGCGGTGAGGTGTCTCCTCGTCGGACTTGTACCCAGGCTCGAGTCGCACGGAATCCGCCTTGCCGGCGGATTCCGTAGCGATCGTTGCGACAATCAGGTGGCAAGCCAAGCGAGTCTGGCGAGCGATTCTCATTTATCGACTTACCGTAGGCATCCCAGATGCGCGTCACGGTAACGGGGCGTCCACTGCTACGTTCGATTCCGGAGCCTTCGATCTCTCGACCCCATCCGAAGTGAGGCGCCACCGGATGCTATCTTCAAACTGATGAAAAATTGCCAGATCGGTCATAGCAGCACACTGGAACTCGCGACCACCACGCCGAAGGTCCCGCGGACTACGACCTCTGACGGCGCCGGTGCGCTCGCCCCCGCCGCCAAGGCACCCCACTCCCTCTTTAAGGGTGATTGAGATTTTGCCACCCGCATCAGTAGGACCGAGTCCCGTCATGGACACCATTGGATCGGAGATGGTGACGTTGACTTCCTTACTACCATTTGCGCTCCCATCCGTCTTTTTCAGGAGTATCTCGAATATCGCCTGCCGTCCTGTCACGGGTCCCAACACTCCGTTGTTGTTAGTCTGAATGTCCGTGCGCGAAAGCAGTCGTATCGCCAACTTTGGCCCTTTCTGGATAATGATCGGCGCAGGCAACGTGACGTCCTGCCTCGGCTCTAACGTTGCCTCGAGGTGGAGAGAACCGGCAGCGGTATCCGTTGAAACGCTGGCACTTGCCTCTTGCTCGTAGCTGGAGTGGCCGACAGACATACTCGCCCCACCACTGGCCCCGAACATTCCTGCCTTGAAGTTTGCGTTGGCTGCCAAGGAAGTTACCTTGCCACGCAGGTTCATGCCATTGGCGGCGTTGAATTCTTGAACCTTCATGTCCGCTTCGAGATAAACTCGCCGAAACGCGTAACCTACAGGCATTACATAGTTGACTAGTGGAAGCTTCTGCTTCTTCGGAATGCCTTCCTTCAGTTGACCTTCGTCATCGACCACTTGCTCGAAGATCGCGATCACGTCTATCTGAGTTTCTGACAGCATCTTGGCTGTTTCGCGGAATGTCTCGTCGAGCGCCTTCTGCGAATCCGCAACTGCAAGTCCGGTTGCCTTTAGGAACGCGCCCAGCGCTGGGCCTCCTTTTTCAAGCTCATCCGTGATGTCAGCTTCGCTAGCTTTAACTGGTGTATTAGGCATAGGATACCCCGTTTAATTCCCTCATGCGTTCGCGTTTTATCCGCAACGCCGTCAATGGTCATATGGTCTGCCCCCCCCCGTCAAGTCCTCTCGACGCGATCGACGAGTATTGTTGGGAGGGGCTCCGGAATCGTGATCTTGTGAAGATTCTGCCGGGCGGCAGGTGCCAAAAGTTCAAATAAGTTCGTGTGTTTCGGCTCACTCCCAACACGACATCCCGACTTCCGAAAGCGTTTTGACAGGCGGGCGCGAACGCATCCAAGGCTAGGAGTATGTTGCGCACCCGAACAGTTCACCGGACAATTCCTGTTATAGGTCGCGGTGTTTGGCAGGATTGGTCCGTGCCTAAAATCCTTCACGAGCCTTTGTGGGGTCAAACCGCGGAGAAGACACGAGTGTTGCTCGTCCGTCCAACGAGGCCGTAGAAAAGCTCAGTCGAGGGAGGAGGGCAAGCTTGGCGTTTCTGTATGGTCGAACTTTCCAGCAAAAGCGGGTGATCCCCTGGCAATTTGCAGATTCTGCCTGAGAAACGCTACGTCGTCCGTGAGGTGCAAGGTCGCCCTGCTGGCCCCGGTCGGGCCTCTATCCTTTGCCACGCCCGCCACCTTCTCGATGTTGTGCACCATCGTGAAGAACTTCCACTGTGCATTCACCTTCTTCTGACCACGGAGTGTGAATCGGCGTATACCCTTGTTCTGGATGTTGGCGAAGACGGGTTCGACGGTGCCCATCCGGCGGCTGTAGAGCTCGCGCCCAAAGGGGTATCGAACTTCCGTCGCGTGCGTTGCACGGCCTTATTACACTTGCTGCGACGCTTCGGTGGAGCACCCTCCGGATGCTTTATGAACATGAGTTGTCGCTGAGGGGTGCGGTCGGGGTGACGGAGACATCGAGCGCGCAGGTGACATCCGCGACAGGCCGTCTTCGGTGCTTTGAAGCTCGCAACGCGATAGCCGTTGAAGAGCATGTCCTTGCCTGAGCAGTAGAGCTTGTGCCCCGCAGGACAGATGCACTGCGGTAAGCCCCTTACGAGTCGCCTGAATGCGGGATCGCGCGTGCGGACTCAGACTGCGCCACATGCAGAACGCGACAGGCAGCACGAGGCGTGAGAAGCGCGCGTCGAGGACGCGTGCGGATTGGGTCACCGAAGTAAAGCGGTGGCGCGACAGTGGCCAGAAGTGCGGGCAGTATGCCCGAGCGCACGACTTGCACCCAGGGACGCTGTCATACTGGGCTAGCCGACTCCGACACGAGGGAGGAACGAAGAGCCCTGCGTCGAAGCGGACGAAACGATTCGTTCCTCTTCGCGTCACCAAAGGTGGAGCTGTTGGGGAGACGAAGACGCAACGCCCGACCAGAAGCGGGGAATTCGAGGTCGTGTTGACCAACGGACGAGCCGTGCGTGTGACGGGAGCGTTCCAGCCTGAGACGTTGTCTCGCCTTCTAGCAGTCGTGGAGGGAATGAAGTCATGCTGACACTTCCGCCGAGCGTGCGTATCTACGTTGCCACTGAACCAACCGATGCGCGCAAGAGCTTCGATGGATTGGTTGCGTTGGTAGAATCTGAGTTTGGGCTCGAGCCGCGCAGCGGGCATCTGTTCGTTTTCCTGAATCGAACGCGGTCACGTGGCCCAGATGCTCTTTTGGGACAGAAACGGCTTTTGTCTGGTGAAGAAGCGTCTCGAGGCGGGCACATTTCGTTTGGTACAGCAATCTCGAGACGGTGCTCGTCAGGTGGAGATCGATTCAGCGGAGCTCGCGTTGATGCTCGAGGGCATCGAACTTGCTGGTGCAAAGCGACGCAAGCGTTACGTGCCACCGCGTGTCGAAAACTGAGATTCGTTGCACGAATCTGCTTGCACGAATGATCGCGATTGATCATACCCGTGCAAGCAGTCGTGACTAAACGGAACACCGGCAACAAGAGCGAAAAACGGGGAAAGGCGAGCAAGAATCTCGTCATCTCCGGGCCGTTGCCGGTGGCTAAAGATCTGCTCGTGGCTGGGATCGTCCTCGATGACGAAATCGAGAACGAACGCCAGCAGCGCATGGAGCAACTCAAAGCGACGCTGCTCTCGATGGCCCATGAAGGCAAATTCGAGCAAGCCATCGACTCCGTTGTTTCCACCATGCTGGCGATGGAGCGAGCCAGTGACCGTCTCGCCTGGCGAGTGCTCAAGGCGGTGCGCTACCGCTTCGGACGCAGCACCGAGCGACTGTCACGGGACGAGCTAAAACAACTGTTCCTCGCTTTCGGCGGCGACCAGCAGCAGGCGGAAACCACGACCGAGCTGCCCGTGCCGGTGGCGGAACAACCCGAGCAATGCGCCGGCAACGAAGCAGCAGCAACCGAGGAAGCTCCCGCTTCGGACCCACCGAAGAAGAAGCGGACTCGCGTCCAATCGATGAAGGCGAGCGCCAACGTCGAGCGTGTCATCAAGAAGGTCGAAGTGCCGGCAGAGGAGCGCAACTGTGCGGTCTGCGGCAAAGAGATGAAGAGCTTCGGTAATGTCGAGCATGAGCTCTTTACCTTCGTGCCAGCCAAGAATCGTGGTCCATGTCGAGCAGCGCGAGAAGCTCGGCTGCGACTGCCGACAGGACGCCGTGACGGCTCCACGAATGAGCACTCCAGCCGTCCATCGCAAGGTCGATGCTTCGCTGCTGGCGAAGATTGTCCGTGACAAGTGCGCACTGGCTCAACCTCTCGACCGTCAGCGTCGCGAGTTTGCTCGAATGGGTCTCGAAATCCCAGACAAGACGCTTCAGTCTTACTGGGACTACACGACCGACATCATCGAGCCCGTTGCCCAAGCGGTGCTGTCTGGAGTCTTCGCGTCGCTCATCGTGGCCGCGGACGACTCGCATCTCAAGACGTTAAACAAGGCGGGCAAGCACGGCGCCTTCCGCGGGCACCTGTGGTGCTTCGTCGGTACCGATGGCACCGTGGGAGGACGTGAAACGGTTGCCTACGGCTATACCAAGAACTGGGAGGCTACCGAAATTGCCGACTGGTTCAGCAGCATCGAACACTTCATACAAGTCGATGGGTACGCCGGGTACTCCCGAGAAGTCGAAGATGACGATGGCGAAACTCGAGTTGCGGTCCCCAATGACCGTCGGCTCGGCTGCGGCATGCACATTCGCTCTAAGTTCCATCAGGCGCTGCTAGCGAAAGATGGGCGGGCTTCGATTCCGCTGAAGTACTTTGCCGATCTGTACGCCATCGAAGACGACTGCAAGCAGAGAGGACTGTCGGCTGCTCAACGGCTCGAAGAGAGACGGAGGCGCTCGTGGCCTATCCTGGACATCTTCGATGAGTGGGTAGACAAGACCGATCCCAAGTTGTTGCCAAAGTCGCCCCTGCGACGGGCAACCACTTACGCCATCAATCAACGGCACTACTTCCGTCGTTGCTTCGAGGACGGCCGATTCGAGATCGACAACGGTCGCTGCGAACGTCGGATCAGGCCCTTCGCCGTCGCCAGACGCAACTTCCTCTTCACGGGATCCATTCGCGGAGGCGAGCGCCTCGCCAATGCCTTCACTCTGGTCGACAACTGCCAGATCCTGGGGATCGACGCGCACGCTTACTTGGTCGACGTCATCACCAAGCTCGAGTCCGGCTGGCGCCTGCGGGATCTCTGCGAGCTTACCCCGGCGAACTGGGCTTCCCAACAAGCCACCAAGTAAGGCGCCCAGTAGGCCTCCGTCGTCCGCTCCGAGTGATCGTTGCTGCTCTGCGGTCTTCCGTGTCATCGCCACGCCATTGTGGCGGACGCGACCTGGACCGCTAGCAGGCGCGACATAAGGGGCTTACGCACTGCGCGCGAGCTTCGTCGTAGACGAAGTCCTTGGCGGTGAACCGCTTCAACTCGGTCTTTTCGAGCTCTTCGCGCTCGCGTCTACGACGTAGGCCTCGCCCTTTCTTGTCGCGCGCCTTGTATCGTGATGCCCCCGCAAAGGCTGGTTCTCGTTTGCGGTAGTCGCGGTCCGCGATGTATGCGTCAGCGCCGTTGCCTCCTCGAGGTGCTCGAAGAGCGCTACGACAAACGCTCAACCGTAATCACGTCACAACTTCCACCGAAAACTTGGCACGAGACGCTCGCTGACCCCACCATCGCCGACGCCATCTGCGACAGGCTCATACACAACGCACACGAGCTCTGGCTCAGAGGCCCATCCATCCGAAAGCGTAAAGGCATCAACGCCAAAACCTCCGAACCATCAACCTGACCATTCATTCGTCGCTGCGCTCAGATCCCGCGCCCAAGTGCATCGGACACGGTGCCCAGGTAAAATCGGATTGGCTGCCCATGTTGGTCGGAATACGCAGTCTGATTCATGTCGTAGTGTTTGTATCTGGCCATCGAGCGTCCCGGTAAGCCGTCCGGGCGCCTTTGTATCCATCCAAATCCTAAATTCCAAGCGCAAAGCGACTTTCTCTACGACCTCAACAGCTGACGCATGAACCTGTCAAGCGCTTCGAGCTTGACAGGTTCATGCGTCATCCATTAGAGCGACGCTCATTCTCACCCAGTCATTCGTGTGTGCTCGATTGGACTGCCTGACGTCCGATGTTTTGCCCCAGAGCCTCGGACGGCGTAGTCTATCGATCATGCGCATGAGCACCCCGCCAACGAAGAAGCGCCGTCAACACTATGTGTGGCGCCACTACCTAGAGGCTTGGACAACCGAAGGCACTCTGTGGTGTCGCCGCGAGGGAAAGGTTTTCGAGGCCAGTCCGCAAAACGTTGCCCACGAACGATACTTCTATCGCTTGCGCGAAATGTCGGAGGCGGATCTTGAGTTCGTTCGAACTCTCCTGATTCGCCCGCTGGAGCAGCCCAAGCTGCGGACCTTTGCGGAAGGCTGGATCCGCATTTTACAGAGCTCTTCAGGCTGAAGCGAGTATACGAAGCGACGGGGTGCAAGAACGCTGAAGCGGAGTCCGAATTGGATTCCGCCATCCACAATCTCGAAGAGGACCTTTTGGCTGGCCTTGAGAGCCACGGCAAACCACTGCTCGGTGCGCTCCGCCTAATGGGGGAGGACATTCTGAATGACGACAAGCAGTCAGTGTTCCAGACATTGTTCATCGCGGCACAGTACTTTCGCACTCCTCGCATGCTGGCGCGAATCACGGCAGCACTCAAGGACGTCCATGGATTCAATGTCGAGGCATCATTCGGTCTGATGCGAACAATAATGGCGACCAACGTGGGATACGCTCTCTACGCCAGAAGAAGAGGCCTCCGCCTAACCTATTTGGAGGCGACTGGGCGCGATACCTTCATCACTGGTGACCAACCGATCGTCAACACGAAGGCACTCGGAACCGCACTGAACGAACCGCCCGAGAAGCTTGAACTCTACTACCCGCTATCCCCTCACCTTGGCGTTCTTTTGGATTTTGACGCGGGCACTCGCACCACAACGCGGCAGTCCCTATCGAGCGAGGATGTTGCAGCATACAATCGAATGATCGCAACGCTGTCACATCGTCAGCTCTACGGTCTCACAATAGAGAGCATGGCCGACGCTGGCGCAAAGTAGGCGCCGACTTCGCCGGTCGTCGCGGGAGCGCGCGCTAATCGTCAGACGTTAGACAGACCCTATGACTGACCTTTTTGACGAGTGTCCCGAAGCTGTGTCGTTCTGTCGGAGCGTTCTCGCTAACATGGGAGCGTATACGCTCTTTAGTGGTGAGTCCTTCATTGCCACTGCCGCAGGTATTCTAAATGGGCGAGCGTGATTGTTGATCGTCTGATGGATTGAAAAGCCACGAGGATTTTGGGATCGTGCGGTTACCACACCAACGACACCAAAAATCTCATGGCCAAACAGACGATACCGCAGCTTTCCGCTTCTGACCGCGAGGAATTGATCCGTAAGGGCGGAAATTCTGGGGATCTACTTACCGCAATGCGATTTCTCCTCATCGCGAGGTTGGCCTAGGGACTGCCACAGGCAGCCCTTGCCCGCTCACTTTCGGTCGCCCCGTCGACCGTGTCTCGCACGGTCAGCACCTACTTGCGTCACGGGGAGGACGGTCTGTTCGACAATCGCTGCGAAAATGGCAGTCGGAAGGTAGACGACGCCTTCTCGCGGAGCTCGAGAAGGTATTGACGCGAGTTCCGACGGACTTTGGGTGGTCTCGCCCGACTTGGACGCGAGAACTCTTCGCTCTTGAGCTTGCACGTCGCGGTTATCCGCGAGTCTCTGTTGCAACGATGGGACGGGCGCTCGCTAAGCTCGACGCCCGATTGGGAATGGCAAAACCCGTTGTGTCTTGCCCCTGGAAGGCAGAACGGCGAGAGGAACGACTCGCGGAACTTCGGACGTTGGAGGCCAGTGCGACGGCGGCAGAGCCTGTACTATTCGTCGACGAAGTAGAGATCGACCTTAACCCGAAAATCGGAAGGGATTGGATGGCCAAGGGAAAACAGCGATAGGTGCCAACTCCGGGGAAGAACGAGACGTATTACGTCGCCGGAGCGCTCGACGTGAGAACCGGTAGAGTTATCGCTGAGGGAGGTCCTAAGAAGAACGTCGACCTGTTCGTCGCGCTTCTCTCGTGCCTGTCCGAAGCCTTCCCGTGGGCGAAGCGTATCCATCTGATCTTGGACAACTACTGCATCCACAAGGCCGCCCGAACGCAGCACGTTCTCGACGAGCTGGGAGGCAAGATCGTGCTGCACTTTCTTCCGCCGTACTGTCCTCAAGCCAACCGAATCGAAAGGGTTTGGCTCGATCTCCATACCAACGTAACGCGCAATCATCGTTGTCGCCGAATGACCGAGTTACTCGAAAACGCTCACGACTTCATTGAAGCGCACCGTTGGTCGAGGGCGTCCAAACCGATACCGACACGCCACAAGTTGGCGGCATGAAAATTCGACAATCGTGATCGCTCATTTAGCATACCCAGTCCCTGTCTATGGTCCGGATAACGGGGGACAACTAGCTTGCGGGCGTTTCGCCCGTCAAGTTCAGTTGTGAGTTATGCGGGCTCCTTGACAACGTACCGCTCTCGTAGAAAGGTCTTCCAATTCTCTAGTTCTGGGCTGTTGCTAATACAGCCGATGTATCGCTCGAACGTGCATTCCAATAGGTCGTGCTTTCCCTCATCCGTCAGCAAGGTTCGATACTTCGACAGTGCATCGGCGAAGTGGCGGTTTCCCGATGGGTAGATGGTGAGCGAGATGAAGCGATCGACGCTCCCTGCGCCTTTCATTGCGAGTCCGAGGAGGTGGTTGCGCCAAATCTGGCGTAGGTCGTCCGTCGCGAGGAGTTTGCACTCACTGTCGACGAAAACGCCAGAGTCTCGCGTAAGCGACCAATATGAGGACTCCGCGTCTGCAACGCGAGCAGCCTCCGTCGCACCCAGTAGGTACCCGCGTTCGGTGTACTTGACCTCGATGCCGACACCGACGACACGTCCGGCAAGGTCATGTGCCTCTATATAGGTGTCGAATGAGGTCTTGTCCCCTAGATACAACTTCGCTGGTTCTGGTGCCCACTCAATCTGCACCCGGAAGGGCCGCCGAAGTGGTGTCCCTAACATTTCGTTCAGCACGTGCTCCGTTAAGTCAGGCCTTTCAATCAACGGAGCGAGCAGATTGAACGGGATGTGCTCGCTTCTGAGCATGTCGGCGTCGCGCTCCTTCGAGTAACTCGGGAACCGCCTTCTCAAGGCCTCCCGCACGCCCAGGCCGTCGTAGTAATTCAGGAGCGCACGGCCAGCTGATTCCGTGAGACGGTTACCGTACTCGTCGAAGGCCACGTTGAGCACTGAGGCTCGGTATGCAGACTGATGGAGCCTGGCAGACGACTTGAAGTTGTCGTCGGGGTCATATTGGGGTCCAATTTCATGCATGGCTTCATGGGCTACGCCTAACGAGGCCGTAGAAAAACCTAGGCAAGGGCGGAAGGCAAGCGCTGGCCTGCACGTCCGGGGGAGATTAGGGGAATATGCAGCGGAATCATCCGATTTTGGACAAGGATGTCCCGACGGGGGAAACGGAATTGACGAGGGGTTCTGGGTGACGCTTTCGGCGGTGCAGCGGCACGGCACCAGCGACCTTCTCGATGTTGTGCACAATCGTGAACAGCTTCCACTGAGTACTCACCTTCGCCTGAGTGCGTAACATGAATCTTCGCATTCCCTTGTTCTGGAGGTTCGCGAATACGGGTTCGACGGTGCCCATGCGACGACTATAGAGTTCTCGCCCGAAGGGCGTGTCGAACTTCCATCGCATGCGTTGTGACGGCCCATCACGTTTGTCGCGTCGTCTTGGAGGCGGTCCCTCTCGATGCTTGATGATCGCAAGTTGGCGCTGACGCGTGCGGTCAGGATAGCGGAGGCATTGCGCTCGCAAGTGACATTCGCGGTAACCTGTTAGCGGCGCTTTGAACCTGTCGACGCGATACCCATTGAAGAGCATGTTCTTGCCGGAACGATAGAGCTTCTGCCCCGCGGGACAGATGCATCGAGCGTTCTGTTCGTCGTACAGAAAGTCCTTCGCGGTGAAGAGTCTTGATTCAGCTTCCTTTCGAGTTTCGTGCTCTTTTCTGCGCTGGAGCGCTCGCTCCTTCTTGTCGCGTTGCTTGTACTTCGCCACTCCGACAAAAGCTGGATCTCGTCGGCGATAGTCTCGGTCGGCGATGTACGCATCGGCACCCGTCGCCTCCACGGCTGCAACTACTACTTTGCTGTGGAAGCCACTGTCGGCAGTCACCTTTGCTTCCGCAAACACGTCCTTGCTGAGTTTCAACGAAGGAAAGCTCTCCCTCGTTCTTTCGATCAGATGAGCCAAGAGGTGCGCCTCGTAGCCAGAGCCATGAGCTTCTGCGTATACTACGACTTGAGAACGGTCATCGACGACGGCTAGCCCGTTGTAACCTTGCAGCACACCCCGAGATGTTGCCATCTTGGCGCTTTCGGGGTCCGTGAGATTGCTCTTCTGCTCGTTGCCGGTGGGGCCGAGCTTCTTCGCGTTCTGCTGGAGGAAAGTCCGAAGTTCGGCAGCCTTGCGTCGGTAGCGCTGAGCTTTTTCGGGTTCACTGATAGTGGCGCCACTCTCACGTTCTTGAATATCACGCTCCCGATGCCGCTGAACGATCAGTTCAGCGATTCGCTCAAGTTTGGTACACTTCTCCTCAAGCTCCTTATGGGTGCCGCTCCACTTCTTGGACGCATTCGAGGGCAACTTGCAGCCGTCGATCGCGAAGTGCTCCTTGCCGATGAGGCCGAGCTCCGACGCGTATATCAACACATCGCCGAACAGACTCGCTATCTCGTCCTTCAGTCCGCTGATGAATGCCGCGATCGTCGTAAAATGTGGCCGGCAATTCGCCGAGAGGACCATGAAGACCACATTGCGACGACACGCGTCTGCGATGCGTCGGCTCGAGATGATGCCGTGGTAGTAGCCATAGAGCACCACCTTCAGCAGTACCTTTGGATCGTACGCTGGTCGCCCTGTTTCGTTATTGTGGTAGCGGGGCTCGAAGATCGACAGGTCGAGGCGTCTCTCAACGACTTCGTTGAGGGCATACTCGAACGAGCCCTCGATAATTTGGTCAGCGTACGACAATGGAATCGTCATCGTTTGATTCAGGTCGTAGGCTTTGTATCTGGCCATGGGGCGCGCTCCGGTAAGCTGCGGGGCGCCCTTTGTATCCATCCAAACCCCGGATTCCAAGCGGAAAGAGTACTTTTCCTACGGCCTCAACGGGTGGCAGTTGAGCCGCAAGGGCTAGCATTAACCACGAAGCTATCATCATCGTACCAGTCGAGGAAGATGGCAACGACGAGCGAAACAGGCCCTTGTCGGATCCAACT
This sequence comes from Polyangiaceae bacterium, assembly GCA_049840955.1. Lineage (GTDB taxonomy): Bacteria > Myxococcota_A > Polyangia > Polyangiales > Polyangiaceae > FEN-1139. Next base: position 175,766 of record JASGIX010000019.1, read on the forward strand.
GCGAGTTGGCCAGCACTCTACGAGACTACTACGAAATGCTACGAGCAAGGCGATCCACCCCGGCTGCAGCGATGCATTCGAACGCCGAGTCAAGTTCGATGAAGATGTCCCAACGCTCCAAAGCGAGTTCACGAGCAACTGCGTCAATGACGCGCTCCTCAAGTCGCTCGACTCGAACTCCCTTCCAAAGCTTGTCGGACAGTGCCACGAGTAGTTCCTCGAGCGTGACTTCCATTGCATCCCACCGCGCGCGCGAGAGGCAAACGCGAGCCAGCTCTGGTGAAACGCCAGCTCGAAGCAGAAGAGTTTCACCGTCAGGCTCGTGCAGATTGCCTGAAGCCTCTAGCTCTGCTGGATGGAGAATTTTCCCGGCGTCGTGGAGGGCAACGCCAGTGTGCACAAAGTCGGCACGGACAGAGACACCGAGGCAGGCAAGTTTGTCCAGAACCTCGTCTGCCGCCTCGAGAACCAGCTCTACGTGACGTAGCAGGCGAGCCGGAGCCCCAAGCTGGCGCAGCAGGTCTTGACCAACGCGAAACGAATCGGGAGTCATGTGTACTCCAGAAAGGACGAGGGACCACGGTTCATCACGGAGTAACCTGCTCGATGTTCAGCAACGCTTCACGTCCTTGCGCGGTTACTACAAGCGTGTCACACACGGCGAGATCGGTGTCCTCGGCAGATAAATCGAGCAATACCCTGTCCAGCACTTTTCGGCCGCCTGACTCCAAACGCGTGGCCCGTTGAGCTGCCTCGACCAGATCCGGTCTGGAAAATCCAATCAAGCCGTGCGCTCGGAGAGCATCACAGAACCGCACACAGCGCCAATAGTCATAGTCAACCGGCCCGCGAAGCGCGGACCTCAAAATTTCAAAAACTGGCCAGGGAGCGCTACTTGTCATCACAAAACTCCCAACGCCACTTGGCGTAAACGCAAGCCCGCCGCCGGGCGCAAAGTCGACTCGGACACGCCTTCCATCGCCGATGTGTTGGGCTTCATATTCGAGACCGTGGAATCGGAAGCGCCACTGCCCATCGTGCGTCAACTCGGTTGCTTCAAGCTCTGGGTCGGCCCGTCCATCACCGCGAATCCAATACTGGTACGACGTGCGACCAAGAGCTGCCGCAACCAGCTGGTCCACCTCTTGCTGGCGCCGTGTCAACTCAGTAGCGGCTTTCAAGAACTCGAGCTCGAGATTCATCGCGTGACTTGCCTAGGTCTGGCCAACTTCTATCTGACCGGAAGCAAGATAACCCAGTTATTCCTGCGCAGGGCAGTCGAAATCAGCGTTCCGAAGCATCAATTATGCAGACATTGGTGCGAACCCGAGCTCCGCAGTGTAAACCGGTCACCTACTGCAGGGCAGGGAGTGCCCTGAGTATAACGGGGATAAAGCTCGCGTGGAGCGCACGCGTCGTCCTGCAGCGTAACAGGATAAAGCTCGCGAGGGGCAAGTGAGCGCCCCGCAGTATAACGGGATAATGAGCCGCTAGGTGGCTGCGACGGTCAAGGTTGTCGAGTCAATTGCGTTTTCCGGACGGATTCGATCACCATTCCGACAACATCCGATCGGTGATTCCGAGGTAACGCCCGACAACATAGGTGACAGACCGACTGGTTGACATAGGTGACAGCTGACCGACTCACATGGGTGACATCGGGGGCAGCCACAACCAGATGTTCTTCGAAAGGAGAACGCGATGGTCTGGAAGGAGTGTTGCCCAGTGGACGAGCGAGTACTTCTCATCAGCGAATACGTGAAAGGCAGTCGACCGCTAGTAGAGTTGTGCCGGCAGTTCGGCGTCAGCCGCAAGACGGCGTACAAGTGGATAACGCGTTACAACCAGGAAGGTCCAGCTGGACTCGAGGAGCGTTCGCGTGCTCCGCACAACCATCCCAATCGCATTTCTCAATCTCAATCGAAGCGCTCGTGCAAGCACGCAAGGCGCACCCTCACTGGGGAGCAAGAAAGATCCTTGCGTGGCTTGCGCAGAGACACCCAGAGCTGGAGCTTCCCGTCGCCAGCACAGTCAGCACTGTATTCGCCAAGTATGGACTGTCGCGCAGCAAGCAAGCACGTCGACGTACACCTCCATTTACCGAACCGTTTGCGGATGCGGACGCGCCGAATCGCATCTGGTGCGCCGACTTCAAAGGTGACTTCAAAACGGGTGATGGCAAGCGCTGCTATCCATTGACGATCACCGACTCGTTCAGTCGGAAGTTGCTGCGCTGCGTAGCAATGCCATCAACGAAAACACGGCGAGCGTGGCCCGTATTCGAAACGGCATTTCGCGAGTATGGATTGCCCGACAGGATTCGAACTGACAACGGGACACCCTTCGCAAGTCGCGGTGCCGGTGGGCTATCCAGGCTCTCGATCTGGTGGGTGAAGCTAGGTATCAAGCACGAACGCATTCAACCTGCACATCCCGAACAAAACGGACGACACGAGCGTATGCATCGCACGCTCAAGCAAGAGACGTTACGACCTCCAGCGGCAACAAGCCGCGCCCAGCAAGTGCGCTTCGAACGCTTTCTGAGAGAGTTCAATGAAGAGCGTCCACACGAAGCGATTGGTAACGCCACCCCATGCACACTCTACACGCCGTCGCCGCGACGCTACCCGACTCGAATACCAACGATACAGTACGAACAAGGGATGCTGACGCGAAAGGTCGCTGCAAGCGGACGCATTCGATGGAAGAGCGCCATGGTGACCATTGGCAACGCTCTCGAGGGTGAGTGGATTGCCATCGAACCCGGCGACGGTCTTCACCATGTCTTCTTCGCAGATATTCGCTTGGGCTTCATCGACGACGAGCGTCCTGACCTCGGTCTAATCCGCCCACCCGTCGAATGCTGGGCGCGAGTGAAGTAGTCGCAGGAGCGGCGCCCCGGAGCGCAAACGCGGCTGGTACGACACGTGGGGCGCCGTGCTCGGCTACGGAACGGGCGCTCTAAGCGACGCCCGTTCCGTAGCCCGAGCTCAAAATGCAGCCAGAAGTGTCACCCATGTCAGCCGGATGGGTGTCACCCAAGTGCCCGGTCAAAAGTGTCACCCATGTACGCGCTTGCACCCCGACGGGATTCGATCGGCATTCCGGGACATCCGATCGGCATTCCGGGACATCCGATCGGCATTCCGGGACATCCGATCGGCATTCCGGGACATCCGATCGGCATTCCGGGACATCCGATCACTGATTCCGACGCATTCGATCGCGGTTCCGGAGTATTCGATCGCGCTAACCGCGCGGCCGAAGCAACGAGCGGGGATGGTCGTCTGCCATGAGACGACTCCCCATGCGAAAGATCCAAGAAGTCCTCCGTTTGCACCTCGCCTGCCACTGCAGCAATCGCGATATCGCCGTGTCGTGCGGGATGTCGCCGTCAACGGTATCTGACTACATCGAGCGAGCAAGAGCCGTCGGGATGACCTGGGAAGTGGCCCAGACACTGACCGAAGCCGAACTTGCAACACGACTTTTTCGCTTTCCCAACCGCGCTGTCAATATCGAACGAGTACCCGTCGACTACGGGTGAGTACACCAGGAACTTCGACACTCTGGAGTTACTCTCCAACTCCTGTGGAGCGAGTACCAACTCGCTGCAGAGCAGGCGAAGAGGACTCCGTATCAGTACAGCCAATTCTGCGAGCGGTATCGGACTTGGCGAAGCCAACGTCGGCTCAGCATGAGGCAAACCCATCGCGCGGGGGAGAAGGTTTTCATCGACTATTCCGGCGTTAGGCCAAAGATTGTCAATCCGGAGACCGGGGAAATCAAGGCAGTAGAACTCTTCGTCGCGGTACTTGGCGCGAGTGACTACGCGTACGCGGGAGTAACACTGACTCAAGCGCTCCCCGACTTCGTTGGCAGCTTCGTCCGTACGCTCGAGTACTTTGGTGCAGCACCCGAAATCGGAGTACCGGACCAGCTGCGCAGTGCTGTTGCGAAGCCAGATCGATACGACGCCGAGATTAATCAACTCTTCTTCGATTGCGCACGACATTATGGGATGGCCATCATCCCCGCACCTCCGAGAACCCCGAAAGGGAAAGCAAAGGTCGAGAATGGCGTGCTCATCGCTCAACGATGGATCTTGGCGCGCCTGCGACATCGAACGTTCTTTTCTCTCGAGGAACTCCAGGGGGCCGTTGCCGAGCTCGTCGAAGAACTCAACAGTCGTCGATTCTCAAAGCTACCGGGTACGAGGCGTGAAGCCTTCTTGGCAATCGATCTGCCCGCGATGAAGCCATTGCCCACGACACGATTCGAGATCAAGGAACGCAAGACAGCTCGAGTCCATGTCGACTACCACGTGGTTTTCGACGAACGGCACTACAGCGTGCCCCACCAACTCACGCAAAAAGTGGTTGATATCTACGCATCCGAGACTCTAGTGGAGATATTTCACCAGGGTATGCGTGTTGCGAGTCACCGACGCAGCTACGAACATCCACGCTTCCCGATAACGTCACCCGAGCATCGACCGAAGTCTCACGAAGACTACGGCAGCTGGCCGCCGGAACGAATGCTCGCGTGGGCAGCGCGATTCGGTATCCATGTTGAAGAACTCGTGCGGCGCACGATGGGACGGCTTTCTAGACCCGAGATGAGTTACCGCGCCGTCCTTGGCCTCCTTCGTTGCGCAGAGAAGGTAGGGGCTGAACGAATGGATGCCGCCTGTCACAGAGCGCTTACGGCGGCCGGGGTGCACGGAGTACCCCACCGCCGAATGATCGAGGAGATCCTCAAGCGCGGACTGGAGAACCAACCGATCGCCGCGCGCACGACGGATCGCACGCACGCTCACCACGAGAATGTACGTGGTGCCGACTACTACGACCAGGAGAACAACAATGACAGTAGACGAGACAGTCAACAAGCTGACCCAGATGAAACTCCACGACCTAGCCAAGTCGTTTCGGGAGATGTTGGAAACCCCAGGTGACCGGCAACTCTCTTTCGAAGAACGGCTCGCATTGCTCGTGGACACCGAATATATCCAGCGCGAAAACCGTCGTGTCGAGCGACGCCTCAAGCAGTCGCGCGTCAGCGTGCGCTCCGCACCAGAGGAAATCGTTTGTGACCCTGCTCGGGGCCTCGATCGAGCTGTTTTTCGTAGCCTAACGACCGGGGAATGGATCAAAGCCAAGCAAAACGTGATCGCTCTAGGTCCAACCGGAACGGGCAAGTCCTTCGTGGCCAGTGCCCTCGTGCACGCGGCTTGTCGGCATGGCTTCACCTCGCTCTTCATCCGTACCTCACGACTGCTGGAGCAGCTTTCGATTGCTCGCGCCTCCGCGAAGTATTCAACGAGTCTTCAGCAGCTCGCCAAGCTCGATTCTTCTCGTCCTCGATGACTTCCTTCTGCACCCTCTGAACGAGCTAGAACGACGCGACATTCTCGAGGTGCTCGAAGACCGTTACGGTAGGACATCGACGATAATCACGACCCAACTACCGACGAAAAGTTGGCACGAAGCCATCGGAGATCTGACAATTGCCGACGCCATCTGCGACAGGCTCGTCCACAACGCTCACGTGCTCCAGCTCCGTGGCGCTTCGGGACGGCGGCAGAAGGACCTTAAGCTAACTCAAGCCCCCCAACCAACTGACTGACCAGACTCCGCTCGTCGCTTCGCTCCGATCCCAGATCGGATCCCCCGGAATCCTGATCGGATACCTCCGGAATGGCTGATCGAATGCGCCGGAATACGCAGTCAATCGAGGGGACTGCGAACGCCGAGTGCACCTCGATTCAAGACGTGGGTGTAGATCATGGTCGTCGAGACGTCTTGATGTCCGAGAAGCTCTTGAATCGTTCGGGAGATCGTATCCTGCCTCGAGCAGATGGGTGGCGAATGAGTGACGCAGGCTGTGGCAGCTTGCGGCCTTGGTGATCCCAGCTGCTTCGATTGCCCCTTTCACTGCCCTCTGGACCGTCGTTTCGTGGAGGTGATGCCGTCGAATTTCGCCGGTCGGACGGTGCCGATATCGCCGCGACGCTGGAAACACCCATTGCCAACCCCATTGCTGCGCAGCATTGGGGTACTTCGCTCGCAGCGCGTCGGGGATCTCGACGAAACCTGCCCCCCGCGCGAGATCGTGTGCGTGTTGTTCACGCATTTGCGTCAGGTGTTCTCTCATCTGCTCGCGTATCGACGACGGAAAGACGGTGACGCGATCCTTTCCGCCCTTGCCTGGTCGTACGAGGATCTGGTGGCCGTCGGAGTCCACGTTCTTCACTCGAGAACAAATCCATTCGCGCAGTCGCGAGTCAGATTCACAAACGCGACCTATTTGCCTGCGAAGAAAGGGCCCGCGTTGGTCTGGTTGAGCGCGGGAAAACACGAGACCGGTGCCCTCCCGCTGCCACGTCGTTGACGCTCCATTCAGCCTTGGCCGCTGCTAGAGCAGGGGACGTTTGAAGCATACCGCGTCCGCGCGCATCGCGACGAGTTCCCATCCATCTCTTCCGGCCTTCATTCCAAGCTCCGTGAGTTCCTCGGCGCCCTCCGTCTCCCAACACTTATGCTCCCACCTCAGGCGAGTCTGCGCGTGAGCGGGCGGCATAACGAGATTGGCAGCGGGACCGGCAACAACACAGCCGAACAAGAAGGATATGCAACACATTGCGGATATGGCGAGCGACTTCATTCATCTTCTCCAAAGCTCGAGATCTTTACGGTCCTGCAAGGTACTACATCCGTGTTTGGTCTCAAGTCCCTGCATGCGGTCTCGTCGTCGTCGCCGTTCTGCGATGCTTCGGATCCTGCAGACGGAAGAGCAGCTTCTCGCAGGGTTCTCGCTCGACGACTTCGAAAGCTTGGCGGGAAGCTCGTCATACGCGTCGAGCATGTCCGGGAGCACCTCGTCATTCTGCGTTTCACCTTCAAGACGGTGAGCTCGAGCGACGATGCCAGCGTCATCACAGTGGACGGACACTCCGTGCACGGTGTATCGTTCCCTGACGGATGCCGAGTTCGCGCTCGAGCTGATGCTTCGGTAACCGGAGCGTATCCATCGTTGCAAGTCCGGGAGTCCGACCATGCGCATGGGGCGACAAATCGTCGAGAGCCGACGTGGACTCGTTGAAGACCGGGTACGGGTGACCAATCGCATGGTGGCGAAGTGCGAGGAACCGCTGACGAACTTCGCGACGGTTCACGCTTGGCGTTAGCGGACGCGGTTGAAACGTTTGCGTTCGCACGGAACCAATGGCTCAATCGCTTCCGTCCTTGCTGCCCGTCCATGATCGTCACCGTGAACGTCGCCCCTGTCTCGCCGAACTAACAGATTGGATGCGAGCCTTCCGCTCGCCGTGCGCTCAGTGGGGCACGTGTCGGTCGCGATTCGTCAGCTGGTTCCAGTGACGGCTCAAATGCTTACCCGTAAGGGGGATCGAAGGTCCAAGGTCCGAGGTGCCTTACGGGTAAGGCGGTTCGAATGTCTCAAGTCCGGATCTCCTTACAGGTAAGCAAAGTTCGGTCATTCCGAGTCCGAATCCTCCGGTCCGACCGAGCGTGTCGCACGTAAGTTCTCGGAAACTGGTTTCCCGTACGACGCGCTCTGAGTTTTGGCCCCGATTCTTCCTTACGGGTAAGGCGATCTGGATCTCCAACCTCGGATCCTGCTTACCCGTACGGCTCACCAACGAACGATCGTGCGATTTGCTTATCCGTAAGGAGCCCGCGAGCGAACGGCATCAAAGGCGTACCAGCGTGAGTTTGGAACCGTGCCAACTCAATCCGCGACGACGACCGAGCCGAAACACGGCCGGACATCGGCAAGGCGACGGCTCGTCGACGTCCTTAGAAACGAAGGGCGCGACTGCGTGGCGCAGGCGCCCATTGCGGAAGTCCGCTCGGCGGCGTCGTGATCGGAGCGGTCTACCGCCTATGTGACCCCATGGGAGGTCGTGCGCGGGGCGGACCTTCCACTACGACGACCCAACGCAGACGAGAACGGCCCGCGCGCTCCACCGACAGCGGAGGCACCATGCTGAGCTTCATCGCCGTCGACCCAACCATCCACCGTCGACGCTGTGCGCTAGCCTGGTCTTGTCGGACGGGGCGAGCCCGTGAGGTGCGGCCACCTCCGCTGCCGAAGCGGCTTAACCACAGGGTTTCCCCGCCGAGCGTGCCGATGGTGGCGGGCCATCGCGCGACAATTGAGACATCGAGGGCCTCCACCGCTGACGGCTTTTCCCATTAGCAACCGTCGTGCTCGGGTCTGTTCAACAAGTGCATTCACGCTGGCCGCGACTTACGTCGCGTCACCGTGAAAACGCTAGAGCGTTACGTGGCCACCTCGCTCAGCGGGATCAGTCGAACTCGATCCGCTACGATCTCTAACCAAGCTCGACTGCAAAAATCAAACCTGAGGGCGAAGTCCGATGTCGGATCCGCAAAGGCGTATTCCGTCTCAGTGCTCCCACCGGGAACAACGATTGCGATTTCTTCCACCGTGAGGTCGTCCTCTGGATGCGGCCACCCGTTCGAAGGACACATTCGAAGCGATCTGACCCCCGTAAACACCAGGTCACAACCGGATGCGTGGTTCGAGTAGTCTCCCCAAGGATTCGCGACCTCCGGCGGGACGCGCCACTTTAGGCAAACTTCTCGCGCTCGAACGTCGTGCGTGATGGCGACGAAGTCGGCGAAGTTGTGGAGATCCCAGTTCTTCCCGAAGGCCAAAAGCTGGATCCCTTGGACTCTGCCCGAAAGCTCGAAGTTCTCGAAGATCATCGGTTCGCCTAACGAGGCCGTAGAAAAACTCAGTCGAGGGAGGAGGGCAAGCGTGGCGGACCTGTATGGTCGAATCTTCCAGGAAAAGAGGGTAGTCCCCCAAGAAGGCTCGCCGGAATGCCCTCGAGAGCTTCTTCCGCGAGCACAACGTGCGATACCAATCGACGATCGATCGACGGATCGACGCGCTCAAGGGCGAGGAACCGCTGACGACCGACGAGGCTGTCATCCGTCCAGCTCAACTGCTGGTCGAGCTCTCGCTGCTGCAGCTCAGAGCGCTCTGTACCGCCGTGGATCGGCTCGAGCGGGAGATCGCGGATTGCTGCACGAAACTCGCCGACTACAAGCTCTTCGCAGAACTGCCTGGAGCGGGGCCAGCCTTGGCGCCTCGCCTGCTGGTGGCCTTCGGCGAGCACCGCGAGCGGTTTCCGAACGCCGCCGCGTTTCAAGAGTACGCCGGCGTTGCCCCCGTCACCGAGCGCAGTGGTAACAAGTGCTGGGTCCACTGGCGTTACTCCTGCTCAACCTTTTTGCGCCAAACCTTCGTCGAGTGGGTGGCCCAAACCATCACTCGCTCCTTCTGGGCCAAGGCCTTCTACGACGCGTATCGGGCCCGCGGCGGCTCGCACCAGGCCGCCCTTCGAGCGTTAACCTTCAAGTGGATCCGCATCCTATACCGCTGCTGGATCGACCGTCTTCCATACGACGAGGCGAAGTACCTGATGGCGCTGCAGAAGCGCCAAGCACCCCTGCTGAAGCATGCCGCTTCGGCTGCAACCTAGAAGATCACTTTACTTGCCGTCGGTCTCAAGGAGCGAGTTGGTCCGCTGCCGTGAATGATGAGGGAATGGGCTTCTTGCGCCGCTTCTCGATGCGAGTCTGCCTGGTCCAATTCATCAGCTTGAGCTTATCGTTCTCTAGGCGAATCAACACGAGGATCAATCAGCATGCTCGTCGTGGCAACCCGGAATCGAACCGGGACCCACCCGACATGGAGGTGCGCCTCTCGCCATTTTGAGGCTATTGGCTCGTGAGGGACCTACCGCCAAACAGGCAGTCTGCCAGGCGCGCTTGGTGGCCGCACCCGTTCCGGTTTTCTGAGCTTTGCTCGCGAGCCACGGCGAGGGCGAGAGGGCAACCGGGTTGGCACTCACCAACGCGCGGGTTATGCTCGGGTAACCCGATGGCTTGGCCAAAGCGCGGCACGCGACGGATCGTGGTTGATGGAGAAAACTTCGTCTGGCACTACGACGCGTGTTGTCCCTGGTGCAGTGATGACGTCATGACAGCTGGGAAGGAAGGAATGGCGTTTGTCCTATTCATCGACCCTTACCCTCACGCGTTCCTCCTAGGGCCGAAGGGTGTCGCAGACGCCATACGTTGGGCACGAAAAGCGGGTTGGAGCGCAGAAACGGGGCCGACGCGGGGAGTTTCGATGGGTAATGGGGATCAATTTGGATGGTTGCCCGAAGGCCAACGACATTCGTCGTGTCTTGGTGCGGCTCCCCCGAACGTTTAGGCTACGTCCGCGACACTCATGGAGTGCGTGTTGTCGGTCGAACGTATGAGGTTTCAGTTGCCAACTGCAAACACGATATGGGTCGACAGTCATCGCTGACTTGGATCCGGTAGAGTCCGGGAAGTTGGCAGAGGACATGCACTCCTTCGGCAACGAATATGCAAACCGGAGCACGAGATGCTCACTAACTCAACTTCGTGCCGTCGGATGCACCGCGACCCGTAACGAATACTCAGGGAAAGCCACTCGAACTGGCTCACCATATTGCTTTCGCTGGGTTCGGCTATGCACGTCCTCTGAGCCAACGGTAACCGAGGAGGACCGATGAAGACAGGGCAATCTGAATTCGCTGCATGCGTAGGCTTGGACTGGGCGGACCGAAAGCACGACTTGTGCCTTGAGGTGACCGCAACTGGAAAGCGGGAGCGCTCCGTGCTCGAACACACCCCGAAGGCCATTCACGCCTGGGCTGAGCAGCTGCGCAAACGCTTCGACGGGGCGAAGGTGGCCGTGTGCCTGGAGCTCGCCAAAGGCCCCATCGTCTCCGCGCTCCTGGAACACGACTTCTTTGTCGTCTTTCTCGTGCAGCCAGCGATGTTGGCCAAGTATCGCAATGCGTTCACCCCGAGTCGAGCCAAGGACGACCCGACGGACGCCGAGTTCGCGCTCGAGCTGATGCTTCGGTACCCGGAGCGGGTCCAGCGGCTCAAACCCGAAAGTCCGACCATGCGCATGCTGCGACAGCTCGTCGAGACTCGACGTGGAGTCGTTGAAGACCGGGTACGGGTGACCAATCGCATCGTGGCCAACCTCAAGGCGTACTTTCCGCAAGTGCTCGGGCTGTTTCGGGAGAAGGACACGGGGGTGTTCGCCGATTTCCTCGAGCGGTGGCCGACCCTCGAAGCAGCCAAGAAGGCTCGCCGGAGTGCCCTCGAGAGCTTCTTCCGCGAGCACAACGTCCGATACCAATCGACGATCGATCGACGGATTGACGCGCTCAAGGGCGAGGAACCGCTGACGACCGACGAGGCTGTCATCCGTCCGGCTCAACTGCTGGTCGAGCTTTCGCTGCTGCAGCTCAGAGCGCTCTGCACCGCCGTTGATCGGCTTGAGCGGGAGATTACGGAGTGCTGCTCGAAACTCGCCGACTACAAGCTCTTCGCAGGACTGCCTGGAGCAGGGCCAGCCCTGGCGCCTCGCCTGCTGGTGGCCTTCGGCGAGCACCGAGAGCGGTTTCCGAATGCCGCCGCGTTTCAAGAGTACGCCGGCGTTGCCCCCGTCACCGAGCGCAGTGGTAACAAGTGCTGGGTCCACTGGCGTTACTCCTGCTCAACCTTTCTGCGCCAAACCTTCGTCGAGTGGGTGGCCCAAACCATCACTCGCTCCTTCTGGGCCAAGGCCTTCTACGACGCGTATCGGGCCCGCGGCGGCTCACACCAGGCCGCCCTTCGAGCGTTAGCCTTCAAGTGGATCCGCATCCTTTACCGCTGCTGGATCGACCGTCTTCCATACGACGAGGCGAAGTACCTGATGGCGCTGCAGAAGCGCCACGCACCCCTGCTGAAGCATGCCGCTTCGGCTGCAACCTAGAAGATCACTTTATACTTGCCGTCGGTCTCAGGGCGCTGCAGAAGCGCCACGCACCCCTGCTGAAGCATGCCGCTTCGGCTGCAACCTAGAAGATCACTTTATACTTGCCGTCGGTCTCAGGGCGTGAGTTATTCGCGGCCACTGTGACGTTTCCCATCGGCAGCGAGAGCCAGACGCACCCGCTCGGAGCGCTATCAGTTCGGGACCACCTAACAGTCCTTGGGCAGCGCCACCTTCCAGGCGGCAGCCTTGGATTCGGAAGGCAACAGATGGAGATTTGGTTTTGGTCATCGCAGTGACGCTACCGGTGGGAAGCTCACCGGTCACGACGAGGCGCTGGTCTTGGGCGCTGCATACGCCATCAGGTGGCATTCCGGAAGCCGGAACAGCGGCGATTGGCTCTCTGCTGCGAAGCTCTCCTGCCCGGAGGTGTCAGTACGGCACCGCCCACTGGATGGAACCAGCCATTGGTCTTGTGGGGCGGCGCCTCGTCAGCAAGTCGGAGGCTGTCGCGAAAGATCGCCCAGAGGAACGAGTTCGTCGATCCGCGGCGCCGCAACCTGTCAGCAATACGAGACGTCGTGCGCAGCGACAACATCACCAACCTTCACCCACTGAAGCTCCGAATAACTTCTACCTGAATCGAAGCAGGATAATCAATTTATCGCTGCGTAGGGTAACCTAAGGGAAATTTCCCAATGGGCGTAGCCGCGACTTCGGCGGGCTTTAGATTATGCCCTGCTTCCGCAGGATAAACCGACGTATACAGCAGGACAGCACGTCCTCCTGCAGTATAACGGGATAAAGCTCGCGTGGAGCGCACGCGCGTCCTGCAGTATAACGGGATAAGGAGGCGCTGGGGCGCTGCTGCTCACGTCAAAGGGGCCGTCGAGTCAATCGAGGGGACTGCGAACGCCGAGTGCACTTCGATTCAAGACGTGGGTGTAGATCATTGTCGTCGAGACGTCTGTCCGAGAAGCTCTTGAATCGTTCGGAGATCGTATCCGGACTCGAGCAATTGAGCGGCGAAGGAATGATGCAAGTATCGCAGCTTGAAGACTTGGTGATCCCAGCTGCTTCGATTGCCCCTTCACGACCCTTTGGATGGTCGTTTCGTAGAGGTGACGCCGTTGAACTTTGCCGGTCGGACGGAGTTGATACCGCCGCGAAGCCGTACACACCTACCGTCAACTACACGGATGCGCGGCAGTGGAATGCTCTGACCGTCGCACGTGTCGGGAACTTCGACGGCAACAACCCTGCGCGCGAGGTCGCGTGCGTGGTTTTCACGCATTGCGCCAGACGCACTCTCGTCTGCTCGCGCATGGACGATGGAAAGACGGTGACGCGATTCCTCGCGCCCTGACTCTGCCATGTGCGATGCCGAGCGTGGCGGCGCCTGTTGCGCCCGCACTCACGCGGAAACGTGGCCGCTAAGATTGTCAATCAATTCGGTCGACTTCTCGAACCCCTCCATTCTCGCGGCGTCAATCTATCGTCCAGCGGTCTTCAAGTCGACCACGGGATCCCTCGGGTTTGTCCTTGCGCTCCGCCCCGCCTGCCAGCGGCGATGTACTTCATTGATTTTAGTCATGGTGAGGTCCTGAAAGTTATCGGCACCTCCTCGCGCCTGCCGGTGATCGATTTCCCTATTCGTCGCCACGCTCAGATCCCGGATCGAATCCTCCGGAATGGGCCTCCGATTGCGTCGGAATACGCAGTGACATAGCCGAGCTCTTCCGTAAAACACAATATGGATTTCCAGATACGAATGTCATCCGTGCTGCGCTGGTACACGAAGGAGGTTCAGGGGTTAAGGTAGACCTTGTGCGCACACATGATAGGGGTGTCTCAAAGCACAGGGCACGCTAACGTCGGGGAGAGCCGGAGACAGCTTCGTCTTCGCGTATTCGAATCGTCTGAAGCCAGAGGTCTCATTTGCGTAATGAGCACCGGACTTGGTGTGGTATCGTCTCACGCATAATTATGGCTCGGCGTGAATCCGATTGGGAATCACTTACGGCGTCGATACGCAATGCGAGTGATAGCGAAGATGTGGCGGTTGCAATGCTGGAAGCTGCGCTCACGCATGCTGTTGCTGCGCTAGATGCCAGTGAGTGGTCAACCCGAGGACGCATTTCCGCGTGGCGTAATCTACTTGCGTCCAGGGGACAGCTATCGTCGCGTGGTCGGGCTCGAACAGCCCGATAGCAAGCGAGTCGACTGTGTTGACTGCGCGAGCATGGCGATTGCCTGGCGCTGGATTGTCGAACTCAAGTGCCAAGTCTCTATCGACGTGCAACGCGGAACGATCCAGCCGGGGCACGGACCAATGCGTCGGTTCGCACAGATGGGCCAGCAGAAGAATGATTTGCTGCCGAATTCCGCAACCCGAGACAACCTAGTAAGTCGCGGCGTGACTCACGTCTTCGTGTCGCCGCTGTGTGGTGTAGGCGGAGTTCCTAGTGGCATGCTTACAATCGAAGCATCCTGCCGCGACGCAATAGGGCAAGAGTTCATCTGGTTGGACGTTGGTGAGGCAATTACCACGTTGACGACAATCGGTACCCCACATCTTTTGGGACTTCCCCTGCGGTCTGTCGCTCCCCCTAGACCCGACGCGCTACTCCCTGTAGTCGGCAAAACGATGGCACAGTTAGTCGAACTGTTGCGGATATTCTCCGCCCAGGACGAAACTCTGCTTCTGGGGGGGCCGACTGGTGTCGGCAAGTCTCGTCTCGCTCGCTGGTGCCATGCGAATTCGCATCGCAAAGGTGACCCATTCGAAACTCTGGATTCTGATGTCCGTCCCAGAAGAGCTCCAGATGGCGGAACTCTTTGGTTGGAAACGGGGCGCGTTTACCGGTGCCGTTCGAGACAATCCGGGCGCAATTGCCCGAGCAGGCCGTGGGACGCTATTCATTGATGAGATTGACAAGCTCTCACTGCGAGCTCAAGCAGGTCTGCTGCGGGTCATCGAAGAACGCGCGTATCGGCCTATTGGTGACGACACGCGAGACCAGCACGCGCACGCCCGCTTTGTCGTTGGATCCAATGCGAATTTCGGGGGCAATGGTGCGGGCGGGACGATTTCCGCGAAGATCTTTATTATCGCATCAATGTTTTGCCTGTTCGTGTCCCCGCGTTGTGCGAGCGGAGCGACGAAGTGGCAATGTGGGCAGACTACATGGTCGCTCGGCGCCACCTGGAAAGTGGCACATCCGGCAATGCTAGCATTGCGCCAGAGTCTCGAGACCTGCTCGGTACCTATGAATGGCCTGGCAATTTACGCCAACTCGACAATGTTGTTCGTCGCGCTTACGCACTGGCTTTGGCGGACGGAGGGAACGGAGCAGAATTGACTGTCGAACGGTGTCATATCGAGCGCGCCTTGGCCTACGAGCAGCATGGCAAAATGCCAGAGACCACATCTCTCGTCGCCAGTCTCTGGCGGGCCGCCGTTGCGTTCGCGTTGGAGGCGCATAAGCGGCATCGGTCCAATCGGACGTTACCGCTGGATTGGGCGGATTCTCTCAGAGGCATGATTTTGGCCTCCGCGAGTGGACGCTTCAGTGACGAAGCGGAGATGCTTGAGGCGTTCGGTGAAGAGCAGATGCTCCGAGGGCGCAACCATCACAAGTTCTTGAGAAGGGAGATGGATCGCGCTCGTGCCTTCGTCGGTGAGTTCGAGGTCCAGGACATCCCCGCGGAACTTCTCCTTTCGCTGGCAGAACGTCCATCGACTCGCAAACAGCACGAGAGCTTGCTAGCCGAATCCTTGACCGAACCCGCGCAATAGCGCGACGTGCGCACTCACAATCCGCTTGGATTGCTGAGGAGAATATCGACATACGAAGTAGAGGGCCGTACTGATATGCTAGCCAAGGGCTCAACGTTTCAAGGGAAGTATTGCATCGCGAACGTCCTCGGCGAGGGCGCTCATGGAATCGTCTACAAGGCCACTCAACTCTCTACCGGACAACGGGTGGCGATCAAGTTATTGAAGCTCTCGGCAGAACAGTCGCGGAGATCCGAAGCCAAAAGATGGTCGCGATTCGAACAGGAGAGACGTCTATACGCTCGGCTTCAGCACCCCAATATCGTGGGGCTTATCGACGCAGGTAAGACCAGTGATGAACTTCTGTATACGGTGCTCGAGTATATTCCAGGGCTCTCACTTCGGAAGCTGCTAGCACGGCATGGGCGTTTGAGCCCTTCGGCTACATACAACATCATGGCCGAGGTGCTCGATGCGCTCTGTTGCGCTCACCGACATCGCGTCGCACACCGCGATCTCAAGCCTGACAACATCATCGTAACTTCAACGGGTGCGCGCAGACATGCATTCGTTCTGGACTTCGGGATTGGCCATCTGCTGAGTGGGGACACGGGTCGCGCAACCGATGAGTTCGGGAATGCCTGGGATTTCCAGGGCTCACCGGCATACGCCGCACCAGAACAACTTCGTGGCCTGGAGGCGACCCCTAGATCGGACATCTACTCGTGGGGCCTCATCCTGCTCGAATGTCTGACGGGGGTTGCCGCATTCAGAGGCAAGTCAACCACCGAGGTGCTGTTCGACCAGCTTGGACCTAATCCCATTCACATTCCCGACGATCTTTCGGGTTCACCCTTCGAGAATGTTCTTCGCCTTGCGTTGCAGAAGGACGTCGCTACTCGCGACTGCAAAGCGGAGGCCCTGCTTTCCGAGCTCGAATCCTGTGTCTCGCGTTTCAACGCTTCTGAAGGTGGAAGTGTCTCGGGCGGAGCGCCGCGCGAAGCCGCCAGCGAAGCGGCTGAGCACGTGCGGGGCGAGGCGCCGACCGACCTACTCGAGAGGCGCCAAGTCACCGTCATGACCTGCATCGTTGCTATTCGCGAGTGCGGAAAGCACATCGGACAAGGCAATGCAGATGATGAGGCTCTCGTGAGCACCGCGCGCCAAATCTGCGCAACCGTGCAGCGGCACGGAGGGCGGCTCGTAGCGGCGCAAGGGGAGCAGCTGATCTTCTACTTTGGCTATCCGGCGGCCACCGAGAACGATTCAATGCGAGCGACCCGAGTGGCTCTCGAACTTGCGTCACTTGTCAAGACGGAACGGTCTGACGCGATGGGTGACTCAATCGAGCTACAGATTGGTATCCATACGGGACAGGTGACAGTCTACGCGAACAGCTTCTCCAGCGGGAGATGGAATCTGTTTGGATTGGGCGAAACCCCAGGAGTTGCTTCCTGGTTGGCTCAACATGCGAAGCCCGGGAGCGTATTGGTCACGGAAGACACCAACGCCCTCCTGCATTCGGCATTCGATGTCGAACCTATTGCTTTGAATCTGTACTTCCGTCGGGAACTGGTGGCGAGGCCGCTCCAGATTCTTGGTGAGCGTGCGGTCTCGACGTTGTCCTTGGATAGTAATCACAAAAGGCCTAACTTCGTCGGGCGCGACACCGAGCTTGGAAGACTGACGAAACTTTGGCTTCGTGCTGACTGCGGCATTGGGCAATGCTGTCTCATTTCTGGCGAGGCTGGTATCGGCAAGAGTCGCCTAATTCGCGAACTTCGAAATGGGTTGCGCGAACGAGAACTCAAGATGCTAGCGGTCGAGTGTTCTGAGCAGGAGCAAAACCAGAACCTATTCCCCATCGCTGATTTGTTGAGGCAATCGTTCGGAATCGACCCCGGCGAGGACGTGGCTACCGCGTACAGCCGCATCGAGAGTACGATTGCGATTCTTGGCTTGGAACGGCAGTCGATGGTGCCTGGTCTCGCGCAATTGTGTGGTCTTCCTCCTGTGGAGTGTTATCCGCAAGTCGCAGTCTCAGCGAGCCATTTGCAAGAGCGCCGCTTTCGGATGGTTTGGGAGCTTCTGTTTCAGATGGCCATTCGGCACCCGCTCCTGTTGGTGCTCGAAGATTTGCATTGGGCAGACCCTACGACACTCGAATTTCTGTCGTTTCTGGTCAGAGAGCTTCCGTCCAATCGCATTTTGGTTTTGCTCAGCACTCGACCCGGATCTTCTCCACTGCTACCGCTGCAGGGGATACACCAACTTCATCTGGGGCGACTGAGTTTGGAGCAATGCGAAAGACTAATCAAAGAGTCGGCTGCCGGGGGAGCGCTTTCTGCAGGTCAGTTGCGTCAAGTTGCAGAGCGAGCGGAGGGCGTCCCCTTGTTCGCTGAAGAACTTATCAGAGTTCTCCATTGGAATAGCGGTGATTCTCGGAAATGGCGGACCGCTGGCTCCGGTACATGGGAACCCCCTATCGAGAATTCCGCACCGCTTGCGTGGTCTTTTGACAGCGAGACTCGACCATGTTCGGGCACGCCAAAGAGACTGCTCAGCTTGCTGCTGTTCTCGGTCGCGAGTTCTCTCTCGATGCCCTAATCGCATTGCGTCCGGATGATTCCGATGTAATTCGCTCGCAGCTACAGGTTCTGGCGGAGGCGGACATCGTGTACTGCAAGCGTAGGGCGCGAGACCCGCGATATGAGTTCCGGCACGCTCTGATCTGCGATGCTGCTTATGCGTCATTGCCCCGCACTTCACGGAGGCGCCTGCATGGCTCGGTTGCCGAGACCTTTCAACGCTGCTTTCCCGAAGTAGTAAAAGCACGACCCGACGTTATTGCTCATCACTATCTGGAGGCTGGACAGGTTCCTGAGGCAATCGGGTTTGCGATTCAGGCTTGCCAGCAGTCACTTGAGCGCGCCGCCTTTCGGGAGGCCAAGCGACAGTCCGAGAATGCCTTGACCTGGCTTGAACGAATTGAAGCCAATGCTGAGAGGGATTCTCGATGAGCTCGAACTCAGGAGTTTGCTCCTGTTCGCACTGCTATCAGGAGGCGGTAACGCAAACCAGCTGCCCACAGCAGCAGTGCGCTGCTATGAAGTCGCAGATCGGGTTCCCGACGTTCCTCGAGCAGTTCCGTCACTCTGGAGAATTGCCCTATACTGTACGCATGCGAACCGTGAACGTGCCTTGCGGACAGGTGAGCGATTGCTGAAGTACGCGAGAGAAGTTGGCAACGTCGGCCAGATGGTTGCGCTACTTGCCATCACTGCCAATTGTATGATCCTTGAGGCGCGCTACGACGAGGCTCGCGAGCGCGCGGAGGAGACTCTTCGCCTCTACGATGCTGAATTGCACCGCCAGAACGCCCACTTGTACGGCATTGATTCCAAGGTCCACGGACACATCCTACTGGCGTTACTGCTTGAGATTCGGGGCGATCCAGAGGGGGCCGCTGTTGAGGCGGAGGCGGGAGTGGCTTGGGCCAAGTTCATCGATCATCCGTTGAGTCTCGGCAACGCATTGATCCATCTCGGCTGCGCCCATCAAGCAGTCAACGATTGGGAGAGGGTTAAGGCCATCACTGCGAATGCAATGGAACTTGCTAGCCGTCACTCTCTCGACTTCGTTCGCATTTTCTGCGGAATACTGCGAGGTTGGGCAGAACACTCACCGAGCGATGTAGATCACTGGCTCACGGCGACGCGTGCTACGGGCCTGCAGGGGGGGCTGACATACTGGTTGGGTGTCGCGGCCGAGACTCACTCGGCCTCCGGCGACTTCGAGGTCGCACTTGATCGGGTGGACGAAGCATTGCAGCGAGTTACCAAGACTGGTGAACTGTACCAGTTGCCGGAGCTTCTGAGACACAAGGCCACATACTTATCACGCACTCTCCCAGCGACTAGCGACCGTCCACCGAAGCTCCTTCGCCAAGCAATCGAATTGGCAAGACAGCATGGGGCAAAAAGCTCGGAGCTGCGCTCTAATGCGCTCTTGGAGCGCATGCAGCGTCCAAGTGGGTCGGAGGAGATTGCGTCTCGCCCTGACTGCGGTGCGACGCTGGTTCGAGACAAGGAAGTTAGCGACGCAGTATGTTGACCTATGCAAAAACGAACGAGTAGCTCTGATGACCAAGTATTACAAATCAAGTCAAGGACGGGAATAAACTGATGGATAACGCACAGCAAGGGAAGTCGCGTCATGTCACCTGGGAGCTCTTGTGGCTGAACACCATTGTGAAGGCATGGGGCGACGAACAGTTTCGTAATTCGCTTCTAGACCACGGTACGACGAGGAGTTGTCTGGATAACGTACTGAGTCAAATCTGTCGCCAACTGGAGGAGGCAGGACACAAACATGCCGAACAGCATGCGCGCGTGGCAGCACTGGGTGACGAGCAGGGTCCGGGTAGTTCTCAGCAACTTCAAAGCATTCTTCCCGAGTGGGTTGACCTCACCGTAACGATGCCAGAGCCGGCGATCAATACGGACCACGGATGGTATCTACCGCCGACCCAGGTGAAGGTGCAGCTGCCGCCCCTAGACGATAAGGCGTCAGGGCAGGAGTGCGCCGAGACGCTGATTCGCGCAATGACGATAGTCCGTTTAGGCGGATGGCCGTTCAATGATCGCCCTGTCACCAGAGATGAGTCGGCTCGGGTCTTCTCTGATGGTGCCTGATTCTCACGCCAGAAGACACGGAGAGGAACACAAATCCGGGCTAGGAGGCAGTCCGGTGGTTTCATCGTACGGCAGTCAGGCTTACGAAAGTCCTCTCCCAGCGTTTGAGCAATCTCACCGTTGGTTCTACGTGTGGTCGAAAGCCATGGCGAAGGCGCTGCGCGATGAGGCATTTCGGAAACGACTCACGGAAAACGCTTCGCTAGCATTGCTCAATGAGTATGAGTTCGAGGTGCCTAACGGAACAATGCTGACATTCTGTGACCCAAGCGACCCAAGCGACCCAAGCGACCCAAGCGACCCAAGCGACCCAAGCGACCCAAGCGACCCAAGCGACCCAAGCGACCCAAGCGGACCAAGCGGACCAAAGAACCAGCCCCCTTACCTTTCCGTTACTATGTGCCTTCCACCTGCACCGTGTGAAGATGATAGAGCAATTGCCTTGGCCGACTACGCCGAGATGGGGCGCACCTTCCCGTTCACGCTTTGCTTCTGTTGACGCGTCCCGGTGCGGCACTGCCCGTTGACGTCATAGGTGCAATGGGACGGGATTCAACTCCGCCTCAAGTCGAGGCGCCTTGAGCCATCCCATAGTCACCGGAACCTCGTAGAGTCGCCCCTTGCCCAGCCGCTGCCAGATATGTCGAAGGCCCGGTACGACCACCTTCACCACGTGAAGGCTCGTATCGGGTCGAGTTTGGATCTTGTACGAGCGTCTCCAATCCCAGGTTGGCTGCTTGACGCGCAAATGCCTCAATATCCTGGGCCAGATCCGCATGCTCCACGTATGCGAAGTCTTCGCTGGTCCGGGGTCGCTGTGCCTTATCGGGAAGTAGGAATGTCGTGCTCTCGAGCGGTGAGCCCCCCCAAGGTGATGGCAAGCGACCGCTCGCGTCGAAGGTTTGATTCACCTCGGTCAATGCTCGCTGAATGCCAAGAACTGGGTCAAAGTGTGCCCCAAAACCAACGCCGAAGCGGCCTGTCTCTCGCGAGCATACCAACGCTGCGAAGGACGGGATGCCCAAGTCGTTGGTGACGTCCAGTACCCATATCTGATGTCCAAGTGCGGCGTAGTGGGCGGAAAGCGCGTCGAAGTACGGCTGCTTGAAGCTTGCTAGCTCCACCAGCGGTCGCAGCAAGCGATTATACCACCAAATTCCGACGGCATCCCGCTCGGCTAACTCAAGGGAGGCTTGCAGGATCGCTTCTTCCAGACAGTTTCCAGCCGCGTGTCCGTTGCCATCAAGCAAACAGCACGGCTCGTTCTCATCACACGGCAGATTCGCGTAGCAGTATGCGGCAGGGAGGTAGCGACGTTGTTGGTGCGTGAGCGACCACGCAGGAAGCCAGGCTATCGATCGTGAGCGGTCGAACCGGGTGGGAATCATGCATCGCCGATCGCTGATCCGGGCGTTGTGTTCCTTTCTATTTCGATACTGGTCTTCGCTGAAGTTCTGAAGTGTTTCGGGCTCCAACGCCTTCGCGTCCAAGTCGTCGACTCGAGAGAACAGCAGTGGTTCGTCGCCCTGGTAGCGCATGGTTGCTCGTTCGATGGCTTCGCAAAGCGCGCCTGCTTCCGCTTGCGCGCAAGTGCGGCCCTTACCAAGGCTATATCGAGTGAAGTCCGCGAACCTTGGAGTGGTGCTGGTCGGAAGATTCATGACCGTCGCGCCAAAGACAGGTCGCAAGGGATGCGTGCGATCGGGTATTGGAGCAAGGTGCGCGACAATGCCGGTAATTGGACTCACGTGGTGCTTGTGACGGCTAAGTGTCTCTTCCGGAGTACAACAGCGATGTCCGCCGTCCTCAGTGAAGAGCTTCTGCCGTGACTCGATGATGACCGGAGCCTGAAGACGCTTGGCGACTAGGTTGGGATCGCCACAGATCGAGCATTGAGGTCGCTGCACGACCGTATGCGCTACAAGCTCCAATGGAGCAGTGTCCATTGACCAGAGGCTATGCTCGAGCGCCGATGGCGAGTCACTAGCAACCCATTGGGAAAGCATCGAAGCCGCCAGATGGAGGGCTGCTCCACTAGCGGAAGAAAGCTCAGTGTACGGTGGGAGTAAAACCTCAGACTGCCCGAGTTGTCGCGACAAGAAGTGCTCTACTGGACGATTGTGTCGCAATCGATGCGCTAGACAGTGCCAGCAGGGACCTGCATCGGGACGAAACAGCGGTCCCAACCATTGGGACTTACCCACGGGTTTGATCAGGAACCATTTCTGTCGTTTTGCGTTGTTGTGTCGGGCATAGTCGGCAAGCTCCGCGCGTAGATAATCATCCGTGAGTACGAACCGTAGCGAAGCGTTGTCGTCGACTTCCAGCATGGCCGACTTCAGGGCATGTTTTGTAGCTTCTATCAGGTGGTCGGTCGCTCCTATCGTGTCTATTCCCACGCGGGCTTCTCGAATGCGTTCAAACGCGTCATGCCCAACGCCGCAAGCTTGCCAATAGGCCTCCTTTTCCGGAGGGAGCTCTTCGCAGGTGGCAGTAATGTATCCACGTTGCTCCAGTCGAGTGAGCGTATACAATACTTCGGCAGGACTGCATCGCTCACGGAGCTCTGTCATCAAGTCGAGCTGACTGCGGTTGCCGTCGAGAAGCGGCACGACCATTGCGGTGAGCCGTCCCGACAAGAGGAAGCGGTCGTGCTCACCGATCAGGAAGACTTGTTCGTGTCCCGCAAGTACTGCTCTGAGGTGCGGCTTGAGGCGAAATACTCTATGCATGAGCGACTCTCGATGAAACCACGGCAACGAAAATTGTCAGTGGCTGGTTTTCGACCTCAGCAAATTTCCTCCAAGACCGACCTCCAAGCGTCCTCCGCTGCGCGCGCGTAGGTTGGCGGCGATGGCAACGAAGATGTCCAGCGCACGTGGTGTCGACTGAGCGACAGCGAGATTGGCGACTGCGCCAATCCGTCGCGCAACGGTATAGGCATCCTGAGTGGCCTGCGGAAGTGAGAGAAAGGCTTCGCAAAGTTGATCGAACCGAGCGGCGTGCATGTCGATTCGTCCTTGTAGTTCGGGGATCAGGTTACCATCGTATGAGGACTCGATCTCCGTGGTCGTGTCAGCAATTCCCCGTAAAAATGTGCGGATTTCTTGAACCACTTCGGCCGCCTCTAGTAGTCTGAATTCGCCGCGAAGCCGACGTTCTTCGAGATCGCTCGTTGGATCACAATACAGCATGCGCAGAAGCACTTGATGAGGTCGAATCTCGCGTATGACTCTGCTCGTCGCAGCGCCGTGCTCTTCCGTCAGTGCCAAACCACCGAGTCCCGGCATCACATAACAGCCGACCTCAAGCCCAGCTTCGATGGCGCATCTACAGGCTTCTATGTGCTCTTCGCTCGTACAACCTTTGTTCATGGCATGCAGTACTCGATTGCTGCCACTCTCAACCCCCACCAAAACCTTATTCAATCCCGCTGCGTGTAACGCTTCAAGACTTCCGCGTGCTCGAGATAACTCAAGCAAGGTGCGCGTGCTCGCAAATGTAACGACCTTCTGGACTTCGGGAAGTCCATCGCGCAGCCTCTTCAGGATCCTGACCAGGCTCTGGATAGGACACACGAGAGCATCGGCATCTTGAAGAAATGCCCGTCGTGAGTTACCCGCAAGCCAACGCTCGACAACAATTCGTGACACTCCATCAGCCGCAGTTGGAAAGGAACGTGCTAGCGACGGAACATCTAGCGAAGTCGTGTGAGTTCCCCCAATCGCGCCACCAGTTTTACAGCGAACCGCCTCAGCCAGTCGCGCAACCCACTCGATATCCGCGAAGATTTCTTCTTCGCTCCGGATGCTGAAGGCTTGCCCGCGATAAATGGTGCAGTACCTGCACCGGTTCCACAGACAACTGCGCGTGACTCGCAGAGGCAAGCTGTCTGCCTCGCTGGCAGGGAGCATTCGCCCCTGTTCCGGTCTCGGTTCATCTTCACAGCGGCTACGGGACATGCTTGGATGGCGCCGAGTATCGGACGATCGCGGCCAGCGCGCAAGCCACAGTAGCACGTGGAATACCGGCGGGCGTTTTGGGTTGCCGTGCTCACAGCAAAGACCGCTCGGGTCAAGAGAGTCTGATCCATAGCGCGGAATGGCACCTACAGTTACCTATTCCTGTGAGGGGCCAACGTCTACGAGGAGTACTCCGAGGGGACTCCCTTTGGCCGGAGCAGCGCTTCGATGTCAAGATCCCAGGCCGGAATCAGTGCGGTAGTTGCGCTCGCTGTGCTCTGCGCGGGCGGAGGCTCGAGCTACACGAAGTGCCGGCACCACCGCGAGAGTGCGCGAGCCTGCTGCGGTAGGTTAGTGCGTTCGAAAAGCAGGTCACGTGATTCGGACGTCGCGCAAGGAGGCACTTCAGGGGGACACCGGTGTGAACGTGGCAACTGATGGCTTGTTTGCAGCAGGAGCCCTGCGCGCCGTAGGTTGCGTCACTTTTGGACGCAAAGCGTCAGCTGCTGACGCAATCGCCGTTTCCTTATTCCTCGTAGAAATGCGTGCTTTCGTATTTGCAGGAAAACCCTTACACCCGCGAAGATGCGATGACGTGGCACACCGGTTGCACATGGCTGGCTTATGCCGAACGCGAATCGGTTGGAGACTGCTCGATTCACCGAGAGGTCGGTGAGTCAGCGCCGATTCAAAATCTTCGGCTTACACGCTCAAAGCCAGAAAGAGTCCAAACTATGTCTTGTGCAAATTTGCTAGTTGTGAAGATTTCGAGTGCAGTGCTGAAGCCAGGTAGCTATTTCTCAACACCCGATGTCGACCTTCATGCAACAAAAATTTACGATTGCGACGAAGATATTTCTTGACGATACGAAAGTCAGGAATATCTTGCTTGGGAACTGGGGGAAAGGGGCATGGCAGTTGCTATTTGGGGTCAACGCTGGTGGAGCTGTCGCCATTAACCTTAGGAAAGACGTGCCCAATTACGACGGTAGCGATCCAAATGCAGATCTAGTGTCACTAGTAGGTAACGTCCAAATAGCGGCCAAGAAGTGGCAGCATGTTGCAGTTACATTTGATTGGGGCAAAGATCAATCCTTGCCATCTGCTATACTATATGTGGACGGGCAGGTAGCAGGGGCCGTTTCGGTTACGCCTGACTCAAGCATGCATAAACCATACACATTGAAACCTAGCACATATAGATATTTGATCGGAGCGAAAGAGGATGAGGATGTGGCAAATAGGGGAATGTTCTCGGGTCAAATTGCCGACTTCCGTGTCTATATGGCAGCTCTGTCTGCGGGCGAAGTCGCCCAGTTGCTGTAGTTTTGCACAATGAACCGGTAGGCGTAGTGTATTGATACTGAGGGGTGCGGCACATGGACCAAACGTGATTAGCGTAAGAAGCTTCCGCAGTGGTTTCGCTCGCAAGCTCAGTCGAGGATCGTGGTGCCTATGCGCTAGGTCCAGCTCGGGGTCGTCGTCTCTGGTTGCAGACGGCCGTCGAGATCCGTAGAAATCGGACATGGGGCGGGGTGACGTGGATAGACGAACGCCGGCTAACGGTCCCGCTAGCCGGCGTTCGGTTGGAGGCACGTGCTCGTCTTCACCCGTCCTCCGTGACGGGTAGCCACGCAAGTGGTATTTCCTGCGCGTGCGGCGTGTGCCGCGTGTCTGGCATACCGATGAAGCCTCGGGCGTTCAGGCCGTCTGTATGTGCTCGCCGGCTTAGCGGATGTTCTGCCGGGAACGGCCTGCGACGACTGCGGTGCACTCATGCGTCGACACGTAGCAGTTGCCATCGAGTGCAGCCTCTACAGCCAGCTGCAAGTATGCGCAAGGAGCGACGCCGCAGAGCTTGATGGTTTTCAAGATCGAATAGAGTTGAGCTGCCACCTCCGTGCCCCGCACGGATCGGGAACCATAGTGGTTCTTTCGTCCAAGCACCGGATTTCGCCTTGCGCGCTTTAGCCGGATATTGGGATCATCCAAGAGCCGGATAGACCGCTCCGGTGGTTTGTCATGTACGCGAACGCATTGGCGAGACCACTGTTGGCAACGTTTCGACGCCAAGTGCCCACTGCTCGATCTCCGCAATGATGGGCCGTGACAGGGCGTCACGAAGCCTTGTTCGCTTCCGCAAGGTCTCCGCGTCGTCGCCCGGGACTTGCCTGCCGATCTCGAAAAGTTTGTCGATCAACTTGATGATCTTCTCATTGTTCGCTGTTTTTCTATTCGGAAACGAGGCGTCTTCGCAGTTGCTCTGCGGCACCCGCAGAATCTGTGCGTCCGCTGTACCGCACGGAAGCAGGCGGACGCACTTTATCGACCTAGTGACTATGCCTGCCTAGCGCGAAAACCAATGGGGCCTTCGCCGTCGTAGATCATCGAACCGTTGAGTGTCTTTCCGTTGTCGGTCGAGCTTGCGTTCAAGGCAACGACGTTTTGTTTGCCTGCTCGATATCCGATGAGCCACTCACCCCCGGGATGCCATGGGGCCGCGACTCCGCCCCATTGATTTTCGACCCGGTAGGTACTGGCACCGGAGAGCTTTCCGCGGAAGCCGATCTCTCCTTCGCCACTATAGGTTATTGTTCCGGTGAGGGTCTGTCCGCCATCTGCTGACTTTACGTTGACAGATACGACGTTTTGTTTTGCGCGGGCGCCTAACACAAATATCCCACCGCGATGCCATTCGGCCTCGCTGCCACCCCATTGGTTCTCGGTTCGAAAATCGCAGTTCTGGCCGACGAATTGGCCCCTAATGCCAATCTCGCCTTCACCGGAGTAAGTCATTGCTCCCGCGAGGGTCTGGCCGTCGTCCGAAGAGTTGACGTCGAGCGCGACAACGTTCTGTCCATCTCGACTTCCGATAATCCAAGTGCCGCCTGGATGCCAGGGGGCAGCGGCGCCTCCCCATTGGTTTTGGACGTCGTAGTTGTTGTTCCCGAGGAGGGTGGCGCGGAAGCCGATGGGTCCTTCGCCGGAATACGTAACCGTTCCAGTGAGCGTTTTCCCGCCGTCTTTAGAGCGAATGGAGACTGCGACCACATTCTGCGGTTTGTCGTCGCGTGCCCCAAGTACGAAAACACCACCGGTGTACCATGGTGCTGACGAACCTCCCCACTGGTTTGTAATGTTGTAAGTTGCCACTTCGTTCTTCCCTTCTTGAGGACGGATCATGCTCCGTCGTGGTGATGTCCCGCTTCTGCATTGAACATGCCAGTGATGTGCACGCGACAAGGGCGACGGGCGACGGACGCGTTCAAATCCGCCGAAGGGGACGCTGTGTGCGCTCGACGGAGTCGAATTCGCTTGGAAAGCGGCGCCGCCGGCGATGTTTGAAACTGGTTTTGGCGTCCCCTGCGTCAGACAGGAACGCAATTGCGTTTTGAGGGGACGCAGCAAGGAGCGGTTAAGTCCGAAGCGCCACAGACTTTACGTGTGTCGAGGTGTCTCGCTCGGTGATCGACCGCCAGAAATGCGCCAAGTTGTCGCCGTCCACATCGATCCCTAGAGATCGAGCACAGGAATCGTCGTCGGTGTTCCGGCGCACCGAACAGTTCAGATGTAGCTCTCGGTTACGCTAGAATGGCCCCGGGTAAGCGGCTCCTCGTGCCGACGCAGATGCTAACGCGCCTGTTCTCGGGAAGATTCATGTACCTTTCGCGACGAGCGATGTCCGGTTTGCAGTGGGACCGCATTGCGTCGCTGAAGGCCCGTTGCGAGCCTAGATCTGGGCATTTCACTACGAGGACTCAACGCGAACGAGAACGGCCCGCGTGCTCCACCTTCGTCAATGGAGGCTACATGCTGAGCTTCATCGATGTCGACCCAACCATCCTACATCGACGCTGTGCGCTAGCCTTGTCCTGTCAGACGGGGCGAGCTCGTGAGGTGCGTCTGCCTCCAATGCCGAAGCAGCTTAATCAGAGGGTTTCCCCGCCGACCATGCCGATGGTGGCGGCCCATCGCTCGACAACTGGGACATCGAAGGCCTCCACCGCTGATTGCTTCTCCCATTAGCAACCGACGTGCTCGGTCTTGTTCGACAACCGCATTCACGCTGGCCGCGACTCGCGTCGCGTTACCGTGAAAACGCTAGATCGTTGGCATGCACGCCCCTGTGCTGGGCAAATTGCGAGAGCGGACGTTATTGTTGAGTTGATTCGTCCGAATGTAACAGGCTGCGCCCTATGAGGCGTACTCGTTCGGTACACGCTCCACTGCAGCTACGACGCTTTCTTCTCCAGAATGCGTTTTGGCGGCAGCGTGACCACCTCGCGGCTCCCGCTGTCTTGGCGAGCGCGAACGGCTTCAGCAATCTTCTGCATGTCGTCCTCGCAGGCCGCTGATAATGCCTCACGAATCGCGTGGATTTCATCAATGATCGGATCGGTAGGTTCCATGGTCATTCCTTTGGCAGCTCAAACGGGGTGCAGATAATCGACGGCTGGTATCCGGCAGCCTTGCAGATGGCCTCGATTTTGCTGCGTAATGACGCGTTGGCTATATGCTTGCAATTCCAGGTCAACAGGTAGTCGATTCCGTGGGCGGTTGCGCTTGCGACGTGGAAGGCGTCAATTCGCGCCTTCGATGGTAACCCGCCATCTCGCACGAGACGCGTTGCCAGCATCGTCACTTCTTCGGTGAGCGCTACCAAAGGAATCTCACGCAGCGCCTCAAGTCGTCGAGTCGCGGCTGCAAGGTCGCCAGCAGAAGCTTCGTCAATCACCAGCTGAGAGGCGTACAGCGCGTAGCTGTCACGAGACTCCCACCAGCTTCGGGTCAGCTCTTGGTGTGCCGCCCGCACGAGGTCACGGCTACCCAAAGCAGTGAGGTAACTGACGATTGACGTCTCGACGTAGACAGTGGATTTGGGCATGGCAAGGACGCGCCGGTAAGTCTACCACACCTTCCGCATGACCCCACCCTATGCTCAAAAGCCTGCAAATGCGGCTTGCGCGCTCGTTGGGTCGCATTCGTGAGAAGGTGACTCCCATGGCGGCGGGAGCAGACCGCTGTCCCGTCTGCAGCGACGGACGCAGTGACCCAGCGAACATCGACGCGAGCCTGGACACGTCCGGCCCCGACGAGCAAGGAATGGACCTCGCCGGAGTTGCCCACAACAGGGAGAGCTTGCCGCGCTCGGTTTAATCGGACGAGACAACGCGTCGACGCGGCAATCAAAAGCTCCAGGCAGGCAATCTCAATTGACGGCATGGTTTGCGTGCGTGAGGACACTCTCGCACGTGAGTTCAGCCAAGGTTGGGACTGGCGGTAAACGACGTCAGCAAGAACCC
Source organism: Polyangiaceae bacterium (assembly GCA_049840955.1). Taxonomy (GTDB): domain Bacteria; phylum Myxococcota_A; class Polyangia; order Polyangiales; family Polyangiaceae; genus FEN-1139. Next base: position 205,368 of record JASGIX010000019.1, read on the forward strand.
CGCTCCCGCACAGGCACAAGCCCGCATGCGGCTATCCAGGGTGCGGTACGTATGCCAGCTCGGGCTCGCCAGCTAGACCAGCCGAATGTCAAGTCTAGATCATCCTGTCGATCACCCGAGGATGCCGTACAATCCCGAGCGAGCGACTCTGCTCGACATCGCAACGACGCAGTATCAATCGACACCTTACTGCAGACCTACACCCGTTCCGCAAGTTGGGTCGATTGAGGACGCGCGCGCGTCACCCAAGACGTCCCGTCACCGCTTCACGCGGGCAGACGTTCTTATTGTTGGCGCGTCGTGACTACGCCGGGATCCCGAAGCGCGTCCGCGACGGCGCGTGCATGTTGCGCGGAGCGTCCAGGTAGCGGCGAGCCAAGACGCATACCGTCGCGTTCCGCGAGGGTTCATGCTTGGCGCTGGCGCTGTGCTCCGTGGGGCACTTGCCGGTCGCGATTCGTCAGGTGGTTCCAGTCACGGCTCAAATGCTTACCCGTAAGGGGGATCGAAGGTCCAAGGTCCGGGGTGCCTTACGGGTAAGGCGTTTCGAAGGTCTGCGGTCCGAGGTGCCTTACGGGTAAGGGGGATCGAAGGTCCAAGGTCCGAGGTGCCTTACGGGTAAGCAAATTTCGGTCATTCCGAGTCCGAATCCTCCGGTCCGACCGAACGTGTCGCACGTAAGTTCTCGGAAACCGGTTACCCGTAAGACGCACTCCGAGCTTTGAACCCGATCTTTCCTTACGGGTAAGGCGATCCGGAGCTCCAACCTCGGATCCTGCTTACCCGTAAGGCTCACCAACGAACGATCGTGCGATTTGCTTACCCGTAAGGAGCCCGCGCGCGAACGGCATCAAAGGCGTACCAGCGTGAGTTTTGATCCGGTGCCAATTCGCGCCGCGACAACCAGCGAGACGGAACTCGGCCGGTCATCGGCAGCGCGACGGCTCGCCGGCGCCCTTAGAACCGAAGGGTGCGACTGCGTGGCGCAGGCGCCCGCTGTGGAAGTCCACTCGGCGGCATCTGCGCCGGGTGCACTCGAGTCTCAGGCGGTCAACCGCCGCCGAAACGTAAGCCCCTTATGTCGCGCCTGCTAGCGGTCCAGGTCGCGTCCGCCACAATGGCGTGGCGATGACACGGAAGACCGCAGAGCAGCAACGATCACTCGGAGCGGACGACGGAGGCCTACTGGGCGCCTTACTTGGTGGCTTGTTGGGAAGCCCAGTTCGCCGGGGTAAGCTCGCAGAGATCCCGCAGGCGCCAGCCGGACTCGAGCTTGGTGATGACGTCGACCAAGTAAGCGTGCGCGTCGATCCCCAGGATCTGGCAGTTGTCGACCAGAGTGAAGGCATTGGCGAGGCGCTCGCCTCCGCGAATGGATCCCGTGAAGAGGAAGTTGCGTCTGGCGACGGCGAAGGGCCTGATCCGACGTTCGCAGCGACCGTTGTCGATCTCGAATCGGCCGTCCTCGAAGCAACGACGGAAGTAGTGCCGTTGATTGATGGCGTAAGTGGTTGCCCGTCGCAGGGGCGACTTTGGCAACAACTTGGGATCGGTCTTGTCTACCCACTCATCGAAGATGTCCAGGATAGGCCACGAGCGCCTCCGTCTCTCTTCGAGCCGTTGATCAGCAGACAGTCCTCTCCGCTTGCAGTCGTCTTCGATGGCGTACAGATCGGCAAAGTACTTCAGCGGAATCGAAGCCCGCCCATCTTTCGCTAGCAGCGCCTGATGGAACTTAGAGCGAATGTGCATGCCGCAGCCGAGCCGACGGTCATTGGGGACCGCAACTCGAGTTTCGCCATCGTCATCTTCGACTTCTCGGGAGTACCCGGCGTACCCATCGACTTGTATGAAGTGTTCGATGCTGCTGAACCAGTCGGCAATTTCGGTAGCCTCCCAGTTCTTGGTATAGCCGTAGGCAACCGTTTCACGTCCTCCCACGGTGCCATCGGTACCGACGAAGCACCACAGGTGCCCGCGGAAGGCGCCGTGCTTGCCCGCCTTGTTTAACGTCTTGAGATGCGAGTCGTCCGCGGCCACGATGAGCGACGCGAAGACTCCAGACAGCACCGCTTGGGCAACGGGCTCGATGATGTCGGTCGTGTAGTCCCAGTAAGACTGAAGCGTCTTGTCTGGGATTTCGAGACCCATTCGAGCAAACTCGCGACGCTGACGGTCGAGAGGTTGAGCCAGTGCGCACTTGTCACGGACAATCTTCGCCAGCAGCGAAGCATCGACCTTGCGATGGACGGCTGGAGTGCTCATTCGTGGAGCCGTCACGGCGTCCTGTCGGCAGTCGCAGCCGAGCTTCTCGCGCTGCTCGACATGGACCACGATCTTGGCTGGCACGAAGGTAAAGAGCTCATGCTCGACATTACCGAAGCTCTTCATCTCTTTGCCGCAGACCGCACAGTTGCGCTCCTCTGCCGGCACTTCGACCTTCTTGATGACACGCTCGACGTTGGCGCTCGCCTTCATCGATTGGACGCGAGTCCGCTTCTTCTTCGGTGGGTCCGAAGCGGGAGCTTCCTCGGTTGCTGCTGCTTCGTTGCCGGCGCATTGCTCGGGTTGTTCCGCCACCGGCACGGGCAGCTCGGTCGTGGTTTCCGCCTGCTGCTGGTCGCCGCCGAAAGCGAGGAACAGTTGTTTTAGCTCGTCCCGTGACAGTCGCTCGGTGCTGCGTCCGAAGCGGTAGCGCACCGCCTTGAGCACTCGCCAGGCGAGACGGTCACTGGCTCGCTCCATCGCCAGCATGGTGGAAACAACGGAGTCGATGGCTTGCTCGAATTTGCCTTCATGGGCCATCGAAAGCAGCGTCGCTTTGAGTTGCTCCATGCGCTGCTGGCGTTCGTTCTCGATTTCGTCATCGAGGACGATCCCAGCCACGAGCAGATCTTTAGCCACCGGCAACGGCCCGGAGATGACGAGATTCTTGCTCGCCTTTCCCCGTTTTTCGCTCTTGTTGCCGGTGTTCCGTTTAGTCACGACCGCTTGCACGGGTATGATCAATCGCGATCATTCGTGCAAGCAGATTCGTGCAACGAATCTCAGTTTTCGACACGCGGTGGCACGTAACGCTTGCGTCGCTTTGCACCAGCAAGTTCGATGCCCTCGAGCATCAACGCGAGCTCCGCTGAATCGATCTCCACCTGACGAGCACCGTCTCGAGATTGCTGTACCAAACGAAATGTGCCCGCCTCGAGACGCTTCTTCACCAGACAAAAGCCGTTTCTGTCCCAAAAGAGCATCTGGGCCACGTGACCGCGTTGATTCAGGAAAACGAACAGATGCCCGCTGCGCGGCTCGAGCCCAAACTCAGATTCTACCAACGCAACCAATCCATCGAAGCTCTTGCGCGCATCGGTTGGTTCAGTGGCAACGTAGATACGCACGCTCGGCGGAAGTGTCAGCATGACTTCATTCCCTCCACGACTGCTAGAAGGCGAGACAACGTTCTCAGGCTGGAACGCTCCCGTCACACGCACGGCTCGTCCGTTGGTCAACACGACCTCGAATTCCCCGCTTGTGGTCGGGCGTTGCGTCTTCGTCTCCCCAACAGCTCCACCTTTGGTGACGCGAAGAGGAACGAATCGTTTCGTCCGCTTCGACGCAGGGCCCTTCGTTCCCGCCTCGTGTCGGAGTCGGCTAGCCCAGTATGACAGCGTCCCTGGGTGCAAGTCGTGCGCTCGGGCATACTGCCCGCACTTCTGGCCACTGTCGCGCCACCGCTTTACTTCGGTGACCCAATCCGCACGCGTCCTCGACGCGCGCTTCTCACGCCTCGTGCTGCCTGTCGCGTTCTGCATGTGGCGCAGTCTGCGTCCGCACGCGCGATCCCGCATTCAGGCGACTCGTAAGGGGCTTACTCATCGGGTACAGCAATCAGCCGTTGCTGCTCCTCGACGAAGGCGTCTCGGACTCGCTTGGTGCGGTCGTCCGGCAGTGACCGGTCAGCGGCAATTCCCGTCATCCAATGAGCTGCCTGAGCGTTGAGATCGTCGATGCACTCGAACTTCCTCGCGGGGAAGAAGCTGTCGCGAATGTAGCGAATCGCGCGCTCGACTCGGCCCTTCTCGTTTCCACGTGCGACCGCGACCGGCCGCGGCTCGAAGTGATAATGGCGAGAAAGCTCTGTGAGTCGATCATTGAAACGAATTGCCGCACCAACGCGCTCAATGACGGCGCTCTTGAGATTGTCGTAAAGGATGGTCCTCGGACAGCCCCGGAAGAAGTCGAATGCATCAACGTGGCCGCGAACAAAGCTCGGCATGGCCGCACTCAGATAGAAGCGCAGGAAGATTTGGCGCGACCAGCTGAGCACCATGACGAATGCCCACAGGGGACGTTGCGCCTTGCCAATCTGAAGCTTACCGAAGGCCCCCCAGTCAGCTTGCGCTTGCTCACCGATAAGCGTCCTGAGCCGCAGGAACGCCTCGACCTTGCGTCGAGGTCGCATGCGCGAGACAACATGCCGGAAGTGGTCTGGGCCGCCAGGATAGCCGCGCTCCTTGGCCATTTCGAATAGACGACTCGAACACAGCGTCGGATACTTCTCGAGCGTCTCGACAATGAAGTCGCGATACGGGCCAGCCATTGAGGAGTTACAACGCACTGGCACGCTTGCCATCCCCGCTTGTCCAATCACGCGCTCCACCGTGTCGTGATGGAGCTGAAGCTGGTTGGCTATTGTGCCAACCGGCCATTTCTCCGCCTCGTAGAGGCGCAAGATTTCGAGCCTCCGTGGCCTTGTCGATCATCTCCCCACCTCCACGGCCAGCTTACGCACGCGACGAAAGTCGCCGACGCGCGCAAGGCGCCTTGGGCGGACGTGGTGCACGAGGTCGAACTGGACCAGTTGACTTTCGCTTGGCCATAGCTCGTCGCCGAACAAGGTCGAACAACGCCCCTTCAGGCATTCGTCGTCCACAGAAAGTGCAACATGTAGCGGTTGGCCCTGCCACAAGCTGATGCCCTCGAGCAACGTCAACAGAGCGCGTGGATAGCTGCAATGGGGAGAGAACTGCGCCTTGAGCAGGTCGCAGTTGCCGTCGCGAACAAGCAACATCGCAGCCGCCGACGTCACTTGCAGAGTGCAGTGCCTGGATCGAAACATGACCAGGGGCCTCCATTGCCCCGTTCGACGCCGCACTTGCGGTCATCGCAGGACCAGACATCGCCCTGGCGACACCTTGTGTCACTGCCTGTTGAGTCACTTTCGACACAGAGAGCTTGTCCACTTGGAGACGAGCTCGATGGCGCTGCTGTCTCGCCGCGTGCAGTTGTCGACCTCTCCGGGTATCCTGATAGGAGCGAGAGGACAGTCGCTGCTGCGCCTGACGCGCAAAGTGCCCACACCGCTCACTGCAATACCGCTGACCATGGTCGCAACCAGGGCATACGACAACGGGGGCATTGCACACCCCACAGGCAAACAGTCGCCAAGTTTCTGCCGGACACTTGCACACCGGGAGCCCGAAAATCGGATCCGTTTTCTCGACAACTCGCCCGGGATCTGCGAAACGCCAAAGTGGCGCTGTCGCGTGATCCGCGCGATCGCCAAGGAAGGCACGGTGGCTAGACCGGGCCTTCAAACCTATTTCGGGGGCACAAAGACTAACGGCTTCCGGAACCGTCAGCCAAATTCGTTGCTTCCACGCGCCAGTTGTCTGGCGCGGAACCCTGGCTTTGACCTGCGCCAACAGCCATCTTCAGGCGGATCTACGCAGCCAATGACACCTGCGCCAACAGCCATCTTCAGGCGGATCTACGCAGCCAATGACATCTACGACGAAGCACGCGCGCGGTGCATCTGTCCTGCAGGGCACAAGCTCTATTGCTCAGGCAAGGACATGCTTTTCAACGGCTATCGCGTTGCGAGTTTCAAAGCACCGAAGAAGGCCTGTCGCGGATGTCACTTGCGCGCACAATGTCTCCGCCATCCCGACCGCACCCCCCAGCGTCAACTCATGATCATAAAGCATCCAGAGGGTGCTCCACCGAAGCGTCGCAGCAAGTGTAATGAAGCCGTGCAACGCATGCGACGGAAGTTCGATACACCTTCGGGCGCGAGCTATACAGCCGCCGGATGGGCAACGTCGAACCTGTCTTCGCCAACATCCAGAACAAGGGTATACGCCGATTCACACTCCGTGGTCAGAAGAAGGTGAATGCACAGTGGAAGCTCTTCACGATGGTGCACAAAATCGAGAAGGTGGCGGGCGTGGCAAGGCGGTAGAGGCCCGGACGGGGCCAGTAGGGCGACCTTGCGCCTCACGGACGACGTAGCGTTTCTCCGTCAGAAGCTTCAAATCACCTGGGGACTGCCCTCGTTTGAGGGAAATTTCAACCATACATGAACGTCAAGCTTGCCCTCCTCCCTCGACTGAGTTTTTCTACGGTCTCGTTGGGCAGACGGGACTGGTTCACTGTTCGATACTCAGTCATTGGGATTGTCCAAGAGCCTTGAGAAGTTCATCAGCATTCAAAGGAATTGCGATCTCTACACGTCGGTTCTTGGCCCGTCCCGCTTCGTCACTATTGCTAACGATCGGATCGTGCTCACCAAAGCCTGCGGCAGATACGACTCTCGGATCAAGTCCGCCACCACCATCCTTCAAAGACATGGATAAGAGCAACGCCACACTGCGCGCGCGAAGAAGAGAAAGGCCTAGGTTATCATGCGCAGGATGCCCCGCACTTACTGGGACATTATCTGTGTGGCCCTGTACTTGAAAGGCCGTGCCGTCGCGTGTCTGGCGAAGCGCGCTCGCCACGCTGAGAACAGTGAGTTTCCCCTGTTCGCTGAGTGTCGACCTGCCGAATTCGAAAACGACGTCAGAGGGCAATGTAACTAGAAGACGCCCCCCACGCGTACTCACCGTAACCCCACCATTGGCAACGAGGTTACGCAGTTCGCGTTTGAGCGTTTCTTCGGCGGCGGCTGCAGCGGCCAAGAGCCTCTCCTGTTCCTTGAAACGCTGAATGGTCTCTGCCAGCTTATCCGGGGCGATCCCCTCTTCCTTGAGAAGGCCCTCATAAGCCTGACGTGCACTCTTCTCCTTCTGAACCGCCGCCTTGGCTGCCAAGAGGTCTACTTGAGTCGTTGTTGCAAGTGTCTCCGCTGTTGCTACCCTGCGGCGCAACTCTTCCTCCTTCATTATCTGGTCTTCCAGGAAGGCCCGTTGTCGCCGAATGTGGCAGACAAGTAGCCGCTCATCCTCATAGAGCAGCAAGTTGTTCCAGTGTCCATCATTCGATGAGTTTGCGCAATTGCCATCGCTCTCCATAATCCGTTTGCACTTCGCATCGATTCTCCGTAAAGACAAGGAAAGTCCTGGGTCAGCGCTGGATACTCCAGCAGCGAGCGCTTCAAGTTCATCAACCCAGCCCGCCGTGCACTCACTGAGGGAAAGGAGAAATTCGTATTCGGAACCAAAGAACTCGGCACGTCCTGTCTCCACGAAGACCTTGAACTCCTGAGCAGTCGTTGACGCCTCTTGCTTTTGCGGAGTGACACTAAAAACCGCAGAGCGAAGCCGTTTGACAAAATGCGTCGCGAGTGCCCGTAGAGCTGGGCTGCGCCGAATCGGGTACATTTGCAGGCTGAGCGTGGCGGCCTCAATTCTTTCATTCTTGTCGTTGACAACGCGTCCCATTTCATCCACCCGAAGCGCCTTTAGTTCTCGACTGAACAGCTCTCGGTTCCCGAACCACCCGTCGGGTACTTCGCCAACGAGCACAATCCGATCAGTACTCGGAAACAGAAGCGCATCTGGCGACTCCGGATCGAACCCCAAGTCATACGTGAAGAGCAATCGTTCTGAGTATTGCGGGCCAATTATCGCATCAAATACCAGCCCACCAATAGCGGTTCTCGCAAGTACCGGAACCCCTCCGGCAATTGCGCCTGCTGCATTGAGTACATCCTGTGCGCGTCGTGCGCCTTCTTCGTCGGCCAGCTTTCTTACGTAGACTCCGATCTGGAAGCGATTCTTGCGAAATGGAAACTCACCTATTCTCAGTGCTGCGAATGGTAGACAGTCATTCGACAAGTTCCCTACGCTGGCAAAGGTCTGCTTAGTCGGCTTATTGACATACTTGCCGGTGTCCGGATTCAAATATCTCGAAGCCCGTTACCTCAACACCGGCAACCACCTTTGAACCTGCAGAAAAGCCGTCAGGAAACCGCCCAAGGCAAACGCGCTCCAATGTCAACGCGAGATGCCCCTCCGCCGATATCCGCCTTTGGGCGTCCAACGGCTTCAGTGGCTGCAAACGTGAACTTGTGTACGAGCGACAACTTGAGCTCAGACTCGCCACAAGAAGAATGATCCCGACGCTGATCCAACGCATCACACCCTCTCATTCGAAACACTGCTTCCTAAGCATTCCAAAGTACCAGAATTGTACGCACAGTGTCCAGCCCCGATGCTGCCCGCGTCCGTGCGCCGTGCGGGACAGTGGCGTCGGGACGCGACGGGAGGTCCAAGTGCCAACTTCGACGGTACGCCCCACATCCAACCACGATCGGAGTCGCTACGCGCACGTCTTGTTTCGAGGTACCGTGGCGTCCGCAGTCGTTTGGATGGACTCCCGACCATCTCGACGTCAGCTGCAGCCACCCAGCGGCGTCTTATTAGATTCATATTGCGGAAACATGCGTGCGTTACACGCACGCGTTATCTGTCGATACCACTGAGCGCACCATGTCCTCGCAGCACACGTCGTTCTGTCCTGCCAAACTCAGACATCCACAAAAGTCGGACAACAGGTGAACACGGCCGCTTGCGCCATTAACCTTAGGCTATCCCGCGCAGCGACAAATACGTTATCGTGTTTCGATTCAGGTTCGACCTAGGCCACACTGGAGAGCATCATGGCTGCAAAGAAGAAGACAAGCGACGTCGACCCCGTCCCACTAGCAGCAAACGGCGCAAGTCGGCCGCGGCTTCACAAGCTCATCATCAAGAACTTCCGCGCCATTGGGCGAGCACCGATCGAGGTCGAACTAGATGACATTGTAGTTCTTGTTGGTCCTAACAACGCAGGCAAGAGCAGCATTCTCCGGGCCTACGAGATTGTGATGCAGCAAGGCTCGAACGAGGGCAAGCTTACTGCCGACGACTTCCCGAACGGCGTTGTGGACCAAGAGAATCTGCCGGAAGTCGAACTTCAGACGGTTGTCTTTGACAATGCACCGGGCGAAAGGTGGATTTACCAGACGCAATCCGGAGAGATGCTGATTCGCGAACAGTGGATCTGGGACAGTCCGAACAAGCAACCAGTGCGACGGGGATTCGATGTTCTCAAAGGCGACTGGGATGACCAGGTGCCATGGGGTGCGCCGAATGTTGCAAACGCGCGACGCCCGCGCCCTCACCGAATCGACGCGTTTGCCTCACCTGATGAACAAGCAAAGGCTATCGCGGCTCTGATTACGTCGAAACTCAAGGATAGACTGACAGTCTTCAAGTCAGATCCCAACGCGGACAAGAGTGACTACGCCCTTGTGCTGGACAGGATTCGCGATCTTCAATCAAGAGTCGCAGAAGCAGCCGGGGGCGAGGTTCAGAAAATCGAGGGGGAAATCTCGACATATCTCGGACAGATATTTCCTGGCCACAAGGTAAAAGTCGCTGCGAACGCTGAAACGGACGTGGAGAAAGCGTACACGCCATTCAAAGCTGCTCCCGATGTGTTAATGGGCACTGACGGTGGCTACTTCTCCACGATTGCTCACCAAGGCAGCGGCGCCAGACGAACCCTCCTCTGGGCGACACTTAAATATCTGTCAGAAGACGGCGACGCGGATGGATCAAGGCCTCACGTCCTTCTGCTTGATGAGCCAGAAATCTGCCTCCATCCGTCTGCGATTCGCGAGGCTCGGTCTGTGCTCTACAGTCTCCCAGAGAGTGGGACTTGGCAGGTAATGCTCACCTCCCATTCACCGATCTTCATAGATCTATCGAAGGACAACACAACAATCGTTCGAGTATTTCGCGGCGACGCATCCGACGTCCAAAGCACCACTCTGTATAGACCATCGCGCGCCAAGCTCAGTGAAGACGACAAGAGAAACATGAAGCTACTCAACGTCTGTGATCCCTATCTGCATGAGTTCTTTTTTGGTGGAAGGCAGATCATAGTCGAGGGGGACACCGAATACGTTGCATTCTCAATGCTTAAGGAGATTTACCCGACCGAGTACCACGATGTTCAAGTGATCCGTGCCAGAGGGAAAGGCGTCATTCCATCCGTTGCAAAGGTCCTCCTACAGTTCTCAAAGTCGTTCGCAATTCTCCACGATACGGACACGCAGTTGACCCAAAAAGGCAAGAACAACCCGGCGTGGGGAATGAATTCCTCGATCGGCAATATACTGTCGTGGGACAACGCCAGCGACGCTGTACAAAATGTAGCATGCAGGACGTGCTTTGAGGAAGCCCTCTTTGGAGAGGAGGCGAGAGACGAGAAGCCCTACAATGCCCTGGTTCGCATTCGTGAGGACGTGGCTACGAGGTCCCGTGTGAAGGCCCTCCTAGATGCACTCCTCGATCCGACACGAGAGGTACCAGCAAATTGCATACGCTGGCGACAGGTTTCCGAGTTGGCATAACTCGCAGTTCGGATCCGACAAGGGCCAGTTGCGACGGCCGCTGCCTTCTTCCGCGACTGAAGCGATGATGCAATCCTTGTGGTTGAGGCTGGACCTTGCGGCTCAACTGCAACCCCGTTGGGCAGACAAGTTGCAGGCGAACATGTCAAACCAGAACATCCAACGCAATATAGGCGAACGAGTCATTCAGGAGCTCCGAGACCGGTGGCATACCATTGACGAACCGGGTCTAGGTGCCATCGTGATGCGTTCTATACGCGGCTTTGTACAAGCGGGAATCCCGGAAGACAAGATCGACGAACGAACAGACCACATTCACTCGCCTTCCCTTCGAGAGTCAGTTCGTCTTTCTCTACGAACCGCCCGATTCGTCTATCAGATCAACGTGGCGTTGCTTAGCGCGGGTCGTCTTCGAAAGGCGCTATCCCGCGTTCAGCTCATTGAAATCGGTGCGGCATGTGAGGGGTTGCTCTTTGACCTTGTTCAGTCGATTGGTGTCCAAGATCGCCCCGTGAATGTGCGTCCAATGACCTTGAACCACAATCCCATAGAATGGGAACAAGACGGCCTCCTAGGGTCGTACACCAAACACGGCTCGCGTCGCGCCCACAACGTTTCATTCTACTGGCTGATCTCAGAGGTAACTCGACTCAGTGCAGTCGATCAAGACCTTGCAGCTCGACTGCAGTGGCTGCGAGAAGCCCGCAACGTGGTTCACCCGACGTTGTCAGCCCCACGCCTTTATCATTTTGATCTGGACGAAGCGAAGGAGGCCCTCGAGATCTTCCTCGCGACAAGTGACGCAACCCGCGACTTCAAGAAGATGAACGCGCTTCATCCGTAGGCGGAGCCACTCCACTCACGAAGACGGCGATTGATTTTGCCAAGGCATCCCTGTCGCGCTTCAGATCGGCAACTTCCCGCCGAAGTCTGACCAACTCTTCCTCCGGGGTCTCGCCTCGGTCAGACGGCGCAGGCGGTTGATTGCTGCGCGCCTTCCAACTGTGCAGGAGGTGTTCCTGCACGCCTAGCCCCGCCGCAACCTCCGCTATCGTGCGGTCGCCACGCTCGTGCATCGCACGGAGTGCTTCTGCCTTGAACTCGGCGGTGTACCGAGCTCGCCGCTTTATCTTTCTTGCCAACTTCGGACTCACAGACGGAAGGATAACCCCCTTCCGAGGTGTCCGCTAAACCGGAACCACTCCAGATGGCTACCATCGACGTGTAAGGCTCTGAAGAGTTCCACAAGCGTCACGCGCGCCTCGTCTTGTCCACCGATTGCTCCACTTCGGCCGAGTTACCTGACCCGTCTTGCTGCAGTACGCCAACGGTTGAGTTCTCGAAGTAGTTGTTGACGATCTTGATCACGACGGGGCTGAAATACTCCGTCTCTCGGTCCGGAAAGCGAATGGACGTTTCAATCTCGTCAATACCGTAGCTCGTGATCTTGAGCATGGTCAAACCAGCTAAACGTTCGGCTTCAACCAAGCCTTTACCATCGAGATACCCAATCGCGGACTCAAACTCACCACTCTCCATTCCTACGTCGACATACTTCAGCCCAATCTGACGTATGGGGTCCGCTTGGGTGTGTTCGTAGATTTCCCGAAGCAGCCTAAGCCGTAGGGCATCGCGTTGCTGCACCTTCTCCGCTAGCGTCATGGCGTTCCCCCTAAGAAGTGAGTGATCTGCTCAATCTGACTGGTGAGAAAAGGCACAGTATATGCCGAGTACTCTGATAGACCTTTGACCAGTATCGTTATGGCCTTTAACATTTGGGGCCCCTTCTCGATGAGAGACGCAATTTGGTCGATGACGGATTCGGCCTCTGCTTTCTTCTCCGGCGGTAGCTCTGCGGCCTTTTCTTTCAGCGATTGCACAACGGAATGCACCGAGTTCGTCACCGTCTGATTGACCGTTGCGGTGTTGCCAGAGCCACCAACCTGCTGGCTTCCGATGACGTTATTATTGCCATTGACGTAGTTGATCACCGTAGGTGCAAAGTGGGTCGTTCCCTTTGACGGGTATTTGATTGAAGCTTCTACCTCGACGACCCCTTGGTGGGTGATGGCGTATGTGTGTCCGAGCCCATGCGACTTTAGCAAGCACTCTCCGACCAGGTATTGTGCTGCAGCCGTAAGTTCTTGAGCGTCGTCATCGTCGTCGTCGCGCAGCGCGTCTTTGATCGGAACTGGAATCCCGGTTCTCCCATCGGTCGCATTGTAGATAGTTCTCAGCAGCTGTAAGCGTGCTGCTTCCTTGCGTTGGATGGCGGCTTTCATCTCGCGAGTGTCCATCAGCCTGACCCTACCAAGCCTCGCGCCTCCTAGTCCAGAGCGCCACGATTCCGCGGCGTTTCTGGCCCCCTTCCAGAACTCACCGAAGCAATTCCTCTATCCCGATATCTCGCCCCGTCAGTCGGGGCGTGCCCCTGATTCCTTCGCGCTCGTGCGTCGCTTTTCCTTTCGTCCATATACATGAGCCGCAAATCTCGAACCCGCCCCGCCCGCATTCAGGCTCAGACACCCGCACAACCGCCAGTCTCATCGATCCAGACGATGCTCCTCGTCGAGCGTACCTGATCGCGCCTGTCCGCTTCGTGCGTGAGCGCATGATCGTCGAAGGTGTTTCCGTCGCTGGCCAACAGGTCAGCGTGAACGGAGGCATCTGTGGACGAATTGAAGAAGTTGCGTCGGCGCTTCGCGCAGAAGCAGGCTGAGGGACGCGGAGCTTTCGGCGGGCGTTACACGGCAACGCTACGACAAGACGCATCTGCTTACTCGTGTGCCGCGCGAGCGAAGGACCTGTCCCCGAATTGCCCGGCACCTGCGTTGGGATTGAGCTTGCTGTCGGCAATTGAGTGGAGTTCGACAGGCAAGCCGCGCACAGCGGACGCGTTTCGACCCATGACGGTCGTGACGCAATCGAGGACCCAATCATCGTAAGGCGGCGTTCTCGGTCTCCTCGGGCACGCGAGCGGGACTCGACGCATGTGGTGCCGCGGTCAAGTGCATTTCCCCAGCGGCCGAGGTCGATGGCGTATTCATGACCCGCTGGGTGGATTGGGTCTCGATCGGTTCGAATCAAACCGCTCATCCGCTAACCTGTACGCGATTCAGCGAGGGCGGCTATCTGTACGTGCGCTGCAACGAGTAACAGAGAGTGACGTCACGCGCAGAGAGATCCGAGGGATCGCCTCGGATCTCCTGCCATTCCGTTGTGCGAGGCGAACACGGGAGCGACTCAGGGGTTCACCTCACTTGCGTTTGCTAGGCTGCTCACCCTTCCCGGTGACATTGGAAGCACCGATGCCCATGAAGTCCCACACCAGATCTGCGGCGTCGAAATCTTGGTTGATAAACCCCCACCGATTGAGCACCCAGTCATCCGTGAGCTGCGATGGGTTTGGCCAAAGGTGACCGGCGTGGTCCAAGATGAGGACGCGAACTCGACCGCTACCGGTTGGTGCAACCATGTCGAGCTGAGTGACGTGGCTGTCGCGGGTTGCGAGAGGCACGGGCGCTTTTCCTCGATAATCGCTCCCCTCCTTGACCACATCGGGCAATAGGGTCTTCGTGGGATTTGCGATCGCCTCTTGTGAGAGGCCCATTGCCGTGGCCCATTGCGCAGGTAGCGGAGCTAGGGTGTCGTGATACCCTGGCATCAAACCTGGATCGTTGATGGTGTAGCCGATAAGGACCCGCCTCAGCTTCGTGTTCACCAGATCAGGAATGGGTTTCGGTTGTTTCCCGTCGTACGGCATCAGCGCCGCGAATCCGCCGACGCGAGCAGCGAGTCGCCTTGCCGCCTCGAGCACCATGCCGCCGCCGTTGGAGATCCCGGTCAGGAACAGGGTGTTGCTTCCGTCGATGACGCCTCGTGCCTTCAAGTCTTCGAGGACTCGTTCGAGGTAGTCTACGTCGTCCACCTGACCGTCGTCGAAGTAGCCTTGGCGCCAGGCGCCGGAGTTCAATTGTCGTGCATCGGAACCGGAGTGGACACCGGGTGCGGCGTTTCCGTAGACGACGACTGCGCCATCGCGATCCGCGAGCGCATCGAATCGATCTCGCGTCAGGTAGGTGCGCATCGTTTCGGCATTGGTGCCGCTCCCGTGGAGCACGAAGAGTACGGGGGCCGAAGTGCGCGCGGGCAATCGCCTCGGTACATAGGACAGGTAGCGGCGCGTGACCGAACCACAGGTCTTCGTTGCCTGCTCGAAGGTGTGAAGCGTAAGGTTTTCGGTCAGTGGCGTGTCGCTGTGAGTGGGCACGATGATCGCCGGACTTGGGGCGCCCTCGAGGGGACAGGGCAGGCCGCAGCGCGGCGCCGGATCGTTGGGTGCCGCCCGATAGAACGTCAGATCATCCAACCAGAACTCGGCATCTTGGCGCTCACCGATCCGAAAGTGCAGGCCCAGAAGGGCCGACGGATCGACGCTTTCCACCGAACCACTCCATCCCTCGGTCATGAAGGCACAGAATGGAACCTCGAAGGTCTTCCAGTGCTCCTCGAGCCTGAGCCAAATACCACCATGGTCGTAGCAGCTGTCACCCGGGCGAGTGCATGCCCCACCATAGACGGGGGGAGTACTTGCTACGTCTCCGAGAGTCATGCGGAGCCGCCCATGGCCCCGCGCGCGAATTCTCACGCCAGTATAGACGGAAGCGTCATACACGCATCCCATCCCCCCTGTCGTCGCAGCATGGAGGTTGAACCCAAAACCTGCGCCCCACTTCGTGAATCCCGAGGAAACGACGTGCAATACTCGCTTCGGGCCGTCACCCTCGATAGCTTCGACCGCCCTCCGCTCGAGCTTACCGTCTGTGCCATCATCGTAGTTGAACCACCACCCCAGTCTCCCTTCATGGTCGAGGATTTCGGCTCCCCTTCGCATCGAAGTCATCGATGAGAGGTGCCTCACCTTCGGCGCGGAGCTTCGGGCACACTTCCGTCTCGGCTTCGCTACCGTCCACAATCACCGCTGGCCTCTCCGTCTTCGGGGTAGAGAGGGGTCTCGCGCACGCCGAAGCGAAGGACATGATTAGAGACGAGCAGACCAAGCCAACGGAAGACCTTACCCCGACTTCTGATGAACGCTTCATGAAAAGACCCCTCGAACCCTAGATGGCGCGCCGGTTGCCGATTGATCGCTTTGGCGATGTGACTTGAGAAACAAGGCTTGCCGCCCGATCCGAGAATACCGCTGAGGGTAAAGAGGTGCTGTCGTGGTTTGTGGTTGGAACGTCATGTCAAACGGCGGGGGCTTCGTCCGCTCAGGGTAGTGCCGAATTCTCGAAGGCACTGACCGCGGGGAATGGTGTGGCGGCGTCCGACTCGACCACAGATGCCGCAACGCTGGCAACGTGGACGAACGCTGCAACAGTCCGTGCGCCTGTACTCTTTCTTGGTGCCGAGTGGACCCTGAATGAAGCAAGCCGGGACCTTGCCGTGGATCCGTCAAGCCCTTCGCGGAAACGAGCACAGACGTGGACAGAACTGTCCAACTTGCTCCGCAAGAACCTTCAGCCTGACGTAGCTCGAGGGCGATAGGGGGGAGCTCGGGGCGGATAGGGGGGAGCTCGGGGCGGATAGGGGGGAGCTCGGGGCGGATCCCGGATGACCTGGTCCAAGAGAGTGATCCCGATGCTCCGAAATGGCTGTTCACGATGACCGAAATACGCATTAGGTGGCTGCGTCCTGGCGCACGACGACGGAGAACAGGCGATTTGGCGGCATTTTCGCAGCCGTAGCTAGGGCCACGATCGGTGAACCTGACGGAGCACGACGTCACACCAAAGGGCCGAAGATTGCCCCCGAGCGCATCAGCCGAAACACGAAGAGACGTGCGGTAGAAAGGTGCGGCCGTCCGTGCACCAGCTGGACTCGAGGGCACTCGGATCGTGCATGATGCAAACGGGACCTGTCAACGGGCGAGTTCTCTCGCCACAACCCCGAGTCTTCATCGACGCTGAACCGCTCCGAGTGCGCTCCCAATGTCACGTCAACTGGTTGCTACCTCGTGTCGGCGATTCTGAATCCGCAATATCCGATGACCACCAATACGTCGACGCAGCCGCGTGTTCATGAGTCCTTGGTTGTATCGGCTTGTCCAAAGTTGCCACACTCCTACGCCCTCCCCTTAGGAGTGTGCACCTGACGACCACAACGTCGACATTGCGCAGCGTGGGAATAAACTCTCACCTGTACGTTAAGACACACGTGTTGCACGCTAAGAGGCATTGACAATTCGCCGGTCCCAAGTCAAGTCTTCGGGGTGCGGTGCAGGCCATGATTGGCCTATGTGTGGAAGCAGGGAAAGGCGGAGCAGGTGCGGCGGGGTTAGGGAATGAGCGTACCAGTTGTGGCGTATTGCTAGATTCGACTGCGTTCATGCGCATTCGTTCGTGTAGACGCGCACACTGCGATGTTACGATGGAGAACCGATACGATTGACCTATGAGTGGGGACCCCAAACAAGGCCCCTGCAGTGGCTTTCGCCAAACGGGCGAGCCAATCCGACACCACGTTGCGCCGTCCCTCTCGGTAGCGAACTCGATTCTTCTGTCCGAGGACTCGAACTCTCTTTGGCAGGGACGCCATGCAAAACGAACTGAACGCATTTTCGCAGAATGGGAACAGAAGCCCCAAAGTGCCAGAAGCCGCGATGTCTACGTCGCGCACGGCATCCGTCCAAGGTGGCTCGAGCACCAGCGCCGCGTCCTCCAACGCGACGAAAGGAGCTGGCTCTAGCGCAAACGGAGGCGGCTCTGGCTCTGGGCCGGGTGGCGCGGCGTCGCTCCTGCCCGCCATCGGTGCTCCGAAGGGTGGTGGCGCGCTTCGCGGAATCGGTGAGAAATTCAGCGTCAATGCCGCAACCGGGACAGCTTCGCTATCGGTGCCAATCGCGACTTCACCAGGAAGAAGTGGCTTCGTTCCCGATCTCGCTCTTTCCTACGATAGTGGCAGCGGCAATGGCGCTTTCGGGTTGGGCTTCCATCTGTCGGTGCCCGCAGTAACGCGGAAGACGGACAAGGGGCTACCTCGTTACTGGGACGAAGAAGAGTCGGACGTCTTCGTTCTCTCGGGAACGGAAGATCTAGTTCCGGAACTCGGTCCCGATGGGATGCATCGGTCCATTTCTCAGCCTGAAGATTACACGGCCTACCGCTACCGCCCGCGCGTCGAAGGCGCGTTCGTCCGGATTGAGCGCTGGGTGCACAACGATACGCGCGCCATGCACTGGCGCGTGACGACCAAGGAAAACGTCACTCACATCTACGGGCTCTCGGCGGGCAAGAGTCAGATCGTCGATCCACGCGACCCCAAACGCGTCTTCAGCTGGCTGCTCGAGGAGAGTCGCGACGGCAAGGGCAACGTCATTCGCTACGAGTACAAAGGGGAAGACGGCGCGGGCGACCCATTCAGCCTCAGCGAGAAGAGTCGGTTTGACGCCGACCGCAAGTACGAAGCGACGACGCAGCGCTACCTCAAGCGCATCCTTTACGGCAATCGAGTCCCCTCGCCCACCACTGTCGCCCCAGATCAGTTCCTCTTCGAAGTGGTCTTCGACTACGGCGAGCACGATGCGGCGAACCCAACGCCCGCCGAGCCGCATCCATGGCGCGTTCGCCAGGACCCGTTCTCGAGCTACCGCTCGGGATTCGACGTTCGGACCTATCGACTCTGCCGTCGCGTCCTCATGTTCCATCGCTTTGAGGATAGCGGCGTGACTCCTCGGTTGGTCAAATCGACGGACTTCCGCTACGAGGAGCACGGTGTTTCGACTTACCTCATGGGCGTCACCCATCGGGGGTACGTCGTCGACGCTGAAGGCGCCATCGCCGAGCAGGCGAGCCTCCCGGAGCTGAGCTTCGAGTTTCAACGCGCGGAGATCGATCACGAACTCGTCCCGCTTCCTCGGGAGAGTCTCGACGGCCTCGCGGGCGGCGTGGACGGCGAGCGCAAGCAGTGGATTGATCTCGATGGTGAAGGCATCCCCGGCGTCCTCATCGATGCCAACGGCGCGTGGTACTACAAGTCGAACCTGGGAAACGGAAAGCTAACCGCCCCAAAGCGCCTCGCGACCATCCCTTCCCCTGCTCAACTCACCGCCGGCACGCAGAAGCTCGAAGATCTGGGCGGCGACGGCCGGCTCGAATCTTGTCCAGTACGGCAAGCCTCTCCAGGGCTACTTCGAGCGCGCCCCCGAAGGCGGCTTCGAGCCCCTCCGGTACTTCAAGTCGATCCCCAACATCAATTGGACCGACCCCAATCTCCGCTTCATCGACTTGGATGGCGATGGGCATGGCGACTTGCTCATCACCGAAGACCGCGCCTTCGTCTGGTATCGCTCGAAGGGTAAAGAGGGTTTCGAGGCCGCGCAGAAGTGGTTTCCATCCCGGGACGAAAACAAAGGCCCGGCGGTCGTGTTCGCGGATGGGACGCAGAGCATTCAGCTTGCGGACATGAGTGGCGACGGGTTGGTCGATATCGTGCGCGTGCGCAACGGCGAGGTTTGCTATTGGCCAAACCTCGGTTACGGCAAGTTCGGGGCGAAGATCACGCTCGAAAACAGTCCGCACTTCGCCCCGCGCGATCAGTTCGACGCCCGTCGCATACGCTTCGGCGACGTTGACGGCTCGGGGACGACGGACTTGCTCTATATCGGGGCGCGCAAGGTCTCGCTCTACTTGAACGAGAGCGGTAACCGGCTGTCCGCCGAAATTGAGCTTCGCTCGGTGCCGCCGGTGGACAACGTTGCGAGCGTCTCCCTCCTCGATTCTCCTGGGGAAAGGCACGAGTTGCCTCGTGTGGTCTTCGAGCCTTCCGTCGGCGGCAAACCAGCCCATCTATTACATCGACTTGATGGGCGGCTCGAAGCCGCACCTGCTGTCGACAGTGACGAACAACATGGGGGCCCGAACTCGGATCACCTATGACACGTCTACCGGGCACTACCTGCGGGACAAGGCGGAGGGGCTTCGGTGGCTGACGCGTCTCAACTTCCCGGTGCAAGTCGTCGACCACATTGTCCACGAGGACCTCGTCACGAAGAGTGAGCTATCGGTGCGCTATCGGTACCACCACGGGTACTTCGATGGAGAGGAGCGCGAGTTCCGAGGATTCGCATGCGTCGAGCAGTGGGACACCGAGCATTTCGAACCGACGCCAACGCAAAGCTACGAGCAGTACCCGGTTCACACGAAGACGTGGTTTCACACCGGAGCCTGGCTCGAGGCGCAGCGTCTGGAGGGCTCGCTTCGAGAGGAGTACTTCCCGAAGGGACCGAAGGCGCAAGACGGGCCAGAGAACCTCTTCTTGCCGGACACGTTCATCGAGCCCGACGAATTGAACCGTCCGATGTCGACTCAAGATGCGCGCGACGCCGCGCGTGCGCTTCGGGGTCACGTTCTGCGGACGGAGATTCTATTCGGAAGACCCGTCTCCCCTCGCACAAGCCCCCTACGTCATCACCGAACAGAGCTTCGCGGTGCGACGGCTCCAATCGAGGGAGAAGGCTCTGAAGGGTGCAAAACACGGCGTCTTCTTCGCCTTCCCGCGGGAGACGCTCACCCTCCACACTGAACGGCGCGTGGATGATCCGCGCGTCGCCCATGAGCTGGTGCTGCAGGTCGGTCCGTACGGCGACATCGAACGCAAGGCGAGCGTGGTCTACGGTCGGCGTGGGCCGGAGCATCCCGTCGAGCAACGGCACGACTACGCAACGCTGACCGAGACTTCGTTCGCCCATCACGACGAAACGCCGAAGCCCGGCAATCCTACCGACGAAAACCACCGTTGGTACCGCGCCAGCGTCCAATACGAGCAACAGATTCTGGGAGCTCACCGCCATGGCGCCGCCCACGGACGGCTCCTTGTGGACGGTTGAGAGCTTCCGGTCGGCCATCAATGGCATTGCCGAAACGCCCTACGAGACGCCCGTCACAACCCGAGCCCGGCGCCTGGTCGAGCACCAGCAGCAGACCTTCTGCGCAAACGACGGGACGACCGAGCTTGCCCTTGGGGAGCTCAAGTCCGCCGCGTTGCCGTGCCAGGGCTACCGGCTGGCGCTCACGCCCGGTTTGGTCGCCAGGGTCACCGCCGGTGCCGGCGTGCTCTCGGCAACGGGCTTCGAGCCAACGCTGCTCACGACTGAGGGCGGCTACGTGGCTCGCGCGGATGGTTACTGGGCGCCCGGCGGACGGCTGCAATACCACGGCAGTGGCGGCTTCTACCTCCCCCGTCGCGCCGTCGATCCCTTCGGTCACGCCTACACCATCGACTACGACGAGCATTCGCTGCTCGCCGTCGCCACGACGGACCCACTTGGCAACCGCATCCTTGCCACGAACGACTATCGAGTGCTCGCGCCCCGCGAGGTGCGCGACGCCAATCTCAATCGCACCGCCATCGGCTTCGACGCACTCGGGATGGTCGTGTGGACTGCCGTCATGGGCAAAGAGGGCGCGCGCGAAGGCGACACGCCGGAGCATCCCACGACGCGATTCGAGTACCACCTGCAAGAATGGTCTCAACGTGAACGCCCGACGTACGTGCGCACGAGCGCGCGCGAAGCTCACTACTACCCGAACCAAGCGGATGCCGCTCCCCGGCAAGTGAGCTTCACCTACTCCGACGGCTTCGGACGCGTCGTGATGCAGAAAGTCCATGCCGAGCCGGGCCCCGTCCGGAATGTGAGTGGCATCGTCGAAGATCGCTGGGTCGGCTCAGGTCGCACCGTCTTCAACAACAAGGGCAATCCGGTCAAGCAATACGAGCCCTTCTTCAGTGCAACGAGCGAGTACGAGGATGAGGCCGCCGTCGTCGAGTGGGGAGTCACCCCGGTTATCTACTACGACCCGCTCAACCGCGTGGTCCTCACGGAGTACCCCAATGGCACGCTCTCGCGCGTTGTCTTCGACGCCTGGCGGCAGGAAACGTGGGATTTGAACGATACCGTCCTCGATTCGCGGTGGTACCGCACGCGAGGAGAGCCCGATCCGAATGGTCCAATGCCTGTCAGCGGAGAGGCGCGTGCGGCATGGCTTGCGGCTCAACACGCAGGTACCCCGACCATAACGCACTTGGATTCGCTCGGTCGGGCCTTCCGCGTGGAAGCGGACTTGGGCCCCACCACGCCGAACTCATCGACGCACACGCTCCTTGCGACGACGACGGAGCTCGACATCGAAGGCAATCCCATCGCCATCACCGATGCACTAGGGGTCCGAACTGTCGAGCAGCAATTTGATGTTTTGGGTCGGCGCATCGCGGTGACGTCCCCGGACGCGGGCGCCAGGGTCACGATTGCGGATGCGACGGGAGCGCCCTTACGAAGTTGGGACAGTCGCGGTCAGGTGATGCACTCGCGGTACGATGCATTGCGACGACCCACGCATCTCCTGCTGCAGCAAGGAAGCGCTGGAGCGCAAAGCGTGGTCACACGCACCGTCTACGGCGAATCGCTCGACGGCAACGCACCTCTGCAGCCGCAGCCCAGCACGGGCACCACGCCCACCGAAGCTCAACGGCTCAATCTCCGTGGTCGGTCGTACCTCGTCTTTGATGGAGCGGGACTCGCGAAAAGCGAGGAATTCGACTTCAAGGGAAACCTCCGGCGTTCAACTCGGCATCTCGCATCCGAGTTTCAGGAAGTACCCGATTGGAGCACTCTACCAGAGCTGCTCGGCGCGACAACTCCGGCCAACGTCGAAGACGCAGCTGCAAGCAGTCTCGAACCGGTGACGACTCCGGACGTTCCCACCCGATTCACGACGAGCACCGAGTATGACGCCCTCAATCGCGTCGTTTCGAGCACAGCGCCGGACGGCAGCGTCTCCGCTCCCCAGTACAACCGCGCGGGCCTCCTCGAGCGCATGCTGGTAACGGCCGGTGGCACGACACGCGCCGCCGTGCATTCGATGGAGTACAACGAAAAGGGGCAACGACTCGCTTGTGAGTATAGCGGCGAGGCTGGACCTGAGAGCACTGCAGCGTATCGAACGACGTACGTCTACGCCCCGGAGACGTTCCGCCTCCAGACCATGGTGACGCGACGTCGTTCGAACAACGCGCTCTTGCAGCGACTCGAATACACCTACGACCCGGTGGGCAACATCGTCGAAGTACTCGACAACGGAACTCCGGTCCCGATCTACGCGAATGCGAAGGTGCGAGCTCACGCGAGCTACGAGTACGACGCCCTCTA
The DNA here is from genome assembly GCA_049840955.1 of Polyangiaceae bacterium. Taxonomy (GTDB): domain Bacteria; phylum Myxococcota_A; class Polyangia; order Polyangiales; family Polyangiaceae; genus FEN-1139. Next base: position 228,191 of record JASGIX010000019.1, read on the forward strand.
CCGACTCACCCTCGCCGAAGGTCGCGAGCACCCTGGACAACAGGTAAGCGACGTCGACGCGTCGCCCGGTGAGCTCCCGACGGAGCTGCCAGGTCCGAACGACACCTCGGGAATGATTCGCTATCGCGAGACGTACCAATACGACGCAGTGGGCAACATCCGGCGGATGCACCACCAGCCCTTGGCGCCGCGGTACGAAGCCTGGGAAAGACGCTACCTCTACGCGAACATGCCCGAGTCCGGCGCGACGGTGCGGAGCAACCGACTCCTCGCGACGTCGAACCCTGGTGATTCGGATGGCGTGTTCAGCGCACGATACCACTACGCGGACGGCACCGATCCGAGTGATCCGACGAACAACGCGGGTCTGCACGGCTCGATGACCCAGATGCCCCACCTGCCGAGCATCCACTGGGACTACGCAGACCGAATGCGCAGATGCTCAACCACGGTGGGGTCCGATGTTGGCACCGTGTACTTCACCTACGATTCTTCGGGACAGCGGGTGAGAAAGGTTTGGCTGCACTCAGGTCTGCGCGAGGAGCGCGTCTATCTTGGTGGCTACGAGGTCTATCGGCGCGTCCGTGGCGCCGGAACCGCCCAGACGCTCGAGGCGCATCGAACCACGCTGCACGTCGTAGACGACCGGAGGCGCGTGGCGATGGTCGAGAACACCCTCGTCGACTCAGTAGTGCCGCCGGGTCGGCGCTGGAGATTCCAACTCGACAATCATCTCGGTACCGCGACACTCGAGGTCGATCACGAGGGGAACGTCATCAGCTACGAGGAGTACCATCCGTACGGAACAAGTGCGGTGCGGGTGCAGCGCTCAGCGGCGGGGTTCTCCCAGAAGCGGTACCGATACACGGGCAAAGAGCGCGACGAGGAGACAAGCCTCTACTACCACGGGGCACGGTACTACGCGCCCTGGCTCGGCAGGTGGACGGCGACTGATCCGAGTGGAGCTGACGATGGCCCGAATCTTTATCTGTACGTGCATAACAACCCGGTCAATGGCCATGATCCAACAGGTCGCAAGGGGCTCTTTAACGCCATTGTCGAAAGTGTGAAGAAGAGGGACTTCAGTCCGTCGTCGGCCTTCGGCCAAGAACTCGCCCACGGAAACTATTTCGGGAGCTCGCTTGTTCAGGACGACAAGAAGCTTCAGACTGCTCAGAACGTTGCAACGGGAACAGCGATCCTGGCTGGATCCATTGCGACGGGCGGTATGGCAACGCATCTTGCGGTTGGCTATGGCGCGTCGGCTGGAACAGCAGGTGCTGTTGGTATGGTCACTGGGGGCGCGTACATGCGTGCCAATACCACTGCTGCTGCGACAGATTCCCTTTCGGAGAGCATGAAGGCTGCCGCGAATCCGCGAGCGGTTGCATTTGACGCCGCCGCGGGAGCAGCAGTCGGGCTGATCGCTGAGGTCGCTCCCGCGGTCCTCCCCAAGATTCTGGACAAGGCTAAGCAGTTGGGTCGTACCCGTGCTCCCGCAGGCGAACCAGCGGCTGTTCCGAAGCCCGCAGCGCCACCCAGTAGCGAACTCGAAGCCGTTGCTGCCAAACCTCGAGCATTCAGCGAGGTTGGGAGCAGTGAAACCCGAATGGTACGTGCAGGAGAGTTCTCGCCGCGAGACATAGCACTAGGGCGCACCTTCAACGCGGCACGTGAACCCCTACTGAAGACATTCTCTGGAAGCGCGACTTCAGGCAACCAGCTCAATGGGACCGCGTTCCGACCCGATGGAATGGGTGCACCTAGCGAAAACCTCGCAGCCGACATTCTACGGCTCTCCGCGGAAAAGGTAGCCGCGACGGGAGGAAGAATCCGATTCAACCTCTCTGGCGTAAGTGTAAGGGCAGCGCTATTTCGACAGGGCCAAGTTGGGTGGTCGGTTACCTCGGCGGAGCTAAGAGGAATCATTCGTAGTCCCCAGCTCAGAGCCTTGACCGACTTCTACGGCGCTAACGGCCAAATCCTGCCGGGAGCGGGCTCGAGGATGTACAATATGGTCAGTCGCAATAACCCTCTGAACACGAGAGGTGCATGGTGAGCGTTCGAATTGTTGTCGTCCCGTACCAGCAGTACCCCACGCATCGGGAACGTATCGAGGCGTATACCGGGCCCGGCGTAACGCCAGTAGACTTCTTCAAGGAACTACCAGACCGAGCAGATGAGGTCTATTTGCTCGTTACCAGTTATGCCTACAACTCATCTGAGCTCAAACTGATGACGGAGCTATGTCTCTCCAAGTATCCCCGGTCACGTTTTCGCCGCTTGACGTTGGGCGATGTGCCGGAAGATGAACTATGGCCAGTCTTAGCCAGCATCGAAAAGACTGCTATCTGACCTACGCCAGTGTCATCGCCCAACTTGTCAGCAGATGGTCGATGGAAGTTGCCTTGAACCGCCGTTCACCACGTAGGAGACGTCATTCAGTCGTGGCAGTACATCGGGCGCACGGCGAAATGGCTCATCGAGGTTGGCTCGACCTCCGAATCGAGCGGCACGACTTCCCATGACCCGTAATTCGCCATCGTCTCAAGACCTCGACACAGCCCGCAGGATGTTCCGCTCGGGAAAAACTGCCTCTGAGATCCTCCGACACTTCGCAACGACCTACCAGAGCATGCCTGTTCCAGAACTCATGCGACTTCTCCGAGAAGCGTTCGACCTGCCGTACGAGGCAACGCTATGCATCGGTGGCTGGTGGTTCGACGGCAGCGGTGAACTGACCGATCAGCAGCTTGACAGCTTTCTGATGCCAGCGATTCGAGTCCGCGCCGCTGCAAGGGATGGAGAGCGATAGAACGGCACCTTAAGCAGTGTCAAAAGCAGGTGTTCCGCAGGTCGCTGCGAGCACCACACCGTTTGCTCCTGACCGATGGAAAGGAAAGATTAATGGCGCCAGACAATGACCCAAGCCACATGCGGTTCACTGAAGTTGATCGGCAAATCGTCAACCGACTCGTCTACGATCCGACCTGCGAGCCCTCCTACGAACTCATGAAGGCGTGCTTGGTTTGGTCCGACGAAAGGCCCACGGAAATCAGTCACGACGGCTACTCCCTCCTGTGCGACCTTTGGATTGTTCGTGGCTTCCTCCACAAGAATCGCCCCTTCGAGAAGTGGGGACTCGATCCCACCTACTTTCAGGCGGTCTGGAGCAACGGGCTTATCGATGTGCCCCTTTGGCCAGGCTTTCGACGGCTTGAACTCTCCGAGAAGCATCGTGACTACCTCTTGAAAAGTGATGCAGAGGCCAGTCAGAAAGACTTCGACTACTAAGTGGCGACGACTCGCCGCCCCTGCCTCGATCTGCGCATCCACGGAAGGCGATCCGCAACATCAGGAGACCTCAATGGATGACTATGCGCTCGGAATCAAGGGAATGAAGCAGGTCCTGGATTACCTGGAGGACCGCGCGACGGACAGTACTCGCTTTGTGCCCGAAGCGCAGCGCACTAAACTGCTGATAGAAGCCTTCGAAGCCCGCGACATCGAGCGCGCGCGCCGGCTCCTCGAACAACCCATGGAAGAGCACTATGGCGGGACTGGGTGGCAGTACATCGAGCGCACCGCCAAATGGCTCATCGAGGTTGGATCGACGCCCGAATCCAGCGGCACTCCTTCCCATGACCCCTAATTCTCCATCGCCTCAAGACCTCGACACCGCCCGCAGGATGTTCCTCTCTGGAAAGACTGCCTCTGAGAATCCTCCGCCACTTCGCGATGACTCACCGCGACATGCCAGCACCGGAACTCATGCGACTCCTCCGAGAAGCGTTCGACCTGCCGTACGAGGCAACGCTATGCATCGGTGGTTGGTGGTTCGACGGGAGTGGGGAGCTTTCCGATCAGCAACTTGACGACTTCCTCATGCCAGCCATTCGTTCCCACGCGGAGGCGAAAGACGGAAGGAAGTGAACAACGGTGGCACGCAGCTTTCCTTCTTTTCGTTGGATGCCCAACGCTACGCTGGCAATTCGCGACCAGGGTGTTCGAATAAATCTCGATGGACTGGAAGGAACTTCACATCCACCACGAACCGCACAACCGTAGGCATCCGTCTCGTACTGGACGTGATGTTCGTAGGGGCGACCTCGCGCAACAATCGCACGTAACCACTTTGCTCCTGGAGTAGTCATTGGAGGACGTTTCGTTGACGCGACGGTGACACGAAACCGCAACACTTCCCTCGAGCGAACTGCACCATTCCTTGACCGTTCACCGAACACGTTGAAATTGGTCGTCAATTCGCATCTCGACCAATTCGTTCTCGTCGGACGACGCTTCGCCCTTCGATTCCCCATTTGCTCACGACAGAACGACTTCCGTGTTGCCAATCTCGCGCACGCCTTCTAGCCTTGTAGACGGTCATCGAAATCCGTAGGGATCGGACACAGATCGAGCTTCCGTGGATAGACGAACGCCGGCTGACGATCCCGTCTTTCGCTCGCATTCGGTCGTATTCGCCTGCGTTCCGCTTCTTCGATGTCCAGTAGCTGGCCCATCCAAGGTTGATCGCCGACCGTCAATCGCCGTGGTCACGCCGAACCGACAACAACTCTCTCTACGGACCGCGGGCACGGCGGATCCAGTTCGGGGCGGACGAGAGGACACCACGGTCACGCGTACCTACGCAGCGAAATACCGTTCAATCGAAGTGCTTCAGCCGGGGCCAAATGTCCCGCATTGAGGCTTTTGGATGACGGCAGGCGTAAACCGTGAGTTGTTGCTCGGACGGCATGCAGAAGCGACAACTTCGGTGGGAAAGTGCCGTTACTTCTCCGCAGTAGGCTCGGTGATCGTCGACGTTGCCGCCAATGACGAGAATGGGCCCTTGGGGTTGGCCCTTTGGTCCCCATAGCCAATACGTATTGTGGGCACTCATCGCAGGCGGCAAGCCGAAGCGTCGACCAAGGACGTCAATGGCCCCAGCTTCGCCATAGTTCTGAGCGAAGATCCCGACGTTACCACGCTCCGCCGGTTCGAGTTTGTCTCGCGCCTGCGCGACGGCGATCGTGAGGCTATCCCAACCAAATTGGTCGGCGAATCTTTGGGGGATCTCAGCCTGGCGACCCTTTTCTGCAGCCCCTGGCGATTGCCCGAGCCAACGCAGGTAGCCAACGAGTGTTTGTGGCGTCAACACCGGAAGTACGAGCGGCGCAGATCCAGCGCCAAAAGCTACCATCGCGACAAGCGCTGCGGTTCTTGCCTTCACGCTGCGCACCACAGCCTCGAGCCTTGCGGCGCCCGCGGCGAAGAGAACCAGATAGGCCGGGCCAACGTAGTAGGCCTTACCGTGTGATGTCATGAAAGCAATCAAGGTAAACAGGTACGTTACTGCCAGCGGCCGTGCGCTTACCTTGTCTCGGCGAAACAGCAGCGTGGCAAGTCCAGTGAGCCAAACGACCGCCGTCACGGGGTGCATCTGCATGAACTGTTCGAAGAGAAATGCAAAAGGCCCGCGAGCTGCGTGCTTATAGAGCCTCGCATTGTTCATGAACTCGAGGTTTGGCCATCCCATTCGCGCATTCCAGACAAGGTTCGGCAACCACAGCGCCAAAGCCAGGGCTGCGGCCAACCAAGGTCCCCGTGTGCGCAGGTGCTCGCGCGCTTTGGACGTGAGCATCCCGAGTGCCAAGCCAGCTGCAAAGAAGGCCATGCTGAGCTTATTTTCGAGACCGATCCCCACTACCATGCCGAGCGCTAGCCAGCGCCGCAAGCTGGTCGCCCCCTGCAGAATAGACAATGCGATCGACGAGGCGAGTGCCCAAAAGAAGAAATCGAGCACATTCATCGAAAAGAAGCCATTGACACTCAAGATCAAGGGCGCGACGAGCGCACAGAGAGCAGCAAGCGCAACGCCAAAAGCCCCTGCACCAAACTGCGCCGCCATGATCCCCGTGAGCGCCACTGTTGCGCCGCCAACCATAGCCGCGAACGCTCGCAGCCCAATAGGTGATTCGTGGCCTAGCAATCGAACCGTTCTGGCAAGGAGCGCGACCAAGGGCGGATGGTCAACGTATCCGAATGCGAGATGCTCGCCGCAAGCGACGTAATATAGTTCGTCGCGAAACCACCCGTACCCAGCGGCAGTCGAGAGATGGATTGCAGAAGCCGTCGCTCCCATTGCGATGGCAATCCGAATTTCTTGCGCGTTCACGGTTTCGCGACAGTAGGACGAGTGCGAGGCGGCTTCAAGGGCTGTGGCATTGGGCAGGCGGGGTGGCGCGCTGGCGACAAAACTCAAAGACAGAAGCTCTTGGCGCACCCCCGCCTTAATCTTCGGCTCGACGAGCACATCGCTGAGGCAGCGGCACCTCAGTTACCCGCGCTCGTGCGCCATTCGACGAGCACAAGGAAGAGCTCCGCGGATCTCTCGAGATACAATCTGCGGTTTCGCTGTCTCAGTCGTGTTTGTTTGACTACGTTTACTCCGTGTGTAAACTGGGCGTGCCGTCAGGGTGCTCCCCTGCGGAGGGTGATGGGGCCGAAAGGGACGATTCGTTGAATCGCGAGTCATCGTGAGGTGGAGTTGTCTCAACGTTGACGCGACGTCTCAGCGTTGAGACAGTGTGCGTGGGCAATGTGTTTCGGGGTGCTCAGTTACGCTGAGTTATCGTTGGTATCGTCTCGCGCGACCTCGTCTCGTCTGTGCAATCGAGAAAGGAATATAAGAAAATGTCGATTAGAGTGAACGGAAGCACTGGTTTCGCGTGCCTTTGGATAGCTGCTGTTTTGTTGGGGTGCGCCACGGAGTCGGGTGTGGACGACGTGGACAACACAACGGAATCCACGGCGTCGACACCGGCAGAGGAGATGGCTGCTGGTGAAGAAGACGTGGCGCAAGCCGAAGAGGGGATCAAATCGGCAAGCGGTCTGACGAGTGCCGGGTTCTCGCTCGGATTGTTGATTTCTAGGCTCGGCAGTGATGGCGTTTATCGAACTGGCTTGTGTACCGGATCGGCACTATCTCCCCATTGGGTGGTCACCGCCGCACATTGTGTCTATCAGAATTCTGGGGGGATCGTCGAACGGGCCCGATCCGCGAGGATTTATCGGCAAACCGAGATTGGCGGAGCCGGCACCCAGCAAATCTACAGCGGCACGATCCAGGCGTCGGTCCCGGTAACGTGGGATCCGGGTTCGATGCCTACCGCGTCGGATATTGCGGTGATTTATCTACCGAACGGGCTGTCTCCGGCTCCGCTCGAGTACGCTCGACTCTATGCCGACAGCCCTTCCAAGCTTTGGGACCGGTTGGGCGGGTCAATGACGGCGGCAGGTTGGGGCAACGGCAATTGGGATGGGAGTTGCAACGTAACTTACCTCGTGCCTCGCGGTGGAGTGTTCAGCCCCTCGAACTACAATCTGTGGGGAGACACGATCCGGCTGATCCAGAACCGCGGCGATCAACTGTGCGGTGGCGATTCGGGTGGTCCTTGGTGGACCACCTTGGGACCCAACAATCGTAAGGTGGTGTTCTCGGTTTCCTCGGGCACGCGAGCGGGACTCGACGCATGTGGTGCCGCGGTCAAGTGCATTTCCGCAGGAGCCGAGGTCGATGGCGTATTCATGACCCGCTGGGTGGATTGGGTCGCGATCGGCTCGGATCAAACCGCTCATCCGCTAACCTGTACGCGATTCAGCGAGGGCGGCTATCTGTACGTGCGCTGCAACGAGTAACAGAGAGCGAAGTCATGCGCAGAGAGATCCGAGGGATCGCCTCGGATCTCCTGCCATTCCGGTGTGCGGTGCGAACACGGGAGCGTTTCAGAGCCGTGGTCACGCCGAACCGACAACAACTCTCTCAGGGCACAGAATCGCTCGTACGATGAAGACTCCCGCGCACGTCCTAATCTCGCAGATTTTACGGTAGCGGCGGCGGAGTCGGCCCGCAAGATGCCGACTCGATTGCGCGATTTTCCGACAAGCGGGACAAGACTTGGGCTGCATCAGAAGCTTCGAGTTCCACGAAGAACCATAGGTTGAGGTCGGGCAGCACCTTGCCGGAGTTTTGCTGACCCGTAATGCGTTGCTGATCCAAGATCTCCTCGGACTGTTCATGTACACGCCGAACGCCCCGCACTGGTGGGGCGCTGAGCAGCGCGATAGCGGCTTCGACAGCTGCGCGCGGAACATTGCCGCTGGAGATCTCTTGGAGCACGACCAGGCGCCCACCGCGCAAACGAACTCCGCTACCGTCGCGAAACTTGATTTCAAGACGCGGCTGCACGCAAGAAGCGTCGACGGCGCGCGCGGGTTCTGCAGCCGTGCTGCGAAGGCCTCCGCTCGTGTCGTCGGACGCGGAACTCGTCGCGTGGGTCGGCTGACAACATGGCATTGCACAAGCCAGCAGAATTATGGGCGTCCGAAGTCTCAGCATGGCGATGGGATCCTTCCCAAGGTTTCCGAAGCGCAGAGGTTTCTGGCCCGCGATGGTCGAAAGCGTTCAGCGCAAGAAATCACGGCGCCGAGGGTTCCGTAGCACGTCTCGTGTGCACGGCGGCATGCACTCGACCCTCGGCGCTTCTCCTGTCGCGAATATTACAACCAGAACCATTTGCTTCGTGCGCATCCTCGCTGGCTTCCTTGCCAGCTGTGGTGCGGCCTCATGTGGCTACACGGTGAGCGCTCGATGCCTCGCCATGGCGGCGAGGTTTTCACGAATGGTACTTGCTGTAGTCCGTTTATCGCGCCGTTGGGATGTCACCCACCAAGCCCCACTGGATTGTCGTACCGAGAGTCCGATTGTACCAATTGCCCTCGCGTGGACGCCAGATGATGTATTCGTCAACGCCGTTTCCATCGGTGTCCGCGAATCTCGGAATGTCGCCGTAATCCCCCCAGTAAACATCGGCGGTGGCCCCGGAGGTGACGTTCCTCGCGTAGAAGTGCGAATTGCTTGGCCTCCACACGGCGATATTTCGGGCCGCCGTGGCGGACTTATACGTAATTGGGATGTCACCCCATGCACCCCACTGAATGACGTTGCTGGTCCAGGTGTTGCTGTAAAGGAAGTACCAGTTCCCTTCCGTTCCGCGGTATACGAGCAAGTCGTCCTTGCCGTCGCCGTTGAAGTCCCCCGTCATGGGCGCGTCGCCAAAAATACCCCAATCCGCGTAGGTATAGGTGCCTCGGTCTTGACTGAGGACGTACCAGCGAGCGTCTGCCGCGCCTTGAACCGGAGCTGGCCTGTACACCGCGAACTGGGCTAGCCCGTCGCCATCGAGATCCATGGGCACAGGCACGTCGCCGTTGACGCCCCATTGTACGGCCCAGGTACTTCCATCCCAGTTGCGAACGTACCAGGTTCCATTCGATGGACGCCACACGACGAGCTCGGCGCGGGCATCTCCGACGACGTTCGCGGGCACGGGGATGTCACCCAATTGGCCCCATTGGTATGCAGCGGTTGCCCCGGTCGCCGAGTACCGAATGTACCAAACACCGTTCGACGGGCGAAAAACTGCGTAATCCGCTCGACCATCCCCATCGAAATCGGAAGACTTGATTTGCAGATGCCGCGACATCATGTGGGAGACTTGCTTTCGCATGTCAGGACGTGGCCCGATATGCCCTGCCACACCGCTCGCCTGTGCGGTTCCATCGCGGCGGAATAGCTCACGGAGCTCGCGCGGGTTGTAGAACGAGCCAGCCGTAAACCAGAGTAACCCGGACAATGCCACCGCGCTTCCCGTCACTATGGGCGACGCGGAGGACGTGCCCGAGAACGTGCTCGTATAATAGCTGTTCTCACCGTCTGCGCTGAACAAGCCGCCGTAGCCAGTGGTGGTCACGTGAAAATCGCCTTCTGACTGCGTATCGACCCGGGTACCATAGGTCGAGAAGTAGGCGCGGTTGCGGGTATCACGTTCGCCTGCACCGACGATAATCGCACCAGAATCGTGATTTGCGGCCATATCGAAGTAGCCGTTGAACCCTGCATGGTCGAGGTTGCAATTACCATTGCCAGCTGCGGCTACGACAATCCGATTGTTCGCCGTGGCCGTCGTGATGGCATCACGCACCGACTGCGAAACCTCTGAAGGTACCAGGTCACCCGTGTCGGCGGCTCCGCTCGAATTGCAGTCGATGCCGGCGTAGGCTTGCTGCTCTATCAAGATAACCGCGCCTGACCAATACTGACTGGCTGCAGCACTGATCGCCCCTGACAAGTTGTAGGAACCACCTGAGATGGCCGCCGAGAGGCTCGCGGCACTATTGAACACCATTCCCGTAGTGCCGACACCGTTGTTCGTGCTGATCAGCTCTCCTAGGACCGCCGTACCGTGATTACGGTTTGCAAGAGAGTTCGTCTCTTGCCCGAACACGGGCACCGCGGCACTTACGGACGTCAAGTCTGTATGTGACTGATTCCATTCGTATTCCACGTCCGTAAAGCCCCAGTTGAGGCCCGCGGCATTCCAGAAGTTTGCCTGGAGCCAATTCGTGTCGACCCCCGTGGGTGCCGCTTGACGGTAATACTGCTGAGCATCGTAGTTCCCCGCGGCCGGTGACTGCGGTGCATTGCTGATCGGCGGAGCGCCATTCGCACCGGGACGGCCCGGTGCGAGGGCGGGCAAGGGCGCGAGCGCAGCCGCGTCCAGTTGTCCTTGGATCTGGTCCACGTTCGGCCATGGTAGACGATCCGATGGAGTCGGAGGCTGCTGGATCGTGCCATCTAGATTGCGCTCGAGCGTAGGCAACGTGTGGATGATCGAGGGTTCAGCGACCTCGACGACGTCGAGAGCATTGAGTTGATCGATCAGATTAGCCACGGCTGCATCCGAGTCCACCTCGACGTACAAATACGACCAGAGACTGAGATCGGGCAGTTCGCGACCCGAAAGGCTCTGGCCATCGGCTCGCAACTGATCCAACCCCGCCTCGGAAACCCGATCGTGAATCGGCACGAACGTGTACCGCTTCGTCGATGCAAGGATCCTCGCAATCGAGGATACCTCCGCAGGTTGCGCTGCGTGCTGCGCGTTGGACTTGACCGCAAGTTTGCCCTTTACGGAATGTAGCCCACTGCCCTCGCGGAACTTCACTTCGATGCGATTCTTGTACGAGCCAGTCATTCGACTGGCAGCGTTTACCTTTCTCGATTTGTCAATTGCACGCAACGCGGTACTCCGAGGGGCCGCTCCACTGGAGATTGCTGACTGGCTCGACCCAGTGTTCTCCAGAACGTCTTCAGAGCTGTCGGATGCGGAACATCCTGCCAACAGCAACGGCAAGCACGGACCCAATAGACATATGAAGCCTTGTCTTCTCATCGCAGTCTCTCCTTATTCCGTTCCCAGTTACCAATGGTGGTGACTTGGCGGTCCGCTTGCTTCGTGTGCGATTGATGCTCATCGCCCCCCGAGTGTCAGCGATTCAGATGCCGCCCGCCCCAACCATCGCGGTCCCCACGTGAGCAACGAATGTGCCGCCAATCCGCGGACGCTCGTGACCTTGAAAGCTCGTCGATTTGTGCGGATTCCATGTAGGCCGACCGCTAGCACGACGACGAATGATGAAGCTTTCCGGAATCTTTCGTCGTCAAAAACCGACACTTGGACGAGTGTGAGTCAAGGACGGTGACGACGACGAGGGCAGTGGTCCACCCGTTTGCGGGAACACGCACGTCACCCACCGCACTTGAGACAACGTTGTTCACAGTTACGTGAATCCTCATACCCGGTGTCCCTGAAGTGAATCGATCAATTTCTACGCAGGTTCGAAATCCGCGAAACACGATTGGCCGTGATGTGTGAGCGGCTCGTCGAGGAGAAGTCCAATGATTGCGTCGGCGTCAGATCGACTCACAAGTCGAGGCACTAGCCTTCCAACCTGAACAACTTTGCACTTGAATCCGAAAGACCGCAGAGCGATAAACTGGGAAACGAAGAGGTACAAGAGGAAGAGCGGGAAATGACGGGCAACACGAAGGAACCGCGCGCGCTTGGGCACGAGGTGATTCCATCCGTCTTGTTGGCGTGCAGCGAGCGGGAAACTGTGCGACACCTTTCGACCTGCCAATCCTTTCGTGTTGCGACGGCCACCAGTGGGCAAGAGGCCCTTACGCGTCTCAACCAGGAAGAGATTTCGGTTCTGGTCGCCGATCAACGGCTTCCAGATATGAGCGGGGTCGATCTCCTCGCGCGAGTAGCGCATGGGTATCCCGGTGCAGCGCGGATCTTATCGTCGGTTTCGGGGGATAGCGCGAGTCTTCTCGACGCCGTAGACCATGGTTACGCGCACGAATTTCTCATAAGACCGTGGACGACGAGCGAATTCGAGGGGTGCCTCGATCGTGGCCTAACGGTCATTGCGCGTCGCCGCCATCTGCTCGCCAAGACCCACTCATCGAGAGACGTTGCACTTCGGGAGCCGTTTGCAGTGACGAAGAGCTTCTTGGTTGGACAGGATGGCGGCCTCAAGGACGTTTGCGCGTTGGCTCGCCGTGCAGCGAAAACCAGCGCCAACGTGATCGTCTTTGGAGAAACGGGCACGGGCAAGGAACTCATTGCTCGCTTCATCCATGACCAGAGCCCTCGGGCCGGCAGGGCATTCGTAGCAGTCAATTGTGCGGCGATCCCCGATGGCTTACTGGAGAGCGAGCTGTTTGGTCATGAACAAGGGGCCTATACGGGCGCCTATCGCGCACGCGTCGGTCGGTTTCAGCTCGCTCACGGTGGAACGCTCTTCCTTGACGAAGTTGGCGACATTACCCCACGGCTACAGGCAGCGCTACTGCGAGTACTCCAAGAACGGAAGGTCGAGAGACTGGGGTCGGCCTCGGCCCTCGATGTCGACATCCGTATCGTGGCAGCCACTCACCGAAACCTCGAAGGATTGGTAGCTGCAGGGCAGTTCCGGGAGGATTCTGTATTATCGGCTCAACGTTGTGCCGATCTATGTGAAGCCACTGAGGGAACGTCGCTCGGACATTCGGCTCTTGGCCGAGCACTTCCTAAGGCAGTGGTCGCAACCCACGACCGGCCCCACGAGATCCACACTCGATCCTGCCGTCATCGCGGGGCTGGTTTCTCATGACTGGCCAGGCAACGTACGCGAGCTCGAGAATATGATTCAGCGAGCGCTCGTGCTCGCGGATGGTCGCGACCTCACGCTGGATCACTTTCCTGCCCTCGGAGAATCGACGAGCGTGAGCGCGGTACGGCGCGTCATCCGACAAAGCGAGACCGAAGAATTGCGTGCGATCCTCTTCAAGCACGGTGGGAATTTCACACGCGCCGCTCGGGCACTCGGAATTCCGAGAACGACCCTCGTCAGTCGAGCAAAAAAGACACACCTCGCCTGAGCGCGTTCGAATCCCCGTTTCTGGATGGGACCGGCAAAGCGCCAGAGACGATCGGCGAAGAGGACATCCGATTGTACTTCTGCACTCACGCGATGACCGTTAGCAGGCGGCTCGAGTATCGACATTGCCCTCTGCGCCTTGCGCTTCTTTTGCAATTTCAACCGTCAGCGAGACTTCGAGGTGTTGCAGCTCCGTCGTGTCAATCTGCCTACCGGACCACGCCGACGGAACGCGCCCTGGTTCAGGCGTGACGCAGACGAGACTGGGTGAAGCAACGCCGCCCCGCGACTTTGATTGCACGGGCGCGAGCAGCGGTAAGAACTGGGACGAGCCTCGTCGCGCAAGCTCACCGCGCAAGCTCACCGCTTTGTTGACGGTTTGGCCCGGCGCCGACACATTGCCGTGAAGGACGCACCAACGTGACGCTGGCTCGTCCCCGACTCGCCCCAGTGACTGAGATGAGCCGCGCCTACTTGTCTTGTCGGTTCGTGACGTCCGTTATCTCGTCATCTCGATTCGAGATCTTGCGCACTCTCGAGAAAGCTCGCCACCGTGTCGAGCCTTCCCGCCAGCTCCGAGAGCTGGTTCGCAAGCAGGGTGGTTTGGTACGGCGTTCGAACGGATCCCCGTCGCGGTTTGACGGATTATCCTCTACGCCGTCACTCGTCGAGAGTTGGAACTCCTTGACGAGACAGCCCACGTCCGTGAGTTGCCGGCCGTGATCATACAATGCACCCATCACGCGCATGACGTCTCCCCGGGGCATCGCGTCCTCGATGTGGATGTAGCGGATGGTCACGACGTCACCCCGCACGCGAGATGCACGCTGCCGAGATGACGGCCCTTGCCAGGCGTGCCATCGAGCGGCCCATTATCGAGCGGCCCATTATCGAGCGGCCCATTTCCTTGCGGAATATTGGGCGAACGGACGCCGCTGAACGAATAGCCGAGGGAACCTTTACCACGCCGAACCAACACAAAGATTGGGGATGGGGCGGCGGGGCGAGAGACAAAACGTGCAAGCGACGTGACCCCGAAGTTACGCGGTTCGTGCGCGGAAGCGCAATACCGGCTAGCTGCGCCTAGGTCCCTTTTTGGGGTATAGTTCACATGCCGCGCGTACATCATCCGGAGACAGTACTCGACGACTGACGTCGCTCGGAATCCCGCCGGGAAACATGACGGAAGCCCGGATTTCTGGTGTCGACTTCTCGCACGCAGGCACCAGTCGCCCTCGGTTGTCCCGTCGAGGTGGCTCGTTTCGGATTCTACATGAATCAGCCAGGCCAAGCAGATGTCCGAACTCATGGGTCAGCACGGATTGCAGGTCAGCTTGAGGTTTGATCTTGGAATGTGGCGACCACGCGTAATCTGACGCGTTCAACAGCACGGTCGCTATACCATCGAGGTTGTCGGACATCCTCTTGTCCCGAGAAACGTGCTCCTGAGGGCCAATCGCAGTTATTGCAACCTCTTGACCCTCCGGGCACCGCCCTGCGCATGCGGCTCCGCGCCAGAAGGACAATGTGGCGCCAACATGCTCCCAAGGCTGCTTCGACTCCGCCATTATCTTTATGTGTATGGCGGAGCAGGTGATGTCGTTCCAGGTCTCGCCGGCACGTTGGGCAGCCCCGAACAGCTCTCGCAGCTGTTCGGGGCTGTCTCCGTCAACCGACCGAACTCGAACCAGTAGCGTGGGCACGGTCGACAAACGGACAATTCCTCCACTTCTCGACCTGCGCACTGAATATGCGGTCGCGGTTACGCTTCCGAACGTTAGCAGCACGGTTACCACACCTGCAAGAAGCCGCGAGCATCGGTACCGCGACGCTAACCTGCGCGGTAGAAGAGCGGCGCCTGCTGCGCGGCATCCATTCTGAAATGCCCGTTGTGCATTACCGTTCGTCACGTGCTACTCCGAATTGGATGAGTTACTGCACGCACGCGGCGTAAGCGACTTGCTCGGACGTGCACACGTCGAGCTTTGGATACGACGCCCCGTCTTCTGCGTCGCATTCCCAACCGCTCGAAACCTGCAAGCCGGGACACTCGATATACGCGAATTGCTTCGACTCGCATTCGGGACTTGCTGCAAATGCTGCAAGGCAATCCGCTTCGCAATCCGACAGAGCCGAATCCACTTCCGCCGGACACTTTGCCCCCAGTGCAGCCTCACAAGACTTTTTGCAAGCCAATTGGCGGTGGGCTGCGCTGTCGTCATCGTCGCCGTCGTTGGAGCCGCAGCCCATGGTGACTCCGGCGCAGGTAAGCAGTGTAACGAGACTTAATATCTTCCAACCCATCGTTCTATTCCTTCCACGAAATTGCGCAAAAGCGCTAGGCTGCAGCTACCACTGTCGTTGACTACTCTGGCTGGATGTCCGCCACCCAAGTATCTTCACAAGTTGCGGTCCCAGTGAGTTCTCCGAGTTGCGGACAATTCTCGGCTGCGTTCGTGTAGAAGTGCCGGTCTACCACAAACGGAGGAAACCGCTCAGGATCCCGTTCTGCGAAAACGTCACCGGGACCAGCCGCGATAAACAGAAGCTCGAGAGTGCCCTTACAATTGCCAATGGTGACGGTCTTTGTGAACCAGGTAAGAAGATTCAGCGCCAAAGAAGCCTTGCGATTGGCCTCGGCCCGTACCTGCACGTCCGTCGAGAGCTCCACCTCGCTGGAATTGACCCAACAAGCCATATTCCCCGCCGTGTCACGATCGGCCCGGATGCGAATCGGCAGGACGCCTCCCACTCCGAGTGAGTCGAGCCCGTTGCAGCTTGGCTTGCCACGGTTGATGTCGGCGCGGTACGCCACATCGGTAGTTCCCTCCTTGAGTTCCTCGAGCAAGGTGACGCGGTATGCTTTTCCCTCCTCACCGCCAGCCACGCAGGCGCGATTCGGCTCCGTTACGTAGCAGCCCAATTGAGGCATCGAAGCGAGGCACAGTATACCGAGCCGCGTCTGCGTGGTCATGGGAAACATGAGCTAGACACTAAAGCAGAAGAGGGATGTCCGGCACGCAAATTCCGCCCGAGAGATACGTCCCTGGAGGGCAGCTGATTGGGTCAGGAACGCAGTATCCCAGCCGAGAGCTTTGTTCCTGGGGGACAAATATAGAATGGCGGCGGAGGGGCGTTTTCAGAACCAGATGGCCCCCAACTCGGGCACGTGTCCGTGGGCTGGTGAAGAACGTAGAGGCGACACACCTCATCCGGGTACGCATAACCGAGCATGACGTCCGTGAGTCCCTTGAAAAAGGTATCTTGTCGCAATGCGGCCAATGGCGGTTCTCGGCGCAGCCATTCCCTCACGATATTGGGCAGCGCAGCTCCGGGAATTGCAATCGACTCTTCGTGTATTACACCCGCGTTCGGCTTCTCTGGAGCGGGGGTGTCGTCTAGACTACCAACGGGATTGAAGAAGTTGGCCAAGTTCTCACTGAATTCGCTTGCCGACGCTGGGGCGCGGAAGCTTTGCTTCCCGGGAAGACCTTCGTCATAAATCCAAGCTGCACCGTTTCCTGGAAGGTTGTCCGTAGTTGAACTGCCCAAAGGTGGATTGATGCGACCGTCAAAGGCGTCGTGCAGTATGCTTGCCACTCGTGCAACCTGCTCGTGGAACATGTCGCCCACATCGCTGACTTGCTTCAGCACTGAGGTACCGGGAATTGTTGAGACATTTCCGGCTCCGAAGTTATCTTCAACACACCGAACGTTCGTGCACCACGCCATCTCCTGATTGCTTCCGGCTTCGGCAAACTTGGAACCAACCGGCTGGAAATAATTCACCCCCCCTGCCACCTGCGCAGCGAAGGCGTCGGCCCAAGCTTCATTGATGTAGACATGGTCATCACCTGACGCATCGAGCCCCAAGGCCTGCTTGGCGACCGTATCAGACAACGTTTTCGTCCAAGCTGAACCGAATTGGAAGGGACTGGTCCGGTACATCATGTCGCACAGGACGAAATGGCCGTACTCGTGCGTTGGTACACCGCGCGACTTTGAAGACTCCCCGCTCGGCATAACGATGTCCACATCGGACAGCACGATATCCGCCAACTCGCCGACAATGGCGCCCAGAACGGTGCCGGCAGCCTTACCTGCGACTCCCAAGGCAGTCGTGACGCCTTCCGCTCCTGACTTAACTGCCGCCTGAGCAAGAGCATCACCGACGCGCAACGCATCCGCGGCGGCGTTTGCGCCTGTCGCCACGACCGTCCCAGCAACCGCAGCGACAGCAGTTGCACTAGCCACGACAGCAGCTTGCGTGGCGGTCGCAGCAGTTTCCGCAGCGGTCTTAGCAATTTGTGTCAAGCTCGCGGCCTCGCTCGCCGCGTGCTCCACCTGTTGCGAAGCGCGGTCGATGTCTGCCTTTGCAGCTCCGCTATCGCGCAGGCGCACGAGTCGGTTGGCTGCTTCAGTCAGACTTGCAGCGGCATCTGCAGCGGCTGCGGCCGCCTGTGTAGACACCGATGCAGCATCTCGCGCTGACGCGGTTGCCGACCAAGCGTTTCGGACGGTGGTCTCCGCAGCGGAGTTGGCCGCATTTTGCAATGCGCTTGCCCATAGGTCTGTTGAATTGGCTAGTGCATCAAGCGATTCGGACGCCGTTTGGGCAAACGTCAGGATCGTGGGCTCGACATACTTTTTCCCAATCTGTTGACCGCCGAGTTCGCCAATACGCCCAAGAAGCGCTGCGTAGGGGTTTTGCCAGTTCGGAAAACCAAAACACGGCGCGTACGCGCGTCCATCAGAGCTGAAGACCTTCGTTGTCTTACCGACGAGTATATGGGCTTTCTTTGGTTTGTACTGGGCGACGTCCGTCAAATAGCTGTAGCCGTCACTGACCTGAACCAGAATATTCGCAAAGCTGTTGCTAATGGGCACCGACTTAGTGACGTTGCCGTTCAACTGGCTTGCAGAAAGAATCGGGTTCTTGAAGGAGCAGACTTCCTGCTCCAGAACCCAATTCTCTACCACCCCCGCTGCATTATCGAGTCGAATGCATACACCCGTAGTGGATCGCTTAACCACTTTGATGCGAGCTGAACCCTCGGCATCCGCCGTTCCGGTTGACAATGCGTCAAAAGGGATCTTTCCCTTGATGGGAACCACTATTTTCGGCGTCTTGAATCCAGTACCACCAATTTTGACAGAAGGGATCTTCACCCTAGTCTTGAACGTGATCTGCTGCATAACCCTTATCTGGACGCCACCCAAAGGAAGAGGCTGCCCCCTCTTTTTTCCCCAACTGCGCACCATAAGGGTCCGCTTTGCACCGAACGCCGGATTGATGTTTCGCATTTCCAAGTTGACCGTCAGGTAGGCTGAGCCTTTGAACCAACGAGAAGCCGTGGCGAGTCCTTTACGTGCCAGATCGACTCCACCCTTGACCACCTTGACCACCTTCTTGGCCACTTTCTTGACCAGTTTACCCAAGCCGAGACCCCACGGTTGAACAACTTGGCCCGAGCTCGTGCCGTCGTCCTCTAGTGCAGAGCAGGCGAGCGATGTTCCGGATCCGGTTGGTGCCTCCATTAGCGCCTTGAGCAACGGATCCGATTCTGGCGTTGCATCCAAGAACGGCGAATCACAAAGTCCCTCTGGGTCGTCTGAGTCTGCGCCAGGCATTTCGGTATCCGGACAATTCGGCAATCCGCGATATCGAAACCCTTCAGCTGACAAGTAGTCATACGAAAGGGATCCATCACTGTTCCGGGCTTCAGACACCGGAACGTCGAGGATTTTGACCGCTTTGAATAACTCCTGCGCAAGACTCGGATCGGTGCACAGCGCCGCCTCTCGTATCAAGTTGTAGGTGATTCCGGGAATCACCGCGTAAACAAACCCGCCGACGCCATCAAAGGACGACCCCATTGCACCTTCCATTCCCGCCCACTTGTCTCGCTCTTCAGCAAAAAGCGGCAGGGCGTCGTAGTGGATTTGAAGCTCGTCCAGAGCCTCGAGATCGACCTTGTTGTCCAAGTAGATGAGTGCGTAATAGAGAGTCGGCACTCCACCACTGAAGTTCGGCACTGGTACGGTATCTGACCAGCGAAAGCTATTGATAAGCGCTTGTGAGTCCTCGGCTCGAATTGGAGGCGGCAGGACTTCCATCTCGCCATCCCCGCACATCACATAGTACCCAAACTCGTCGTTGTTCTCCGAGTCCGGCGAGGGTTCGCAATTAGGAGACTGCAATAGGTACCAATGGCGAAATGCTTGATGTCGAACTGTCGTATTGGCCGCAACGTCCAAATCTCTCGCAAAGAACGAGCCGGTGTGTCCCGAAGCGACCGTGGCAAGGTTTACTCTGCCTTTCGGAGCGACCAATGTACCGTCCAAATTCGCACCGACAAACACGTCCTGACAATCAGCGCACGCGATCAGAAGGTCGCCAGCGTCTCCGTTTTGGTGCGTAATAAGGCCCTTATGCGCTACCGAATTGAGCACGTAAATGAATATCGGCCCATCTGTCTCGTCGAGCAGAAGCTCGCTGCCAGATTCAGTGTTGAGAGAATCGAAAAAGTAAGTCCCAGCAGAGAGACTCAAGTGGGCGCGAGACTTCACGTTAACGGCCCCATACGCACCTGGAGTAACGGTTCTCTTTTGGTCTGGCTCGAGGCTAACCTCACTTGATGAGCCAGGGAAGTTGACTATCCAGCTCGTAAGCGCAGTTCTAGGTGCCACCTCCCTTTGTGCGATAACGCCAGTCACCGTTATATCGTTCTGCTTCAGGACTGATGTCCCGACTGCACTGTAGATAAAGCCGTCAACAACGGACGGAGTGCCAACAGTTGCCGATGATCGGAGAAGGACATCTCCGCCGCTCCAGATGTGACCGACGTTAGCGCCTGCGCCAATTTCGGTGACGGTAGAGCCAGTGCTCGAAATAGCCGCCGAGAGCCCAGTCCTTTCCAGCACTCGGACTCGGTCTCCCATGCGGGAGAGAATTCGACGCGGCGAGCGCAAGCGAATTGGGGGTTTCTGTCGGGGGGAGCGCAATGGCCAAAGTCCTTGCTCCGTCACCCGAAGTGAGGGCGGACCGCGCACTGGTAACTGCATCGTGCTCGGACTCGTCGGCTTCGCCCCCCCCGCACCCGACAGCTAGCGACGCGAGAAGCAAACAAGACCCACTCAAGGCACGAATTATGCCAGACCACGAGGCTTGCTGTCGTGTTTTAGAGGTACCGTGTTCAATACAACCCAATATGTGCCAACCCATCATGCTCGCCGATTATCATGCTCGAATGGGTATGTCAACGGCGGGCTGAGTTGTTCTTCAATGGTACGTCCGAAGAGTTAGTTCCACAGCCATTAAACAGTAATGCAATGCGTACAGTCCTGTTCGGTTCCCGCCGCGGTGTCCGCCTGTTAAAATGGAATCTGTCACCATCGCTCCGCGTCGATGGGGATTGGAGCCGTTCGCACGTTGGGGGAGTTGTACTGTGGTGTACAGCCACAGATTCCGTGACAGACTCTACCTCAACGACGAACGTCGAAACCTCGTCTGTGGCTTTGTACGGTGAGGTCTGGCGTGTTATTCAACCTGACGCGTCTCGGCCTGAGGTGTCGAAGCAGCGATACTCGGTGTGTACACAATTCGAAGCGAAACGGTCGATGTGGGCGACCAACCCCACTGGCGCGAGCAGCGGTAAGTTCTGGGACGAGCCCCGTCGCGTGGCCACACCGCTCTGTTAGCGCCAAGCCCGACGCCGACACGTTGCCGTGAAGGACGCACCAACGTGACGCTGGCTCGTCCCCGGCTCGCCCCAGTGACTGAAATGAGCCGTGCCTATTCGTCTTGTCGATTCGTGACGTCCGTTATCTCGTCATCTCGATTCGAGATCTTGCGCACTCTCGAGAAAGCTCGCCACCGTGTCGAGCCTTCCCGCCAGCTCCGAGAGCTGGTTCGCAAGCAGGGTGGTTTGTACGGCGTTCGAACGGATCCCCGTCGCGGTTTGACGGATTATCTCCACGCCGTCACTCGTCAAGAGTTGGAACTCTTTCACGATACAGCCCACGTCCGTGAGTTGCCGGCCATGATCATACAATGCACCCATCACGCGCATGACGTCTCCCCGGGGCATCGCGTCCTCGATGTGGATATAACGGATGGTCACGACGTCACCTCGCACGCGAGATGCACGCTGCCGAGATGACGGCCCTTGCCAGGCCTGCCATCGAGCGGCCCATTTCCTTGAGGAATATTGGGCGAACGGACGCCGCTGGACGAATAGCCGAGGGAACCTTTACCACGCCGAACCAACCCAAAGATTGGGGCTGGGGCGACGAGGCGAGAGACAAAACGATGCGATCTTACCGATGATTCTGGTACGTTTCTGGTGGTCATTGGAATCTCCTTTTCCATGGCCCGAAGCCCGGCTGCTAGAACAGTGCGGGCTTCGCTATTTTGTTTGCTTGCTTCGAGCGCAACCTCGCTGGCTTCGTTGTCGGCTGCGGTGCGTCCTTACGTACCCAAGTACGCTTCGGGCGCTCCTCGCCTCCGCCTCGCCATCGAGGCGCGGTCTTCGCAAGCGAGTCTGCTGTCTAGAGAGTGTCGATTACCTCCTTGGTGCGTCGTCGAGCTTCGGCGAGCCGCGAGCGTGAACAGCCAATGTTCGACACCCGAAGTCGCTCCATCCCGGAGACGGCGCGATTCTACTGCGGTCATGGAAGCAGAGCAATGGCGGAATGATATTAAGTGCGTGAGCAACGTTGGTTTTCTTGCGGTGAGTGCTGCATCCCACGGTGAACCTATACGCGCAGCATCAGTGCACACAGAGGACTCATGAGCAGGGCAATCGAGATAATCCGGGAGGTTACGAACGCGCTGGGCGGAGTGGCGTCGGGAAAGTCTCGGAGCGATCGGCATCGAAGGTATGCCGACGCGAGCCCTTCGAAGGGCGGATGCGGATGCGGATCGTTGTCGTTCGCGTGGGGTCGTCGGAGCGGAAGGCATAGCTCCAGGTTCGAAACGGACGGTCCGCGACGCAATGCAGTCCCGTTGCACACCGGCCAACGTCGACGGAACGTGCCCAGGTTCGAGCGAGGCGCGGTCGGGAATGCTCGTCCTCGGCCGAGCATCAGTTGGAGTCGACGGAATGTCGTTCGATGCTTCGGATGGAGAAGCCCCAATCGGCGGCACGTCGTTTCTGCGGCTCGTGCTCGACAGCGCCAACCCGAAGGAAGCCTGCTGCCAGTCATCTCGCAAGTCGAGAAGTACGATTCGGATATCTTCCTCGCCAATCGTCTCTGGCGCTTTGCCGGTCCTGTCTAGAAACAGCCGCACGGCGAGCAAGTAGCCATCCACGGTGCGCTGCCGAAGGTCGCGCAACCGCATGTCTTCCTCCCTCGGCTCCCGCCAGTTTCCAATGTGATCATGAGACACTCAGTTTCGATGCGCGGCGACACGTCGCCACTGACGGAAGCGTGCATCTCACGCGTCTAGGAAGACAACGGAAGCGGATACTCTTTGCAACTTTGATTCGAATTGCTCTATCCGAACTTTGCATCGCCGCCCTGGATGTCAGGAAAGGCAGAGCACCCTCAACGACGCTCAAGCTCAAGCGTTATTCAGCTCGCGAGCAAGACGTCGCTGACGCAATCGGCGCATCCACCCCCTTGTTCATACCCCGACCAGAATGTAACAATCATCGCGATGACTACCCCCACCAACTCGACCAATATTGATGAACGATCCCAAGAAGAGAAGCGGTGCCTAAATGAGGAAACTCTCCTCGGCAGCCCGGTTTCACTGGGTGTCGTGCTGAAAGTCGTAATACCGACCGCAACACTTCTTCTAGGCGCACTTGCAGCAGTCTGGGCAGAGCTGCACTCCAGTCTTGATGAGCCGTCACATATCGGCACAGGTACAAAGCAGTAAAAGGAATGAAGCAGTGCACTGTCAAGCTTTGGGCACCCGCTATCGAACGAGATTCAAAGGAGCTCCTTCGATTGGACGAAGACGACTATCGAAAGGCCATACAGGAAAATCTTCCCAAGCTCGAAGGCGCGCTAAAAGGCGCGGCGGACGGGTGGACTCGTTGGAACGTGCTTGGCGACTGGAAGGGCCAAAAGTCGGTCGAAGCAGGCTACATCTACGAAGCCAGTGTAACCAACTGCTCCGGGCCGACGCTGGAGGGGATCTACGCCGCTCTGTACGACCACGTTTTTCTCGGTATGCGCCAGGATGCGTTATACTTTACGGTAACGAGCGGCGTGAAGTACCTCATTGCTGAACCACCTAAGTCAAGAACACTAGCCGGCGCCGCGTTACACTAGGAAAACACACCCTGCTTGATGCCAACCGCTGCCTCATTCGTCGCGCTCCAAGGCAACACTTCAACCTATGGCTTCGATGCTGCGGCTCACTCCAAACGCTCGACGCTGTAGGCAGCTTCTTCTCCCTGGAACACCGGCCTTCTCCTCTTGACGCCATAAGCCCCCCTCACCTACTCTAGTTGCGGCATAGGCAGGACTTCTACAACGAACACACCTGCACACACCACACGAAAGAGAGAGGCGTGTTCACCTTCTACAAGATGTTCAAACCGACAACGTACAACGCTCTGAAAGTCGCCATGACCGACGCGGCTGCCAGTCAGTCGCCCAACGAAACTGGCAAAGTCATCGCGGAAGACATAGCAGCGAACGTTCTATTTCCAGCAACCAACAACAGGGCAACCTGGGATAG
The DNA here is from genome assembly GCA_049840955.1 of Polyangiaceae bacterium. GTDB lineage: Bacteria > Myxococcota_A > Polyangia > Polyangiales > Polyangiaceae > FEN-1139. The sequence continues at coordinate 252,213 of JASGIX010000019.1, forward strand.
TTCCAAGACCAGAAATTATTACGAAGTGCTCGCCACCGCCCTCGACGATGGTGAGACCGCGCTGCGCCGTAAAGCCGCCTTATTCGACGGCAACGAGGATTGGGAGATTGACTGCGGGCTCATGGCCACTCTGGTAAAACAGCATGGTGGAGGGAACTGCGATGACCTCGCATCCTATGCATTGGATTACGGGATGAGGAATCACTCCGAGTGCGTACTCGCCTTCACTCAGCACGATGGTTTTGACCACTCGATTCGTCCTCACGTATTGCAAGGGCGACGCCGACATATGGCTGGCTGACGTCTGGGTTCAGCAGGACAGGGCCATCAAATTCACCAATGCGCTGTGGTGCGATCAATCGAATCTCAACTGCCGGGTGATGCTGGTGGGAGTAGATAACACTCTTGGCGGCGTGATGGAGGAGTGGCAAAGCCACAAGAAAGCGCACAAAAGCGCACGAAGGTCGACCCGGAATATCCTCGTCTTGCCCAGGTGGGGCGGTACAGTCACAGCTCTGCCACCCGTAGCCAAACCGGCGGCCTCTGAGTAACCGTTCAGCTTGCATGCAGGGAAAACGGAACGAGAGTACAACCCCCTTGCGAACTCGAAGAAGACGGACCACCTCTGATGCAGCCAAAGCTGACGATGCCATACGCAAGCAAGTTCCTTCTGTGCTGTCGTTCGCAACTTGCACCGTTATGCTTGATTGCGGCACTTGCCGGTTGCTCGCCTAGTGAAGGCCCCCAGAAAATAGCTACGTATACGTCGTAGCAACGACAGTCGGCGCAACCTGTGGAGGTTGGCAGACGGCTCCATCCGGAACGGTGGGAGCGCGATTCCTTTATACATCTTGCGGGACGGGCCTCATCTGCGGGTTCGAAGTGTCATCGCAGCCACCTCACGAGTTGGGTAATTGGGTGACGTTTGCTGCTTGCGGAGTGGCTTTGCCGGCGTGCGCGCTCTGGGCCGCGGGCACATCGGATTCGTCAGCGTCGTCATCGACGTCCCCGCCTCTCCGACAGCGCGCTAAGCCGAGGGAGATCCGATACGCTCGACGTGAAATGGCAAGGCGCGCAACCTCCCGCCATTCATTCATCCGCGCGATGAATTCCGTCGCGACCGTCAATCGCCGTGGTCACGCCGAACCGACAACACTCTCCCCATAGACCGCGGGCATTCTCGTGGATGATGAACGCGAATCCTTGCCGTTCCACGTCTCGAAGTCGAATCGCCCCTAACCAGACGTGGATCACGTGGCGCCACACGTGATCCAAAACGTCAGCTCGTGCGAGGTATGGCGCCCACGAGTTCGCTTTCGCACTTGTCTTGGAATTGGTCCCGTGGAGCCGCCCTATCTGCAAATGCACGCGATATTCTCGATTGTTGACTCCCACCCGACAGTAACCAGTCCGAGATGCTCGAGTTGCGTGCCAGCCTTCCGTTCAGGTAATGGCAGTGAGACTACGAAAGAGGAATCCCATGAAAAGCGCCAAGACATACGAGCAACTTGTCGCGGAAGTGAAGCGACTGCAGGCGCAGGACTCTCTTCCCAAGGAGCCAACGCGCGAGCAGCGAATCAGCTGGGCATATGGGCAAACCAAGCTTGAAAATGACGATGTCACGTGGTCTGACGCGATTCGAGCCGTGGACTTGAAGCCAAGAAGCTAGTCTGCAGCGGTGACTGAATCACCGCTTTTGTGGGATCCGACTGTGCATCGCGCCCTTACTGAGGGAGTTGCACCAAGCGGACCGTTCGCGTTCACGTTGGGCCAGTGGGGGCCTCGTTGACCTCCTCGGGACGAGCATCGCGCTCCGCTGCTCCTCCATGTCCGTCCCCTTTCTCGGGTTTCCTTTCCGTCGGTGCGGCTCACCCGTTCAACTCCGTCACACCACGCGCGAGCTCGGGTTCGGTGTCGGAAAGCGGCGGTAGCCCACTGCCAGAAGGAGGCACGCGAGCACCATGAACAGCAGCCCGAACGTCGGCACGTTGAGCGCCACCATCGTGTCCTCGACGAGAGGCAACCAGCGTTCGTCGGGCGGTGCCTGATGCACGACGTACGAGAGCACGTTGATCATCGCCGTGCCCCGTTCAGGCGAACGTGTGGGCCGCGAAGATTGCGAAAATTAGCACCCAAGCACGCGAGAAACGCGTTGAGCAACAACGCAACGAGAGTAATGAGGCCAGCACGCCAAGTCAACCGGCGACCGAACACGCCGCGAACCAACGAAACCAACGCGCTGATTGCGCCAATGGCGCCGAGCAGACCCCCTGTTGTGAGCAAGCGCACCAGGACAACGTTTGGGTACTCATGAGGCGGCGTGTTTTCGCAGAGCAAAGATAGGAGCAGACACGCTGCTGAGCCAGCCGCCAGCAGCCAGGTCGCTGGCGGCCAACGGCGCTGTGATGACGCCAGGCCTTCGGGATTTGGCGACGGGACCTGTGGTAGCTCGGGTGTCGTTTCGGGATCTGGAACCATCGCGCTACCAAATCTTGGATTACCCGAGTGTCGACCGCAAACAGAATCAACCTGAACGGCTTATCCTGTCGACCAGTGGCGACCAGTGGCGAGCGGTGGCGACACAAGAGCCGCGAAATCTCGCTCTTCTTCTGAATCCGGAACGCGGAATTTCGAGGGGATTGGGGGCGCACTTGTGTAATGACCGAGGTTCTTCTGACGTCAGAGGCTCGCGCGCGCACGGCAGCGGCTAGTGCGCGACCAGCCTGAATGCTTGAAAGATGATCGACAACTTCCCTGAGACCGGGGGCAAGTCATCCCGGTGTCGCTGAGCGGTCAAGGCGCTCTGAAAGACTGGGGCCTCGGAGCGAAGCCCCAGCTTTGACCTGCATTACGAGCCTAACTCAGGCAGTTCTACGGCACCAACGACACTTGTTTGATGGGCCGCACTTCACGTCCTGTCGCTCCGCTAGGCGTTCCCGCCGTCGCCGGGGGTTACGTTCGCTGAGATGTCCCCTACGACCTCTCCCGCACCCGCCGCTCGCACCCGCTCCTCTAGAGAATCCAGATAAGCCCAAAGCTTCCGACGTTGAAGAAAGAAAAGTCTAGATGCCCACAAGCAAGCGCCCAGAAACGAGACAAGGAGAAAGGCGAGCATCGCTTTGTAAATTTCGTCACGAAGCACCATTTCAAGTCCGGAGAAGCTGCTCTGCATGTCCGGCGCTCGCATAGCCGATGCTGCGCAGGCGAGCCAGTCCCCATCCACGCTTAGTAGTCTTGCTAAACGACGTACGACCCAGATCTGCTGCACGCCTCGCAACAACGCAATGCAGAAGACAGCTGCAATCAGGATTATCGACGGGCGATGCGTGCGCTGGACCCGCGTCCAGTCTGCGCGCGCCTGCCTTCCGAATTGTTCCAACGCGTCCGTCCTCAGGTGGTCGCTAGTCATTGCACGAACCTCCTGAAGTACCTAGACGCTCTCGCTCGAGACGGTCCAATTCATTCATCTCCCGCAACATTCTCCCTCTAGAGTCAAAGGATGGTTGCAACTTCCTGGGACCTGAAGTGCCCAGACGCTCTCGCTCGAGACGGTCCAATTCATTCATCTCCCGCAACATTCTCCCTCTAGAGTCAAGGGATGGTTGCAACTTCCTGCGGCTGTTGTCCAATGTGTCGGCGTTTGAGTGGTCGGTGAACGCATCCCAAAGCATCATGCCGCCACCAACCGCGATCAAACCCCAACCAACAGGCGTAGCGACGGTCCCGGCGACAATTCCAGCTGCCACTGCCGTCAACATGAAGCCACCAACGCCGGCGATTGTACCGCCACTCCACATCATCCATGAATCACCCCATTCCAACCCGCTCGGATCAATCCTATTGACCGGGTCATTCCCGACGTACACGTAAAGATTCGCCTGCCCGCCGCCGAAGAGGATCGGATCCTTATGCGTCCACCTGCCGAATCGCGCGTCGTAATCCCTTGCCCCGAATCGGACGAGCTCAGTATCGGAGTCGTACATCCCGCCGGCGAATCCGAAGGGTACCGCCGAGAGGCTTCCGGAAACCAACGTCGGAATGCCGAAGGCGCTGTAGCGAGCCTCCATCAAGATGTCGCTCGACTTCGCGGGGTCGATGTTCACGACCCTTCTCGGGCTTCCAAGATGGTCAGCGACGATTCGGTAGACGTTCGTCCCATTCCTATAGACTACCATCAGGTCGGGCACATTCGAACGCGTACCGTACACGAAGTGCTTGTACAAGCGACCACTCGAATCGATTTCCGCGACGATTCGATTCTGAGTGTCGTACAACCAGCCTTGGACCTTGGACCTTGGACCTTGGACCTTGGACCTTGGACCTTGGAACCATTCATCTTTTTGGCAACACGTCGCCCCCTGCCATCGACAATATAGTCAACTTGGTTGCCATTACTCAGAACGACCCGGGTTAGATTCCCAAGCTCGTCGTAAGAGTACCGAGTCACAGCACTGCCGGCGTTGGTCGACAGCGTGGCTAGCGCGCCGTCAGCCCCATACGTGAAGCTCCAAAGTCTGGCGGCCTGATTCGGAATTGACTGCGAATAGCTCAACAGTCGATCCTGGTTGTCGTACACGGGTGCTGGTCCGGCTGCCCTAAGCTCTGCGCGATATTGCGAGCAAGCGCACCAGGGCAACGTTTGGGTACTCATGAAACGGCGTGTTTTCGCAGAACAAGGATAGGAGCAGACACGCTGCTGAGCCAGCCGCAAGCCGCCAGCAGCGCCAGGGCGCTGGCGGCCAACGGCGCTGAGATGACGCCAGGCCTTCGGGATTTGGCGACAGAAACTGTGGTAGCTCGGGTGTCGTTTCGACGGCTCTCCGCACCCGAGCCAGGCTTACGTCGGGCGGCGAATTCGGAGCCACTGGCGCGTCATTCTGGTCGCCGAATGCGTGCTGCAAACGGGGCGTTTTCGCAGAGAGACTCGCAAGCGGCTGAGGCGCGAAGCACCTTCGAATCGGTCGTGATATGCTTCCCACCGATGTCGCAGCCCCTAACGGCCAATGACCTTCTGCCGCTTGTCGCTCGGCTCGACCCACGGGAACGCGAGCGATTTGCCCAATTGATTGGCGCAACCGCCGAACGCGACGCCGCAGTCTACGCAGCCAACCCGATCAGGAGAGACGAGTTCTTCAGTGATGAGGATTCTCTGGGATGGGACGCGGACGGGTGGGAGAACATAAAGTGACGCGTGGCGAGATTCGCTGTACACCTTCTGAGCGCCAGACAAGCGGCGACCGGTACTGATCCTCAGTCGGACAGAGATTGTCGATCAGAACAACGAAGTAATTGTCGTTCCCGTGACAAGGACAATTCGCGGGCTCACTACCGAGGTCGTTCTGACGGAGGACCACGGAATGCCAAGAGCAGCTGAGGTCGGATTGACGTCCTAACGTCGCAGCTAGAAAACGCACTGAATCGGCTTTCTCTCCGACCAGGTGGCTCCTAGGCGCCTCGTTGACCGCCTCGGGACGAGCATCGCGCTCCGCTGCTCCTCGATGTCCGTCCCTTTATCGGGCTTTCTTTCCGTCGGTGCGGCTCACGACTTCGCTTTCGTCACACCACGCGCGAGCTCGGGTTCGGTGTCGGAAAGCGGCGGTAGCCCACTGCCAAGAGGAGGCACGCGAGCACCATGAACAGCAGCCCGAACGTCGGCACGTTGAGCGCCTCCATCGTGCCCTCGATGAGAATCAACCACCGCTCATCGGACGGTGCCCGGTGCACGACGTACCAGAGCACCTTGATCATCGCCGTGCCCCAGCCGAGGAACGAACACGCCAACGTCGTCAGCATCATCCAGCGAATGAACTGCGAAAGCTGGTGCTCGCCCCGCAAGGCAAATCGCGCCGCGGCTCCGACCGTCAGCACGCCGAATAGAAGGATGAACCACATGGGCCATCCGCCCATCATGAAATGTTCCCACATGCGCATCTTCGAACCTCCAACTCTTGGGGCCGCAGGTTGCGACCCGTCTGTATCAACGCGAGCGACCTCGCAGTTGTGACAGTAGCAGGGCTCGGCCCCCTCCGGCGAGGAGCCGCAACGAACGTCGGGCCTTCCGAACCCGCGGTGTCATACGAAACCGGATCGATGCCCGAGGCGCTCGAAGTCGCGCTCGGCAAACTCGGAGACGCCGATCGCGAGCTCTTGCTGCTCGTTGCCGTCGATGGTCTCGAGTTGCGACAGGCGGCAGAGGTGCTCGGCATCTCCTACGAAGCGCTCCGTCAAAGGCTCACGCGCTCGGCAGCGGCTGACAGAGCACATTGCCGATCTCAACGAAGCGCAAGACGCGTTCAGGTGCCCCAATGAGCGATGGCATGAATGCCCAGGAGTTTGATTTGCTCGATGAGCTCCCGAAGCTTGCGCCTCCCGACAACCTTGTCGTGGACGTCGAATGCCTCGCGTTTCAGGAGCTCGAGGCTTCGCACACTCGGTTGTCGCTAGACAACGCCAAGCGCTCGCAAACGGTCGTGGTCGTGCCACGCTACGAGATTGCCCTGCACGCAATGCTCGTCGTCGCCTACTCCCTGTGTGCGGCGCACGCGGCCCTGCGCGTGCTGCAACACTTCATCGCCGGCTGACTACGGCAACATGCGAGATCGAGGCCCAGCTGCGGGCCGGAGAAATCACACGCCTCCAAGTCGCGGAATGCCCCAGAGCGTCCCTGGAACGTCTCCTTTGCAGTAAACAACCAAGCGCTTCGCACAGCCAACCTCAGGAAATGCGGCGGTCGCGCGGCAGAACGCCAAACCCCTTGGGTATTCCGGGTCGAGCCAGGGCGACCTTTCCGCGCCGAAATCTGCTGGTCGACGGCCCCTATCCAAGCCCTCGGTGACGTCTGTCCTCGATGATGATGCTAGATTGCACTGGTGTTGTTCTTCGTCAATCATCCGCCGGACCCCCGCCCCGCGCTCGTCGTTGAAACAACGACGAGCATCGATGCCGCGGTAATCGATCGGCTCAAGCAGAGGATGCTTGGTTTGGGTTGCCCGAACGGTCTCCTGTTCGACGCTGACCAATGCGTGCTCTTGCACGACACATACAGCTCGCTCGAGGTCGATTCGCTTCAAGAAGCTGGGCGCGTCGCAACCAATTGCGTACTTGCTCGCCTGCCTGCTTCAAGCCGCACGCTAGATCAGCGGGTACTCAACTGGCTCCAATCCATGGCATCTAGTTGGAGCACCGCTCTGCCCCTGGATGGCGATATCGCAGCACCGTTCATCACCGATGTTGTTCCTGCGGTTTCGGGCTCTAATATTCGAGAAGTCGCCTGACCCCGCCGCGAGACGACTTCGATGAAACACGTCTTCGTTGAGACCAACTTCCTAGTTGACTTGCTGCGCCCCTTCCCGTCTAAAGACGCCCAAAACCTTTCGCTCGCAACGATGGCGTGAACCTGCGACTGTACGTTCCTTGGTGCTCTCAGTCCGAGGCGCGGCGCACACTAAAAGATCGGATCATCGGGGAGGATCTTGGCTTCACCAAGGCAATGATGAAGTTCGCCGTGCGGCATTGGGTAGCTGACAACAGCACGTTCGACAAGCGAGAGGTCGACAAGCTGCAGAAGCTCTGCCGACGCCGAGCGCACAGCTGCGTTGCAGTCGCTCGAACAGCGTTTGCAGGACGTTGTGGCAAAGTTTTCCTCGGGACGAACACCGCGCTCCGCTGCTCCTCGATGTCCGTCCCGTTTCTCGGGTTTTCTTTCCGTCGGTGCGGCTAACGCCGTCGCGTACCCGTGACGCCAACGAAGCGCTATGTAAGGCGCTCTGTGCCTTGCGTCCGCCCAAGCGTTACCGCGCCCACAAGGCACCAAGCTCCATCTCGATGGCGTCAAAGGGCACGGCGCGCACTTGTTGGTCCCCTGAATACACCTCGAGCAGCCGGTAGCTTTCCCCGTCAAGCGCAAACACTTCAAGCACCTGCGCCTCAGGATCGACGAACCACAAGTGCCTTACCTGATGTTCCGCGTAGACCCTTCGCTTGTCGCCCCGATCGAGAGCCGCGGTGCTGGGCGAAAGAACCTCGCAGACCCAATCGGGCGCAAGCTCGAAGTAGGCCTTGTCGATGGGAAGCTCCGGCAGCCGCTCGCGCCGCCACCCCGCCAAATCTGGAACCAAGACGTGTGCGCCTAGGTGAAGCTCGGGCTCATCAAGAATGACCCAGCCTCCAGGTCCACCGCGGCCGCGATTGAAAGGTGGCCCCAATTCCTCACCGAGGGTGGTCGAAGCTCGAGCATGCGGCGGCGCCGGTCTGGGCGTTGCGTGAAGCACTCCGCAGACGATTTGTCCTACGACGTGCGCGGGCAACGCTAGAAGGTCTTCGTACGTTGCGTTCCGCAGTGCCGTTTCGGGCATGGCTCAATGCTAATCCGAATGGGTCAGGCCTGCCAACCCAGGCTTGATCCGCCCGGGGAGCGTACGTTCCCGACGCTCCCCACCAGGTAACCCTGCTCACCCCCGACTCCAAAGAAGCCCTGCGCAAGGCCGTGCCACGCAACGAGATTGCCCTGCACGCAATGCTCGTCGTCGCCTACTCCCATTGTGCGGCGCACGCGGCTCTGCGCGTGAGACGGTTGACTGCCTCGAACGCGACATCACCCGCCTCTTCGAGGCACTCGACTGCCGCGAACGCGACCTCGCCCCTTGTCGCAAGGGCAGTAGACCGCCCCGAGTACGACGTCACCTATGGTCAATGAGGCACTCGACCGCCTCGAGTACGACCTCGCCACTTCGCGCAAGGGGGTGGACCGCCTCGAGTACGACGTCACATATGGTAACCAGGGCCCTCGACCGCCCACGAAGTGTTCTCCCGCAACGATTCGAGGCGGTCGGGAGGGTCGATGGTACTCTCGCCCATAGCTTCGGAGGCACCCGACCGCCTGAGACTCGCCCCTGTCCCTCGGCGCAGAGCCCAGCGAGCGGGACGTCCGCACCCGGCACCTATGCACTCGGCGTCGCCCCCTTTCGTTTCTCGGGACCTCGGCGAGCCGTTGCGTTGCCTACGTTCGGTCGAGTTCCGTCTCTGTCGTCGTCGCAGAGCGAATTGGCACGATTCCAAACCCAGGCTGGTACTTGGTTGATGCCGCTCGCGCGCAGGCTCCTTACCCGTAAGCAAATCGCACGATCGGTCTTGGGTGAGCCTTACGGGTAAGCAGGATCGAAGGTTGGAGCTCCAGATCGGCTTACCCCTAAGGAAAAATCGGGTTCAAAACTCGAAGAGCGTCTTACGGGTAACCGATTTCCGAGGACTTACGTTCGACGCGCTCGGTCGGACCGGAGGATTGGGACGCGGAATCGCCGGATCTTGCTTACGGGTAAGCAGCTTCGGACCTTGGACCTTCGACCCGCCTTACCCGTAAGGCACGCCGGACCTTGGACCTTCGAACCGCCTTACCCGTAAGGCACCTCGGACCTCGGACCTTCGATCACCCTTACGGGTAAGCATTTGAGCCGTGACTGGAACCCGCTGAGGGATCGCGATCGACGAGTGCCCCTCTGAGCGCACGGCAAGCGGGACCCTCGCATCCAATCTGTTGATTCGGCGAGACATGGGGAGGATCACGGTGACGAGCGGCGACGAAAGCAACGAAGGAAGCGAATAGCGGCGACGGTAGATGCGAGCGGCGACGATAGACGCGAACAGCGACGAGCATATCGCAGAAACGAGCGTGCGGCCTACGCACTCACGCACGCCCCCCCTCACGAACGCACTCTCCGTCTATACTGCATCGCATGACCCGCCTTGTGATGCACGTCGCTGCTTCTGGCGGGCTTGCGCATCGGCGCTCATACAAATGGACAAAACTACATGGAGCTTCCTGCTCATCTTTGGCCCTCCGCTCGCGCTTATCGGATTCGGAGTTACCTACAACTCCAGCTATTTCGTGAAGCGAAGGGTTGCGAAGTGGCAGCGTGATTACGAAGCGCAGCTTCGCCAGGAGTCCGTGAGCTCCCTGCGCGATCGTATCTTGAAGAGCGACTACTGGGGTCTTACGGAGCAGTCTTCTCTTCGAGAGACGACGACGGTCAAAGAGTTCTTTCGGCGCTTCGACGCCGAAAAGTACGACGAGATCCTCACGGAGCTCGACGACGGTAACTTCATGTACAGCGTCTTTCACGCAGCGGAGCGCTCCATTGGCTACCGGGACCGTCCCATGATCATGGACTACGCGGGGCTATTCATCCCCGTCCTGAAGGAACTGCGCAGAAGGAAGGGCACGGAAGCATTGCAGCCCAGTGGTGCCCAAGCCAAGATCGATGGTTCGACGGCAGCGCTCCAGCAGATGATGTCGGTGCGTCGTGGTTAAGGCCGCGCACGCAACTTGATGCAAATCAAACTTCGGGACGTTTCCGTTCAGGGAACTCAGGCGCAGTGGGAAAAGTCGCATACGTTCTGACTTCCTGGCCCACACGCTCGATACTTCGCTCTTGAGCATTGCCCGACGAGTAACGACCCTTGCCTTGGGTTTGAGATCGGCACGACAATAGTAGCAGCGTCGCAACTGCCAACATCGAAGCGGGGAAATACGTATGGATCGACACGGCAATCAATTGAACGACTCAGGCTCGAAAAGCATCGTGATCTGCTCCGACGGCACGGGAAACCACGACATCAATGCGCGCGGAACCAACGTATTCAAGCTCTACGAGGCAGTCGACATCCAAGGTCACCTCATCGATCCCAATAAACAGCGACAGGTCGCCATTTACGACAACGGCGTCGGAACCGACGGACCATTGCCGTTCAGACTCCTTTGTGGAGCGGTGGGTTTGGGCTTTTCGGCTAACGTGCGCTACCTCTATCGCGCCCTGCTCGAGGTCTATGAAGACGGCGACAAGATCTACCTCTTCGGCTTCAGTCGCGGTGCATATACGGTAAGGGCCCTAGCCGGACTAATCGGCATGCGCCTCGAAGAAGACGCGCATTGGGCACGCAATCGAGCGCAGAGCGAGATCGATACCCGGGTGAAGGAGAGTTGGAAAGAGTTCAAAGCACAGGCAATGAGCCGAAAATCCGCAAAGAGTGCTGGGAATGCCACCGCTCGAAAACTCGTGACCTTCCTTGGCGTGTGGGACACGGTGGGGGCCTTGGGGTTCCCTCTCGTTGACTGGACGAACCCTCGTCACCGTCGGCTGCGTAAGTTCACAGGGCTATTCCCTTGGTTCGACGACAACCACCCCTGCAAGACCGTCGAACGAGCATGCCAGGCCCTCGCACTGGACGATCAGCGAGCAACGTTCCGACCCGAGCTTTGGAACGAAAACAATGAACCTAACCCATCTCACGTAAAACAGGTTTGGTTCGCTGGCGTGCACAGCAATGTGGGCGGCGGATATCCGCGGCAGGGCATTTCGCTCGTGTCCTTGGATTGGATGATGGCCGAGGCTGAAGCAGCAGGACTGCGCTTCATATTGACTGACCGCGAGGCAGTCCGAGCCCACTCCGACGTGCATGACAAGCTGTACGACTCACGAGCGGGACTCGCTGTTTACTATCGGTGGCGACCGCGGAACTCTGCAGCGCTCTCGCGAGATCAGAACATCGCACGCCCCGTCGTGCACGAAAGCGTCTTTCAGCGGATTGCGCGCGGCACCGACGGTTACGCGCCGCTCAGCGTTCCTCTGCCCTGCACGGTGCTTTGGACGAACCCGCCTGGTTCGGAAACGCCTACCTATTCCAGAGAGTTCGACGCCACCGTAGACAAGTCGAGCAGTGGCTCTGCAGAAGCTCTGGAGCTCGGGACCGGTGAGAAATTGCGCGCGTTCTTCACGGACTACGTCGCACTTCAGGTCGGATTTGGCCTCATCGTCGGGGTGTTCTGCCACGCGCAGCTCGCCGGTTCGCATGGAGCCCTGCAAGCTTGGCTCGATGCCAACATGACGTGGGCGTCTGAACACTTCGTCCTCCTTGCGATCCTTTCATCGGTCCTTGGTCTCACGATAACGAGAGGGCTCGCGTCGCTCCTTGGCTGGTGGATGCTCTCGGGACGAGGCGATGCCAGTCCGCAACAAGGTGCGACGCCCTCCGAAGCTAGGGCACCGTATCGCTGTCTCATTGAAGTGGTGGGCTCGACGATCGCCGCCGGCAACCGTTCCTATCGCCTCTTCGTGACAACGACCGTGATGGCGCTGTTGGCCCTATTGTGCGGCAGCAAATGGGGCGTAGCACTAAGCCTCGGTAGCTTGGTCAAGCTCCGTTGGCCCCACGCGGAACTCGTGGGCGCGATCTTGGTCCTCATGGCGCTGCTCGCTTGGGGCGCTGGGGCGTCCGTCGACAAGAGGTTGGCAAAGGTATCTAGCGAGTTCTGGAGAAGGAAACGCGACGACATCAGGAACTTATTCGCCTTCGGGCACGTTGTTACGGGTGCTCCACGTGGTGGTTCGATCAGCGCTCGCGTACCCGTCGGTACCACGCATGATCGAAGTGAAGAAGTGGAGTCGCCAGAGTTTGAGATAGGTGCCAGCGAAGCATCGACGCGGTAGGGACCCACTAGTCCGAAATCCCTACGAGCGGGGCCATCGAATCGTAAGGGCATGTCGATCCGGCACATGTCTGCGATTTCGCGCGCGTGCCTAATTGTGTGGAGCCTCGGCAACCCGAGCTTTCCCGCTCAGGTTGCTGTTTCCCCCGCGAGAAGCGGTCTCGGCCTGTAAGCCTGGCAAGCCACGTGGGCCGATTCGCGAATGGGGATGCTCTGCGGAAATGCCTTCGAGACGACGACGCTTGCGCCGGTCACTCTACTCACGTAGCGTCGAAAGGGACGCGCCAGCGGGAAAGACGCCGGATACTCTGCGAATTTAACGCTTCGTACCGTGGATTCCGGCAACCCGTACGAAGATCGAAGTCTGGAGGGGACGTGGCTGTAAACTGCGCGCTAAAGGTGACACTTCGCGGTAGGGAGCTTGGGCGAGCGGGTTCCCTGCAACAGCGCACCAAACTAACCTCTGGGAGAAATCCGGAGAGGCCCCGCTCCACGGTTGGGCTGTCGAATACCCCGCGCCCGTTCGCGTTTCGCTCACGGGCTGCGGCAGCACACGTATCCACGTAGGCGAGCCATCGCGATGGATACACCACGCCAACGAATCCTCGTCGTCGAGCACGAGCCTGAACATGCGGCAGCGATCCGCAAGGCGTTCGAAGGCGGCGAGCGCATCACCGAAATCTGGTTGGCAGAGTCGCTGGCAGAGTATCGCGCCCTCGTTGCGAAAGCGAAGCCGGATATCGCGATCATCAATCTGAACCAGCCTGACGGTCGTGCTACAGAAGTGCTCGTTTCTCCGCCGGAGGCTGGTCAATTTCCAGTCCTCATCACGAGCAACTGCGATGACCAGCAGACGGCAGTGGGCGCGATGAAGGCAGGCGCGCTCGACTACATCGCCAAATCGGCCGATGCCTTTGCGAACCTGCCAAGGATTGTCGAACGCGCGTATCGAGAGTGGGAATTGCGCAAGGCCCACCAGCGCGACAAATCTCGCATTTTTCATTTGAACTCTGTTTTGCGTGGGATCCGGAGCGTAAGCAGCCTTATCGCTAGAAGCAGAGATAGTGCCCGACTGCTTCAAGACGCCTGCGATAGTTTGGTCGGCAATATGGGCTACCGTGCGGTGTGGGTTGCACGAAGGACAACCGACGGCCAACTCCGCCTCGTTGCCCATTCGGGGCTGGATAGTGCCGTCGCGGCAATGCTTGCGACCAGACTCGAAGCTCAAGAACTTCCCGGTTGCGTGCGCCACGCGCTCGACACCGACGAAGTGTTCGGTGCAACCGTCCCCGGAACCAACTGTCAGAATTGCGCCTTCGAGAGTTCGACCCACGGCTGCGGAGTATTCGCGGCCAAGATGCGGCACCGGGCCGTAGATTATGGAGTCATGGTTGCCGCCTCGGCGGACGCATTCGCCGATGATCACGAGAACCAGGAGCTATTTGGGGAGCTAGTCAGCGAGCTCTCATTTGCACTCTACCGCGTCGAACTCGAGAACAGCCACGAGGCTGCTGCGCAAGCCTTGATCGAGTCGGAGGCCATCATTCACAATGCCTTCCTGGCAAGTCCGGTTGCCTTCGCGATTGGTGACCTGGCAGACGACAACCGACTACTCGTCGTCAACGACACCTTCGAGAAATTTACGGGCTACCGCCGCGAAGAAGCGATAGGTAGAAGCCCCGACGAGCTAAAGCTCTATGTCGACAATGGCAGGCGGCAGGTGCTCCTCGAACAGTTGCGGAAATTCGAGCGAATTCGCGATGCCGAATTTCGCTATCGGACCAAGAGCGGGGATGTGCGGATCGGTCAGCTCAATGTCGAGATTTCGCGCGCGGGCGCGAAACGGCATAGCATCATCGTTGTCACCGATATCACGGACGCAAAGCGTGCACAGCTCGAACTGCAGCAGAGGCTGCGGTTCGAAACCTTGATGGCCGAACTCGCTGCGCAATTCCTCAATGTGTCCGACGAGGACCTCGATTGCGAGATCGAGCGTGGACTGCGAAGGATTTGTGACTGCTACGAGTTCGAGCGCGCAAGCGTGTGGCAGCCGCAGTCGAGCGATCCGGACAGCCTGGCGCTGACCCATGTGATTTTGCTCGCTGAAGGGACGGCCGCCACCATTGGGACCTTCGCTCGATTCACCGTACCCTGGATCGTAGACCAGCTGACGACCACTCGCAGGACCGTGGAGATCCGGGACGTCGATCAACTGCCAGAGGAGGCCAGCAAGGATCAGGCTACTTACGGGCTACTCGGAATCACCAACTCGCTGACTATCCCCTCATGTGCTCCTAACGGTCGCTTAGTCGGCGCGGTCAATTTCAGCAGCACGAAACGCCGCCTGCCCAACGAAGTGGAAGTCGGCCAGCTCGAAACCCTTGCGCAGTTGATTCTCGTGGTGATTGGGCGAGCCGCGGAGCGACGTGCCGCGTTGATGGGGCGTGAGCGCATGCGCTTGCTGACCGAGCTGCTCGACGAGGCACCCGTCGGTGTCATCGTTCATGATTTTCGGGGCGGCTTCTTCTACGTCAATAAGTACGCGAGCGCGCTTCACGGATACTCGGCAGACGAGTTTGCCCGCCTTTCGCTCCTCGACTTGGTCGCGCCGGAGTACCGCGACCGAATCGCACAGAGAATTCGCGAGCTCATGGACAATGGGATTGGTTCATTCGCGACCTGGCATCTGCGTAAGGACCGATCCCCGATCCATCTTGCAACGCTTACGCGCACGGTTTCATGGCACGGACAGGACGCGATGCTCGCGGTACAAACCGACCTCACCGAACGCGATCATGCGGCCGCTGCATTGCAGGAAAGTGAGGAGCGCTACCGGTTGTTGGCGGAGAACATCAGCGACGTCATTTGGCTCCTCGATCCATCGACAGGTCGGTTCAATTACATCAGTCCATCCGTGCTGCAGTTGCGTGGCTACACCGCCGAAGAGGTGATGAGCCAGCCTTTCGAGGCGTCCCTAACCCCAGAGTCGTTGGCAGAAGCCCGAAAGTGGTTCGGAAGCCAGCCCTTGCCTGCGCGAGTGAGCGCCCAGGACTTACCAACGAGTGACGTGATCTACCATCAGCCACGCAAGGATGGAAACCGTCGTCCCCACCGAAGTGCGTGCGCAGGCGTTGCATGATCCGGTGACCGGCAAGAGAGTCATTTTGGGCGTATCGCGCGACATCTCTGAGCGCATCAAAGCCGAAAAGGAACGTCTGGAACTGCAGCACCAACTGCACCAGGCTCAGAAGATGGAGGCCATTGGGCAGCTTGCCGGCGGCGTGGCTCACGACTTCAACAACTTGCTAGCGGTCATTCGCGCCTATTCGGGTTTCTTGATGGAAGAGACGCGCCCGAGGACCCCCTCCGCGCCGACATCAATGAAATACGAAAGGCTGGCGAGCGGGCGACTGTCCTCGTCCGGCAGTTGCTGGCGTTCAGTCGCAAACAGATCCTGGAGCCCCGGGCACTCGATCTCAATCAAGTGGTGGCCGACATCGAAAAGATGTTGGGTCGCCTCGTTGGCGACGACATCTCCATCGAAACTCGGTTCGCCCATGATCTCGGCGTGGTGATGGCGGATCAAGGCCAGCTCGAACAGGTCATCGTGAACCTCGTGGTCAATGCGCGCGACGCAATGCAACAAGGTGGTCACATCGTCATCGAAACGCAAAACGTCGATCGCCTTGTTTCCAATCTCCTGTCCGCGGACGCCCCAATCAACAGAGGCCATGTCATGCTGGCAGTCAGCGACACCGGCTGCGGCATGAATGAGGCGACGCTCGCTCGAATCTTCGAGCCATTCTTCACGACCAAGGGGCTTGGCAAGGGCACCGGCCTGGGGCTATCCACCGTATACGGCATCATCAAGCAGAGTGGCGGCGAAGTCGTCGTGAATAGCGCGCCCAAACAAGGCACGACATTCCAGATTTACCTACCGAGACATGACGCGCTCGTGTGCAAAGGCACGGAGCATTCCGTGCCTTTGGCAATCGCCGGCAGGGAGACGATTTTGCTCGTAGAGGACGACGAGGCCGTACGCAAGCTCACGGAACGCATTCTTCGGAGCGCCGGCTACGACGTACTTGCAGCTGCGAGTCCCGGTGATGCGCTGATCCTCTGCGAGAGGCGTGGTGAAGACATCGAGCTGTTGGTCACCGACGTCGTCATGCCGCAATTGAGCGGACGTGAACTGGCTGAACGGATCACGAGCCTCATTCCTCGCGTCAAGGTCCTCTACATTTCAGGCTACACCGATGACTTCATCGTGCACCACGGGGTGCTGGATTCGGCACTCAACTGATCCGCAAGCCATTCGAAGCTACCGAATTGACTAGCAAGGTGCGAGAGGTGCTCGATAGCAGCTCGAACACGTAATCGAGGGCTGCTCCAGATACGAATGGAGCGACCCGCGCTGCGTCCAGCCATAGACTTTGCGAGGGAGCTGTGGTGTGTCGCTTGCCCCGTTACAACCGGGCGCAATGAACAAACCCACTCAGCGTCTGCGTATCTTCGAGCTGAATTCGAACGAGGAGCACAGTCACGGGTTGGGCGCAGACTCAAGTTCCAGCTGCCCATCGAACGAGAAACGCTGGCGGCACGTGACGCGTGAGCCAAACGCCGTTCTCCGAGCGATAGAACGAGAAGCTCGCCGCGAACGTTTCGAGCGCATTGACGAGAACCACGACGGGCTTGCCGTGACGCCGGCCGACACGAATGGCAGTCTCCTCGTCAGCGGACAAATGCACGTGATTACGGGAGCCAGGCAAAAGACCATCGCGCTCAATCGAAGCAATGAACCGCTCGGCTGTGCCATGGTAGAGGGTTGCAGGAGGTCGAACCGCGACGAGCCCCAAATCGACGGCAATGGAGTGACCTTGGTTCGCCCCGAATGCGTTCCCCGTCGGGACTCAATGCGAAGCGCTTCTTATCACTCGTGGCAACGACCTCGCGGATCAACTCGACGGTCAGCATCGTTCCGCTTGCCTCGGCGCGAGTAATCAGGTCGCCCACCAGTACCCAACCTTGTGGATTGAGGAATCGATTCTATCGACTGAGGATTGTGACGAAGGACGAAGCTCAAGAACCTGCTCGTCGCTTCCAGCACGTTCTTCCCGTACTCCGGTTGGGTTGTCATTGTCTCTACCACGCCTCACCGCCAGAATCCGGCAGAATCCTAGCATGTCTCGTGCTGAAGACGACTGCTGGCGTTCTACGCCAGTATGGGAACCCATCTTCGATCGGAATCCACCTAAACGGACTCCCAACGTCGGCAGTGACGAACCGGACGGGGCCTTCCTCAAGACGTTCCGGGTTTGCGCTCCTTCGAACCAACACATAAACTCGTGGCTATGCGCCGCGTTTCTACCGCACTTCCCGCTCGTTTCATATGCTCAGCGATGCGCCCAGAACGTCCAACCTGAGAGCACAAGGCAGCTCAAGGCCATTCGTCGCGCAGATGCTCAAAGACAGCCGTACACCCACGGTTTTCCACTCGCTCCACACGCTCATGGCAACGACTTCGCTCGTGCAGCACGTTACGTCATGCAGCACCTCGAACGAACCTCGCGTGTTCCGGAAACCATGGGCGACAAGCTTCGCATTCGGGGGACGCGTGTTACCACTGGTCCCATTATGGGACTGCTAGCCTCGGGCGGATCCGAGGCGCGGATCTTGGCAGCGTCCCCGTATCTTGTATCGAAGGACATTCGGGCGACGCTAGCTTACACCACATGGAGAATCGAAGAGCTGCAATCGCGAAGCTGAGACTTCGGGGCTGGATTGCGGAAGTAAACTGGGCACTCGCTTGTCCGTTACGAGACGGCTTACCGCCTTTGTCGTGGACACACGCGACGATGAAGTGTTGAGTGCTTATCGTTATGCGCTACCGAACCTTCATCTTTACCTTGTCGCGGTGAGCCTAGCACGTGAGTCCCAGGCGAGTGACAGGTCCAAACCGTTTACTTGGAAGGTATCCGTTGGTCCATCGTTGGCATATGCGGCTCCGCCGAAGGGCGACAACGGAATCCTATACGGCGTTGACGGCACTTTGGTGTGGTGGGCTTTTTGGGGCGGGGCCGGCGCTCGCGTGTTCGATGGTCTCGGTGGGGTAAAACGGAGATTTGTGCCCTATGCGGAGGCTGGGTTCTGGTGCTTCATCAATGTTGGAGGAGGTTACTCATTCGGCTTCGGGCGAGATAGTGTGCTGCGAGGTCCCCACCTGTTTTTCGGTTTGCGTTGGCCGTTAGCCCAGGTTCCGCTACGCGAGAAGACTTGGACGCTTTTCGTTGAGCCGTACTATCGCCCCACGTTCTCGTCGGAAGGCGTGCTGCATGAATCTGGCTTGTTGGTGAAAGTGACCGATGGGGTTTATTTCTAGCACTTCTGCTCCTCGACGGGCTGTAGCCGCAAGGGGCTCCTGAACTCGACTTCGCCGCATGCTTGCCCGACGCCCTCAGCGTTGCTTTTGAGAACCCCGGAGGCTTACATCATTCGAAGCCCTCGGAACGATGAGCAGCCAGAAGCGTGATCCCCGGTAGGGCAGGGTTGCTGGAGCGACGTCCTGTGCGGTACAGGACGCAACGGAGTCGGTTCGAAGGAATGAAACCCAATTTGCGTCCTCCGTCATGTTCGCGGTGCTTCTATTCGGCTCTTCGCGCGCGATCGGTACGGAGACCACGCTGAAGGAACCGCCACCTCCCCCACCGCCTGCAATCCATCGACTCGCCCTGGTGCCCGAGAGTGGACCGACCGAGGTTATTCAGAAGGACTACGATAGCCTCTCGATTGGCGTTGGGTGTCACTGGTCGTTCGAATAGGCGTGCGCAGGCCCTTCACGCCGCTCAACAATAGCGGTGCGCATGGCGTGAATGCAAATTCCTCGGATCTCAGCGCAGGAGCTGCCCTGAAGGTGCTTTAGATGCGGCTCCGTACGGAACGAGCGCAGCAAGCAACGGCACTCGATACCGATGCCGATACCAATGCCGATGCCGATGCCGATGCCGATGCCGATGCCGATGCCGATGCCGATGCCGATGCCGATGCCGATGCCGATGCCGATGCCGATGCCGATGCCGATGCCGATGCCGATGCCGATGCCGATACCGATGCCGATACCGATGCCGATACCGATGCCGATACATTCGAGCGTATTGCCGATTTTGTCTTTGCAATCGCGCAAACGAATTCTTACGGTGGCGTTCGACGAAGCGAACATCACGGAGCGTTTGCGTTTTCGTCGGCTCGCGTTGAGTGTACGTCCAATGCGCAGGCGCGCGACAGCGGCACGTGCATGCCGATGCGCACCGATGTTCGTCGAACTCCCCTGTCAATCCGTGCAGATCTGGACGCGCTATCACCAAAGCATCGAAGACACAACGCCGAAGCATCTTCCTCACGCATGGGAAATCCCACTACCGTCATCGTTCGGCTCGCCCGTTGCACCATCACATTCCCATCCAATTCGTGAGACACAGATCCCCCGAGTCGTCTATTACACAAAGGCATGCACCATCCTATTTCACCTTGCATCCAGCAATACGATCATCTACCTTCCGCTCGGGTTCCGAATCACAAGGGGAATTACGCAATGAAGAAAGCGATTGCTTTACTGGGATTGGTTTGTGCAACGTTCACCGCGCCGGCGATGGCAGCAACCGGATCTGTTGTGGGCCCAGTCAATGCGGTCTACGTGCCCATTAGCTCCACCGCGGCAACGCAGATCACACTGACGTCTGCCACGTCAGGTAGCGTTGGCGCTTGCAAAATGCCGCCAGCGGCAGCGCGCATCTTCATGCTGCCCGCCGGCACGCAAGGTGACAAGATGCGGAGCCTGATCATGGCTGCCGAGCTAGCGGGAAAGAACGTGTACATTTCCTGGGATGATACCAAGGTGGATACCACCTCTGGTTACTGCATCGTTCAGAGTGTAGGGCTGCTCAACTAGCAGATAGTTCGGCTCTACTGGTGAAACTTGTGTTTGGCGCTCGTCGTCAAGACGCAAATTCATTCTCACGTGAGAATCGGCAACGAACGCGAGCGGGCGGCACTGCGTTTCCGGTGAGATGCACCCTAGGATGCATCTCACCGGTTGTGAAACGCATTGCCAGATTTTCGTCGTGGAGGGAGGGGCATCGAGGCTTCTCTCCCAACGAACCGTTGCGGTGCGCTGACGGTCACTGGAGGCGATACGAACAAGAGGGACCGGTCTCGGTGCTGTACACGCTGGCAAGCGACCGTCCTTCGGTGCGAGAGAGAGCTTGCTCGGCGAGCTGGTGCATTTCACCGAGAACGCGAGGTCAGAAACCGACGGGCGCCATCGTGAAACAGCCGGAGTGGGGACAAGCACGAGCAACGATGCTGACTCACTACCCTTAGCAATGCGACGACCGATGAAATTCATTCGAAACGTGGAGCTACCAAGATGAACACGAGACGATTACTCGACTGTGCCGTAATGGGAGCCGTGGCGGCAGGATTACTCGCCTGTCAGGCCGAAGTGGAAACACAGGACGAAGTTGGGCTGGCTGAGCAGGCATCGATCTGCGGCACGAACAATCTCCAACACGTAGAGCAGTACGACGGTACATTGGGCCCTTCCCAGGAATTCGTGATGGCCCACCAGAGCCCTGTCTTCAACGTGAAGTGGAAGAATGACTTGGCGTCGAGATACACGAACCCCGGCGATGTCCAGGGCGCCCGCTGGTGCACCGGGACGATGATCAGCGCCGACTTGGGGATCCTCGCGGGGCATTGCTTCGATCCGGACAACAATGGTTGGACATGGCCCAGGTCCAACGCCACCGGGCAGCCCATTACTCCTGCGGAAGGGGCCCTCGAGATGCAGGTAGACTTCAACTACCAATTGGATCCTGCAGGTGTCGCGCGCACGCCAACGACGTTCAACGTGAGCGAGTTGGTGGAGTATCGCCTTGGCAACTTGGACTACGCGGTCATTCGATTGGCGGGTAACCCTGGCGCTACTTTCAAGAATACGACCATATCGCCCTTCCCGCTTGCGCTAGGTCAATTGATCACGATCATTCAGCACCCGTCGGGTGAGCAGAAACAGATTCATGCTGGGCCCGTGGCGAGCGTCTCCCCCACCTGGGTGACGTACAGTGACGCAGATACACTCGGAGGCTCCTCAGGCTCTGGCGTGCTCAACACGCTTACCGGATACATTGCGGCCATTCACACGACCGCTGGCTGCACGGTGACGGGCGGCGCGAATCAAGGCGTACCGGTTAGCGCCATCTATGGGGTCTCACCGACGGTACGAACGGCCAGCTTCGACACCGCAAAGCTCATGGTCGCGCTGCAGTAGACGTCCAGCGCCCGCCCAAGCTAGATGCGCCGCACGACACCCTCATCGTTGCGGCGCTGCCTCTGGCTGGCCACAGCGAGAGTCCCTCGCCGGGTCCGAGAGAAGCGCGAGCTTTGGCCAGCTACGAACCGTCTTTGTGTACCGTGGCGTGCAATACGTCAGTGAAGCTCAAGATCCCCACCGGGGTGAGCCCACGCATGACGGGAACGCTACGAACGCCGCTCATACGCATCAAGCGCAGGCAATCGACGATGAGAAAGCCCTCTTGTACGGAGACGGCGGGTGTGGAATAGGCATCGGATACGTGGAGTTGGTCGAGCAACTCCTCCTCACCATCACACAGGATCTGCACGATATCCTTCGACGTGATGACCCCAATCGATCTGCCGCCGGAACCAGGGACGAGCAAGCAGTGTAGCTTCTGCTGGCTCATGATAAGCCCAGCGGCTCGGAGCGTCTCCGATGGTGCGATCATGATCGGATTCGGCGTCATCAAATCGGCTGCGGTGAGTAGCTTGATGCTCATATTTGTACCTTGATCCGGCAACGGCCCTTCTAACGTAGGGGCTGGCCCGGTGAGGGCGTTTTTTCGACGCGTAACGTGGCGGTCGCTGGATCGAGCGAGATCCGCACCGCCCTGGTAGGCTCATCGAGCGTGAGCTGCGCGTTTCCGATGCGCACGCCTACGCCAGGATGGCCAATCACGATTTGGATCGATGCGACCTCGATCAACGCCTCGCGCCTGCGAGCGCGTTCGGCAAGCCGTTGAACGGCCGCAGCGTCGAGTTCGGCGCGCGCCCGCCCGACCTTGCCGCCTTTCGCACGATCGCCGGCGCCACCGCGCGCACGCATCGAGAGCCGCTCCGAGCGCATCGTTGCTATGGCGCGTTGGGCTTCGTAGATCGGTAGCTCGAGCGGCTCGCCCGCCATGAGCCAAGTGTCGACACCACTTGGTGCACCCGCTTCCTTGACGAGGATTTCGGCTTTCCGCGATGGCTCTGCCACCGCGAATACGATTCTTCACCTCGATGCGCTCGGCTTGCAATTGGCAATTGACGGCCTCCTCGATGTGGAGGGTTCCGCCTGCCCTCAAGTCCGCCGATTCCGCATGGTGCAGCACCATGTCCTGTTCTGCCAGTGCCGAGAACAGAGTCCTTCGCATCACCGTTGGCGCGAGCACCGCCGCGCACCGAACGTGCGCGCAGACTTCCGCCGGCTACCACACTCGCTCCGACGACATTGCCCTGGATCTCGAGATCTTCCGGTTGCAGAGACTTGAAACGGCCGCAAAACGTCGCCTTTGATGGCTAGGCTCCCCTGCATGTTCAAGTTACCACAGTGCAAGTCCACGGGCCCCTGGTGCACGTGGTGGTCGACGACGTCGAGGGACTGTCCCGCGATGAACAACAACACACCATCTCGGCTCGAAAGGATGCGCTCCCCGACGACCTCGACGCCACTACCGAGTCGAACACCGAGTTTGCGCGCCACCGCCACGCCGATGGGCGAGCCGTCGATCCGAATCCCCTCGACGCCTGCGACGGGCGCATGCAGCGTCCCGAGTTCCTCCCCGCGTCTCAGTGGCTTCGGAAATTCGCGATCATGGTAGTCGACGCTGCCGTCCTCGCGCACGTGTCCTGCGAGTAGCCCGACGGCAACGGCCCATTCGATATACGCGTCTACGGGAGGAATAGCCGCCCGCCCGATGGCGACGAGGGTCGCTTCGCAGTGAAACGTCGGATCCGCGATGGCAGCCGCGAGGCTTGCGATCGTCTCATCGAGCAGCCCCGTCGTGACTCCTTGCGCTGCGAGTTCGTCGAGGAGCGCACTCCCTTCGAGACTTGGCCCAGGGGTGACGCTAACATAGGCGGACAGCCCGTCTTCCGAGATGTGGGTGCGGATCCGAGCCTGAGGCATGATTTCCATTGCTTTCACGACGTTTCGCGCGCCTCGTCATCCTCGTATGACGCGCGGTGCTCGGCAAGCCAATACTCCCTAAGGTTCCCGCTGCTTGATGAGGCCCATTGCTGTAGGTCGAAGGAGGACACTGAAGCCGGGTTCACAGCAGCGCGGGGTACAGATAGTCTCATCCGTATGGGTGACCGCAGCATTATCGGTGCGTTGGGGCTAGCGCTACTGTCCGTCTGCGTCGCTTGCGGTAGCGACGACAAACAAGGCGGAGGCGCGAATCCCCCGACCAAGCCTGTCGATCTCGTCGCCTCCGACTTCACCTACTCGCTGACGGAAGGGACGGCGACGCTGCCGCTATTTACGACGCCGGCAACCCATCGGCTCACCTCCGGCGATCGGGCGCCCGCGGCAACGAGCTCCGGTCTGAACCTCAGTGCGGCGAAGCGTGAGTTCGAGCCGGTCCAGCTCGTACTCGGCCCTGGCAGCGGGAAGGTCACCGTACGTGTCGAACCCTTCGCCAACCTTGGAAACGCTCAGCGCATCACGGTGGCCCAGGCGGGGTTCGTGGATGGCGTCGCCGAAACACTGACGTCCGTCCCAGCGGGAGGCGCGATCGAATTGAACGCCGATGCCGGCACGGCGCTCTGGATCACCGTCTTCGTTCCACCAGACGCTCCCGCGGGAGACCACACTACTTCCATCGCACTGACTCGGGAGGGAGAGGCTTCCGTTTCCGCCCCATTGCGCCTCCACGTCTTCGATTTCACGCTGCCCCCTGAGGCGCACTTCTCGACCCAGATCAATGTCGACGTGAGCGGCTTGGTGCCGAGCGGCGGTACCGTTGACGACGCGAAAGCGATGCTCTTCGAACACCGCATGACCCCCACCAGTGCCACCTGGCCCAGCGGCTTCGCTTGGCCTATCACCTGGGATAACGAGCAGTCCACGACGCGCTGCACGGCGTTTTGGGACGAACCCACGGAGGGCGACGAGTACGCGATACGTACGCTCTCGCGGCGCTATCTCCTCGGCGAGGGGTGGAATGGCGTCGGTTTCCGTGACGCAGAACTGTTCCAATTCGTGGACAACTCGACGCCGCGACCGGCGACCTTCTGTGGCATTGCGCGCGGCGATCACTTCGGAACGGACGCCTACAACCAGGCTTGGTCGGACTGGCTGAGCGCACTCGACGACTACTTGGTCGCCGCGGGGTTGGTCGAGCGTGGCTATTATTACGTTCAGAACGAGCCCCAAAACGACGCAGATCACCGATTAGCGGCCCACTTGTGCCGACTCACCAAAGCCGCTGCACCGCACTTGCGCATCGCCATCAGCGAAGAACCCAAGCCCGAGATCGCGGAAGATGCGGCGGGCGCCTGTGGCTACGATATCTGGATCGCCCATGTTCGGGCTTACCAGGAAGCTTACGCCTGGTTGCGTCAACGTGAGCACGGCGAAGCCGTGTGGTTCTATTCGCTCGATCACGATCCCGATCCATATTTCAACCCAACCCTCTCCACCAACCAGGGCATGCACGAACGCATCATTCCTTGGGCAGCCTACAGCCACCGCATTCGCGGTTGGGCGTACTACGACGGCGGACGGTTCTTCGACGGCGCCATGCCGCGGGTTCGCGCCGAGCTCCTGCGCGAGGGTTTCGAAGACTATGAGTACCTGTGGCTGGCGAACGGCTCGGCGCATCCCGCCGTTGACGCCACGAGTGCCGTTGACCCAACGGTGAAGAGCGTTGCGGCAAGCATGACGAGCTGGACCCAAAACGCGGACGCGCTGATGGCCTTGCGGCATCAGTTGGGGCGCTACTTGGGCAAGGAAGTCAGCACCCTACCGACGCTGCAAGTCGAGAGCAGTCGCCCACGCGGTGCCTACTACTTGAACTTCCAAGATCCCGAAGGCGAACCCGCGGAGGAGCCGCTCGTCGTGGATGGAAAGACATTCATCAAGATCGGTTGGGACGCTTACGACGCCAAGCTCGGCTACGGCTTTCGTGGGGAAAACATCCATGACCCTGGGATCGCGCTCTACGGTTATGACGACGTATCGTCCTATTCCGTCCTGCAGCGAAGCTACATCTACGACGACTACGGACGTGACAACCTCTTCGAGTTCGATCTGGCCCCCGGACGCTACCGGGTGACCGTTGGCGTCGGCAGACCGTCGAAGGGCTACCCAAACGATCCGAACAACATCACCATCGAGGGGCAACACGTGATCGACGACGAGGTCACCACCGACGCCGCGCCTGTGATCGAACGCGCGATCACCCTCGATATCACCGATGGCTCCCTGTCCATGGTCGTCGGCGGGCGTTCGGCCAAAACGGGAGAGTACGCTTACACGTTCCTCGGGTACCTGACGGTGGAGCCGGTGGAGTAGCCTTACAATCGAATCGTCTCGTCGCAGTCGTTACCGCGAACCGTCGCTTCCGTGCCGGCGTCGTTGACAGTCACCGCGGGGGGCGTCGACGTTGAATAGGAGCGGACCCACAGGAGCCGCTTACCCGTCGTTAGGGAGAAGACCTCGACGATGTTTTGGTCTGGGCTCTGCCGACAAGGGGGATCGGAACTCTCTACGTTCTGGTGGACACTCAGGTAGTCGTAGTTCGGCCTCATGTCGGAACCCACCGTGGTTGCGATGACCAGATCGCCTTGGATCTTCAACGTGGGCCCGGCATGTCCCAAGCATTCCCGCGGCCAGCCGCCGACCTCGCCTGCCCTGTAGGTAAAAAAGGAGCCACCCTTGCCCTCCACCACGAACATTTGCTGAAATAGGAACCCGCCCATCTTGGCGCAACAACTGAGCTCCCACGGTGAGGGTCCGGTGCAGGCTCCTTCGGGATTTTCCGGCGGTCCGCCCATCGCGCGGGATACCGTGTGGCAGACCATGTTCTTGGCGTCAGCTTCGCTCTTGGGAGTCCCCTCCAAGCTGAAGTACCGATGAACGCCGAGCCAACCCTTGACGACGGCTGCCGTCAATTCGTCAGCGGCGGCGGGGCCGCGGACGATCATGCTGCGACACGCAGAACGCCCCCCGAGCTTCGTCTTTGCCGCCTTCGAATGCCCCATGGCGTAGGACATGGCAAAGGCGGCACGCGACATTTCCGCGTCGCCGTCGTCCTCGTAAACGAGTCCCAGGTTATACCAAATCTGTCCGGCAACATCTGGTTCGGGTGACGCGCCAGCTGCTTCCCAGAAGTCCGACTTTGCCGCAGATTTATCCTTGAGTAACCAGCGGGCGTAGCCGCGCTCACCAAGACATCGCGCGTCCTCTCGACCGCTACTGAGGGCGCTCGTAAAATGCTCGATGGCTTTGGCGTAGTCCTTTTTGGACATCAGCTGACGCGCAGTGAGTACTTCGCGCTCGAACCGCTGGTCTTCGGCGTCTGACGCGAGCGCTTCGCGCTCGGACTCCGTGGGCCCTCGAGCGCCATTCGGCAGTCCCTTCGGGGCCCCCGAGGCAGAAGGCTTGGGCGCGCCATGCGGCACTTGCTGCTGCGAGGCGCTCGCGGAGGGTACCGGCGTGTCAGCACTCTTCGGGTGCTTGCTGCATCCCATTGCGAGCAACGAGATCCCCAAAGCACACGTAACCGAGATGAGAGCGACCCTGCGCATATTGCGTCACTCATAGCACCCGAGGACTCGAGACCTCAAGTCCCCGCACGAATGCAACGAAGCGGTGGATTATGTGCCTTGCAGGAGGTGAGCGTTGCGTCCCCGGCGAGCTTTTCGTAATGTCCCGTGCCATGGGTCTCCTCACCTTCGGCCTCAACGTGACATTGGACGGGTGCATCGATCACACCCAGGGGATCGTGGATGACGAGCTGCACGACTTTTGGACGCAGCTCATGGATCAGAGCGGGGCAATGCTCTTCGGGCGCAACACCTACGAGCTGATGGAAGCAGCCTGGCCCGCGGTGGCACGCGACGAGAACGCGCCGCGCGCGATGCGCGAGTGGGCACAGAAGCTCGAGGCGAAGGCAAAGTACGTCGTGTCGAACTCGCGGAGCGATTTTCCCTGGCAGAACACGATCAAGGTAGAGGGCGATCTCCGCGAGGCAATCTCGGCGTTGAAAGCGAAGACCGAGCGAGGGATCCTCGTCGGTGCGCCAAAGCTCGCGGCGGCACTCGAGGAATTGAGGCTCATCGACGAGTACCGCATCGTCCTCCATCCCGTCATCAGCGGTCGCGGCCCGACTTTGTTCCACGGCCTGTCGAGCGCGCGGCATCTCGAGCTCCTATCGACGCAGCGCTTCAAGTCCGGCGTGCAGGCGCTCCACTTCCGTCGCAAAGCGACGTGAGTGCGGGCGGCTCCGAGCGATTCAGCGGCACGGGATACGGCAGAGTCGGTTCGATGGAATCCGCCAGGAGCTGGCGTTCGAAAGAGTCACCCTGAGTCAAGAGTCGACAGCCTAGACCCCCAGCGGTAAGCTCAGGCGGTGGCAGCATTCGATCTCACCGCTTCGTTGGCTCGAGCCGAGACAAGGCTAGCTCGACCGCTGCATGACACCTCGACGCTACTTCCGACGCTACCAGCGCAAACGCTTCCAGAAGAAGTGAAGTTGGCACTGCTGAATCTGGATGTTGGCGACGCAGACCATGTTATGGCCGAGGACGTCGTGTTTTATGCGTTCAATTTTGGCTCGACCCGTGCGGTCAGTTACGCTTCGGCCTTGCCGATTAGTGCGCTGATACGAGCCGAGTCGCGGTCAGGCTGGCGACCGAAGAGCCGCGCGTTATTGCGCGCCGTTATCGACTTTCGGGGGCAGGCCAGATGAGACTTTCGCCTGAGGATGTCATACCTAGATCGGTGGCAGCTGCGATCCCCTCTGATAGGTACTGGTTCGTCATTGGCGGACAGGCGGTGCGATGCTTCTGTCCGTACCGCCCGAGTCGCGATGTCGACTTCGGAGTCGTTAGCGCCACCGATCAGGAGCAATTACTCGAGCACCTCCGTGGTCAAGGATCCCTCGAGATAATCGAACGAGCGCCTCAGACGGTACACCTCCAATTCGAGGGTGTGGATGTCTCGATCTTCGTCTTGCCCGACCTGTCGCGCCATGTCCGAGATGGCACGCTGGACGTGACAGGAGTCTTGGCCACCAAGACGCACGCATTGCTCGATCGGGGGCTTCGGCGTGACTTCTTCGACCTCTACGTGATGCTTCAGACTCATGCACTGGGGCTCGTGGATTGTCTGCGCGCTTTGCGGACGGTCTATGAGACAGACGTGAACGATGGGTTGGTATTGCGCGCGCTGTGCTATTTCGAGGACGCTGAGAGAGGTCCTCTCATTCCAGGAGAGAGCGATGACGACTGGACGCTGGTTAAGGCGTTCTTCTCCCGCGCCGTGGCTTCGTTGTTGGTGCCCCCGGACAGGCCCCTCAGTGTGCAAAGTCGAGTTGTTGATGTGCGATCACGGACGGATCGATAGTCAAGGGCGCATCACCACACCGCGTGAGCACTGACGGCGAGCGTGACAAGCGTTCAATGAGCTCCAAGTTGCTGGGCGAAGCGCCAATGCGACCTACTGTGATCGACTCGGTATTGAACCTGGCAATCGCACGCCGCACGCACAGCGTTCGGGCGGATTCGCGGACAACGCCACGCCGATTGCCCAATCCGGGGTTCCAAACTAAGGTGCGAAATCGCCAGTGCGGAATCGGCTCGCGACGCCCCTTGTCATTCTCGTCACGATCTTATGGGTGTAACTCAGCACCCGTAGCATCTTCGACGTCTTCAACTTCGAACATCGCGAGCACCTCGTCACTTCGACACGGCACACCAACGGGAGCCACACCGTCCGGAGCTGTTGTTTCGGGGCAAGCGGGTGCTCAAGTGGCGTCGACAGCCTCGAATGGTCAATCGGCTTTAGTTCCGCCGAAAGTCGCAGCAGGGGCAGCTCCTCCACAAGGGCTCCTCGAAGCCGCCGTGGCAGCGACGATGCCGCGGAACGCCGCGGCTTGCACCGAGTACGCGCGCTTCGAGCCTTGGCGCTATAACCCGACGCTGACACGCCTGGCTACCGGCGAAGTCCTGATCGCGGGTGGTCAGACGCAGGATGGGGACGCCCTAAGGGACGTGAACATCTTCGATCCGGCAACGAAGACCCTGCGCACCGTTGCTTCGATGCATTCGGAGCGTTCTTGGCATCGGGCTGCCCTCACGGGAGACGGTCGCGTCCTTGTGTCGGGGTTAGGGATGCCGGTCTCGGGAGGGAAACTGAGTGTCGAGGTTTACGACGTGAAGAGCGATCGGTGGACCATCGTCGGCAGCGTCGACGCTGTCACCGAACCCATCGTGGCTGCACTGCCGAGCGGTAACGTCCTCGTTGCCGGAGGCCTGTTATGGAGATCGAACTGGTCTACTCAAGCTTACGTGTTCGACTACAAGAAGAACACATTGGTCCAGATTGCACCGATGCCCGAAGGAGCCGTAGGCGACCACGTTGCATCACTTACAGACGGACGGATCGGCATCGCTCAAGATTCGTCGCTTTCCACGTTTGGGGACGTCATGTGCAAGCGATGTTCCGGGATCATCTTCAAGGAAAATTTCGGTTGGGCCCGTGGGGATCGACGATTGAAAGCAGCCGTCGACGCGAGCCCCTTGCGGCAGGCCCAACGCGGAGAGCTGTCGCTCGACGACGGCACGACGCTGCTCGCCGGAGGCGACGATAAAGAAACTTCGTCCCGAATTCGGAGTTGTCCGACGAAGGAGCTCCTCCGCCCGGCGCAGTAGTCGTCGGTTTGGACTCCACAAGAAGGCCCCCAGACAAGTCCGTCAATCCAGCTGAACGCCGGATCGCGAGAGCGCCGGCACTACAACTTGAGTCTTCGTTTCTAAGCGGACTCGCATTCGCGACAAGGAACGCGCAAACGCTACTGGGTGGCGTGGCGGCTCAGTGGTAATCCGACCAACACCGCGGTCCGCGGCCGACAATGCGAATAACGAGCACCCACCATCGGAGAGAGGCTTCCGAGCCGCGGAGTTGTCACGCCGAGCCAACAGAAGAAACGTTCCCGTGGACACACAAGCCGCTCCTAGTTCGCGTCACGGGTGGGCAATAGCCGTCTGGGTGGCGAGAAGGTGGTCAGCTCGCTACTTCTGACTCTTTGAGCTATCCCGATCGCCCGCTTCGGCTTTCGCAAACTGAGCCGCTTGGACGCGATCAATCTTCCACTCGGGCCACTTAGCCACCTTCTCGGCAGCCTCGTCGACGCTTGCCCAAAACTCGCGGTACTCGTCACTACTCTGGTACGTGCTCACGGGACACTCCATAGCACCACGCAACGCATTATGTCTCGGTGCAATGAGTTTGCCACAGTGGCCCTCTCCGTCAATGGCCCCACATGAGAGCGCCCTTATACACAGTGACGTCCGACGGAGAGACCTGAGACACCGTTACCCAGCGCCCGCCTTCACCCCTCCGGGATTGCGATCGTCTCCTTGCACCCGGCGCCCGTGAGGCTGAGCTCCTTGCCCCGGATCTTCCAGCCTATCGCGCCGTCCTCGGCCTCCACACTCAGCAGTGGTTTGCGCGTCGCCACCGAATACACGACGAGACTGTGGATCCGTCGCCCGGGGACGCCGAAGCCCCAGAGAGCACCACCACCGTGAGACATGTTTGCCTCGGCGCTACCTACATCCGGGGAGCAGCCGGTCGTGGCAGCGCTGGGATCGGCTTGGTCGTCGACGGTGTAGACGGGCCCGTCTCCTGAGAGCACGGGATGACCGAGCCCGTCATCCAGCTCGTTCCAGTCGATCGAGAACGTCTCGATGACCAGGTACGGTCCCGATACCTTCCACACAGGCTCTTTCGCCACGCTCACGTTGTCGAGCCACTCGTTGAAATAAATGTACGGGTGCTTCCGCGACGGGAATGCCTCGGCGCGGAACTGGAAGCTGTGCAGATGCATGTAGCCGTCCGCGACTTGCAGAGGGAAGGACAGATCGCAGGCTTCATCATTCCACGAGCCCCCGCCGCAGCCTCGGCAAAGGATCGCAGCCGCCTCGGCCTCGGTCTTGGGCTCGGGATGGTCCGGACAGTTCACGAACTGGCGTGCACCAACGAGCGCCCGCAGATTCGCCGCGATGGGAGCCGGTTCGAACTCGGGTTTCGCGTGCCACGTCGCCCGACAGCGGGAGGCATCGCCGAGCCGCTTGCGAGCCGCGGCGTTGCCCCGCTCCGCCGCACTGCTGAGATGGATCCGCGCCCGCTCTGCGTTTCCCAGTGCCCCATGAGCGAGGGCCAGATTGAAGTGAATCGCGCTCTGCAGCGCGCGATCGTCCGTAAGACCCAAGGCCACCCCGAGCTCACCCGCGGCCTCACTCACCAGCCCAGCCTTGAAGAGCGCGTAGCCCCGCTCCGCTCGCAACACCGGATTGCCTGGCGCCCGGTGCACCCCAGGATCATAGGCGAGCACCGCCTCCTCCCATTTGCCTGCGGCAGCGAACTTGCGACCACGCTGCAGGTTGGCAGTAGGATCGTCGCTGCAAGCGTCGCTCCTCGGAATCGTCTTGGTCGCCGGCGCATCCCCTGAAGAGCTTGCGGCGGAAGTCTTCGCGCTCGTTGCCGCCGTCTCTTGTGCCGCTGCTGGTGCTGGTGCTGGTGCGGGTGCCGGTGCTGATGCCGTTGCTGGTGCTGGTGCTGGTGCCGTTGCCGGCGCGGCCGCGGCTGGCGTCCCGGAAGGACGGCAGGCGGCGAAACACAGGGAGCCAATAACAACGGCCATGGGGGTAGGCAGGCGGGACATGGGGCGACAGCATCGACCCATACCTCAACGGGAACGCCGCATCTACCGCCAACGGCTCTGCTCCCGATGGCGTCGCGACGGCACATGCGGAGCGCTCGATGGCATCGCGACGGCACATGCGGAGCGCCCGCCGCCCACGGCCTTGCCCGCAAATGGCCCCGGCAAACGTCTCGATCACTTCATGACGAAGGGAGGCTTCCAGCGACTCGCGTTCTTCATGGCGACGTACTCGTGTGTGGCCACTTTGCCGGAAGGCGTCGCACTGGCGCCCTCCGTACAGGGGGCTTCGACATACCGCTCTTCGATTTGGCGTAGGAGCGACGCGCTTGACGCACCATAGAGTCGAGCACAAATCACCTCGTCACCCGTGGAGACCTTCGCGGAGGGGCGTTCCGAGCACCTGGTTCGCAGTTTTTCGCGGATCGAGGGTGAATCCAGAACGAGTTTGCCGTCGAGCACTTCGGCGTACAGCGGTGAGGAGTACGTCGTTGAATCATGCTCGATTTCCGCGTCACCCAGGCAGCGCGCCGAGTCGTCGAGTGCAACGGCGTACGACAACAAGCCGCGCCCCGCTTCGCCGCCGAGCTCGAGCGAGCGCAGCACGCCGGGCACGGGGATCGCATCCAGGGACGTGACTCGCTGTTCTCGATAGGTGAAAGCGACTGTCGTCGTATCAGGATGTACCCAGACGACCCAGAGAAGCTCTACGTGTTCGTCGCCGTTCACGTCGACTAACAAGGGCGTCTCTTTCATGACTGTGGGTAAGGGCTCGAGCGAGTCCTTCGGGAACCGAAGACGCGCGACGGGCGAGCCCTGATCGAAGTGAACGAGTTCGTAATCGCCATCGACGGACCAGTCGCGTGGGGCACCATCCGCTGAAACCGTTACAACGGGCTCGGCGATCCGAAGGAGCCACGCCTCGCCTCCGAGTTCATAGCAGCGCAAGGTTTCGAAGAAGCGATCTGGCAGAGGAGCCCCTCGCGCGAAGTCCTCGCGCGCATTGGCAAGCTCGATCGCGAGATTGTTGACGGGCTTGCCTTCACGCCGTGCCGCTTCGAGGGATTGCTCGAGCCTTGCAATGCGCAAGCTCAACGGATCTCGCTTTTCGCTCCGTGCCACGTTGAACTCTGCCACCGCGCGCGCATGGGCCGTCGAGATCCGTTTGCGCTCATCCTGGAGCAGCCGCTCGCACGCGCGAGAACTCGAGCCTGCATCCGTCTTGTCGGATCGCGACGGCTCATCCCCTCCTCCACCAGACGTTCGAGGCGTCTCGACAGATCCGACCGCGGGAGCGGTGCTTGGTCGGGCCGATGTTTGTAGGTGCGGCGTGCTGACGGTCCTCGCCACAGTGGACGGCAGTGGTCGAACGCCACTTCCCGACCGTTCCTTGCACGCGGGAGCGCCAAGCAGAGCCATCGCGCAGCCCAATGCCGAAATGATGGCGGGCCCAGGGGCGACGGCAGATCTCGGCAGGCTGAACGGGTGGCCACTGCGCATAGCTCGCAGCATTGCCATCGAAGAAGGGCCCTAGCAATCCGTGGGACGGGGGAAGGTTCGACCCAAAGCAGAAAAGTCGAAACCGTCCGACGGATTTTCGATGGAAATGCCGTCGAGCGGTCACTGCACCTTCGGTATCTCGTGTTCGGCTCGCTCACCACCCGAGGAGTGCTCGGCCGCCACTTCCTGCGACGAGGAGTTTCTTGAAAGCCATGCGCCAAATCCAAGGTCGTCCTGTTCGAAGCGTGTCCCCGACGGTCCGTTGCGCCCATTTAGGTCTTGCCGTGGCGCTCGCCAACGTCGGCTTCGCTCAACTGGCGGACGCCAAGGAATTCATGGAATACCTCAAGCCCACGCCGATCACGTGCTCGCCGCTGAGCTCGGCCAGTTGGGGCGTTGCAGGTGTACTTCCGCGTGATCTCTGTAACGGGATTGAGAGTGCCAAGGGCGCAGGGATCCCGCCGGACTATTACTACTGGGACGGTCAGATCATCGCGGGCAAGGACGGCTCCTTCCACATGTTCATGAGCACGTGGCCCGGATCCGCCGGCTTCAATCCGGGTTGGACGAACTCCGAGAGTTACCACGCCGTGAGCGAAGGAGGGATCCTTGGGCCCTATCGGCGCAAGGGATACATCTGGAGTTCTGGTTCGCACAAAGGGCACAACACCACCGCCCTCGAGCTTCCTGACGGAAGCTACGCGGTCGTCGTCAGTGAGGTCGTCCCGTTCACGATTTATAAATCGAGCTCCCTGGACGGCCCTTGGACTTCATGTACCCCTTCGATCCAAGCCAACGGGATCAACTACACTGACGGACGCTTCGCCTCCAACGTCAGCCTCGTCGCGCGTCACGATGGAAAGTTCGAGATCGTGCAGCGCCACGGACACATCGGGATCTCTGACACGCTGTGCGGAACGTACAAGTTGCAGAAGCCGACGTGGACTTACCCTGCCGCGAATCGCCCGACGATCGACAGCATTTACCCGCGCCGGACCTCGATTCCGGGCGTAACCAACCCATCCTACGCGTGGGAAGAGGATCCCCATATTTGGTACAGCGGAGGCGTCTACCACGTCCTCTATTCTGGCTCCGGCGACCGCATAGGTTGGCACGTCTATTCGACGGACGGCCTCACGGATTGGAAGGACAATGGTCTCGCCTTCGGTCCGCGATCGTATCAGAAGATCTTCTGCTATGAGGGCAGCACGACCTGTAACCAATGGTACAAGATGGAGCGGCCCGGGGTCGTGCTGCAGAAGGGCCTCGTTACGCACATCACTTGGTCGGTCGCCGACGTGGACAAGGACAACCAGATCCCTGCCAACTCCAATCACGGTAGCAAGATCATCGTCGTGCCTTTCGACGGTGCTTCCTTCGCGGCCGACTTCGGCGGTGGCGGTCGTGGTGGTGCGGGTTCGGGCGGCACCGGTTCGGGCGGCGCTTCGAGCACCGGCGGAACCAAAGCGACGGGCGGAACGTCGAACGCAGGTGGCGCGAGTGCTTCCGGAGGTCGTCCCTCTGCGGGCGGTTCTCAATCAACGGCAGGTTCGAGCGCGGCCGAAACGGGAGGCAACGCAACAACGGGCGGTGCTTCGAGCGCCTCGAGTGGTCGCGGTGGAAATGGCTCGGGAGGTCAACCCACCGGTACGTCGATCGGCGGCGGAGCTCCGACGGCGGGCGGACTCACTGGAAACGCAGGAGCAGGCGGCTCGACGGAGAGCTCCGACACCGCAACCAGTGACGGCGATGCGACAGACTCGAGCGGCTGCGGGTGTCGCGTTTCAAACGGACAAGGGTCGTCTCGAGCGGTCGCGCTCTTCGGTTTACTCGGGCTCTTGATGCTCCGATCGCGAAAGCGGCAAATCGCCGACTAGACATCGGTTGCAACGCGACTCTAGGTCGTCACCACGACGGACAGACAAAACCAATCCAAACCACGACTCTACAGCAAGAATCACTTGCGAAGACCGCGCCTCGATGGCGAGGCGGAGGCGAGGAGCGCCCGGAGCGTAGGTTGCTACGTGAGGACGCACCGCAGGCGACAACGAAGCCAGCGAGGACGCGCTCCAAGCAAGTGGTCTTGGCTGTAATCCTACCAGCGCGACACGGCCTGGAACATGAAGCCCGTGGGGACCGGGACGACTCCCCACTGAAGACCATCGAGCCCCATTCTTCGAGTCAGGACGCGTTTCGAGCGCATGGCGGAGGCGCGCTCTTCCTCTCGTTCCGGAATGGCCAAAGAGAGGGTGCCATGCAGGAAAAGAGCGGTAGGAAGCAGGGTGAAGGCGCCCACTTTCCAGCGATCTTCGCGATCCGCACGAGCCATCGTCGTCGCGCCGAATCCGACTTGCATGGCGGACACGATGGTCTCGATGACCGCGTAGGTCGGACCGACCCGCTCCCCCGAACCCACCATGACGCTGTCGTAGACGAGCATCACACCGTCCGAGAGAGTGACGGCGCCGAGCGCGACACCTCTCGCCGCGGTACCTCCCGCGAACCATGCGCCGTGTGCGCTGAGCGAGGTTGGCCACGTACCAACCGCCCACAACGACATCATGGCTTCCAGATCGGTCGGACGCGGATGAAGCAGATTCGCACCCGCGATCCCCTGGAGAATCGCGCCTTGCCACGCGGTCCAATAGATGGCGTTGCGGCCAGATTGCTCCGTCACGGTGGGCGGCCCAAGGTAAGCCTTGACGGTATAGTACCCGTCCACTGTCCCAAGGAACGTCGGTGGAACCAGAACGACTGCCGCCAAAGCAACACAACCCGCGCCCTCGCAGAAGCTGATCGGACTGCCGTGCGCTCGCGCGGGAGCTGGCGCGAGCAGCATGCCGGCAGCCAAGACAGGCCCAAGAATTCGCGTCCGTCTGCCCATCATCTCGGCGAAGGTAGCCGGGCAGCGGCTTCGAATGCAAGTGGTGCAAACCACGGCGCAGCCATTACGCACGTCACCGGCGCG
This sequence comes from Polyangiaceae bacterium, assembly GCA_049840955.1. Taxonomy (GTDB): domain Bacteria; phylum Myxococcota_A; class Polyangia; order Polyangiales; family Polyangiaceae; genus FEN-1139. The sequence continues at coordinate 289,165 of JASGIX010000019.1, forward strand.
CTGCCGACAAGGGGGCGGAACAGTGACGTTGTCCTACGCAAATGATCGTCTTCAGGCGGATCGCCGCGGACAAGAACAGCAGAGTCGTGTTGTTGTCGGTTCGGCGTGACAACGGCGCTTGACGGGCGGCGCGACAACGGCGCTTGACGGGCGGCGCGACAACGGCGCTTGACGGGCGGCGCGACAACGGCGCTTGACGGGCGGCGCGAGCACGGCACTTGACGAACGGCGCGAGCACGGCCCTTGACGAACGGCGCGACAACGGCGCTTGACGAACGGCGCGACAACGGCGCTTGACGGGCGGCGCAGGCGGTGCGTTTGCCGGGCGGCGCGAGCACGGCCCTTGACGGGCGGCGCGAGCACGGCGCTTGCCGCAACAACGTTCGGCGATGGCTTGCCGAATTCGTGCTTCAACGACTCTCCGAAGCTTTCGAGCCCCCGGAGTTCTCGGAGACTCTCGAGTCCCCGGGTTTCTCGGAAGTTGTCGCCCCGGGGCGAACCGCTCAGGCGGTGCGTTTGCCGAATGCGTAACGCAGCGACTCGAGCATGCTCTCGAGTCCCCGGGTTTCTCGGAAATTGTCGCCCCGGGGCGAACGGCGCAGGCCCACGGTTTCTCGAAAATTGTCGCCCCGGGGCGAACCGCTCAGGCCCACGGTCTCAGGGAAATTGTCGCCCGGGGCGAACAGCGCAAACGATCACTTACGTCATGCGACGCAATTGGGCGCGCATGGCGTAAGTACGGATGACTTTCAGCAGCGGCAAGCCACTACAAACAACTGGCGACGTCGTTCGCGTCCACTGAGCACCCGGTGTCACATTCCGCAATCACGGGCGTTCCGCCGTTGCAGTTGACGGCCCAGTAGTCTTGAGTGCTCGTTTGGTTGGTAACGAGGCAGTAACCACCGGTGCTTCCGGCAGCGCAATAGACGGTGCTCGCGCCGACGGGCTCGGGATAAAATGCGTTGCACCTATAGGTATCCCAAGGGGCGCCGCAAGTTCCGTAGGGGCAGAAGTGGCCGCTGCATGATTCCACGCTGCCCGTGGGACAAGTTCCAGTACAGGGCTGACCAGGAACTACGGTCTTCGATGGTCCACTTTGCGAAGTGCCGCCTTGCGAGGAGCCACCAGTCGACAGCGTGGATGACGAGCTGCGGCCACCAGTAGCAGTCGAGTGGCCACCGGTGCCATTGCTACCACCAACGACGTTCCCACTTCCGCCGCTTCCAGAATCACCATTTCCGTCATCGCTTTCGTCATCGCTCCCGCCACACGCCGACACACTTACCAAAAGACCGAAAAGAACTGATGAGATTCTCATTTTTCGCCCTCGTCCCGGTGCGCAATCAACCGCTGGATTGTGGCATCGAACGAACCACAGTTCGACTCGAAACCGCTTTCGCGAACAACTACTGCCCACCTTGCGCCGCAGCGGAACCTCACGATTCAGCACTCGATGTGGGTCGACACGCGAACGACAGAGTTCGGATTGCGACACTATCTAGACATAAACGTCCTCGATTGGTCTTGGCGCAAGGCGGAAGCGCCTTGCACACCAACGCGGATTTCGACGGAAACAGCCCGACCGCGTGACGCGCTCACTGAACTCGCCTGCGCCCAACGCGCGCCGCGCTCTCGGAATTCGCCAGCGTCCAACGCGTGACGCGCTCTCGGCACTCGCCAACGCCCAACGCGCGCCGACGCAGCTCTTCACTGGAGCAACCCGTCCGCGCTCCGCTCACGGAATTCGCCAACGCCCAACGCGCCCTCCGCTCACGGAATTCGCCAGCGCTCAACGCGTGACGCGCTCTCGGCACTCGCCAGCGTCCAACGCGCCCTCCGCTCACGGAATTCGCCAGCGCCCCACTCGTGCCGCCGTGGGTTCGGTGAACCAGAGATTGCCGTCTGAACCCAGGGCTAAGCCGAAGGGTGAAATCGAAGCACCGAGGGTGTGCTCGGTGATCTCTCCGTCGACGTTGGAGCAGGCGAGCTTACCCCTTGCGGACTCGGTGAACCAAAGACCCGACAGGGGATCGGTCGTCTTGCACTTCGGTCCTACGATGATCTCGACGGGATTACTCGACGACGTAGGCGTTGCGAACTCCTTGAAGCTGAAGGTGGGGCAGCTTGGACGTGCTGCCGTCGGTCGAGTCAGGCGTGCGATGCCGCCGCCGTACTCGGTGAACCAGATGTTCCCATCCGGGCCCGCCACGAGATGGTACGGCTGTGCCTCCCAGCTCGGAACCGTACATTCCCCCACCACCGAAGTGCGCCACAGTCCGATTCGGCCCTGAGTCGGAGACGTTTCGGCGATCCAAACGCTTCCGTCCGCTTCCGCGAGGATCCCGCTGGCCACGTCTCCACCCGTAGAGAGCTCGTATTCGGTGATGACGAGCGTCGAGATGTCCATCGAACCGATACGATCGCCGTTGCCCGTCTTGCTAAGTCGCTCGGTGAACCAAACGACGCCATCGGGACCCGCGGAGATCCCCGCGGGTGCGCTCGCGGCACGTGGAAGAGTCGTTTCGACGAAGACTCCCGTATCTGGAGCAAGTAGGCCGATCTTGTTGCCCTGACTCTCGGTGAAGGCGACAAGAAACCCCATTTTCGTCGGCGTTGGTAGTGATACTGCAGGCGTTGCAATCGTCGCGATCCCCATTGGACAACTCGCCGCCGTTGGAACCGGAAATTCAGTGAGGTCGCCCTGCGGGGTCATGCGAGCGATCTTGTTCGCGGTGCATTCCGTGAACCAAAGGTTTCCATCTGGCCCAGCGACGATGAATTGGGGACCCGCTCCGACGGGGAAACGAGTCAGCTGCTCACCAGCACCACCCGTTCCGGAAAATCCGCCGACTGACGATGTGCCGCCGACTGACGATGTGCCGCCGACTGACGATGTGCCGCCGACTGACGATGTGCCGCCGACTGACGATGTGCCGCCGACTGACGATGTGCCGCCGACTGACGATGTGCCGCCGACTGACGATGTGCCGCCGACTGACGATGTGCCGCTTGCGCCACCAGCGCTCGCGCTACTCGATGAGTCGCCTCCACTGCCGGAACCAGCCGTTCCCGAGCCGGCGACGGCGCCGGTCGCAGAACTATTGCCCGCGACGGTACCACCCGCAGCGGTATGACCCGCGGACGTGACGGCAGTCTTCCCGCCGGAGTTCGAACCGCCACTCGACGATGATGGTCCGCCACCGCCACCGTCACCGCCACAACCGGAGACCGTCGAAGCCACTAAGCACGTAAAGGTAACGAGCCCAAGTCCATAATTTGCCATATCCCACCGGTCGAGCAGGCTAGTCCCGACCGACTGAGATTACAAGATCATGTCTTTCAGGCGTGGCGGACGCTTCCTCGGATGCGCGTCTTCAGCACGCCTGAGCGCGCAGGTACTCGTGAGCGCGCAGGTACTCGTGAGCGCGCAGGTACTCGTGAGCGCGTAGGCACTCGACGCGTAAAACCCACTCACCCGCGCGGGGTTCCTTGCGGCACCAGAGCGAGCAATGCCCTTGCGACGGCTTTCTTGTCGACGAACAGCAGGGCACGCGCGAGCTTTGGGGGACCAAGGATGGCCGAACCAAAGCTTTCTCCAGTCACATCGAGTCGACAAGCCATCAGACGCTTGTCGTATTTTACGAGCAGCGCTTCGCAATCGCGATAAAAGCGCTTACTTCCGTCGTTGCTCATGAATAACAGCCTCGACGCGCGCGGATTTTGCGGTGCGTCGGGTGCTTTTTTGAGCAGCGCGTCAAGGCCCTTCTGTTCACTGGCGAGCGCTTCCTCAATCCCTTCGAGACCAGGTACTGCAAACCCAAGATGGACGGCGCGGCGGCACTCTTCCGCCAACGCCCGGTTCAGTGGAAGCGTAGGCACCTGCAGTTCGGAGCCTTCCCAGATCGGCCTCGTGTTCGTCGTGAGCAGTTTGCAGACGGCATCGTGTCGGGCGTCGGCGGCAACGTCCTTGGGTAATCTCAGCCAGGTCATAGGTGACTCGTGTCTCTCTCGAATGAACGACGGGATCCCGTCAGGGTGGGCGGGTGAGCCTCGTACTCGACGGGGCGGTGTCGTGCACTCGGCCCGCCGCGCCTAACAAACTTTTCCCACCTTTATTGCGCCAAAATCGACAAGTACGCGAGTAGTGGTCGCAAGGCCGAGAGCTGGAGCCGCCGCCGCCGAGAGTTCGCGCCGCCGAGAGTTCGCGCCATCGGGAGTTCGCGCCATCGGGAGTTCGCGCCATCGGGAGTTCGCGCCATCGGGAGTTCGCGCCATCGGGAGTTCGCGCCATCGGGAGTTCGCGCCGCCAGAGTTCGCGCCGCCAGAGTTCGCGCCGCCAGAGTTCGCGCCGCCGAGAGTTCGCGCCGCCGAGAGTTCGCGCCGCCGCGTGCGCCTGTCGGTACTCGTGACACCCGATCGCGTGCTCCGCGCTCCGCCTTAACCGTTTCGGGGCTTGTCCTTGTCCTCTGCAGGGGGTGCCTTCCGGTCCGACTCCCGACCGAAGCTCTCCAGCGATTGGGAGACACTTGGAATGAATCGCTCGACGTAACCTGCCGCAAACGCGAATAGTAAGTGGCCCTGAAATGGGGCTTTCTGTACGGCTTCGGCCGAGAATATCAGGTTCGATCGGGTGACGAGGTAGAGCAGAAACCCAGACATCGTTCCCGCGAGGATCCGCGCCACAGCCTCGAGGGACAATGCGACCTTGCCCGCCTGTGCCTCCACGGCAAGGGTCGACGCCCTAAAGATGACCGAACAGGCCGCACCCAAAGTGCCCATCGCCATGCAGAAGCAAGCCTTTGCCAATGCATCGCAAGCGCAGTGACGACAACTTGCGCTCGACTTGTACACGCAGAGTGCGATTATCGCCGCCGTTAGCCCCAGAGCTAGCGCCGCCCCCAAGTAGAAGGCGCGCGCCACGGCATTTATCGACCCACTGAGCAGTTGATTCGCAAGGGCAATCGCCGTTCTTGCGCCGAGCAAGTCCCCAAGTTTTATGCTCTGACGAGCCTCACCGATCAAGGAATAGTAACTCTTCCTGTCAATGATCCTCATGCGGCTCGTATTTTTCGACCATAGCTCGGTGATCTGCGCCAATAGCTCGACAGTCTCCTGATTGGGCGATGAACGCTCCGAGCTGCTTCCGTGTCCTTCGGTGGTCGGGGGTGGGTTGACGGGAGTTTCTGCCATGGGAGCTCCGATTGGGAGGGTTTGCGATCGATGGTCCGCCTTGCTGCCCACCCAACGCTACTCCGATTTCACGACGCCACGCCACATCCGTTCGCAAACGGTAGTTTGAGCGCCATAGCGATGGGACTTGTTCCGGGACGGAAGGCCGCGCGATTCTCACTCAGACGCTCGCAGACTGCTATTCTGCGAATCATGCGTCCCAAGGTTTCCCGAATCATCGCGGTCTACCCCAGGTGACCCCCTCCGTACATCCGTGGAATCGCCAATGGCCGTGCTGGTGCTTGGGATTGCTGCTGGCAAGTTGCAGCACGCCGACTGCCGTTCGCACGAGCGATGAAGGCGTCAAGCTTACGTCACCACGACGCCCAAACCAACCCAATCATCCAAACTATGCCTCCGTGCTGATTGCCGATGTGCCGCACGTGCGGCAGAAGCCGGATTTCTGTGGCGAAGCCGTGACCGAAAGCTGGCTCAAGGCACTCGGCTCGTCCGTCTCCCAAGATGAAGTATTCGCGCTTTCGGGTATGAATCCAGAACGCGGTATGGGTGCGACGACGCGCGAATTGGCAGTGGCCCTCGAACGACTGGGGTTCGAGGTTGGTCCAGTCTTCGGTAAGGCTTCCGCGGAATCGGCCGATGATCTAGAGAAACAGTTCGCGGCGTTGCATGCGGATCTGCTTCAACGCATCCCGTCCATCGTGTGCATGCACTACAGCGACAAGCCGGCCACGACCGAACACTTCCGCCTGGTGCTTGGCTACGACGCGACGACGGATGAGGTCGTCTACCACGAGCCCGCAGCTGCAAACGCCGCGTATCAACGCATGTCGCGTCAGCAATTCCTGGCACTCTGGCCCTTGAAGTACGACCCAAAGCTCTGGACGGTCATTCGCCTGCGCCTCGCGGGCACCCCCAAAGGACCAACCGCGACGACGGGCACGCTCGCGACGCCCACCTTGATTCGCACGACACAGGCCGAATACGCACAACACATCATGCGACTGCGCGAGGGCAAGGGACGAGGATTCAATGTAATCCTCGAGCCACCGTTCGTCGTGCTCGGTGATGGCAGCTCGACGGAACTGCGCGCTGTTGCTACGCGCACGGTGCGGTGGGCCGTGGGTCACCTGAAGCGCGACTTCTTCTCCAAGGATCCAGCGCGCATCCTTGATATCTGGCTCTTTCGCGATGCCTCGAGTTACGAAAGCAACGTCCTACGCCTGTTCGGCTCCTCTCCAACCACGCCATACGGCTATTACTCGAGTGAACACGACGCCCTCGTCATGAACATCGCGACAGGCGGCGGCACGCTGGTGCACGAGATCGTCCACCCCTACATCGAGGCCAACTTTCCTGATTGCCCCGCTTGGTTCAACGAGGGACTCGGTTCTCTCTACGAGCAGTCCGCGGAGCGCGACGGACATATCATCGGGCTTACCAATTGGCGTCTCGCGGGCCTTCAGAAACGCATCACGCGCGGAAAGCTTGCAAGCTTTCCGACGCTGCTTTCGACGACGACCAGACAGTTCTACGACGATGACTCGGGTGGCAACTACGCCCAAGCGCGCTACCTGCTCTATTACTTGCAGGAGAAGGGCCTACTCGTCCGATACTATCGCGAGTTCTTCGAACATCGAGCGAGCGATCCCACTGGGCTTACGACGCTGAAACGCGTGCTCGACGAACCCGATATCGAAGCTTTCCAAAAACGCTGGGAAACCTGGGTCATGCGGTTACAATTTCCGGAGGGCGGTCCTTAGCCAAACAACGACGCTCGGTCGTTCGAGCTCCCAAGTTGGATTTCGCTGTGCAGCGACAGCACGATGATACGTCGCGTCGCCCCGGCGATTCGAAATGCCGCGACGGCACGATGATACGTCGCGTCGCCCCGGGGCGATTCGAATTGCCGCGACGGCACGATGATACTCCGCGTCGCCCCGGCGCGATTCGAATTGCCGCGACGGCACGATGATACGTCGCGTCGCCCCGGCGCGATTCGAAATACCGCGACAGCACGATGATACGTCGCGTCGCCCCCGGGCGACAGCTTTGCTCTACGCGGCAGGACTTCCCTGTACCGGCAAAGTTCGCGCTCCGATGGGTGACCCACAGGCTACGTCGCGAATTGTCCGCAGGCTACGTCGCGAATTGTCCGCAGGCTACGTCGCGAATTGTCCGCAGGCTACGTCGCGAATTGTCCGCAGGCTACGTCGCGAATTGTCCGCAGGCTACGTCGCGAATTGTCCGCAGGCTACGTCGCGAATTGTCCGCAGGCTACGTCGCGAATTGTCCGCAGGCTACGTCGCGAATTGTCCGCAGGCTACGTCGCGAATTGTCCGCAGGCTACGTCGCGAATTGTCCGCAGGCTACGTCGCGAATTAAGCCGTTAGCGACTTCACAGGCGGTAAACGAAGGGACTTGGCATAGTCGACCGCCAATCATTGACTCGACTTAGAGTGCGTATCGAACGGCAATGCCTTTGCTGCACTCTCGACATTAAGTGCAGGTTACGCCTCCTTCGCTTTGCCTTCGCGGCCATGCCTACGCCGTTGTTCGGCTTCAGCCATTGCCGTTCTTACTCGTCGCACGCCGAGAACTTGCTCCGCAGCCAAAGCGTTGTGAGCGGCGCAGCGCAGCCGGAGGTTTTCTACTGTCGACGGCCCGCCCAAGGCTTGCGCGATTCGATGATCGAATTGCAGGAAATGACGACTCTGACAACGCTCACCTCTGGCATTGACGTAAGTGCACTGCTCGCCGTCACGTTCCCACACCTCTCGTCGGACTGCGGCGGGAATATACACCGACCCCCTGCTGCTGCTACCTCGAGCACCGGGCACCAAGGCGCCGCTCGTGACCGGGTGCGTCGTCTCCGACTGAGTGTCGAGTGGGTCTACCGCGAGCGGCTGCGTCTTCTGCGTTGGAATCGCGTATGGTCGTACTGCGCCCCGCTGCGCCGATTGGTTCGCTTGCAGCTGCATCGTGCTCGGCTGCGTCGTCTCCGATCGGTTCGCTTGCAGCTGCAGCTTACGCGACAGCGTCATCTCCGACGGCGCCGTATCCGGCTGAATTACTGAGTCATTTCGGCCCGGGTCTCCATCTTGGCGACGCGAACCTTTGGCCCCGAAGCGACGACATTCCTCCCGCGCGATCAGCAGATCGAGTGCGTGTTCGAGCAAGGAAGGGAGATCCGACGGATGGTTCCGATGGCTCGTCAACGCTGCGGCGCGATCAAGCTTTTGCTTCAATCGCTCACTCGCGGTAAAAACGACGCGGTAGCTCGAAGCGGATGAGGGCACAATCGAGGGCGCCCTCGACCCGCCTCTGGAAACCATCGGGTCTCCTACCTTTACGTACGATTCGCTGTCACGCGCCGCAATCGACGACAACGCATTCGGACGCGCTCCGTCAAGTGACGCATTCGGACGCGCTCCGTCAAGTGACGCATTCGGACGCGCTCCGTCAAGTGACGCATTCGGACGCGCTCCGTCAAGTGACGCATTCGGACGCGCTCCGTCAAGTGACGCATTCGGACGCGCTTCGTCAAGTGACGCATTCGCAGGCGCTTCGTCAAGTGACGCATTCGCAGGCGCTTCGTCAAGTGACGCATTCGCACGCGCTCCGTCAAGTGTGGCACATGGCGCCGTCCCAGGCTCGGGCAAGCGCCGGATCCGTGTCAAAGCGTCCGGCTGCGGATTGCGCGCAGCGACGAGCTTTTCTACTTCGCGCTTACTCTTGCCAACTGCTGCCCTCAGGAGCTCGCGATGATTGTCCTGCGTGAACAGTGGTTTGAGCAGTAGCAATGCCGCCATGTGGATCTGCCCTGAGCGCAGGTACTCATGAATCACTGGATATTCGCGAAGCAGGCGTGCGCACCACATCCGCCGATACGCAACGTCCTCGCTATAACCGAGGCGCGTCGTCAGGTATTCAAAGAAGGACGAGCACGCAGCTTCGCGATAGAGCTTGCGGAAGTCGAACTCACTCAGATAAAGCAATAGCTCTGCATCAACCAGGTGCTTCTTCTGATTGAGTTGTTGGACCAATTCCGCCAGCGTGGAGTCCGACACCTCCTGCACCGCTGATAACGAGGACACGACCGATAGCTCTGACATCGTGGTCGCAGGGAACGTGGACGGTTGCCCCTCGACATCATTGAACATCACCCCGAAGGGTAGGTTGGATCGTGTCATGAACGCAGGTTATCATGAGCACTTTTGTCCTCTGACGATACGCAAGACGCGGCGATTCACCGTCCTTTTAGCGCATTCGCTATCTCAACGACGAGCATTCGCCACATCCGCTATTTCATCGCTCCAAACCATGCTTTTTGACGACATTCGGCCTAGCAGAGCGACGTTCCCTATCAACCTGTCAACCAGAAAGTGAGTACACAAGCAATGAGTCGTCCGTTTTTTTCGCCCCGGCGCGACAACTCATTCACTTCTCCCCCCTTCGCTTCGTCGTCTCAACGTCCTCACTCCCTCAATCTACGTGCCCCTTCCATGACTTCGCCCCGGCGCGACAACTCATTCACTTCTTCCCCCTTTGCTTCGTCGCCTCAACGTCCTCACTCCCTCAATCCACGTGCCCCTTCCATGACTTCGCCCCGGCGCGACAACTCATTCACTTCTCCCCCCTCCGCTTCGTCGTCCCAACGTCATCACTCCCTCAATCTACGTGCCCCTTCCATGACTTCGCCCCGGCGCGACAACTCGTTTACGTCTCACTCGCTCCAACATCCGGCCCCAGAATTGGCCTATTCGTCGTGCAAACGGAACTCTACGTGGTTACGACGAACAAACCAAACCGATCGCGGGTCAAGCGACGCGAGGAAGCGCCAAAGCAGTGCGATTCGGGGCGTTCGGTACAAAATGGTCCTCCATGGTGAGCGAAAAGTCGAGCTCCCGAGCGGGCTTCAAGGCGATGAACTGCCCCCAGAAACCCCGTACAATGCATCGCCGACACTATGAACGAGTTGAATCCACGTCGGATCCGAGAACGCAGTCACTATCATCTCAACTTTCGAAGATCTCCTTTTCAATCTCGACTCCAAGCTGCGCGTCAACTTACAACAACGCGACGGAAACCGAGTCGGCTGCATCAGCCTGATTCAGTCCATGAACGTGAGCAAGGTTCTCCCTCGTCCAGCGCTCCAATGCAGCAATCCGCTCACGATGCGATTGCACAACCCCATCGCGGGAGCAGCACGTCTTCAACACCGCCACCACCGAATCAGCCCGTTCACGCCGATGACAGCGCTAACCGTCCAACACGACGCCCCTATTGCGATCAGCCACCACAGGTCCGCACAAGCTGAATCGTCGCGAAGCTTGTGGCACTGAAAGTCCGCCATACCCGCCGCGCCAAGACTCCACCACCCCAGCAACGCCAGTACAACACCGACGAGCAGACGCTTCCAACCGCGAACTATCATGACGAACCGAAATTCCGAACGGTATCTACACTCATAGCCACTACCTCTGTTCCCGCGCAGACGGCCAAAGCCCTTCGAGCCGCGTCCACTCATAGCGCACACGCAAAAGTGCTCACCCTCCGGGTCACGCGTCCGCCTGCAGTACCGTCCAGGTTGCAAGCAAATCCGGATCGGTTACGACTTCGCCCGTACTGCGCAACCGATACTCCCCCGGTTCGGCGAGTTGAAACGCGCCCAAGTCGGGCGGGAGCATGAACTTCTCGCCGGCATTCGCACCCGTGAGTTCGATGGCAACGCCGTGCTCGGGATCGAAACTATCAATGCGCCCGTGAATCTGCTCCATTCCGAATACCTTGCCGCGACGGTCCTGAAACGTGATGCCAACGAGCACGTGTTTCCCGACCAGATCATCCCACTCGAGTTCTTCACTGTCCCGGTCATCATCACCATCGATTTCGCAATCAACATCCTCGCCGCCGCGCTTGCCGTCGTCATCGTCTTCGCCATCGCCGCCGCCCCCGTCAAGTTCCATGGTCCAAAGGTAAGCGCTTCCGGATATCACCCGCAATGGGTGGGTGTGCGATTCGCGCAATCATGCCCCTAGAGATGTCGCCGGCTCTCTGGTACCCTTGGCTGGTTTTGGGTGTCGGAGGTCGCGATGCAATCGATTCAATTGGAACGCCGGGGTCCGTCTTACTTTGGCCGAGCCATCCTGGCGGTGGCCTTATTTTTCGGCTTTTACGTACTGGCCCTAGCCTTGGCGGGAGGGTTGGTCTGGCTCCCTTACGCGGAACTCGTTTACGCGCACCGCATCCACCCGAAGCTTGCCTTCATTTGCTTGGCGGGCGCTTTCGTGATCTTGCGCGGCTCGCTTTTCGTGCCAGGGGCCAAGTTCGAGCCACCGGGACCGGAAATCGACGCGCGGGACGAGCCTAAGCTCTTCGAGGTCATCGAGCGAGTCGCGAACCGCCTGAACACGAACATGCCAGCCCATGTGTACCTCATGAGCGACGTCAATGCGTTCGTCGCGGAGGTTGGCGGCTTCCTCGGCTTCGGTTCGAAGCGCGTCATGGGAATTGGAGTTGCCCTGCTCAACGTGGACGACGTCTCGCAGCTCGAAGCCACCCTCGCTCACGAGTTTGGTCACTTCCTCGGTGGAGACACTCGCCTCGGCGGGTTCATCTACCGCACCCGCGCTGCCATCTCGGGTGTTCTCAGCGGCCTTGGCGACGGCTGGTTGTCGAAGCCCTTCTCGCTTTACGCGCGACTCTTCTTGCGTGTCACCCACAAGGTCAGCCGAGCGCAAGAGCTCTCGGCGGATTCTGCCAGCGTGTTCATTGCTGGTACCGACGCTCACATTGCTTCTCTGCGCGACGAAACTCGTGGGGGCGTGCTCTATTCGAGCTTTCTGCGTGAAGAAGTGGCGCCCCTCGTCGATCAGGGGCATCGCCCAGAGAACCTCTTCGAGGGCTTTCGTGAGTACGTCGTCGAACTAAAAGCACAGAACAAACTCGAAAAGCTGGATGCCGCCCTCGCAGAAGCAGAGACCGATCCCTACGACACTCACCCCGCCCTGCCCGAGCGAATTGCCTATGCCGAAGGCCTGCCGCGAAGTGACGTGAACCGCGACACGCAACCCGCGCGTAGCCTCTTGCGCGATCCAGACCAACTCGAGCGCAAACTCACCGAGCGCGTCGCAGAAGGTTGGGATGTACCGAAACGACTAACGGCCGTATCTTGGCGCGACGCCCCGCACAAGGTCTACGTACCGAAACTGACGAGGGAGTCCCAAGAGGCGGCGGCAACGATCCACGAGGTTTTCGGGGGTGAAGCCAGCGTCGAGGTCGCGACGCGCACTCTGATCGCCCAGATCCGGCAATTTGACGCAATCATGCTCGCCAAGCGGCTCGAGCCCGAGTTCCAACAAGCGTCGGAGGCAGATCTCTTCGGAAATCGCTCCGCGCTTCATTGCTCGCAACTTGGGCTTGGTCGCCGGTCAATCTCTTGTCAACGCCGGCTGGTCTTGGACGACCGGCGTCGGTCGTCCTCACGCCGTGATGCGTGGCGGAGAAACCCTCTCCGTATTCGATCTCGCCTTCTCCATCGCCAAGCGCGAGAACGACGGCAGTGCGCTGCTGGCACGTTTGGATGCGTCGCGAGAAGAACGCTAGAATCCGCTCCGTCGCAATGCTACTAGGCCACCGTGCATCTACGTCGACGCGTGATGGGAACTTCAAGGCGGATGCGGAACGGGCTCTTCGTCTGCGGCTGTCTTCTTTGTCTTGGTTGTGGCGGGAAGGCAGAGCAGACGAAACCGGTGCCGGCGTCCGAGCTTCCGGGCTACGCAGCCAAGCGCCTCTGTGATGCCTACGCCGACTGCTGCAACGCCGTCGATGCTCCCTTTGCTGTCGAGAGCTGTGTCGACCGCGCCCAGTCGGCGTACGCGTCGAGAGACGTTTGCCCGCCGAACCGGCAATATGACCCAATCCAAGCGGCGGAGTGCTTCGAGGCCTTGCCCCAAAACTACGTCTGCGCAACCCAATCTGGGCAAGTCTCCCTGGTCCATGGTTACACGCTCCCTCGAGCCTGCCAATTGATGTGCCAAGGCACGTTGCCCCTCGGTGCCACATGCAACACGCAGATGGATTGCGCACCAATCGAAGGTGCCCGAATCAGCTGTGGCATCACGGACCTCAATAGCTCACCGAAGTGTCTGCGTCAGATCCGCGGGAAGGTGGGCGACCGTTGCTTCGATACCTGTATCGAGTCCGAGCGGGATGACGGTTGGGGTTGTCTGGGCCGTTTGCCGGATCAGGTTGACTCTTCCTCGGGAGGACCTGCCGCCTGCTATATCCGCGACGGTCTATTTTGCGGCACGGATCGAACTTGCCATGAGCTCGTTCCCATCGGAAAACCTTGCGAAAACCGCGACGTCTGCGTGATGGGCGCGATGTGCCAAACGGGTACATGCAAGCCCCCGGTCGAAATTGGTGGACCTTGCGCGTCGCTCTTCGAATGTGGGCCTGTTGCTTACTGCTCGAGTGCTGGCATCTGCGTGAACATGAAGCCCGACGGGGACGCGTGCGAGTCCGTCGAACAATGCGAACATATCTGCGATGTAGCGACCCACCACTGCGTTTCCGGCGCCGAGCAATACGTATCGGACATGACTGCCGCCTGTGCCAATCCGTGGAGGGTCGGCATCGGATTGTTCTTTCCACGGTAACGCACTCGTTCGTCGTCTCTGAGCACTTCTTCACGTTTGCGTCTCTCCGCCCCGACGGGGATCGCCCCTTGTGCTGACGCGACATTTTGACGATGACACGGGCGGAAACGACCAGTCGCATGCGTTCGTTCATGAACTCTTTCCGTGAGTTTCCTTCATCTTTGCGCCCGAGAATGAACCAACATGAAGAAAAGCTTCATCCTTCGAGGTCCCGAGCCTTCCAGACGCATCTCGCCTCATTGACCTCCGGGATCCAGCGGCGCATCCTTTTCGGGCAACAGCTGAAGCGTCGATGGGGAGCCCAATGGAATCAACCGCGCAGCTCATTCCGGAACCGAGCACAACCTCCGCCGAACGGCGTGCTGCCCGAAGCAGCTACATTCCCACCTTCGACGGTTGGCGCGCAGTCGCAATTCTGATCGTTATCATCCAACACGCACAAGAATCCTTCATTGCGGCGCACCCCAGCGTTCCCTTCAGCGGCTTCGTCGCCACCATGGGCCTTTACGGCGTCAGGATCTTCTTCGGGATCAGCGGCTTTCTCATCACCACCCGCATTTTGGAAGAGATCGATCGCCGCGGCGCCTTGAGCTTGCCGGCATTTTACGTGCGTCGCGCCTTCCGGATCTTGCCGCCATTACTCGTTCTCCTGTTTGCCGCGCTCTTGTTGCGACAAGCGGGGCTCATTGCCGTAGGTTGGCTCGAGTGGACCAGTGGGCTCCTGTTCTTTGCGAATTGGGTTCCGGGGCTCCACTACTTGGGGCACCTCTGGTCCCTTGGCGTAGAGGAGCACTTCTATCTCTTGTGGCCATGTTTGCTCGCACTCTTGGGCACGAAACGCGCCGTCCTCGTCGCCCTCGCGCTCTGCCCCGCACTCGCCCTGTGGCGAATGGTGGCCTGGCACTTCCACCTCTTCTCGACGCCAGCCGTCTTTTGGGGACGAACGGACATCCAGCTCGACGGTCTCCTGCTCGGCTCGATCGGAGCCTACGTCTTTCGGTACTACCCCGCAGAATGCCGGCGCATTTTAGGCCATCGCGCCGCTGTGCCCTTGGCGATTGGCCTTTTTATGCTGACCTGCGTGTACCGGCAATGGGACTACAAGATCTCGATGCCGCTCTATTCCCTTCAAGCGGTGCTCATCCCCGCCATTCTCATTGGCACCATCGAGCGAACCCAATCACCGCTTTCTCGCGTGCTCGAGTTGGCACCACTGAAGTGGATTGGCCGCCTCTCCTACGGTCTCTACCTCTGGCAGGTCTTCCTCGTCCCGCGAAGGACGTTTCCACAGTCCTTTGCGCTCATGCAGGCGTGGCCTTACAACGTCGCGTGCGTCTTCTTATTCGCGACAGTAAGCTATTACACCCTCGAGCTCGCCATGGTTCGCATCGGTCATCGGTTGGCGCGAGCCGTGACCTCGAAGAACACCGACGTGATCGAGGCGCGAGCCGCAACCTCCACGCGAACCGACACAACGGAAGCGCGAGCCGCAACCTCCACGCGAACCGACACAACGGAAACGCGAACGGTAACGTCCCTACGAACCGACGCAGCGGGAGCGCCCGCTGCGCCCGTCATGCCCCGAGATGCCGCCGCTCTGCCCCGTTGACCGCGAGACCGCGAGACCGCGAGACCGCGAGACCGCGAGCGAAGCCTGACAGCGGTGGCCCCGCGACCGCCGTGTCTTCTGGGCATGCCGCCATCATGCTACCTCGTGGTTCGACGTCCTAGGCACGTCCCCGACTCCGTCGTGCCACCTCGTAGTTTGACGTCCCAGGTGCGGTCCCGACTCCGTCTCCGACCGCGCCGTGGTTCCGAACCGCGGCGTATTTTTTGTCCTGCTCGTCGTGGTTGGACGCGACGCGGCGCGACGCGAAAGGGTTGACTTCGGGGGGCGCCGTGGCGGCGTTTCCCGATGTAGGACGCGCTGATACAGACACACGACCGCTCGAGCTCGCGCCCTGGGACGCAGCTCCGCTTCCGCGGTCCGTCTTGGCCGCTCGCCTTCGTTGACCATCCGAAGTGCTCATTGTGGTGAGTAGTCGTCGAATAGTCGCGCACTTGGCCCTTTACCCCGCGTGGCTTGGTTCCGTTAATGAATGCGTGGCAGCGCTATCGAGACATTGATCAACCATTCTGGAACACGGTGCTTCCTTGGGGGACCTCGACAACACGGACGTCATGGACGAAAAAAGGGCCGTCGAGCGGGAACTCGAGGAGCGCCTAGCCCTCGAGATCTTGGTCGCTGATCTCGCGGCGGGCCTGGCCCAGGCCGAACAGAGCGAGCTCGACGACGAAATCGAGAAAGCTCAACGTCGGATTTGCGATTGTCTGTCCATCGATCTGTGCGGCATCTGGCAGGTCAAAGACGAGGAGCCAAGCGCGCTGTGTCTGACCCACGCCTACTCGCGAACGGGCGACGTTTCCGCCGCGATCGGCATGAAGGCAAGCGACGCCTTTCCGTGGATGGAAGAACAACTTCGGACCCACCGCACCACGTTCGTACTCTCGAACGCCGAAGAAATCTTCGCCCGACGCCACGACGGACAGAGAAACCTATGCGGAGCTCGGCGTCGAGAGCGCGCTATGTGTACCGACCGTCGACGCGAGCGGCATGCTTCGAGGCGTCATCGCGTGCAATTGCTTGAAGAAGAGGACCTGGTCCCCCATCGTCATCAGTCGCGTCGAGATGCTGTCACGAATCGTTCTATTGGCACTCGACAGGGCGAAAAAGGCACGAGCCTTGAAGATGGATGCGGAAAGGATGTTCGTCCTCAACGAAATGTTGGACGAGGCTCCAGCCGGCATCATCGTTCACGACGAAGGCGGTCGCATCCTCTATGCGAACAAGAACGCTGCCAGAATCCACGGAGTGACGCCCGAAGCCTTCCTGAGCAAAAGACTGTTCGAGCTCATCCCGCCCAAAGAACGACCGATGCTCGACACGCGGATTCGCAACGTCCAGCGTGTCGGAGCCTCGGTTTTTGAGGTGGATCACGAGAAGCCGGATGGACGTCGCATTCCCCTCCAAATCGCCCTTCGCTCGGTCGCGTGGCACGGTCGCCCAGCAATCTTGAGCGTACAAAACCGATCTTACGAGTCGTAAAGCAGCCGAGGCCGCGCTTCGAGAATCCGAAGCGACGCTGCATGCAATCATCGACTGTACTTCGGACTACATTTGGTCCGTCGAAAGCGAAAACTTTGGTCTTCTGACCTTCAATGACGCCCTGCGCAGCTACTTCACCCGCGAACACAACATCGAGCCTCATCCCGGTATGAGCCCAGAGGCGCTGCTGCCCACGGCCAAGGACGCTTCGACTTGGCGGTCCTTCTACGAACGCGCCCTGAAACACGGAGCTTACACCGTCGAGTACCGAACCTCCGCCGGGAAACGAACGTTGGCGCTGAGCTTCAACGTCCTCAGACGTGGAGACGAAGCCTTCGGTATCTCGGTTTTCGGCAAGGACGTCACCGAGCAGCAACGCGCGCAAGCCGCGCTTCGGGCCAGCGAAGACAAGTTCCGAAAGGCCTTCATGACCGGTTTGGATGCGGTCTACGTCGCTAGACGTGACGATGGCTTCATCGTTGATTGCAACGACCGATTCGCAAACGTATTCGGCTACTCTCGCGACGAAGCACTTGGAAAGACTGCCATCGAGCTCAAGCTCTACGAAAACCCGGAGGATCGAGCGCGACTGCTCACGAAACTAAAGACCGAGGGAACCGTGCGGGACATGGAACTCAAGGTGCAGAAGAAGAATGGCGACTCGGCCATCGTGTCCATCTCCGTGAGTCCGCTGGATACCGGTGAAGAGCCACTCGTCCTCGGCATTGCGAGGGACATCACCGAGCAGCGCCGAGCTCAAGAGGAACTCGATCGACACCGGCAGCATCTGGAAGATCTCGTACGGGAGCGGACCGCGGAGCTTCATGCAGCAAGGGACGCAGCCGAGAACGCCAGTCGCGCAAAGAGCGATTTTCTAGCCAACATGAGTCATGAAATCAGAACACCGATGAACGCGGTCCTCGGTTTCGCCCAGCTGCTCTTGCGCGATCCAGCGCTGACCGCCAACCAGCGCCGGTCGCTCGAGACGATCAGTCGTTCCGGCGATCATTTGATGTCCCTAATCGACGGCATTCTTCAGCTCGCCAAGGTGGAATCCGGGCGAATGTCGCTTGTCGAGACGACCTTCGATCTCTTCGCGCTCATCGAGGAGGTCGAGTGTATCTTCGCACCGCGAGCGCTGGAAAAGGGCCTCGAGTTGCTGGTCGAGCGCCGTGACCGCGTGCCCCGGTTGGCCTGCGCCGACGAAGGCAAATTGCGCCAAGTGCTGTCCAACCTACTCAGCAACGCCTTGAAGTTCACGACCAAGGGGGGCGTAGTCCTGCGCGTGGATTCGCAGCGAAACCCTTACGAAACGAGATTCGTCGTCGAAGTCGAGGACACGGGGCTTGGGATTGCCCCAGAGGAGATGCCCAGACTCTTCAACAAGTTCGAGCAAACGGCGACGGGTCGGGCGAGTGGCAAAGGCACCGGACTTGGTCTGGCCATCAGCCGTCAGTTGATCGAGCTCATGGGAGGCACAATCGAGGCCAAGAGCGCTCTGGGACGTGGCAGCACCTTCCGATTCGAGGTCCCAATTGGAGAGGGGGACACGAGCGCCGCCAAATGCAAAATTGCCCTGCGACATGCCCAGCGGATCCGAAGTGTGTCACCCAGCAAGCGCGTGTTGGTCGTCGATGATCTCGACGAGAATCGCACGTACTTTACCTCCCTACTGAACGTCGTCGGCTTCGAGACAAGGCAAGCTTCGAACGGCGAAGAGGCCGTTCACGAGTTCGCGAGTTGGTCCCCACACGCGATCCTAATGGACATCCGTATGCCGAAGATGGACGGAATCGAGGCGATTCGTCGCATTCGCGCAGTCAACCGAGGCAGTGACGTAAAGATCATATGTGTAACTGCGAGCGCATTCGATGAGGACCGAATCGCCGCTCGGAGTGCCGGAGTGGATGACTTCCTCAGTAAGCCGGTACGCGAGGACGACCTCTTCGAGAAGCTACGCACCCTACTTGGCGTGCGTTACGAGTACACGACCTCCGCTCCCCCGAGCAATGCCCAGTCGAGGGGGCGCTCGTCCTTGACTCCGACGACCATTGCTTTGGTAGCGCCGGACCTTCGCGAGCAGCTTCGACAGGCTACGCTCAGTGCCGATTTCGATCGCATGCTCGTGCTCATCGATCGCGTCAAGGAGCAACACGCGGTGGCAGCGGAAGAACTCGAGGGCTTGGCCAAAGGGTTCGCCTATGATCGGATCCTCGATGTTCTGCATGGAGGAAGTGGAAAATGACGTTTGCACGAGCAGTACCCGTCGCCGACATTCTCGTCATTGACGATACTCCTGCGAACCTGTCCCTACTCGCGGGGATGCTCAAGGAGCGGGGCTACCGAGTTCGTCCGGTCCCGAACGGCAAACTGGGCCTGCAGGCTGCCCGGCGCGAACCACCCGAGCTGGTTCTCTTGGACGTCAACATGCCCGAAATGAGCGGCTATGACGTGTGTGTCGAACTCAAGAGCGATCCGCAACTCTCAGGCGTACCGGTCATTTTCATTAGCGCGAACACGGAGCTCCTGGACAAGGTGAAGGCGTTCGCCGCTGGTGGCGTCGACTACGTAACGAAACCATTTCAGATCGAGGAGGTTCAAGCTCGCGTCGAGACCCATCTCGAGATCCGGCGGCTCCGCGTCGAACTACAGCATTTGAACCGTTCCCTCGAAGACCGAGTCCAAGCGCAGGTTCGGGAGATTTCGGACTCCCAAATGGCTACCATTTTGGCCCTGGCGAAGCTCTCGGAGCAACGCGACGAGGACACCGGCAATCACGTCTTCAGGGTGCAGCGATATTGCCGCGCACTCGCAGCTCAGCTTCACAGGGACGGAACCTACTCGGTCGTCGATCGCGAGTTCGTCGATACCATCTTCCACGCGAGTGCACTGCACGACATTGGAAAGGTCGGGATCCCAGATCACATCTTGCTCAAGCCCGGTCGGCTTACTCCTGAAGAGTTTGCCATCATGAAAACCCATGCCGAGCTCGGCGCCGAGACGTTGCAGACCGTACTCGAAAGCTACCCCGGCAATCCCATGATCCGAATGGGACGCGACATCGCGCGTTCACACCACGAACGATGGGACGGAAGTGGCTATCCGGATGGACTCGCAGGGGAAGCCATCCCATTGGCAGCGCGCATCCTGGCGGTTGCCGATCAGTATGACGCCCTAAGGAACAAGCGTCCTTACAAGTCGGCATATGATGCCGCGAAGACATACTCGATCATCACGGAGGGTGACGGACGCAGTAGACCCGAGCACCTCGATCCACTCGTACTCTCTGCCTTCAAGACCGTCGCGCCGGAGTTTGAAGCGATCTTCGAGGCGCTGCAACGATAGACTCGGACGGGGAGGGCCTGATGAACCAACGAATGAAAACGCCGGATGCTCCGAATATCCTCGTGGTGGACGACACTCCGGCGAATCTGACGCTCCTCTGCGACATGCTGAGAGCGCGCGGATATCGGGCGCGCCCAGTGCCGAGCGGGGAGCTCGCGCTCCAGGCGGCCTTGGCCCAAAATCCCGATCTGTTTTTGCTCGACATCAGCATGCCGGGGATGAACGGCTTCGAGCTTTGTTCGCGACTGAAGAGCGAGGCCCAATTTCGCGATACCCCCGTCATCTTTCTCACTGCCCACACGGACAGTGCGGACAAAGTGAAGGCCTTCTCCGTTGGCGGCGTAGACTACATCACGAAACCCTTTCAGATCGACGAAGTGCACGTGCGGGTGGAGACCCATCTGAGGCTGTGTCAACAGAAACGAGAGCTCCAGGAAAGCTACGATTGTTTGTCGAAGCTCGAGAAAATGCGAGATGAGCTAGTCCACATGCTCGTGCATGATTTGAGGTCACCGCTGATGGCACTATGGGTGCTACTCGATGACGCTCACAACGAAGCAAAGGGGCTCCGTCCGGACCTCGAAAATGACCTAGAGTCTTGTCTTGACGCCGTGCAGAACATGGGACGCATGGTCTCGTCGGTGCTCGACGTCAGCAAAATGGAAGCGGAAGCCATGACGCTGAACCCCGAGGAGTGCGATTTGGCCAGCCTCGCACGGGACGTTATCGCCGAAATGCGCGGTTTGATCGGCGAGCGCAAGCTCATCGTTCGAGGCGACGCGTCGGTACCGATCCTCGCTGATAAAGATCTGATCCTCAGGGTCATTCAGAACCTCCTTGGCAACGCACTGAAATTCACGGGGCGTCGCGGGGAGATCCGCTTTGACCTGACGACGACGAACGACACCGTTCGCTTCGCAATCTCCGACGACGGTCCAGGCGTACCCAAAGAGCTAAAGCAAAAAATCTTCGAGAAGTTCGGTCAGCTCGAATGTCAGAAAGAGAACCAGCGGCATTCGACTGGCCTCGGGCTGACGTTCTGCAAACTTGCCATCGAAACCCACGGTGGCTCCATCGACGTGGAGAGTGACCCGGGGCAAGGTGGAAGCACTTTCTGGTTTACGCTCCCCCGCGAGACGTCTCACTGAAGGTTCGACAGCACTGCAACGAGCTGCTGCCAAAGTCGTATTAACGCCATCGACAAGGCGGTGCACTCACGTTTACAGCGGACTAGTCGGCAGCGATGACCTTCGGGATCACTACGTCGTCCTTGCTGTTCGCGATACCGTCGGGCCCGCGCGAACGCACGTAGACTTCGGCATCCGTGCACGTCATCTCGAAGGGATGCCCCCACGTGTCTACGTAAC
The DNA here is from genome assembly GCA_049840955.1 of Polyangiaceae bacterium. Lineage (GTDB taxonomy): Bacteria > Myxococcota_A > Polyangia > Polyangiales > Polyangiaceae > FEN-1139. The sequence goes on from JASGIX010000019.1 coordinate 310,833, forward strand.
TCCCTCCAGAATCGAGGTGCTTCTCGTCGAGGAGCTGCTGAAGTGTCGGGCAGCGTGTCGTTGCGTTCGTGGATTGCCAATTCTGCGCGGCAGCCCGAAGGGTTCTCGCTTGCGTTTCGCAAGAATGCCGACCTTCCGGAAAACGACAACCGATGGACAGGCGTACCAACAGCAAGAAAACCGCCACTAGAGCCGCCACCCCCGCAACGAGCAAACGCACCTTCCAACTACCAAGCATTCGTGTCTTGATCCCCATAATTACTTTGGCCAGAGAACGAAGCGACGTTGATTGCTATTCCCGAGACGCGTCACGGATGAAGGCTCGATTCCGAAAGCTCGGTCGATAGGCGGTCACCAGACGGTCTCGAGGCAGCCGCGGGCAAATGCGCGCCAACGCGTCGAACGTCGTCGTTCCATCGCACCAACGCGTCGAACGTCGTCGTTCCATCGCACCAACGCGTCGAACGTCGTCGTTCCATCGCACCAACGCGTCGAACGTCGTCGTTCCATCGCGCCAACGTTACCGCGGCAGAAGAACCAAAAAAAAAAAACACCGAATTGAGCGGTGATGCGTCGTTTCATGCACTGCTCCTCGCACGCACTACTCGGCGTCGGCCCCACCCGTCCGCGTCGCCCCCACCGGGCGTCGTCGACCACCTTCGACAGCGTTGGTCGAGCCAGCGGCGCCAACACTCGCGTCACGCGACAGCAGCGAGTCCACTAGCGGAAGGCGCGAGTCCAAAGTTCGAAAAAGGAGGAGAGCGCGACAAAGGTAATCCCCGTCGCGACCCATCGAGTCCAGTGTCGCACCGTTGAGACATAACGAAGACCGATATATCCATGCAATATCGCCGCAGGCAGCGTCGCCCACCACAATGCACGGTAGTCCGGCGACGACGCCCCGCTGTAGAACGCGACGAATGCGCCGGTGAGAAAGACCCCTAGCAATGCCATCCGCCGTAAGCACTTGGTCGTAAGGACTCGTTCTACGAACAGAATCCCATTCGGCTCGATTCATGGTTGTTGAACTTGTGGCGCACCATCGCCGCCCAAGACACTAAACGTAGGTTGCACTTCCATGGGTGGTTTGCCGGTTCGGCGTGCAAACGACGTAGTTCGCACGCCTATTCCACGCCGGACCACTTCGGAGATCCATGCCGAGTGGGCGCTATCCCTTTAGCTTGGTGGTACGCTGCCGTTCGCGATGCAGCCCACCGCTTGTCACCCTCGAAATGTGCGTGACACACGCGCGTCACGCCTCCGACCGACGCGCACGGTGCTTCGCCCTCGCGTCTTCGATTGTGCTTGGCAATCACTCGCGCACGTGCCGTTCAGCCAATTGCAGGGATTCGTCCTCGGAGGACTCTTGCGCCGACAGGCACGCACCTCGGAACTTCGTTGTCGAAGGCGCGGTGAGCGACGTCACGCGCCCCCGTGTCACCCCCCTTCGGAGTCCGTGCCTGCTCGACGTGACACCGTAGGCGATCTCGTTCAGAATCGACGGCCATGGTCGACACACCGGCGCTCTTCCGTCCCTTCGAACTGGCTGGCGTTACGCTGCGAAACCGCATCGGGGTCTCACCCATGTGTCAATACTCGTCGCAGGATGGCACCGCGACGGATTGGCATTTGGTTCACCTCGGAGCGCGCGCTTCCGGCGGGGCGGGATTGGTCATTGCCGAAGCGACGGCCGTTACGGCGGAGGGACAGATCACGCCGGGGGACGCTGGAATTTGGCGTGACGACCACGTGGCGCCGCTCGCGCGCATCACACGCTTCCTCCGACAGCAGGGCGCGGTCGCGGGTATTCAGCTCGCTCATGCGGGCCGCAAGGCATCCGCCGCGATCCCGTGGGAGGGCGGCGCGCATCTTCCGGATGAACACGGCGGTTGGACGCCTCTCGCACCGAGTGCCCTCGCTTTCGGCGGGGAGCTATCACGGGTTCCGAAGGCGATGGACGCACGGGACATTGCCGAGCTGAAACATGCTTTCGAGCAAGCAACGCGGCGCTCCCTCGAAGCGGGTTACGAATGGCTCGAGATCCACGCCGCTCATGGCTATTTGCTTCACGAGTTCCTGTCACCACTCAGCAATCAACGCACGGACGAATATGGCGGTAGTTTCGATGCTCGGATCCGGCTGCTCCTCGAAACCGTGGAGATCGTGCGTCGAGTGTGGCCGGAGCGGCTCGCGTTGACGGTGCGACTATCGTGCACGGATTGGGTCGAAGGCGGGTGGGACATCGAGCAAAGCATCGAGCTGTCGCGACGGCTCAAAACCTTGGGCGTTGCTCTGATCGATTGCAGCACGGGTGGGCTCGTTCCCGATGCCAAGATCCCCGTTGGTCCGAGCTACCAAGTACACTTTGCCGAACGGATCCGTCGCGAGGCGTCGATTGCTACGGCAGCCGTCGGACTCATCACCGATCCACACCAGGCGAACGAAATCGTCGAGTCGGGCAAGGCCGATCTCGTCTACTTGGCGCGCGAGTTCTTGAGGGACGCAAGCTGGCCTTTGCGCGCCGCGAAGGCGCTAGGTGCACCCGGCGCGGTCACTGCGCCCATCCAATATGGACGCGCATGGCACAGATAGCTATAGACCTTGGCAGCTTCACGTCTGCATGGCAGACGCCACACGGCTCAAAAGCGCCCCTAGGGTGAAAGGCTTTCGGAGGAACAAGGCGCCTTCCTCCAATACCGTTGGGTCCTGGGCGTATCCGGACATGTACACGACGCCCAGCTTCGGACGCGTCCGCTGCAGCTCCTGATACACCACGCGACCGTTCTTTCCTGGCATCACCACATCCGTAAGCAGCACGTCCAATTCGAGCTCGGGGTCGGCGGCGAGTTCGAGCGCCTCCTTTCCGTCCTTTGCGCAAAGGGTCGTGTACCCGTTCCCTCTTAGCATACCGTTTACCATGTCTCGCACGGATGTATCGTCCTCGACAATCAATACGGTTCCACCGCCGTTTGACGCAACGACGTCGGGCTTGGAAGCGAGTTCGAGCCCAGTGGGCATGGCCACTTTCGGAAAGTACACCCGAAAAACCGAACCGGTACCGCTTTCGCTCTGTACTTCGATGTGTCCGCCGTGCTGCTTGACGATGCCGTAGACCGTAGCGAGACCGAGGCCCGTTCCCTTGCCGGGCCCCTTTGTCGTGAAGAAGGGCTCGAACAAGTGCTCTAGAATGTCCGCAGGCATCCCTTCGCCAGAATCGCGAACCGTCAGCACGACGTACGAACCAGGCATGACCTCTGGAATGGGAACCGGGTCACCCGACTGCGCTGTGAAGCTGAGAAATCCCGATGCTCAGACGTCCGCCGGTTGGCATCGCGTCCCGCGCATTGACGGCGAGGTTCATGAGTACTTGGTGGAGCTGCGAGAGATCGGCGCGAATGTACGCACTACCCTCCTCCGCATCGATCACGATTTCGATTTGCTCACCGATGATCCTTCGCAATAGCTGCGAGAATTCGGAGACGACAGCCGTGAGATCCAACACCTGCATGCGAAGCACCTGTCGTCGACAGAATGCGAGCAACTGCTTCGTCAAGCCTACCGCGCGTTGTGCAGCCTCCCGGATGACCTCGAGCTCCGTGCCGGCGATGCGCTTCACCGACCCGTCCATGAGCAAGAGCTCCGCGTATCCCAAGACGGGAGTAAGCAGATTGTTGAAGTCGTGGGCCACACCACCTGCGACGCGGCCAACTGCCTCCATCTTCTGGACTTGCCGAAGTTGTTCCTCGAGCCGAACCCGGTCGTCTTCCGCTTGCTTCAATTCCGTGAGATCGACGGCGATGAGGTGTACGGCGCGTTCCTCCAGTTCTGCTGCTGGAACGAACGTCAGGTGAAGCCACCGCTTGTTGCCGTTGAGGTTCGTGAACGTGTCCGTCACGACCGGCTCGTATCGACTCAAGACGTCGCGAACGTTCTTCAACTGTTGTTCGGCAGCTCCATCGGAAAACAGCTCGGATAGGGGCGAACCAACGTACCGCTCGGGCGTACCCCCCAACTGTCTCGCGCCGGGACCGTTGATGTAGAGCACACGACCATCTTCGTCGATGGTCGCGATGATTTCGTTCACCGATTCGACTACGGAGCGATACCTCGTCTCGCTCCTCAGCAGCGCCGCTCGAGCCAACTCGCGCTCGGTGATGTCGTGCCCCTCAGCGATCATGAAACGCGATCTTCCCGGCGGCGTCCAGCTGCGGTTTCAAGGAGAAGTCGAAATAGTGCAGCCGTCCATCGAAAGTCACATGGTGCACACCAAAGGCGACGGCCCGTCCCTGACCAACCTCGACGATAGCGTCTCGAATTTTCTGTTGGAGGTCAGGTGAATACTTCCACCAGGCCGTCTCCCAAAACGGCAGCCCCAGTGTCTCTTCTGGCTCCACGCCGACGAACTGCAGTGCGGTTCGGTTCACCTCGACCAGCGTCCCATCGAGAGTCAGAAGGCCAATGAGCTCCCTCGTTTGATTGAAGATCGCCCTGACCTTGAGCTCGCTCTTCCGAAGCTCGGAAGTTCGGGCTTGCACCTGGTGCCGTAGCGACCAAGACCACGCCACGCTGAGTAGCAGCAAAACGCCGACCAAGCCGGCAAAGGCAGCGACCCACCGGTGCCACGGTGTCTGGCGCGCCTCGTAGACGCCAAACCACTTATCGTAGAGCTCTCGATACCTTCCAGTCTTCTTCAATACATTCAGACCTTCATTGAGCTTCGCCAATAGCGCGGCATCCCCCTTCTTCACGGCGAAGCAGTATTGGAGCGCGGGTATGTCAGCGCGGATCGACCGAAGATTTTGGAGCCGCAGCTTCTCGATGAAGTAGTAACCTTGGACCTGCGAAGGAACTATGGCGCAGTCGTGTTGGCCCGCAGCAAGAGACACGAATACCTCGCTCGGGTTCGTCCTTGGAATGATTCGCGGACTGAAGCGCTGTCCCCTCAAGAGAATCGCACATCACATCGCTTTGCTGAACGATGACCTCTCTACCTCGCGCGTCCTCGAAATTCTTGATGGGCGAATCCTCACGAACGAAGACGCTTGGTGTCACCAGGGTATGTGCGACCAGAGAAATCCACCTCCTTTGCTCGTTCCTCGGTGTAGTACATGCCTGCCAGGGCATCGAGCGTTCCGGCTTCGAGATTTGCTCGCACCTCTTGCCAAGGGCCAAGGCGCACCGCAACTTTGAGGTTCATGACCTCGGCCACCGCTTGTATCAGCTCGACGTTGAAACCCGTCGGTACCCCGTCCTTCAAAAACTCGTACGGGGGATTATCGTGATCACCACCGACGGTGACGACTCGAGGCGAAGCAGGAACCGACACGGGAGCCGCTGATGCGCAATAACCGCACAGCAAAAGCACGCACGCAACGAGAGCAGAAAGGAGCATCGACTGGCCGCGCCGCATCACCTGGCACTGAGCGCGATCGGGGCGAGGGATTCGAACTCGAAGGTCGATGCGTTGCCGCGCAGTTTGCATTACTTCACCTGTTCCACACCTGACCGAGTAAATTGACGCGACGCTCACGCGAGGAGCAGCTCCAGCTCCGACTATGCATCGGACCCTCCGCGAAAGTATAGAACATTTCGCAAACTCCGGACTCCGGAGCCACCGAGCTCGATGCATACTTTACGTCCAATCACTCCCAAGCACGAAAGACGTGAGTTCCGTCGCGAAAAAACACCGTGATTCGACTTACCGAAACGTTGCTGCGACTTGCAAATGGTCCGATGTTCGAGTGAACCTGGATGACGAGATGGAACCTCCCTGGCGTCACCCCGGGCGGGCCCTCGAATCGTTCGACGTCACCGTGCTATAGAACTCAATCGCAATGAATCCGACGGTACCCATATACGATCGCGCACTTTGGCGTACCGTGCTCGCCTACGTCGCGCTCGTCGTGTTTTACGGCGCTTGCGCAACGGAGAAACCGTCGCGAAGCAATCACTCATCGATGCAGCGGGCGTATCAACCCGGAATGGAGCTCGTGCTCAAGGGCGCAACGCGTCCCCTCGATGTGGATTGGGATCGAGTCGACAGAAGTCGTGCGCTCATTCCGCAGCACCACGGGCCCTTGCTTCGGACCTTGTCCAGTATTTTCCGTATCCATTTGAGCCGATGGACGAGTCGAATTCTATGGCGCGTACAACGTCAGGGCCTGCAAATATCGGGAAAAGCGCATCCCGGCATGGGTGGCTCGCGAGTTACTCGACAAGGCACGTTCCAGCGGGTTCTTCTGGAGGAGTACGAGGTCCGAGGATGGCAAGTGCGAATGTGACCCTTCTACCCTACTCACCAAGCTGTTCCGAGCATCGAGGATCGACACGAATGCGACCCATGTCCCACCGAAGGCAGCAATCTGAACGCTTCCTTCGCGTCTTCAACCCGCAGGACAGGTTCGGTGACGTAACATCGATCCGATGATGATCACAATCAACTAGGCAGAAAATGGGACTTTCAGTACTTCCGCACTTCGACGCCTGGCGTCGATACCGGCCCACGCGAGACCAGTTCAGTGCCGCGGCCCTGTTCTACACTCGGTCGTTTGCAGTGATGCGGGCAAGGGTTGCCCCTCACGCAACGTCAGTGCAAGCGTGGCCCCTGCGGCACCTCGTGAAAGTTCGGTCGAACGTCACCGCACCGCCGACCTAGAAGTCAACGGCGGCGGCTCCCCACTCCGAGTCAGTTTCGAACGCGTGAATATTACTTTGAGAAGAGGATTGCGATAAGTGAGCCAGCACTGAAGTGACCAACGACCTGAGGGCATGTCCAATGGATTCGCTCGTCAGATTGCCGTGGTATTGGCTCTAGCCCACCAGCAAACGCTTCCCTTCCGCTCCGGCAGGTGCGCGCTCTTCGCGATCGCGCTCGCCGCGACGGCTTGCTCGGGCTCCGATTCCAATTCGGCGTCGAGTGATAACGGCACTTTCTCGGGCGGCACTACCAGCGCCGATGGGGGAAACACGCCAATCGCTGGTGCGAAATCAACGAGCACCGCAAACGCAGGCGGAACCAGTTCGACTGGCAGCGCTCAATCGCCGTCGACGACGGTAGAAACTGGTGGAAACCCTGCAAGCGGAGGCACCGCAGGAGCCGCCGCAAACACCTCCGCCGGAGGAAGGGGCGCAACGGGCAGCTCCGTAGTCAATGGTGGATCGGTGGCGAATGGCGGAGCATCGACGGCGGGAGGTCGTACCGCGACGGGCGGTACCGCGGCGACCGGTGGTGTCGTGAGTACAGGTGGACTTGCGAGTACCGGCGGCACGACGAGCGGCGGCACGACGAGCGGCGGCACGACGAGCGGTCCGCCCAATTTCTACGCCACTTCGTCGAATCTCGTCGAGATCTACGTGAACGGCAACTTCCTCGGCAAAACGACGACTGCAGGAGCGTTGCTCTCTACAGCCGCAAATCTCGTTTCTGGTACCGAGAACGTCATTGCCATTCGCGCCACGAAAGGTTCTGCGAACACACCCTATCTGCACGCAGAAATGGACGGAACCTTTGGCAAAGCCGGGACCACCACGGCGTGGAAAGCCAAGTCAGCCGCTAGCACCGACGAGCTCACGGGAACGGCCTGGGCCGCAAAGACGTACGATGACACCAATTGGTCCGCCGCAACCAACGTCAACGTGAACCCCAAAGCGTCCGTCATGACCAGTGGCCCAGCCAAGGGCATTTGGACGAACAGTGCTTCGAACGCTACCGCGATCTTTCGTATGAGGTTCTACGTACCAGCAAACTGGAACGCTTCGAAGCCTTATGGTTTTGGCGCCGCGGTGACGGGCGGTGACGGTGGCGCGATTGTCACTGTATCTACACCGTCGGCACTCGCGGCTGCGGTGACCGGCAATACCGCCAAGATCATTCAGGTAACTGGCACCATCGATTTTACGGGTACGGAGGGTACGAAGAGCAATACGTGTTGCGACGTGGTCACGTGTTCGAACGGACAGTCGCAAATCATCACCGACGATTTGGGCGCCTGTAACGGCAAGACGACGTTCGGTTGTACCTACGATGCTGCAGGAACCTCGCCCCTCAAGGTAGGCTCGAACAAGACCATCATCGGAATTGGTCCGAATGCGACGATCAAAGGCAAAGGATTTGCGCTGACCGGCGGCGTCAGCAACATCATCATTCGTAACCTCACCATCACGAATCTCAACCCGCGCGTCGTCTGGGGCGGCGACGCCATCACGCTGAGCGGAGCCTCGAAGGTGTGGATCGATCATAATCGCATCTCGCTGATCGGTCGCCAATTCATCGTTTCTGGTTTCGAGCCGGCAACGAACGTCACCTTCTCGTACAACGAATTCGACGGCAACACGCCGTATTCTTCAAACTGCGACGGCACGCACTACTGGACGATGCTCTTCGCTGGCTCCCAGAACACCATGACGGTGATGAACAACTGGATCCACCACACCTCTGGGCGTGGACCTCACGCCGGGGGAACTTCGCCAGTCAACCAGTACGTCTACGCTCAATTCGTCAACGACTACTACCAGAACGTCACGGGGCACGCAGCAGATCCGGCGACGAACGCCAATCTATTTTACGAGGGCACGTTCTTCCAGAGCGTGAAGACCCCCTTCGTCACGACGGATGGCGGCATAAGTTACGCACCCGTCGCTTCCAACGTGAGCTCGACAGCGTCCGCTTGCTCATCGGCGCTCGGTCGGAGTTGCGTCGCAAACGCGAACTCAACGACGACGACCTTCCCGCTGAATGCTCAAGCGCTCACGGCGATGGGTACGTACAAAAGCGCGATGGTCGCGCCCTATCCCGCCGCCGAAGTCCCCTACAGCGTGCCGCATCTTGCCGGTCCTGGGCACATCTAGTGGAGAAGGCCAGATTATCGTTGGAACCAACTTCCAACCAATCTGGCCGACCCGAGTCATCGAGAGCTCAAAGGATTGCCAGCGCCTCATCGGAAACGGTCAGGCGCTCGAATCCCACCGTCATTGAGGACGAAAGTGTTCTCGATACCAACGGAACCAAGGCCGGGGAAAACGGCCTTGGGCTCGAGTGCAAACGTCATTCCGACGTCGAACACGTCTTCCTTGAAGCCCGGAGCGATGAGCGGAAGCTCGTCGATTTCAATCCCCAAGCCGTGGCCGATGAAACCGACTCGTGCGTCCGAGGTTCCCATGAAGTGATCGGCGTTTCCCTGCTTGATAGCCAAGGCCTGACATTGTTCGTAGACCGCCGCCCATTTGACGCCGGGCTCCACGATGCGCTCCACGAGTCGCTGCGATCTGAACCATGTCGTCGTAGGCCTTGCTCAAGCGCTCGGGCAATTCACCAAGGCTCACGACGCGGGTTTGGTCGGCGAGATATCCATCGAAAAAGCTACCAATGTCCACGATCACGGGTTCGTTGCGCCCGATCCGTCGCCAGCCCGCGCCTTGACCATAGCTCGGGTGAGGCCCAACTCCGCCTAGGGGCGTATCGACGTACGCCGGGACCGCAGAATCGGGGCCGGAGAAAACATGCGCATAGAGCAACACGCCATTGAAGCTGCGCATGCGAATGAGCCCCGGGTGACCTTCGAGCCGCAGAAAGCGCTCGACCTCTGCGGCGAGCTCGATCTCCGTCATTCCTTCGCGCAGGATCTCGCGAGCGTAACGATAAGCGCGATCGGCCTGAGCGCCAGCCCGTCGCATCGCGTCGACCTCGTATGCTGACTTGACCATGCGAATTCGCCGAAGTAGCGCGCTCGCATCGACGCATTCAGCGCCCGCAAAAACCTCGCGATAACGTGCAAACACGGATACGGGCACCACGTCCCACTCGAAACCGACTCGCTTCGGCACAGCGCAACCGTGCGCACGAAGCAACGACGACAGATCGCGCAACGAGCGGATCGGCACGACGTGCTGCAGTGCCGATTCGACCCTCGCCCGCTTCAAGTCCCTGCGCACGAAGTACACGGGCTCACCCTGTGCAGGAACGTACAACGTTCCGCTCTGAATCGTCCCAGTGAAGTAAAACAGATCGGCACTCTGCAAAATGACCACGCCATCGAGTTCGCTCTTTTGCATGGCCATGCGCAGTCGGGCGATACGGGCGTCAAGCTCGGACTCGGGAACGGTCGACATTGGTGCGCCGGGTTTACCAGAAGGCGGCAATTCGTCCATTTCGAGGGTGCTTGGTGCGGCACAGAGCAGCCTCACGAATGGAAAAGTAGCGACGATGGTTGCGCGATCTTCCCGAAAGTGGACAGCGCTCACCGCTTACGGAGATGTCGCGATCGAGTAACCGTTCACGCTGTCGACGGTTGTGCCCTCGGTAGCTCGTAGTGCAGTTCCGCGAACCCAGAACCGACCTGACGAACCGATAGCAGCTTCCAGGGCGGGTTCGTGGCGCGGCGGGGAAACAACGGCTTGCCCCGGCCCAGGGTGACCGATGCAACCTGGATGATGGCTTCGTCCAGCAGATCCGCGTCGTAGAACTGCCCAGCAAGATCTCCACCCCCGACAATCCAGACGTTCCTTCCTCCTGCGGCTCGAGCCATCTCGGCGTGGATTGGCCGGACGTCACCTCGCACGAAGCGAATCTCAGCGCCGGAGATGGTGGGCAGCTGCCGACGCGAGAAAACCCACGTCGGTTGCTCGTATGGCCAAGGTGAACCAGCCTGCTCCGAGACCTCCTCCGCGTGCCGAAGCATCCACTCGTAAGTGGCCGACCCCATCGCAAGGGCGCCAACCTCCGCGATGAACGCGGGGTAGCTCGTGTCGCTTACATTCCCCAGCGGAAACAGCCAATCCAATGAGTCGTCTTCCGTCGCGATGAAGCCGTCGAGACTGGTTGCGGTGAAGTACTGCGTCTTCATTTCCGAACCGTACGACAAAGGCGCGGCCAATGCCGTATTTCCGAACCGTACGACAAAGGCGCGGCCAATGCCGTACGGATTCGCGGCAGTTGCTGACGCGCGCCGTCCACGCTGTCTGCCCCCGCGGATGCAAACCGGGGCGACGCCACACGTCATCACGCCCAAGCCTACGGTTCAAGCGTACCGAATGACGGCCTTGGCCGTTCCAGATGGGAGACGCACGTCCCTGCCGTCAATGGGAAGTGAATGGCCGTCGGCAATCACGCTTACCACTTCGCTTCCCATTCGACACGGATAGACGAAGCTCACCTGTGCTGGTGGAGGCTGCAGGATCTCAATCTCGACGGAGTTTTTCGCCCCGTGGTGAGTAAGGCGATATCCGAAGGTGGTACCGAAACAGGTTGGAGCGTCCTTGACGAAGATGACCTCGCCGTCGCCCATCCAGTGCGGCATGACGCCTGGGGCGATATAAATGTGCGGCGCCGCGTCCTCCTCCACCTCGAAGAACAAAATGTCTCGAACGAGCAGCAAGAGTTCCGCGCAGGCCCAGCCGTGCGGAATGTCCCCCATGTACCACCAGCGATTGGGGATCTCCGCGAAATCTTTGGCGATCGGGTAGCAATGCTGCTCGTTCCACGCTCCCAAAACGACCTGCCAAGTCGTTGGGTTCGGTTCCTTGGAGCGAAGGACCTGATTGGAAGTCCCATGGTGAACCGACCAACTGAGAAGCGCGTCCATTCGACCCACGTCTCCGATGAGCAAGAACGCGTGTGCCAACTGGAGAGTCAAGTAGGGGCCATAGCAGTACCAGGCACTGTCGTGGCGAAAGCCTCCGTCGATGAAATGACTCCACAAAGTATCGAGCGTCATCCTTGCCGCATGGTCGATGTCCGCTCCGAGCTTGTTTCCAACGTATAGACGGCACGGATGAAAATAAGCAACCGCGCCGATAATGGTGGAGTCGAGACGACCGACGTCACCGGGCCCCGTCGGAATGAACGTCTCCCAGTAGCCTCGCCGTCGTTGCTCGGCCAAAACCCAGCGAATTGAGCTTGCCGTTGCATTGACCAGATCATTATAGGCCCACCAGATCTCGCCCTCTTCGGGTGCGCCGATGCGACGAGCGAGTTGTGCCGCTTCCCAAAGGCCCGCAATACCCCAAAAGTCGTCCCAATAGTGCGGTTGGCTCTTGTCCCCGATGTGCTCGGCGCTCCACCCGCTATGCAAGATCCCGTAGACGCTTCGATTGTCGCGGATCCATCGCGCACCTTCGACGACGTAGGGTGCGTACACGCCCTGACCGAATCTTGCACTCGGACCCATGATGCGATCCAGGCGGCCCATTGCCCATAGGGCTTGACCGTTGCAGTCCCACTCTTGGTCGTTTTTCTCGTGTTCACCAGCAAACATCCCGCGCACGCAAACGGGACCGATGTGATCGTAGTTCCAATTGAACTTGCGCGGGTAGTGCGTTCCGAATTGGCGCTCCGCGAGGGCGATGTCTCCGGCGAGCGCGACAGCGACTCCTTCGACGCTCGAATCGCGGATCCAAAAGGAGTCGTAAATGGTAGGTCCGGGATGGATCTCACCGTCTTCAGCCAAAATGAGGATATTCGCTCGACAAATACGATATAGGTCGTTCAGATGTGCCACTCGCGCCGGAAGATCCATCTGCAGCCCTTGCCCGTCGAGCTTGTTCTTCCAGTACGCTCGATTGTTTCCTTCCAACGCATCAATCGTCGGAATGCGGATATCCGCCAGATCCTTCGGACCGCGGTAATCGTCCACGGGAAGGCGCACGTCGAGCTCGAAGGGCGGCGACGCCTGAGACAGGCCGACTTCCCACGCGAAAACGGCCGAGCAAAGCCCAGCGATGGAATCGAGCCCTTCTGCTGCTCCGTTGAGCCTTCCGAGGTTTGCAAGCTCGACGAAGGGATTGTTCTGAACGTAATGGTCCGGCGCGTAAGAGCCGCCATTTCCATAGACACCAAAGTGGTCTGGCGCACTGTCGAAGATCGGCCCCCACCCTGCTCCCGTGATGACGCGTCTCTCGCCCTCGAGATAACGTAGATATCCGACTCGACGATCCTCGAGATATCGCCCGGCGCGATCGTGACGTTGAAACCCGGTAGGCCCTGCCGGAACGATCCCAAGGCAGAGCCAAAGCGCGCAATTGGAAGCCACCGAGAGCTCGACGGAGAATCGCAACACCGTCAAGCAACGTTGGTCCGGATCGACGGTCGTCGCAAACGCCTTCTCCGTAACCCTGACGCCCAAGGAGGACTCGAAGGTGGTGATGATGGTCGGCAAATACCCAGATTCGTAAGCTTGCGCAACTGAGTCACCCGGGGTCGCACGTTGTGGAAAGTGCAGCTGCTTCGTCGACGGATCGAAGAGAAAGAAGACGACCGAGTATTTGTCGTAGACAGGTTCCACCTCACCCGCTTGTCCGATCAGACTCTCTTGGACGGCGTCCTTTACGCCAATCATGTTCCAGTAGCGATAGTGAGCGTTGGACGCAAACGCAGCTTCCTTCGAGTCGAAGAGGCCACCATCGAAGGGCTCGACCCAAGAACGGAAATACTGTGTAACCCACCAAGGCAATGGATAGGGCGCCCCCGTACTATTGAGGCGCCACATCAATTCGTAGAACATCCACTCATGCACTTGACTCATGGTTCCTCCTCCGCACGGTGCATGTTACAGTAGCGAGCCACCGAGGCGACTTGATTCCGCGCCTAGACCGGTGATGAATCGGTGCGGCGCGAGTGTTTCCGACGAGTCGGTGCGGCGCGAGTGTTTCCGACGAGTCGGTGCGGCGCGAGTGTTTCCGACGAATCGGTGGGGCTTACAACCCCACGCTCCGTTCCTTTCGTCCGATGCTCGTGGTACAGGCTGAACCACCTCGACAGTCGATGGATTCCTCCGATGCCCGCTCCTATGAATGCCCAGTTCGACACTCGCCCGTTCGGAACCGCCGCAACGTGCGCTTCTGCTAGGGTCGCCGTTCAACTGGTTCGCAATAGTCCGAGCAACCCTCGTCTGCGGCTCCAGAGCGCGGCATTTGCTCTCGCCCTGACCGCGGTGCATGCACAGGGGCCAACCACGTACTTCGAGGACTCCCGCCGCGTCGTCGACGAGCTTGCCAGAGCCAAGGCCGAAGTCGACATTGCAGCGTGGCACGACATGAAAGTCGTCGAATTGACGGAAGCGATCGTCCTACGCGCCCAGCGGTACCTAGATGAAATGACCATCCCGTGTACCGAATGGCCACTACCTTCGGAAATCGTCGCGGTGGTCATCGAAGAAGCCCAAACCCGCGCTCGCATTTGACGTTCGACGCGGGTTTCATCTGCGTTGACGCAAGTGTCCGTGGTCGCGAGCACACCGCAAACCACGGATTGAACGACACCCATCCGATCCGTCGAGCGCTCACCCTACCAAAGCACTAACGTCCGCCCGATTGCGATAGAGCTCCAAGAACTTTGCGGCGATGGTCGCCGGTTCGAGGGTGGCGTTGCCGCTGTCGAACGCCGTGCCCTTGACCAGACTATTGACGATGACTTCGCCCACGTAGATTCCCTCGCTCTTGAGCTTCGCCGACAGAATGCCCACCAGTTTGTGTTTTGCGGCATTTGCGACGGCCAACCCTTGGGCATTCCACGCAACCGCAAGGGCATCCACCGCTGGATCGAGGAGTCCTAGACCGCCATTCGTAACGAGCACGGCTGAGTCCTTCTGTGCACGGAGGTCAGGCAATGCGGCTTGAAGCGCCGTGAGCAGTCCCACGACGGGCAGCTCGAAAGCGCCCCGGATCTCGGCGGGCTTCGCCGTCAACAAGTCTCCGCCTTCGTGCCCATAGGCGTTCCAGTGGAGCACCGTGATCGGTCCGAGATCCGAACGAACTTTCGCGATCACTTTCTCAATTTCGTCAGGGTCAGATAAGTCACCCGGGAAGGCGGCGGCCCGGATCCCCTTACCTTCGAGGAGGCGTACGCCCGAATGCAGTCGCTCTGCGTTGCGGGCCACGAGAGCGACAGAGAACCCTTCTTTGCCGAAGCCTTCCGCGACAGCGCTCGAAATCCCAGGTCCAAATCCACTGACCACGATCGTTTTTGCCATCCCTATCTGCTAGGTCCGGCACCGGCTCATCGCAAGTGCGGCTCTTTTCACCGGGCAAAGCGCATCCGGTGACCGTCTGGTGTCAAACTGGGCTTTTTGATGCTGTAAACAGTACTCAGGCGGCCAATTTTGACGGGGCGACCCGTTGCGTATATTGGTCGTTCACCACGAACCCATGCCCGCAAAAGAACACACCTGGTCCTTCGAGATCCGCGTCCACACCTGTCCCAATTGTGGGGCACCCTGCGAGATTACGAAAGGAGCAGGTAGCGCCAAATGCGCCTTTTGCGGTGTAACCATGACCTTCTCCGCCCGGGAAGAGCGCCTGCCGGTCCGCGCGCAACCCACCGCCGTTACAGAGATGTCTCGACTGGAGCAGTTGAGCGGGCAAGTTGCATCCATGGACGTCCGCGCCTGGCCGCCGCGTGATCTTTTGCGGTACTTCGCGAACGCTACCCTCGGCTCTCGTGCTCTGGCGGAGGAAGTCCAACGCGCATGGAACCAACAACGCCAAGCGATCGAGCAGGGCACTCGTGGGGATGCCGAAGCGCGATTGTACTGGCTAACGACGGCAATGCGCGGCCTCGATTCCAAAGAGGAGAACCCGTTACGCTGTCGGGCAATGACCGAAACTGCGGCTGAACTCGTCACTGAGCCGATATTTAAAGCGCGTTTACAGATCGCGATGGCGGGATACGCGGCGCGCGAAGGAGATTTGGCGGCGGCACGTCAGTGGCTTTCGTACGTCGATCCGAACTCCCCAGAAATCACCGTACACACCGACTATGCGATGGCCGAAGCTACCATTGCATTGAAGACGGGGGCCTACGCGGACGTCTTCAAATACATCGGCAAGGCGCCGGGGGAAGTACCACTTCACCTTACGGCATCGGTCCGAGCGGCCTTGCTTCGCGCCGCCGCGCACGAGTCATTGGGCGACACCAACTCCGCTGTCGAAGCCCTAATGGCCCTGCACCGCTCGCCATTCGGTATGTTCACTGGACCCAGACGGATAGAAATCCATTTGAAGCACTACGAGCTCGAAGCGAGTTGCTGCACGAAATGCGTTCCCATCTACAAGAAACGAGTCACGCGAAAGCGAGTCATCGTCTGGTGTGTGCTCAGCCTTTTGGCGGTGGCCGTCGTGACGCTGATGCTCAACTGAGTTCGGGGCAACCTTGTCTCTGGCGCACAAGTGATGAAAATCTCAGCGCGCCGCATCTTCGTGGTTCACCACGGGCTCGGGCGCCCTTCGTCGTTCCAAACGCGGCCGAGACTTCGGTCATGGCTGGCACTCCGCAGAGTCTTTTTTTCTCGGCGTGATAACGGCTGCAAGCCGTTTGCACGTCGCAAAAAACAACACCATCTCGAGGTGAATCAGCCGAACGCGGCGAGGGAATGCCTCATGCAATACTGGGTTCTCGGGGAACAATCAGTCGTCGCGCTCTGGTCTTTCTACGATTCCGCCTCGCATTACTGCGCTTCGACGCGATTTCTTCACCTTAAACGCACTTCGTTCGATGATTATCTCGAGCTCGCCGCTCCAGCACGAGTCATCGAATGTCTGACGGGCAGGCGAAGTCAATGCTACGACGAAGGCAAATCGCGTGCGCCATTCACGGATCGATTCCCCTACCATCCACGTCACCGGATCAACAACTCATGCCCATGATGATTGCCAGCTGTCGCTTTTCGGAGCCGCCACCAGAGGAACCAGCACTCATGGACGCCATCGTCGCAAGGTTGGGAGAACGCAATGCACGCGAAGTAGAACTCTCGCGAGAACGCGACGTCGTAAACGTATACACGATGGATCCGGTCTTTCTCGTCTATGCCCAACGCGCGTGTGTCGAGCTCGGGGGAGAGCCCTGCGACTTCTCGAAGAACGTTCGGGAGGTCGTGTGGCCATCTTGGAGCGATAAACCGTGGTTCGAGCACTCGTGGTGGGAGCGCGTTCTCGTCAGAATCGGTCGACGGTAGGCACTACACGGCCGGCGCAGCACGTCGCCGGGGCTCTCGAGTCATCCCAATATATACGAAAAGAGACCTGATCTTCTCGAGGTGCTCGGACGCTCGCCTCGCATCCCGTCGCATCCCGACGCATCCCTCGCGGCCCGTCGCATCCCCTCGCGGCCCGACGCATCCCTCGCGGCGCGTCGAGACCCGTCGCGTCCGACACGGCCGCTCATCTCCCCTCTCTGGCCGTGCGAGCCAGACACGAGCCCAATGCCGCTCGCGTCAGAAGAAGTTGGGACGATTTCCACCCCTCGGTGATTGATCACCACAACCTGCGGAAACGGTTGCAAGCGAAGTCATCGCACCACCATTTTGATTCTACCAGCCGCCATCCGTGATGCGGTGGGTTGGAAACCGCCTCGTTCAGTGTCCCAGTCACACTCGCGATTGCCAATTTCACGTCGCGTGTGGCGGACATTTATCGTCTCTTCGACTCCTTCTCTGCGCCCGTCTCACCATCGTTGCTCCTTTTCATTCCGAGTCGAGCACCAATATCGCGCTCGGGCTTCGCGCCCCAGCGCGACACGTATCGTTTACACCGGAGTTCACATGCGCTCGCTGCATTGCTTTCGAGAGATTGCTCTCGTCATCGCCATCTTCGCCCAATCGCGCCCAAGTTCAGCAGAGCCCGTCGTCATCAAGACTTTCGATATCAGTGGCTCGGGCTCCTGCGCCCGTATGAGGACGGGCGATCTGAACGGGGACGGAAGACTCGACTTCCTCATGGAGCAGCCCACGGACGACATGCCGAGCTTCGTGCAGATGCTTACGGCGTACGACGGCTACACCGGACAACGGCTTTGGCAGGTGGGCAAGGACAACGGTTTGACCGGTACGGATCGTGATGAACCCGCGCAAATTTACGACATCGACACCGACGGCAAGAGCGAAGTCGTGGCCGCGATGGACGGAGCACTTCGATATTACGACGGCGCCACCGGCACCCTCGAAAAGTCCGTCCCCCTTCCAGCTGCGACCGCTCACGACGCCATCGCTTTCGCCAATTTCTCTGGCAGACCGACCGCGCAAGACATCGTATTGAAAGATCGATACACGAAGGCCTGGGTCATCGACAGCAACGGCAAGCTGCTTTGGACGTACTCCGGGATCACCGGCCACTATCCATGGCCCTACGACTCCGATGGCGACGGGAGAGACGAGCTATTCATCGGCTACGGTCGGCTCAACTATGACGGCAAGCCCGTGTATCCGGCGCCCTTCAACTCTGACCACCCGGATTGCATCTGGCTCGGTGATGTCGACAATAACCCAGAGAACGGCGTCGACGTGGTCTATGGCCTCGCCCAACAACCGTCCATGCAAGCCGTCAACGTTCGCACGGGTAAGGTGGTCTGGACGAACTCCGACAGTCGCGAATCCCAGCAGATCATCTTCGGGGATTTTCGGAAAGACTTGCCGGGCATCGAGGTATTCGGGCTCGATCGCGTCAATCGAACGACACAAGACGCGCTATTCATCGTTTCTTCCAGCGGTAAGACCCTCTGGCGGGAGACGCCCGATGACTCTGGTTTCGGAAGTGCCATCAAACTCGTTCGCAACTGGGATGGCACGCACACCGCAATGTGCCTCGCCATCAAGCGTGGGAGTGGTGTGTTACCAGAACTTCGAAACGGCAAGGGCGACATCGTGGCACGGCTCGGAGCAGATGGTCAAAACGCCACCGTGGCCAACTTTGCCGGCGACGAGAGGCAAGAAATCGTCATGTACTCGACGAAAGCCGCGACGGTCTACGCCATCGAGAAGACCGACTACGCTCAGCCCGCGCCAACGCCGGGCAAACCGCTGCCTCAAATCAAAGAGTACTATAACTATTCGCGCTACGGCTCCGGTGACGTCACCGCCGCAGGGACATCCCTCCCCAATGTTGGCGGAGCTTCGAGCATTGGTGGCGCCCCGAACACGGGCGGCATGATGGGCACCGGCGCGACGAACGCCGGAACCGCGGCGAGCACCAGCCAAGGTGGTTCGGGATCCGTCGGCTCGCAAGGGGCCGCCGGTGGCATCACGACCGATCCAGCTCATTTCGGAGGCACATCGGGCTCAACGACGAGCGGAGTCGGAGCGCAGTCCTCTGACGGCTTCGGCATCGCTTCGTCGCCCGCAGCAGCGGGATTTGCCGGCAATAGCGACCGAACGGCGACCAACGCGACCGGTGCTGCAGGCTCAACGGCGCTTCTCGAACGAAATGGAGACAGTGACGGGGCATCGGAAGGGTGCAGCTGCGGTTTGGCTCCGCATTCACCGCAATCGTGGAGCTGGGGTGCGCTTGGTCTCGCTCTCGCCCTGATGCATCTTACTCACGAGCGCCGACGCCGTAAATCGAACGAATGACGGCAGTGGCCGTCGTTTGAGGTCCCTCGCAAACCGGCTCCGCGAGGAGCTCGGAGGTTCGTCGTGAAACACGTATGGTTAGATTCGTTCATCGACTGTAAATTCGTCATTTTCACGTGCATCGGTTGCTTCGCCTGTAGCGCTGGCACCGATCCGCTGCCCTCCGTCGGAACTGGTGGAGGCAATTCCCAGTCTCTCGGCGGAGGCACCTCCACGAGCACGCTATCGTCAGTGAGCGGAAGCCCAAGCGGTGGTTCGAGCGTCGGCGCGACATTGGGCGGAACGTCTGGTGTTGGAGGATCGGCATCGATTGGTGGAGCGACGAACACCAAAGGTTCGCAGAGCACCGGTGGAAGTGCTGCGACTGGCGGCTCTTCTGCTGGAACCGGCAGCGGCGGAACACCGGGCACCGGTGGAAGTGCCGGCACGGGTGGATCAACGGGCATCACCGCGCCTGGCACCACCGCCGATCTCGTCTCGATCACACACGCCGACGGCTGGATTCCACTCTTCAATGACAAAAATCCGCCGAATTGGGGAACGGTCGTCGTTGGGGCTTGGTTCGACTATCAGTGGACCGGTGCGGGTTGCACCTTGGGCTTCACCAAGGGAAAAACAAAGGAATGCTTCTCCGGAAGCGGCTGCAGCGGCACTTCCCCTGGAGCTGCCCTGGGATTCAGTCTTTGCTCGTTTCCAGGACTCGATACCTCGACGTGGCCGCAGATGAAGCAATTCCTCTCGTCTCGCAACCTGTCGACGACAGGCAAATCGATGTACGGTTTCGGCGACTGTAACCCTGGCTCGAAATTGACCGCGGTAAATTGGGTGGGTGACGTGCCGGCAGGAGTCGCCGTGGCCTTCCACGACGGAGCAGACAAAACGATAGGTCAAACTCCAGTGGCTGCGGGTGCGACGTCGGTCGCGATCCCTTCCACGATCGATGGTGGCTCCGTCGCGTCGATTCATTTCGTGGTGAATGGCTCGACGTTCAAGACATGGAACTTCTGCATTACGAAGCTTACGCTTTCCTACGAATAGAAGCCATTCTCGAGCTTTGGTCGAGACTCGAAAAATCGTCACACCGGTGACTGATTCGCGCCGTCATGAATCACCAACGTGCAGCGAACCGGAGCAGCGCGAAATGTCCAAAGACCGTCCCACCGAGCTATCACGACGCCGATTTCTCGAAACTGCAATCGGTACAGCCGCCGCGATCGGCCTGGGTGCAGCGTGCAATGGGTCGGACTCTCCCGGCGAGACTTCGGGATTGGACAGTCCTTTTGGTTTGGGCGGCGCGCACACGGGTGGCGGTGCGGACGGCGCCAATGCTTCCACCGCATTCGGTGGCAAGGGCTCGGTCGGTGGAACTGCCGGTGTGGACGGTACTGCGAGTGGCGGCACAGGCGGTGTGACTGGTCAACACACTGCGGCGGAAACGGAACCCGCTGGCGGTCGAGGCGGCGCAACAGCCCAAAGCGGCGCGACTTCCGCCGGCGGAAGCTCGAGTGCTGGAAGCACCACGGCAAAGGGTGGAGCGAGTTCCATTTACGGAAACACCTCGACCGGCGGCGTGACATCGGGTTCTTCTACATCGACGGGCAATGCTCTCGTCGGGATCGTGAGGAACGGCTCAGTCGTCGAAGCAACGAAGCAGGCCATTGCGATGATCGGCGGGTTCCCCAACGTGAAGGGAAAGAGTGTGCTGCTAAAACCCAACGTCAACACCGGCGATCCGTCTCCGTTCTCGACGAATCCAGAGATTGCACGCGCTGTCATCGAGCTCTGTAAGGTCGGCGGAGCTAGCCGCATCGTCATTGCCGATCGCTCCTACACACCCATCAGCACCACGACGGCACTCGCCAAATCGGGGCTAACCACAGTAGCAAAGGAGCTCGGCGTCGAAACCATCGATCTCGATGGCTCGGCCGCAACGGCGGTCAAACCCTCTGGCGCAACCAGTTGGCCGTCGACCTTCCGCATGTACAACCTCGCATTGACGGGGGTCGACGTCGTAATCAACCTCTGTTGCTGCAAGAATCACAATAGCTCGGCGAACTTCACCGCGTCGCTCAAGAATTGGGTCGGGCTACTTCATACAGGCGACCGCAACACCGCGCACGGAAACATTGGCAATCGCATCCCCGAGCTACATCTGGCCATTCGCGAGAGTCTCATCGTCATGGATGCAACCGGCGTCGTATTGACGCTCGGACCGAACCCCGCGAGCGGCCAAGCGACGGCCTCTCCTGGGCTCGTGGTGGCAACTCGGGACAACGTGGCCTGTGACGTCACCTGCCTCGCCATTTTGAAGCACTACCTAGCAAAGGCCGGGATCGCCAATACGCGCATTACCGGTTCGACGTGTTGGACGCAACCACAGATCCAACGCGCCGTTGCCTTGGGGCTCTGGATCACCAAGGCGAGTCAATACAACTACAGTCAATCCGGCGTTACCGAGATGACCGAATTGCTCCGCTACATCAACGCCTGAGAGCCGCCCGCAGCGAACGAATCCTTCGCCGCCGAGACGAACTTGGACCAAACGTTCGCTGACGAGATGCGCCTGGCGAACGAGATACGCCTGGCGAACGAGATACGCCTGGCGAACGAGATACGCCTGGCGAACGAGATACGCCTGGCGAACGAGATGCGCCTGGCGAACGAGATGCGCCTGGCGAACGAGATGCGCCTGGCGAACGAGATACGCCTGGCGAACGAGATGCGCCTGGCGAACGAGATGCGCCTGGCGAACGAGATGCGCCTGGCGAACGAGATACGCCTGGCGAACGAGATGCGCCTCGCGAACGAGATGCGCCTCGTCGCGGCACTTGCGAACGAAACGGGGCCAAGAACCACAACGAGGGCTCCCGAGGACATCAGATCAAGGTCTATTGCGCCCGAATCTTGCGCCTCGGCGCCCGCAGGTTTCTTACGCGAGAGGCATCGAAGTGCCACTTGACGATTCATAAGCCACCACTTATGAATCGAACATGCTGAGCGCATCTGCTGCTCAAAACAGCGTCTTTCAGGCTCTCGCCGACCCCAGCCGCCGAGCGATCTTCGAGTCACTCACCTACGGGGAAGCCGCCGTCAAAGACCTTACGGCTCGCTTCGACATCTCCCAGTCGGCGATCTCGCAACACCTTGCCACCCTCAAGGACGCCGGACTGGTCAACGGTCGGAAGGAAGGTCGCTGCGTCTACTACCGCGCAGAGCCGCGAGGAGTGAAGCCGCTCATCGACTGGATAGCGCACTACCGCGCCTTCTGGACAGAGCACGTCGGTCGACTGGAACGACTTCTGGAGAACATGGACGAATGAGCATTACCGAGAGAACCGAACCGAAGCAGACCGAGGCCATCGCCTTCGAATTCAATCTCAAGCATCCCCCCAAGAAGGTGTGGAGAGCGTTGACGGATCCGAAGCTGGTTGCCCAATGGCTCCTGCCGGTCACCGATCTGAGACTCGAACGTGGTGCTCGATTCTCCTTCAACGCGCCGCCCCAACCCGGTTGGGACGGCACAGTGACCTGTCAAATGCTCGATTTCGAGAATCGATTCGAAAATCACCTGGAGGTGGATCGTTGGCGACATCGACACGGTGGTGACGTTTACGCTCACGGCAATCCCAACGGGGACACTCCTTCACCTCGTTCAATCCGGATTCAAGGCCACGCAGAAGCAAAACTTTGGGGGCGCAAGGTATGGCTGGAAGTTGATGGGCGGACGGCTCATCGAGCTCCTCGAAAACACCGCGAGCGAGTAACGACTCCATCTCGAGACGCGACCATCGAGTCGTTCGTGCTCGAAATCCGACTTCGGCAGCGCCAAATGCCTCGATTCGATTGCTACACGACGACGCACCTCGAACGGCAACCATGCCTCCGCGAGTGCGATCGCCTCGAACGTCTCCAACCACAATCCCAACATACGAAGTAGGCCCATCATGAACATTTTCCTCTGGATCTTCCCAATTCATCCTTGCCCTACACACACTCATGGGAGCGGTGTGGAAGTATTCAAATTCCGAGAAGAACTTACCTTCGTTGAGCGCGATCCCTCACGGCGTCTGGCTGACCATGGGCGTCATCGAACTGCTTTGCAGCCTCGCTCTGATCGTTCCAGTATTCAACAAGTCCCTAGCGGGCTCGATCCCATTTGCCGCGGGAATCATTGCAGCGGAAATGTTGCTCTTCTGCGTCCTCCACTTGCAATCGGGCGACACGAATCACGGCCAACTCGTTTACTGGCTGGTAGTTGCGGCGTTCTGCGCTTTCATGATTTACGGCAGACTCGTATTGAAGCCGCTCGCGTAAACCAACGTACGTCGTCCGAGGTTAGGGCCGCGAGGAGCTCGAAGCGTTGCTCATGTACGGCAACCGAAGAGCCCTCGCGTCGATCGCAGCAACCGCGGCTCTCGCGTCAGGATGTCGGAACCGTAGATGCCCCCGCAACTCAACCTCGCGTCAGGACGTCGGAACCCTAGATGCCCCGGCAACCCAACCGCACGAGCGAACCAACGGCAAGCCGGAGCCACACCAACGCAGTTCATTCTCCACGAAGCATTGCGTTGCCACCGACGCTGGACGATGCGCAGAACGCAATGTGACTTCTCGAAGCCCTCCGACAGACCGCTCCCCCGGCGAACCCTGGGACGCTTGCGCCGTCTTCAACACGTGCAGGTCGGACTGAGGGTATCGTCGCAACACACCGTGCGCCCCTCTTCGCAGCCACAGACCCCCTTGTGGTGTGAGCAGCAGCCGCGTCGTTCGACGGGCGCCCCTGCTGCATTCGAAGTGAGCGGAACCCCCTGGAGCGCTCCTGCCATGGCTAGTCCCGCAAGTAGCATTCGGATCCCTCTGCATGGTGATTTCCTCCCGAGCCGACCCTTCATCATAGGGCGACGTCGCAAAGATACGAAAGACAATTCACCGTAGCCATCGAAGCGCAAGATGCGAACGGCAAGCCCGTGCCTCTTGGCGGCATCGCAGAAATGCTGAAACACCCAGCCGCGGTTTCACAAGAACCTACATGGGCCGCAAGTTCGCGCAGGGAACGCGTTCCTTGGCGAGGGCACTACACAGGCTTTGGCTCCAGGTCCGCAAGCCCGTGAAATCGACCGTCCGCGACTGCGCGCGAGAGTGGATCGGCATCCATCCATCCGGACCGACACATTGGATGCGAGTCGTATTCGGGAATATACGGCTTCACGTCGAGGAGCGGCGTGCCGTCGAGCACATCGACGTCCAGAACGTGAAGAACGTTTCCTTCTCGACGTGACAGACGCACGGCGGACATTCCGATCGGATTGGGCCGGCACGGTGCCCGCGTCGCGAATACTCCGCGCTCGCGAGTGTCACGATAAGGGACCACCTTCAGCTTGGTCATCGCGATCCTGTCGAGCAAATAGATCAACCAAAGACGCTCGAATCCTTCGATGTCGTCGAGCCCTTCGACGAACGCTGGCTCGATGACCACCTCACCCTTCACGCCCTCCGCGAATGCCGGTTGGATCGGAGTTCCGACCGGCTCGGTGTGAGGAGAGCGAATCCTACCAATCATGTCTAAACGGATCTCCATCGCTGTCATCCTTCGCCGTGGCTCGTCACAACTATCATAGTCATGCGTCCGCCATCCGTCGACGCAACTCCGTCGACGCAACTCCGTCGACTGGGCCAGTTCGTGGCCACACGCGTGAATCCGTCCGCGCGATGCCCGCCCGAACCGTCCGCGGGGTAGTATCGAGCTCGAAATCGAACGATTTACTACGAGGTTCCTCACTGAGCGGGTTGTGCAAACGCGCCCGCCGGAGCGCGCATTCCTTGCGCGCTCCGGAACGAATTGTGCAAGCCTGCCGCCACATGATTGCGATCAACTTGTGCAAAGAACCTCTCGTTGCGCAAGGTGACCGAACCGCGATGGCCCCTCGCACTGCTCGGCGACGTCCCGTTGTGCAAGTGCGCGGTCGATATGCACCAGTCGTCACTTTGATTGCTTCAACGCGACGGGAAATGGCGCGATCACGCGCACCAATCCGCACAATCCGATTTCCGGATTGAACTCAAGTCATCCTTGCGAGGCTCGATCGGATGCTGCAACTATTGAACCTGCGCCAATTCGATGATTGGCGTACTTCCTCCCGGTCTGACTCACGACAAGAGCGTACAGCGATTCAGCATCGGAATGTCCGCGATGGGTGATCGAATGAATGAATCTCGCAAGTGGTTGGTAATTGCGTGGTGGACACTCTGCGCCGGTTCGAGCGTCGGCTGCGGCGGTGCTGACAACGACGGCGATGACGGCCACGCTGGCTCGAATGGCGGTGGAGAACGACCCGTCGCGGGAGCGTCGACGAAGGGTGGCAGCAACGGCAGCGGTGGTGTGCCCCAGCTTGGCGGCAGCGGCACGTCTGATACGAGCGCGGGTGGACAAGGCACAACGTCTTCCACGGCGAGCGCGACTGATCATCCCAATGTCGGCGGCCAAGGAGGAACGGCTGGCACCGACGCCATCGGTGGAAACACTGGAGACGCCCTTGGCGGTACGTCGTCCAGTGACCTCGGTGGAGCAGGAGGTTCGACCATAGCCACGTCCAGCGGTGCAGGAGGTTCGACCATTGTTGCGTCAGGTGGTTTCACATCCGCATCGGGAGGTGCCACGGCAACCACGACGGTCATCGCGTTGCCGCCAAGCGGCTTGAGCGTCAACGGCCTTTCCGCCCCCCTCGATCTCGACGTCACGCCACGATTCGGATGGCACGTCAACACGGCGGAACAGTCTGCGTACGAAATCCAAGTGTCAACTACGTACGCGAAGGCGGAAGCCGCAGCGGGTGACTTGTGGAACTCGGGCAAGGTCATTTCCGGCGCGCAGAGCGCCATCTCGTACACCGGCCCCACCCTTACGCCATCCGCCCGATACTTCTGGTCCGTGCGACTCTGGGACGCCGCAGGTCATGTGTCGGATTGGTCTAGCGTCTCCTCATTCGGCACGGGTCCCGGTTCGAGTTGGTCCAACTCACGACCGATCTGGGCCGTGGTCGATAGCTCGAGTTGGACTGACTACACCTTGACGGCGCACTTGACGATCACCGACGTCGCCTTTGGGATCCGCTTCCGCGCGCCCGACACGAACAACGGCTACATGTGGCAATTTCGCGGAAGCGACAATCGACTCATCCCCCACCGCCTGCAGAACGGCACCTTCACCGTCATCGAGACCGTCACTCTACCGACGGGCGCCCTAGCCGTCGGCAAGGAGGTCCTCGTGCGCATCGAGGCGGTGGGTTCGACGCTCCGAACGTACATCGACGGTGTGTTGGTCCACACGGTCGTGGATTCCGCTTTCGCAAGTGGCGGAGTTGGAATCCGTACGGGTAGCACCGAGGCAGGAAGCCTCGGCGATTTGTCCGTAGTTGCCGCGAGTGGTCAAACCCTGCTCCAAACGGATTTCGCAACGGGGGATCGAACCTTTGGCTGCGGTAGCGTCGCCAGCGGCGCGTTCCAAGTGCCCAAAGCAACCCATTGCCTAACGCGAGGATTCAGCGTCGATTGGGCGTTCTTGCGGAAGGAATTCGTCCTCGCCAACAAGCCGATCGCTTGGGCCACTGTCTACGCCACCGCAACGAGCCCGCTCCCCGCAAGACAGTACGTGTACAAGCTATATCTGAATGGCAAATTCGTTGGACTCGGCCCCACTCAACCCATTGCGAGCGAAGCACGCTACGACGGCTTCGACGTCACGGCTTTGCTCGAACCCGGTAAAGCCAACGCACTCGGGGCGCTCGCGTATGCCACCAAAGGTCAGGCCTTTCAGGCGGAGCTCGCGATACGATATCTCGACGGCACGACCGACGTCATCGGAACCGACGGCACGTGGAAGGGTCGCTCCGGCGATTACGCGTTCCCGGCCGTCGGAAGTATCGGAACCACGTACTTCGTAGCCCCGAAGGAGAACCTCGGGGCTGCCGACTTCCCAGATGAATTCGACGTCGCAGGTTTCGTCGACAACGCGTGGACCCCCGCCGGAGAAAAAGCCGCGTTCGGAACACTCGCGGCCGCTCCGATGGCCAAGGTGCAGCAACGACTCGAGGCACCGATTCAGATCATCCAAAAAGGCACAGGCAACTACTTCATCGACTTCGGGCGCACCTGGGTGGGCGGAGTGCAATACCAGCTCGACAACGGCACATCGGGAAACACCGTCGAACTACGCTTCGGCGAGGTGACATCGGCAACCAACACCGTGCGCTACCAACTGAATACCGGCAACACTTACCAAGACATTTACACACTGAAAAATGGCACCCAAACCCTTCGCACGTGGGGAATGCGAGTATTTCGTTACCTCGAAATCATCGGGGCACCAGAGCCCGTCACGGCAGATAAGCTCAAGGCCCTTGCCCTGATTTATCCTCTCGATACCGCCGCAGCCACTTTCGATACCTCCGATACGAGCTTGAAGCAGGTGTGGCAGTTGTCGAAGAACACCATCGAAGCCGTGAACGTCGACTTCTATACCGACTCTTGGACACGGGAGCGCGCCAATTACGAGGCTGACGCCTATCTACAACAACGTTCGAACCTATATCTCAGCGAAGATCCGACACTCGGCCGATATTCCATCGATTACTTCGGAAGCAACCGGACTTGGCCCACGGAATGGCCGCTCTACGTCGTGCTCGCGGTGCACGATGCCTGGCAGCGTACGGGGGACACCCAGCAGATCATGAGCATGTATGCCAGCATGACGAAGAAGCTCCCCGACGCTTGGTTCGACGGTGCAACGAACTTGGTCCGTAAGACCTCGGGTTCGAACGGGTGCAGTAGCGCGACCGACTGCGACATCGTCGATTGGCCGACGACACAACGGGATGGTTACGTCTTCCAGCAATACAACACCGTTCTGAATGCGTTGAGCTACCGCGCATACCGAGACATGGCTGAAATGGCAGTCGCAATTGGACGAACGGACGACGCGAACGTCTACACGGCACGCGCCAGTTCCCTACGCAAGGCCATCAACACTCGTCTCTACTCCTCAGCCAACGGCAGATACGACGACGGAATGGACGCAAGCGGTAATCTCAGTGGTCATTACTCACTCCATGCCAGCGCCTTCGCGCTGGCCTTCGGAGTTCCCGAAGTCACCGAGGTTTCTCGCGTAGCTGCCTACATCGCATCGAAGGGAATGGCGTGCAGCGTCTACGGTGCAGCCTTTCTCCTCGATGCGCTGTTCGAGGCGCGCAATGGAACCACTGCCCTCGGTCTCCTTACCTCAACGGGCACGTCGAGTTGGCTCAATATGATTCAAGATGGCGCGGGAGCGACGGCCGAAGCGTGGGATTCGACACTGAAAAGCAACCTCACGTACTCTCATCCCTGGGCGGCGTCTCCGGCCTTCTTGATCCCCGAAGGTCTCTTCGGGATCCCGTCCTGTCCAGCCGGGATACGCTCAATTCCGCGTCGAGCCGCGCCCTGGCGCGCTCGGATTCGCTTTAGTGACCGTCCCCACCACCCGCGGCAAGATCGGTGTGGCCTTCGTCAATGACGTAGCTCAGACCTTTCAACTCGTCGTGAGAGTTCCAGGGAATGCCAATGCCACCGTTCGCGTTCCAGTGAGTGCCGGAACGACGACTTTGTACGTCGACGGCTCCTCTCAGCTCGTCGCTGCGGACGACGGATACGTCGAACTCGCCCCCCTCGGCCGAGGCTGCCACGTGATCAGCGAGAAGCCGCTTTCAATAGCCCTCATGGACGCCCGCCTTACCGCGACGTGTAACCTGTCCGACTGACCTCCCGCCGCTATACACCAAGGTTGGCCACCGCGACCGCGGTCGTTCTTACGACGTGAAAAACCAATCGATCGGACACCAACCACGCACCTGTCCGCTCACCTACCCTCCCCACCGCACTTCGAGTTCGATGTGATTCGGAGCAAACCAGCTCATCACGACGGCGTCCAATCAAACGCCATATCAGACGTACCTACTATTGTCTCATCCTCACCAACCGGGACGGTTACGGGCTCCGCACTCTAGCGGTGAGACGGAGCGACCTCGGCGGCGTTCGGTGGTTCGCCGCAGAAGCTTCGGAACGCTTGGATTTCCCATCGCACGGGTTCGATGACGCGCGAATTCAGCGAGCGACGCATTCGCCATGTACCTCCGCTCCGGAGCTTTGGAGGGAAGGTATGTACCTGCAACCGCCGACTGATAAATTCAGGCAGTTTTCAGTCTCGCGTCTTCATGGAACACGGCGAACTTCACGATCGTCCGCTCATATCTCGCCGGCCCCACCGTTCGAACGGTTCAGGCAACGTGCTTACACCTCGCTTTTGCGCCTAAAATTCGCATCATCGATGCGGGGCACGCCCAAAGCCGAACGACCAAAACAGCATCTTCTCGATGTGCGTTCGAAGCGTCTGCGCTCGAAATAGTCGTGGTTGGTTGTAGACGTGAAACCGTTCGTGGTGGTCGCGATTCAATCGCAAGAGCGCGAGACATTCGCGCAGAATGTCCCAAGTTCGGGCCTCGGCACGCACTCGAGGTCTCGAGATGACATCGTCGTGGAGCGCTGGGAACGTCGCAACGCATTGCAAAAAGGTGCAACGTGCCACGAAGGCCTGAGGCCCAAGTAGAATGGATAAGCGTCGAATTCGCAGGTCCTTCTCTCGAGCGAAGGCAAAGAAACGCGCACTCGCTCGACGCCACGATGCTCGACGAGTGCCTCTCTAGACATGTGAGTCCGTGCGTCCATTCGTCTTGCGCACCGAAAGAAGTGTCGTAAGTTTGGCAAACGAAGATTCAATCGAGGCGTGCAGGGGATGCTCGCTCGATTGTCGTAGAAGCTGCGGGATCGAGCACATGGCGAAACGGGTCTCATCAACGGTCGTTACCGTCCGAAACGGGATCCGCGTTCATTGATGGTCGTAGGCCGCACGAGGTAAGCAATGACGCAGGGATCGTCGAGGGGAGGATACGAGCGACGCAGCTGGTCTTGGTTGTAGACCGGTCGCACCCACTCTCGTGAGCGCCTCGTTACTCGGGAGAATGACGTAGAAGCACTACAGTATTCGAGGACTACGACCGACGGATGGGGCGGCGAAACTGGTTGATGAGGTGACTTTTGATATCCAACACCCTCGCGAATCGAGTGAGCGCCGAGGGCTGGGTAAAAGTGGGAATCCGTCGAACGCGGAAGCACCGACGGTTCGGGCCAAGAAGCGGCTCAATTGGCGGCTTCTGCAGATGTCGAGGCCTGGTGGACGGGATTGAAGCATCCCTCGTGGGCCTCGCTCAGAGAGCAGGCGAGACATGCGACGACACAATGAAAAACAGGTAGGGATCGAGCGACTTGAACCCAGATCCTGCATGGAGGGAGGGGCGTCGTCACTCGAGACACTCATCAAGGGAATCACTCCGGTCATTCGAGCCCGTGTATCCAGGATTTTGGGACTGGGAACGAGCCTTCGACTGCAGCATGCGAGAAGTCACGACATCGACGAAATTACTCAAGACGTGATGACTCTACTCTTTGCCGACAGCGGTCGAATCCTTCTGGCTTGGGACGGCCAAAGAGGGCTCTCCTTCCGAAACTACGTCGGCCTCGTTGCGGAACGCTCGACACGGCGAATCGTCAGGAATCGCAATCACCGCATTTGCCTTACTCCTTCGGACGGAGTTCTCGGCGAGAGAAGAGGAAATCGAGGACACAGGTCCGGGACCAGAATCGATACTTGCGGCTCGCGAATACGCAATGGTCGTAGTGAACCGCATTCGTGATGCCCTTTCACCCCAAGCCCGAAGATTGTTTGATCTGCTTCTACTCGAAGGTCGTCCCATCGACGAGGTGTGTCATTTAACTGGTCTTACACGGGAAGCTACGTACACTTGGCGAAGCCGCTTAGCCAGGATGGCGCGACGCATCGCGCACGAAGTCGAGAACGAACGACGCGACACGACCGTCAGCCCGGTGGATTTGGACTAGCCAGATGGGGAAGCTAAAATATGAAACGTCACCAGCGCTCTGAGCTTATCGGATTGGTCAATATGATATTGCTGGGTTGCGGATTTTCCTCCCATCGTGACGACGGCGAGACTGGTGGCGTCGGCGCAGATGGCTCGGGCGCTGGGGGCTCGAGCGAATCGACAAACGTTGGTGGCCGCACTTCGCGAACTTCGGAAAGAACCGCGGGAGGCTCTTCATTGGGCGGCACCTCGGCGGGAGGCTCTTCATTGGGCGGCACCTCGGCGGGAGGCTCTTCATTGGGCGGCACCTCGGCGGGAGGCTCTTCATTGGGCGGCACCTCGGCGGGAGGCTCTTCATTGGGCGGCACCTCGGCGGGAGGTGTTTCCGCGGGAGGTACGTCAACCGGTGGCACAACCCATTCCTGCACGGGGATCGGCGAAGACGTGTTCGTCGATCCGCAATCCGGCAACGACGTCGACTCGGGCTCTCGAAGCGCACCACTGAAGACCATCGAGCGCGCAGGCGCCGTTGCCAGTTCTCGTTGTGCCAAGACCATCTGGTTGCTCGATGGCACTTACGATTCAGCGACCGAACCCCGTTTTACAGGCTCCGCCGCAGGCATCTGCGGACAGAACTCCGGCGTGATCCTTCCTCCCGACGTTGCACTACGAGCCGAGCACGCGGGACGAGCACGTCTCGTCATCGGCGGTGCACACGGACTATGTGTCTCCGGTGGACGCGTGAGCGGCCTCGAGATCACTCGACCTTCCCTCGGTGGACCGGTCTTGGAAACCGGCGCAGGTAGACTGGACGTCGATGCCACGACCTTCGACAACTGCGGCTATCCAGGCGTATCGGGGCTCATTGCGCAATCCGAGACCGCCAATTCACTGCGTTCCTGCGTCGTCGTCTCGAAGGACGCAAACGTGCATCTCATGGCTCAAGCATCTCATCCTTGGCTCGGCAGCTCCGTGGGAACCTTCGCCACGGTCGTCGACGATGGACGGCTCGAGACACTTGGCGGGCAATTCCACTTCGCGCCACGGTCCGCGTCGATGGTGCTCTTCGCCACCGCACATCGCGCCGAGTTGGCGCTCTCCAACAGCGGATTGACCAGTGCCATCGAGCACGACGGCGTAGCGATTCAGTTGCAGGACGGCGCGAAGGCATCCCTGACGGGAACGAGTACGGTCGCCGGATTTGGCATGGTCTGCAACGTGGACTCCAATGCCGCCTCGCTGCTCCTCGAAGAAGTGACCGCAGAAAGGAATCTCTACTTTGCCCACGTGAACGGGGCAGCCACGGGAAAGACCAATGTCACCTTGCGGAGTACGCAGGTCACCGATGCCAAGACTGCCGTACTCATCCAGTCCGGAGAGGTCTCACTGTTGGTCGAAGACTCCGAGCTCAGCGCCAATACCGCAGGGATTCTGTCCTACGGCACGGGAACCGTCAGCGTCGTCGACTCACGAATCACGGACAATGACATTGGCATGCTCACGCAACCTGCTGGCGGCACCTACTCCGTGTACCTACGTCGAACGCGCGTCTCGAACAATGCAACGGTAGGCGTGCTGTTGGGTGGAACCCTCGACGGCACCTACGATCTCGGAACCCTCGCAGCACCTGGAGACAACGTTTTCATCGACAATGCCTCGACGAATGGCGCCAGTCTATCCGTGTCTGGCGGTCACCCCATCCGCATTTTCCGCAGTAGGAAACACCTGGAATAGTCTCCAACAAGGTTCAACTGCGGACGGCCGCTACGCGGTGTCGGGCACGGGAAAGACCCTCGATGTGACGGGTGGTGCCGGCCCAAACTACATTGCTTTGTCCCCCGCGACGATTCGCTTGGCAGAGGTCCCATGATCCCGAAGCTCGCGATCTTCGATTGTGGCCTACACGGCGCGCAAACGTACTAGGAATCGCGCTCAGTGCAGCGAGTACGCGCGTTCAGAAAAGTCGTTTACCGAAACGGCTCACGAAACCATACACGGAGTTCCGAAGGAGGCATCGTATGAGAACGTACCAACTCGGATTGGGCTTGGCGGTCGTCTCGATCCTGACGGGCGTCATCACGGTGGGACTGACCCATCGACGCACCGCTCTCGACATCATGGCTGCTACTCGTGACACGGACGCGCGCGATGAGCGCTCGACCCGTCGAGAGCAGCGCCCAACTCGCGCCCCACCGCCGCTCCCGAGCCCCAGGGGAGTTGCTACCGCAACACCCCACGGCACATCCTCAGCCGCCGAAGACGACGCGGAGCCCTATGCGAAACTCAGCGACGCGGAGCTCTCTTCTCTCGTGGCATCCCTACGTCTGCAAGCCGCGACGCTGCAGGATTCCTTCGCGAGGCTTTCGGTGAAGCATCATGAGACAATCCGAAGCGGCAACACCGAAGCGACCCGCCGTTCACTGGAAGAACTAGAAGGGCTCACAGAACGACGCCTCGCCTTGGTTGCACGATTGACCGACGCCGCATTCGAACGAACCTGTCGCTCACTTGCGGGCTGCGACACCAAGACACGAAGAGCATTCTCCGCGGCCAAGGAATAATTTTCGCGAGCCATGTCAGGTATGGCCGTGTCGATGTCAATTCCGCTGTCGTAGATGGTGAGTCCGAGGGCGGCATCGGCGTGATTGAGCGCGCGGACTGGCGCGGCTAAGTGCCGCACGGTCTCCGCTTGCCCGACACTCATGTTCTGCGCGGCAATTCAATTCAGTGGAGAGACATCATGTTGCGAAGTATTCGACTAGTTTCCGTCAATGCTGTCGTGTGTGGCCTTTTCGTCGCGGGAAGCGCGTTTGCGAGTGGCCCAGCGCTCGAAACGAGATGCGGCACCGTCAATATCCCAAGCGGCGTCGAGGCCGTCGCGTATCCATCCGAGGACTGTCAGCAGCTCTTCGTACTTCCTCCGTCTACGGGAAAAGCTGCGGTGTCGGCTGTCTCACTCCGTCAGAACATCGATTTCTGCCCAGCGGTGAAGAAGGTTGGACAGACTGCGGAGAGCACGCTGAACTCCGCCGCGATCGTAGCGGACAAGATCGAGAAAATGATCAAGGACTACGACCCGCTCTCCGATGAGATCGACGCCCTTGCTGCAGATCTGAACGAAGCGGCACGTCAACGCGACATCGCCAAGGACGAGTTCGACCGCCTGGAGGCTGAAAAGGCGGATCTCGTGGCCGATGTTGCGAGCGCAAAGAGCGACCTCGACATGTGCAAATTGCTCGATACGTGCACCAACGAGCAGGAGATCTACACGGCCGCGGTAACGGCGTTGCGCACGTTCCTCACGGCCGAGTATGTCCCGGGACAGAAAGCCTATTCCGTCGCCAAAGCCAACTACACGTCGGCATTCAACGCATATTCTTCGGCCACCACGAACTTTGCGACAGCGCTCGAACCTTTGTTCGGGCTCGTCGACAAGTTGATCTCGCTGAACACCACCGTTACGGGTCTCTACGGGCAGTACGTGCGGCTCTCCGGGTTCACTGCCGCCCTCACCTACAGCACGGGCTGGGCGAACGCCATCTCGAGCTATCAAGCCATCAATCCCGGTCGAACGGTTTCGAAGGTGCCAATCAAGCGCCCCAGATTGGCGGCATCTGCCGTCGGTCTCCAGGGTTTCGATACCGACACGCCTGCCATCATTTCCCTCGCCATCCCGGGTGTCGTCTCCGGCCAAACTTACGACATGATGGCGCTCCCGACGGGTGACGAGAAAGTCACTTCCCTGACGGCTCCGTTCGATCCAAGCGTCCAGTACGAAGGCGCCTTCGGCGATAGCGTCGGCGCGCAGGTCAATGTGAGCCTGATGGGCGCATGTCCATTCTATCCCGGTGGTTTGAGCGGCGGACTCGTCGGCGACATCAATGATCTGACGGCCGAAGTCGCCATGAACGCCTTCTACGAGTACGACCTTCAGGTTCGACGTGGATACACCGCTTCGTACAACATGTCTCAATGGCTGAGTCGTGTGGAAAAGGTCGTCAAGAAGGGCGGCTTCTTCTCGTCCAAGACGCTCCACGAGGTCGTGGAGGACTCGAACTCGAGCGATTGGTTCTCGATCACGTTCAACGCTTCGTCGAGCGGGTTCACCTACACGACTGCCGAGCAGGAGCGCATCACGCAGGAAGTCAAGGCGCAGCTCCAAGAGCGTGCGTTGATGCTGCTTGCGATCCAGATGAACCTGATGCCGAGCAACGGTTCCCCCTCGGTACCGCCGCTACAGCCGACGGGCGCTGGGACCGCAGCAACTTACCTCATGAAGGGCTGCGGATACTGGAGCTGGTGCCTCGGGGGTAGCTTCGTCCTCGGCATTCTCGACAGCATCTTTGGTAGCTCGACCGCGGTTTCGAACTTCAAGAAGCACAACAGTGTCTGGGTGACCGAGACGGTCAACGGCGTGTCCTTCCTCGAGCAAAAGGGCGTAATGACCTACAAGAAGTGATCCACGCTCCGTGGCCTCGGGCTCACCAACGGGTTCCGTGAGCTCCTTGGCCCTGGGACGAGGCAAGTACCGTCGCGATGGCGGTACTTGCCTCGGGTTACACGAGCTTCCGCTCTCGTCATTCCATTGTCGACGCACGACGTTCCTTGCCACGATTCGAAACGAGAAAAAATCATGACTACCGCAAACGTTCCGAATGGACGCCTCCGACTCTGCTGGTTTCTAGGGGTACCTCTGGCCTGTGCGCTCGGTATCGGCCTATGGCGATATCAAACGCACGAGACCGAGAAGTCCCCCCACACGACGACGAATTCCGCCGCGGAGCACGGACACGAGATCCCCAATCCGACGCCAGCCACTGACGCTCACCGCAACGCCGGTGTAGCTGCCGATGCACCAACAGCACCCGAACCCACCAAAGACGATCAACCAGGCGCGCCCGTAATCGAATCCCCCGAGGTGATCGCCAGCATGGATATCGAGTTCGTGGCTGATGAGGTCAAGAGAATCGACAAAGAGCTCCACGACCGCAACGCAATCGAGCGACTCAACAGTGGTGACGTCTCCGATGCCGAACGTCTCGAGTTCGGTGCGATGATGCATCGCGCCGCATTGTTTCGACATCGATTGCTCGAGCATAGCGTCGAGTCACTCCAGAACGACGTCGAAGAATACAGCAAGGGACACGCAGAACGTGTCGCGAAGTACTCGAAGCAGGTCGCTCGACGTTGAAGGAGGATGAATGACAACTCATATTCGATTCAGAAATCTTCGGTTCATGGCCGGCTTGTGCCTCTGCTGTGAGGTCGCCGTTGGCTGCAGCATGATGGCGGATACTTCGGAGAACGCAGCCCGCGACGCGCTGGAAGGACGGGCGGGCCAAGACGGCAATCAACCCGTCGGGGAACTTGCGGCGGGCGCGGGCGGAACCGCTGGCAGCGGCACGACTTGGGCCTTCGGTGGCTTCCCGAGTTTCGGTGGGTTCCCGGGATTCGGCGGGTTCCCGGGTTTCGGCGGGTTCCCGGGTTTCGGTGGCTTCGGTGGCACCACCGCTCAAGGCGGTGCATCGGCTCGAGGCGGCTCGTCAGCGCGCGGCGGGGCCACAGCGGCGGGAGGTTCGGCAGCGGGAGGTTCGGCAACGGGAGGTTCGACTGCAGCCGGTGGCAGCAGTGCCACGAATCCGATTTCCTTCGAATTCCCCATTGAAGGAACGACTGACCTGGTACCCGCTCGAGTGGACTCCAAGACGAGTTCGGGGATCCATGTCCTCGACTATCCCGAAAAACTTTCATTCGCAGTACGCCACGGCATCCTTCCCTTGGGTTTCGAGGGAGCATTCGAAGCTGCGTATTGTGACAACATCGAGAAGCTCGCAATTGCAGGAAGCACCAATCCGTCGATGACGGAGCAGATCACGCGCGCGCTGCGCCGCCAAGGAGCCGTGACCGCGTATATCCCAATCACGTCGCTGGTCGGCTCGGACTTCGTGGAAAGCGCCGTCGCTTCGGCTCGGGAGGCAGGAGCCATCTGGGCAGCGCATATCGCAAATCCACTCGTCGTCGAGAACGTCGAAGTTTCATTGGAGCTCGGACCGGACGCGATGAGTCGTTACTTGGGCGACACCGATCCCCTCGCACAGGCGGTTGAAACATCGCTAACGAAACAAGCAGCCATTGCATATCAAACCGGTGTGTTTACGACCTCGATCGGAGCCAAGGATCTTTGGTGCGATCTCGCCAGTGGACAAGCGAAGTTCCACATCACGGTCGCCGGTACGGTTGTTTCGGAACCGTATCTAGGAACGACCCAGGTTACCGGTGTGGCAAAGAAATAGACAGAGCCATAGGGAGCTCGTTCTCATGAACCCGCATCGCCCCATCGTCCTCGACGGCAACACTCGCTTGCGGAACTGACGACTCGCTGGCGAAAAGTACGATGGCACGGCAGCACGAGGCACGGCAGCACGAGGCACGGCAGCACGAGGCACGGCAGCACGAGGCACGGCAGCACGAGGCACGAGCACGTCCGAGCTGCAGGCGGGTTTATGAGACGGCATTCGCGATTTCGACATCGATCTTGAAATTGCCGCTGATGAAGCGGGATGAGGGCAGCATTCTTCATTCAGCACATGCGGCAGAAGTGAGGCACGCGTGAATTCTCGATTTATGCGAAAGAGCATTCATTTCTTCATTTGGTCTTGGCAACCGCGATTACGAACAGCGCGTGGGCACTGCCGTCGACATTGACCGACTATCCCACTCTGGAGACGTTGCGGAGAGCCAATTTGGCCATCCAGGGCCACCCGGCAGCAGCGAAGGTAACGCTTTTGCCGGAAGCGTCGATCGCTTTTAAGCCATCGAACGTCGCGCACGTGCTTCCGCTCCAAGCAAAGGCGGAACTCGAGCTGAAGAGCATCACGGCGCCTCGATGTGACCTGATGCAATCGGCCACCGACGCCGTGAATACGGCCATCGATGCCCTCGCTATCCTCGCACAAAGCCTACTCGACGAAGCGAACCGAATCTCGGCATTGCTCGACGCCCATGCTGCCTACGTTCTCGAGCATTCCGCCGAGCTGGCATTGGCCGCGGAGGGCGAGGCCAAGATCCTGGCAGCCGAGTCCGTCGTGACGTTCCTCCTCGGCGAACTCATGGTCGAAACCGATCCGGACCTGATCGAGTACTACAATGCCGAACTCGTCACCGCACAACGAGACGTCGCGGCAGCACGAAACGATCCGGCGTACATGAAAGCGTTTTCCGTGAAGAAGCAGGCCGACGCACTCATGGACGAGGCGCTTGGGCAATATGAAGCTTGGGATCTCGAGTACACGACCAAGTTCGAAGCGGGCAACGCCGCTCTCGCGGCTGCGCAGTCCGTGTATGACGATCTCTCCGCAACGGAAATTGCCGCGGTCGACGCCCGCATGCCCATTTGGGACCAAGACGTCATATCGCTACTGAAGACTTCGGGCGGAGTCCGTCGCGGCGTTCGCTTCGTTCCTGCGACCTTGGAGGACCTGCGTTGGACCCTGCAAGACGCAAACTTGCCGCGTATCGCGCCGATTCAGATCGAAATCTACGGCGCTCACCAGGAAGAACTCAACGGTGCGTCTCG
Source organism: Polyangiaceae bacterium (assembly GCA_049840955.1). Lineage (GTDB taxonomy): Bacteria > Myxococcota_A > Polyangia > Polyangiales > Polyangiaceae > FEN-1139. Next base: position 349,706 of record JASGIX010000019.1, read on the forward strand.
TGTGGAGTCGCTTCCCGGGCTCGTGGATACCAATGCCCCCCCACCAATGCAACAGCCGAATGTGGCTGACTACGGAATGACGAATACCGTTTTCGCACAGGGCACGATGGATCGGACGTTCTCGCGTGACACACGCCCCCTCGTCGTGTCCGCACCACTCGTACACGCCGGCATACCTCTAGGCGCCTATTGTGGCTCGCTCCATACGGTACAAACGACGCCAGCGGTGGTTTACGGCAAGGAGACCAGTGCTTCGCTACTCGTGAAACGGTACGATTTCGCACCTCGAGAGCGCGCAGCCGTCGAGAGCTACCTTGGCACGGTCGACTACAAGGTGAAGGTTCAGGGGCCACCAGCGCGGGTCACTTGCACACTCGACCTTGGACGGTACGCGGCTGCAACTCAAGGCAAGCCCGCAAACTTGAACTGGCTGTGGCAGCACTACGGCGAGTGGGACGACCTCATCCTCGAGCGCCTGCGGCGCCTGGGCGTGTACTGTTCGGTCTCGGGAGAGGGAGAGTTGCGCGCGCTGAACGCCGATCGCGTCCTGCGCGAGGCTTTGGCCTGGGCGGTATCCGACGTGTGGTGGCTGATGCAGCGGTATACCTATGACGCCGGAAAGCAGGCCCTTCTCCCTGAAATGCGAATCGCCTACGACGACGACCGACTTGCGGGTCAATATGCGCTCTGCGACGGCACGCTCTGCCGGGCTCCCGCATTGCTCGCAACCAGGGCGTTTAGCCGTGTCTTCGGTCCGCGAATCACCGGGCATTGTAGCTGGTCGCCTCTGTTCTGGAAGTCGGAGCAATTGCATTCTCAGATCGACTTCCGAATGCCAGTGGGACTCTAGACACGTCCGTTCGCCGGTGGCACTGCATCGTGGGCGGGCCGGAGGAGCCCGAAGCAGGTGCGAGCACAGGGTCGTTTTCCGCCCGTCGCCGTGACAAGCGCCGTCGACGAGCTACCCTGCTCGGGTCGAGCGTCGTCCATGCAACGCCAGTGCTCAGAATGCGGTGAGTTCATCAGCCCGAAGCGAATCGAGGCCATGCCCAACACCCGCATTTGCGTCGATTGTGCACTCGACGGCACCGATCCACCGACAATCGGGCCGCCGAAACCCATTGCAACGAAGCCGATCGTGACCACCCACGGAATGCGACGTTATCTGGCCAATGTCGGCCAGAAGACGGATGCAGGTTCGTTGTTCAGAACCATGGTGCGCTTGAGCTACCTTTTTCCCCATGTCAGCGCGACGGAAATGACGGCCGTGTTCGTCCAATGGTGCCAGCGGACGGCTTCTCCGTTCGACCATCAGCGAGTCCATCAGATGGTCCTCGACGCCAAGAAGCGTGTTCTCGACCGTCCGAATCGACGGACGTAATTCACGGTTCGAGTGCTCTCTCGATGCTCGAATCGTGGATGGAACGGTGTCCCGTCGATATCCCGCACACCGAGCACCGTGCCCGACCGCCTGGATCATCCGGTGTGATTGCGTCGAGCTCAGACAGCTTGGAGCAGGGTGATCGCTTCGAGCGCGGCACGACTGAACCGGGTAAGCAGGTCGCCTCGATCTTGGCCGGAATCGACCGTGTAACGACTTGCCAGGCGCGCAGCCTCACAACGGAGCCCACGCGTATTGCCAACTCATTGAAGCAACCACGGAATCTGACGGCGAATGTGGAGCCTCGAGTTGACGGCTGGACAACGAACCATTCCGAGCACGAGCCCTGGAACGTGCCGTTCGCTCGATGCGCCACACACGAAGCCTGACCAACCGACGAACCGAACCTCGAAGTGGAGTCGAGTCGGGTTTACACGCAGAGACTTCGTGTGTGTCTTTTGCCGCAAGACGGGATCTCTTCCGTGCAGACAGACACTTGTCCATACAGCCTGCGCAATGCACTCTCCTATTTCGCGTGGAGCCCCTTAAGATCCGCAGAAGGACAGCGAACGGTTCTCGACTCCATGAGTGGGAACGGCATACTGGCAGTTGGGTCCTCGGTCAGTGCGTAGTCCTGCGGACTCCGTTCCGCCCTGTGAATCTGCATCGGGTCGAGCGCACGAGACGAACCAATTCCAATCGCTCCGACGAAATAGGAAACCATGAAGCTACACCTACCCATCTTCGCGTTTCTGGTGTCGGTCGTATCCCAAGCACGAGGCGCGGAAACCGTGACGCTGGTGCCGAACGCCTTGAAGGCAATCGCAATCGCTGGCGATGCCGGGGCTCCAACCCTGTCGATTCAAAATGTAGGATCCAGCTACGAGATACGAGCGCGTGACTTCGCGTCGGGAGCCGTGAGGAACAACCTCGTTTATCACCGCTTCGACTTGTCGCCACTCGGAAAGATTGTGGTTCAAGGCGCTAGCCTCAAGTTCAATCGCGTCGCCGGTGATACGCTCACCACTGGAAGGTTCGCCCTCTACGGCCTCAAGGACGCTTCTGGCAACCTGACGCAGAACTGGACCGCGGCAGACTTCAAGTACGGCGCCGAGTTCGAATCCTGCCATGTACTACGACGCCATCGCAAGCAGTGGGCTCTGTCCCATCAATCTTGCCAACGTCGTCGACTTCTCCCAGCAGGAAGCCGTGAGCGGCTCGAGCGCTACACTCAATTCCGCGGATTTCGCCTCCTTCTTGCAGAGCCGCGTCGACGCGGGAGGTCAAGCCACCGTGATCCTCGGCATGCCCAGTCAAGGCGCGGGCAACGACAAGAAGATGACCTTTGCGTACGCTGGATATACCGATCCAACGTTGGCGGTATCTTTGGTGCTCTCGTATTCGGCTGTCGCACTACCGTCTCCACCGACGAACTTCCTCCTCGAAGGCATTGCATTCTCTGCCAGCCCCTCCCTCACCATCGACTGGGAGCCAATCGATGGCGCGCTCACTTACAACGTCTATCGTAGAGCCGCGGGAGAAACGGAAGCAGAATTGGTCGCGTCGACTCCCGACGCAAGCTATCTCGATGCGAACGTCGCGCTCTTCGGAACTTACTATTATTCCGTCGAAGTCGTTACACCCAACGGGCAGTCGGTCCCCAGCGCAGAGTTCGAGGTTCGTGTCATCGATACGAGCATGGGAACCCCATCGGCACCGGATGGATTACGGACGACCTCGACGGCGCCGCAGAACATCGATCTCGCTTGGAACGCCGTACCCGGCACGCTCTTTTACCAACTCTTCCGTTCGACTGAAGCCGATGGCGCGTTCGCGCTAGTCCAAACACTTGGCACGTCAGCTGCCAGCGATGCCGAAGACTTGAGGAATTATCGAGGCTATTACTACCGCGTAAAGAGCGTGACGCCTGGCGGAATATCGAAGTACAGCGCCACATTGACCGTCGCCCCCCGATTCGTCTCGGGTGACCTTCCATCTCGCCCTCGAGATCTCGCATCACCTTCCGCATCGCTCCATTCCATCGACGTCACTTGGAATGCGGTATCGGGTGCTCAGGCCTATTACGTCTATCGCTCGACGGAAGAATTCGGCGACTACACCTTGGTCGGGATCACGGAAACCAACGCGCTCAGCGACAACTACGCCGTCTTTCCACAAAATGGCTACTTCTACACCGTTGCTGCGGTTGGGCCCGCAGGGTTCTCGCGCCGCTCCGAACCGCTCCAGGTCGAGCGCCTGCTCGCGACCTACGAGCGAGCAGAAAACCTGAATCGTGCGCCCATTGCCGTTCCGACGGATCAAGGAGTCTACCTTGGTTGGCGTCTTCTCGGCACGGACCGAGAAGGACTCGGCTTCCGCATCTATCGCGACGGCCGCCCCCTCAATCACCACCCACTTCGTGGAGCAACGAATTTCCTCGACACCTCGGGCAACGCGAATTCCCAGTATCAACTCCGGGAAACTTTTGGCTTGTTCGAGCTCCCGAGCCACGAATCCTTCACGATGCTCCCGAACGGTTACCTGAGCATCCCAATTCAAGCTCCGCCCGGCGCCATCACACCAGACGGGCTGCCTTACACTTATTCCGCTGGAGATGCGAGCGTCGCGGATCTCGATGGCGACGGGAGCTACGAGATCGTCCTCAAGTGGGATCCGAGTAATGCCCAAGACAACTCGATGGACGGCTACACGGGGAACGTGTTCCTCGACGCGTACGAACTCGACGGAACCCTGCTCTTTCGTATCGATCTCGGTCGTAACGTTCGTGCAGGCGCACATTACACTCCCTTCTTGGTCTATGACTTCGACGGTGACGGACGCGCGGAATTGATTTGCAGGACCGCGGACGGCACCATCGACGGGCAAGGCGTCGCCATCGGCGACGAGACCGCGGACTTCCGAACTGCCAACGGTCGCATCTTGTCCGGTCCCGAATTCCTCACCGTATTCGACGGCGAGACCGGCGCCGCACTCGATACCATCGACTACGTTCCTGCGCGCGGCAATGTCACTGACTGGGGCGACAACTACGGCAATCGCTCCGATCGATTCAACGCGGGTGTTGCGTACCTGGATGGCGTACATCCGAGCGCGTACTTCGAGCGAGGCTACTATCACGGCCAATCGGGCTACGGAGAGGGCATCACGGTGGTGGCCGCCTTCGAGTTGATCGAGGGGCGACTCACCAACCGCTGGGTCTTCGACACTCGTCTTGCCGGAAGTGCCTACGTTGGACAGGGCAATCATCAGGTCGTCGCCGCCGACGTGGACGGCGACGGCAGAGACGAGGTTGTTCTCGGTTCCCTCGTCCTCGATGACAATGGCTCGGTGCTCTACAGCACCAACCTTGGCCACGGGGATGCAATGCACGTCGGAGATTCCATCCGAAACGACCGGGGCTCGAGATGTTCTCCGTCAAGGAAGAGACGGCTCGCCCCTTCCAATCCGTGCTCACGGACGCAGCCAATGGCAACGTCATCTGGGGCGTTTACAACGGGAAAGACACGGGTCGCGGGCTCGCCGCGGACATCGATCCAGAGTACGCAGGATGTGAAGCTTGGGGTGCAGCGAACGCCAACGTGTGGGACGTCAAAGGAACCGCGATTGGGCAAAAGCGACCGTCGATCAACTTCGCCGTCTTTTGGGATGGCGATCCGATGCGTGAACTTCTCGACGACACGAGCGTACGCAAGTGGGATTGGCTCGCAGAAAAGGAAGTCGTTTTACTCAATGCGGTGGGCGCGGCATCCAACAATGGCACCAAAGCGACCCCCAGCCTTCAGGCGGATCTCTTGGGCGATTGGCGCGAAGAGGTGATGCTCCGTAGTGCAGACAATACCGAGCTCCGAATTTACTCGACGAGTGAGATCACCGAACATCGCATCCCTACGCTGATGCACGATCCGCAGTATCGCGTTGCCGTCGCGGCGCAAAACAGCGGTTACAATCAACCGCCGCAACCGTCGTTCTTCATCGGGAACAACATGCCGGCCGCGGCACGTCCCAGCATCTTCGTCACCCCCTCGCCCGAGTTTCTCGGGATGGTGGGACGCGAAGGGCACTACGTGACGCCGGTACTGGTGATGCTGACCGTCAACTCGAGTGATGGACTTCGAAACGAGTACAACGTCGATGGCGGTGAATGGAAGCTCTATACGAATCCATTCCTGATCCATCGACATGGACATCACGAGGTGACCATTCGGACTCTCGATGTGGCTGGAAACGTCCTCGCTGAAGCCACAGAGGAGCTCGACATCGGCGGTAGATGCGGTAAAGCGCATCACCCCCGGTGGCTGCGTGGTCCGAACCGCGCTCATCCTGGTGCGCAAGGAAACGGCAACCCAATGGGCCGACGTTAGTATCCAGAGCGGGAGAGCAAGTCTCTCTCGAAGACGTCGCTCTGCGAAGGCTCGGCCATCATTGCCGGGCCTTCGCCGCATCTGGGATTCGACGCGCTCAGGCGCCGAGGGCCACGAGACTTCACGACCGTTCCGCTCGTCACAACTCCGCGACATGAAGCGCTAACGCGCCTCGAGCCAGAACTCTTCAGCCGCAATCGCAAAATTGAGAGCCTGATTGAGACGTCGACGCCCCACGAGTACGAGGGTCGTAATGCCGACGAGATTTCCGCGATTGTCGAATAGGCCGCCACCAGAGGATCCAGGGGAAACGGGTGCCGTCGTTTGGACCATCCACCCGATGGGCTCTTCTTGGCGTAGTCCAGAGAGCAATCCGCTCGAGAGCGAGAGTTCGAGACCGCTAGGAGTACCTAACGTATAGAGCGTCTCGCCAATCTTGAGATCAGCGTACGCGCGTATTCCTCGTACCGGAGTGAGGTCACCCCCATTTACGGTCAAAACACAGCGGTCTGCACTCGGAAGCGAGCGAACCAGTCGCGCCACGTACTCGTGATCGGCATTGGTAACGATGATCTTCCTCGAACCGGCCACGACGTGGCAGTTGGTCAGAAGCTCCGTGGGGCCAATCGCCACTGCCGAGCCTTGTGCGGAGCCTGCACCCAAGAACGAGTCCACCCGGTATACGGATGGCTTGAGTAGCTCGTAAAGCTCCGTCGCCGAGAACTCCTTGCCGTCCTTCACGGCACTGGGCGTCTTCGTCGACACCGACCAAGCTGGCCACCCTGCAGCCGGAGCCACGAGCTTGCTCGACGCACCTGACTTGGGATCCCCTTGAATGGCGACTTCGTTTTCGTACTTCGTAACGAAGGCATGGAGCTTGTCCAGCATTGCGGGGTCGAGGGCGAAACGTCTATCACATGCACTGAACGTCACTCGCTCGGCCACCCCGAATTCCGACACGAGCGCTTGTGGTGGCCTCGTCGACAACACGACGAAGGTCCCTTTGTTCTGTCGCTGGGTCGTGCCAAGGGTAATTCGCTCACCATTGAGCAGCACGCCCAGCTCACAGTCCGCCATGGCCCGTTCGTTGTCACGAAGCACCAAACCAACCTGCATCGGCTTGTCCGAACTGCCGGGTTCCGCCGCGAGATGGACGGTCACGTGCGATTCGAGCTCGATATCCGCGGCGATCTGAACGGATCCCGATTTCGTCTTCTCGCGACGAGGTTGCGACGCGTTCGGCCCAGTCGATCCCCGAGCGAGCACCATGACCGAAGCCGCGGACTCACCTTTCGTCGTCTGATTGGACTCGGGGATACAGCCGCTGGAGTCGAAACACCGATAAATCGTGGCCTCCTCGCAACCCGATACGAGATATTGAACGCCACCAATCGGCTTTACGGTGATGTTCGCCTGTGGACACCCCGTTGCGAGACTATGTTGAACCCCGAGCTTCGAAGCTGGTCCACCGCATCCCGAGAAGGAGAACGCCCACCCACGAGCCAATGAAACCAAGCCAAGGAGCGTACCGAAGAGATCGACTGGTGTGTCGTTTCATACCGAGAATTCCCATCACCACGAGCGTCCTCGTTGTGCATCGAGGATCGCAAGCCGAACAGCATCGAACGTACCCTCGACGTCCTTCCAAGGCAATGGGGGTGTCGGTCGCGCACTCCATCAGTCGAAGAGCATGCTTTCCCGTCCAGACGGTCCGCTCAATTTCCGTGACGGAACGGCAGCTCGCCGGGAATGTGCGGGTATGAACATGATGCGCGCGCTTTCTTGGCAGCTCGTTTCGCGAGAATTGGGGTACGCGGGGCTGCTCCTTGTCGCGATTGGGTGTGGCGGAGCCACCGACGTCGCAGCAGATGACGACGCGACCGAAGCATCCACTTCGATGGGCGGTGCGGGGCCGACGAATTTCCAACGAGGTGGAAATTCCAATACGGGACCCGCGGCCGGCAGCGCTACCCGAGGCTCGTACTCGGGTGGCGCAACCACTCGAGGATACACGACGGCGCGTGGAGGCAGTGGCGCCACGTCCGCCGCGACCTTGAACGAGACCTGCGATCACTTGGGTCAATGTACGAATGAGGTGATGAACTGCGGAATGACGCTCGCCCCAAGTTGCGTGCCGAGCTGCTTTGAACCAGACAATTACTCCGTCGCAGCGATTTGCGAAGGCACGACCTGGCGTTGTCCCACCGGCTCCGTTGCTCGAACCGCCTGTCCCGAGGACTCCTGTGCCTTCGGCGCTCGTCGTTGCTGTGACTCGAATACGGGGGTCGTCTCCTGGGCGACCTGTAACTCTACCGGCTATCTCGATGAATGTCCGCTCGGTCAAGTCGCAACGATGGACGCTTGCGCCCCAGTAGGGCTCCACGTCGACGAATGTGGCGAACTCGACAAGAAACCCTGCAGAACTCCAAGTGACCACTGCGATTCGGGCATGGCGTTTTGTGATTGCGATGCCGATTCCGCCACGGGGCAACTCGCCTGGAGTTGCCAATACTATCTCATCGATTGACGCCCCCGGCGGAGACCGCGCGAGCAATCACGCGCGGCGCGAGCAATCACGCGCGGCGCGAGCAATCACGCGCGGCGCGAGCAATCACGCGCGGCGCGAGCAATCACGCGCGGCGTCGCGACCCGCTTGGCGGTCTCGATCCCAGCTGCGCGTCGAACGCTCCCTCGGCGTCAATTGCACATCGTTACGGTCCCGCCCGTCACGTTCGTCGCGGTGCAAGTATTCGTTCCCGAGCACGGCGACTGGAGCACGGTTGCGCCGTTGCTGAGGGTGAGGTTCTTGAGGGCGATATTGCTCTGGGTCGCACCAGCGATGCGCACCTGTCCCTTCGAAACGGTGCCGGACACTGCCGCGACGGTCGTATTCGTACAGTTCTCTAAGAGAATGGGGTTGTTCCCGGTGTTGGCAATGTCTACGTTGTCTATGGTCAAACCGCCGCTTGCGGACACCGAGAAGATCCCTCGCCCACCGCCGCGAGCGTAGACCTTACCCACGTGAATGTTGCCCACCGGATAGCTTCCATTGATTCGGCCTGCACTGTTGGCAATCCGGAATGCCGCATATCCTGTACCCGTCCCACAATCCGTGCAGCTCACTTCACCGACCTCGGCGTTGATACTTCGATTGAGGAGTACTCCACATTCCCCAACGGAATTGCCCTCGACGGTACCGATCTTGATCCCATCGACGCCGTAGGTCTCGATGAGCTGACTGCTCATTCCGGATCCATACACGTGGTCGATCTGAAGGTTGCGTACGAAGGTCGTGTCCGTTCCAGCCGAACCACTGGTGTCCACCCTAATGGCAATCCCAGGCGACCCTCCCGACAAGCGGAGATCGATATTCCCGAGGATCATATTGTTCGTTCCGCGAAAAAAGATGCCGTAAGACGGTGACCCCGTCATCTTCAGATTCGCGATCTCGACCTGAGTCTTGCCGTTGGCATAAAACGGCGAATAATCCCCCGAGGCGCTCCCGGTGATGTCGAGAGTACCGCACCAATTCAGCACCGTGTAGCTTGGGAAGTTGACGCGCGAAGACGCGGGAATGCTTCCGTCACCTTGCACCAGGACGCTCTGCTTGGTGGTGCGATTCGCCGTAAGGCTGTTGTAAGCGGCAGTGAGAGCTGCCGCGGTATCCGAACCCGAGTACCGCTGCGTCCCGCCGTTGGTGACGGTCCACGTCGAACCCGACTTGATCATCGTCGCATCGTATTCCGCGGGATTGCCGGGGCACGCGTATTTGCCGGTGTTTGACGAGCCGCCCGAGCCCGCAGTGCCTCCGCTAGCCGAACCTCCGGCGGCCTTGCCGCCAGTGCTCGTCGAGCCGCCCGCACTCACCGCGCCGCCACTTCCCTTTCCGCCAGCAGCCGTCGCACCACCATTGGCTTTCCCACCAACGGCGGCAGCGCCTCCGCTCGCGTTGCCGCCATTGGTCGATGCGCCACCCGCTGCCATTCCGCCGTTCGAGGGAGCACCTCCGCTGGAGCTTCCGCCGCCCGATACTCGGCCGCCCAGATTCGAAGCCCCCCCTGAAGTCGAACGGCCGCCGTTACCAACCGACGCACCACCCTTCCCTTGAAGTGCTCCACCGACTTCACTCCCGCCGGCTTGCCCCATCCCGCCCACGTTACCAGGCGCGCCGCCCTGCCCTACCGTGGACTCGGGATCGGAACCACTGCAGGCACCGACGGAGAAGTTGACGAGAACGAGGGACGAAACGATCGTAGAGCGACGGAACATGGCGTTGCTCCTTCGTTGCTCGTGCGCGACACAATCAATCACGAGTGCCGAAAGAACCAATCTTTCTGCCCAGGTGGGGTGAAGCCCTCGTTCTAGTCCTTCAACACTTCCGGATTTCACCGCGCTCGCGACATGCCGTAGGTGTCACCACTCTGTCGTCGCAGTGCACGCCACCCCTACTTTTTCGCACTCCGATCCAAAAGCAAAGCGACGTCGCTGCTTGGCCGCTGATTTGGTTTTGCGCGGCGCAAAAGCGCACCTTGGTTCTGACCATCCGCGCGTTATGCCGTCAACATCACCCGGCCATTGCTTCATGAGAAGCCCAATTGAAAGCGGGGCCATTCTTCTTCACGGAATGTCCCCGCTCACGATCCCGACAAGGGTCACAAGGTTTACATCTTCATCATGTTGCTGTAGCTTTCGCACAGAGATTTGTACTTGGGCTCATCGGTAGGGTTACCGATCGCTTTGATTTCGAAGGCTGCAAATCGCCGTTGCGCCCGCTACGACGGACTTCGCCAGTGCGTCCTGACTCTCTTGGCTAACCTGAAAACCTCTCGCTTCTTTGATGGAGTCGAGCTTCGACTTGAGAGCCTCCCGATGCGAGTCGAACGCCTTCTGCGCTGCCTCGGCGGTAGCACTCTTGTTGATCTCGGCGACCAGAGCGTCGTTCTCCTTTACGAACTCCTTGACCTCTTCGTTCTTGCTGCAGCCGGAAGCGAACATGGCGATGGACAGAGAGAGTAAAATTGCACTTTTCATGCTTCTATTCCTATTTGATCTCGACTCTTGGGAGACACTTGGCTCTGTCGGCACCCGTCTTCCTAGCGGAATCGAATGCGACGTCGTGGCACCTGAACCGTGGTGTGCACCCCGAAACCATTCGAACAGACTCGAATCGTGTTGTCCACGACCTGTCGTTCCAGAAACGCGACTTTTCATCCCGCGTGCAAGGCGCACCAAGCCGTCGGCCAAGCGCACATCGAGGCATCGTAATCGCGACGCGCCAAACCCCAAAAGCCGTTGAAAGACGAACGGTTCCTTGCACTGTAACGCGTCTCGGCCAGGCTTCCGTCAGCGAAGCGTCCGCCTGCACGACACCCTTTTTGCGGCGCCCCTTAACTTTTGGAACGCACCGACCGAAGACCTCGAGCTGCCGCGAAGCGCGCTCGCAGGCGTGCTCCGTCCGTCGACACTCGGGCAACCCAAGGGCTACCTTCCATTTGCCCGCATCATCGTTGCTCGGTTGGAGACGTCTAGAGGTGAGTTCCTAGATTGCTCATGACGCTCAGGCCGACCGCCGACAAAATGAGCACGAAGACGGCGACAGCAAAGGCGACCATCAAGAACTTCTTGCGACGCGAACCGTTCAGCTCCGAAGGAATGTCCTCCAGCGTGTCGAGGCGCGACGATCGACCAGTAGCGAGATTGACCCGGTTAGCGGGTTCCCCGTTTGGAGTGGCCGTCGTGGGAACAGGGGCGTCACGATACCCGTTGAATTCGGCCTTGGCGGGTTCGCGATACACTGCGACGTTGGGTTGCGGAGGCTCACGATAGACTGCCGTGTTGACTGCAGGCGCGGGATACGACTCAGCCGGAGCAACTCGAGCAGACACCACCTGGGTAGCGGGCTTCGCTACGGCGGTAGGCTGAACCGCGCGGGCCTGCACCGTTCGCAGCTCCTTGAGCGCATCTTCCAGCTCGTGTTGCTTCTCGAGCAGCGGGGCAATCGCGCGTTCCACTGCGCCTGCGACGAGGTGCTCCATGAGCACCCGAAGTTCCGGCATCACGACGCGGACCAACTCATCCCGCACTTCGCTCACCGAAATCGACGCATTCACGTGATGCGCGTTCGAAGGCGACGCGACGGAAGTCACCACGTGATTGGTCTTGATTTTGGGCTGCACGCTCACGCTGGGCGTGGCTTCAGGAGGCGTGAGACCGGCAAGCGGCGGGGGATGATTGCTCGTTCTTCTTGCAGGTCTGACGCTAGACGGACGAGGTGAAGAATTGCGAGCCGAAGGCGCAGTGGGAGGTTTGCGAGGCTGAGTGCCGGTCGCGTCGGTAGCCATGACATCAAACATGCACGATCACACAACGAGAATCCAGTCCGCCGCATGATATTTGCAGGCAGAGAAATGGTCACTTTTCGGCCACCGATCTACCAATGCACACCTTGTCACACGACGAACACCGCTGCCCTCCGAGCACGTACGTGCGCGCTGACGCATGAGTGAAGCATTCCTCAGCAGCGCACTCGGTTCGCTGGAGGGATTCTCTTCGCTGCCTCGCGAGCGCGAAAGAGTGCGGTGTCGTCTCGTTGCAATACCCGATCGGCTGGGCGAGTCGAACTCGAGTCTCGTCCAACGGTCCGTGCCGAATGATAAATCCCCCACGTCGCCGCCACGAACCCAGAACAAGGAGCACGGCGCGGCGAATGGCCCACATCTTCAAATGCCCCGATTGCTCTCGCCATCTGTCGATCTCCGACCGGTTGTTCGAGGAGCGCATCGCTGGGAAACGGGTGACGGTGAGATGCAAGCGCTGCAACACTCCCCTTGTCCCCAACGAATGGGCACAGGCCGTCGATGAAACATCGCATCCGACATCAGCACCACACCCCTTGGCGTTGCTGACAGTCGGACTGGACCAGCCACGTTCCATTGCGAGCACAGGACGACACGTCGGTTCCTGTCCATCGACGTCGCCGACCGAAGCGAGCGCGCAGCCTACACGAACCGCGTCGGTGCACGCCACGCCCGGAGCGAAACAGTCACGTTTATCTGCCGCAGAATGTCATGAAGCCTCACGCGTGCCTACGAAGGCAAAGCTGCGACCGGTGTCCGTGCGGGCTGCGGCACAGCTGCGCGACAACGAACACACAATCGAAGCATTGCCGTCCCTCCATTCGGAGTCGCAGCCCCACCCGACGAGTTCGACTGCCAGGGCCAAGGCGAACAGTAACAGCCGAATCACTAGCATCAGAACGACCTCTCAGACGCGCATGAAGCCGCCTTCGCACCCGAATGGCGCACCGCCGAAAGCGCGGGCCTCGATACCGGCATCCGTATCGACACCGCCAGCATCGACGTTCGTAGCGCCAGCATCGAGATCCGAGCTTGTAGCGCGCCCCGAATCGCTTTGCGACGCTCCCGAAACGAACAGGCTCGGCAACACGACTGCTCTCGCCAGTGCCGACATGACGCGTGCCGTCGCGAATTCTGCACGTTCCACCCGCAAAAGCCACGACGAAGGCCTTTCCGACACCGATGTACTCAGCCAAGCCGACGGCATCCCGGGCGACGGCATGTGCGGCGACGGCATGTGCGGCGACGGCGTCCCGGGCGACGGCATGTGCGGCGGGGTTCCGAGTGAGCACGCCGTGCCTGCCATTTCCGGGATCCGCAACACCCCGGAGGATCGGGGCACGACGCGTGATCCAATCCCTGGAGCATTGTCGAACATCGCTCGAGGTGCGCTGATTTCTCTCCGTCAGAGGCTCACTCGGCGGCTCGACTGGCGCGTCACCAAGCCCTTGCTTCTTTCGCTGCAGAGAGCCGGTGCGGCGCGGCTTCGGGCGTTGGCACAGCGCTCCCGACAGCGCATGACCGTCGTGGGACTAGCCACTCTGGTCAATTCTACCGTCGCGATTTGCTTCTACTACGTCATGTCCGCGAACGAATCATCGAACGATGCCGTAGCGGATACGTCGGTGAGCACGCCGGATGGCGCACTCCAACGACATGTTTGGCACATGTCTCAAACGGCATCGAAGGCAATCTTTGCCACCGCGCTTCGAGCGGCTAAGCCAGACGTCGCCCCCCACATGATCGAGACTGGAACGGTGGGAGAGACGGTGCCCCCTCGTGCGGCGCTTCTAGCCAAGCAAGCTTCCTCGTTTCCCAATGTGGCGGAGGCCGCTGCACCGACGAAATCCCCGCCCATTGCCAGCAACGAGTTTGCATCGCCGAATGCCGACGACGGGTTGCCCCCCTATGTCTACCGACCCGCCGTCGTCCATCTCACGAGCCTTGCCCTTCGACGCGCCCAACGTTGCGATCCGTTGGGGCACGCCGTAGGAAACGCCACGGTATTCGTTACTTTTGCTCCCACGGGCACCGTGTCCGCCGCGCACATCGAAGGTGAACCCGTCGCGAGCGCACCGGTATCCCGATGCATACTGCATCACGCTCGTTCTGTCCGAATCGCCAGGTTCAACGGCGCGCCGTTCACCTACGCCGCAAGCATCACGATGCGCTAGCCGCTGAAACGAGGCTAGGATCTGCTGCACGGCACGCCGACGCTCATTCGAGCGCTTCGCCGTCACGACCTGATTTCGAGTCCACGTCTCCGCCTTCCCAAAAGCAGGGCCAAGGCACAGAGCACGAGACCACCCGATGAGCGCGATTTTGCTCCCTGGACCTTGCAACCACAACCACCCGAGTCTGCATTCTCGCCTTCACCCGCTCCCACATCGGCGCCACCACTGTCGTTACCTGCGCGCGCAATGCTCGTCGGGGTTCCCGTCGCGCCACCTTGGTCAACCGCAGTTCCAGTCATGCTGGCTACGCCGGTATCGCTCGAAGGATTCGAGCTCCCGTGAGTGCCACCGATGACTCCCGTCGCCTCGGTTACCACGGGCACGCCTCCGGCTCCCGGGGCTCCGGCAATCGACACGGCACCACCCACCGAACCATTGCCGCCGAACGAGGCGTTGCCGCCGGTTCCGCCGGTTCCGCCGGTTCCGCCGGTTCCGCCCAAGCCTGGAAAGCTCGTCTTTGGTGCAACCTCTTGTTCACTCGCCCAAGCTGCCACCCAAGCGAGGGGGGCATTCCAATTGATCGCAACCTCGGTGAGCCCGAATGCCGTCGCGTTATCCGTCCAACACTTTGGCCCCGTGCATCCCGTCAGGGGATTGGAAACTGGAAGACCGTCGAGGCTCTGATTCGGACCACCCGCTAGGAATCCCGGCGGGGGTACGGGCCAATCCACGTCGAATGCGTTCGCGAAAAAGCGATGATGCGCATTTTTGAAGGGCTGCGAGCCGTATTGCGACACGTAACAGACGCCCAGCGGGTTGCGACCGAGAACGTAGTCGAGAGACGAAAGGACAGCAGCTCGATAACTGGTCTCCCCGGTCACATCGTATGCGACGGCAAGCACCATCGCGGCATTCAAAACGTCCGAATTCGAGCCCCAGTAGTAGCTTTGAATCGGAGTGCCGTACCCGCCCTGGGTGCGCGTCCGATAGGCATTTGCCGTACTCACGACGGCAGTTCGGATTTCCGCCAGAGCGCCACTGGACAACCCGCCCGACACCGTCGCAAGGGAGAGCGCTCCGGCTTGTGCGACGGACTTCCAGCTCAAGGGAGCCCCCGTCGTGATCACTTTTTTATGGTGGGGCGAAGCAAGGAGTGCCTCGAGATAAGTCGTCTCGCCTGTCGTTAGGTAAAGCTCCGATGCTGCCCAGTAGAACTCGTCGGTAACATCGTTGTCGTCGTAGGCGCCGCCACCGTCTTCATCACCCGCATTCGGAGTGTTGACGGCATACACCGCTGGATGGGCCAAAGCCGCTGCGTATGCACGGATTGCTGACGCACGGCATTGGGTGGCGAACGTCGGATCTTCGGTAGCGAACACACGAGCACACTGGGCAGCCGTCGCGGCAAGATTGAGCGTCGCTGCGGTGCTCGGTGCGGAAAGGACGCGTCCGGTTGCGTCATTTGCCGGCGCCGTCGGAATGGGGGGCCACTTCGTCCCGTGAACCTTATGGTGGGCCATTCCCGCCAAGGTCTCACCGGCGGGTACCTGCATACCGAGCAGAAACGTCATCTCCCAACGAACCTGATCGAGGAGATCGGACTTACCATTGGAGCTTTCGGGTAGACTCAGCGTGCCATCACCCAAAGCTGCGACGCCGGACCCCAAGTACCGCGCGCGCTCGTAGATGTTCATCAACGTCCAAACGGAAATCCCGCCGTTGACCACGTACTTGCCGTAATCTCCGGCGTCGTACCAACCCTTGCTCACGTTCAGACTATAGGAGCAACCCGTTCCGCTCCGGCACGGTACGCTGCTATCCGGATGTCCGAGCGCGCGGACCCACTCCGCGCCGCCTGCATAGGGTTGAATGATCGCAGTACTGGCGCGTTGATGATAGAAGAACCTAAGCGCATCTCGACGAAGATTGCCGAAGGGATCGCTTCCGATTCGAAATGCCGGACTATACGCGTCCCCGACCTTGAGGCGCAGGCCGGTGCCCGTCGTCGTGTACGCGCTGAAGTCAATCGAGTGCACATAGTCGCCGGAAATCGAGTCCAGAGCCATGGCACGTGTCATCCCGCTCGCCACGACTGCGTTCGAGGCGTCGATCAACTGCCACGCGAGAGGAAAAGTCGCACCGTGCCTCACCGTGGCACTCTTTTCTGCAGCCGGTAGGTAGCCGATTTGATTGGCGCGAATGACCGCACCGGTGACGATCGCTCCCGACGTTCCACCCATGCCACCGGAGCCGCCCGTCGCTGCACCACCGCTTCCGACGGCTCCCCCCGCGCCCGTGCCGCCGGAGCCCGCGCCGCCGGTGTTGCAGGCGGGCGAACTGATCTGCTCGAGAAAGATGCTGTCGAACTTCACGTCGGCGTCCTCGAGCCCAAACATGATGACGAGGCCCGCGGTCGCGTCGGTTTGGGTCGCCGTGAATTCGTAGACATGGGTCGAGCCGTTACCGCTCGAGATCAAGATGTCCTCGTCGAGTCCGTAGGCAGCAAACGGAGAGGTGGAGTCGCCAATCTTGACTTCCGCCGAAATGACGTGATCGGCACGCGCCCAAAAGCTGAGTCGATAGGTTTGCCCCATCTCGACGGATATGCTTTGAGAGAGCTGAGCATCCGATATGTACGGCTCGCCTTCGAATGCATCGACCGACACATCGAGTGTCTTGTAGCTGTCTGCTGAAACCGCGGCGACGACACTCGAGACCCCAGCTTCCTCGACCACGTTCCACGGGGCGATAGTTCCGCTCGCGAACTCACTATTGACGAGTAGTTGCGGGCAATCCGCGTATGCAGCCGTTGCAAGCGCCAAAGTCCCAATCGTGACAGACGAATACCGTAAGGTGCGCATGACCAATCTCCCGATCGGCCAAGCATCGCCGACGGCGCTCGCGCCTGCAATGAAGAATTTCCTATGGTGGGGAAGAAAGCCCAAACCAAGAGCAAAGCCTACTCCACGTCAAACGCCAGCGACTTCGCTCCCAAACTGCCTTCGACGCATCGAAGTTCGCGGTGCCGCTCGGTCGTGACTGAGAACGCGTCAGAATCACGCACCGTGACGACCATCCGTCGGGCTCGATTGCAGGTTCTCGATTGGCCGCCAGAGCCGCGCATCTGCGCCAACTTTTCTTCGCGACGGTGGGACGAGCTGGGAGACCGTCGCACCGGCAGATCGATTACCTCACCGCACCAAGCGATCACATGACCATTTCAAGCGGCGCTCAGGGATGAAGCGGTCGAGCGTGAAGGCGAAAAAGGACGCCATTCGTAACGTCGAATGGCGTCCTTCAGCGGGGTTTCCGGCGCGTGGCCCGTACTCTATTCGGCGATGACTTCGCTCATCCATGTCGCGTCGGGAAACGGTTTCGTGCGGATCTCGCTTGCCCAATCGAGGTCGTTGAGCCGCTGCCAATTCTCCGTGACGAGCTCACCGTAACTGTAGGCAAGCCCTGCATAGGCGCGAGGACCATTGCAGGTGTCCACCGTGACGACCATCAACCGCGGATCGCCCACGCCGACGTGAAGGATACGCCCGACGTCGTTACCCCACTCGTCCGTGGGCTGAGTATGAACGTCCGCTACGACAGGCGCGAATTCGAGCCCGGCGAAGGGGTCCCAATAGAGCTTGAGATACCAACCCGACAGATTGGAATAGGTAGTCCCACCACACATACTCGACTCATCCCATTTCACTGCGTCGTTGATGAATGCGAGTAGTTCCGGAGAATGAGCCGTCCCGGTTCGCTGATCCTCGGCCATTTGTTGGAGATTCGTGGTAACGGCTCTGAAGTTCTTCGCCCACGCAAGAGCTTGCGACTTCAACTCTGCCGCGGTCGAGGGCAGCGTCTCTGTCACTTCCGCCACTGCATCGGCTAGATTACCTAGCTTGGCGTAAAACTCTGGGTATGGGTCCACATAAGCATCTGGAAACTCACATGACGCGCCGGAGCTATAGGACTGCTTGACGTACAGAATTGTATCGTGACGCAACTGCGCCCAAGAGCCGAGTTGTGTCGCGAGGATCCGATTTTGCCAGAGGGGCGCCTTTGCGAAGGCAGGCAGTTCCTGATCGGCGCTCGGAGACAACGCTCGTAGCGTAGAGAGCCAACGAGTGTATAGGCTTCCCTCCCAATAGCTCGACTCGTGGGCGTCGACCAACGCTCGCGTCTTTGCCAAACCTTGCACGTAGCTCGCGTTGTCGAACTCGGCAGAGAGTAGCGGTAGGGCCGCGTTGTTACCCAGTGCTGCAAATGCCGCATCGAGTGGCTTCGGCATCATTCGTTTTGCTACACGATCGTAGGTCACGTTCACGAAGGCATGGCTATCGACCGTATAGCGCTGTCCGAAGAGCAGGAAACTCCGATCCAGTGGTAGAGCCTTGTCGCTCACGCTGTCCACATAGATGATTCGGCTGGCAATGCGTTGAGCCCCCCAACCGCCCTTGGCGATCTCCTCGATGATGCGTTGGTCGGACAACGCTTTGGACTCGCTGAATCCGTGAACCCCCAATGCCGTCAACATGTCGTCGAGAGCTCTCGGAGTCATGCTGTCGTGTTCACCGACGAAGGCTCCGATGACACCGTCGATTCCTGCCCAAAGCTCGAATTCCTCAGGCCCCAACAACTCGCGTAGCGCGACTGCAGCATCGAACTGCCGACGATAGAAGAATTGGCTGCCGTCCCGTTGCGTCTCGATGAGCCGCAGATCCACTCGTCCGAGCCACATCATTGCACGGAAGTAGCGCTGCAACCCTTCGGAATCCGCGTAGTGGCCTCGAGGTTTGAACTGAGAGAAGTCCTCATCGCGCGTAACACCGAACAGCGTCACGGATTTGGTTCCGCTCGCAGCCGTGGTAAGTTCGAAGAGCTCGGTCACCGACTTCGAATCCCCACCTGCCGTCGGTTGTACGACACTGCCTCGAATCAAACTTTCCGCGACAGTCAGGTAAAGATCTGCGTCCTTCTTCGTGTTAGCGTCGAGACTACTGCCTAGCGTGTTCTTTCGCATGCCCGCGAGCATGCGAGTGAGCTCGTCGACAAGCACCGTTTCCTCGGTTCGCTTCAACAACCGATTGAACGTACGATGTACCGCTTCCAAGATTGAGTCTGCCGAGACGTAAACCGGCAGGTCTTCGACGTAGATGCTCTTGTAACCGTACGCAAAGGACGGGAACGCTTGTCGCTTGGAAATGACGAACCCGTGCTTGGTCAACGTCGCGAGTTCATTTTCGTTCAAGCCCAGAGTGGACTTCTGAATCGTGTCGAGCCCAGTAGCCGTCCCGGGATCGTATGACAACGAACTAGTCGCGGGCGCCGGATAGGCTTCCGAAATCCCCGCGCGATCCATGGTACTTGCCCGCTCCAAGGCTTCACGGAGACTCTGGGGCACTTCGTCCGTGGCGGTGACCGCCGTTTTCGGCCCACTGGGAGGCTTTGGGTTCGTGCCAGAGTCTGTGCCAGAATCAGTGCAGGCCGCCACTGCAGCCAACACCAGAACTAGAGAAAATTTATTGGTAAAACGCGCTCGCAACATGTGCCACCTCAACGCAGGTGACACATGTTGAGCAAAGGTCGTGCCAAACGCTCCCGGCGAAGCCTGCCGTGCTGCGCGACGCAGGTTCACGCCTGAGCTTCAGTCGAAAAGCGATTTGCATGGGCGCTTCCGACTATCGACTTCCACGTCCGGAGTCGACGGTAGCCTGGTTTCAATCGAAAGCGATGTGCGCGGGCACTTCCGAGTTCGAGCTGGCAGGAGCCGACTTGCGCACTCGCCCCAACACCGCGTAGACCCAGCCGACCAACACGGCCCCGCCAACAAGGTTTCCGAGCGTGCTCACGGCGAGGTTGCGCATTGCCGCGCCCGGCGTCACCGCGTCACTGCTCACGAGCGCGAAGGCGAAAGTGCCCATATTGGCGATCGAGTGTTCGAAGCCAAGATAGAGGAACGTAAATACGACGAGGATGATCACCGTCGTCTTTGCGATCTCTTCTTTTAATCGGAGACCGACCCACACCGCAAGACAGACAATCCAGTTCGCGAGCACGCCTTTCCAAAACAGCACGGCCACAGACTGGTCCGCCTTGTGAAATGCCCCCGCGTAAAGAGCGTGGTCGGGAGTGAAAGACTCGAACACACCGGCGGTACGAAAGACCACCGCTAGGAGCACCGCGCCCAAGAGATTGCCGAGCCAACTACACACCCAAATGGAAACCGCCTGCCTCAAGCTTGTCTTCTTCGCAAAGCTCGAAATGGCCAAGTAGAAGCAATTGCTGGTGAAGAGCTCTGACTCGGTGAAGACGATGACCGAAAGCCCAACACCGAAGAACGCCGAGGCAATCACTTTTCCGAAGGGACTCCCTCGTAGCCCTTGATGAAGAGCCCAGAACGTCATCACGACCAGTGACAGGTACAACCCCGCCATGATCGCGCGCAGCCAGTAGCGCCCTGGCTCTCGAGCAAGCAGTTGCGCCTTTGCAACACCGGAAAGGACTGCTTTTTCGGCGCTCTCTTGCTCTGTCATGGCACCATTTCCCCAAAGCGCGCGCGGTGATTCAGCACACGAATAGATCTCGCGAGCGAAAGACGTCTCGAACCGCCTCGAGTTCTTCCTCGGTAGGTGTCCGCACGCCGTCGAGGGTGTACTCCAAACCAAGGGCGTCCCACTTCGAACGGCCGAGTGTGTGGTATCCGAGGATCTCGACTCGTTCTACGCGGTGAAGCTGACTCACCAAGTCGGCAAGCCGCTCGACGTCACGTCGAGCATCCGTGATCCCGGGCACCAACACGTGGCGGATCCAAAGTGGCTTGTTCAGTGAGCCCATTCGATCGGCGAATTCGAGGGTCGGCCTGAGCGGCGCTCCCGTGAGAAACCGGTGCTGTGTCGCGTCGGCATGCTTGATGTCGAGCAATGCCATATCGACGACATCGAACCACTCGTCCGGAAGTGTTGCGGCTCCATGGCCCGTAGTATCGAGAGCCGTGTGCAATTGCCACCGCTCTTTTACCTCTGAGAGCAGCGAGTGAACGAACCTCGGCTGTGTCAGAGGCTCTCCGCCGCTCACCGTAACGCCACCCGCGAACTTCAGAAAGGACGCGTACTTCGCAATTTCGGACGTGACTTCCCCGACCGTCATTCTCGCGTGACCTCGAGCGGTCCACGTGTCTGGGTTGTGACAATAACGGCAACGAAGCGGACAGCCCGCGAGAAATACGTTGAAGCGTACCCCCGGTCCATCGACCATCGCACTCGGCTCGAAGGAATGCACCGCGCCCTTCGGGCACTCCTCTACGTCGAAACGTTCGAGCTGGTTGGAGATTCTGGCTAGACAAGGGAAGCTCCTTCTCAGGCGCAGCCGTGGTAGGTGCGGTTCACGACGTCGAGTTGCTGTTCTTTGGTGAGCTTGACGAAGTTGACGGCATAGCCAGAAACGCGCACGGTGAGCGTCGGGTAGAGCTCTGGGTGCGCAATGGCATCGAGAAGCAGCTCGCGCGTCAAGACGTTGACGTTCACGTGGAATCCACCCTGGGAGCAGAACCCATCGAGACACGCCGTAAGGTTGTTGACACGGTCGCGTTCGATATGTCCGAGCGCATTCGGGGTAATGCTCGCGGTCCAAGAGATCCCGTCCAGAGCCGCGGAGTACGGAAGCTTGGCAACGGAGGCGCCAGCAGCGACGAGCCCCATCTTGTCTCGGCCGTGCATGGGATTGGCACCCGGCGCGAACGGTTCGCCAGCTCGACGACCATCGGGCGTGTTGCCCGTACTCTTGCCGTACACGACGTTCGACGTAATGGTCAGCACCGACTGGGTAGGCATCGCGTTGCGATAGAACTTGTGCTCGCGAAGCTTGTTCATGAAGGTCTCGACGAGCCACACGCCGATCTGGTCACTGCGATCGTCGTTGTTGCCGAACGCGGGATACTGGCCATCGATCTCGAAGTCGACAGCGAGCCCTCGGTCGTCCCGCAGGACCTTCACCTTGGCGTACTTGATCGCGGAAAGCGAGTCGACGGCGACGGACAGACCGGCAATTCCGCACGCCATGGTACGAAGGATGTCGCGGTCGTGAAGCGCCATCTCGATTCGCTCGTAGTGGTATTTGTCGTGCATGTAGTGAATGGCGTTGAGCGCCTTCACGTACGTCGCAGAAAGCCACGTCATCATGGCATCGAGGCGCGCAACGACCTCGTTGTAGTTTAGGTAGTCGCCCTTGATGGGCTCGAATCCCTCGGCGACCACGTGACCGGACTTCTCGTCGACTCCGCCGTTGATCGCGTAGAGCAGTGCCTTGGCGAGATTGGCGCGAGCGCCGAAGAACTGCATCTGCTTTCCGACGCGCATCGCCGATACGCAGCACGCGATGGCGTAGTCGTCGCCCCAGTGAGGCCGCATCACGTCGTCCGATTCGTACTGAATCGAGCTGGTGTCGATCGAAACCTTACTGGCGAACGCCTTGAACCCTCGGGGAAGATTCACCGACCAGAGCACGGTCAGGTTGGGCTCCGGCGCCGGACCGAGATTGTAGAGCGTGTGTAAGAAACGGAAGCTGCTCTTCGTCACGAGCGTGCGACCGTCCATGCCCATGCCGCCGATGGACTCGGTTACCCAAGTGGGATCGCCCGAGAAGAGTTGGTCGTACTCCGGCGTGCGAAGAAAGCGGACCATTCGGAGCTTGATGACGAGATCATCGATGAGCTCTTGCGCTTCGCTCTCCGTGATGCGGCCTTCGCGCAGATCACGCTCGAAGTAGATGTCGAGGAAGGTCGAGATGCGACCGATCGACATTGCTGCGCCGTTTTGCTCCTTGATCGCGGCGAGATACCCGAAGTACGTCCACTGAACCGCTTCGCGAGCCGTCGTTGCCGGCCCCGAGATGTCGTAGCCGTACGTCTTCGCCATCGCGCGGAGTTCGTCGAGTGCGCGGATCTGCTCCGAGAGCTCTTCGCGTAGTCGAATGACTTCCTCGGTAAACTCGGCAAGATCGAGCTCTGCGCGCTCTCGCTTCTTGTCGACGATGAGGAAATTCACGCCGTAAAGTGCCACTCGACGATAGTCGCCAATGATGCGGCCGCGACCATAGGCGTCAGGAAGCCCCGTGATCACCCCAGCCTTACGCGCCGCGAGGATATCCGGGGTGTAGACGTCGAATACGCCCCGATTGTGGTCCTTGCGGTAGTGCGTGTATGCCTCTTCTACCTTCGAAGACAGCTGGAACCCATATGCTTCGAGGCCCGCCTGGACCATCCGCAGGCCACCGTTCGGTACGACGGCGCGCTTGAGCGGCATGTCCGTCTGCAATCCGACGATCAACTCGAGATTGCGGTCGAGATATCCGGCTGCGTGCGCGGTGATGGAGGTGCCAACGTCAGCGGCAACGTCCAAGACGCCCTTCTGCAGTTCGAGCTCGAGCAAACGTTGCAGCTGCGAGAACAACGCCTTCGTACGCTCCGTAGGACCGGCCAGGAACGAGGCATCGCCCTCATATGGCGTGTAGTTGGCAACGATGAATTCGGACACGCGGACTTGCGTCCGCCAGGATTCTCCAACGAACCCGCGCCAAGGCGAGTTTTGTGCTCCGGCGTTTGCGGTCATGGCCTTGGCCGATTCGGATCGCGGTTTATCGCTGCCAATTGCTTGCATCCATCGCTCCAGGATCCCGCGCAATGGAGTCGGCAGTCGAAGCTTTCCCAGTGGGATCTCCCCTGGACTGCAAACTCGCCGCACGGATGGGTCGTAAAACTCGCGCGCGCTGAAGCTCTTAAACTTAGCGCCGAAACACGAGCGACATCGACGGCGCGTCTTTAGCTTTCCCCGATCGCTCGTGCAAGCTCTTGGTGACTTTTGAACCAAGGTGCAAAACCGCGAAAGCGATTGCGCGCTCCGAACCAGGCCGATTTCCCGGATTTGTCGGTGCATTTCAACCGAACTGCCAAGCGCGTATCCACCGGTTATCACTCAGCCGGCCAACGCAAATGCTCGATGGCGCAGACACGCAAAAGGATGCCTCGAAATGAAATCGCGTAATTCTTACGCGACCTGGTTTCGACGAACCACTGTTCTTCGCCCTCCATCAATGGAGGCGCCGTCCAGGTCGAACAATCGATACTCGCGAGAGATGCAACCAGACGGGACTCTGGCCATCGTAGTCCGCAGGAGTGGATGCCGTTCCTCGGCGGCGCGAGCAGATCCTGACGCAAGCGCGCGCGTCACCTCGTCAAGGGCTCTCTGCTCACGTCGACCGCGCAACACCATCCGCCCTGCGTCGTCGGATTCGACGATGCCGAGTGCATCGCGACGGCGTTGCCCTGCGTCGTCGGGCCTCGACGACGCCGAGTGCTTCTCGACGGCGTCGCCCTGCGTCGTCGGATCTCGACGATGCCGAGTGCATCGCGACGGCGTCGCCCTGCGTCGTCGGGCCTCGACGATGCCGAGTCCCTCTCGACGGCGTCGCCCTCACGGCATCCGAACCGTCACGTCCCCGCCGACACCTGTCGCGGCTGCTTCGGACTTCGACGCTCTTGGGGCGGACTTCGACGCTCTCGGGGCGGACTTCGACGCTCTCGGGGCGGACTTCGACGCTTTCGGGGCGGACTTCGACGCTCTCGGGGCGGACTTCGACGCGCACGCGCGTTCGCGCCCACCGTTACCACGCCTGACAGGCACCCATACCACCGGAGCCTCGACGTGGCCCCCGCAGACGCAAGTGCATGGCTCCGCACGACTCGTTGCACGACTCGTTGCACGAGCTGCAACACGTCGTGGAACAATCCCCTTACGGCACTGGTACGCCGCGAAGGCTGGCCCCGATTGCACTGTAGAGCTCGGTGGTTCACGCACGTCCGCGTGTTGAACGATATGCCTATGGCTCTGCCGTCACACGCTGTTCGGAACAGCCGGCATGGTCCGATGCATGCTCATGAATCTGGCGACCTGCCAGCACGGAAGAGATTCGCTGTTCGCTCGCAGCGAAAGCAGAGCCATCGAACTGACGGACGAAACCGACTTGCGTTCTGCGATCGCTCCACGCTGTCGAGCGATGCTCCGCAGAACCAATGCGTCGTTGTGGCGCACGCGCGCTCCCGCGACTCGATTCGGCGCATGCGCGCTCGCGACTCGATTCGGCGCATGCGCGCTCGCGACTCGATTCGGCGCACGCGCGTTCGCGACTCGATTCGGCGCACGCGCGCTCCCGCGACTCGATTCGGCGCACGCACGCGCGCTCCCGCGACTCGATTCGGCGCATGCATCGAGTCAACGACGTGACATCGGCATGCGCTCGACGGTTTCACGCGTCACCGACAGGTGTGTCACGCCTACAGTCGAATTTCGCGAAGGTCCACTCTAGTTCAGGCTCTAAGGAACGAACGTCTTGATTCGATTGCCGTGAGGGAGCTGAAAATGTTGGACATGAAGATGAAACCGTTACGGAAACACCACAAACGCTACCACATTCGTGCGTGCCTATTAATGGCGCTCTTCGGTGCCTATGCCGGATGTTCGTCGGATACCGCTCGTGATTCATCCGTCGAGGTGGCTGGCCAACGACTATTTTCGACCATTCCATACCGCGGTGTAAACCTCGCGGTGGCAGAGTTCACCACTGACCCTTGGGGGAACGGTTCCTTCCCTGGAACCTACAACGTCGACTACGTTTACCCGAGCGTTTCCGAAGCGGACTACTTCATCGCCAAGGGAATGAATACGTTCCGCGTTCCGTTCCGGTGGGAACGTCTGCAGCGCACGTTGAATGGTTCCTTCGATGCGACGGAGCTACAGCGCCTGACGGATACCGTCAACGGGCTGACCGCCAAGGGCGCCAGCGTCATCGTGGACCCTCACAACTATGGACGGTACTTGAAGGACGTCGTTGGTTCTTCGACTGTGCCCAACTCGAGCTTCGCGGACTTCTGGACGCGCCTTGCCAACGTGTTCAAGTCCAATTCGAAGGTCATCCTCGCGGTGATGAACGAGCCCCACGACATGCCGAGCACGGAGGGTTGGGTCACCTCCGCCAACGCGGCAATTGCCGCGATTCGCGCGACGGGCGCAACCAATCTCATCCTCGTGCAGGGTAACGGTTGGAGCGGCGCACATTCCTGGAATCAGACCTGGTACGGCACCGCCAACTCGGTCGCCATGCTCAATATCACCGATCCGGGAAACAACTACGCCTTCGAGGTTCATCAGTACCTCGACTCGAACTTCTCCGGCGAAACGGGCAATTGCGTCAGCGCGACCATTGGCTCCGAGAAGCTCCAAAACTTCACGGATTGGTTGACTGCGCATAATTACAAGGGGTTCGTCAGCGAGTTCGGTGGCGGTCGCAATGCGACGTGTTACGCTGCAATCTCCGACTTGCTCAATCACATGAAGCAAAACTCGGGCGTGTATCTCGGTTGGACGTATTGGGCGGCGGGCCCCTGGTGGGGTGAGTACGAGCTAACGCTCGAGCCAACCAACGGCCAAGATCGTCCTCAAATGGCGTACATCGCTCCGTACCTCACGAACGGTACGGGAGGTTCTGGTGGTTCCGGCGGTTCGTCCGCAACGGGCGGCTCCTCCGCCTTGGGCGGTTCTTCTTCGTCGGGTGGCACCTCCGCGATAGGCGGTTCCTCTTCGACCGGTGGCACCTCCTCGATCGGCGGTTCCTCCGCCGTTGGCGGCTCTTCCGCACGAGGCGGTTCCTCTTCGACCGGTGGCACCTCCTCGATTCGGCGGTTCCTCCGCCGTTGGCGGCTCTTCCGCACGAGGCGGCTCATCTTCGACCGGTGGTTCCTCTTCAACTGGCGGCACGTCGGCGACGGGCGGCTCCTCCGCAGGTAGCGAGCCTTGTGTCCCGTCGAAGACGATCACGGGCGGACAGTCCGGAAACTTCAACACCACTGGGCCCTTCTGCTTCCGCACGCCCGACAACATCAATGGGTGGGGCTGTTCGAACTTCGACGGTCGCACCATCCTCGTCAACGATGTCGCAAAGACCTGCGGCAACCTGCCCATGCCAACGAAGTACAATGGCTACTATTACTTCGAATCCAGCGCAGGCGCGTACAGCTGGGCGAGCATCTATTGGTGGTGATCCGTAGCGTCAAGCGGGATTGAGCATCGCCCGCTGCGCGCGTCCGAGTGAGGCATCGGCGAGGCACTAACCTCGCCGATGCTCGCGCATCAACAGACGAGATCCGACCGCCGCACGCATTCGCCGCAGCGCTGTCGTCTCTCGCTCTCAGGCACGTCGGACTGAGTCCCTCCACCGACTGTCATCTATGTACTGGTGTGCCACCACGTTGGCACAGTCGTTGCTTATTGCCCCCGCACGGAGGTGCAATGGCACAGCGACACAAACCCAGATTCGAGTTCGAGCCGCCGAACTATCCGCGGCTATCCGTGCTCTCGATTGCCGCAGCGTTGACGGCCTGTGTGGGCGGACAGATCGACAACTCGGGGGATCCCGGCGAAGTCGGCGGGAATGCGGGCTCAGGAGGTCAATCGAGCACCGTGGTCAATCCCGCAGGTGGCCTTGGCACGCCATTCGGCGGAGCAGCCGCGACCTCGCGAACGAGCACCGCGGGACAAGGCGGCAACGATGTACCTCAAACCAAGGTCGAACCCACGCCGAGCGGTGGGGCCCCCCTTTCCTTTGGCGGCACGACATCGACAATCCCGCAGGAGATCGGCGGTGAAGCCGGCGCTGGCGGAGTCCAAAGTGTCGGCGGAACCGGAAACGTCGGGATTGGCGGCTCGGCACCCGAGACCACATCCGTGGAGAGCGGCGGTGCGGCAGGCGCCCCATCGACTACGTCGCTCCCAGAGCTGACGGGCACCGCGCCACTCGCCTTCCAAGCAATCGAGAACCGCTCCTCGGCCGAGGACTCGACGGTCACGGCGTCAGTGTCCATTGGCACAACTCCGGACCCATTTGGCACAACCGGTTCGGTGCTCCTCTCCGCCACCGACACCCCATCCACGAGTTAGGACATGGAGCTCTGCCTCGTTACCGACCACGCGTGCAATCTCCGCTGTAGCTACTGCTATGCGGGACATAAAAAGGCGCGCCCCATGGCGGAAGCGACGGCAGAGCGCGCCATCGACTTCGCGCTTGCTCGCGATCCGAAAACACTGACGCTCTCCTTCTTCGGCGGAGAGCCCTTGCTTCGCCTTCCCTTCATCGAGCACACAACCAGGTACGCAAAAGGGAGACTGAAGGAGACCAACCCGAACGCCACGCTCGCGATCCATCTGAACACGAACGGAACCTTGGTCGATGATCGCGTGTGCGAATTCGTTGGAGCTCAGCCCGTCGTCCATGCATTCGTTTCCCTCGACGGACCAGCAGAAGTCCACGATCGCCATCGCGTCCACGTCATGGGCGGCGGCAGTTTCGCTGAGGCGCGAGATGGCTTGCTCAGACTCTCGAAGGCCGGAGCCAATGTCTTTGCGCTTGCCGTCATCAATCCCGATACCGCTTCCGCTACGGGTGATGTGGTTCGAGAGTTATTTTCTTTGCCTTTGGCCCGCGCACACGTCGCCTGCAACCTACGAACGACGTGGGATCACGCGGCCATCGACGCTCTTCGACGCGGGCTCGCTCAGGCGATGGAACACTGGAAACGAGCCTTTCGCGACGGAAAGATCATCCATCTCGAGCCACTTACGACCAAGATCCTGTCGCACTTGCACGCGGCAATGCCCTGTGGCAGCCGGTGCCAATTCGCACTGAGCGAGTTGGTGGTGGCGCCGAGCGGAAGATTTTACTCTTGCAGCGAACTCGTCGGCAACGACGAGACCGATGGTTTCTCGATTGGCGACCTCGACCAAGGAATCGATCACGACAAGCTTGGCCGCATGCGTGCGGATCGGAGCCGAATCGAGGGCGCGTGCGAAGGCTGCGACCTCCATGAGCGCTGCTCGAGCAGCTGCGGATGCAAACACGTTGCGCTCACGGGAAAATTCGGCGCTGTCACCGACACCTTGTGCAATACGGAGGCTGCCTTCATCGAAGCCGCAGACGCCCTCGCTTCGACCCTTCATGCCGAAGGCTGTGAGGCGTTCCTCGATTTCTTCTATCGTAAGCAATGGGTCCCAACGGCGCCACCGACCCACGTGGCCCTTCGCCGCAAACCCGTTCACGACGTCCCGTGACGAGAGTTCGACGCATGCTCTCCAGACCGGGTGTCACCACTGGGTAGCCCTTCGCCGCAAACCCGTTCAAGACGTCCCGTGACGAGAGTTCGACGCATGCTGTCCAGATCGGGTGTCATCAATCGGCACGCCTTCACCCTAGCGCGCCGATTGGTTTGATTGTCGTCACGAAAACGCCGAAACCGAAGCGAGCCGAGCGCCCGAGGAGCGAGCACCGATTGTCGCTCTAGTCGATGCAGCCGCTGCCCACTTCGAGAGCTTCGAACCAATCCAAGAAGCGCTGGACGTTCTCCCCTTCGAACACGCTACCGTGTTGTGGGCACAGCATGTCCACGTCGAGCTTACGGATATGCTTGACCCACGCGTTCTTGGCGCGATTCGAGGGCATCCAACGTCGATGGAAGCCTTCCATGTACTTGCAGTGGTTTGCGAAGTCGCTGACGATGAGCTCGTCTTGTCCGTGGGGCATGAGAGCCGCGCCGATGTCGCCGGAGAATAGAATCTTCGAAGTGGGATCGTAGAGTGAGAAGTTGCCGCTCGAATGACAATAGTGTGCCGGAATCAACTCGAGCGGCGGCAATCGATTACCGAGCGGGATTCTGCATCCCCACGTCGGGCACGGCAACGAACCGTGAGCAGTACTCGTGCCCGAAGTGAGCGACGAAGGTCGTCCACAGACGTGACATCAGGATCGACGCGTCCGGACAAAGCCCCATCCAGAGCGGAAGCGACGACATGACGTCCGGGTCTTGATGGCTGCACAGAAACGTCTTGATCCGCTGAACGTCGATGACCTCGGAAAGAACGGACACCACCGCCGGAAACACCTCCGTCCCACCGGGATCGAGCAACACTACGTTGTCGGGCCCGGTGATGAGGTACTCGTTCGTGTCGATCACCGACTCCGAACGCGTAGGATCGCGACCGAAGCAGTACCACGTGATATCGTTCTTCTCGGAGAGTTTGCGTTTCAACATGTCCGTAGCGCCATGGCTTTCATTTATGTTGACCGAGCAACTTGAGCGTCGAGGCGGTCTTGCCTTGGAGTTTCCCGAGCAAGGTCGCAAGTCGCTGTTCCAAGGAGATGAGTTCGGTGGCGGAAGTCGCCAACTCTTGGTGCACCACTGCGTCGCGATGGGCCTCGATGCGAAGCAGTGTTGCGACCATGGGCAATTGGATCCCGAGCCGCTCGATGTCGCGCAACGCACCGTCCGCGAGATTGAGCGACTGTCGGATCTCGCCGAAGCGCACGAGCACCTTGGCGCCCAGGGCTGCGCGACGCCGTTGGACTCGCCCCAGGGTGGCCCCCGTCATCCCCCGCTCGTTCGCCTCTTGGTACTTCTCGCACAAGCGCGCCAATGCCGCACTCTCGATGGCGCTTCCACTCACTTCGCGAGCCGCAGCCATGAGATCGGAGATGACGCGCTTCGTGTCGCGGGTAATGAACCCCAATTCACGTGCGATGGTTTGAAAGACCTCGCCGGCCTGGCCGAAATTGGCGGCCTGAACCTCGGCGTTCAAACTCAAGCGCTTCAGGAGCTCGACCTGACGCAAGAACTCGCGCGACTCGAGCACGAGCATCATCCCAGCGCCGTAGATTTGGAGAGTGGTTGCAAGCGACGGGACTTCGACGAATCCATCGTGCAAACCAACTTCGGATGCTGGTAGGGGGTTCATTGCTTGTCGTCGGACGTGATGCGAATGGGTAGTACGGCCACATGCCGGAAGGACTAATGGGGGGGCCGAATTTCCCGAAGAAAGTCGCAAATGCGGGCGGCCCGGGTGCCCCGGGACCTTCGGCAATTACCCAGCAAGCACCGGAGTGCCAACGATGTGGCAAGGTCCTAGGCTTTCTCCGCAATGTCCTCGCTCTCTTCCTCCAAGCAAGGCGATCCCCCTCGAGATTTCGCGACGACCGATCCTCGATGGGCGGCGCTGCTCGCGCGTGAACCCCACGCTCATGCCCCCTTCGTCTATGCCGTTCGCACCACCGGCATCTACTGTAGGGTGGGCTGCAAGGCACGAACCCCTCGCCGCAAAAACGTCGAGTTCTACCGAGATGCGAAGGCTGCGGAGCGTGCGGGCTTTCGTCCGTGCAAACGCTGTCACCCCAATCAGGAGGTTCGGGATGCGCCACAACTTCGCACCGTAGAGCGCCTATGCCGAATGATCGAGGCAAGTGCAGCCCTCCCGCGGCTCGACGGATTGTCGCGCAATGCACGGATGAGCGTCCATCACCTGCATCGGGTTTTCAAGGCCGCTACTGGTATCACCCCGCGCGATTACGCCCACGCGTGTCGGGCGCGCCGGCTCCGAACGGAACTTCGCCGAGCCGGAACGGTGACGGCAGCGATGTACGACGCGGGCTATATCTCGAGTGGACGTTTCTACGAAGCATCGAACCAAATCCTCGGCATGACGCCTACGAGTTACCGAAGCGGCGGTGCAGGGGAGCAAATCCAATTCGCCGTAGAAAGCTGCGCCTTGGGCTCAATCCTCGTCGCAGCCACGGCACGCGGAGTCTGCGCGGTCTCCCTCGGGGACGATCGACGGCTTTTGCTCGACGAACTCGGAAGGCTCTTTCCGAAAGCGGAGCTTCAGCGCGGTGGCGTGCATTTCGATACATTGGTCGCCAAGGTCGTTGCCGCCGTGGAGAGCCCTTCGCGCGGACTCGATTTGCCACTCGATATTCGAGGAACGGCATTTCAGCAGCGAGTATGGCGAGCGCTAAGGGACGTTCCACCCGGAGCTACGGTAACGTATTCGAGCCTCGCTCGACGGCTCGGCGCGCCGAATGCGACCCGAGCCGTCGCGCGCGCGTGCGCCACCAACGTGATCGCCGTGGCAATTCCGTGTCATCGCGTGGTTCGGCAAGATGGAAACCTGGCGGGATATCGGTGGGGACTCGAGCGCAAGCGAGCGTTACTCGAGCTCGAAGAAGCGAAGAAGCCACGGAGGGGATCCGTGGCTTCCACGCGAACGAAGAGCGCCCGCTGAATTACGGCAGGATTTCGACGCCCAGGGGACCCGAGAGCTTCACCTTGGCCGCAATGGCCTTGTCATTCAGGCTGAAGTCCTCGAGTGCCACCTCCGACAAGGTTCCCTTGAGGCGGAACTTTGCCGGTAGCGACTTTCCGAGCCCCGACGTAATCGCTTCACGCAAGGCGTCCGAAGCGCGATCGAGCGCGACGTTGGCGTGCTCGTCGATGGTCTTCTGGAGCTCGTCCAGGTTCAGATCCTTGAGCTCCTTTTCCAACATGGCCTTGGTCGATGCATCGGGAACGAGCTTCGTGAGGCCAAAGAGCTTCTTCTTCGGATCGAATGCCAAGGACGTCGTAAAGCCGAGCTTGTGATCCTTCTCCGTGACGAGTTCGAGCGTGAGTGTCTTCTTTTCGCCCTCCGAGACACGCAGGCTGAGAGACTTTACCTTGAGTGACATTCCGCCCGTTCGGAGCGGGGTGTCGGCCAAAGCCTTTTCGAGCTTTTCGGTGATACGCTCGATTGGGATCTCGAAGGCAGTGCTGAGCTCGAAGGTCGAACCGCCCGCGATGGTCTTCAGCTTCGGCAGCTCCGGGGTCTTGTCTTGGGGTTTGTTCTCGGTGATTTGCAGCTTTCCGTCGAGTGAAATGCGAACGCCGAGGTCGTCTCCCTTGAGTCCGATTCGGAGAAAGGCCGAGGGAACTCGGTGTAAACGAGAGCCACGCAGACTTCGAGCAAATCTTGCCTGCAAGCGTAGGACAGTTCGCCTGATTGGCCTTCTGCAATTCCACGGGCGTGGACATCGCCGACCAGATCCCTTCGACCCGCGGCTTCAGCTCGATGGCTTTGCCGATCTTCTTGTCGCCTTTCTTCAGGATCTTTTCGATCTTTTTGCCGATTCTTTTCGTCGAGCTCATCCTCGACGTAAGATGCCAGATCCTTCTTGGGCACGCAGATCTCGACGGCCGTATCAGTACAGGCTTTGCCTTCCGGTGGTGCCCCATGATTGATGGAGACGAGCTTCGAATGACTCTCGAGCTCGTAGTTCTCGTTGACCTTGAGATTGAAGTCGAGCGTCACCTTCATGGTTTGCTTGCGCTCCTTCGTGCCCCAGGTCTCACCGTGCGTGAGCCAGATCTTGCCCTTGCCGACGGGCTTGTCGACCTTGGCCCTGAAATCCGACGCGTATTGGACCGGCACGACGACGCGAAGCGTGTGATCGTTCACGCTCAATTTGATCGGATCGCGCCAGATCTCGTAACGAATGTCGACCTCACGATTCTTGTTTTTCTTACCGACCCGCTTCCACGTCTTCTGCGCCTCGTTGTTCGGCAACTCTTCTTCGAGTTTGGCCTGGAGTGCCTTCAAGGACGTATTGACCGGGACCACGATGCGCGACATCCCAGGAGCCAGAGGCGCGTCCTTGGGGGTCTCGTCGGGCTCAGTCTTCTTGGGCGTGTCCTTGGGTTCCGTGTCCTTCTTCGACTCGGTCGGCTTCTTCTTGTCCGCGTCGTCGTGCTTCTTCTTCTCACGCTTCTCGTCATGGGAGCGCTTCGGACGTTTCTCGCGATGCTCGTGAGACGGCGACTTGGAACCCGAGGAACCAGCCTGAGCACTGAACGAGCACGCGCCAAGAGCGAGGCAAGCGAAGCTGGTCAGTAGGGTCGAGGCGAAGTAAGCGGTGCGGTTTCCTAACATGCTGATTCCTCCAGGCGCGTGCGGCTTTCGGGCCATCGTGCGCCCCCAACGCATAGCGCAGGACGCGGCCCTCATACGAGAGCTTTGGTCGGACCTTCCCCGAAACGCCCAGATTTCCGCACTAGGAATCCTCTCAGTCCCGATGGACACGCGAACAAGGACGACGAGTGAGCCGCCCATTGGCAGTCACATTGAAATCGCGGAACCGTCTTCCGGAGCTGGCATCGCGCCCGGCACCGGTCTCTTCGAATGGGCCTTGCCGGTCACACCGTGAGCTGCGCTACGTGCAAGTCGGCAGCTCAGGTCAGGTCAGGTCAGGTCAGGGGTACAGCAAGCGAAGCTCAAACGGGCACAACTTTAGCCTGTACACCGGCGCGTCGACGCGCAATGCCGACTACCAGAACATCGGACAGGCGTGCATCGACTTGTATCGTCTCGCTCCAGTACCGAAACGAGAAACGAAGGCCGATCCCGAAGCCGAGTGGGAGCTCACCGTGGATGACAGCGCCAATACCGAGAGTGGTCCATTCTTACTCGCCACTTCGAGCATCGTTCGGCGACCGCCGAGCGACTGACAGTGACTGGGATCGACGCTTCGGCGACTTACACGGACTGGATCAGTATTGACGAGCTTCGCGTTCCGTCGGCGCGACACCGTCACCATCACTGAACTGAAAACCAGCCGTCGTAGCATTGTTACGACGGCTGGGCTCGACAACGGCCATGTGCGTCGATGCCGCGATTGCGGCCAGGCTCGACAACGGCCATGTGCGTCGATGCCGCGATTGCGGCGAGGCTCGACAACGGCCATGTGCGTCGATGCCACGATTGCGGCCAGGCTCGACAACGGCCATGTGCGTCGATGCCGCGATTGCGATGGCGAGGGCGTCCCGGCGTGAGACTGTCGCGAAGTGCCTCGTTTCGATCTATCCGGTAACGCGAACCTCGAGGATTCGGAACTTCAGCAATCGCCGCAGATTCTTCGCACAAAAGCCAGCGAACGCTTTGCGGAGGAACCAGGGAACGCGCTTCACGATTTCCGCGAGTCTCCGCGGCGACGACGGCGCGATCTTCGTCGACGGATTCAAGGTGCCCATACAAGCGATAGCCCATGGGCGCAGATGTACCGCGAACGCCATTGAGCACGTCCGCGATGACCGAGCTCCGCACCGTTACGGAGAAGGCCGCCTCGGGGTTCACCTCCAGGTTCTTCATCGTACGAGGAAGAAATCCTTGGAGTACGTGCACGGTCTCGTGATCCACGACGCGCATCGATCCGATTGGCGCAACGTCGGGATGACCTTCCTGATCGCAAGTCGCAATGCTGACGACCTGCCCTTTGGAAACTTCGATTGAGTTGAAGGCACGTGCAGCCCGTTCAAACAACATCGGATCTACGCTCATGATGGAGCACTTCCTTTCCGGTCGTATGCGTTCACGCGCTCGGCCAACCGCTTTCACGATGACCGCTGAAGCCGAGCGCTGCTTGCCAACCGGGGCCGCTCGAGGCGTCACCCGGCCAGCCTGTATCTCGTCGCTATCTCTACCTAAAGAGGACACTAGATCGCAATAGACGCACTTGCCACCACTTTTTACGAACAGCAATCCTCTTTAGTCGAAGGACCGGCCTTTAGGACGACCCCTTCGGTTCACACGAGGCAACCGGAAGCGCGCTGTATTGTCGCGAGCACCTGACCGCCCGGATCGGCGCCGCGCTTCGCATGATGCCGCACACATCGACACTCGCAGCTCGGGATTTCCGATTGCACGCAGCGTTGCTCGTCCATCGCATGCAGCGTCGTTCGATGCACGTCGAGCGACGCACGTCGAGCGACGCATTCGCTCCCGTCGACCATGACCGATACACCTCGTACCCGCCGAGATAGATGCGTTCTTCGCGACAAGATGCATGCTCGTACACGTTGCGGAAACTGGTGACGCCGACGCCGTCTTCGCTTGCGCACTTCGATTTCCTTAGTGCCTTCCAAGCGCTACGCGCTCGAATTGCTCAGATGAGCAGTGACCCATGAAGTCGAAAACCCAAGACGCGTGTTTTTTGTCCGCACGACGCCAGAGGGCAACGCGGTCGCGGTGACGCGGGCGACGACGGACAAAGCAAAAACACCTGAGCCGGCGAGAGCGGACGATGTGCGGCAAGGCGTTGATTCGAGCTCGATGGCTTCTCGCCTTTAGTCGCCCTCTCGAGAAGAGACTAAAGAGAAAACGCTACAGCGAAGGTCCGCGTTTTCGGCGAGCGCCCCAGACGGAGTGGATCACAATCAACGTTCTGTGACGCTCTAGCGTGTAGTAGATGTGACACCTAGACTTCGGCAGAAGCACTCTCAATAGGTGTGGACGCCTCTCGGTGGGATAGGGCACCCCCAGCGTCGGCATTTTGAGCAGATTCTTCAAGACTTCTTCGAATTCCACTTCGAAGGTCAGCGGATAATCTGCATTCGCTAGCCACCAGCTGTGCTCACGCCTGGCAAGCACCTGCGCCCGCTTACCGATCTTGATTTCCACGCGCGGACTTTAGCTCAGCTAGGAATTCGAAGGCATCTACCGTGTCGCCTTTTTCGTAATCCTCGAAACCTTCCTCGATCGAACTTGTGGAGAGCCGCACGTTCCTCATCGTCAAGCATATCGCCACCACGAGCGAGCAACTCCTCAACGGTCACCAACTCCACCACCTCGCCATCAGGCAAGCTCGTTGGCTCATCGACAACGATGCGACCGCTTCTGACGTGAGCCCTGAGAGCTTGCATGCCGCTCAGGATATCGCGACTTTCGGGTTCGTGCCCGTCCGGAGGCCGCGACGCGAGAAAGGCCGCGGTTTGGGAGGGCCGGGAGGGGCCCAAACCGCGGCCGGAGCCGTGCACCCGTGGGGCGGGCGGGTCTTTGGATGCCCCCCGACCAGGTTCGTCATGAGACGGCCGCTCGTGCTCGCTTCGCTGCGCGCGTGCGGGCCCCTTCCATGGTGGTGCCCCCTCCGTGGTGCGCCGCATTGCGGCCGCTCGTGCTCGCTTCGCTGCGCGCGTGCGGGCCCCTTCCATGGTGGTGCCCCCTCCGTGGTGCGTCGCAGTGCGTCCGCTCGTGCTCGCTTCGCTCCGCGCGTGCGGGCCCCTTCCATGGTGGTGCCCCCTCCGTGGTGCGTCGCAGTGCGTCCGCTCGTGCTCGCTTCGCTCCGCGCGTGCGGGCCCCTGCCATGGTGGTGCCCCCTCCGTGGTGCGTCGCAGTGCGTCCGCTCGTGCTCGCTTCGCTCCGCGCGTGCGGGCCCCTGCCATGGTGGTGCCCCCTCCGTGGTGCGTCGCAGTGCGTCCGCTCGTGCTCGCTTCGCTCCGCGCGTGCGGGCCCCTGCCAAATCCGTGCTCGAA
Organism: Polyangiaceae bacterium; assembly: GCA_049840955.1. GTDB lineage: Bacteria > Myxococcota_A > Polyangia > Polyangiales > Polyangiaceae > FEN-1139. Next base: position 387,199 of record JASGIX010000019.1, read on the forward strand.
AGCAGCTCCCTTCGTTCGCTGCGTTCTGCGCGCGGATGGGGGAGCCAGCGTGAGAAGCGTCAGCGTGCGTGGAATGGAGTGCGTCGGGGAGAAGAGATGTAGCGACGACGGCTCGACGCTGCGCGAAGCAACGCGATGTGTCCCATCGTCATTCGCACGTTGCAAACACCCCTCGCCCGCCAAAGCGGGTGGTCTCCGCTGGGCGGCGCAACCTCCGCGCCAAGCGATATCGTCTTCTTCGCAAACCCCGCAGAACTGAGTCCTTCCATCGACTGCCACATTTCGCCTTCGCTTGGCACGCAGCCTGCGCCGGTATGGGCGTAGCCCGCCCGCTTTGGCGGGCTCGGGGGCTCGTCATGCCTGCACCGCGCAGACGCAACCCAGCACTTCAGGCCACACTCGCCGAGCGCGCTGCGCTGCTCCGCGCTCGTTCCACCTCGTCGGAACATGCTCTCTGGACTCTGCTCTCCGGCGGCAAGCTCGGCGTTTCCTTTCGTCGTCAGGTGCCGGTGGGCCGCTACATCGCTGACTTCACCGCTCCTTCCGTGAAACTCATCGTGGAAGTCGACGGCGGTTACCACTCACGCCGCGCTGTCGCGGACGCTCGCCGGGACCGGGACCTCCGGCGTCTCGGGTATCGCCTCGTCCACCTGCCAGCTGAACTCGTGCTGTCGCAGCCTGCGGCTGCGCTGCAGCTGGTACTTGCGGCCATTGGGTCGCGGTAGAACCTCTCCCGAGTGGTGGCGCAAGAAGCGACGATCCCCGAACCGTGACGGCCAAGTTCCCGCGTCACGTTTGGAATCTCGACCTCACCTTCGTGCCCTCCGCACTCACGCTATGGCTGCCCTGGTTGCCTTCGCCGTACTGCAGCGCTGGCTCTTCTGCCACTGTATCCTTGCAATTGTCGAACACTTCTCCAGAAAGTGCCTCCTCGCCCAGTCCTTTCCCACCGCGCCAACCACGCTTCAGGTGACCGACACCCTCGATGTGGCCGTCGCCGTCACGGGACAAGCCCCGAAGTACCTCGGCAGCGACAGGAGCGCGCAATTCCGAGAGCAGAACGAACTCTGGTTCCTTGCCTCTCGCATCCGACCGCGCTTCGGTGCTATCGGCAAGCATGGCGCCATCGCCCTGACGGAGCGATTCATCCTCTCGCTCAAGACCGAGTGAACCTCCCGTATCGTCGTTCCCCTTGGATTCGAACCATTCCAAACGGAACTGCTGAATTACGTCCTCTGGTACAACGCGCATCGTCCGCATCAGTCGCTCGAGGGGCGAACTCCCAATGAGGTCTGCGCTGGCGCCACGCTTCCCCGAGATGGCCCAAAGTACGAATCTAGGCCAGGCATGAGCTTGAGCGATTCCTCGGTTGAACGCGTGACGAGACTACGTCTCCGTCTTCTCGCACTTCCAAAACCACCCCCATCTGCCCATCGTCACGCTGCATCGCGCTGCGTGAGACGAGACCCGCATCGAACCAGAACAACGTCATCGCGCCGCGTGCGGTGTGCTCGTGGTACGTCTTCGCATGGGAAGTGCCCTGTCGAACACATTTCGTCCTCCAGTCAGTGCGGTCAAACCCCACGTTCGAGGGCTGAGCCCCGTGATTGACGAGGCGCAGATTCTTCGAGGTTTTTGTTGCCAAAGAATCCCTGGACCGGGACACTGGACCGGGACAGTGGTCGGCGGTTCCCGCGGTCAAAGATCCTCGGGCCGTCGAACTGACCCGGGACATTGAGTCCGAGCAAAACTAGCTATCAAAGCGGCGGAGGAAGTAGCCGTGGCAGTACTGCTTCTTCACCGTTCGAAAGGCGGCGCACACGGCTCAAGTCCCAACGCCTTGCTCGAACTAGGGTAGCACGCCATAGACTTTCAGTGTCCCATCCGAATGGAAGAACTGGATGCTCCCACACCGTTTCGTCCAAGTAGGTGAACGATAAATTGGCCGAGCCAGAATCAACACTCAACAGATTCTCTGGCGGCCACGTCCCGATTAGGGAGAATCGCATCTGAGAGCGGATTGTCAACCGTAGAGGAACCAACTGCGCGCGCCTCTGTGCGTCCAGTTGGAATATTCTCAGTCTACTTTGCTTGCCATTGCGATCTGGTGCCTTCAGCGCGAGCAGTTCGAACGAGTATCGGCCGCCTACAGTACCAACTTCAATTGCCCCCAAGCACAATCGAGCGTCAGCTGGTAGTCGGCCGAAAACGTCGTCAACTTGACAGGTCATCGCTCACGTCCTTGAGCGTAGCGTACGCCTTTCCGGACCCCCTCGCCTGCGAAGTAGCCGCCACCAAGTCCGCCAATCAGCCCCAAACCCAGCACAAGCCATCCAGGAGGTCCCGAGATCCCCAGGACCCCGGCAATACCGCCAGCACCAGCGACACCGAGAGCTGTGCCCCCGGTTGCACCCAATGCAGATGCTCCTAGAGCGGCACCCTCCTCGACTGCTACGCTTGCCTGCTGTTCCGCCGGTGCCTCAAGTACCGCTTTGACCCCCAGTCCACCGCCGATTGCCAGTCCTACGGGACCCGCAATTTTGCCAAACTTTGCCACCGCGCTCACGATTGCTCGGCTCTTACCAGCCGACACCGCTACAGCGCGATACCCGCTCAGTGTCGGCCCACCTTTCATCGCAAGGCGTTGTTCGAACGGCATAGGTCGTTCGATCGCTTCTGATAACATTCGGCCACCCGGAAGTAATTTGCTTTGCGCGGCAGCACGTAGCGTGTCTCGCTTTGCGGACGCAGCACGGGCTACATGCTCCGCCTGCTCAAGTGCTTCAACTTCTGTGATTGTGCCTTCTTTAGCCGCCGCGATGATCTTGTCGATTTCGCTAACTGCTTCGGCGGATGCCGTCTTGATTTGCCTAAGATACTCAGAACGGACCGAAGACTCGTAGGCGGTTACAGCACTCGAACCAGCTAGATTGGAGCCCTCACTCGATTCAGCCGCGTCGCTCGCCACCTTGGACTTGTTGGGCTCACTTTCTTGTGGTGCACCATCGAGAAAGTCTGACTGTGTTGGAGCGACCGAGTTTGCTCCGTGTACACTCTCCCATCGCTCCATCAAGTATGCCGTGCCGTAAGGGCTCGGCGCCGCTGCCGCAAATTCGTCGAATGTGGCAAACTGCGCGGGGTCAGGAAGACTGTCTTCCATGCCGGTAAGGTCAATCGCGTACAGCGGCCTGCCCCTCACATATGCGTAGACGTTCAGGTCTGCCTTCCCCGGCTGCGCCACCCCGAGTGGATCCGCCGCCGTCCACCTCCCCAGCCACGGCGCGTAGTACCGCGCCCCGTGGTAGTAAAGCCCCGTTTCCTCATCGCGTTCCTTGCCCGTATACCGGTACCGCTTCTGCGAGAATCCCGCCCCTGAGCGCTGCACTTTGACCGCGGAGGTTCCGTACGGGTGATACTCCTCGTAGCTAATGACGTTCCCCTCGTGGTCGACCTCGAGTGTTGCCGTCCCGAGGTGGTTATCGAGCTGAAATCTCCACCGTCTCCCAGCTGATACCTTCGGATCCACGATGGTGTTCTCCACCATCGCAACGCGTCGCTGATCGTCCATCGCGTGCAAGGTTGTCCGATGCACGTCAAGCGTTCCGCTGTTTAGGCGGCGGTACACTTCGTATCCACCGAGGTAGATGCGCTCTTCGCGATACTGCCCGTGCTCGTACACTTTGCGGACGCGCTGGCCTGATGCGTCGTAGGTGAAGTAGACGGTGCCGCCATTGGGGCCGACCGTCTGCGTGCACGACTGCATCCGGTCGGCGTAGTTCCATTGGATACTCGGCAGATGCGGCATCCGCGTCATCGAGCCGTGTAGCCCCGCGTTATTCGTGGGGTCACTCGGATCGGTGCCGTCGGCGTAGGCGTATCGCGCGCTGTAAACACCGTCCACATCGCCGGGATTCGATGTCGCAAGGAGCCGGTTACTTCGCACCGTCGCACCGGATTCGGGCATGTTCGCGTAGAGGTAGCGTCGCTCCCACGCCGTATATCCATCGGGCTGGTGGTGCATCCGTCGAATGTTGCCCACTGCGTCGTATTCGTAGGTCTCGACGTAGCCGACCAGGCCGGAGGTATCGTTCGGGCCCGGAAGCGCAATTGGCAGCTCACCGGGCTTCGCATCCGTCGCGTCCATCTGCTGTCCTGGATGCTCGCGGCCTTCCGCAGCCGTGAGGCGATACAAAGCGTCGTACTCGTAGCGCCCGTGCGCTTGCGCATGGGCACTCGCGTAGATGGGTACCGGCGCGCCATTGTCGAGGATTTCGACGATGTTGCCTACCGGATCGTAGGTGTAATGGAGACTCTGAAGAACGACCCCCGTCCCAGCCCGCACCGTAATCAGTGTCTGCAGCCGGAACGTCTCCGGGTCATACGTGTACCGCGTTCGATACGCTGCCGTGCTCTGAAGATTCGCTTCCCCGCTGTACTCGCACTCGAGACGTTGACCCTTCTCGTTGTATTCCATCGAGTGCACCACCGCGCGCGTAGCGCCACCGGCGGTCACCAACATCCGCTCTAGGAAGTTGGCGCGGTTGTACACGGGAACGGAGACGCTACCGTCGGGCGCCGAGCTTTCGACAACTCGATTCAAGGCGTCGTATGCAGTGCTCGTCGTGAAACGCGTCGGAACGTCGATGGTCGTCGGCTCCAGGAGGCCGTTGTTTATCGCTGCGCCCTCAACCTCCGCTGGACTCGTCGTTTCAGAGAGCTCTGGGAGGTTGCTCCAACTCGGTACCTCGCGGTACTGCGCCGCCAGGTGACGAGTCGAACGCAGCAGGTTCCCCTTGAAGTCGAACGCCTCGCTCTTAGCGAGCCCTGCGCCGTCGAAGACGAGATGAGTTTGACCACGCAGATTTGACAGCTGCGCCAGAGTGGGGGTGACACTCGTGCCGTCTTGGGGCGCAAGCGGCCCATTGCCGTCAAGCGACTCTCCGTAAATCGTCCTCGAAACAACGCTCGCGGTCGCTTCGCCACTTCTCCGCACGTAGACATGCGTCGGCCGCCTAAGCGCATCGACTTGGGACCACATCGTCTGACCGCGACTATCCCAGCTCCGCAAGGGGGCGCCCGCCGCGTCCGCAACGGTTAGCCTCGCGCCAGCGTCAGGGGACGTCACCGCGATGCGCCGACCCAAAACATCGAACTGTTGCTCGATAGTGCGAATTCCTAACGCATCAGTGATGGCGAGAGTATTGCCTTCGATATCGAATTCCGTGGTCGTCGCGTGACGCACGTGCGTGGACAAATCGGGGGTATTCGGTCCGAGGTCGGCTTCAACACGAAACGCGCGTCCCAGCGAATCCAGATGCGTGACGCTTGGCGTATTCGCGTGAGCTGCAGCCAATTGTGCGGCGCGACGCTCGGATGGTTCTGTGATTATCCCAGCGCCGGTGCGCGCCGCATACCATCGCGACTCCAGCACCGTATCAGGTGATGCCCCCTCCGTGGTGCGTCGCAGTGCGTCCGCTCGTGCTCGCTTCGCTCCGCGCGTGCGGGCCCCTGCCAAATCCGTGCTCGAAAGCAGCTCCCTGCGCTCGCTGCGTTCTGCGCGCGGATGGGGGAGCCAGCGTGAGCGGCGATAGGGTACGTGGAATGGGTGCGTCGAATGAGGTGATGTAACGGTGTTCGCGCGACGCGATGCGACTCCGTGCGTCGCGTCGTTAGTCGCGCACGGACGACACGACCTTCGCCCGCCAAAGCGGGCGGTCTCCGCTTTGCGGCGCAACCTCCGCGCCAAGCGATGATTCGAACTTGAGGCTCCTTCCGAGTCCGCAAAGGTGTTTTTTCAAGCACGCCGCCGCACCTTCGCTTGGCACGCAGCCTGCGCCGGTATGGGCGTAGCCCGCCCGCTTTGGCGGGCTCGGGAGCTCGTCATGCCTGCACCGCGCAAACACAACCCAAAACTTCAGGCCACACTCGCCGAGCGTGCTGCACTTCTCCGCGCGCGTTCCACCTCGTCGGAACTTGTTCTTTGGGCGCTGCTCTCCGGCGGCAAGCTCGGTGTTGCCTTCCGCCGTCAGGTTCCCATTGGCCGCTACATCGCTGACTTCGCCGCTCCTGCCGTGAAGCTCATCGTGGAAGTCGACGGTGGTTACCATTCACGCCGCGCTGTCGCGGACGCTCGTCGCGACCGGGACCTCGGGCGGCTGGGTTATCGCGTCGTCCACCTGCCAGCAGAGCTCGTGCTGTCGCAGCCTGCGGCTGCCCTGGAGTTGGTGCTTGGGGCCATGGGGTCGCGGTAAACCTCGCCGCCAGTTGGAGTGTTGGACAGCGCCGTGTCGCTTCGTATTCTTTCGAGCATGCGGACGAGCGGGACTGCGCGCAAGCGCGGGCGAAATACCGTCGCGATTGCTGACGACGAACAACAGCCGGACGAACCGGAGGAACGGAAGCAAGAAGTGAGTGCGCTCGCGACCAACTCTCGCCGTAAGCTTTCCCTGCCTTCGCATATCCCTTTGCCATCGTCTTGGTCAGACTTCGCCAAGTCGGCGTTCTTGTCGTCCATCTCCATGGCGCACCGAGCAATGACCTGGACGCAATCCTGGTGCGTCAACAGCACCATCGCGCGATTGAGACTTACGGCTGAAAATCAACAGCTGCACGTGGAGGTTGCGATGCTCAGAGAGGAGCTTCGCATCAAGGACGCGCGACTTCTGCGAATCCCTGCATCACAACGTCCTCACTACGCACCAACCGAGCGCCTCGCCATCCTCGCACTGAAGACCTCGCGAGCTTGGAGCCATGCGCAAGCAGCACGAGCATTCCTCGTTACCGACGCCACCATCGCAAGCTGGCTCGCTCGTGTCGACGAACATGGCACCGACGCGTTGGTGAAGCTACAGCACCCCGTCAATCGCTTTCCCGAGTTCGTCGCAGCGCTCGCCCGTGAGCTCAAGACGCTCTGCCCCACCTGGGACGCAGACGCATCGCGCAGTCCCTCGCCAAGGCGGGACTACACGTGGCCCCCACCACCATCCGCAGGATGCTCAATTGCAACACCACGCCTCCGCCATCGAAGCCGTCACCGACAACCTCTCCGGCCTCGTTGGATGTCCAGGTGAAGCCAGATTATACGCAGCATTCGTCTGATTCGACGAAACCGAGCGCGACGTGCCCTCGAACCGTGACGGCCAAGTACCCGCATCACGTTTGGAATCTCGACCTCACCTTCGTGCCCACCGCATTCGGGCTATGGCTGCCCTGGTTGCCCTTCGCCATGTTGCAGCGTTGGCCTTTCTGCCACTGCGTCCTTGCAATGGTCGACCACTTCTCCAGAAGGTGCCTCCTCGCCAAGTCCTTTCCCACCGCCCCGACCACCCTTCAGGTGACCAACACCCTCGATCTTGCCATTGCCATCGCGGGACGAGCCCCGAAGTACCTCGTCAGCGACAGGGGCGCGCAATTCCGCGAGCAGTACGAGCTCTGGTGCCTTGCCTCTCGCATCCAACCGCGCTTCGGTGCCATCGGCAAGCATGGCTCCATCGCCCTAACGGAGCGATTCATCCTCTCGCTCAAGACCGAGTGCGTTTCCCGTATCGTCGTTCCGCTTGGATTCGAACCATTCCAAACGGAACTGCTCAACTATGTCCTCTGGTACAACGCCCATCGCCCGCATCAATCCCTCGACGGACGAACGCCCAATGAGGTCTGCGCTGGCGTCACCCTTCCCCGAGATGGCCCTAAGTACGAACCAAGACCGGGCATGAGCTTGAGCGACTCCTCGGTTGAACGCGTGACGAGTCTACGTCTCGTCGTCACGCGTTTCCAAAACCAACCTCATCTGCCCATCGTCACGCTGCATCGCGCTGCGTGAGACGAGAACATCTCCGCAACAGAGATCCTCATCGCGACGACTGCGGGGCGGCTCGAGGTGCGTCTTCGCGCGAGGTGCCTCCCGTCGAACCCCATTCGTCCCCCCAGTGGGTGCGTCCAAACGCCACGATCGAGGGCTGAGATCCGCAATCGGCGGGCTCAATTTCTTCGAGGTTTTCGTTGCCAAAGATCCCTGGACCGGGACACGAGGCGCAGATTCTTCGAGGTTTTTGTTGCCAAAGATCCCTGGACCGGGACACGGCAGCTGCATAACCTTTGCGACGCAGCATCCCGGCGTCGTTGATCGGTCACGTCGCGGACGCCGACCGTGACTGCGATCTAAGCTCAACGAGAGGAAGTCGGAGGCTTTGGAATAGAAACGCCACAGATTCTCATCGACGACCATAGTGCTTCCCTGATTTCTGAATCTGACTTCCTGGACATCGTTAGCGCTTCCACGTCAACGTCGAAATAATTCATATAGAGCTCTTCGTCAGTATAGGCAAACTCGAACCCAAAGGATCCCAACCGCTGCGGGGAAGGAGAAATTATCCTCCATCCGAGGTTCCATCCTTGCTTGCCATGCGCAGCCAGAAACACCGCACCCGCGCCAACGATTCCAGTTCTTCCGACTTGGACAGTGTTCGCCGGATCACGCAACGCGACCCAATCTTCCCCCACAACAGGTTCCACGATTCCTGTCAACTCCGGTGTTGCCAGCACGTTCCAAGTGTGCCCGTCGCCAATCACCGTCTTGGTTATTCCTTCCATAAGCCCCGTGACAACTATAGTATCTCCGTTGGCGTTGACACTTAGGCACTCCACCGTATCAAGCGGCATAGGCACCGGGAGGCTCTGTTCCTGGCCGCTGCCGAGGTCTATTCGATACACGCGCCCCCCGTCTTGCCCTACCATATACACCGCATCTGACGCGAGCGGCTGGCCACAAAGCGATCCTTCTCTTCGACTACCGCCAACGGCCACAACCCTCTTGGTCCGTCGATACCTATCGAACGCAATGAGGAATCGTCCGCCGTCGACTCCACCCAAGAACAAGATCCATCTCTCGTTGGACCATGCGTTCATCAAGTACGCTGGGTCTCCGAGTTCTACGTCAGTAAGGATTCGCTTACTCGTCAGAGTGGCACGATCAATCTGGAATGCACCCAGCCCCCCGATAGAGATCCCGAATGCGCCTTCCTGCGTGGTCGTCGCCAGTCGACGAAACATCGGAGCGTCATGTACGACGAGCTTTAGGAGGTACTCACCGCCTGGCAACAACGCTCCGGAATCAGAAACGAGCAGCACGGAGCCGTGAGCGTTTGCCAATGCTTTGAGTGGCGTACCAGCGGCGACTTCTGAAGCGATGGGGAAACCGCGTTCGTTGCGCATGACGTCGTCAAGCCTCCGGTCTAGAGCGATGAGGGTTGACGGCGTTACGTGCCCCGGAGGGTCGGTTGTCTTTCCCATCCCGAGTAGGCCATGAAAAGATGACGGGCGACATCGCATATTCACCACGTTGCCCGAAGTCTTCGCGTCATCAGCCATACTCTCGATGTCTGCTGGGGGCTCGGCTGTTCTTGCTCTTGCCTCAGCCGCTCTCAACTGCACTTCGAGCTGCTTGACTGCCGAAGACTCCTTCGACCCAACGATCGGCATTTTTGGGATTTTTCGTGTCCAGCGGCTTGCGCACCCCCCCGTGGTGCACATCCCATACGGACTGTACACAGGCAGTACGCTTCGCCCGGTGAAGGGCAGCACGAGGGGAACTCCCTCAGTCACCCAAGTACTGTCTGAAGCAATTGCACCCGTACTCGGTCTGCGCACTCCAGTTGCGGGAGCGGTGGTACGCGTAGGCGAACCACACCCGAATAGCTGAATGCATACCAATACAGTTGCGAGTTCAAGGTTCCTAACGCACTTCGGGAGCCGGAAGAGAGGCACTATGCGGTTCACCAGTTTCTCCTACTCTGAGTAGAATTCTACGACCTTCTTGTTCGCTGACCAGATCTTCCTTATGCGCACCGATGCGAACCTTATGGCTTTGTGTGCTTAGAACTTTCTTTAGGTTCTCCGTCATCGCACCCGCGCTGAGCCCGACTTTGTCAAGTGGATTGGCGTCATCTCCCGCCCTGCAGCTTTGCAGGTTGACTTGCTCTACTCCTGCAAGCTCAAGCTTCTTGGCAACAGTTTCAAGTTCTTCTGACATGATGGCTGCCTCTTGATTCTTGTTGCGAAACTCCGCAACTTCGCGTTCTGCATCATCGATATACTGTGAACTACCGTCCGCCTTCGCTTTCGACAGAGTGCTCACGCGCTTGGCCAATCCTCGCCGATACTCCAGAACCTCAGCCAACTGCTGATTTGAGACCCCGCCTACTAGCATCGTCACGCCATTCTCGACCACCGTTGATCGCGCAAAAACCTGTGAATTTGAGTGTCCCGCTACTTCAATCGTCTTGCTGTCAGACTTCACAGCTCTCAGCGTGTCTGCAGCACGCCCGATGTCTCTGATGATGTCTATTCCAGATTCGCCAGAGAACTGAAGCGTCGCTCGTGTCTCTCCATGCCTTTTTTGTGGCCTGGTTGCTCCATAGTTGACACGCAAGAACTCGTTGATGCGACTTCCGTGAGTATCTGTCCCCGCCATATTGATTGCCACAACTGCGCGACTAGGCGACGTTTCGGACATGACGGTGCCGAGCCCTACGCTCGCACTCGGTCGAGGGGCTTTGCCGTCGGGATCGTCGAACGCGACCGGTGAATTTGCACAATAGTCAAGCATTCCTCCTCGTTCAGAGCTGCCGGCCCACTCACGGAGCCAGGCGGGGTCGACCGCCGTCCACCTCCCCAGCCACGGCGCGTAGTACCTCGCCCCGTGATAGTACAGCCCCGTCTCCTCATCCCGCTCCTTTCCCGTATACCGGTACCGCTTCTGCGAGAATCCCGCCGCAGACCGCTGCACGCGCACCGCACTCGTTCCGTAAGGATGATACTCCTCGTAGCTGATGACGTTCCCCTCGTGGTCGACTTCGAGCGTTGCCGTCCCGAGGTGATTATCGAGCTGAAAGCGCCACCGTCTCCCGGCTGATACCTTCGGATCCACGATGGTGTTCTCCACCATCGCCACTCGACGCTGGTCGTCCATCGCGTGCAGCGTCGTTCGATGCAGGTCCAGCGACGCATTCGCTCCCGTCGTCCACGACCGGTACACCTCGTACCCGCCGAGATAGATGCGCTCTTCTCGGACGCTCGAGTGCTCGTACACTTTGCGGAAACTAGTGACACCGACGCCGTCTTCGCTTGCGCACTTCGATTTCCTTAGTGCCTTCCAAGCGCTGCGCGCTCGAATTGCTCAGATGAGCAGTGACCCATGAATTCGAAAACCCCAGACGCGTGTTTTTGTACGCACGACAAAGGTGGCGGACGTAGTCGTCGTGACGCAGCTCGACTGCGACAATGCAAAAACACCCGAGCCGGCAAGAGCCGGGCTAGGTGCATCACGATGCTTGCTCGTTTTCGGTGGCGTCTCGCTTTTAGTGGCCCTCTCGAAAGGCGACTAAAGAGGAAACGCTACAGCGAAGGTCCGCGTTTTCGGCGTGCCCCCCAGACGGAGTGGACTTCTATGATGTCGTTCTCGCGGTCGTGAAAATAGTAGACGTGACACCGCGTTTTCGTCATCAACCAACGCTGAATCAAGCATCCGCCTTTCCAGCGATATCGCTGCCCAACCTCGGGAAGATTGGCGATACGCATCAGCGTTACTTCGAATTCATCAACGAAGAGTTCCTTGCTATCTCGATTTTCTCGCCACCACGCGTCTTCGGCTTCAAATTGCGCGCTGGCTTCATCGAGTAGAAGGACCTTCACGGTGAGCGCGATATTGCTTCAAATACGCCCATGCGTCCACCGTTCTGCCCGCTTGTCTGTCTTCGAGCGCCCGATCGAGCGAAGCATGTAGCTCGACTCGTTCCTCAGCGCTGAGACCATCATCCTCAATGGCGACCAAATCGATCTCAGCGCCCTCGGGCAAATCCGTCGGCTCGTCGAGCTGGAGTCTGCCGTTGTGCACATGGGCTCGAAGGGGCTGCATGCCGCTCAGGATATCGCGACTTCCGGGTTCGTGCCCGTTCGGGGGCCGCAACGCGAGAAAGGCCGCGGTTTGGGAGGGCCGGGGAGGGGCCCAAACCGCGGCCGGAGCCGCTGCTCGTGGGGGCGGGCGGGTCTCGCGTGCCGCGACGCTCTTGCTGCGCGGAGCACCCTCGCCCGCCCGAGAAAACATAATCACTCGATTATGTTTAGGCCGGCTCGGCTTCGCGCGAGGGCCGGGCCCGTGCCCGGCACGAGAGCCGCGGCGCATAAGGCGCCTTATGCGCTGCGCCGAGCCGCGCCGACTCGGACGGGCGAGCGGGGCGACCTCGACGCGAATCGACGCGCAGGCGCGGCCTCGATGCAGGTCCGTGACGTCAGGCGCCGAGACGGCGCACCTCGACCCCTTCCTCGTCGTCAGCACCGTCAGCACCGTCGATGTCGTCAGCACCGTCGATGTCGTCAGCACCGTCGATGTCGTCAGCACCGTCGATGTCGTCAGCACCGTCGATGTCGTCCGCTTCGTCGTCGCCCTCGCCCGCCAATCGTGCCAGGAGCTCCTCGGCCGTCACCGTCGCTTTGACCACTGACGGTCGCTCGAGGATGGGACACGATGGCTCGTCGGTCGAGGCGCTCACGAAGGCGACTGCGCCTTCGTCGTTCGTCTCGACCACTGCTTCCCCAAGCCGGCTCAGGCTCGCTCCCGGGTGCGTCAGCGTGTGCACCTGCTTGAGCCGCCGAATCGACACCTGCGTGTAAATCTGCGTCGTCGAGAGCTCCGCATGTCCCAGCATCTCCTGGATGTACCGCACGTCTGCCCCGTTCTCGAGCATCAGCGTCGCCATCGTGTGCCGGAAGAGATGGCATGCGCCGCGTTTGCCAATCTCCGCCGAATCGACATACCGATGCACCCATTGGCTCAATCGATTCGGTTCGAGCGCTTCGCCGGTCACATCGAGAAAGAGCGTTCCGTCATCCGGCGGCATCATCAGCTTCGGTCGCACCTCCTCGACGTACCGCCCCACCCACGCCATCGCCCGCTCACCGATGGGCACCATCCAATCCTTCTTGCCCTTGCCCTGCCGCACCATCAGCGTCCCTCGCTCCTGGTCGACATCGTAGACGCTCAACTGCACCACCTCGAGCCGCCGAATCCCCGTCGAGTACAGCACCTCGAGGATCGCTCGGTCTCGCAAGCCAACGCCACTGCTCACGTCCGGCGTATCAAGCACGCGCTCGGCCTCGCTCTCCGTAAGCACGTGCTTCGGCAGTCGCCGCTCAAGCCTTGGTAGCTCAAGCTCACTCGCGGGATTCCATAAGAGCACGTTCTGCCGCGTCAGCCACTTGAAGTACGCCCGCACCGGCACCAGCCGCGCATGCTGTGACCGAAAGCTCAACGCCTTACCGTCGCGCTTGCGCAGATGAAACAGATGCCGCTGGTAACGCTCGAGGATCGGTTTGGTAACCTCCTGCGGACGCGTGATGCTCCTCGCATCGCACCAGCCGAAAAACTGCAAAAGCGCTATCTCGCGGTGTTCGACCGTGAAGGCCGAGTAGTTCCGCACCTGCATCGCCTCCAAATACCGCCGCATCCAGACGTAGAGCCCCTCGGGATCATTGGGTGCCCCAACCGTAACCTTCGCCCGCTGCCTCCGCTTGCGCGCCATCGCCGAGCCCTCACGATGCCGCGACGCGCGGATACACGTGCGACGCTTCAACGGCGATGCTCGAAGACTTGCCGTTGCCCCGATGCGAGTTCCGAGCGCTCGTGACCGATGGATTCACTATCGAGGCGTTTTGCAGGGCGTGCGTTGCCGCTTCTTCACCACGACTGCCCACCGACCACGCGCCGACCGCACCCCGACCAGCCTCCGACCGGTGCCCCATCTGCCCCGACCGGTTTGCCTCTAGCCCCGACCGGTTTTCGTCGTAGCGATGCGTCCCAAGCTCGCTTGCGTCGATGAGGCCCGGCAGAAACGGTCCATCCCCAGCGCCTTTCGCGTACAGCAACTCATAGCCAAACCGCTGACTATGCCCCACTCCGCGATGCACCACCACGTACTCCATCTCCACCAGGCGCCCGAGATGGATCTTCAGCTGCGTGTCGCCCCACCCCGTCTGCTCCCGCACCATTCGGCGACTAAATCGATAATCCGCTCGGTCCACCCCAAGCCGCTCGCACTCACGCGACACCATCGAGTCGAGCAGCCCAAGCAAGCGCCGCGTCTGCGGCGGCAGCTCGTCGAGAGTTCGCCCAAGCACCTCGTGAGCCAGCCGATTCGCAACCGCGATGTCCTCTTTGCTCACCTCGATGTACCGGATCTGCTGCCCGCGATGCTCTACTTCTTTGAGGGGCCGTTGATACTGATGAAGCAGCGTCACCGCTTCGATGAGCCCCAAGTACTTCATGTGATCCCGCCTCATCCGCGTTTGGTGATCGGGAAACCGAAGCTCCTGCGCATAGGGATTGACCACGAAGAGCGGTCGAATCAAACGTTGGACGTTCTGGTGTAGCGCGTAGAGCTGGCTGCGCTCTTGCCTTGCCACCACGCCCGCCAAGGTGCGCGACCGCCGCTGCCACTCATGAATCGCCCGCGTTTGCTCCCGCCCCTCGTCCACCGTCAAAACGATACAGCGGTTCAATAGCTCCTCGTCCATGTCGACCGCCGTCGTCGTTTGGAAGATCATCACCGGCCCTTCCACATGGTACTCCTGCGTCACCAACCGCCCCGTCGCTGGGTCTTTTCCCGTCGAGGCGATGGTCAATTCGCCCTCGGATTGAAGGAGCTTCAGCGCGTAGCTCGCTCGCTCCGCTCCTTCTTCCTCCACGATGGCTAAGATCTTGTGCTGCAAGTTCGTCTCACCCATGTAAAACAGCGACTGCCCCGTCATCGCCGAATACTGCACCCGCTCCTCCTCCGGCATCAGCCGAAGCACCGCCTCCATCAGTGACGATTTGCCCGCTGCACTCGTGCTCTGGATCACCACCGCCAACGGTTGCTCGAGCTTGCGACTCGTCGCTGCCAAGTAGCCCAAGAGGAGATTAGTGTGCTCTCCGACCACTCCGCATCGCCCCAAATCCTCCACGATGCGTTCGAGGAGACGGGGATCGCGGAGCAACTCGAGCGCCGCCGCCTGCTCCGCCTCACTCAGCTCATGCGACTGCTTCTCAGCGGCCTGCGATTCGCTTCGCCGCTCGAGATGCTCTTCGAGCCGCAACAGTAGCTCCCCCAAGTCCCGCTTGATCACCCGCTCCTCGACCAGCAACTCCTCGCTCGCAAGCTTCGTGTAATGCCCCCGCTGCCGTGACGAATAGAGCTCCAACGTGTCCACGTGAAACGCCCCGTTATCGCGGCTCACCAACACATTCACTTTCATCGATCCAGGCAGCGGCTTGTTCGGTAGCCCTCGCACCCGCCATCGGCGATCACCAAAGACCATCACCAATTCGTCGCCCTTCACCGAAAGCCCGGGCCGCGCCGAAGCTGCCTCGGATGACGAGGCCAACTCCGACGCGGCCCGAGTGGGTTGCGGCATCGACGCCGATGAGACCGAATCGGCGGCGAAAGAAGGAATTGCTGCTGCCACAGGTTCGGCGGCGGTAGCCGCCGTCACCGCTTCGACCTCAGCCTCCGCTCGAGCTGCGTCAAGTACCGATGCATCCGCTCCAGTTGCTCCCGCAGCGGCCCGAGCTGCGCCCCCGGCCAGCACTGAAGCTCCTCCCCCAGCATCAACAGCACCTCCACTTCCAAAAGCGCCCAATCCGCCTGCCGCAATCCCACTTCCGCTTGCTCCACCGCCAACGGCCGATCCCCGAGTGCGATCCCCATCGCCACACTCACCGCTCGCTCCTGAAGCTGACGCCTCAATCCGAGCGCATCGCCCTTCGTCGCTCGCTCCACTCGATAGATCAGACTCACCGCCTCCTGCCACGCCACACTCTGACAACGTTCCAACCGCCGCATCCCCATGCTCCTCTCGCTCACTACACCCAAGCCTCCTGCCCGCAAGCCACTCGGCTTGTCGAAGCACGAGACCCAAACTCCTTTCCGCCGGCCCCACCCGAAGCGCGTATTCGTTCGCGTCCATCCCCTTCGGAAACAATACCCGCATCACCTCGATGCCCATCGCCGAAAGCACCTCACCGAGCTTCTCCGCGGCCCGATCACCCGCCTCGTCGCGATCATACGCAATGAGCACTCGCTCCGTGCCATGCACTCGAAACGCCTCGCGATGCTCGTCCGTAAACCCCTCGACCCCATACGCGGTCGTCACGTTTCGATACCCCGCACACCAAAACGTCAACGCGTCGATGAGCGACTCACACAGAATGATCTCCTTGCTCGCCTTGAGCGCATCGAGATTCCACACCCCGTGATGCGGACCCGGCAAATACAGGTGCTTCGGCGTCCCCTCCCGCAATCGCTCCGTCACCTTCCGCCCGTACATCTCGGCGACTTGACCCGATCCGTCCATGACCGGGATCACCAGCGATCCATTGAAATGCTCGTGACCCTTGCTGTTGATGATCCCCACGCGCTGCAATCGACCGCGCAACTCCGCTCCCGCCACGCGATTGCGCTGGGGCAGCCGATAGCCCAGCGTCCGATTGGCAAACCCCAAACGGAATCGCGCGATCATCTCCGGATGATTCAGGCCTCGCTTCTGCAAGTACCCGAGCGCTTCGGGGCTGTTCTTCAGCGTCTCGTGATAGTAATCGACCACCTGCCGAAGTAGCGCCTCATCGTCTGCGCTCCGCTCGAGAAACGTCGGTAGCTTCGGCGTCGTCGCTTTCTTTACCACCTTGCCCGACGCTCGCCCGCCCGCCGTCAACGCAAGGGCCTCTAAAGAAGGAATATCCGCACGCAATAGCTCGAGCGCATGCCGATACGACACCCCCTCCGCCTTCATCACCCAATCGATCACGCTCCCGCCCATCTGACACGCCCCAAGGCAGTGCCAGAGATTCTTCTCCGGACTCACCACCAAGCTCGGCTCGTGATCGTCGTGAAACGGACACAGCCCGAGCATGTCCGCCCCGTGCCGCTTGAGCTTCACCCCCTTGCCCATCACCAGCCGCTCTAGCGAAATCTCCCGCTTGATCCGCTCGATTTCTTCCTCTGCGATTCGGGCCATCGCGGCTTCTCCTTCAAAAAGGCCGTCAAGCGAAAAACCTTCACTCAACCCATCTTGTTGATCTGTTCCGTATATACTGGTATACCAGTATTCATGCAAGCCCCTAGTTCGGCGATCCAGGGGTTCGGCGAAATGCACCCTTACAATCCCGGCATGGCTCGACCTTCGTCCAAGCCTCGCCCCAAACAAGCCGCCCGACTCGCGGCTCTTCGCAAAGCAGCTGGTCTCAGTCAGAATCAATTAGCCAAGGCTATCGACGTCTCCCAGCAAACCATCGCCTATTGGGAAACAACTTCCGTACCACCACGCTCAGACGTCCTGCCCAGCATGGCCAAAGCCCTCGGCGTCCGCGTTGAAGACATCTTGAGCGACACACCGATCAACGCCGTGCGATTGCCGGGTCCCGTTGGCGAAGTTCAACGAGCTTTCGAAGAAGTTCGCAAATTGCCACGCAAGCAACAACGCAAGGTCATCGAGATGGTTCAAGCGCTCGTCGAGCAGTACAAAAGAAAAACGAGTTGATCGCGATCCGTCGCGCGTCGAACACCACCGGACGAGAGCGAGTGCGTCGAGGCTCGACCGTATCTCGCGCAGCTCGTCACGACTCGACTGCTCGGCGATGTCCGGCGCTGCCGCGCAGCCCGCCCGCACGAGTCGGCGCGGCTCGGCGCTTCGCATAATGCCGCATTATGCAAAGCGGCCCTTCGGGCTTCCCTCGCCGGCCTAGACATAATCAGGGGATTATGTCTCCTCGCGCGGGCGGGCTGCGCTCTACGGAAGAGACGACGAAAGGCGAGCCGACGTCGCGCTCCGACGTCTTCCCGCCCACCCTCTCGATTCACGACCACGGCCCGCGTGGGCCCCTACGCCTCCCACGCGGGCCTCGTGACGGCGAGACCTCTACGCGAGAGCTCAGAAGTACCAACTTACTTTACGGCGTCAGCGTTTCGGCTGCCTCTTGAAGCTTCCTCCCTCGAAGTTCTTCCAACCAAAAAACTCCACACGATCAGGCTGGAACAGCACAAGAGTTAGATCTCGCGAAGCTGTCCCCGTGTATCGCTTCGAGTAGACAACCTCACTGTCTTCCAAAAGAACCAACTCAGAAACGCGATAGCTCTCACCTGTCCATCGCTTTCCAGCTCTTGCGTCTATGGTGATGTTATTCAGCTTGAGATCGTTCTGAACAACTCTGTCGGGATACGGTGGGCCACCAAGATCTCCAAGCCCCGACTTCAAAAAGAGTTGCTCTGGGAAGTGAATCGCCATGACCTGCTTCTTGAGTTCTACTTCATCCAAGTCGTACTTCTTCTTCAGTTCGTCTAGCATTTTCAAATAATCGACAGCAAACGGGCTCGGCTCAAAATTGTCCACTTTCGACTCCTTGCATCCAGCAACACAGACGACAGAAAGAAGAGCACTAGCCCCTACAATTCTGGATATAAGAGATGTCATTAGCCTTGCTCCTCGCTTCACGGGGCTGTCTTTCGGCCCGAAATCCACTCTCGCCTAAGTTCCAGTGCGGGACCTTGGATAGCTGATCCAGATTTCCCGCTTTCCTCAAGCTGTTCGTTCAGTCTGTAAGGACTCGCAACGTTCTCGTATGTCCAAGCTTTACCAAGCCGAAGCGACGTCTGCCCGTTGGGAATGTCTAAGCCAAATCCGCGATTCGCAATATCGACCACCTGAGAAGTGCAATTCCTACGCATACTGAAGTCTCCAGGAGCCACCTTCTGGTCGTTCATCAGCTGAAGGCCTGCGTCAAACTGCGCCTGGGTCACCTCGTATCTATACTCCACCGTAGAGTCGTCCGTAAGAGGCCAATCCGTGCGTGCAGGAACCCTCGAGCTGGCAGGAGAGACCATTTCCCTCACCCCCATTCGGCCGGGGCCGAAGCTGAATGCCGTGACGTTCCCACTTGGATCTCTAGCCAACATGTACGTATGCCCGTAGTCGCCCGGGGAATGAAGCCCATCCGAATAGGTCTTCTTTCCACCATTTGCTTCAATACCAATAGTAACACTGTAGTTCCCAGAATTCGATTCTGGTTCCAACTTGAGTTCCGGCTCCGGTGCGGATCCAGAACCTGCACCTTCCTCGCCTTGCCGCGCGAACGGATCCCTAGCGCTTGTACCCCCGCCCCCGGTCACATTTGGGGCAATCCCAGACGGTCTGCTTTGGGCATGCACGCTAGGACCTACGGATTTGACCGAGCCCTCCGACCTGATTGCGCCACCCTCTGCAGCGGCACCTACGGGCTGCAACTCATGTTCCTCGGGAAGAGACATTCCCAGTTCTTCTTCCCGTGCAGTTGTTTCGGTGCCGGTCGGATCACGTAACCTTACTGGATTGGCTTGCCCGTAGGCAAACAGGTTTACTCCATCCACCATCCCCAGCGGATCTGCCGCCGTCCACCGTCCCAACCACGGCGCGTAATACCTCGCTCCGTGATAGTAGAGCCCCGTTTCCTCATCCCGTTCCTTGCCCGTATACCGGTACCGCTTCTGCGAGAATCCCGCCGCAGACCGCTGCACTTTGACCGCGGAGGTTCCGTAAGGATGATACTCCTCGTAGCTGATGACGTTCCCCTCGTGGTCCACCTCGAGCGTTGTCGTCCCGAGGTGGTTATCGAGCTGAAATCTCCACCGTCTCCCGGCTGATACCTTCGGGTCCACGATGGTGTTCTCCACCATCGCGACGCGCCGTTGGTCGTCCATCGCGTGCAGCGTCGTTCGATGCACGTCCAGGGACGCATTCGCTCCCGTCGTCCATGACCGATACACCTCGTACCCGCCGAGATAGATGCGCTCTTCTCGGATGCTCGAGTGCTCGTACACTTTGCGGAAACTAGTGACACCAACGCCGTCTTCGCTTGCGCACTTCGATTTCCTTAGTGCCTTCCAAGCGCTGCGCGCTCGAATTGCTCAGATGAGCAGTGACCCATGAATTCGAAAACCCCAGACGCGTGTTTTTGTCCGCACAACGCCAGAGGGCAACGCGGTCGCGGTCGCGGTGACGCGAGCGACGGCGGACAAAGCAAAACACCTGAGCCGGCGAGAGCCGGGCTAGGTGCATCACGATGCTTGCTCGTTTTCGGTGGCGTCTCGCTTTTAGTGGCCCTCTCGAAAGGCGACTAAAGAGAAAACGCTACAGCGAAGGTCCGCGTTTTCGGCGAGCGCCCCAGACGGAGTGGACTTCTATGATGTCGTTCTCGCGGTCGTGAAAATAGTAGACGTGACACCGCGTTTTCGTCATCAACCAACGCTGAATCAAGCATCCGCCTTTCCAGCGATATCGCTGCCCAACCTCGGGAAGATTGGCGATACGCATCAGCGTTACTTCGAATTCATCAACGAAGAGTTCCTTGCTATCTCGATTTTCTCGCCACCACGCGTCTTCGGCTTCAAATTGCGCGCTGGCTTCATCGAGTAGAAGGACCTTCACGGTGAGCGCGATATTGCTTCAAATACGCCCATGCGTCCACCGTTCTGCCCGCTTGTCTGTCTTCGAGCGCCCGATCGAGCGAAGCATGTAGCTCGACTCGTTCCTCAGCGCTGAGACCATCATCCTCAATGGCGACCAAATCGATCTCAGCGCCCTCGGGCAAATCCGTCGGCTCGTCGAGTTGGAGTCTGCCGTTGTGCACATGGGCTCGAAGGGGCTGCATGCCGCTCAGGATATCGCGACTTCCGGGTTCGTGCCCGTTCGGGGGCCGCGACGCGAGAAAGGCCGCGGTTTGGGAGGGCCGGGGAGGGGCCCAAACCGCGGCCGGAGCCGCTGCTTGTGGGGGCGGGCGGGGCTCGCGTACCGCGACGCTTTTCCTGCGCGGAGCCCTCTCGCCTGCCCGAGAAAACATAATCACTCGATTATGTTTAGGCCGGCTCGGCTTCGCGCGAGGGCCGGGCCCGTGCCCGGCACGAGAGCCGCGGCGCATAAGGCGCCTTATGCGCTGCGCCGAGCCGCGCCGACTCGGGCGGGCGAGCGGGCGACCTCGACGCGAATCGGCGCGCAGGCGCAGCCTCGATGCAGGTCAGTGACGTCAGGCGCCGAGACTGCGCACCTCGCCCCCTTCCTCGTCGTCAGCACCGTCGATGTCGTCCGCTTCGTCGTCGCCCTCGCCCGCCAATCGTGCCAGGAGTTGCTCAGCCGTCACCGTCGCTTTGACCACTGACGGTCGCTCGAGGATGGGACACGATGGCTTGTCGGTCGAGACGCTCACGGACGCGTCTGCGCCTTCGTCGTTCGTCTCGACCACTGCTTCCCCAAGCCGGCTCAGGCTCGCTCCCGGGTGCGTCAGCGTGTGCACCTGCTTGAGCCGCCGAATCGATACCTGCGTGTAAATCTGCGTCGTCGAGAGCTCCGCGTGCCCCAGCATCTCCTGGATGTACCGCACGTCTGCCCCGTTCTCGAGCATCAGCGTCGCCATCGTGTGCCGGAAGAGATGGCACGCCCCGCGCTTGCCAATCTCCGCCGCCTCGACATACCGGTGCACCCATTGGCTCAACCGGTTCGGCTCGAGCGCTTCGCCGCTCACATCGAGAAAGAGCGTTCCGTCATCCGGCGGCATCATCAGCTTCGGTCGCACCTCCTCGACGTACCGCCCCACCCACGCCATCGCCCGCTCACCGATGGGCACCATCCGATCCTTCTTGCCCTTGCCCTGCCGCACCATCAGCGTCCCTCGCTCCTGGTCGACATCGTAGACGCTCAACTGCACCACCTCGAGCCGCCGAATCCCCGTCGAATACAGCACCTCGAGGATCGCTCGGTCGCGCAAACCCATGGCGCAGCTCACATCCGGCACGCCCAGCACCTGCTCCGCCTCCGATTCCGTAAGCACGTGCTTCGGCAGTCGCCGCTCGAGCCGAGGCAGCTCAAGCTCACTCGCGGGATTCCATAAGAGCACGTTCTGCCGCGTCAGCCACTTGAAGTACGCCCGCACCGGCACCAGCCGCGCATGCTGTGACCGAAAGCTCAACGCCTTACCGTCGCGCTTGCGCAGATGAAACAGATGCCGCTGGTAACGCTCGAGGATCGGTTTGGTAACCTCCTGCGGACGCGTGATGCTCCTCGCATCGCACCAGCCGAAAAACTGCAAAAGCGCTATCTCGCGGTGTTCGACCGTGAAGGCCGAGTAGTTCCGCACCTGCATCGCCTCCAAATACCGCCGCATCCAGACGTAGAGCCCCTCGGGATCATTGGGTGCCCCAACCGAAACCTTCGCTCGCACCCTCCGCTTCCGCGCCATCGGCAAGCCCCTCACGATGCCGCAACACGCCGATACACGTGCGACGCTTCAACGGCGATGCTCGAAGACTTGCCGTTGCCCCGATGCGAGTTCCGAGCGCTCGTGACCGATGGATTCACTATCGAGGCGTTTTGCAGGGCGTGCGTTGCCGCTTCTTCACCACGACTGCCCACCGACCACGCGCCGACCGCACCCCGACCAGCCTCCGACCGGTGCCCCATCTGCCCCGACCGGTTTGCCTCTAGCCCCGACCGGTTCTCGTCGTAGCGCTGCGTCCCAAGCTCGCTTGCGTCGATGAGGCCCGGCAGAAACGGTCCATCCCCAGCGCCTTTCGCGTACAGCAACTCATAGCCAAACCGCTGACTATGCCCCGCTCCGCGATGCACCACCACGTACTCCATCTCCACCAGGCGCCCGAGATGGATCTTCAGCTGCGTGTCGCCCCACCCCGTCTGCTCCCGCACCATTCGGCGACTAAATCGATAATCCGCTCGGTCCACCCCAAGCCGCTCGCACTCACGCGACACCATCGAGTCGAGCAGCCCAAGCAAGCGCCGCGTCTGCGGCGGCAGCTCGTCGAGAGTTCGCCCAAGCACCTCGTGAGCCAGCCGATTCGCAACCGCGATGTCCTCTTTGCTCACCTCGATGTACCGGATCTGCTGCCCGCGATGCTCTACTTCTTTGAGGGGCCGTTGATACTGATGAAGCAGCGTCACCGCTTCGATGAGCCCCAAGTACTTCATGTGATCCCGCCTCATCCGCGTTTGGTGATCGGGAAACCGAAGCTCCTGCGCATAGGGATTGACCACGAAGAGCGGTCGAATCAAACGTTGGACGTTCTGGTGTAGCGCGTAGAGCTGGCTGCGCTCTTGCCTTGCCACCACGCCCGCCAAGGTGCGCGACCGCCGCTGCCACTCATGAATCGCCCGCGTTTGCTCCCGCCCCTCGTCCACCGTCAAAACGATACAGCGGTTCAATAGCTCCTCGTCCATGTCGACCGCCGTCGTCGTTTGGAAGATCATCACCGGCCCTTCCACATGGTACTCCTGCGTCACCAACCGCCCCGTCGCTGGGTCTTTTCCCGTCGAGGCGATGGTCAATTCGCCCTCGGATTGAAGGAGCTTCAGCGCGTAACTCGCTCGCTCCGCTCCTTCTTCCTCCACGATGGCCAAGATCTTGTGCTGCAAGTTCGTCTCGCCCATGTAAAACAGCGACTGCCCCGTCATCGCCGAATACTGCACCCGCTCCTCCTCCGGCATCAGCCGAAGCACCGCCTCCATCAGTGACGATTTGCCCGCCGCACTCGTGCTCTGGATCACCACCGCCAGCGGTTGCTCGAGCTTGCGACTCGTCGCTGCCAAGTAGCCCAAGAGGAGATTAGTGTGCTCTCCGACCACCCCGCATCGCCCGAAATCCTCCACGATGCGTTCGAGGAGCCGTGGATCGCGGAGCAACTCGAGCGCCGCCGCCTGCTCCGCCTCACTCAGCTCATGCGACTGCTTCTCAGCGTTCTGCGATTCGCTTCGCTGCTCCAGATGCTCTTCGATCCGCAACAGTAGCTCCCCCAAGTCCCGCTTGATCACCCGCTCCTCGACCAGCAACTCCTCGCTCGCAAGCTTCGTGTAATGCCCCCGCTGCCGTGACGAATAGAGCTCCAACGTGTCCACGTGAAACGCCCCGTTATCGCGGCTCACCAACACATTCACTTTCATCGATCCAGGCAGCGGCTTGTTCGGTAGCCCTCGCACCCTCCATCGGCGATCACCGAAGACCAACACCAATTCGTCCCCCTTTACCGAAAGCCCGGGCCGCGCCGAAGCCTCCTCGGATGACGAGGCCAACTCCGACGCGGCCCGAGTGGGTTGCGGCATCGACGCCGATGCGACCGGTTCGGCGGCGAAAGAAGGAATTGCTGCTGCCACAGGTTCGGCGGCGGTAGCCGCCGTCACCGCTTCGACCTCAGCCTCCGCTCGAGCTGCGTCAAGTACCGATGCATCCGCTCCAGTTGCTCCCGCAGCGGCCCGAGCTGCGCCCCCGGCCAGCACTGAAGCTCCTCCCCCAGCATCAACAGCACCTCCACTTCCAAAAGCGCCCAATCCGCCTGCCGCAATCCCACTTCCGCTTGCTCCACCGCCAACGGCCGATCCCCGAGTGCGATCCCCATCGCCACACTCACCGCTCGCTCCTGAAGCTGACGCCTCAATCCGAGCGCATCGCCCTTCGTCGCTCGCTCCACTCGATAGATCAGACTCACCGCCTCCTGCCACGCCACACTCTGACAACGTTCCAACCGCCGCATCCCCATGCTCCTCTCGCTCACTACACCCAAGCCTCCTGCCCGCAAGCCACTCGGCTTGTCGAAGCACGAGACCCAAACTCCTTTCCGCCGGCCCCACCCGAAGCGCGTATTCGTTCGCGTCCATCCCCTTCGGAAACAATACCCGCATCACCTCGATGCCCATCGCCGAAAGCACCTCACCGAGCTTCTCCGCGGCCCGATCACCCGCCTCGTCGCGATCATACGCAATGAGCACTCGCTCCGTGCCATGCACTCGAAACGCCTCGCGATGCTCGTCCGTAAACCCCTCGACCCCATACGCGGTCGTCACGTTTCGATACCCCGCACACCAAAACGTCAACGCGTCGATGAGCGACTCACACAGAATGATCTCCTTGCTCGCCTTGAGCGCATCGAGATTCCACACCCCGTGATGCGGACCCGGCAAATACAGGTGCTTCGGCGTCCCCTCCCGCAATCGCTCCGTCACCTTCCGCCCGTACATCTCGGCGACTTGACCCGATCCGTCCATGACCGGGATCACCAGCGATCCATTGAAATGCTCGTGACCCTTGCTGTTGATGATCCCCACGCGCTGCAATCGACCGCGCAACTCCGCTCCCGCCACGCGATTGCGCTGGGGCAGCCGATAGCCCAGCGTCCGATTGGCAAACCCCAAACGGAATCGCGCGATCATCTCCGGATGATTCAGGCCTCGCTTCTGCAAGTACCCGAGCGCTTCGGGGCTGTTCTTCAGCGTCTCGTGATAGTAATCGACCACCTGCCGAAGTAGCGCCTCATCGTCTGCGCTCCGCTCGAGAAACGTCGGTAGCTTCGGCGTCGTCGCTTTCTTTACCACCTTGCCCGACGCTCGCCCGCCCGCCGTCGACGCAAGGGCCTCTAAAGAAGGAATATCCGCACGCAATAGCTCGAGCGCATGCCGATACGACACCCCCTCCGCCTTCATCACCCAATCGATCACGCTCCCGCCCATCTGACACGCCCCAAGGCAGTGCCAGAGATTCTTCTCCGGACTCACCACCAAGCTCGGCTCGTGATCGTCGTGAAACGGACACAGCCCGAGCATGTCCGCCCCGTGCCGCTTGAGCTTCACCCCCTTGCCCATCACCAACCGCTCTAGCGAAATCTCCCGCTTGATCCGCTCGATTTCTTCCTCTGCGATTCGGGCCATCGCGGCTTCTCCTTCAAAAAGGCCGTCAAGCGAAAAACCTTCACTCAACCCATCTTGTTGATCTGTTCCGTATATACTGGTATACCAGTATTCATGCAAGCCCCTAGTTCGGCGATCCAGGGGTTCGGCGAAATGCACCCTTACAATCCCGGCATGGCTCGACCTTCGTCCAAGCCTCGCCCCAAACAAGCCGCCCGACTCGCGGCTCTTCGCAAAGCAGCTGGTCTCAGTCAGAATCAATTAGCCAAGGCTATCGACGTCTCCCAGCAAACCATCGCCTATTGGGAAACAACTTCCGTACCACCACGCTCAGACGTCCTGCCCAGCATGGCCAAAGCCCTCGGCGTCCGCGTTGAAGACATCTTGAGCGACACACCGATCAACGCCGTGCGATTGCCGGGTCCCGTTGGCGAAGTTCAACGAGCTTTCGAAGAAGTTCGCAAATTGCCACGCAAGCAACAACGCAAGGTCATCGAGATGGTTCAAGCGCTCGTCGAGCAGTACAAAAGAAAAACGAGTTGATCGCGATCCGTCGCGCGTCGAACACCACCGGACGAGAGCGAGTGCGTCGAGGCTCGACCGTATCTCGCGCAGCTCGTCACGACTCGACTGCTCGGCGATGTCCGGCGCTGCCGCGCAGCCCGCCCGCACGAGTCGGCGCGGCTCGGCGCTTCGCATAATGCCGCATTATGCAAAGCGGCCCTTCGGGCTTCCCTCGCCGGCCTAGACATAATCAGGGGATTATGTCTCCTCGCGCGGGCGGGCTACGCTCTACGTGAGAGACGACGAACGGCGAGAGGACGTCGCGCTCCGACGTCTTCCCGCCCACCATCGAGACTCACGACCACGGCCCGCGCGGGCCCCTGCGCCTCCCACGCGGGCCTCGACACGGCGAGGCCCTGGAAATTCGAGCGCGATCCTGAACACGAGGCAGTAGACTCGTGGAGCTACTCCGTAAGCCATTCAAGATTTGAGATTCGAAGCACACGAATCGGACCGTCCGTGCAGAGCTCTCCATCTCTAGGGCAAGCGTAGTATATATAGAGCTGACCTCGATAGAGACGAACTGGACCATCTTTACTTCCATGCAGATGGTCTGCACCATTCCTTATGATGACCCCGACCAACGGCTTGGTCATCACGCGGTCATACAGCTTCAGAAACTCCGTTGAATCCCGGATACTGACCTCATTGTTCACCTTGCCGTCGAGCGAGACAACGATTGGGTAGTGGATCATTTGGGCCACAGCAGTTCGTTGATCCTGCTTCACTGCTTCACGAAATCTGACGTAGAAATCCTGAATCCCGCGGGGCACACCCGGTATTTCTGGAACATCAACCGAAGCACGCTCGTTTGACGCAAGGGGCGGTTGTTGAGTGTCTTCGCCTGACGCAACCAATCGTTCCTCCGCACTTTTCGCGAGTTCGGCAGTCTGTGCCACATGACGGTGTCCGTCGCGCTTACAGCCGTTCGCCGAAACGACAAGACATAACGACAGACAGATACTGAAAGCTTTCATTCTGCTTACCTTTCGCGAAGTCTAACAAGTGCTTGTTCCGCCTTTGACCCCTCCGGCGCAGTCACCACCGAACCGTTCGGTCCCCGCGTAACGGTGACTCTCAGCGTGTCCGCGAACCTCAGAATCTGTCCCGTCTTGAAGAGCACTGCCTCGGCAAACCGTCGCTGACCCAATTTGCTCTTGAGGAGATCCGTATTCAAGATAGCATCGGCAGCTTCGTCAGTCTTTCCTTCGTTCGTCAACCGAACAGCCTCTGTAAAATCTCGCTTTCCGGTTCCATTGAATGCCACTTGAACAAGTGCATCAAATTGCCCCTGAGTCACTGACACTTTTAGTTGCTTCTGCACTTCTCGTTCAAATACTCTAACTTTACCCTCGAATGTTTTTCTTGCATCTTCACGGGTGATGCCACCGGAATACTTGCTTTTCATCGATTCGAAACACGATTCGTCTCCCTTTTTACAAAGTAGTTGCGAGTGACCGATTTGCAGGTTGCCTTCGAAGTCTACGCGTGGACGCAAGTCCTCTTCTGCCAGCCGGAGACTTCCACCGTTCTCGCGTTCGATGAGCATGTCAATCGCTTCTCGGCTTGTCGTTAGCTTCTTTGCGTCCTTTGGAACCTCGCTGACGATTGTAACCTCGTCCAGTACAACTGCTGTGGAGCTTGGCACCGTCGCAGCCTTTGGAGGAGGTGGCGAAGGCGGAGATGCACCTGGCGCGGGTGCTGGATGGACTGGAGCTTCATCCTTTTGTCCGTCAGGGTCGACGAGCTGCATTGCTCTGCCCCTCACGTACGCGTAGACGTTCAGGTCCACTTTACCCGGCTGCCTCACTCCCAACGGATCCGCCGCCGTCCACCTCCCCAGCCACGGCGCGTAATACCTCGCCCCATGATAGTACAGCCCCGTCTCCTCGTCCCGCTCCTTGCCGGTATACCGGTACCGCTTCTGCGAGAATCCCGCCGCAGATCGCTGCACCCGCACCGCACTCGTTCCGTACGGGTGATACTCCTCGTAACTAATGACGTTCCCCTCGTGGTCCACCTCGAGCGTCGCGGTCCCGAGGTGATTGTCGAGCTGGAATCTCCAGCGTCGTCCCGCTGGCACGTGCTCGACGGTGTCCACGATGGTGTTCTCCACCATCGCGACGCGCCGCTGATCGTCCATCGCGTGCAGCGTCGTTCGATGCACGTCCAGGGACGCATTCGCACCCGTCGTCCATGACCGATACACCTCGTACCCACCGAGATAGATGCGCTCTTCTCGGATGCTCGAGTGCTCGTACACTTTGCGGACGCGCTGGCCTGATGCGTCGTAGGTGAAGTAGACGGTGCCGCCATTGGGGCCGACCGTCTGCGTGCACGACTGCATCCGGTCCGCGTAGTCCCACTGGATACTCGGCAGGTGCGGCATCCGCGTCATCGAGCCGTGTAGCCCCGCGTTGTTCGTTGGGTCATTCGGATCGGTGCCGTCCGCATAGGCGTATCGCGCGCTGTAGACGCCCTCCACATCGCCGGGATTCGACGTCGCAAGGAGCCGGTTACTTCGCACCGTCGCCGCGGATTCGGGCATGTTCGCGTAGAGGTAGCGTCGCTCCCACGCCTTATACCCTTCGGGCTGGTGGTGCATCCGTCGAATGTTGCCCACCGCGTCGTAATCATAGGTCTCGGTGTATCGAACCAGCCCAGAGGTATCGTTTGGCCCCGGAAGCCCAATTGGCAGCTCGCCGGCCTTCGCATCCGTCGCGTCCATCTGCTGTCCCGGATGCTCGCGGCCTTCCGCTAAGGTAAGCCGATAGAGGGCGTCGTACTCGTAGCGCCCGTGCGCTTGCGCATCGGCCCTCGCGTAGATGGGCACCGGCGCACCGTTGTCGAGGATTTCGACGATGTTGCCTACCGGGTCGTAGAAGTACTCGAGACTCTGAAGGAGTGCGCTGTCGGAAACGCGACGGGTCACGAGCCTTTGAAGCCGGAACGTCTCCGGATCATACGTGTACCGCGTCCGGTACGCTGCCGGGCCTTGAGGATCTACTCCCCCGCTGTATTCGCACTCGAGGCGCTGTCCCTTCTCGTTGTATTCCATCGAGTGCACCGCCGCGCGCGTGGTGCCACCGGCGGTCACCAACACCCGCTCCAGGAAGTTGGCGCGGTTGTACTCGGGTCGCGACACGCTTCCATCCGGTGCCGTGCTTTCGATGACGCGGTTCAAGGCGTCGTAGACAGTGCTCGTCGTGAAACGCGTTGGAACGTCGATGGTCGTCGGCTCCAGGAGGCCGTTGTTTATCGCTGCGCCCTCAACCTCCGCTGGACTCGTCGTTTCAGAGAGCTCGGGTAGGTCGTTCCAAACCGGCACCTCGCGGTACTGCGACGCAAGATGTCGCGTCGAACTCAGAAGGTTCCCCTTGAAGTCGAACGCCTCGCTCTTAGCGAGCCCTGCGCCGTCGAAGACGAGATGAGTTTGACCACGCAGATTTGACAGCTGCGCCAGAGTGGGGGTGACACTCGTGCCGTCTTGGGGCGCAAGCGGCCCATTGCCGTCAAGCGACTCTCCGTAAATCGTTCTCGAAACGACGCGCCCGGTTGATTCGCCACTCTTCCGCACATGGACATGCGTCGGCCGCCGCAGCGCATCGACTTGGGACCACATCGTCTGACCGCGACTGTCCCAGCTCCGCAAGGGCGCGCCCGCCGCGTCCGCAACGGATAGCCTCGCGCCAGCGTCAGGGGACGTCACCGCGATGCGCCGACCCAAAACATCGAACTGTTGCTCGATAGTACGCACCCCAAGCGCATCAATGATGGCGAGGGTATTCCCTTCGATATCGAGTTCCGTGGTCGTCGCGTGACGCACGTGCGTGGACAAATCCGGAGTATTCGGTCCGAGATCGGCTTCAACACGAAACGCGCGTCCGAGCGAATCCAGATGCGTGACACTTGGCGTATTCGCGTGAGCTGCAGCCAATTGCACAGCGCGACGCTCGGCTGTGTCGGTGATTGTCCCAGTGCCGGTGCGCGCGGAATACCATCGCGACTCGAGCACCGTGTCGTTCGGATCCCAATTCTCCTGTCGCCACGCGTCGAATACCACGCGTGACAAGGTGCCGTTCGGGAGCTCCGTGAGTACGACGCGATCGAGCGGGTCATAGTAGATGACCGGCGTTACGCCCCATTGCACAACCGCCGCTTCATCCTCATAATCGCTCGTTGCACTGAAAAACGGCTCGTATTGCTTTACCGGGTTACCCTTGTTGTTGAATACGGTGCGGCCCGTGCCAACCCAGCGGTCTTCGACGGCGTCCGGAATACCGCGGACGGGGCCGGGCTCGGCTTGGACCTTTTGCATGACGACGCGGCCGAAACCGTCGGAGTAGGTGAAGCTCTCTTGCCAGGGGACCGCGTCCGTTTGGTTTGGATAGTAATGGACCTCGCGGGCGCTCGTCTTCACGTACACGGGGCGGGCGTTGAGGCGCCAGTTGTCGAGGTGGTACTCGAAGCGCGTCGTGGGATGCTCCAGGGTGTCGCCTTCGTTGGCGCCTTCTTTGCCCATCACCGCCGTCCAGGTGACCATGCCGAGCGCATCGAAGCCAACGGCACTTCGATTCAGATTCGGATCGCGCACCTCGCGCGGCGCGAGCACGCGATAGTCGTTCGTTGCAACCACGCGGTTGCCCAAAGGATCGCTCGTCGCGATGGCGAGGAGGGAGTACTCGTCGTATTCGATGGTATAGGCGTTCCCAAACGGATCGCGGGCCTCGACAGGTAAATGGAATTCGGCTGCGCTTCCGTATCGCAGGCGCCCACCCGGCGCCCAATAGCCGCTCGCACGAGACACATAGCCGCCTTCCGTAGTCAGGAGCGAAGTGTCGAGATCCGTGGCAGGGAGCACGCCGGCACCCGCCGCGATGTGGGCAACTAAGCCAGGCGTCAACGCCAGCTGATAGCTTTGGCACGGCAACGCAAGCGACTCAATCGCTCCGAGGGGAAGCTCCGTAGTGCCGTCGTTGGCGCAGAAGGTCTGCTGCTTGTGCTCAACGAGACGCCGCGCCCGCGTCGTGACCGGTGTTTCGTAGGGGGTCTCGGGAAGGCCCTGGAGGGCATCGGTGAAGCTCTCGACCGTCCACAAGAGGGTTCCTGTGGGCGGCACCATTGCCGTCAGTTCCCATGTACGTTGCTCAAATTGCACGCTCGCGCGATGTTGATGCCCCCCTCGAGATGAATCAGGTTACCGCCGCTCGTGCTCGCTCACGCTGCGCGCGTGCGGGCCCCTGCCAAATCCGTGCTCGAAAGCAGCTCCCTTCGTTCGCTGCGTTCTGCGCGCGGATGGGGGAGCCAGCGTGAGAAAGCGTTGGGGTGCGTGGAATGGGTACGCCGGGGCGAGGTGATGTAACGGTGGTCGCGCGACGCGATGCGACTCCGTGCGTGCGTCGTTAGTCGCGCACGGACGACACGACCTTCGCCCACGTCACGGGCGGTCTCCGCTGGGCGGCGCAACCTCCGCGCCAAGCGAAAGCTGGTCTTGATGCCACTTCCGAATCCGCAAACCTGTTTCAAGCGCACCGCCGCGCCTTCGCTTGGCACGCAGCCTGCGCCGGTACGGGCGTAGCCCGCCCGCTTTGGCGGGCTCGGGAGCTCGTCATGCCTGCACCGCGCAAACACAACCCAAAACTTCAGGCCACACTCGCCGAGCGTGCTGCACTTCTCCGCGCTCGTTCCACCTCGTCGGAAGCGGCCCTCTGGGCTCTGCTCTCCGGCGGCAAGCTCGGTGTTGCCTTTCGTCGGCAAGTTCCCGTTGGCCGCTACATCGCGAACTTCGTCGCTCCTTCCGTGAAACTCATCGTGGAAGTCGACGGTGGTTACCACTCACGGCGCGCTGTCGCGGACGCTCGCCGCGACCGAGACCTCCGGCGTCTCGGATATCGCGTCCTCCATCTGTCTGCAGAGATGGTGCTGTCGCAGCCTGTGGCTGCGGTGGAGTTGGTGCTTGCTGCCATTGGGTCGCGGTAAACCTCTCCCGAGTGGTGGCGCAAGAACCGACGTTCCCCGAACCGTGACGGCCAAGTACCCGCATCACGTTTGGAATCTCGACCTCACCTTCGTGCCCACCTCATTCGGGCTATGGCTGCCCTGGTTGCCCTTCGCCATGTTGCAGCGTTGGCCTTTCTGCCACTGCGTCCTTGCAATGGTCGACCACTTCTCCAGAAGGTGCCTCCTCGCCAAGTCCTTTCCCACCGCCCCGACCACCCTTCAGGTGACCAACACCCTCGATCTTGCCATTGCCATCGCGGGACGAGCCCCGAAGTACCTCGTCAGCGACAGGGGCGCGCAATTCCGCGAGCAGTACGAGCTCTGGTGCCTTGCCTCTCGCATCCAACCGCGCTTCGGTGCCATCGGCAAGCATGGCTCCATCGCCCTAACGGAGCGATTCATCCTCTCGCTCAAGACCGAGTGCGTTTCCCGTATCGTCGTTCCGCTTGGATTCGAACCATTCCAAACGGAACTGCTCAACTATGTCCTCTGGTACAACGCCCATCGCCCGCATCAATCCCTCGACGGACGAACGCCCAATGAGGTCTGCGCTGGCGTCACCCTTCCCCGAGATGGCCCTAAGTACGAACCAAGACCGGGCATGAGCTTGAGCGACTCCTCGGTTGAACGCGTGACGAGTCTACGTCTCGTCGTCACGCGTTTCCAAAACCAACCTCATCTGCCCATCGTCACGCTGCATCGCGCTGCGTGAGACGAGAACATCTCCGCAACAGAGATCCTCATCGCGACGACTGCGGGGCGGCTCGAGGTGCGTCTTCGCGCGAGGTGCCTCCCGTCGAACCCCATTCGTCCCCCCAGTGGGTGCGTCCAAACGCCACGATCGAGGGCTGACCCCGTGATTGACGAGGCGCAGATTCTTCGAGGTTTTTGTTGCCAAAGATCCCTGGACCGGGACATCCTCCAGTGGGCGCATCCCAATGCCACGATCGAGGGCTGAGCCCCGTGATTGACGAGGCGCAGATTCTTCGAGGTTTTTGTTACCAAAGATCCCTGGACCGGGACACCGGGACAGGCTTCCCTCGTCGGCCGGAACATCATCGGATGATTACGTCTCCTCGCGCGGGCGGGCTAAGCTCTACGTGGGAGACGGCGAGGGGCGAGAGGAAGTCGCGCTCCGACGTCTTCCCGCCCACTCTCTCGATTCACGGCCTCGGCCCCGGTTATGCAGTTTCCCAGACAAAGACGTTGAGACACGTCACTGCCTATGGCAGGCCCACAAGTGTTCAACTTTCAATGTACGGTTCCCAATGGCGCATATTCGAGCAAGACGCCTTCTTCTTCAATACGCGACTTCGCTCGCTCGAGCAACTCACACAACTGTTCGGATAACGGCGCAACAGAATGGATGACAATCTTGGCCTTCATCGATTTCGCATTCGGATATTCTTCTTGAAGCTGTCCATCGAGGGCATAAACAAGGTAGGCATTTAGCTTCTCCTGTAGGAGCTTTGCTGAGTTGGACAACACCAACTCGTTCGATTCGATCACCAGGACTAGCTCCATGTACCCGTTGGCATCGTCCTGCGTGATCAGATCCACCTTATCTACCTCTTGAAGCATCATTCCTCCCAATCTAGTAACGCTCGAGCTTTGGTTTGACCTTAATCACTTGACCGGCAACCCCCGCCTTTTCCGCATTCTTTCCCACTGCCACCGCACCCTTTGTAGCGATCTCCACGTCTTTTGCCTTCTGAATCGCATGGTAGCGTGAAGCGCCAGTCTTGACCTCAACATTTGCCATTTCTGTCGCCTCAGACCCTGCCACTGGCTCGTCTGTAAGCAAGTCAAGGCGGCGACGCCCAAGAGAAGTCTTTACGGTGACTTCTTCACCGCGCACGGTTGCGCCGCGCTGAGCAGCGGCCTTCTTTGCTTGCTCGATCCCAGCTCGTCCCTTGTCACCTGGAGCGCGTCCACCTCGTTGAACCGAGGCGGGTTTTGCACCGGCACCCTTGCCAGTCGTGCTCATCAACACCGTTGCCGATGCTGGTCCAACCAATGCCGAACCAGTCTTCGTCCCAGCGGCAGCAGCTTCGACTACCCGCCCACCCACAACAACGACCCCCACGGCAGTAACCATGCCACCGCCAGACAGCACATCCGCGCCTGACTTGACCGTTTGCGCCACTGAGCGCATTACCGACGCGCCGCCCTTTAGAGCGCCAGCGCCACCGGCAACCATCGTTGTCGCGTCCGCAACGTTCAACACGGCATCAAGCGATCGGCTGGCTATCTTCTCCTTGCTTGCGTCACCTTGATAGTGGATCGCTTCATACGCTATGTCACCTACCGCTTCGCCTGTATCCTTTACTAGATGATGTACGCCCTCACCAACTGCTCTCATCACGCCGGCGGCCCCCTCCTGATGATACTTTTCCGCGACGGCGGAAGGGGCCTTTAGCAGCGACTCGCCTCGTTTTTCCAGATTGTTCACTACACCCTTCGCAATGGGACTCGATTGAACTTTGTCATCGATCCAGAGCGCAGCTTTCTGAGACCAACTTAGCGAATCACGCCAGTCGCCACTCTTTGTCCCCCCCGGATCTGAATACCGAATCGGATTATCTCGCGAGTACCGGTAAAGGTTTACTCCATCCACCATTCCCGCCGGATCAACCGCCGTCCACCTCCCCAACCACGGCGCGTAGTACCTCGCCCCGTGGTAGTACAGCCCCGTCTCTTCATCCCGCTCCTTCCCCGTATACCGGTACCGCTTCTGCGAGAATCCCGCCGCAGACCGCTGTACGCGCACCGCGGAGGTTCCGTACGGATGATACTCCTCGTAGCTAATGACGTTCCCCTCGTGGTCCACCTCGAGTGTCGCCGTCCCGAGGTGATTATCGAGCTGGAATCTCCACCGTCTCCCGGCTGACACCTTCGGATCCACGATGGTGTTCTCCACCATCGCCACTCGGCGCTGGTCGTCCATCACGTGCAGCGTCGTACGATGCACGTCTAGCGACGCATTCGCACCCGTCGTCCATGACCGATACACCTCATACCCGCCGAGATAGATGCGTTCTTCTCGGCTGCTCGAGTGCTCGTACACTTTGCGGACGCGCTGGCCTGACGCGTCGTAGGTGAAGTAGACCCTTTCGCCGTCGGCGCCCACCGTCTTTGTGCACGACTGCATCCGGTCGGCGTAATCCCACTGGATACTCGGCAGATGCGGCATCCGCGTCATCGAGCCGTGTAGCCCCGCGTTGTTCGTGGGGTCGCTCGGATCGGTGCCGTCCGCATAGGCGTATCGCGCGCTGTAGACCCCCTCCACATCGCCGGGATTCGACGTCGCAAGGAGCCGGTTGCTGCGCGCCGTCGCACCGGATTCGGGCATGTTCGCGTAGAGGTAGCGTCGCTCCCACGCCGTATACCCTTCGGGCTGGTGGTGCATCCGTCGAATGTTGCCCACCGCGTCGTATTCGTAGGTCTCGACGTAGCCGACCAGGCCGGAGGTATCGTTCGGGCCCGGAAGCGCAATTGGCAGCTCACCGGGCTTCGCATCCGTCGCGGTCATCTGCTGTCCTGGATGCTCGCGGCCTTCCGCAGCCGTGAGCCGATACAAAGCGTCGTACTCGTAACGCCCGTGCGCTTGCGCATCCGCCCTCGCGTAGATGGGCACCGGCGCGCCGTTGTCGAGAATTTCGACGATGTTGCCTACCGGATCGTAGGTGTAATGGAGACTCTGAAGAACGACCCCCGTCCCAGCCCGCACCGTAATCAGTGTCTGCAGCCGGAACGTCTCCGGATCATACGTGTACCGCGTTCGGTACGCTGCCGTGCTCTGAAGATCCGCTTCCCCACTGTATTCGCACGCGAGGCGTTGACCCTTTGGTGGTGCCCCCTCCGTGGTGCGCCGCATTGCGGCCGCTCGTGCTCGCTTCGCTGCGCGCGTGCGGGCCCCTGCCAAATCCGTGATCGAAAGCAGCTCCCTTCGTTCGCTGCGTTCTGCGCGCGGATGGGGGAGCCAGCGTGAGTGGCGTTAGGGTGCGTGGAATGGGGTACGCCGGGGTGAAGTGATGTAACGGTGCTCGCGCGCCGCGACGCGACTCCGTACGTGCGTCGTTAGTCGCGCACGGACGACGCGACCTTCGCCCGCCAAAGCGGACGTTCTCCGCTGGGCGGCGCAACCTCCGCGCCAAGCGAAAGCTCGAACTGGAAGCTCCTCGCGCGTCCGCAAGCGCATTCCAAGCACGCCGCCGCACCTTCGCTTGGCACGCAGCCTGCGCCGGTATGGGCGTAGCCCGCCCGCTTTGGCGGGCTTGGGAGTTTGTCATGCCTGCACCGCGCAAACGCAATCGCCAACTTCACGCCACACTCGCCGAGCGCGCTGCGCTGCTCCGCGCTCGTTCCACCTCGTCGGAACATGCTCTCTGGACTCTGCTCTCCGGCGGCAAGCTCGGCGTTTCCTTTCGTCGTCAGGTGCCGGTGGGCCGCTACATCGCTGACTTCGCCGCTCCTTCCGTGAAACTCATCGTGGAAGTCGACGGCGGTTACCACTCACGCCGCGCGGTCGCGGACGCTCGCCGGGACCGGGACCTCCGGCGTCTCGGGTATCGCCTCGTCCACCTGCCAGCTGAACTCGTGCTGTCGCAGCCTGCGGCTGCGCTGCAGCTGGTACTTGCGGCCATTGGGTCGCGGTAAACCTCGCCGCCAGTTGGAGTGTTGGACAGCGCCGTGTCGCTTCGTATTCTTTCGAGCATGCGGACGAGCGGGACTGCGCGCAAGCGCGGGCGAAATACCGTCGCGATTGCTGACGACGAACAACAGCCGGACGAACCGGAGGAACGGAAGCAAGAAGTGAGTGCGCTCGCGACCAACTCTCGCCGTAAGCTTTCCCTGCCTTCGCATATCCCTTTGCCATCGTCTTGGTCAGACTTCGCCAAGTCGGCGTTCTTGTCGTCCATCTCCATGGCGCACCGAGCAATGACCTGGACGCAATCCTGGTGCGTCAACAGCACCATCGCGCGATTGAGACTTACGGCTGAAAATCAACAGCTGCACGTGGAGGTTGCGATGCTCAGAGAGGAGCTTCGCATCAAGGACGCGCGACTTAGGCGCATACCTGCATCACAACGTCCTCACTACGCACCAACCGAGCGCCTCGCCATCCTCGCACTGAAGACCTCGCGAGCTTGGAGCCAAGCGCAAGCAGCACGAGCATTCCTCGTTACCGACGCCACCATCGCAAGCTGGCTCGCTCGTGTCGACGAACATGGCACCGACGCGTTGGTGAAGCTACAGCACCCCGTCAATCGCTTTCCCGAGTTCGTCGCAGCGCTCGTCCGCGAGCTCAAGATGCTCTGCCCCACCCTGGGACGCAGACGCATCGCGCAGTCCCTCGCCAAGGCGGGACTACACGTGGCCCCCACCACCATCCGCAGGATGCTCAATTGCAACACCACGCCTCCGCCATCGAAGCCGTCACCGACAACCTCTCCGGCCTCGTCGGATGTCCAGGTGAAGCCAGATCATACGCAGCATTCGTCTGATTCGACGAAACCGAGCGCGACGTGCCCTCGAACCGTGACGGCCAAGTACCCGCATCACGTTTGGAATCTCGACCTCACCTTCGTGCCCACCGCATTCGGGCTATGGCTGCCCTGGTTGCCCTTCGCCATGTTGCAGCGTTGGCCTTTCTGCCACTGCGTCCTTGCAATGGTCGACCACTTCTCCAGAAGGTGCCTCCTCGCCAAGTCCTTTCCCACCGCCCCGACCACCCTTCAGGTGACCGACACCCTCGATCTTGCCATTGCCATCGCGGGACGAGCCTCGAAGTACCTCGTCAGCGACAGGGGCGCGCAATTCCGCGAGCAGTACGAGCTCTGGTGCCTTGCCTCTCGCATCCAACCGCGCTTCGGTGCCATCGGCAAGCATGGCTCTATCGCCCTAACGGAGCGATTCATCCTCTCGCTCAAGACCGAGTGCGTTTCCCGTATCGTCGTTCCGCTTGGATTCGAACCATTCCAAACGGAACTGCTCAACTATGTCCTCTGGTACAACGCCCATCGCCCGCATCAATCCCTCGACGGACGAACGCCCAATGAGGTCTGCGCTGGCGCCACGCTTCCCCGAGATGGCCCCAAGTACGAACCAAGACCGCGCATGAGCTCGAGCGATTCCTCGGTTGAACGCGTGACGACTCTACGTCTCGTCGTCACGCACTTCCAAAACCAACCTCATCTGCCCGTCACGCTGCATCGCGCTGCGTGAGACGAGAACATCTCCGCAACAGAAGATCCTCATCGCGACGACTGCGGGGCGGCTCGAGGTGCGTCTTCGCGCGAGGTGCCTCCCGTCGAACCCCATTCGTCCCCCAGTGGGTGCGTCCAAACGCCACGATCGAGGGCTGAGATCCGCAATTGGCGGGCTCAATTTCTTCGAGGTTTTCGTTGCCAAAGATCCCTGGACCGGGACAGCGGGCTCAATTTCTTCGAGGTTTTCGTTGCCAAAGATCCCTGGACCGGGACACTGGACCGGGACAGTGGCCCAATTTCTCCGAGGTCTTGTTACCAAGATCCCTGGACTGGTACAGAGCCAAACTTCACAGCCTAACAAACTTAATTCTGCCGTCGTGAGATACAAGGAGAAACCACAAGCAAGTTGCGTCAAATATCTCGATATCATCAACGCCCGGGTACCAAATATCATCAAAATAGGAGCAAAGATCCATTCGATCAAAGCCATCGACATCGTCAAACCTGTACCAATTGACGAAGACTTCGCCTGGGCCATGCTGTCCAATGCGGAGAAACAACTCTGACAAGTTTGGGGTTCCCTCTTCGGGGACATAACCGAGAACCGTACCAGACACTTCCGAGAGCACCTGGACCACCTCGAGTCCTGACGCTTGAGGATTCATACCGAGATGCTCTGTTGTCTTGACTCTCAGCACCTCACATTCCGCCTGCGTAAGCTTCCGGTAGGTGGGAAATCCGGTCCTTCGGTACGATTTCTTGAAGTTCTCGATCTCTGCAACTGTCCATGGGGATTACTCGATTGGTACTGCGCCGTAGCGTCCTCCCTTACCCTTCTTCCCGCCAGAAAAATCCCACCAGTTGATATGAGGACCCGATTCGAGATCGCCCGGAGGTCGGTCGGGATGACCAGGATCCAGCCGATAGCCCTTCCTCGGCGTGCCTCGTTGAGGACTACCATACTTCCCGGGCTTCCCAGGTGGTAGAGAACCACCAAGTTCTTCATGAACCTTCCTGAGCGCCTTTTTGTGCGCCCCGAGAGAGGGTTTCGTACCACCTTCCCCTGCCTCGGATGCGCCGCCTAGCTTCCCTAGTATGACGCCACCAAGAAGAGTCCCCGTCACCCCTCCTGCAACGCCCCAGTCCTTGGCCGTACCAGTGCCTTGGGCGATATTCTTTCCAGACTCAACAACCTGTTGCGCCGCGCCACTCATTACGAATGAAGCGACACCTGCTAGCAGTAGTCCACCCATCGCGACGCCGGTACATATCGGTGCAGCTGGCCCACAGAATGCGCCAACGGCCAAAGATGTGATAACGCCGCCAATTACCGCACCGGCGGCTCCTTCGGCTGCCGCGGTGCCAAATGCTGCCGCCTTGTCGCCCACCGATTCGCTGGCACTTGCGTCCTTTGGATTACCAGTAAGCGCGGCACGAGTTCCACCGGGCCCTATGTGACCAGATGCTTCGGATGTGGGCGCATCTGGAACTGGCGCGATTTCGGGTTCCACCTTAGCTGACTCCGTTGGGTTGGTGGACTTGTCCGTTTTTTTTCCCGACCTCTTCAACGGTGTGATCTTGTCAGCACCGAACTCCATCGCATTTCCAGCAAACGCGCCTAGATTCGTTCTCGACTTGCGACGGTAGGCCAGCCCGGTCTGCTGGCACGCCCTCTTCAATCACGCCATAGAACCCCTCTACTTGCTCAGGAGTCAGTTTCTCGTACGCATCTCCTGAGGCTGTCTGCGTACCAGTTGGATCGCTTCCTCCGATAGGATCATCTTTTGCGTACGCAAATACGTTTATCCCGTCAGCAACCCCCAACGGATCCGTCGCCGTCCACCTCCCGAGCCACGGCGCGTAATACCGCGCCCCGTGATAGTACAGCCCCGTCTCCTCATCCCGCTCCTTGCCCGTATACCGGTACCGCTTCTGCGAGAATCCCGCCGCAGACCGCTGCACCCGCACCGCGGAGGTTCCGTACGGGTGATACTCCTCGTAGCTGATGACGTTCCCCTCGTGGTCCACCTCGAGCGTTGCCGTCCCGAGGTGATTATCGAGCTGAAAGCGCCACCGTCTCCCGGCTGATACCTTCGGATCCACGATGGTGTTCTCCACCATCGCAACGCGACGCTGGTCGTCCATCACGTGCAAGGTTGTCCGATGCACGTCAAGCGTTCCGCTGTTTAGGCGGCGGTACACTTCGTATCCACCGAGATAGATGCGCTCTTCGCGATACTGCCCGTGCTCGTACACTTTACGCACGCGCTGGCCTGACGCGTCATAGGTGAAGTAGACGGTGCCGCCATTGGGGCCGACCGTCTGCGTGCACGACAACATCCGATCGGCGTAGTCCCACTGGATACTCGGCAGATGCGGCATCCTCGTCATCGAGCCGTGTAGCCCCGCGTTGTTCGTCGGGTCGCTCGGATCGGTGCCGTCCGCGTAGGCGTATCGCGCGCTGTAGACACCGTCCACATCGCCGGGATTCGACGTCGCAAGGAGCCGGTTACTGCGCACCGCCGCCCCGGATTCGGGCATGTTCGCGTAGAGGTATCGCCGGTCCCACGCTTCATAGTTTCCACCCGGCTGGTGGTGCATCCGTCGAATGTTGCCCACTGCGTCGTATTCGTAGGTCTCGGTGTAGCGCACAAGGCCGGAGGTATCGTTCGGTCCCGGAAGCGCAATTGGCAGCTCACCGGGCTTCGCATCCGTCGCGTCCGTCTGCTGTCCCGGATGCTCGCGGCCTTCCGCAGCCGTGAGCCGATACAAAGCGTCGTACTCGTAGCGGCCATTTGCCTGTGCCGCCGGGCTTGCGTAGATGGGGACGGGTGTCCCGTTGTCGAGGATTTCGACGATGTTGCCTACCGGATCGTAGAAATACTCGAGACTCTGAAGGAGTGCGCTGTCGGCAACGCGACGGGTCACGAGCCTCTGAAGCCGAAACGTCTCCGGATCATACGTGTACCGCGTTCGATACGTTGCCGTGCTCTGAAGATCCGCTTCCCCGCTGTATTCGCACTCCAGACGTTGACCTTTCTCGTTGTACGTCATCGAATGCACTGCCGCGCGCGTAGTGCCACCTGCGGTCACCAACATCCGCTCTAGGAAGTTGGCGCGGTTGTACACGGGAACGGAGACGCTGCCGTCGGGTGCCTCGCTCGAGATCACGCGATTCAACGCGTCGTATGCAGTGCTCGTCGTAAAGCGTGTCGGAACCCCCGTACTCGTCGGTTCTAGGAGACCGTTGTTGATGGCCGCGCCCTCAACCTCAGCCGGGCTCGTGGTGTCGGAGAGCTCGGGAAGGGTGTTCCAACTGGGCACCTCCCGATACTGTGCTGCAAGGTGACGCGTGGACGAAAGGAGGTTCCCCTTGAAGTCGAACGCCTCGCTCTTCGCGAGCCCTGCACCGTCGAAAACCAGGTAAGCCTGTCCGCGCAGATTCAGCAACTGTGGCGCATCGAGCGACTCTCCGTAAATCGTCCTCGAAACGACGCTCGCGGTCGCTTCGCCACTCTTCCGCACGTGGACATGCGTCGACCGCCGCAGCACATCGACTTGGGACCACATCGTCTGACCGCGACTGTCCCAGCTCCGCAAGGGCGCGCCCGCCGCGTCCGCAACGGTCAACCTCGCGCCAGCGTCAGGGGACGTCACCGCGATGCGCCGACCCAAAACATCGAACTGTTGCTCGATAGTACGCACCCCAAGCGCATCAATGATGGCGAGGGTATTCCCTTCGATATCGAGTTCCGTGGTCGTCGCGTGACGCACGTGCGTGGACAAATCCGGAGTATTCGGTCCGAGATCGGCTTCAACACGAAACGCGCGTCCGAGCGAATCCAGATGCGTGACACTTGGCGTATTCGCGTGAGCTGCAGCCAATTGCACAGCGCGACGCTCGGCTGTGTCGGTGATTGTCCCAGTGCCGGTGCGCGCGGAATACCATCGCGACTCGAGCACCGTGTCGTTCGGATCCCAATTCTCCTGTCGCCACGCGTCGAATACCACGCGTGACAAGGTGCCGTTCGGGAGCTCCGTGAGTACGACGCGATCGAGCGGGTCATAGTAGATGACCGGCGTTACGCCCCATTGCACAACCGCCGCTTCATCCTCATAATCGCTCGTTGCACTGAAAAACGGCTCGTATTGCTTTACCGGGTTACCCTTGTTGTTGAATACGGTGCGGCCCGTGCCAACCCAGCGGTCTTCGACGGCGTCCGGAATACCGCGGACGGGGCCGGGCTCGGCTTGGACCTTTTGCATGACGACGCGGCCGAAACCGTCGGAGTAGGTGAAGCTCTCTTGCCAGGGGACCGCGTCCGTTTGGTTTGGATAGTAATGGACCTCGCGGGCGCTCGTCTTCACGTACACGGGGCGGGCGTTGAGGCGCCAGTTGTCGAGGTGGTACTCGAAGCGCGTCGTGGGATGCTCCAGGGTGTCGCCTTCGTTGGCGCCTTCTTTGCCCATCACCGCCGTCCAGGTGACCATGCCGAGCGCATCGAAGCCAACGGCACTTCGATTCAGATTCGGATCGCGCACCTCGCGCGGCGCGAGCACGCGATAGTCGTTCGTTGCAACCACGCGGTTGCCCAAAGGATCGCTCGTCGCGATGGCGAGGAGGGAGTACTCGTCGTATTCGATGGTATAGGCGTTCCCAAACGGATCGCGGGCCTCGACAGGTAAATGGAATTCGGCTGCGCTTCCGTATCGCAGGCGCCCACCCGGCGCCCAATAGCCGCTCGCACGAGACACATAGCCGCCTTCCGTAGTCAGGAGCGAAGTGTCGAGATCCGTG
This sequence comes from Polyangiaceae bacterium, assembly GCA_049840955.1. Lineage (GTDB taxonomy): Bacteria > Myxococcota_A > Polyangia > Polyangiales > Polyangiaceae > FEN-1139. The sequence goes on from JASGIX010000019.1 coordinate 430,513, forward strand.
GCAGGGAGCACGCCGGCACCCGCCGCGATGTGGGCAACTAAGCCAGGCGTCAACGCCAGCTGATAGCTTTGGCACGGCAACGCAAGCGACTCAATCGCTCCGAGGGGAAGCTCCGTAGTGCCGTCGTTGGCGCAGAAGGTCTGCTGCTTGTGCTCAACGAGACGCCGCGCCCGCGTCGTGACCGGTGTTTCGTAGGGGGTCTCGGGAAGGCCCTGGAGGGCATCGGTGAAGCTCTCGACCGTCCACAAGAGGGTTCCTGTGGGCGGCACCATTGCCGTCAGTTCCCATGTACGTTGCTCAAATTGCACGCTCGCGCGATACCAGCGATGGGTGTCGAGCGTTGGGTCCCCAGGGTCAGGACTCACGTCGTGGTGAAGAAAAGCGGTCTCCGTCAGTGTCGAATAGACGCGTCGCTGCTCCGCGGGATGCGACAGCCCACGACGTCCATAGACCACGCTCGCTTTACTCTTGATGTCACCATAATCACCGACGAGAAGCACGAGCTCATGGGCGACGCGTGGATCGTCGACGTTGCGCTCCGTGTGAATGGTGAGCGTCTCTCGCGGGTACGCAAAGAAGACGCCGTGTTTGGCGCCCTTCGGAGCCTGCTCGCTCGATTGGATCCGCCGCACCGCGAAGTTCTGCTCGGTGACGACATAGGGCCGCTGCGCAAGTGGCGTCGGATCGTCCGAATACACCTCCGTGTGCAGCACGTGTCCGCGCAGCGCGCGCGCCGCTTCGCGCGCATCTTGGGGCGACATGGGGCGGTTCAGTTCGTCGGGTTCGACGAACGTATCCGGGAGGAAAAGACTCTCGGGCGCGTCTTCCGAAGGTTCCGCTGGTTTCGGCCCCTTCGGGAAGTACTCCTCGCGGAGCGCTTCCTCCAATCGCTGGGCCTCGAGCCATGCCCCCGTATGAAACCAGGTCTTCGTGTGCGCTGGGTACTGCTGGTAGAGCTGGTCCGCCTTCGGCTCGAACTCCTCCGCGTCCCATTGCTCAACGCACGCGAACCCGCGAAACTCGCGCTCCACGCCGTCGTAGAACCCGTGGTGATACCGATAACGCACGACGAGCTCGCTTTTCGTCACCAGATCTTCGTGCACGATGCGATCGACGACCTGCACGGGGAAACTAAGGCGCGTGAGCCACCGCAGTCCCTCGGACTTGTCTCGCAGGTAGTGCGCGGTCGACGTACTGTAGGTGATCCGCGTGCGGGCACCCATGTTGTTCGTGACCGTGGAGAGCAGGTGTGGCTTCGAGCCGCCCATCAAGTCGATGTAGTAAACGGGCTGATTTGCCGCTGAGGGCAAACTGGAGGACCACACGAGACAACTCGTGCCTTGGCCCAGCAGATCAACCAGGGAAACACTTGCGACGTTATCCACGGGCGGAACCGAGCGAAGTTCGACTTCGGCCGAAAGACGATTCCCGCTTTCGTTCAAGTAGAGAGACGTCTTGCGTGCTCCAAGATAGAGCAAGTCCGTCGTTCCCGAGCCGTCCACATCGCCAAACCGCAATCGCCTTGCATCGAACTGATCGCGCGGGGCGAAGTGCGGACTATTCTCGAGGGTGATCTTTGCGCCAAACTTGCCGTAGCCCAGGTTCGGCCAATAACAGACCTCGCCGTTGCGAACGCGAACGATATCGACCAGTCCATCGCCGCTCATGTCCGCTAGCTGGATGCTCTGCGTGCCATCGGCAAAGACCACCGCCGGGCCTTGGTTCTCGTCTCGCGACGGAAACCACTTCTGCGCTGCCTCGAAGCCGTCTTTGCCCTTCGAACGATACCAGACAAAGGCGTGATCTTCCGTGATGAGCAAATCGCCGTGACCGTCGCCGTCCAAGTCCATGAAGCGGAGATTGGGATCGTTCCAATCGATGTTCGGAATCGAGCGGAAGTAGCGGAGCGATTCGAAGGTACCATCGGGGGTGCGCTCGAAGTAGCCTTGAAGGGGTTCGCCGTATTGAACGAGATCGAGCTGTCCGTCACTGCCGAGATCTTCGAGCTTTTGCACACCCGAGGCGAGCTGTGCCGGCGATGGCATGGACGCGAGACGTCGGGGCGCGGTCAGTACTCCCGCTCCTAGGTTCGACTTGTAGTACCACGCGCCGTCCGCATCGATGAGGACACCGGGGATCCCCTCCCCGTCGAGATCGATCCACTGCTTGCGAGCGCCATCCACCCCGCCAGCGAGACCGTCGAGACTTTCCTGAGGAAGCGGCACGAGCTCGTGATGGATTTCCGCGCGCTGAAACTCGAAACGGAGCTGCGGAAGGCTTGCCCGCTCGGTGATGCCGCCCTGAGCGTCGACGATATACCCCCGATGAGTCACGCCGAGGAGGTAGGTGCCGGATCCGTGTTGCTCGTATTCGAAGTCCGTCGATTTCGACCAATTGCGGGGTCGCGCCGCTGCCTTCGAAGCGATGAAACATCAAGACGCGACGACAGAGGCGGTAAGTCCGAACATCGAAGCCCGATCGATGACTCGAGAAGGGATCTTGCCGCACACCCCAGGTGCTCGGCTCCGCGTATGAGGGGCTATTCTCGTCGTGCTCGCCGTAGTCGAAGACAACCTCGAAGAGGAATTGATCGGGTGCAACGTTCGTGGGAAACGCAACCCGATTACCGTACAGAATGTGCTTGAGATAGCGCTGCGACGTCGCTTGCAGGTTGCGACTCGCGTCGAACCTATGCTTCTCGCTGAGACTGAAGGGAACGTTCTGGCCGTTCTCCGCCTTGTAGACGTAGCGAATGACGTTACCCTTGTCGTCACGGCTCTCCTCGATGAGCCAACTGAAAATACGTTTCGGATCTCGCGGATCGACGATCTGGCTGTTCTGCGCCGTAAGACCGTAGATGTGGCAGACGTTCTCCTTGGTCGTCACACGCCAGTGCACTGCGTGCGTGTCGTTATGCACCCAACGTTCGATCCGCACGAAAGCACCCTCGACGCGCGGGCGATAGCGGTACGCGGTATAACCACCCTCGCGAGAAAGGGACCGCTGTGCCCCGTCGGGCCCCAGTTCCGGAACCAGGTCTTCCGCTCCCGAGAGAACGAAGACGTCCGACTCTTCTTCGTCCCAGTAACGAGGCAACCCTTTGTCCGTCTTCCGCGTTACCGCGGGCACCGACGAAATTAAAGCCCATCCCGAAGGGACCATTGCCGCTGCCACTGTCATAGGAAAGCGAAAGCTCTGGCCCGAATCCGCTGCGTCCCGGAGAGGTCGCGATTGGAACCGCGAGTGAGGCCGTGCCCGTCGCGGCATTGACGCTGAATTTCTCGCCAATGCCGCGCAAGGCACCGCCGCCTTTGGGTGCGCTGACGGCCGGCAGGAGCGCCGAAGCGCTCCCCGGCCCCGTTCCATTGCCACCCGCCCCAGCACCGCCTGAGCCACCGGATGCGCCCCCCTGAGGGGACGAACCCCTTGTCGCACTTGGGGTGCGCGAAGGTTCCTTCCCCGACTCCGCTGCCGAACTCGGCGCTCGCGGTGCTTTGGGTCCGTTCTGCGAAGCTGTGGTCGGATCGTTCTTCATGGCATCCCTGCGGCAATCAACGTTGAGCTACATCCCGTTCATCAAGTTCCGCTACACGCCGGACGAGAGCTTCGTGTTGATGATCCCGACACTCGGCTTGGTCGTCTCGAGCACCTCGAAGACACCACGCATCTTCTCCAGGTTGCGCCGGATCCAAGTGCTCGCCGTCACCTGGGTCAGGACCTTCCTGAAGTTCTCCGCCGTGACTCCTTCCTGCTGCACCGTCACTCCGAGGCCGTTTCTCTCGATGCGCAGTGAGTTGTCGAGCTGGTCCTTTCCGTGCGGCACGATAACGATGGGAACCCGAGACCAAATCGACTCCTTTACCGTTGCCAAGCCTCCATGAGTGAAGACAGCTGCTGTGGAAGCCTCGTTCAACACGTCGAGCTGGGACACCCATGACGCCAATGTCACGTTCTCCGGAAGTGTGGACTTCTTTACGTCGATGCCGTAGTCGACGTTCAGCTCGGCAAGGACCTTCTCACCCACGGCCAGAACTAAGTGGTACTTGTCCATTTCTTGGGTATTCGCCATGGCGATCAACGCGTTGAAAAACGCCTTCGCCCGGCTTTCATAGTCCTGCACTTGAGAGCCGGAGCTCGCGAAGATGAGCTTCTTGCCCGCAGGGACGCTCACCGATTCTTGCGTAGGTGTGACCGGCGGACGGGCAAGCGACCGACGCTCGATCATCGGTTCGACGTACTCCACGTTCGGGGCATGTTTCCAGTCCGGATCGTAGAAATCGAACTCCTTTGCGCAGGGAATGATCTCCTTCGTATCTTCCAGGGGCTCGACGAACTCCTCGATGCTCATCCCCGGCTCGAGGCCGGTCCGTACCGAACGAGCGATGACGCCGTTCGATGATCGCTCGCGACATCGCCCTCGGCATGTAGAGCAACTTCGTTTTGGCGAGCATCGCCGGATCTTCGGAGGGGTGCCGCAGGTACGTCGTGATCGTCAGGATAGGGATCTCGTACATCCAATAGATCATCAGCGTCTCGAGGGCATTGAAGTAACCGCTGATGAGCAATGCCGGGCGGTGACTACTGTTCCTGGCGAATAGACCGTCGAGCGCACCCCGCACGATGGTCATCAGGTGCTCGGGCTTCCAGCGTTGCCCCTTTGGCTCCATATCGTTCTCAATCGAGTACCCTCGGGGGTACACGTTCTCGAGGATCTCGTTGAAGACGCCCTGGTACGGCGCCACGATGGACGCACAATCCGGGATCCCCATGAATTCCACCTGATGATTCGCATCGATCAGAGAACCCGCGAGGTTGATGCACGGCATCCAGTGACCATGCTCTTGGTACAAATCCGGCCAAATCATCACTCTTGCCATGGTGCTCTCGTGCCTCCTAGTTTCCCGCGTTGCTTCCGCCCTTCGGGGCGACCGTGTAGTTCATGACCAAGATCAGATCTTCGACGTTCTGTTCGGTGAGTCCCATTCCGCCGTGCTGAACCAAGACCCAGGGACGAAGAACCGTGGCTAGGCTGAATCCACCAGTCGCCGGAATCGCGCGTTCGTTCAGATTGACGCCCATGCCGGACTTGCTGAACTTGGCAGCCCTATCGTTCGCGACGGTTTCGTCTTCCCCAGCAATGGGATCCAGAAGCACCGCTCCATTCACGGTCGCCCCCGGCTTTCCGACGAGGATGATCTCAACGACGTTACCTGTCGTATCATCCGACCTCATGACGAGCCCTAGCCCTAGACTCTGCAGAATGTACGGAAAGTGTTCCGGGCGGAGCTCGAGTCTCCCTCCGTCGGGTGACGTCAGTACTTGATGCAGCACGTCGGGGAACTCCTTCTTGAGACTGATAGTACGAATCAACCCGCGCTCCTGATCTGCAACCAGCTCCCGAATGTGGTTGAGCTTTTCCGCGAGATTGCTCTCCGCTGCCACTTTGAGCGAGCCCCCAGCATCTCGCGCCGTGTAGCTGATGTGAATGACGACATCGGAGATGGTTTCGTAGTCGAACTGCCGGACCGCCGTGGGTAACTCGAGGCGCCAGCGGCTGACGACGCCGGCCCCTTCGAAGGGCAGATAACGTTCGTCACGGAAGTTCAATTCGAAGAGTCCGCCGTCATTTTGCGCGCTACTGGTAGCGATACTCTGCATTCCCACGGTGGGGTGTTCGAAGCGAGTGTCGTCCGCTCCTCCATACTCGTAGTTCTGAGCGTTTGCGGCCCCGAACTTGCGAATCGCACTCTTCTCGAGAAACAGCTTGGCGCTCACGTTGGTATGCGGCCCGGTGACGCACGGGATCGTCAGTCGCACCGCCTTGATCCGACGGAAGTATTGCCCAGGGTGATTCAGATCGAAGAGCAATTCTGGAATATCGAAGGTGCAAGCCCCCTTCTCGCGCAACGCTTGAAGGGCCACTTCGTTCAGACTCGCGAGGGAGATGGACTTCTGCAGCTCGAATTCTCGCTTGTTCTTCTCGAGGTACGCGAAATCCATCCGCTTGAGATCGACGAGGAATCGCTCCGCAACGAGAAGGTTCTGCTTGAGTCCGTCGAGGTACGTGTCCTCGATGAAGCGTGTTTCTCCGTCCAGACCGAGCTCGAACTGCAACGTTCGCTCGGCTCTTCGAGCCACGGTATACGCAAGCTTGTACACGTCCTGGAAGGACTTGCTGAGCTCCGTCACCATCCACCGATAGAGCTCCGTGCTCGTGAATTTGTCCTCCAAGAACTCCCGAACCTCCTCGGCGTGTTCGATCTGCGCCTCTTGGTTCTCGAGCTCCTTTTCGGCAATGGCGAGGCGGATCTCTGCGGCGATGAGCTGCTGATCCAGCTGTTCCAGCTCCTTCAGTGCCAAACGCTCCTGCAGCTTCCAATCCGCCCAACGTCGCTCGTAGCTGGCTTCGGTGCCGACAAGGGATGCTTTGGTGCGGTGCTCCGCGGCCACCGTGCCAAAGTAGGCAGCCGTGGCGTTGGCGCCCTGAAGCAACGCGGACCCCAACTTTAGGTCAGCTGCGACAAGCGGGAAGGGCCCGACGATGCCGGCCTCTGAATCCGGCGCGGCTGCGAACAGACTTGCCGCCGTGTGCGTCAGGCCCTGGGCGTACTCCCAACTCCCTGCGCTCTTCGTATGCTCTTGCTGCTTGCTCTCCTTCTTCGTGACCTGCTCGATTCTGCGATAGTAGTCGTGGCGCTCCTGCGTGACCTTCTTCGAGTACTCGATAGCGGTGATGTTCGCTTTCGCCTCCTCGATCTGCTGCTCGCGGACCTTGTAGGCCAACTTGAGCATACGGATCTCGTGGCCTTGGCGCAGGCGCTGGAGTGCCTCGGCATCCTTCTTCTCGAGGGCGGAGAGAATGGCCGAGCCGAAGCTCTTGAGCTCGTTGCACAGATCCACGGCTTTCTGCATCCACGTCGCGAAGCGATAGTGCGGAAGCGGCGCGTTGGCTCCCGCGAGGACGGTACTGATGTCGAGCCCAGCTGCGGCAGCCCGAACCAGTAGCGCCGGATCGATGGGCGGTTCGTAGAGAGCGAGCGTTCGCTTCTGCCCGTCGATGTTCATGCTGTTTCGGATCTTGAAGAGCCTGTCCGCCACCGTATCCCAATAGCGATCCAGTCGTTCATTGCGCGGTAACGCGAAGTAGAACGTCTGCAATGTCAATCGACGGAAGTTGTCGCCGCCCGCACCGGTGCTCCCGGGGTTTTGCTCCTTGAGATCGCTGCGGTTGGTCAGCATCAAGTACTCGACGTCCGCGATGGCGTTGGAGAATTCGTCGAGACCTCGTGCTTGGAGCTCCCGGTAGGTGTATCGGGCCTCCCGAACGAGTGGCTCGACGATTTCGGGTCGCCTACCGAGCAGCTGATCGGCGAGGACGTAGAGCTGAGTCGCAAGATTGATCGACTCGAAGGTGTCCTGCCGGAACAAGTGGTCGCCCCAAGCAATGAGGTTGTCCAGGTACTTCATCACCACGTTCTTCTGGTACGCGACGATTCGATGTCGGGCGATGAGGTGCGGATTGAAGGGGTTACGCTTCCACTCGTCGATGAGGGCCGCCAGCTCCCGGCGATTGACGGAATTCGGCGGCTCGAGCAAGCCCATCGTCTTTAGGAGGCTCTCCGTCGCATCCGGATTGGCGAAGAACGGCAGGAAGTTCCAGTAGCGGCAGCCTGGTGGGAGGTCGTTCGCCCACTTGTGGCATCGCTCGTAGATTGTCAGCTCTTGCTTTGGATCGAAGACGTAGTGGTACCACTTCATCGCCTCCTCGAACTTCATGTCCTGGCTGAGGCGGTCCGCGATGAGTATGGGAGCGTGGAAGAAGAGTTCCCAGTTGTAGAGACCAAAGGGCGTACCGTACCCAAACTCAATGGTGGGTCGAGGATAAGGCCGCTCGAAGCACATCGAAGTCGGTTGGTACTCGATTCTCGAACTTGCGCTCCATGTTCCACCTCGCGAGACCATCCCCCGCGATGTAGTACCCGAGCAGCATGCTGCCGTAGTAGTTGTAGTAGTAGTTCGAGTGAGAGCTGGTGTAGTTGTAGTAGTAGTTCTGGGAGGCCGGCATCGCCTCCGTGGGCCGGCACATGATGGCACTGGGTCCGTTGTCTTGCAGCAGACTTTGCAGTACGCGCGTGTGGGGGTGGTTGAACGTTTGAAGCTTGATCCGCAGCGTCTTCTCTTTGGCTAACCCGCCCTGAATGACCGCCCCGCGGTTCAATCCGAAGAAACACTTCGTGTTCGTGATGAAGAAGAACGGGTTCGTCGCTTGCCCATCGGTGTAGTCGAAGTTCGTCGCGAACACGCGATAGTGTTCCGGCGTCCTCGACAGGAGCACGGTGGACCCCTTGAACTTGAAGGAGTCCGATGGCTGCTCCGACTCGATGGTAAGACTGGTCTCCTCCGCCTGGTTGCTCTTCAGAATGGTCGAGACGGGCCAATTGGACTTCAGACTCAGCTTATCCTTCGGCGGTCCTTCCACGGAGTCGTGACCGTTGCTCCAGATCCTGAATCGCCCCAGAACCTTGGGTTCCAAGGCTCCCGCGGCAGCTGGCAAATTCGTCTTGATGACGGCCACCGTGAAGGCTTCGTTGCCGTTTTCGACGAGTCGAAGGTGGTAGCACTCGGGGGGTAGCTGCTCCGGGTTCGCCTCGATCGCGAAGGGGGATTGAGCGTCGAGGTCGACAACGGCCTGCTTGGAGACACAGGTCTTTAGCCACTTCTTCTGCTCCGCGGCGTATTCGCTCCACATCAGCTGAATGTCGGCGTGGTGCTCCGCGCGGGTTTCCGCGACGTTGTAGCCGGTAACTTCGTTGTTCTTGTTGTCTTCCACTGGCTTGGAGGACTGCTTGATCTTGATGGAAGCCCAAGACAGGAAGAGCCGGCCATTGAAGACGCACGGCAAGACCACCTCACCCTTGATATCGAGATCGATCTTGACCCACGGAGTCCACGTCCCGTCGAAAAACTGCCTACCCTGGAACGTACGGTAGAAGAAGCTCCTCGTACGCGAACGCGTTCGTCCGACGACGTGCAGGATGTAGGAGATCCCGTTGGCGTTCACCTCCTGTCGCGTGGCGCCGACGACTTCGAGATCGGAAACCTCGTCGAGCTTCTCGAGATAGTTCGCTAGGGCGACCTTGCCGCTCTCGTCCGAGGCCTCTCGTTCGAGGAGTTCCGCTTCGAGTTCCTTAAAGAACGGGGTCTTGTCGTCCCGGAGCTCCGGCTCAATCCAATTTTCTGGGTAGAGGAAGACCTTGCGATTGGCCTCCCAAACCCGATAGTTCCGCATCCACTCCCATCGCTCCTTGACCTCCGGGAGTGCCACCTTGGCATTGTCCTTTTCGAGCCCCCAGAACACACGCGTCACGTAGAGCTGTAGGACGTTCAAGGCGAGGCGAATGCGCGAGATGAGCGTATCCGGCTCCATCTCGACGTCGATGAGGTAGTAACCGAAGAGATTCGTTGGCATCGAAGAAGGGACTCTTTCGGGTCCCAACGACGACGTCTCCTCGTGTCAGGTAGCCCACCAACGCATCGCGCTTCCGACGCCGCAACTGGTCGCTCAGTGGCTTGAAGACATCCTTCCACGTCTTGCTGTCATATTCGGCTCGGTAGACGCTCCGGAGAGCGGCCGCCGTCTGAACGGAGGGCGCCGCAGTCGTGAGCAGCCGCTGCACCTGTGAGGCTGGCATCTCCAGGCGCCGAACCACGTCCATCGCGGCAATCAACACGTGCCAATACTCCGCCGTATTCCAGGCGGGGCGATTCGAGTCCGTCCACAGTGCCTCGATGGCCAAGATGTCCTGCTCCCGCCAACCGGTGTAGGCGGCAATTTCCGTCTGAGCGGAGGGCGTCTTGAACTTCGTCACGGACCACAGCTCGAAGAGACTCGTCTTTTCGAGGGATACCGTTCGGTTGAGCGAGAGCGCGTTGACCACCGTCGTAAAATCGCTAAACGACGCGCTTGGAAGCTGGTCGAAAAGACTCCGGTGGTCGTCAGCGATGTTGGTCGAATCGAGGAGATACGCGAGCTCTGGAGCGGACATCCTCAGCGCCTTCATCAATCCGACAGCTCGATGCATCTTCTCGTAAACCGCAAGGGAGAGCGGAACGAGCCGATTGGCCTCAATATCGACCACATCGGCATTCCCCTCTTGGCAGCGCAAGGTCATCGGGACCGTCGGGGCCAGACCGGTAACGACGATTTGAATCGGTGTACCGGCTTTGTAAGGTTCGGCGGTGAGGGCAAGCTCTGCCGTTCCATTGGACTGGATCTGACTTGCGACAGAGGCCTCCCCGATCCTGAACTCGACGGTCGTGAGGTTACTCACCGGACCGACCGCGAGCGAGAACACGTACTCTCCGTCGCGCGGAACAATCACGGTGGTGGTTGCGGACTCGTTCCCTCCAGAAGAGGACCTCGCCCACCCCCCCAGCATTGCGTCATTCCAGTCCTCCCGGGCGAAGCCAGTCCCGTTGACACGACGAAGCCCCGCTGGATGCTCGAGGAGCAACTCCGCCGCTCCCAGGTCGATAGCGAAGGTCTCCGCAACCAGAGATGTCACGTTCGCGGCGAGGTACTGTTCGACTTGGTAGCGCCGGAGCTGAGACCAAAGCGTCGAGTAGCGCGCTTCGGTCGACGTCGACGCGGCAAGCTCGCTGACGAACCCACCCACGTCTCTCGTTTTTTCGCCATTGGGCCCGGTCGTCACTGGAACAACGGGCCAGAGATACCGGCACATGAAGGACCAATTGGCCTGGCCCGAGATCTCGTGGAAGTCGAGACCATTGGCGACATCGAGGAGCTCAAGAACGTGCGCCACCCGTCCCGCCGGCATCATCTTAGCGAGCGAGCTGCTGAGCAGCTCCTTGTCCGGAGTGGTGACGGCGGGGCTGGCCTCGTATAGGGCCCCTGTCAATGGAGCGAGACGCGCCAGCGTCCCTGCGAACTCCGCGTCGCTCGGGGGCAGCGACGCCGTGGTGACAGTGCCGCGCAGGTAATAGAGCCCCTCCGCTGTCGAGAGCTCCGAACGACGGAACAGGCTCACGTTGCCTGCAGCCGTGAAGATGGCGTTAAGGGTCGCGAGGGACACCGGAGCGGTCCCCAGTGGTCCGAGTAGGCCACCGTCGATGATGGCTTGGAGCTCGTAGTACTGCTTCACCGAGATCCCGACCGCGCCGCAGAACGACGCGATTCGGTACATCTCCGAAAGGCGCACAAGGGTAAGGCTCCAGTGGGGTCGGGGGTTATCGGGCGTCGGCGGCTCGACGACGACGAGGCTCGACCAAAGCAACGCCATCGAGTCCGCATCGAGTTCCAGGCAGGCGCGCAGGTAAGCCGGGTAATCCACGGGCGTGTTTGCATCGCTTGGATCGTTGCCTTGCCCACGCTCCGGCACCGGGATGCTTTGCCTCGAGCCAAGGGCGAGTTCTGCTAGCCGCTCATATTCCCGCTGATTGCGAGCTCCACGAAGATACACCGCATCGAAGAGGCTCACACGGATATGTCGAGTTCGGAGGGTGTCCATCGGACAGACCCACGCGAGCACCGTCAAGGGCTCGACGACGAGCTCCGCACAAATCCGCTTGATGAGCGCTATGCCGGTGAGATCCGTCGGTAGCGCGCCCGCCCCAATGGCATTCAGGCAGCGATTCGACCTCCTTCATCGTCCAACCGAGCTTGCGCCAGAGGCGAATGAATAGACTCGCTCGCCGAAGTGCAGTCTCGGTGAGGCCGGCGATTTGGAAGTCGTTGTAGTTGCACTCGACGACGTTCCGTCGGATCGGACATGTCGCTCACGATTTGAAGCCCAGCGTTCACGTTCACGAAGGGCAGCTCGAGAAGCTCGACCAGCTCCGCATAAGACAGACCCGAGCGGTGCAGGAAGACAGGCACTAAGGCAAGGAGCTCGATCCAGTTTCCTTGCGCCAAGCGGATTGTCGGTTTGTCGGGGCGGTAAATATGGTTACTATCCGCTCCAGCAAAGCCCCATAGAGCAAATGGCGCGTCGTCACTACCGAGGATGACCCGCTCCTCGCGCTCCGTTAGGCCGAGGAACGCGAGTGTGCTCTCACGCGTCAACCGCTTAATTTCAGCGGAAGCCGTAGAAAACGCTTCGATGATCTCGTGGCGACCGACACTCTTCTGGTCGAGGAAGATGGCGGTTTCCTCTCGCCCCAAAGCGAGAGGAAGATTGAACGGGTAGACCTCGTTAGCGAGAACCTGATCGTAAACCCTCGCCAAGGTATGCTCGGGAAACACCTCGACAGAATCATCCGTTCCGCTCGTCTGGAAGATGGGCGTCGCGTTGGCAGCGGAGCCGTTACGCTCGACATTGAAGCGGATGTTGTCGTCCTCGACGGTCCACACTTCCTTATGATTCGCCCAGTACCCCGCTGCACGCAGGACACGAGCCTCATCCGTGAGTAAATAGCCACTGAGCTCGCTTACGAGCGTACGAAGTGTCAAAAGCGCGTTTTGCCTTGCAGCCTCGGGACCGTCCACGATGGCATTGAGCAGGTCTCGAACGTTCTCCCCTGTCGTCCCTTCCCTCGTCAGAGAAAAGGACCTACCAAGTCGACGTACATCCGAGATTGCCCCCTCGAGCACCTCGTTCACGAGGTCGATGTAGGGCACCGCAACATTCGTATTGGGACAGGTGATCTCGATGTCCGCCAAATCCGGCCGACGTGCGAGCACCTCGGTACCGAAGTACTGCTCGACGAACTCCAGTAGATCCACCATATATGCGCCCGGACCGAAGACGGTCTGGCACTCCTTGCAGGCGCATTTGTTCAGATCCCCGAAGAGCGTGATCCAGTTGGGGAACTTGTCAGACGAAGCCGCGGTTGTATTCGCCGCAGGGGTGGCCCGATTCGGATCATAGCCGTTGCCCTGAGCCACAGCATTGGCTGCCGCCGCAACGGTCGCCAGATTGGCGGCAGAGGTGAGCGCCGTAGCGCCTCCCGTCGCGTTCAGATGCTGGTGGAACTTAACCAGAGCGAAGAGCACCTCACTCGAGTAGTGGCTGGCGAGTTGATGAATTCGACGCGTCTTCGCCAATCCGCCAAGGACGCTCTCGTACTTTACGACGAACTCGTCCTCGTTCATGCGAGCGATGGTCACCGCGGAATCGAGCCCGTTTGCGATGAGCGCCTGCGCCGTTTCGAAGTCCGACGTCAACCGAAACACGCGCTGAAGCTGCTTGATCTGCGACTTCAGCTCGTCCGAGACGACGACGGTCGGGTTCTCCTCCAGATACTTGACGACATTGCCTGTCTCGAGACTAAACGTCGGATTGTTCTTCACGAACGCGCTAATCGCCACGTTGCGGGGAGTGGGATCTGCGCCAAGTCCCGTCTTGAAGAAGTCCTCCGTGCTAACGCCTGCGAACTTCTTGAGCAACTGCTGCGCGTAGATGCGGACCGCCTCGACAACACCGTTGCCGTCCGCCTTGCGTGAACCAGGAACATTCGCAGGGAAAGGCTTACTGGTGTTGTCCGCGTGGTCGAAGGCTTGTTGGGCATAGCTCGCCCACCCCCGAAGTCGCTTCGTAGCTACGATTTTGTCTTCGAGGGTGACACTTGCGAGAATCCTTGATGGTCGTCCACTTGCGATCGGTGAGATCGTTGAGCACCTCTTCGACGATTCCGAGATAGCCATCACATGCGTCGTACAGTTCGAACGCAAACTTGATACGCTCTGGTTCTCCGGGAGAGAAAGTCTTGTTGCCGTCGTTGTCGGCAACCTCACTCAAATAGGCACAGAACTCCGCAAAGGTGCCTTGGAAGTCGAAGTGTTCCTTCGCAACCGTCTCGCGCTTGCGCGTGTTTTCGGCGCCGGCGCCCGGAAAAAGAAGTTCGAGCAACTTCGTCTGCCATTGCGGGATCGCCGTCGTCGTATCCGAAGTCGAGAGATACGCCACGAGGACCGCTCGCCAATCATCGAGGAGGGTCTGTTTCTCGGGTGCGGTCAGCTTCTGCTCGATTGCGGCAGAGATGATTCCGCGATGAATCGACTCGACGGTCGCAGTAAAGAACGACTCCGGACGAAGATCCAAGAGCTCCTTTATCGAGCTGCCAAGCCCCATTCGAAGGAGGCCGTAGACGACCTCCGCGTCCAGCAGGTTCCCGGAGGGGAAGGTGATCTTCCCGGTCGATGTCCTCATCTTGGCGTTGATGACCGCGGCGATTTCCCAGGCCCGAACGTACGCTCGGATCTTCTCCTCACTGTTCCCCGTGGACTTGGCTACGAAGGTCACGTACTCCGGATTGGAGTCGAGCTGATTGAGCGCCTTCCATTGGTCGGTATTCCCTCCTATGAGGCAAGGCCGAAGCGCGTCGTCGAGGATTCTTGTATTCGGACGACGTTGTTGATGCCGGCAAATTCACGGTCAGGTCGACCTGCTGCTCCTTAGCGGCGTCGTAAATGACGTCGCTCTTCGCCAAGATCTCGGTCTTCTTGTCGACGGTCCGCTTGGCGTACACCACCAGGTTCATCTGCCCGGCAGGGGTACCGCAAGGACTTGCAGTCGTTGGCACGATTGGCCTGTCGTAGAAGAACTCGTACTTGCCTACGCCGTTGCTGACTCCACTAACGACGGCCACCTCGTCGAACCCCGCGATCGTCCACGCGAGGTGATAAACCTCGAGATCGACACCAGCCACCGGTAGTCCGAGTGGATTTTCGACGTTTCCGAAGACGCGAAACTCCCCCGAGCGAACATTGACCTTGAGATCGATTGAGTGCGTTCCAGCCGCGAGATGATCCTGTCGCACCGATTGGGCGTTCAAGTCGCCGCCCTCGTCATAGTAGCGGACGAGCACGTTCGGTTCCGTATGAGCGACGCCGTTCGAGCTAAAGGCGGATTCGGCAAATGAGACAGAATAGGTCCCGGAGGCATCGAGGCTGACGGATCCTAGGGAGAGCTCCGACCCCTGAGTGACGTCGAAGACCTTCACCGTCCCCGCTTTGACGAGGCTCCCATCGCTGAAGCGGACTTTGCCGCCAATGGTCCAGATCTTCGTCCCAACGACGTATGCCGACTGCCCGACGATGATGCGAACGGTCGATTCTGCAGCGATGCTCTGGAAGATCGACGTCGAGTAGACGACGTGATTGTCACCGTCAATTACATCGAAGCGAAGATTCGGGGTCCCTCGATAGCTGAAGGCAGATATATTCTGCATGACGGCAGAGTTCCAGCCACCCGTCGCGTCATTGTGCCCGCACTGCGACTCCCAAGTGACAGAATTATTGTACACGTCGAAGGAATCGACCTTGGCGATTTCGTTCTTCGAAACCCGATTGCCATTGGGCCAATACAGTTCGAGGTGAATGATATAGGGATTGGGTACGTCTGCCATCTTGCTCTCCTCTAGGATTCGAAGCTCTGTCACCAACTGCACTTGCCCAACGACGCTTCGCTTGGGTTCGTCAGCGCGCGAAGTCTCATCGAACGATCACTTGAACCCAACTCGGCTCAGTCGCTCGCTCTGACGCTCTCAACCAATCGATGTCGTTGTTCGTGAAAACTCGTCTGTACACATCAAGACGGCGCATTGCGTCTTGATGTCCGCCTTACGTCTGCACAACAAGTCCGTCCTCTCTCGGAAGACAGGACTGAAAACCGCACCACTCAACGCCCACCGCTTACAAATTCGTTTTGAGCGCCGCAGGCACGCCGCCAACTCGAGACTTCACCAGTTCCATCCGCGACACCCGTGTCTTGAGCGTCACGTAATGGCTCAGCCGAAGGCAAAGACACCTTCGGGTTACGATTCTTGGGTCCTCACCGAGACACAAACTGATATTTCAGCGAAATTCCCTTCTAGAACAGTTCGATTTCAAACCATAAATACCATCGGTACAAACCGCCACCGTGGCGAGCATCCGACCACGCAACCCATGCCTGCAACACGCCATCCGGATGCATCGGGCACTTCCGGTGAACGAAACTCTCCCCGCAAATATTCCGGCTCCAATACGCCCATTCCGTCTTTGTTCCTCGTGCCTCTGCCCAGAGCACGACACCAACCAGCCGACGATCCATCTGCCACCGGGTTCTTTTCTTGTCAACACTTAAGGACGTGTAACTTCCTCTTGACGAAGTGTGCTCGAGTGTAGACGAGGGATTATTCTGCGGAGCCGCAATGCACTCCGCAGAAAACTCACGAATCTTTGCCTCCTGTACGCGAAACGACGCGTGAACGCGGCAGAGAACACGGTCGAATCAACGAGCAAACGATGTGCGTCGCGAGTCGCGTCATTGATACTGGCGTACACATCGAACCGCCGCGGGAAGGACGACCGGGGCAACCGCATGGATTGCCGGACTGACCTAGACACGTCTGTCCTTGTGCCCTTTTGCCACGCCCTTATGTCGAATCGTTCATTCAGGAGCTCGAACGATTGCGCCTCCTATGTGCAAAAGGCTGCATCGAACGCTCGAACCGTTTCCACCGCTCCACCCCATGGGAAATCCCACCTTCTCCGAATTAGGTTTCACGCGAGCAGCAGATGTGCCGCTCATGCATTGGATGTCGGTGCGTCGTAACAACGTGCGGGCTCGACCGCAAAGCGCGACATTCGCGAATCAGTCCTCGCCATGACGGCTCGCGCCGCCGATTGCTCCGTCATGGTCGTGTGTGTTCGCGCATCGCGGCGGTCCGCAGCGGTTCATCTTGGAGCCAATCATCCCCCACCGCTCTGGGAGCGAACCTCTCTGCGGACTTGGGCCGTAAGCGCAGACACGTTATCCTCATTACGAGAAAGAAGACTACCTCTTGCTTCTCTTCTGGAGCGCGCGTCTCGCCGCGATGAGGTCCGCACATCGCTCGCCGTATTGAGGAAATCTTTGCCCTACGAGGTCGAGCACGCGCAAGCATTCCTCGTAATCTGCAAACGGCATTACGTTCTGAGCAAGAGCAAGACCGACTTCAACTGGGTCCGCAGAGTCTCGCAGCCATGTTTCCAACGTCAACTGTGCAGATGCTCCGTTCTCGTTACCCGACCAGGCAGCAACACCGATCACCGTTGCACCCTTTTCCAACGAAATAGCGCCAGCACTAACAGCGCCGGCAATGATGCTCGAGATATCCTCACGACCGACTTCTGCAAAGAGAACCTCAATGTAGTCTGAAACTGTCGTAACGTCATAATCGGGTGAGGACTCATCGAGACAAAGCCGTAAGATCCGCTCCAATGCACGTCGCATTCGCGGCGGGTCACGTTCGTCCATCATCTTGTCGCTCCTCCGAGATGGGATTGCACTGCCCTACGCTCTGATTCAATCGCATCAGCATCTCTCAAAGCAATCTCGTTGAGGGCGTTCGACTCGGAACGACGACTCTCATGGTAGCAGATCACCTCGTCACTCCACATCTTCCCTGTACCTAATGGTGAATGCACCATTCGAGGTGAGTCAAGTCACTCGATGAGTCGACCAACGAGAATACGCCGCTCAATCGCTATTGGGCCAGGTCAGAACCCCACGAACACGACCGAATCCATACGCTCGTCCGAAAAAGTTACCTTGTACGGGATGAGCATCGACCTCTCCGGAATCGACAATGACGTGAAGCCAGGCCTCGAATGAGTCGTCGAGACGACCGCGGTCGACGGCTAGGAATCGCGTCGAGGGTGCGAGCGTCAAGACCGAGTCGATCGAGTCGGCAATCTCAGTGGAAATACCAGAGCGCCCCGATGGTACGGAAGGTTCTGGATCCGCTCAGTCTGGCCCGAATCGAGGTCTCGTGGCACGAGCACCCCCAGCATCTCTGCCGGCCAACAGACAGTGCCGCCAACCTGATTCTGATAGATTACCCCACTCTCGTGTTCGAGGACAACACAACCTCGTCTGGCATGTCCCAATGAATGATTCTTCGCATGATGCTCCTCGTTCTAAGTTGATCTCGGAATGAGTGAACTCTGAAATCGGAGCCGAGCATTGCCCCCTTGAGCGCCGAATCCCTCGGCAGTATGGAGCGCAATATTGCTGGACGCTCGACGCGCTTGGCTCGCGAGATCGCGTTCGCGCCGAGTGATGTCGCCCACGAGCGGGCTTGATTGACGATGTGGATGTCTTGGTCCAGTAGCAGCTGGCACACGGGCGTGTGCATGCCTCCCTCAGGCGCGGCTTACGCGCCACCGCCCGAGTCCCTTTGGCGCGCAGATCGACGGTGGCGCGGAAGTGTTCCGTCAGCATGCAACCCCCCCTACCCGACAGCGCCGCCCCCGCGGCGGATGCCGATGCCGTCGCCGTTGCCGTTGCCGTTGCCGCCGCTCTCGCTCCTATTCGCCCGTCACTTCGCCGTCACCGTCACCGTCGTCGTCCCAGTCCCTAGTGGGATCACGGTGGCGTCGCGTTCCTTGGTGTACGAGCCGTTGACGGCGTACGTCCCTATGCCGCTGATCTTGGCGGGCTGTTCGATGCGCAAGCGGGCGGATGGAGTGTAGGTGTCGGCGGGAGCGAGCGTGACTTTGACGGCGTGAGTGCTCGAGTCGTACTCCACCTTGGAGAATTGTCCGGCATCGAGGGTGAGCCAGAGGCCCGCGGGAGCGACATAGAAGCGCATTCGGAAGGAGTCGAGGGGCGTGACGGAAACCGTGGTCCCCGTTACCACGACGTTCCCACCAAAACTCTGCCAACCGAAGTCCGGGTGATTGATGAGGTACGTTCCGGTGTTATACGCGTGCCCAAAGAAATTGAGGCCATAATCTCCGGTGATCGGATCCCACTTCATCGTGTCAGGGAACGAGTGGAACGCCATCGACGGGAAGCCGTCTTGATCGATGTTCGAGAGCGAGCCCATCGCCCCCGCGTACCCAATCCGAAGCAGATAGTCGTCACTCGGGTGATCGCGAAATCCGTAAGCACCGGGATCGCGTTCAAGCTCGATCCGTAGTGATGGATCATCCGTTCCAAGCGATCGATCTTCGCCCCGCCGTAAATGAAGTCCCAGTACCGACGCGCGCAGCCGTTGTAGCCCCAATGGGGGATTGCTGGCATATAGCCCGTGATCGCGTCGAGGCAAATCTTCGCCTTCGCTGCATCACCGAAGTATCGCGTCCACGCGTACACCTCTTCTTGACCCGTCGAATCCCACGCCATCTCGCTGCCGAAGGGGTAATTCTCCGTCCGCCAGACGCTCTCGCGCGCCTTCATTCGCGTCTCGAGATCCGTGGCCTGAGTCGTGAGCCCCTCGCGTTTCAAATCCTTCAAGATCTCGAGGAACACCGTCCCGTCCATGAGCCCAAATTGAGCGTACTCGTTCCCGATCGTCGTCATGGCAACGGACGTCTTGTAGGCTTGGTTCAAGTACCAGTCCCATGGGTGATTGGTGACGAGCCCCGTCCTGTTGCGGGCAAGTCGATACATCGTCCAATAGAGCGCCGCGACATGGGGGTAATTGTACGACCGCGGCACCTCGAGTGTGTGCGCTTTGCTCCAAGCGCCCCAATAGGTCGCGCCCGTCGTCGTGTCCTTCCACTGAACGGAGCTGTCGTAGTATCCCGAGGGCATCAACGTGGGTTCGTAGCAAAAGAGCGTCCGTTTGACACCGTACGCATTCGCGCCGTCCTTGTACTGCAGGTTGCCCCGAAATGACGCCATCGATGAACTGCTGATACTTCGTCACCTGGTCTTCGTCGGGTTGCCCGAGGAGCTTCATCGCACCTGCGAGCCACGTCGCGCCGCCGTCATCCCCGAGCCCGGAAACCCAAGCTTGTCGCGTCTGAGTGACGATCTTTCCAGCTTCGTGATCGTACGTCATTACGGATGGACTGCGCCCGAAGGGATTGCTCGAATCGACGAACCAGTCCTTCGTCGTCAAGAACGCGCCCATGTCGGACACCGCTTGGCTCGCCGGCTTCGTCACGTCGTACTGGATGGTCTGCACGCTGCCGTCGGCGTACGTCACACTGAGCCGAGAGCGCCCCCAGAGCTTACCAGTAACGTCGTACGCCTTCCACCCCGCCCCATTCGTGCCAGCACTCGTCACCGTGAGCGCACCACTCGGTTCGACGCTTGTCGACGTCACCGCGTAGGGATAATTCAGGTAAAGCTTACCCGCGACGTCCGTTGGAAGGATGTAACCTGGAATTCCGACTGCCACTGGGCGCTGGTACTTGATCAAGGTCTTTTCGATGTTGCGGATTGCGTCCGCCAACATGAATTTTACGCCGTAGCGCTTCGTCTCCCCCGCTGCCAAAGTCAGCGCAGTCGCCGTGTTCCACGGTTTGGCATTCGCCCATTCCTTATCAGCATAAGCCTTGCTGTGTACCATCCACTCGTGGAACCCCTCGAAGGTCTGCCCACGTGGCGTCAGATCGGTGAACACCGCGACCGGATTCTTTTGAACCGGTCTTCGGCGCATTCAAAATGGGATTGTACGCTTCGAAGGGGGTCTTGCCGTCGGGAACCACGAGCAGTGCGGGCCCTTGTCCGCTGAGGCGCGTCACCTGTACGTAGCCTGCGTCGTTTCCGATGTACGGATTAGCAAAGGAACAAGTCGCGTGGGCTTGGTCCAAGGAGCGATTCGTGATCACGTTATTGAAGACCATCGGGAGCCCGAGTGCACCGATCTGCACCGTCGAGGTCGACTTGTTCTTCAATTCGAAGCGCAGCACGAGCCGTCCACCTTCCAGACCCCAGGAACGCGTGATCGTGAGGGGAAGATTGCTCGGCAGCACGGGCGTCAAGTCCGCTGCGGCCTTCACGTCACCGCTCACCGCCTGCGTCGTAACCTGGCTGCGATTCGACGAGGTAGTTACGTTCTGCCACTCGCCGCTCGTGCCTTGACGCAGGCGCAACGTGATGTCGCCCAAGTGGAAGTAACCTGCGCCCGAACGCGACGCGGCCAAGTCGGCCGGCGTAAAGTCGAAGTTCGCGACGGACTTGGGCTTGAGCGCCGTCACGATCTGTGACGTCTTCGACAAGCTCACACAGAACTCGGCGGTTTCGAAGTTCAGGGTGCTCGTCGAGGTGCCGCAGCTTCCCGTGATCCAAGGCGTGTCCGGGATCGGACCCACCGTCGTTGCGCCGCCGCTCGCACCTCCGCTTCCGGCGTTCCCGCCCACGGTCGCGGCTCCACCACTTGACGACGCACCGCCCGGCAACGTGCCACTCGCGGTCGCGCCTCCGGTCCCGACGCCACCCACGGTCGCGCCATTTCCAGCCGTAGATGCGCCGCCCCCGACGTTGTTGGCACCTCCGCGACTCACGCCCGCACCTGCCGACGCGACTCCAGTGCCGCCATTCCGTCCGCCCGTCACGGCGCCCGATCCGGTAGCGGTCGCGCCTCCCATATTCCCGTTGCCGCCCGATACAGCGCCCCCAACCCCAGCCGCACCCGAAGAGCCGTCATCGCTCCCGCTGCACGCCAAAACTACGAACGCGACGAGTGAATACGAGCCAACAGTGAACGAGCGCATCTTTTTGGGATCTCCCAATCTACGAAGTCGCGCGCAGTGCGCCGAAGCAGGCAGAAGGTGTCAGGTGTCAGGTTTCGGGTGTCAGGTTTCGGGTGTCAGGTTTCGGGTGTCAGGTTTCGGGTGTCAGGTTTCGGGTGTCAGGTTTCGGGTGTCAGGTTTCGGGTGTCAGGTTTCGGGTGTCAGGTTTCGGGTGTCAGGTTTCGGGTGTCAGGTTTCGGGTATCAGGTTTCACGCCGTCGACGGCTGATCGCTGTTCGCTGACCGCTGACTGCTGACTGCTGACCGCTGACTGCTGACTGCTGACCGCTGACTGCTGACCGCTGACTGCTGACCGCTGACAGCTGACAGCTGACAGCTGACCGCTGACTGCTGACCGCTGATCGCTGACCGCTGACTGCCGCTGACAGCTGACAGCTGACAGCTGACCGCTGACCGCTGACCGCTGACTGCTGACCGCCGATCGCTCCTACCAAGGCCGCGTCGTGGTTGGCGCAACGGTGCCGCCACTCACGATCCGAGCCTGATAGCTGAAATGTTCTTGCGCATTGAATCCCTTACCGGATCCGTCGTCGCTGCCAGAGGCAGCGTTGGCGTTGGTCACGGCAACGACGAGATTGACGATCCCGTTTCTTGCGCCGTTTGGAATCGAGATAGTGCTTTGACCGCTGGAAAACACCGAACCGTACACGGGCTTGTCGGCGCTGTCGCGATAGACCAATTGCGCTTGCATCTTCTCCGTCGTCCCGACGCTCCCCTTCGCATCGGGCGTAAACTCGACGGTGACGGAGGTCGCTCCCGAGCTCAGCTTGATGGGAATGACGTTGCGACCCTGGTGGTGGGGAATGTTCTTCGTCGGGGGACGGAACGTGGTCGTGCCGTCGCCCGTGGGGTAAGTGTAAAACCAGTAGTTGTTGTTCCAATTCGAGCGCATGATGCCGCGCATCGTCTCGGTCCATCCCTCGAAGTCGAGAATTGCGCTCTTTGCGGCAAACGTCATGATGGCGTTGGCCGTTGCCGCGTCGCCAGCAAACCCCTGCAAGATCTGAAAGAGCGACTTTTGGTTGTTTGCAGGTGCGTCCATCCAAAGACAGTTGACGAACCCGCGACCCATCGTCTGACTCAAGCTGAGAAAGAAGATCTCGAGACCGTAACGAACCTGGCTATTGACGTAGGTTTTGCCGCTCGCGCCCTGATCGGCAGGTCCAGCAATAGAGTCATCCGTGAGCAGGCCCATGGACTCGATCGGTACGTGGGGCATCTGGAGCACCAAGGACGCGGACCAGCCCATCGTGTACTTGTTGTGAGCCAAGGCCTGGGCCTGCGTGGTCAAGTAATTGTTATGCGCCTCGTGCAACCAACCCGAGGCCTCGTTGTTGTACTTCCACAATTCCGCTTGGAGCGCGTGAACGCACTCGTGAAGCGCGCCGCCCGATTGATAGTCGTCCCACACGCAAGGGCAGGTTTGCGTGGACTCGAAGTTCATGTGGCCCCAACGGTTGCCCTGATGCCCGCCTTCGTCGGGAAGGGTTGCACCGGCAATACCGCTGTTTAGGATCACCCAGTTTAGGTAGTAACCCTTCTTCCACTCGGGAAACGCCGGAAACCCGACGATTTCGACGACCTCGCGCAGTCCCTGATCCAAGGACGCAAGATCTCGCTTGGCAACGGCGTCGGTGATGCACGACGGTCGATTCGCTCCAATCAGCATGACGACGTATCCGGAGCTATCGATTGCCGTCGCGTATCCGGTCGCGGAGGGGTTCACCTTCAACCCTGGATTCGTCGGCATCTTGTCGTTCGAATAGCACTGTGGCCATTGCGACGACGTACCGCCCACTGCACTCGTGCCGCCCACGCTCGCGGTTCCCCCCGTAAACTTGGTTCCGCCAACACTCACGGTTCCACCAGAAGCCTTGGTGCCACCGACGCTCGCGGTTCCACCGGAACTCATGGAGCCGCCAAGGGCGCTCCCGCCACCCAGGGCTCCGGAGCCGCCAGCAGCACTCGTCGTACTCGCCGCCGAAGAGCCTCCAGCAGCACCCTTTCCTCCGCTCCCCACAACGGTCGTCGCTCCGCCGGCTTGGCTCGCGGTGTCAGTCGTCGTCCCTGTGCCCCCCAAGCTCCCATTCCCGCCCGCAACTGCGCCCCCGACGCCAGCCGTCCCCGAGGGGCCGTCATCGCTCCCGCTGCACGCCAAACACACGAACGCAACCATTGAGCACAATTCGAAGGTGAAAATGCGCATGGAAATTGGAATCTCCCGAACTGCAAGGTCGCATGTGGAACGCAGAAGCAGGCAGCAGAAGACGGCTTCAGGTGTCAGGTGTCAGGTGTCAGGTGTCAGGTATCAGGTGTCAGGTGTCAGGTGTCAGGTGTCAGGTATCAGGTGTCAGGTGTCGCGTATCAGCTGTCAGCCATCACGTCGTTGACGGCTGATCGCTCACCGCTGACGGCTGATCGCTGACGGCTGATCGCTGACCGCTCACGGCTGACCGCTCACGGCTGACCGCTCACGGCTGACCGCTCACGGCTGACCGCTGACGGCTGACGGCTGACCGCTCACGGCTGACCGCTCACCGCTCACCGCCGCTTGACGACGCCGACGTCGATTTGTCTGCCGGCGTCGTCGTTCTCCGCAGCCGCTAGAAGCTCAGTCCGCTGCTCGGCGTGACGGGCTTGATGGAGCCGTCGCTGTTGAAGAACATCTTGTCGACGGCAACCTCACGCTTGTACGTGCCGCCGCCGTTGGGACCGTTGCTGACGTGATAAACGATGTACCATTGGCCTGCGAACTCGGCGACGCCAGCGTGGTTGGTGGGCTCGTCTTGTCCGGACACCTTGGCCATCGTCGGCACGATGGTTCCGCGGCGCGTCCATGGTCCCATAGGGCTGCTCGAAGTTGCGTAGTCGATGGTCGTTGGATTCGCAGAGCCCGAGGCGTAGATCTCGTAGTAGACGCCGTTGCGCTTCATCAGGTACGGAGCCTCGAAGAAGCCGCTCGGCGTGCTCTCGACCATCTTGCCGCTGATCGAGATCATGTCGCTATTTAGCTTCGCGTTGACGAGGCGCCAGAATCCGCCGTACTGCAGGTACGCTTGGCCGTCGTCGTCGACGAACACCGTCGGATCGATGGTGTACGGCGTTTGACCGGCGTCGGTGAAGCCCCAGTTGGCCATCTCGCTCTTGTCGTTGATGAGCGGCTTACCGAGAGCGTCTTTCCACGGTCCTTCGGGCTTGTCCGCAACGGCGACGCCAATCGCCATTCCGCCTCCGGTCTCGTTCACGGGCACATACCAGTAGTACTTGCCATTCCGAGCCTTGATCATCTGCCCTGCCCATGCGTTTGCGTTCGCCCAGGCGAAAGTGCTCAAACTGAGCGGCGTCGTGCGCGTCCAGTTCACCATGTCCGTGCTCTTCAGCAGGTACCACTCCCGCATCACGAACCCCGTCGAGCCTTGGTCATGACCGCACGCGATGTAAAACGTGCAGTTGTCGACCATCGGGGCTGGATCGGCACTGTAGACGTCGGTGAAGAGCGGATTGCTCTTGCTCGTCCCCGCCTTTGGCGGTGTGCAAGCGCCCGTCGAGCCGCCAGCGCTCGTGGTGCCACCGACGCTCGTGGTGCCGCCCTTGGCTGTCGTTCCGCCCACGCTCGTGGTGCCACCGACGCTCGTGGTGCCACCCTTGGCTGTCGTTCCGCCCACGCTCGTGGTGCCACCGACGCTCGTGGCGCCGCCCTTGGCTGTCGTTCCGCCCACGCTCGTTGCACCGCCTTTGGCCGTCGTACCGCCTGTCGACGTCGCGCCACCGGTACCAGTGCTGCCGCCTTGGATGGTAGCGGAGACCAACGACGGACGTTGGGTCGCACTCGTGGAATTGCCGCAGAATCCGAAGCTCGCGCTTTGCCCGGCGGCGATCGTCGCGTTGTATCCCGCGGGGGTCGCGGTGAGTTGTCCGTTGCTCACCGTCGTCGTGGCAGACCAGCCGTTGCCGTAGGTCGAACCTCCGAGGGACACGATGATGGACCACCCCGTGATCGTCGCGGTTCCCTTGTTGACGATCGTCACCTGTGAACAATATCCGCCGCCCCAATCCGACGTAAGGCTGAGGGTGACGTCTGCGCCGTTGGCGGTGAGGGATTGCGACGCTTCGGTCGGCGTCGTCACTTCGTCGCTCATCGAGCAAGCCGTAACCACGCCGGCCAAAACAAAACCTGACAAGAGAGATAATCGCTTCATGATAGAATGATTCCTTGCGCTAAATCGCTCACCAGCCGCGCAGGGCCTTCATCTCTTTCCACGTGCGACGGAGCAGCCACGTATCCGCCGTAGTTGGGGATTGGCTGCTCGTCGAGCCTACGATCATGAGCGAGCCACCCGTGGGGCGTGAACCGGTCCAATCGTAGTAATCTTGGAATCCGAAGCCGTGACCCATCTCGTGCTCGATGACGAGATTGCTCTTGTTCATCGACGCGACGAAATTACTGACCGGCATACGCAAGCCCCAATCGCCACCCACTGCAGCGGCGCCACCGCCGATGGAGTCGTCGAGCCAGAGCCAATAATCGTGATGGAAGGCTTCCCCGCCGGGGCAATTCGGGAACGTGTGAGACCAATTCGAGAAGAAGGAGCAACTGTCGGAACACTTGGGCTCACCGTCGGCGTCCGTCTCGGTGTAGATCTTGACGCTGCTGCCGAGATCCGAAACCCATGACGTGTTGCCGGGCTTCACGGCCCATCCCGTCACCTTTGCCGTCACGGTCGAATACGGGAAACACCCGTAACCGGCAAGCTGCGAGAACCAATCGTTGAACCACTTTTGCACGGCGGCAGCCATTCCGCTCTTCACGGCGGAAGAAGGAGCCGTCGAAGCGCCCCAGCGCACACACAGATTGATCTGCCCCTTGCCCTTCATCACCGAATCGAGCAGCCACGCGCTGCGACTCTTGACGTTGCTGCTGAGCTGCGAGTTCCAACTCTCGTCGATCCATGCGCTCACGTTGCTCGGAGGCGACTGCCACGTCGGGGTGCAAGCGGTGCTGCCCCCAACACTCGCGGTGCCACCTACGCTCGTCGTGCCGCCAACGCTCGAAGTTCCTCCGCGTGCAGTCGTGCCGCCGACACTCGTGGTGCCACCAACACTCGAAGTTCCTCCGCGTGCAGTCGTGCCGCCGACACTCGTGGTGCCGCCAACACTCGAAGTTCCTCCGCGTGCAGTCGTGCCGCCGACGACCGAGCTTCCACCAACGCTCGTCGAGCCGCCCTTGGCTGAACTGCCGCCGATGCTCGTCGAACCGCCCGTGGATGTCGCGCCTCCGGTTCCGGTGCTGCCGCCCTGGATGGTGGCGGAAATGAGCGTCGGGCGTTGCGTGTTAATCGTCGAAGTTGCGCAGAAACCAAAGCTTGCGGACTGTCCGGCGGCGATGGTCGCGTTGTATCCCGCGGGGGTTGCCGTGAGTTGTCCGCCATTCACCGTCGTCGTCGCAGACCAGCCATTTCCGTAAGTCGAGCCACCCAGGGAAATGACGATGGACCAGCCCGTAATCGTCGCAGTTCCCTTGTTGACGATAGTCACCTGCGAGCAATATCCGCCGCCCCAATCCGACGTGAGACTCAAGGTGACTTCGGCGCCATTGGCCGTGAGGGATTGAGTCGAATCGGTGACATCAATCAAGCGTTCATCGACGGCATCGTCGGATGCACAACCCGTCGCGACGACGAATAAAGTGAGCGCAGACCAGGCACGGAGTCGCATCATGATCGTTCCTCCTCGGAAAAATGCGGACCATGGACCGCGCAGTTCTTCCCACGGGGCCAATGGACTTCGCGGGTGTCGTCGCGTGAGCGGCGATGTAGCAGGCAACAAACCGACATTTTCCTGACCACCGGAAAAATCCAATCCCATAGGTCACTTACGAGCAGCGCAGATTGCTCCGGGACAGCAGGACCGTCGCTCCCCGCAAAGCAAACGTTTCCATGAACGCTTCTTGTCGGTGCTGCGTGGTGACAACCTTTCGCGCACGACGACGTTGCGGCGCAGGGACGGACCTTTCGCGAACACGACGACGTTGCGGCGCGGGAACGGACCTTTCGCGAGCACGACGAGGTTGCGGCGCAGGGACGGACCTTTCGCGAGTTCGACGAAGTTGCGGCGCGGGAACGGACCTTTCGCGAGCACGACGACGTTGCGGCGCGGGGACGGACCTTTCGCGCGCACGACGACGTTGCGGCGCGGGGACGGACCTTTCGCGCGCACGACGACGTTGCGGCGCAGGGACGGACCTCTCGCGAGCACGACGATGCTGCGGCGCGGGAGCGGACCTCTCGCGAGCGCGGCCGCGGTGCCCGACACTGGAACGCGGATCAGTGCCAACGAAAAGGGGACGCGATTTCCGAAGGTCCTCGGGAGAAGCACTCACGGTGGGACGCGCGGCGTGACGTTGCCCATCGAGGGAGCTACCTTTGAAGCCCGTGGATCAAAATGTCTTGAATGTCGCCCTCGATTTTGCGCTCGAGTTTGGTCCCAATTGGCTCGCTCCCGTTCAGAACCGATTGGCGACGCAGTTTCCATCCTTGGCGCCTGCGGAACTCGACAAATACGATCTCAAGTGCCGGGAGGTCATGAGATACGGTCATCAGCTGGTGCCATCGGTCGTCAAGACGCTGGACTGCTCGACGGAGGAGACATTTGCTCGATACAGCGAGCTCATGCGGCAGCGCTACGATTGGATTTCAGAAAGCAATCTGCAACGGCTCTTCTCGCAGGGTTGCTATTACGCGCTGGAAATAGCCGTCGAAACGTGATTCTCGATGAGCCCAACTTCGCCCCGGCGCGCCCCCGGAGACGATCGCAAGCTAGCCCCGGGGACGGCCCCGAGCGACTCACGACTTTGCTCCAGGGCCCCCTGAGCGATTCGCGATTTCACTCAGGGGCGTCCCTGAGCGACTCACGATTTTGCTGTAGGATTACATTCATTGCGTTACGCCTTGACCACACGCGACCGAGGGCGATTCGCGGCTTCGCCCCGGTGCGACGACTCAGAAAGCCACAACGTCGCTCCGATGCCACGCTGGACGAACCCTGATTTCATCTCGGGGCCACGCTGGACTAGCTTCGATTTCGCACCGGGGCGACGTTGAACGAACCATGATTCACCTCGATGCCACGCTGGACGAACCATGATTCACCTCGGGACCACGCTGGACGAACCATGATTCACCTCGATGCCACGCTGGACGAACCCTGATTCACCTCGGGGCCACGCTGGACGAACCCTGATTCACCTCGGGACCACGCTGGACGAACTTCGATTTCGCACCGGGGCGACGTTGCCGATTCGCGGCTTTGCCTCAGAGCCTCGGCGCGGATAACCACGATATCGCGCCCGTGCGACGTTGAACGAAGTTCGATTTCGCACCGGGGCGACGTTGCCGATTCGCGGCTTCGCCCCAGAGCCTCGGCGCGGATAACCACGATATCGCGCCCGTGCGACGTTGAACGAAGTTCGATTTCGCACCGGGGCCACGGCGGACGAATTTCGATTTCGCACCGGGGCGACGTTGCCGATTCGCGGCTTCGCCCCAGAGCCTCGGCGCGGATAACCACGATATCGCGCCCGTGCGACGTTGAACGAATTTCGATTTCGCACCGGGGCCACGGCGGACGAATTTCGATTTCGCACCCGTGCGGCGTTGAACGAATTTCGATTTCGCACCGGGGCCACAGCCCGACACTTCGGCACGGACAATATTGAGCATTGAAGAGTCACCAAGTAGCGTTGAGTGAACGGGTGCGTCACCGATGCACCGCCGATGCACCACCGATGCACCGCCGATTTCGCAGCGGACGCGTCTCACAAAACGGGCTCGCCATATCGGGCTCCTTCTGCGCGTTCTTCACTTCGACTTTGCGGTCCTCCCCCGTCGTTGACGTGCCGAAGCAATTGCGGCTCGCACTCGTTCAACGCCCAGTACCTGTTCGGCTGCCAATGCGTTATGCGCAAAACAGCGCAACCGAAGGTTTTCGACCGTCGATGGCCCGCCCAAGACTTGTGCGATTCGATGATCGAATTGCAAGAAGTGTCGACTTTGACAGCGCTCTCCTCGAGCGTCGACATACGTACACTGGTCACCATCGCGCTCCCACACCTCACGCCGAACGGCAGCGGGAATATACGCAGAGTCGCCTTCAGATCTCCGTCGAGCACCTGAACCAACGCGACGCATTGAAAGGAGCGACGTCTGCGTCATCTGTGCATTCCGCGTCGTTTGCATCTGTGCGCCCTCTTTCGTCCGTGGACCCTGCAATTGCACACGCTGCGACAACGCTCGCACCTTCAACGACTGCGACACCCGCACCTGAAGCTCCGACATTGGCGTGTTTGGTGTCGGCGGTTCCGACATCTGAGTCTCCGACATCTGAGTCTCCGACATCTGAGTCTCCGACATCTGAGTCTCCGACATCTGAGTCTCCGACATCTGAGTCTCCGACATCTGAGTCTCCGACATCTGAGTCTCCGACATGTGAGTCTCCGACGGGTGTAGTTTCGGCGTTTGCGACCGCTGAGTCCGCGTATGCAACTGCATGCTCTGCATTAATACCAACCGCGTCTTTGGCGAGTGCGTCTTTGGCGAGTGCGTCTTTGGCGAGTGCGTCTTTGGCGAGTGCGTCTTTGGCGAGTGCGTCTTTGGCGAGTGCGTCTTTGGCGAGTGCGTCTTTGGCGAGTGCGTCTTTGGCGAGTGCGTCTTTGGCGAGTGCGTCTTTGGCGAGTGCGTCTTTGGCGAGTGCGTCTTTGGCGAGTGCGTCTTTGGCGAGTGCGCACCCTTCAAAGGGATCGGTCGCGACTCCGCGATTGGATTGCGCGGGTTCGACTCTAGGCTCTGGGTTTTCGTGCGTTTGGCCCCGAAGCGACGACGTTCCTCCCTGGCAATGAACCAATCGAGCGCACGTTCGATCAAAGACGGAAGGTCCGCCGATTGATGCCGATGACTCGTCAGCTCACCCATCCGATCGATCTTCCGCTTCAATCGCTCACTCGCAGTAAAGACGACGCGATAGCTCGAAGCTGACAGGGGGACGACAGAGGTTACACGCGAGGCCCTTATTGAAGGCACGTGCAACGCATCCACCTTGCTCGATCCGCTACACGGCGATGCAGCGAACGGCACCTCCTTCGATGACGCGCCACACTGAGCCACCTCAGACAACAACGCGCTCGATTCCGTTCCACACGGCAACGAATCGAACACCGATGAATTCCGACGCGCGCCATTCGAGGTCGCGCCATTCGAGGTCGCGCCATTCGAGGTCGCGCCATTCGAGGTCGCGCCATTCGAGGTCGCGCCATTCGAGGTCGCGCCATTCGAGGTCGCGCCATTCGAGGTCGCGCCATTCGAGACACTCATATTGACAGACGATGGCGCGAGCAGGGCCGTTCCAACATCTGGCAACCGACGGATCTGCGTTGGAACATCGGGTTTCGGATTGCGCGCAGCGATGAGTTTTTCGACCTCACGTTTACTCTTACCGACTGCCGCTGCCAGAAGTTCGCGATGATTATGCTGAGTAAGGAGCGGCTTGAGTAAAATGAGCGCGGCCATGTGGATTTGCCCTGAACGCAAATACTCATGTATCACGGGATAATCCCGCAGTAACCGCGCACACCACATACGCCGATACGCGACATCTTCGCTGTAACCGAGACGTCGCGTCAAGTATTCAAAGAACGACGAACATGCGACCTCACGGTAGAGCTTACGGGCATCGAACTCACTCAAGCAGAGCAAAAGAGCAGCATCGACGACATGCTTCTTCTGATTGCAATGCTCGACCAGCTCAAAAAGCGCTGGGTTCGGTAGCCCCTGAACCGTCGACAGTGAAGACGCATCCTCGCACTCAGCTCGAACCGCACGACTCAGCGTCGAAAGCTGCTCATCGACACCACGAAACGTCGCCTCGATAGGAGAGAAATCCCGCGTCATGCCGAACAACTTATCACGACAATTTTCAACCGCTGAGGATCCCCACGAACGCCGATTCGCAACCATCCTTTCTCTTTCGCCATCGAAACGACAAGCGCACCCCACAGCCACCATTCTGCAGCCCCAAAGCATGGCCTGTGATGAGGTACAACACCAAGAAGCGAACTGCGCGACAGAAGCTGTCAACAACAAAGATACAAAACTCACATCGCTTCGCTCCATCGCCACGCGAACGCCTATTCACGTCACTCGCACGGAAGCTCATCGTCACCACTCTCGCACGTCCATGTCGCCATCGTTCTCTACATCATCGCCCCGCCCCACTGGTCGATGGTTGCTCACACTTCGCCCCGGAGCGAAAACTCGTTCAACGCATCGCTCGCGTCCGCCCCGCACGCTTGAGTCCGCCCCACTGGTCGACGGTTGCTCACGCTACGCCCCGGAGCGAAAACTCGTTCAACGCATCGCTCGAGTCCGTCCCGCACGCTCGCGTCCGCCCCACTGCTCGAGTCCGTCCCACTGCTCGAGTCCGTCCCACTGCTCGAGTCCGTCCCACTGCTCGCGTCCGTCCCACTGCTCGCGTCCGCCCCACTGCTCGAGTCCGCCCCACTGCTCGAGTCCGTCCCACTGCTCGAGTCCGTCCCACTGCTCGAGTCCGTCCCACTGCTCGAGTCCGTCCCACTGCTCGCGTCCGTCCCACTGCTCGCGTCCGTCCCACTGCTCGCGTCCGTCCCACTGCTCGCGTCCGTCCCACTGCTCGAGTCCGCCCCACTGCTCGAGTCCGCCCCACTGCTCGAGTCCGCCCCACTGCTCGAGTCCGCCCCACTGCTCGAGTCCGCCCCACTGCTCGAGTCCGCCCCACTGCTCGAGTCCGCCCCACTGCTCGAGTCCGCCCCACTGCTCGAGTCCGTCCCACTGCTCGCGTCCGTCCCACTGCTCGCGTCCGTCCCACTGCTCGCGTCCGTCCCGCACGCTCGCGTCCGCCCCACTGGTCGATGGTTGCTCACACTTCGCCCCGGGGCGAAAACTCGTTCAACGCATCGCTCGCGTCCGTCCCGCATCGCTCGACGGTTGCTCACACTACGCCCCGGAGCGAAAACTCGTTCAACGCATCGCTCGCGTCCGCCCCGCACGCTCGAGTCCGCCCCGCACGCTCGAGTCCGCCCCGCACGCTCGCGCCCGATTCTTCCTCGGAGGTGAGTTGTGGCACGACGTTTCCTAATTCCGACCGGCTCAACACGTGAAGTTACCGCATTTTGCGGTTCGTGCTGGCTGCAAGCTTCCGAGTAACGTGGCGCGACGTCCCCTACCTCCGCCCGGCGCCGGCGGTCACGACGCCAGCGACATCGGAAGTAGCATCTAGCTCGAACGAATACGGCGGAACGAAGGACTGCCCACGGCTGACGTGCTCGCCCGTCGCCTTGGTGTAGTCGTTACCGGTCTCGACGACCTCGGACGTGTCCTCGTCCGTGTTGAAGACAATCGGATCGTTTACACCGTCGAAAACGTTGTTTTGAACGAGGAGGACTTGGCCATGTAGTTTGCGGCAATGCAGTAGTCGTTACCCGTCGAATTGAAGTAGCTATTGAAGACGTGCACCTTGCCGTGCCGCACACTCGGCATATTGAGGAGAACGCCCTCCCCCCCACCAATTATGGTGAAAGGTGACGTTGATTCTGCCAGGCCAATCGGTATTGGAGTTTCCACAAACGCTCCCGAGGCGATGAGAGTCCGTCTTCACTTGGTAATGGAACTTCGACCAAGACACCGTAACCAGATCCGAGCCGCGCACGATATCGAGATTATCGTCCCCACCGTCGACGAATTCGCAATGATCGATCCAAACACAGGAGGAATTGTCGACCTCAAGGGCATCCAGATCGCTCGAGGCGTTGACACCGTTGAAGCGGATGTTCTTCAAGATCACGTTCCTGGCGTTGATCACCCGCACACTACCCACGAGTTCCGCGTCACCGACTCCAATGAGTGTCTTGTCGCCAGAGAATCTGCGGAATGACCTCACCGAGTTCGATACTCCCAGAGATCTCGATGATCATGGGTCCCGTCGAGCGTACGGCGTCGTCGAGTTCCTCGGCCGTCGAGGGGCGCACCGTGGGACCAGCGTCGCCGCCCGTCGTTCCCTTGGAACCGCACTCGCTCACGGACGCCCATCCAACGAGTCCCGGAGTCACACTGACCGTACTCGTCCTACCACCGCTCCCACCGGCGGTAGTGCCAGCCAGCGCTCCGCCTGATCCGCCGACGAATCCCCCAGACTCGCTCGTCAACGATGCCCCACCTCGTCCACCTTCTTGTCCACCGCCGCCAGGCGATCCTTGCGCGCCAAGCTGGTAGTCGTAGGCGCGGCAACCGATGAGTAAGACCACAGAAGCGAGCGTTCGTGAAAACACACGGAGGCGACGGCACAGCCAAACCCTGGTGAGCGAGCGCTCCGGCGAGGTCGAGTGCACGCTGGGTATCCCGCGAAGTAGGGCATCCGTTGTCTTGCGTCCCAGCATCCGAGCCGAGTCTAGTACGGACCCCGGCGAGCGGCATCGAAGTCGCGCGTTCAGTCAGCGGGCCGCGTTCAAACGTACCATTGTGTCGACCGCCGCGAACCACTTCGCCTATCGCGGCCATGCCGCCGCGCCAAACGCCGCGAACCACTTCGCCCATCGCGCCCATGCCGCCGCGCCTCCGCCGACGCGCAGTTGCGCCCATCGAAGAGACCGAGATACGCTCCCGACGTGAGCGATAGCCAACGCGAGACAGCCCTGCTTACTCGGAGCACCCGCTTGCTCGCAACGCTCCCGCGGTTCGCAACGTACCTGCGGTGCGCGATACCCGTGGTCCTCACCTCGTACCCGCGGTTCGCAACGTACCTGCGGTGCGCGATACCCGTGGTCCTCGCGACGCTCGCGTTCCTCGCGACGCTCGTAATCGGACATTCCGCCCATGCGACGACGCAAACGGCACTTCACTTGGATTTCGCTGGAGTCGCGGGTTGCGATGATCGAGCGGCGTTGCAGCGAGAGATCGAGCGGCGAACGGAATTCGTACGGTGGTCAGACGCGAGCCAAGAACGCCGTCGACTTGGAAGTCCGCGTCACCGGTGCGGATGCGAGCTTCGAAGCCTTGGTGGTCATCGAGGATCCCGACGCGAAGGCGATTGCACGCTCCATCGCTGGTAGCACCTGCATGGAGGTCGTCGAAGGCGCCGCTCTCATCGTCGCTATCGTCCTCCCCGCCGTATCGCCAAAAGAACACGCTCAACCTGAAACCACCGCGCGACCGCTCGAGAAGGACGCCGACGCGTCGCGCTCGGCTCCGCAACGGCAGCACTGGCAGCTCGGTGGTGGAGCAGCGGTGCTCCTGCTCACGGGCGTTGCTCCGGCGGTCCTTCCCGGCGTCGAAGCCTTTGCTGACGTTTCGACCTACGCCAACGGCTGGTCGCCGTCGTTCCGTGCAGGCTTCGCCTACCTCGCTCGGTCGAAGTTCGAGGCCGACGCTGAGGGTGGTCGCGCCGCCTTTCGATTGATGTCTGGGGTGGTGTCCGCTTGTCCAGCGGCGTGGCTCCCGAACCGCGCGATCGTGCTCAGGGCCTGCGCCACGTCGACCTTCGGCAGCCTGCGAGGGAGCGGCTCAGGAGCTGCGGAAACCAGCACCGAGAGTCATCCGTGGATGTCGCTCGGCGGAGGTTTGCGACTCGAATTCAGAGCCCTCGAGGCGATGTCCGTCGAGCTCGAAGGCGTCACCGAGGCGGCGCTGTTCCGCGCACGCTTCTGGTTTTCTGGCGAAACGTTCTACGAGACCGCCCGAGCGAACGAACGACTCGGCCTGAACCTCGTCGCGAGAATTCCTTAGCCAAGCGGGCCGTCTGGCTCCTCGACAGCCGCCAACGCCGCACACGTGTTCCCCCCCGGCTGCTCGCGCCCCCGCCGCCCGCGACGTATCGCCGGCCGCCCGCGACATATCGCCGGCCGCCCGCGACGTATCGCACATTGACCTCGCGACAATCCGCGTCGCACTCACGTTGATTCCCGAAACGATGCGAATCGCACCCGTTTTGGCCAGGCGGCGGCACGTGTTGCCCTTCGACAGCTCACGACACATCTCGCGTTGACCCCGCAACACATCTCGCGTTGCCCCTGCGACAGCTCGCGCCACGCCTCGTTTTGACCTCGCGGCAACCCGTGCTCCCGACTTTTTTCCGTCTTCTGTGATGGTTTTTGCTGCCTCGCGCATAATACGAGGTGCACTTGCCCTGGCGTCGCTCCTCTTCGCCCTCTACCGGTCCCGCGGAAGCGCGAACGGCGGAGCGGTCTCTACGATTGCGGCGAGTATTCGACGAGACCCAAAGCATCACCTGGCGAATGCTTCGGCGCTTCGGCGTACCTGCGAGCCGCATCGAAGACACGTTCCAACAGGTGTACTTGATCACGTCGGAACGCCTGGACGACATTCGGCCAGGCCGCGAGCGCGCGTTCGTCTACGGCGTCGTCTTGAGGATTGCACGCAGTTACATGCGCGAAGGTTGGCGTGAACTGCCGGATGAGGAGCCAGATTTGCGCGCCTCCCTAGCTCCGAGTGCCGACACACTGCTCGGTCAGCGCAGGCTCGTCGAGCTCTGCGATCAGATCCTTGGTCGACTCACGCCCGAAATTCGCGAGGTGTTCATCCTTCATGAGATTGAGGGGTTCAGCGGAGTAGAGCTCGCTCGCCTCCTCGAAATCCCGGAGGGGACGGTGCACTCGCGCTTGCGACGCGCCCGTATTCAGGTCCGAGCCGAAGTGGAAGCACTAGGCGCCAAGCCGTCACCGACGGAGGTGCACCGTGGCTGAAGACAGATTACTCGATTGCAGTGACTTGCGGCTCGAACGCGAGATCCTGCGCGCCGCCGCGAACGAAACCACTCCCGCCGATGTTCGGAGGCGCGCCCTCGGCTCACTAGGGCTTTTGGTCGTGGCCCCTTCGATTACGGCAACGAGCGCAGGGGCGAGCTCGATGCACCCTGCCAGCGCCGTCGGCAGCACTTTGGGCAAGACCCTGTGGTGGAAGGCGTGGGCGTCCAAGGTAATTCTCCTCATCAGCGTCGGCGGCGCCGCGGTTGGTGGAACCGTGGTTTGGAATCGAACGCACGTCGTTGCTGCTCCCACGGTGAGCGCAACGACTGTCGCAAGTCACGTCGAGTCAACGTCATCGCGCGCCCAGAGTGCCGCGAAGTCGCCTCGCACTGACGGCATTCAGTTACCTCCGCACGTCGACAACGCAGTCGACAACGCCGTCGACAACGCCGTCGACAACGCCGTCGACGGGCACGCCGCTGTCGAGCAGAAGATACCGCCCCGTACTCATCGGCTCGCGACGCCCGCGGTGCGTGAAGCCAGTCCGCCAACGCCGACCTCGGCCGAAGCCAAACGAGCGGCGTCGATCCGCGGAGAAATCGATTTACTCGATCGCGCTCGTTCCGAGCTCCGACGCGGCGCACCCGATGCCTCACTCGCCGTAATTCAGGAATATTTCGCGCGGTATCCAGCCGGCGAGTTCAGCGCGGAAGCCGAGCTCGTACGACGTCAAGCACAACACGCAAGACGTTGACTTCGCGACGCGAACATCGACTTCGCGACATCGCACGGACTTGCTGTCGCCCCGGGGCGACAGTCTGAATGCACGCCTGAATCCCGACGCATACCCGTCGAGTTCGTCTCGCGACGTCCACGCGTTCGCCTGCAACGTTCTTCAGACTTCCCTCGCGTTTCACCCCCGACGTTCCCCACGTCCGCCTCCCCGCGTCCCAATGCGTCCGCTCCGCGACGTTTCCGAATTACATTCGAAGCTTCATCGACGGAGCGGGCGCAACTCACTGCTGCATTCCGTTGCGAATTACTGGCAAGCCGTGGGATTCGCCAGGGTCGCGCCGGCACTCTTCTGCACCAGCGCCTTCACTTCGGAAGCCGGAACCATGAAGGACTTGTACTCGTATGGCGGGGTGAAGGCCGTGCCGCTTCCCTTCTGATTGCCGGAGCAGCTCTCGAACAGGTTGCCCACGGCCTCTTGCACCGAGCCCGTTCCCGCTTGCTTACCGAGATCGATGGGAGTGCTTTGACTGATAAAGTGATTATTCTCGGTCTTGACGTTACACATATAGCCGTTGGATACGCCCAATTGGGACGCACCGACGGAACTGTCTGCCGTGTAAAGATTGTTCACGACGTGGATTTGACCATATCGGCATCGCGGCTGGCGCTGAGCCGCGGCCTTCCACCAGTTGAACATGAAGGTGATGTCGAGCTTGCCCTCGCTCACGGGCTCATTGTCCGAAGAAGCGATCAGGTTGGACAGATTATGCGTATGCCCCGACAAGGAGTAACCGAAGATGTTCCACGTAAAGGTCACGTTGTCTGCGCCCTTGACCACGTCGGCGTTGCCATCCTGTCCGTCCCAGAACTCGCAGTGGTCAATCCAGACGTTCTTCGAACTGCCCTCGATATTGATGTTGTCCCAAGCTTGATCCTCGTTGGAGCCTGGACCACGAATGACGATATTGCGAACGATGACGTTACTCGCGTCCTTGATGTGGATCGGCGCCTTGAGTTGAGTGCCGGGACGAAGCCCGATGATGGTCTTGTTCGAGCCAATCTCCAAGCGATCGCCCGATGTCCCTGACCATCCACTGCCGACGGTCCCGTCGATGTGAATCACACGCGCTTGGCTGTCTGAAGCGTACTTCTGAAGATCCGCAAAGGTCTTCACGACGATGGGCGTCGCATTGCCGCCACCCGTTACTGTGTAAGCTCCACCCGACCGCCCAGAGCGTGTCGCCCAACCGATGGGTTTACACTGATCTTTGCCCGTAGTGGTCGAGGTTCCGCCAGTACCCGTGGTTCCACCGACAGACGTCGTACCGCCCGTCGCTTTGGTTCCACCGACAGACGTCGTACCGCCCGTCGCTTTGGTTCCACCGGTGGCGGTCGATCCGCCTTTCGCCGTCGATCCGCCTGCGCTGGTCGTGCCGCCCGTCGCTTTGGTTCCACCGGCAGCCGTCGAGCCCCCCGTCGCTTTGCTGCCACCCGTTGCTTTGGTTCCACCAGCCGCCGATGCGCCGCCCGTTGCATCGGCGCCACCGTTCGTCGACGCGCCGCCGATGGTTGCACCGCCCGTAGCAATTCCAGAATTGGATCCACCACGTGACACGCTCGAGTTGCCCCCACGGGAGGTTCCCGGATTCACGCTCGATGCACCGCCCAAGCTCGTTGCAGTGCCGCCCGCGACGCTCACGGTCACACCGCCCGTCCCGCCTCCTGAAGAGGAGTCCCCGCCTGTGTCGTCGGAGCCACCGCACCCGACGAGGAGCGACTGAATGCAAATGCCGGTGGCGAGCCATTGCCTACGAGAGAGTTGAGCCATGTCTCAGTAATGCGCGAGCTGCACAAAATCATCAGAGCAAGCCAAACAAAGTCTTCTTCGGAGGCATTTCGCCGGTGATGCGACCTCACTTTCCACTCGACGCTTCTCCCCAGGCCCTCGACACGCGAGCCCCACGATGCCGTTGCGCGTCTCTATACGGTAATTTTCCAGAATTGACGCATCACTCGACCGCTCCTCGGCGGCGCTCCAAATCGACGCATCACTCGACCGCACTTTCTTCGGCGACGCTCCGAGTTCGACGCGTCGCTCGACCGCTCCTCGGCGCTCCGAATCGACGCGTCGCTCGACCGCTCCTCGGCGCTCCGAATCGACGCGTCGCTCGACCGCTCCTCGGCCCGCTCCGAACTCGCCGCAGCAATTGCGGGTCACCTCGACGTCCGCTCGCGAGAAGATCGGTCTCACGCGAAATGGGAAAGGCGCTCGCGCGCATTACATGCAGCCGAGTGCAAGTGGAGCTGTCGCTCGGCTCGTCGCTCCAGGGACCCGCGACCGACGATGCCCTGAATCGACGGGCTTTGCCCATTTCATCCCTGTCTTTGAGTTCGCGGCGCTTGGCAGTCGCGTGTCGCAGAGAGGATTTTGCCTTGAGCCCGCGACTACTCCCATTGACGTACGAAACGAAGAAAGTCCGGGCGAGCACCGCGGCGTGCCGTCGCGATGAGGGTACGGAGCTCTGTCGCCTTTTCTTCGTCGAGGATCTTGCGTGTAGCCAAGAGCTGTACGGCAGCGCGCCCCTGCTCGGGATCGATGTCCGGGGCAGTGCCGGCGCGGAGCCGATCGATGCGGTCGAGGAACCGCTCCACCCCAACCACGGCTGTAACGCCAGTAGCGGCTTCCAAATTGTCGAAGAGCCCGCTCGCGCCAATTGCTCACGATCTCCTGACGCACCGCGTCCCGCCCCGGGGCGACACCTCTCGTGATTGCTCGACGCCTCTCGCGATTGCACGATGTCTCTCGTGATTGCTCGACGCCTCTCGAGACCGCGCCGGTTGTACTCCAACGACTTACGCGCCAGGCCCGCCCAGGGGATTTTTGCCAGAGGGAAGCATCATGGGAACATGTCGCGCTCCCAACTGTCGCAATCCGTGAGTCGATGAGACCGGTATTCTACGCCATTACGCTGGCCGTTGCAGCGGCAGGTTGCACTCGGACATTACCTCCGCGCGCGCCACGCAGCCCAATCGCGTCTGTCATTCGCACATTCACAACGAGGGTACAGTCACCGCATCAAGTCGTGTATCGGAAGTTCGAATCCACATCTGAAGCGAATACGCAGTTTCTGACGTTGTTGAAAGCCGCGGGAGCGATCCCCAGCGTCCTTGCATATCATTCGGGAATTGGATACGCGGCGGAATCCGACGCACCTCAGCTGCTCGCCATCGATACAGATGGAACGCCATTCCTCGTTCGACGCACGAGCGGTAGGCCCGCTCCCGATAGCGTCGAATCTTGGAAGGACGTCAATCTCTACGAGCCGGTAGCGCCCCACTACGCCCCCGCGGCAGCCGATGACGAATCCTTCGAATTTGAGAAACTGTTCGTAGAACTGCCGACCGTCAATACGTATCTTGCGTTCACCAATCCAGCGGCAGTTCATCTCGGTTCGATTTCCAAAGCCGCAATTCCGAAAGGCATAATCGCTCGTGACATGGAGCTCCAGGCAAACGAAACCCTCGACACGTCGTATTGCATGCGTTCGCCGTCTGGGCATTGTCTAGCCGTTTACCGAACGACAGGGCCGGACGAGCGCGAGGCACGCCTACTGGTGACGCTGTACGATTCAGGGTGGATGCGCATTGGCTTCACGGAGCGAGATTCGCGGCTTCGGCTATTGAATTACGAAGGCTGGCTTCGTCCGTTAGCCATCGAGGCCATCTTCAACATCACTGGGATGGACGCGCCCGTCTTTGTCACCCGCGAATTCGCCGCGCGCTGTCCGTGCACAGAATTCCAGCTAAACACCTTCGTCGCAGGCGAAAAGTTCGCCACATTGCGCATTCGAAACGACGCAGTTGTTGACATGCCGGACGGTGGCGTTTGCCTGTGCACCGTCTAGCTCACGCGACGGGCGGTGCAGTGCCGAAGAAATCCTCCTACGTTCGGTCCGTAGGTGCGTTATCCTGCACACGGTTCACGACCATGCCCAACCAAACGATATTTGAGCACTCCGAGCCCGTGCTTTCGCCAGGCGGTACATTCACGGTAACCGTCTCTTCTCAGACGTCCACCGCCAACGGAGGGCTGAGTCAAGCAGTGGTAACCGGACCGAACGGTGGAAGCGGCCTGGCCGCTTTCTACTCTCCACGGGTGTCCATGGGGTTTGAGTGGCGCAGCGACCACGAGCTCGTCATCCGCTACCCATGTGAACTGCCACCACCGCGAATCGATGCGACGAACAGCTCATTCGGCTCAGGTGGCACGGGGCGGGTAATCTACGAGGCTATACCGCAAGCTCACATTCAACCCCTTCGGTGGACGCGCGATGGTGATCTACACTTGGTGACCGAGGAGTCGCTAGAACGCGGCGTGCTTCTCACTTTCGAGATCGAGGGTCGCCGAGAGCACTCCTACACCTACTACGATGTCAACGAATCGGACTCGTCGTCGGAAGCCCTCCAATCCCAAGGCTTCCAGGGTGGCGGATACAGCTGGGCCGGCATAGTCCATGGCCTCGTGGCCCTTCATGCGCCCGAGCACATGAAGACCAGCGAGCTTGATCCGGAAGGCGACGGCGTTGCCGTGCGCTCGACCAACCACGGCGCCCTCATTACTGTGGCTCAGCTTGTAGCAAGAGTGAAGAAGGACCGAACTTTGATGGCCGCTGCGATTGATCGTGCACGTCTAGATGGGCAGATGGAATAGCCGTCGGCACTGGCGCCCGGCGAACGACCCAATGGTCGAGATGTTCGAGGTGACGATACGTCCGATTGAGCGACGCGCCACGCGCCCTCTCGACGTCGCCATTGCGAGTCAGTGGACATTCGGTCGGGGAACAATTGCGACTTGTAGCGTCGGATGATTTGCGCGAGACGCCTCCAACCAGGTCCCGACGGATCTCCGCTGTCACGTCGAGGCGAGCCCGGCGTCGGCCCTGCGAAGAGGAACGGGCACTGGTCACCCAATTGCCGGTCTACTCGTTCTCGTCCACACTGGCCACATGAACGGCGCCGACTACGTACGAGAAGCGCTCTCCATCATCGAAGCCCGTCTGATGGACGAAGCCAAGTCGACAGGCACCGAGCCACTTTGCCATCTCAAAGCGTCTGACTTGGCTGCCCGCATCGGATACTCCGTCCAGCACTTTGCGCGCCTCTTCCGCTCGCTGACCGGCGAAAGCCCTGCCGACTACATTCAAAAGCGTCGACTCACCGAGGCGGCTCGACGCATCCTCGTCGACGCTACGTCTATCGCCACCGTCGCCCGCAATGCCGGCTGGGCCGACTACGAGACGTTCTCGCGTGCCTTCAAGCGCCACTTCGGCGTCAGTCCGTCACGCGCGCGCAGCACGACGGATCTGCCCCTTCGGTTCTGCGAGCCTTTCAACCCCGCCAATCTCGCTTCTCATGTGACTGTGGAGGACAAGGCCGTCGCTTCCCCTGGCATTCCGGGAAGACTCTCGGAACCGCAGATCTGCGAGGAAGGAGAGCGGTACCTCGTGGGACTCCCCTTCTTCATGGACTACGGCGTAAAGAGCTTCCATCGACCTTGGGCCATCTTCGAACGCGCCCTCAAGTCGACTCCCGACAAGGTCCCAAGTCGCATACGGCCGGAAAGATTCTGCCAGTTCACGTCCTGGCTGGAGGATGACGAAACCAACGGCCTCTTCATCCTTTGTGCACTCGAGGTAGATCGCCCCAGCGAGGATGGCAGACTCTCCAGCACGGTAAATCCGCCATTTATGTGGCGTCGTCTGCCACCGTGTCGCTACCTCGTCTTCACCCATTTCGGCGGTCTAGCCAATCTGGCTGAGAGCTACCGTCACATCTACGGTGAAGCGTTGGCGGCCTCCGATTTCTTGCCATCCTCGCCGTGGGAACAGCAGCGTTACCTGCCGTCAGGAGATATCGAGATCGCGATCCCGATCGCTAGAAGTTGAAGACCTTGGACCAATCGAAACTCGCGGATTGCTCGAGACTCTTCGGCCATGACGCGCACCAAGGAGGGGTACGCGGACGTTCGACCCGATCCGAACTCGGGTGGTACGGTTTCATGTCAATCACCGGACTATCGTCTTCCGCGTCAATCCACGCAAGATGCGCCGTACCGGTGTCCATGTCGACACTCACGAGGGCGGCGACACTAACGCAAATCCCGTTCGGGCGCAGAGGTGATCGCGTCGCGAAGAGCCCCGTCTCATCCGGACCACCGCGATACGGCTGCTTCACGCGGATGTGCTCATCGCTCCATGCAGCTTGGTGCGCGTGCCAAAGCACGACAACGTGACCGAAGCCGTCTAGTCCCGCCAACCCCGCGCGCCACTTTGACGCAAGCGTGACCGCGAAACCCTTTTTCGTCTGAATCGTCCCAATGCTTTCGAGCTGAATCTGCATTCGTTTCTCCTGTCCCTTCGACTATCCCAGCCGAGGCAGGAAGCGCCATGACGCGAGTGAACCTGGACCATGACGCGACCGAACATCGCTCATTCCGTGACTCGACTGACCATGGGCGCTGTCGCGAGTGAACATCGCTCATATCGGGACGCGAACGACTCAGGCCATGACGTGAGTGAACATCGCACACGTCACTCCCAAGAGGGCGTCATGGCGCACCGATGAGAACGTCGTTTCAGGCATCGCGTCGATTCGTCGGCTACCGACGTCAGAGCCGTCCGAACCGCGACGTGTTCACGCCGAACCGGCAACACTCTTCACTCGCGGATCACGTGGCTAGACCGCTGTCCTTCGCGGGTCGCATGGCTAGACCGCTGTCCCTCGCTTAACATCGTCGCCCCGGGGCGACGATGTCCTCCCGATCTTCGCATTCGCGCGCCAGACGATCGAGACCACACGTAGATCAAGGGGCGCACCCTGCTCGAGTTTTTCGAAATCGATGCGGCGCCGATGCTTTCGGTGGACCCCCGACGTTTCGTTGCCCGGTCTTGACGCAACGAGAGCCCCGTTTGGCCTCTCGTTGCCCAGTCTTGACGCATCGAGAGCCCTGTTCGGTCTCTCGATGCCCTAATCCTGAGTCCAAGGCGCGCCTCGACGAAGATCCCGTGATTGATTCTGGTCGTCCCCGGACACAGCTCTGCACGCGACGGCCACCCAGGCTACGACAGCCGCCGAAGCCACGAAGTCACGAAGTCACGAAGTCACGAAGTCACCGACCGAGGTGCGCTTTTCCTTCGAACAGACCGGAAGCCGCGTCCTAGCGTGAGATCGTTTTGGAGATTGCCATGTCGATGAAGCCCATTCGAAGTCTACACGGAAGCGCAGCGCGCCTCCTCCTGCTGTGCGCTTTCCCTTACGTTGGCTGCGGCGACACGCAGGCTGACTCAGCCAGCAACGCAGGCAATGGCGGAAAAGGGATCGCTGGCGACGGCACGAGCGACACGGCAGTCGTAGGTTCGAGCGTCGGCGGGGCAACGAACCGTGGTCTGGGCGGCGCGTCCACGCTGGGCGGTCGCGCATCCACCGCATTCGGAGG
The DNA here is from genome assembly GCA_049840955.1 of Polyangiaceae bacterium. Classification (GTDB taxonomy): domain Bacteria; phylum Myxococcota_A; class Polyangia; order Polyangiales; family Polyangiaceae; genus FEN-1139. The sequence goes on from JASGIX010000019.1 coordinate 475,000, forward strand.
CGTTTCATCCGGATTTGGTGGGGCCGTCGTGCAAACGGGCAGCGGCATCTCGACCATGGGCGGCGCTCCCACGGGCGGCGCGACGAATGGCACGGCAGGAAGCATCGCGACTGGCGGCAAGTCCGCGGGCGGTGCGACGAATGGCACGGCAGGAAGCATCGCGACTGGCGGCAAGTCCGCGGGCGGTGCGACCTTCGGGGGCCAAACGGCAACGGGCGGAACGCTCTCCGCACTGGGCGGCAAACCTTCGAGCATCTCCCCCGCGAACGGCGCAACCCTCGTGAAGCCCAATCCGTCAGTGAAGCACCAAAGATTCGAAGGCTGGGGAACGAGCATGTGTTGGTGGGCGAATCGAATTGGCTCGTGGCCGACGGACAAGGTTGCCAAGTTCGTCGAACAGCTCGTCAATCCTACGAGCGGGCTCGGATACAACATCTTCCGCTACAACATCGGCGGCGGTGAAAATCCAAACCACAGCCACATGGGCGAGTACAAGGACATGCCCGGCTTCCAACCCACCCGAGGCAAGTGGAATTGGGACGCTGACGCTCGACAGACCGCCGTCCTGAAGCAAATCGCAGGATCCGGACAGAACCTGATCTTGGAGGCGTTTTCGAATTCTCCTCCGTATTGGATGACGAAGAGCGGCTGCGCCTCCGGCAATACGGACGGGTCCAACAACTTGAAAGATGACGCTTATGAGCTCTTTGCCGACTACCTGACGGAGGTCGTCAAGCATTATCGAGACACCCTAGGCATCACCTTCCGAACCCTCGAACCGATGAACGAACCGAACTCGAATTGGTGGAAAGCCAACGGCGGTCAGGAAGGGTGTCACTTCGGTGCAAGCAGCCAGCAGCAGCTCATCAAGGCCGTTGGCGCACAACTGGCTTCGAAGGGACTGAGCGATACCCACGTGAGCGCCTCCGACGAAAACAGCATGGACGACGCGCACAAGATCATGAGCGGATACGACGCTTCCACGTTCAGCTACCTCGCACAGATGAATGCCCACTCTTACGCCGGAACCAAGCGAGCGGAACTCCGCGCCCTCGCAACGAGCAAGGGCAAACGCCTCTGGCAGTCCGAATCCGGTCCCCTAAGCGTCACCCTCGCAGACAACACCGCCGCGGCGATATTCATGGCACAGCGCATCGTAACCGATCTGCGCGCCCTCGAGGCCGAAGCCTGGATCGACTGGCAAACGTACGACGCATCATCGAATTGGACCAGCTTCAGCATCAACGCCAACCAGCAAACGGCCACACCGGTCAAGCGCTTCTACATGCACGCGGCGTTCAGTCGCTTCATTCGCCCCGGGGCGACGTTCATAGACATCGACAACGGCAACATGGTGGCGGCAGTCTCTGCCGATCGGTCCACGTTGGCCGTAGTGGTCGTCAACGGCGACCGAACTGCCGCCAAGAGCTTCACCTTCGACTTGACCCGGCTCGACGTCGTAGGCGATCTGGTCCAAGTCTACCGAACGTCGGCAACCGAGGATCTCGCGCACCTCGCGCCAATCCCCTTACAGAATTGGAACTTCACGGCCGCGAGCGCGCCCTATTCCGTCACCACCTTCGTCATTCCGACGTCCAGGTGAGGACAGGAAACCTTGCGCTGCAGCAGGTGCCCCACGTCGCCTTCGTGTTTTGGCACGGTGACTGGCGCAAAAGTGCGACAGGCAGCGTCCGCCGCGTTCGAGTGACGCGAAGTCTCCGTACTTGGGCGTTGCTTCGCCCAGCGCTTCTTCGTGGCACACCCTTTGCGGAGGACGCGCATCATGTCGCGGTACGCTCTTTGGGCACTCCTCCTTGGGATGGTGACGCACTCGTTCAATCCGCGCTTGGCATATGCTGGACCCTGCGCGTGCGAGCCACCGTCGGTATCGACATCCAACTGCACTGGTACCGCATCGGAAGCACCGACGACTCCTTCCCCTTCGGCTCACGCACAGACCGCTCAGAGTTCGCCGCAGCGCGTCTGGTACGGAGGCACGATACTGGGCATCGATTTGCTCGCGGCCAGTCTCGTCGCCGTCGGCGTGGCGACGTCGAGCGGCATTGTGCTCCTCGGTTCCGGTCTCTCGTACACGCTCGGCGGACCCGTCGTTCACGGAATGCATCACAACGCCGGAAAGGTAGGCGGCAGCTTCGGGTTGCGACTCGGGTTACCTGTGGTAGGCGGCATGATCGGCGCGCTTGCGGGTGCCTCCGCGAGCGGGGGTTGTTCCGGCGAAATGTGTCAACTTGGGAGCTTCGCCGTTGGCGGAGCCATAGGTCTTGGTGTCGGAATGATCACGGCGAGTGCGCTTGATTTGACATTGCTGGCCTACGATTCACCGAGCCATTCGGCGAGTCCTCAGGTCGCGTTGCTTCCGGCAATCGAATCCGAGCAAGCGCGCCGGCAGTCTGACTATCCAGGGAAGCTGGTAGACCATCGAAGCGTCCGTCGTCCCAGTCGTTCCCTTGACTCGACGACGAGGGACGCCGGCTGGAACCTCCTTTTGTCTGTCGGCCCAACGTCGTCCCAAAGGCGGTGCCCACCGAAATCGGGCAATCCCGGCAGGCTCCACCACCGAAGCTTCGAACGAGCCTTCCCAGACCGCTCATTTCACGCCTCGCGAGCGAGAGTGTATCTCGCGCATACCCGACGTACGTTGTGGGAATGAGTGGATTATCTCAGTGCGAGTGAATGAGGAAAGGCAAACCGTTCCAATCGGTGAAGCGCCAGCTAGGACGACCTGCCAAACCTTCCGCGCGCTCGCCTCTCGCCGCACCGAAGAGCTCCCATTCGCGCCTCTTCACGCGAGAACCATCTTCGTCTATCTTTGACGAGCCGTGCGGTCGCAATCACCTGCAGCGCGTCGGTGAGTTGGCTTACCGCGCCAGAGTAAACCTCTATGGTAACGACGTTCTACATCCGACTCTTGTCAAGGGAGTACGACGAGAATACTGGCTGGCATTGTGGTGCGCTGGCCTTGCCAAGTGCACGAGTGCGGAAGTTGATCGTCGGAGGAACGGAACGCTCCGCGAGCGATTTCGTCATCGAAGGGTCCTACGTCAGGCTGACGGGACATCCCACCGGTTCGAGCATCGCGGACTCAGCGGTGCTTGTCGATATCGAGCGAAAGCTCGTGCGGATCGACACGGCCGTCACCGTCGCTATCATCGGAATGATAGGAACACTTGGTGCTGGTTGGTTGGCACACCGAGATCGCCAAGCTCTGGACCGCCCGGGAAAATCCTTGTCCGGCGCCAGAGTGCCCATCGCTCGTCGTTCGCGACCATCAACCTCGCGAGGTGCCGAGTCGAATAGTCAAGGCGGATCCGGGAAGGACGCCGTCGCTATTACAAGCGTTCGATGGAAGCAAACCCAAGCCCTTTGCCGGGACAGGCTCGCAACAAGTCCCCACTTGTCAGCTTTCGGGAAGTGACGTAGTCGCAACGATCCCCGCTGGATACTCGACCTTCGCCGGCTGCTTTGTGGAGACAACGACACCGATGGATCTCAGTGCGTTTCAGAATGGCGTTGTTTACGTGAAACTAGCGCATCCAGCCAAGCAACTCGAGATCAAGCTCGAGGCGGGGTCGGATGGCGACGAACGACTTGAAACCTATCTTCAGCAGGCCCAGGCAGCAGCTGGCGAGCACACCTTCCAGGTTAAGGATGTACCTTCCGAGATCTTGAAACATGCCCGCCGCCTGACCTTCGCGGTAAACAGCGATACGGGTGAGAGCAATACGATTACCCTCCGTCGCTAACACAGATCGCCCGCGGGCTCGCGCTTTTGCGTCGAGCGTCGACTGCCGACGAACCCGTCGAACGCAAGGTTGCGCGTCGAGCCTCGACTGCAGACGAACCCGTCAAACGCAAGGTTGCGCCTCCAGCCCCGACTGCAAATGAACCCGTCGAACGTCAAGCGACGCCGGATGAAACCGTACGGTGCCAATGCGACGTCAACTGAGAGCGACGCAGAAATGTGCCCGAGCCGCGACGTGACCACGACGAACCGACAAAAGAAGAGCGTACGTTTCCCGCACGTCGCGTCTCATGAAGTCAGGACGCGTCGCCTCTTACTCGAAATCTGCAAGCGAAACGTCAATTCATGTACCCTGGAACCGATCGCCAGGATGGGTGTCTACGTCGGGAGACTCCGTTCCCCTCGGCTCCGCTTCGCTCGCGAGTATGCCAACTCAGCTCTGTCGGCTTCCTCCTTTTTTGTTGGTGAGTCGTGTGCACGAGTCGCCCCGGGGCGCCCCATTCCCCTTCCGCTACTGCAAAATTCGGATCCTCGGTCGAGCCGGGTATTCGACGAGCAATGAACTTTCGCGACAGGAATTCCGAACCGAGATAGAACCATCGCCAATGGCAGTTCTGACCTCCGAAAAGAAAGCGCGCCCATGACGGCCAGGCGCGGTAGTACCGTTCGCGTCAACGGCATCGAGATGTACTTCGAGGAGTACGGAGAGGGAAAGCCCGTCGTACTGCTACATGGCTTCGGGGGTTGCGGGCAAACCTGGCTTCCGTTTACGGACGCACTCTCGAAACGCCATCGACTGATTGTCGTCGATCTGCGCGGCCATGGTTACTCTACGAATCCCAAGAACGAGTTCACGCATCGCGAAGCGGCTACTGACGTGTTCCATTTGCTCGACGAGCTCGAAATTGTCCGCTTTTCAGCGATGGGGATCAGTTCCGGGGGAATGGTGCTGCTCCACATGGCAACGAGTCAGCCCAGCCGCATCGAGTCGATGGTACTGGTGAGCGCGACCTCCCACTTTCCGGCACAGGCAAGATCGATCATGCGAGAAACCTCCTTCGCTCGCATACCTCGTCAAGTACAGCAGATGTACCGCGAATGTGCCAAACGCGGCGACGCACAGATCCACCAGCTCATCGCGCAGTTCAACGCATTTCACGACAACTACAACGACATGAACTTTACCGAACGCGAACTGTCGACCATCACGACGCGCACGCTCATCGTTCACGGCGATCGCGATCGATTCTTTCCCATCGAGATCCCCGTAAGCATCCACAAGGCGATACCGAACTCCGCCTTGTGGATCATTGCCGGCGGCGATCACGTGCCAATTTACGATCCGACGGTTCCGTTCGTTTCGAAAGCCCTGGAATTCCTCGACGGGACACGCACCCCGTAAGAACCGAGTCGACAGTCAGAGGCATCGCAAGCAAAGGAACGCAAGTCTTTGGTGCCAGTGCAGGTGCCAGTGCAGGTGCGATTGCGAGGACGGTTATGAGCGCGGACTTCGCAATTCCATCCGGAGACGGCCCAATTACGAAGGAGTGACCATCCGCGACGGGCCGCGAAAGGCCGCGCGATCTCATGTCCGCCTCTCGTTGCTCCCGTCGGTTTTCCAATGGGTCACGAGCTCACTGTGCCGCACGAGCACACGCTGTGGCTCCGCTTCTACATGAGAGCGACCACTGAGCGCGCATTGTCTCAACATCACCGGACTTCTTCTTGGCATACGGGATGCAGTTCGCCGCACCATGGGTGTTCGGTCCGGCTGCTTCGTCTCCCTCTTCATTCTATTGAGCACGTCGACGGCTCTCGCCGAACCAACCAATTCAGGACCCATCAAATTCGACCTCGAAAGCCCGTTGGGTTGGACACAAGGTCGCCATAGCGGCGGTGTGACTTTCGGTGTCTCAGGGCGCGCCCGGTACGAGATCTTTGCCGCCGGAGTCAGCCTTCAAGCTGCAACTATCGTGCTCGGTTCTATGGGCTCGGCCAGCGCCATCGCGGGTCTCTCGATCCCCCTCGACTTCGTGCGCGTCGACATGCTCGCTGAGCTTGGATTGAACTCCTACGGCCAAGTCGGAGCCAACTTCTTGACCGAGGACCCCGGCACCAGCGCAACCCTTCCATTCGCGGGCGTTCGTCCTGCCCTGCTCTTTCGCGTTCTTCACTCCAATCGCGACGTAGACGTCTGGGTTGGTCCATCCGTCCATTATGCGAAGGACTTCCATTCGGTACGTCGAACATATACTTACTACGACGACTCCCCGTCCTGGTTTGGAGTAGCCTCCGAAGGCCATTGGGACACGCGATCCGTTCGCATCGGTCAATCGCGACTTTGCTACTTGCTGACCGTCGGAGTCACCTTGTCGCCCTAAGCAGAGCTCGAACCGGTTTCGTACATCAGCCGAGGCGCTCAGCCCACAGAGAATTGCTCGCACCCGAGCGCTCGAGTAGCCCCCTCTCGCTCGAGGCGACTTCAAAATGCGGTTTCGCCCGAGGAAGCCCATAAAACGCTACTCTCGCGTACCGTGCATCTTGCGGGTCGTCCTTCAGCAGGCTAAACACTGAACTCAGTGGTTCAGTTTACGAAGGAGACAGCCGATGGACGCACGAAGTGAGACTGAGAGTACCCAAGCGAAGAACGACACCACGACACGGAAATCCGAGCGTGAGCTCGTCGTGACGCGAACCATCAACGGTCCCGCGCGCCTCGTGTTCGAGGCGTGGACGAAAGCCGAACTATTCAAGCAGTGGTGGGTGCCGAAATCGGCGAGCATAACCCTCCTTTCGTGCGATCTGGATGTTCGTGTCGGCGGAAAGTACCGCTTGGTATTCGCCTTCCAAGATGCGTCCATGGAGTTCTTCGGTCGATATCTCGAGGTGACACCTCCCGCTCGTCTCTCGTGGACCAACGAAGAGGGTGATGAGGACGGCGCCGTCACTACGGTGACCTTCGAGGAAAAGGGCGGCAAGACCTTGGTGACGGTTCACGATCTCTATCCCACGAAGGAAGCCCTCGACGAAGCCGTCGCCTCCGGCTCAACGTCGTGTATGCCCGAGACGCTCGATCAACTGAACGAGATCGTCGTCAACCTGGTGGCGAGAGCGGGACGTTCGTAAGATCGGGCAAACAATCCGCTCGATTGACGATCGCATGAGTGGCGCCGTAGGTGGCACGACCGTGCCTCGTAACCACGACGAACCGACAATATGCACGACACGTCGAGTGCATCGCCGAAGCTTCGGCGGCAAGGTCATGTGCCTACCGGTGGCGCGTCCGCGAGGCTTCACACTTCATCCAGCGTGCGACGCTCGACTGTTTCGACTGGGCTCGACCACGGGCGCGTTGCCCGTAGGTCGAGCGAAGTCGGACGGCGTCAATACTGCGCCAGCCAATCCTTTACCGATTGTCCAAAGGCAGTGGGGCTCTTGTCCGCTTTGAACATGGATGGGGTCCAAGACGAACTGATCACCCATGCGGTCCAACTGGCACCATAAGTGGAGAAGAAGCCGTTCAACCATTCGAGGTACGCGGACGTATTGCTTTCGCTAGAGGCGTAGCCCCATTCGGTGATGAACAGAGGAGCTGCTGCGGCTGCCTGGGCAACTTGCGTCTCGATGTAACCCTTGCTCCAACTATCGTTGAAATGGGAGCAATAGATGTGAGCCACGTACGCAACATTGCCGCCCGTTACCGGCTTCGTCGCTGAGCCACCAATCGTTTGTGCCCACATCGGACCACCGACGAGCGCGATGTTGCTAGCGCCAGCATTCCGAATGATGTCGACCCATCCCTGCGCGAGCGGCTGCCAGTCAGTCCATTGGTTCGTATCCGAGTCCTCGTTGAACACCTCGTAAAGGACGTTTGGCTCGTTTTTGAATTTCGGCGCCATGTACGTCCAGAACTTCTTCGTTGCGGCATCGCGCGCCGCAGCGCTACTGATCTCGTGCCAATCGATGATAGCGTAGAGACGCTTGCTGGTAACGTAGTCCACTGCGGGCTTCAAGATGGTGGCGAACCAGTCGTCCTGCGCGCTAGTCGTCCCATTCTCTGGGAAGTTGTTCGCCTCTCCTGCTCGGGTGCTACCAGAGCCATAGACCGGAATGCGAATGACGCGTGCATTCCACCCCGCGGTCGTGACCAAGTCCACGGATGCCTTGAACTGGGCAAGAGCGTCGCTCGAGCCGCTCCAGTTGTACCGAGCACCGACGTCGATGGTTGCGGCTCCGCGCAAGACGACTTTGTTGTTGCTCGCATCGAGAATCGAAGTGCCGGACACGTGCAGCGGCGACAATCCGCCCGTTGCCCCTCCAGCGGGCGTGCCGCCAACGCCGACCGAACCGCCCTTCGCGGACTGGCCGCCGTTCGATATCGCTCCGCCGACCGCCGTTCCTACGCCGGAACCACCCATTCCGCCGCGACCACCGGACCCCGTGGTGTCGGCCTTCGCTCCACCCGAACCGTTGCCGCCCGTCGAACCCACCGAGGACTTCCCCCCCGCCGCATTGGCAGTACTTGTCGACGAGGAGTTGCCACCAACGGCTTGCCCGGTGCCACCGACGTTGGGAGACGAACCGGAGCTTTCGGAGTTGTCACTACAGGCGAAAGCAGAAGCCGAAGTGATGAGCAGTAACGTTCGAACGAGAATGTGGTCCAAGAGTTTCCTCCAGAGCTCAGCGGGCTCGCTGGCGCCGCGTCGTGGGATGTGAGGCGACAGGAGCAGCGCACTGAAGGACGGAGAGCATTGCATCTTCGCCCTATTCTGTTTTGCTGGCCGGTCGCGCACCTAAAACACGGGAACAATGCCCCCGGACCTCGATTTTTGGCAGGGGATTGGATCCACCCCTGGTTCCTGGAGGATTGCAGTCAGAGGGGGAGGTTCTTCTCCCCCCTCGTTCGATCCGGGGTATGGGATGCTCCAGAGCCCAACGGCGCTCTTGTGCCCAAAGTGAATGCCGGCTCGTCATGAACCCTCAGATTTTGATAGACGCGATCGTCCGCCAAACGATGGTTCTCATTGCGAGGGTTTCCACCGTGGACGGCGTTCGCTCTCCCCTCTCCCACGTGGCCGACGAGGTCTTCATGGGGCTCGTCCGCGAGCTCGAGAGCCAAGGATTGGGCAAAAAGGTCATCGCCGACATGTTCGGATTGGCGCTGCGCTCTTACCGTCAAAAAGTCCAACGCCTGACTGAATCCGTCACCACACGGGGTGTCACCCTCTGGATCGCCATTCACGACTTCCTAGCGAAGCGGGACTCCACGACTCGCGCCGAGCTCCTCGAGCGATTCAAAAACGACGAGGAGAAGACCGTTCGCGGGATCTTGAACGACTTAGTCGAATCTGGTCTAGTCCAGCGCAGCGGACGCGGTCAGGATGCTCGATACCGAGTGGCGACGAACGAGGAACTCGAAGAGCTCGGAGCAAGCAGCGCCGTCAACTCGATTGAAACCAATGCGGCATTGGTTTGGGTGCACGTCTATCGCGGAAGTCCCATACACAAGGACACCCTGGCACAGATGCTCCCACTGACGCCCGCCGCACTCGACAGCGCGATTGCGCACCTCGTCGCGGATGAACGAATTCGGCTCGAAACCCGCCCGGATGGCATTTATTGCGCGACGGAACGTTGCCTCATCCCGGTCGGAGAGGCTGCCGGATGGGAAGCCGCCGTCATCGATCACCATCGCGCGGTGCTCAACGCACTGGCTGCAAAACTCACCGGCGGCAAGCACGTTTCGGCCGCAGCCGACGAGGTCGGCGGCACTACGCTGGCCTTCGATCTTTGGCCAGGTCACCCTAAAGAACAAGAAGTGCGCAAGCTCCTATCGACCGTACGCCAGCAGGTGATCCCGATGTGGAATGAAGTGGCTGAGTACAATCGGGTCAACCGCCCAGAGGAGACGTACAAGGTGACGTTCTACTTCGGCCAGTACCTCGTGGGAGAGAACGACGAATGATGACTCACCTTGCCGGCTGGCGACGGTCGATTGGGCCAATTCTACTTGGATTCGCGCTTACCGCTTGTTCGCCAGGGGGAGGACCTCGCGTCGACAGCCAGACCAACTGGCTCCACGCCTGCTCCATTGACGCAGAGTGTGGAGAACTCGGATGCTACTGCGGCGCTTGCACTCGACCCTGCAGTAGCAATGCCGACTGCTCCGAATTGGACGGCGCGACCTGTGTTTCAGCACAAGAAGCCGGTACAATCGCCCTCTGCGGTGGAAGCAATCCGACCTACACCGGATTTTGCATTCCGCGTTGCTCTGACGCGGATTGCCCCGAAGGGTCATCTTGCCTCGCGGGAATATGCGGACCACTCAAAGAACCCACCGTAACAATCACCGTCGACACTTCCACGAAGCATCAGACGCTGGTCGGTTTCGGCGCCTCGATAAGCTACGTCAACGACGAGCTCGTCCAGCACCCGAGCAAACAGGCCGTGTACGACGCGGTGTTCGGTGGGCTCGGACTCGACGTGCTACGGCTCCGAAATCGGTATGGCTACGCCGGGGATGACAATCTCACGAGCGCGAGTGAAGTCGTCGCAGCCGCCACGGCCAGTCTGGGTCATTCCCCAAGGCTCATGTTGACGTCTTGGAGCCCGCCGGCAGCGCTCAAGGCCAATGGTGCACCGAAGTGCGAGGGCAGTCCCGACACCTGCACGCTCGTGAAGCTCCCCGACGGCACCTTCGATTACGCGGGCTACGGACAGTATTGGCGCGCATCGCTGGACGCGTATGCTGCGATTGGGCTCCGACCCGATTACATTGGGCTGCAGAATCATCCCAATTGGACGTCCCCCGCATCGGATCCGATGGAAGGCTGCCTGTTTTTACCGCGAGAGGGAACCTCGATGGTTTCCATCAATGGGACCGACGTCTCTGTGAAATATCCCGGGTTCGCCGAGGCACTGGGAGCGGTAGTGGCGCAGCTCTCGGGTCTTGCGAGTCCACCTCAGATTGTCGCGCCAGAAGTCAGCGGGGCCAAAGTCTTGGCTGACTACGCTCCGGTCTTGGACTTCTCGAAGGTAGCTGCGCTCGGCCATCACATGTACGACATCGATCCGGCAGCCGTCGACCCCGCGACGTTCGTCACCCTGGGCGATCTTGGTCGCCAGTATCAACGCCCCCTCTTTCAGACGGAGGGGCAAGCGGAAGGGCTCGGTACAGCAGTCCAGATGCACTACGCGCTGGCGGTCGAAGGTGCCGCGGTGTACCTGCAGAACGATCTCGTTGGGTCCGCATTGAGCCTCGCAAACAACACGACCGCCCTCACGTCTCTCACCACAGATAGTTTCACGGTCCAGGCGCCGTACCATGCGATGCGCCACTACTCGTTCTTTACCGATCCTGGTTGGGTCCGCGTGGCTACGACCATCGCCGCAGGCAGCCTACTTTCTTCGGCGTGGCTGTCGCCCGAAGAAGACGCGCTGAGTATCGTCATCGTGAACGCCGGCGTGGCGGAGGAAACCGCGCAACTCGATCTCGATCGGTTGAACTGGGTAAGCTCGCAAGTGGTCCGCACCGTCTTCGACGGCGTTGAACGTTCCGCAGAGCTCGGTTCGCTCACTGCCGACGGGGTAGTTCGCTTGCCAAGCCACTCGATCACGACCGTGGCACTTCGCTTGCGTTAACCAGGGAGGGCTTGACTCAGCTCTGGGTTGCCGAGGTTCCCGTCGTTTGTGCGGAAGTCTCGTTTGCCCCAGCAGCGAATGCATCCGCGAGGCGTGGATACTTCGGCCTGAACCCGAGATCCTCGCGGATGCGCCTACCGTCGAGCAGCGCGGCGAATGCACGACCGCGCTCCGCGTTCGTGCTGTCAGGAGGCGGCGCATTCACCGCCGCAAACAGCGTGGCGAGTTCAGGCGCTTCATCGTCGGCAACGTTGTAGATGCGATGTCGAGGTGTGCGGGCGTCGAGCACACGGGCAACTGCCTGCGCCACGTCGGCATGGTGACTCACGGACATTCGTTGCTCCGGAGCGAAGCCGCGCATCATCGGGATTGCCTCTTCGATATGCGGATCGCCATCACCGTACACGAAGGGAAGTCGCAGAACGCGCACATCGAGCCCTTCCATCGAAAGCAGGAAGCGCTCCGCAGAAAGCTTGCTTACTGGGTATGCGTCGGTTGCCAAGCAGGCGTCGTCCTCACATGCTAGGCGTCCGCCATTTTCGCCATAAACCAATCCTGTACTCGTGAAGACGAAGCGCTTTACAGAGGCCGCACGAGCGGCATTTGCAAGCTGCTGAGTACCGCGGTCATTGACGGCGTGAGCCTGTTCGGGGGTTGCGCCGCGAAAGAAGGCGGCGCAATGCACCACTGTGTCCACTTCGTGCACCGCGGAAACGAGCGTTCGTACGTCGAGCAGAATCTCCCTCGACGACCTCGATACGAGCATCGAGCAAGGCTGCCGCACGTGTCGACTCGCGGACGAGGGCGCGGATGTGGTCTCCACGCCGAGCAAGTCGGTTCGCGAGTCTGCTCCCGACTTTTCCAGTCGCTCCGGTAATGAGGATCTTCATGTGTGGAGCCTAGCCCTCCACGCGTTCCGCGAATTGGAAGAAACGGACAATGCGGGAGGAGTCTTGCAAGATGGCCCCACCGACCCCAAGCTCTCGACGATGTACGCGAGCGCCGCCAACAGCGACCGAATCACGCCTACGCCGGGACCGACGCATAGGCCCGTTCATCGCGACGCCCCTGCGGCTCCTCGCGGCACCATGCACCGCGACGGGATCGAGCCCACGTTTAGGCCCGTTCATCGCGATGACCCTGCAGCTCCTCGCGGCGCCGTGCTCCGCGACGGGTTCAGTCCTACGCCTGGCGCATCGACTGTCTCTGCCGTAGCAGCGCTGTTCGTATACGAGTGTGAACGCGACGTACCAGGCCTCTTGATCCCGCGTCCAGAAGCGTATCTCGTCGTTCGCTTCGGGCCGGGTGCACGAAGCGGCCTCGACGCTCACGCCTTCGGCGCACGACAGAAAGTGCATCGAAAGATCCTTCACGACGGTCAGCGCACCATAACGGCACGGCTTCACTTGGGCGCACAACGAGCAGTGCTCGGTGTCTCCGCAGACGAAATTGCAGGAAGGGTCCTCGCGCTCGAGGATCTATGGGGCTCCGCAAAGACGCGACGGCTCTTCGAGCGGCTCGCTGCCGCGCCCGGCACCCTCAGTGCTGCTGAAATTCTCGAGCGCGCCATCGCTGAACGTCTCGCTAGCTCCACGAAGAGTGTGACTCACACGCGACTCGCCCTCGAAGCCGCCAAGAGGCTGACGAGTGCTACGGTGGCCTCCGTTGCTGCCGATCTGGGCGTGAGCGAGCGGCAACTCCGTCGCGTATTCCACGACGCCATCGGCATGAGCCCGAAGCGGTTCGCCATGCTGACGCGCTTCGAACGAGCTATTTTTGCCACGCGCGACCGCAACCAGACGAATTGGGCAAGCGTCGCCGCGGCGGCAGGCTACTACGACCAAGCCCATCTCATCGCCGAGTTCAGAAGAATCGCAAACGCGACACCGCAGGCTTTCTTGAGCGAGTTACGCTCGGCTTCGGCACTTCCCATATAGCACGCGTTTCGGTGTTCCTGGATGAATCGCCACTGACGCGCCGCCACTTGCAGGGGGCTCCGCTAACCTTTAGGCTGCGCGCCGATGGAGCGCGAGGTGGCAAATCAAAGCGAGTACGATTCGGCGCCTTCCGAGAAACGAAACGTCCTGTTCGTCTGCAGCCGCAACCAATGGCGCAGCCCGACCGCCGAAGCCGTCTGGCGTCGCCATCCCATGCTCTCCGTGCGCTCAGCCGGGACGAGTCGCTCGGCGCGGCGGAAAATCACCGTTGAAGATCTCCGTTGGGCGGACGTCGTCTTCGTCATGGAGGACAAGCATCGCGCGAAGCTGATTGCCGACTTCTCGACGTCGGTAGCGCACAAGCCGATCCACGTCCTCGACATCCCGGACGAATATCAGTTCATGGATCCCGAGCTCGTCGAACAGCTGCGAGACACGGTCGCTCGGTTGCTTGGGTTGGAATAGACTCCCCGGACGAAACCAGCCCCGGCTAGGCTAAGCTAGGCTGGTCAGGGTGTGACGGGCAAATCTCGGATGGGACTCACGCGCAACGCAGACGAAGGATAGGAAGCTCGGGCCGACACGTGAATCGCGCTGGCAAGATGCTCGTACCAGTTCCTCGACTCACGTACGCACGACCGCCACGAAAAACTGACATGCGCTGCCTCATGAGCAGGGTTTCAGCTGCACTTTGGGTAATTTCTCGCAAGTCCGCCACCTCGCTTTCACGGCTCATGGTGAATCCGACTCGTCACGCCGAACTCCCCTGCGCAGCCACGTCGAGTGAGCTACCTTCTACTGGCAGTGCCCTTTCCTTCTATTCAGCACCACCGCACATCCTCGAAGGTTCTGAGCGTCAGTGCTTTCGCCATTGCAGCGCTCTCGTGCCAAGCCACACCCGCGCCTCCCATCCATCCCGTCCTCTCTTCGCCAGCGTCAGCGTCGACAGATGCAATTGCCACGGCGCCGACCGCGTCGACGCCACCTCGACCGTCCCCGTCCACTTCCCTCCCCTCCGCGACGCCACCTTCGGTGTCGACGCCAACGTTGGCGACCACGGCAACGGGCAGTGGCGCGACCACGGCAACGGGCAGTGGCGCGACCACGGCAACGGGCAGTGGCGCGACCACGGCAACGGGCAGTGGCGCGACAGCTCGAGATTGGGATCGTCGGTTGACCCAACTTTATTCGAGCTACTCCAACGGCACGCGAGCACGAGCGGAGACGTATCGGCAATTCTTCGCGCCAAAGTTGAAGCGCTACCTCGGAATGCGCGACATTACTCTCGAGACGGCGATCCAGCAGATGGAGGTCTTTTTCCGAACTCGTTCCAGTCCTTACTACGTCGTGCGCGGCCCCGTCGAGTCGCCATCGAGCGCCGCTGCGAGCGCTTCGGTCGAGGCCAGTTGGGACGAGGCTTGTCCAAGTGAATGGGCGCAGGATAATTTCGTCTGCCAACTCCGGCTGCGGCTGAACGTACACGCAACGGCGGACGAACGAGGCCAGATCGAGGACTTCGTGGAAACCGCTGGCCCGAAATTCAGATATCGCGTCGAAGCGGACACGATATCCGGTTACGAGGCTCCCCACTCGGGATGTGAGGAACTACGAGGAATTTCCTCGGACGTCGATCTGCGGAAGGGCACCATCGTCCAAGGAACAGGCCGATACATCCAGTCCTTTGGCTGTGGCCCCTGCGAGCGCCTGGTTCAATTCCTCCACGACGGCGCCCCCTACTGGACCATCCTCGCTAGCTGTATTCGCATCTACGATGAAGAGACCGGTCCACACACGGGCGGAGAGGACTTCTTGATCGAGCTCGATTAGGCCAATCCGACGCGGTGAGGACTTCTTGATCGAGCTCGATTGGGCCCAATCCGACGCGGTGAGGACTTTCTCATCGAGCTCGATTGGGCCCAATCCGGCGCGAGGAGCTTGTGACCGAAACGTCGGAAACGGACGGACTGCGATGACGAATGGGTGAGCGAGTAGGCCAACGGTACGACTCAACGTCGATCAGGGGCAGGGTGTTGGTCCCGTGGAGCATGGTTGACTCGCGCCCGGAGTTCGTTTGAAGATGCCGTCCACCGCAATCAGGCCGTAAGTCTATCGAGATCCCGGAGTCGGACTGCCGGAACGGAGAGCGGCCGTCCGTCAACGGAGGTCTCGTGCTAGACGCCCCAATTCACATCGACCAAAGCACGCCCCGCAATAGTTGAGTCGCAAATAATCGAGGGTCCGCCGATCCGGATCCTAATAGTACCGCTAGGTGTGCCCATGAAAGTCGACCCGAGCAGCAGCACGAACAGCGCGCCCGAGCCCACTCATGAAGAGCTCCGTGCCAGGATCGCTGAGCTGGAGAAGCAACACCAAGAAGCGGAGTTGGAACGCGAGCGACTACTCGCGCTCATCAACAGCCTACCGGACGATGTCTTCTTCGTGGACGCCGATGGCAATATTCTGTTTGCAAACGACGCCGTGCACGACAGCCTCGGCGTTCCCGACAAAGGCGACGTTCTCGGTTTATTGAGCGCAGCCCAAGTCAAATTCCAGGTCCTCAAGGCCGATGGAACCCTTCGATCGCCCGAAGAGAACCCGTTTCTGTCCGCACTCCGTGGCGAACACGTCCAAGGAGACGAGATCGTTCGCAACCTCCAAACCGGTGAGCATCGACACCGCCACTATCGAATCACCCCGGTCGTTCTTGCTGGGAAGTTGGCTGGAGCGGTGTCCTTGGTCTGCGACGATACCGATCGCCTCCGTGCCCAAGCGGAGCTGCAGCAAAGCGAGCGCCGTTATCGCTCGCTTTTCGAGAACATGTCGGAGGGATTCTTTCTCGCCGAAGTCATCTGCGATGCCGATGGCAATCCCGTCGACTATCGCTATCTCGAGACCAACGCTGCGTTCGAGGCGCTAACTGGAATGAAGCGCGAACGGGTCATCGGCAAGACCGTTCGCGAGCTCCTTCCGGGCCTGGAAGAAGCTTGGATCGAAACGTATGGTCGAGTGGCGCTGACGGGCAATTCCACTCGACTCGAACGATTTGCGGCTCCGCTCGGGCGCTATTATTCGACCATCGCCTACTCGCACGAACCCGGCCAGTTCGCTTGTCTGTTCGAAGACGTCTCCGAGCGCAAACGCACCGAGCAAGCACTTCGTCAAGTCGCCACCCGCTTCCAGGCGGTATTCGAGAACGCGAAAGACGCCATTTTGCTCACCGATCCAGCGACAGGCGAGGTCGTCGACGCCAATCCAGCGGGATGTCGTCTGTTCGGGTACTGTCGTGAGGAGTTCCATGGTGTTCTCCGCGGTACTATCCTCGAACCCTCCGAGGCCTCACTCGCGCTTCTTCTCGCGCAGCGACTCGCGACCGGAAGCGCAGGAGCAGTCCTGACCTTCAGGCGTAAGGACGGCTCTCAATTCCGCGGCGAACTCACGAGCTCTCTTTTCCCTGACGAATTCGGCCACGAGCAGGCCGTCGCAGTGATTCGCGACGTGACCGACCGCGAGCGCGCGGAGGAGGCGCTCCGACAGTCCGAGCAGCGTTACCGCATGCTCCACGAAAGCCTGCGAGATCCCTTCGTACAGGTGAGCATGAAGGGACGCATCGTCGACTGCAATGACCTCTTCTGCGAGATGATAGGCTACACGCGAGACGAGCTCGACACCCTCACCTACCAACATCTCACCCCCGATCGTTGGCACGAGTTCGAGCAGCATATCGTCGAAGAACAGATTCCTCTCGCGCGGATACTCAGACACCTATGAAAAGGAGTACCGGCGCAAAGACGGAACGCTGGTACACGTCGAACTACGCACCATTCTGTCGCGCGATGTCGACGGCGAACCCACCGCGATGTGGGCGATCGTACGGGACGTCTCCGAGAGAAAGCGCGCAGATGAAGCCCTCGCCACGAGTGAGCGTCGGATCCGTCGCCTTTTAGAGGCGAGCCCGATTGGTGCCGCCATCGGAGAGCCTGGCGGACGCTGCATCTACGCCAACGACGCCGCCCTGCGCACTGTCGGAATTTCACGGGAGCAATTCGAAGGCGGTGAGGCGTGGTGGGACAAGGTGACCGCTCCCGAAGACCTCGAAAAGGATCGAAAGGCAATCGAGCAAGCATTGGCTGAGGGCACATCGGGAGTCTACGAGAAGGAATACATTCGCCCAGACGGCACTCGCGTGCCGGTGGTCCTCGCCTGCGCGTCCTTGGGAGGCGGAGAGATCGCCGCCTTCTCAATCGACGTGACACAACTGAAGCAAACCGAGAAAGCTCTCCGAGAGAGCGAGGAGCGCTTCTTCAAAGCTTTCTCGATGAGCCCCGTGCCCATGACCATCGCAACGGCAGAGGAAGGTCGTTGGGTGGTCGTAAACGACGCATATTCGCGCTTGGTCGAATACTCGCGGGAAGAGCTGCTCACGCACAGCTCCGCGGAATTGGGCATTATCCAGGACGGCGAGCGCGATAAATTGACGCGGCAACTTCGCGAGAATGGCTGCCTGCACGGAGTCGAGGCAGAATTGCAGACCAAGAGCGGTCGTCGACGCACCGTCCTTTACTTCGTCGAGAACATCGTGCTCGAAGGCCACGTTCACGCCGTAACGACGCTCATCGACGTCACGGAGCGCAGACTCGCGGATGATGCGCTCAAGTCCGCCAACGCCAGGCTCGAAGAAGCCGATCGGCGCAAGAACGAGTTCCTCGCGGTTCTCTCGCACGAACTACGTAACCCTCTCGCCCCCATCTCGAATTGTCTATACATTCTCGATCGCGTCCAGCCGGGCAGCGAGCAAGCGAAACGAGCCAAGCAGACAATCGACCGTCAAGTTGCGCAACTCTCCATCATCGTCAACGATCTGTTGGACGTCACTCGTATCACGCGCAACAAGGTGGAATTGCAGAAGGAGCGGCTCGACCTGAACGAAGTGCTCCGGCAGACCGTGGAGGACAACCGTTCCTTCTTCGATCGTGCAGGGGTCCGGCTGGAGCTCTCGCCGTCAACTCATCCAGTGCCCGTCGTCGCCGATCGCACGCGTGTCACGCAAGCCATTGGCAACATCCTGCAAAATTCGGCGAAATTTACCGGCAACGGCGGATATACACGGGTGACCGTCGAACGCGACGAACGCGACGCCATCGTTCGGGTGCGCGACGACGGCGTGGGTCTCGACGAAGAGACACTAGCGCGGCTGTTTCAGCCGTTCATGCAGGCAGAGAACACTCTCGATCGAAGTCAGGGGGGCTTGGGGCTCGGACTCGCGCTGGTAAAGGGCCTGGTAGAGCTTCACGACGGTAGCGTCGCGGCATTCAGCGAGGGGCTCGGCAAGGGAGCGGAGTTCGTGGTGCGCCTCCCAATGGAGTTCGACTTGGCGCTCGCGTCTCGAACGTCGAACGACTTTTTGCGGCGCGCCGCCAAGCGAATTCTCGTCATCGAAGACAATGCGGACGCCGCGGACAGCTTGCGTGACGCACTTCAACTCGATGAACATGAAGTGGAGGTAGCCTACGATGGCCCCACTGGACTCGCGAGAGCGCGCGAATTCCAGCCCGATGTCGTATTGTGCGACATCGGACTCCCCGGTATGGACGGGTTTCAAGTCGCACGAGCGTTCCGTGCCGACGAAGGCCTCAAACGCACGTCACTCGTAGCGCTTTCAGGCTACGCACTGCCTGAAGATCTTCGGCGTGCCGCTGAAGCCGGCTTCGAACGGCATCTCGCAAAACCGCCGAGCCTCGAAAAGCTTGCCGAGGTCCTCGTCGAGCTCGAGCGCGGACGCACACGGACGTGACGTAGAGAAACACGCGTTCGTGGCCTCGAGATGAACGCGCCTACGAGCGGCGACACGCGAATGGCACGTACATCCGCCTCCTCATCGGAGCGTTCTGTTGCGCTTCCCGAGGCAGGAACACGCGAAAGGACCAATACGCAACGTTCCTCAAGACTGCGCCGCTATCACAGGTTGGCATATGCGCCACGGCGAACACATCCTTCGCGCCCGATGCCAATTGCATGTCATCGGCCACCGTTTGTAGCGGAAGCGCCTGCGATGACCACCCACAAGTTTGTGTCGACTGGTGCGATGCGTCCGCATACTGCAGTTCCCTCGGGAAGCGTCTCTGCAGGCGCATAGGTGGAGGAATGAACCCATTCGATCGATTTGCCGATCCGGGCTCTAGCGAGTGGATGAATGGTTGTAGCGCTGGCGGTCAATACGAGTATGGGCCCAGCGAGGCCACACCACTCCAATGGTTGGACGGTGTCATTCGTCGCAAGGGGCAAGAAGGGCGTCCAGCGCCCGGCGCCGAACTCCATGTCGAAGGAGTTCGTTGCCCGCAATCTTGCGTTGGTGGGCGCTCTATGTCCTGTGGGATGACGAGAGTTCATCGACCTCGCTTGCGCGCAACTTACCTTTCTTCGAACAGGCTTGACCCACGACGTCCGAAGCACCATGCGTCATGGTCGCGTCAACGCGACGAAGCACGGGGTGGTCGTCGGCATGTCCGCGACCCCCCGTGCTTGGCCCCGAAATAAACGCGCTCGCGCACAGGGCAAGCACTCGATCGCATGCACATCCAACGTGCGACCGGGGCTTTCCAAAAAGGAGGAGGGAAACATGCATCAGCTGAAAGGTTGGTTCGTTAGGGCTTTATTGGTGTCGTGTCCGCCATTTCTCGGCGGCTGCGCAGCGTCGGAGGTGGGACCTTCCGACGGTGATCCGTCGATGGCAGAAGGAACGGACACCACGAGCCAAGATCTCGTGGCTCCATTCTGCCGTGCAGACAGCGACTGCATACAACCCTTGGGCCCCTGCCGCCTGTGTCCCGACGGGGATACGACCGTTTGCCCGAGAGCCGAGTGCCAGAGCGGTCGCTGTCGAATCGTCGCTCCACGCTGTCCCGGACTGACCGCATGCGGTGGGATCGCTGGGCTCCCCTGTCCCGCGGGGTTCACCTGCGTGGACGATCCCCGGGACGACTGTAGCCCCTGCCGAGGCGGCGCGGATTGCGGCGGGATCTGCGTCGAAACCACGTGTCAGTGCAATCCAAAGCTCATCTGCACGCAGGTGCTCACCTGCGTCGATGGGAAGCTCTACCCCACTGGTTGTGGCCCGCGCAATTGCGACCGCCCCATCGGCGATTGTAGCGACACCAAGCAATGAGGCGGCAGGGTGACATTGGAGCTCGCGTTTGCCGAGCGCACCAAAGCACCCTTTCGAACCTCCAGAAACGCGGATCCGCCGTCGGCTGCAGCCACCGACGGCGGGTCATCTCGCCTGCGCTTAGCCACGAGTGCCCATTGCGCTCGAAACCTCGCCAGCTCGGATGGTATGCTTGCCGTTCAACGAAGGGTTACCGAGTGACGAGCCGCATTCCACGAGAGATGAACAATCAGTTCATTCGTACGGCGTTCGATCGCTGTCCATCGGGCTTACTGATCGTAGATGCCAGGGGCGAGATTGTCGTTGTCAATGCCGAGGTGGAACGCCTCTTCGGTTACACCCGCGACGAGCTCCTTGGGCGCTCCGTCGAGACTCTCATTCCAGAACGGTTCGCTTCCGGACATGCCGCTCACCGAGCGGAGTATGCGAAGACGCCGAGTGCACGTCCCATGGGTGCCGGTCGAGAGCTCTACGCGCGGCACCGCGACGGCCACGAAATCCCAGTTGAAGTTGGGCTCAGCACCATCGAAGGCGATGATGGTTTGTACGTGCTTAGTACGATCGTCGACGTGACGGAGCGGCGGCGCTTGGAGGAACGGTTGCGCCAGACGCACAAGCTCGAAGCCGTCGGCAACCTCGCGAGTGGGATCGCCCACGACTTCAACAATATCCTTCTCGGGATCATGGGTTATGCGGAACTCGTGAGGGATGCCGTCGACAAGGACGAGACGGTGCTCGAGGATCTGAACGTCGTCATCGACTCGGCGCGCCGTGGTCGCGACCTGGTTGGAAGAATCCTCTCCTTTACGAGGCAAAGTGAACCGAAGCGAACGCACACGCATCTCGCAGGCCCGATTCACGAAGCCGTTCAATTGCTCACCGCAACGTTGCCCTCCAACATCGAAATCCGAAACGGTTGCGATCCGTCGACACCGCCCATCATCGCGGATGCCATGGAGCTGCATCAGGTCGTCATGAATCTTGCCACCAATGCGGCTCACTCGATGAAGGTCACCGGTGGCACCCTTCAAATCACAGCAGCTCCCGTGACGGTAGATGGCGCAATGGTGGCGCGGCATCCCGAACTCCATCCGGGACTCTATGCGCGCTTGCTCGTCTCTGATACGGGCACGGGCATTGCTGCCGAACATCTGCCGCGGATTTTCGATCCATTCTATACGACCAAACCGACGGGCGAAGGAACGGGGCTCGGGCTCTCGGTGCTCTCGCGCATCGTGCGCTCTCTCGAGGGATGCGTGGTCGTCGATAGCACCCTTGGCAAGGGCACGACGTTCGAAGTGCTGCTCCCCGCAGCGGTCGGTTCCAGTGCCTCCACGGACGTAGACGCCGCCGACGAAAAGAAGCGGTGCCACGTCCTGCTCGTGGAGGACGAGGAGCACCTCGGAAAGCTTGGTAAACGAATCCTCGAGCGGATCGACATGAGGGTGGAATACTGCCCCTCGAGTTTGCAAGCGTTCGAAGTCTTCCGTTCGAACCCTCAGCGATATCAGCTCGTCATCACGGACAATACGATGCCGCACATGACGGGGCTCCAACTCGTCTCGAAGATCCGCGAGGTTCGGTCGGACATACCCATCATGATGGTCTCCGGCATCGGCGACTCCATGTCCGTGGACGAGCTCCACAAGCTCGGTGTCGACCGTTTGCTCTCGAAACCCTATGCGGCAGCTGACTTGCGCGCCGCAGCGACCGAACTCGTCAAGACGACGACTTGACGGCACCCGTTGCGACGACTGAAAGCGCTCGACACCGCGCGTGACGACGCGGGGGCCTCCGCCGTGCCCATGTGGGCGGATCGAGCGAAGGCCCCTCACCTTGGGCTTGAGCCTCAGTAGCTAGCGAAGTACGCCCAAGCGTAGTTGCCAGCACTTGCTTGGAGACAGTAACCGCCGTTTCGCTTCGCCGGCAACGTCACGCTCCCCGGAACAATTGACTGCCGTTCCGTTGATGGAGAAGGTGCGTCCCGAAGCAAAGTTGCCGCAAACCAACCCTTGGAGGTTGGCGGTCGTTTGGTGACACGTCGCGGCGGTCCCCAGGTTGCCCGAGTTGTAGCTCTGCGTCGTGTACGCGACCGGGCTCGAACAGAGACTATCGCAGGGCGCTGCCGCGCCGCTTCCAGCAATCTCGAGACGCAGCTCCGTCGTACCATAGAGCCCCGCCGAGTCCGTGACACGTACGACGGCCGAAGTCGTGCCCGGTGTCGTCGGCGTACCGCTCAAGGTGCCGTCGCTCGCGACGGCCAGCCAAGCAGGTCCGCTTTCCTTCGAAAAGGTGAGTGAGCTGCCGGAATTCGGATCGGTGGCAGTGCCAGCCAAGGTTTGACCACTGAGTGCCGTATTGACCGTTCCGGAGCGCACCAGACCGAACGTGTAAAAATACGGAGCGGCGTTGGCATTGCTTCCATCATAAAGGGCGTAGATGGCAGGGAACTCTGCACGAGCGCGAGCCAGCTGCAGGGCGACCTGTGGCGTCGTCGCGAAGGCCGTGCGCCCGAGCGTCTCCAAGTTCATCCCAGCAGCACCTGACATGAAGTGAATGTACTCACCCATGTTCAAGCCGCGCGGGTAGGAGCCGTTTGCCTTCGGTAGATACTGAGCCAGGAGCTGGAAGTAGCGAACCAATAGGGCCGTGCCGCGCTTGTCCGCTGCCGTGTTACCGGCGCTGCCGCTGTAGAGCGGGTAGTACCAGTCCCTGAACCAGTGGCGACCGTAGTCGTCCACGTCGGTCAGGTGACGGTTGTATTCGTTCGTAGCGGCGGACGAAGACGTGACCGTTGGAATGTGGAGGAGCACGTCGTAGGCGAAGATCTCCGCCCATTTGCTGTCTTGCCACACGCCATAGCTCGGCGAGCCCCAGGTTCCATTGTTGTTGCCTTCGACGATGTGACACATCTCGTGAAGGAGCGAGCCGAAATTCCAGCCCGGATCCGTCGACGACCAGTCGGGACCACTCGTCCAATCCCCGCTCACCGAGAAGATGATGTTGCGATAGTACGCATCCGAATTGAACACGTCTTGGATACCGCCCACGGAATAGGCGTCATTGACGTCGGACGCGATGTTGTCCTGGTTGCCGATGACGTAAAGGATGGGATCGCTGAAACTGCCGTAGGTGC
The DNA here is from genome assembly GCA_049840955.1 of Polyangiaceae bacterium. Taxonomy (GTDB): domain Bacteria; phylum Myxococcota_A; class Polyangia; order Polyangiales; family Polyangiaceae; genus FEN-1139. The sequence goes on from JASGIX010000019.1 coordinate 498,639, forward strand.
GCTTCACGTAGGCCCAAGCTTCGGTGAAGATGGGACTCATCCACGTCACGGAATTGCGGTTCGTGACGTACTCGTCGAAGTAAAGGGCGATGTTTCGATCGAGATAGGTTCGATAGACGGTGCGATTGTGCCCGCCGTACCAACCCGTCTCGACCCAAGACGCGGGTGGATCCGTCAGGGCGGCGGTGGTGGCCGAAACGGGACCGGCAAACGCGCTGCTGCCCGCGGCGTTGTCGGCTCGCACCCGGTAATAGTAGGTTTTCCCAGGGAGCATCGACGACGCGCGGTACTCCGTGCTGCCGGCACCGACAGTCTTGCGGATCAGATCCTCCGTGAAGGTGTTATTGGTCGCCTGCTCGACGACGTACGCACTCTCGGGGTTCTGCTGTCCGGCGTTGTCGGTCCAAGTCACTCGGATTTGGTTGCTAGTCACCGCCGTAGCTTGTACGCCGCTCGGCGCTGCAGGTGCGGCGAGCGTACCGCTTCCCGTGCCGAAGAGGCGAAACTCCGCAAGTTGAGTCGAGCCGGAGCCGTGGTTACCGGTGATGCGTAGCCGATAGTAACCGTAAGCCACCCCTGACGTGTTGCACGGAAATACGCGGGTCTGGAATCGACTCACGAACCCCTGGTTGCTGCGGGTGTCGAGGGGCACCCAATTGTCGACACCGTTGCTCGAACCCTCGAGGACCCAATTCTTCGGATCTCGATCGGGTTCGTCATTTGCCGAGGTGAGCGTATAGGCCGTAACGACGGAACTCGACGCGGTTTGCTGGACGATCCACGTCGTGGCGTTACCAGTGTAATACTTCGTGTATGGGCTCCCGTCGGTGATCTTGGCAACGCCCTCCACTCCTACGGTCGAATACGGATCCGTCGGTGCGTAGGTTGAAAGTGCCGTAAGATCCTTGGACGGAAGGGTTGCAGCAGCCGTCGTCACCGGCGTGCTCAGCGCGGATGGCAGCCCGCGAATCGTACCGTTCGTCGCTTGCACCTGGTACACGTACGTCGTGCCGGGCGCCAGATTCGCGTCGACATAGCTCGTCGACGTCGTATAGCTCTCGATCGTGCCGAGACCATCGTCTGCGACGCGCTGCACGTAATAGCCAGTCGCGCCGGCAACGGTGCCCCACGCAAGAGAAACGCTCGTTCCGCTCGCAGATACGGTACCGAGAGTTGGACTCGCGGGCACGGTTCCCGATGGAACGCTGCCCCCCAGACGGAACTCTGCGAGCTGGAGATCGCCGTTGTCCTCACCCAGGTTGTCGGTGATCTTCAGGCGATAGTAGAGGTAGGGCGCGGTATTGGTGAACGTGTAGGATTTGGTTTGAAAGCGCGCGGTGAACGACTGGTTGCTTTGGACGTCGAGGACGGTCCAACCGATCCTGTCGAAGGAGCCCTCGAGGGTCCACTCCTTCGGATCTCGCTCCGGATAGTCATTGGCGGAGGTGACGTCATAAGACGTCACGATGGCGGGCCGGGCCAGCTGATATGAAATCCATTCCTCCTTTTTGCCGAGGTAGAGCTTGGTCGACGTGTCGTTGTCGAATACCTTGTCGAGCCCCTCGACGCCGCTTGGGATCCCGCGCAAATCCGTCACCGCGGCGAGCGAAGTCGGAGTTACGTCCGTACCAGTCAGTGCAGCGCGTTCAACGGCATCGACCTCCTGTTCCGCGCCCGGATCGCTGCTGCAAGCGGGCAAGAGAGCGGAGACACAAAAGGCATATCGGCGAAATGATCGGTAGTTCATGTTCTGTTCCTTGGAATCGATTCGCCGTTCGCGCTCGATTGTCCGGTTACCTGGAGGGACCTTTCAATACACGACGAATCGAACCTTGGAGCCCCAGGCGAGACCAAACCTTCGTTCGCCATCGTCTTCCAATGAGCACGGAGCGCACGTCACCGTTCCGTTACATTTCACGGGGTCTTGGAGCACCGAACACGCGACAGCGACCAGATGCATGCTGCCGTTCGGAACGCCGAACGTCGTGCACGCGGGCGCCTGAACTGTCCACGTGAACGCAACGCCCATCATGACGTGCACACGGGCCAAGAGGACACATGAGACAACGCTCGCGATAGAAGTTACCCTCGAAGGTGAAGCCAAGTACCTGCTCGAGACCGCCGTTTTAGCTTCCTCCATGTCGGGGACTCGAAAGACGATGTTCGAACGTCTCACGAGTGACGAAACAACCGCCCCAATCCGTTCACGAAGCTCGCACGCCCTCCACGCGCGGCACGCGAGCGCCAAGTCGTCGACCAAAGATCTCTGTGGCGAAAATCCAACAATGGCAACCTGTCGCCTCACTTCGACGAAGGACACACTATGTTTCGTATTCGCTCATCCAACCTCTCCCGCAGCATCTTCACCTTTGGCGTTTTTGCACTGCTGGCAACGCTTGGCATCGCGCTGACGTCCAAACCAGCCGCGGCCGAGGATCACGCAAAGTGCCCCCACGGTCAACGGCATCGCACAGCAAAGCAGACCATCGAACAACACCTCGCGTTGATGCAGTCAGGTAAAATGGACGAGGCATTGGCAGACTACGCGAAGGACGCCGTTGTAATCCTGCCAGGTCAGGTCATTCGTGGTCGAGACGAGATCGCCAAGGGACTGATGGGTGTTGGCAGTTTGCTGGGCGGCGCAGTGCCCGAGGTACTCTCGTTGACGGCGACGGACAACTTGGTGATGATCACGTTCAAGGCCATGGGCGTGCCCTGCACGATCCCCGATGGCTCCGATACATACGTCGTCGAGAAGGGTCAGATCGTCGCGCAAACGGTCCACGACACGTTCCACAGTGCAGCCGGCGTGGTGTGTCCCGCAGCGGCACCAGGACAATGACCATCGCACCATAGAGACGCGACTCGCGCGGACCGAAGCGGAACAGCACCGTCGTTCTGAACGTCACGTCACAGAACTCGTTGATGCCATTCGCGCGGTTCGCCGCGACACAGAACCGTCGTTCTGAACGTCACGTCACAGAACTCGTTGGTTCGGCCAAACGTCCGCTCACCCACTGAATCCCTCGGAGCTCTGCAAGTCCGGGGGATTCTTTGGTTTTGCTCCCAACACCACGCCGCACCAACCGGCAAAGAGCGCGGGGCCATGGTAGAGCGCCGACGGCAGCTCATCTGACCTCAGATGGGTGGAGGCTTGGAGTAAAATCATGCGCAGCTATCGGCATCGTCCATTCATCACCGCGCTCACGACACTCGCAGTCGTTTCTTCGTTCGCTTGCTCCAAGGAGACGCGAAACTATAACGAAGCGTCAGCTGGCGCCGAGAACGGTGGGAGCGCAGGTGAGTCTTCCACGAAGACGAGCACGGGCGGCTCTGGCGGTAAATCGTCGGGCTCAGCGGGCGGCACGACAGCGACAGCGGGCTCCTCGAGCACGGGCGGCACGACAGCGACGGGCAGCGGTGGTGATGCGTCCGGTGGCACGACGGCAACCGGTGGCACGACGGCAACCGGTGGCACGACGGCAACCGGTGGCACGACGGCAACCGGTGGCACAACGGCAACCGGTGGCACAACGGCAACCGGTGGCACGACGGCAACCGGTGGCACGACGGCAACCGGTGGCACGACGGCAACCGGTGGCACGACATCCTCCACACCACCAACACTTACGATCACACTCGGCAGTCTTGCACCTGCTGCGTACAACGTGCCGTATTACGCTCAGCTCTCTGGATCCGGCGGAACGGGCCCGAGCTTTTACACGTGGACGATCTCGAGCGGTGCACTTCCCACCGGACTCACCCTCGCAAGCAATGGCGAAATCGCTGGCACCCCCCTCGCAGACGGCAACTTCTCTGTCACGGTTCGAGTGCAGGACAGTGAAGGGAATTGGGGAGAAAAGGACCTCACGATTCGAGGTATCGCGCAAGCGCTGGGTCGCCTATCGGTCCAATCAAGTGAACGCAGCGCGATACGTCGTTTACCTGCGCGACTATACCAAGGCCACCCTGCCCGTAACGGACTTGTCGAGCTACGCAGGGTCGTCCTGCTCCGAAGACATCGGAGAGTTCTCTCCCGACGGCAAGAAGTTCGCATTCCTCGCCACCCGCGGAGACAGTTGCGACCAGAAGTGGCTCTACGTGGCGGACGTAAGCAAGGCAACGGTGGGCAACGCCCTCCGTGTCGACAAGAACGCGGGGGTCTATTCGATTCCTGGGCTGGTCGCCGGACTCCAAATGGCTCGCCTACAGCGAGATGACCAACCCTTCGACGTACACGGGAAACAAGTACTTCGTCGACTTGAGCGGTAGCGCTCCGGCGACCCCTGTAATCTTCGAGACTGGCGGGGTCATGTACTACAGCCACCGTTTCATCTCCCCCACGATGTTCGTCTGGCTCGACGCAAACTATGCGATTACGTACACCCAGCTGAGCGCCAACGGCACTTGGCAGGCAAAGACAAAGACCACTGGGGCTTGCGGAGGCGGCAGCATCACCGACAGCCGCCCGTCGGGCCTCATCATGTGTACGGTTCCGGCCAAGATTGGCGCCATGTTGCTCTATGACATCGGCACGGGAACAACGTCTCCCCTGTTCTGGGGCAGCTTCTCCTACGACTACACCATGGTCGTCGACTACTTCAACTCCTCCACTGGGGATCACAACACGACAGGCATCCTTAAGCTAGTCTCGACGAACAAGCCCATCTTCAGCTCCATCGATTCCTCGGCGCACGCCCCAGCGCGCTCTGGGCCAACACCAGCACGAGCGTGTTTGCGCTCGCAACGAGCACCCTAAAGGCTTTCCACGTGACGGTGGGAGGAGGAGGAACGAGCGCAGCGTCAAGCGAGACTCCCGGCACCGTCGGCTACGTCAACATGAAGATCTCGCCTGACGACAAATGGGTCGGTTGGGGCTCCACCACGAACGTCGCCCTGTCCGCAAGCAACAGCTCCATTCTCAAGACCGTCTCGGGAACGCTGCCCACCGGCGGCACGATGAGTAGCGATCTTCAGTTCGCGCCGAACTCGAAGGTCTTCTCCTTTGCCGGACAGATGGACACGGCAGGGGTCAACGAGCTCTACCTCGTCGATCTCTCCACGGGCACGGCCGGGACGGCTCGTAAGGCCAATGGCGCACTCGTCACCGGAACGAGCATCAACGCCTCGGGCTTCACGTCAGACTCCGCTGCCGTCTACTACCAAATCGGAAAGGCCGACACTTCGGCACTCTACCTCTCGTCTGCGATCGCGAAGGAGCCACAGGGCATCCAGCTCGCGAGCAAGTTCAGCGCGTTTCGATTCCAGCCCTGAGCGCTAGGAGCGGGCCACGCTGCCGCGACTCACTTCGAGTTCGTGGCAGCGTGAGCGGGCGCCGCTGCCGCGACTCACTTCGAGTTCGTGGCAGCGTGAGCGGGCGCCGCTGCCGCGACTCACTTCGAGTTCGTGGCAGCGTGAGCGGGCGCCGCTGCCGCGACTCACTTCGAGTTCGTGGCAGCGTGACGTCGGTATTTGACCTCAGAACGAGCCAGAAAGACCGAGACTGCCGGGACCCACCCAGCCGCGCAACGCAGGCGCAGAGGCGGACTTTGGCGCGTCCGAGTGTCCCGCGTCGAGCACGAGCAGAGTCACGCCGGCAATGGCACCCACGCCACCCACGACGAACCCCACCACGGACAGGGTGCCGCGAGACGCCGCCTTGCTGTCGAGATCGTCGATGTGACGTCGATCGGATGCCGAGCAGTCTGGAGTGCAAGCGTCGAAGGCATCCGAGGCGTCACTCTTGGCTTTACTGCGCGCGATGAAGAAGTACGTTCCGGCACCAATACCCAAAACGCCCACACCGAGAGCAGCATAGGCTGGGATCCGCAAACTGCTTCGATCCGAGCTCGGCGAAACATCTCCCAAAGACAGGGTGGACCGTGTATCACTCGCGGCGCCAGTGCCTTGCGGATGAGCCGCCGGGGTAGCCCCAGTCGTCGAAGCAGACGACGCCTGGAGTTTTCAGCTCAATGATGTCTTTGCCGCCCTCAGGTAAGCTTCGCTCGACGGATTGACTCGAATATCCATCGGCGGCCGCGACGAAGACGTGTTTGCCTGGATCGGCAGGAAACGGTATGCCAATCAATGCCGAAGAGATCGGCGTGCTGTCCATGGTGACCGTGACCTGAGCGGGATCGGCCACTCCGCTCACAGAGACGGTGATGCTTCCGATCTTCGACGCGATTCGGCGAGCTCGCGTTCTGCAGCTCCTTGCGCGTCGCGGAAAGCCTGCGGCGCGCTTGCCCCAAGCTGCTCACGGATTAGTTGCTGGTACGCCTCCTGAGCACGAACCAGGTAACCCAACTTGACGTTGCTGCGCGCAATGTAGAGCAAATGGGTCGGTGCGTGGACGAGCTTCTCGGCCCGATTGAACCGATTCGAGCGATTCCGCGTAGCGCCCGGCTTCGTAGGCTTCCACGCCCGCGCGCGCCGCAGCACGCGCACCGGCGCGCTCCTCTGGGGTCTGAGCCAAGGCAGAAAGCGACGAAGTGGTCAGGCAAAGCCACAGAAGGCAAGTGCTCCACGATGTTCTGAGAAGTGTCTTCATGATCCGAGATCCCCTGCCTCTCCCCCGACGTCAGCGCCTGGTAATTCGCAGAGGTAGCCACGTCTAGCAGAAATCGACAGGGAAATGCGAGTCAAGCGTATGGGGCCCGGATTTCGGACCCATGGACGAAGGGATTCGAGGAAATCCTTCCCGCGCGTGCAGCGTTCAATCGTCACCTCACGCGTCGCACCACGCCTTGGCTGACCTTCGTACGACAGGCCGTCACCGTTCCAGGCGTGGAACAGTCTGTAAACCGACCCGCCACTTGTCGCAGACCACGACGACCCCATGTTCAGAGTCGAAACACGAGGTGCCCCTATGAATCGAACATGGTCGCTCGCCGCTCTCACCGGTATTTCTCTCGCCTTTTCAGCTGGTTGCAACAACAATCCGGTCGAAAACAAATCGATCGCCAAGGTCGAACAGGCCGCGCAGGTGCCCAACGCGCCGAGCGAGGCCGGGGTTCCTTACGAATTCAGTGAGGCTGGCTCGGAGCTGGCGTGGGTCGGAGCCAAGGTCACAGGAAAGCACGACGGCAAGTTCAGCAAGTTCTCGGGACAGATCCAACTCGTCGGAAATGACCCGACCAAGAGCGCCGTCAAAGTCGAGGTCGTCGCGGCAAGCCTCTCCGCCGACAACGAGAAGCTGACCGGTCACCTGAAGAGCCCCGATTTCTTCGACGTCGAGAAGTACCCAACGATCCGCTTCCAATCGAGCAAGATCGAGACCGGAGGAGAACGAGGCGCAACCCACACCGTCACTGGCAACCTCGAGCTCCACGGAGTCACCAAGTTCGATCCGTTTCCCGGCGACCATTGGCGTTGCGGGGGACAACGTAACCATCAAGAGCGAGTTCGGCATCAACCGAAAGGATTTCGGCATCGTCTATCCGGGCAAACCCGACGATCTCATCAAGGACGAGGTATTGGTCCGACTGAACGTCGCGGCAAAGAAACGCTGACACGTCTGCCAGGAAGGCGCGCCCCAAAGAAGGAAAGCTCGGATCGGGGTTAGCCAGATCCGAGCTTTCTTCATTCGAGCCACTGAGGCTGCCGCGCAATGTCGCGGTGAGTGACTAGTTCGTTACGCCCGAGACGACCACATTGGCGAGCATGATGCTCTTACCCGTGGAAGCCGTCGTATTGTAGGGATAGACACGCAAGTAGAGCGTTTGGCCCGCAGCCACACTGACTCCGAGGCTCGTGTAACTGCTCGGCACCAGGGTGTCCTTGGTGCCGAGCAACGCCGTACCGAGCGCGGTGGGTGAGCTGAAATCGGAGCTCAATGAATACACGATGTCCCAGCGCATGTTGCTTCCGCCGCCAGATCCTGCGCTCAAAGAGATTGTGTCGAGCGTAAAGGTCCCCGTCGTGATTGGAACGGTGTATTGAACGTAGCGTCCCGCGTTGCGCGCCGTTTCGGCAGGCCACGCACCGCCGGTGATGTCGAACCGGGCCCCGCCATTGAGCACGTTCTTTTCAACGAGTCCCGTCAGCGCAGCCGAGGTGGCACTCACCGCACCGTCGATGGTGGCGTCGTAGGCGATCGTGGTCCCAGAGAACATGGGCCAGGTCACGGTTGCAGGACTACCAGCAACGACGACTTTGCCATTACCTGTGAGAGAAATGGCTCCTGGGGTCGCATTCGGAACCGTATTGCCGTAGTCCGGGACGATGCTCGTGTGAGCAATGGTCATATCGGAGTTGTAAGCCACTGCGTCCGTCGGCGCGAAACGTACACTGAGAAGACTTCCCGAGTAGGACGAATCACAAGCAATCGAGGTCGAAGCTGCGAAGGTTACGCCATCTTTGGATATCGCGTATCCGGTGGGCGCATTGATACTAATCGTCCCCGTGACGTCGCCGAAGGGACTGAGGCGGAAGGTCTTGTCGAGGGTGTTGCCAGTATACAAGCCGCCGAACGCAATGGCGTTGGTGTCGAGCATGACTTTGGCCCCAGGCTTCTTGGCGTAGTTCGTCAAAATCCCTTGGGCATTGAGCGAGCGAACGGCCTCCTCCGCCATCATCAGTGCGCCCAGGTTACGAATGTGGGTCTGATCACTCGAGATGTAGATGTAGTCGAGCGTACCCGCAGCGGCACGCGCCTCGACCATGCTCTTGCTCCACGAAGTGATGTCGACGACGGGTACGTCGTGCTTGGCTGCGACTGCCTTGACGGCAGCGGGATAGTCGCCACGCGCCGTGGCTTCACCCGTGTAGGGAACGGTAATGTTGTGCTGGCCCGTCAAGGTGACCGTTGCAGGCGATCCTTCGAGGTACTCCCGGACGAAGGGCGTAAACAGCACCGGAATGCCGCCGAGCTCACGGGTCTCGACGATGTAACGTTCGAGGTAGTCGTAATAGGTGCCCGCTACGGTACCGTTCGGGTTTTGACTGGCAAAGGTGAGATAACTCGGACCATCGGTGTCCGTCACCTTCTTTTGGTCGTTGTGACCGAACATGATGAAGACGAAGGTCGGCTTCCCTGCCGTTTGCGCCGCAGCGAGAGCCGCTTTCACGGAAACCCACCGACCGGCTTCATTGTAGAAACTGCGAGAACTTCGACCGCCGTTTGGATAAGTGTTGTCGACGGTCACGTCCGTCGTGAAAAACTGGTTCAGGACTTGCCCCCACCCGGTCTGATCCGACGCGTTCGCCGCATAGGTACGTGTCAGCGAGTCCCCGCACATGAGGACATTGATCGGTCCGGACGTGATCGACTTCGGATCGACGTAAACCGACGCTTTGGTGCGGTTGGGCTCTGCAACGGTGATGGTTGCCGTTGCCTTCTTCGTCGTGTCCGACGTCGAGGTTGCGGTGATGACAGCCTGTCCTCCGCTGACGGACGTTACGACACCGGACGCGCTCACGGTGGCAATGTAGGTGTTGCTCGAGGTCCAGGTGACGGTCGAAGCGGTCGCACCGGTCACCGTTGCACTCAGGGTGTGACTCAAGTCCGGCGAGGCAAAGGTGTAATCGGTTTCGTTGAGCACCACCTGAACCGTGGACGCATTCGTCGTCCCGCCAGAATTCGTCGTCCCGCCAGAATTCGTGGTCCCGCCCACGTTCGCGCTGCCGCCGACGACACTCGTGCCTCCTGCTGCGCTCGATCCACCCGCGGCTGAGCTCGCGCCACCCGCTTCTGTACTACTCGTTCCGCCAGATCCCGTGCCGCCACTCGAAGCACCCGCGGTTGCCGATTCACCGGCGGCGTTGGAACCGCCAGCAGTCACCGATCCACCGGAAGCTGTCGCTCCACCCTTGGTCGACGTCGCTCCGCCTTTGGAGGAGGTCGCACCGCCCTCGTTCGTCGCGCCAGCAACGGACGACTCTCCGCCATTGGCACTGCCGTTGTCGGAGTCATCGCTACTGCACCCGACGAAGGCGAGTGCACCTAAGGTAAAGATCGCGAGATATCCCGAGAGAGCACGTTTGAACATCAGTTCCTCCCTGCCAGTCCTCTTGCGTTGACGACGGCATGGCTTGAGAAGCACGACGGCCGACCGAGTTCGGTGGCGCCGCGCGGGAATGCGTCGATTGAGAAAGGCGAGACCATGGCCTTCGATCGGAAAAGACGGCGAAAAGCCAATGACCAGCTCAAGAAACGAATCGAACGGCGTCGGCTGAGTGACCTGAACGCCGCTGCCCGCGCTCACTCGATTCGATGGCAGCGCTTCCACATGACGAATGCATACGTTTCCCCACGGTCGCACTGGTCGAGGTCAATCGACGTTCGACCTCCGCGGCTCTGCCCCTCATAACCACTGACAAAGGTCCTCGACATCGGAGCGTCCAGACGGGGGCGAGCGCGCGCTTCGTTCGGGCGCACTCGAAGCCTCGATGGGATGATATTGACCTATCAGTCAAGATATAGTATCCAACACCGATGCAAGGGCGACCGCGTGGTTTCGATCCGGAAGAAGCCCTTTCGCGCGCCATGCACGTCTTCTGGCGTAAGGGTTTCGATGGAACCTCCCTGTCGGATCTCGAATCCGCTACCGGCCTCGGTCGCCAAAGCTTGTATGGAACCTTTGGCGACAAGCGCCGACTCTTCGTCCAAGCGGTGGAGCACTATTTCGCCAAGGTTCTGCAGCCCCAATTCATCGACGTACTGGACGCGAAGGGCTCGCCTCGAGGCAATCTCGAGAATATCTTCCTTGGCTGGGAAAATTACGCCTGCTCCTCAGAATTTCAGGGCTGCCTGGTCGGCAACTCCGTGATCGATTTACGCGCTACCGATCCGCAATTGGCCGAACTCCTCCGTCGCAAGTTGCGACTCATGGAAGACGCGTTCGCTCGTTGTCTCTCGCGAGCCGTAAAGGCCGGGGAGGTCCGCCGGGATCTGAATCCGCGCGAGACCGCTCGCACCCTGCTCGCGATTGGTCAGGGACTTGCGGTACTGGCTCGTGTGCAACAAGAACGACCTTACGTGCGGGCCATCATCGATTCGGCGCGACGCCAACTCGATTGAACGTCGCGCCCATCCGACGTTCGTCTCGTTTCGACCATTTATTGACCAATCATTCAATAATTATCCACAACCGAAGCGTCGTCGACGCACCAGAAGGAGCCATCAAATGAGTCAGCAATCATCGCACCCCAGAACCGACCGCAAACTCAAGGGGAAGATCGCTCTAATCACGGGCGGAACGACCGGGATCGGTCGCGCCACGGCCGATCTCTTTCGAAACGAAGACGCAAGCGTCATCGTTACCGGACACAATGCAAGTACCCTCGATCTTGCGCGTACCGAGTTCGGCGATCGCGTGCGCGTCATTCGCGCAAACGTGCTCGATGGTCAAGATACGCGCGCCTTGGGCGAAACGGTCCGCGCCGAATATGGCGGCATCGACGTGCTGTTCCTCAATGCGGGGATTGCGAAGATCGTGCCCTTCGATCAGCTGGACGAGGAGCGCTTCTGCGAAGAAATGGACACGAACGTGAAGGGACTGATCATGACGCTAAAGACGCTACTGCCACTACTTCGCCCCGGCGCCTCGGTCATCGTGAACACTTCCGTCGCAGCACTCCGTGGTGCGGCAGGCATGTCGATATACTCCGCAACGAAGGGGGCGCTCAGCGCCCTCGTGCGTTCCCTGGCGGTCGAGCTGGCTCCACGGCGGATCCGAGTCAATGCGCTGGCCCCCGGGTGTATCGCGACTCCGATCGAAGCCAAGTTTGGGCTCCCCGACGAACTCGCAAAGGCGACTTACGAGACCTTCTGCAACAAGATCCCAATGGGACGATTCGGCGAAGCAAAAGAAGTGGCAAACGTGGCCCTCTTTTTGGCCAGCGACGGCGCTTCCTTCGTTACGGGAGCCGAAATCCCAGTGGATGGCGGTCTCGCAGTCGCAATCTAAAGCGAGAGAATGCTCGCAACCACATCGACGAATCCGCCAATTTACGCCTGCGCACGACCTCGGACGGCTCCGGTCGCTGCAGGGGATCTAAAAGGGGGAATTGGCGAAGCGGCTAGCCCGTCGCATCTCATCACCGTGCGGCGGGTTTGCTGGGGGACAGGCTGGTCAATGCCCTAGCATGCAAGTTGCTCTAGCTGCTTCGAATTGGGGTCTTCATGCGCAACTCCGTCCCATTATTGCCTCAGTTCCACCTTGGACCAGCCGCGTTTTGCTACAGGCTCACGGATCCAACAGCACCGTCCAATAGCACCGTCCAAAGGCACCGAACCGGAGGACAGTCGTGAGCACTGAGCCGTACCGCCGACGGTTCCCGGTCGGTGCCGAGGTCACCTCGTCGGGTACTCACTTTCGTCTTTGGGCGCCCGACCATCGAAGCGCCGCGGTAATCGCGAGAATGCCAAACGACCCGACTCCAGGTCGAGTTCATCCGCTGAACCACGAGGCAGACGGATACTTCTCGGGCTACGTCGAAACGCTCGACGCTGGCATGCTTTACAGCTTTCGACTGGACGATGATCCATTGTTACTGCCCGATCCGGCGTCGCGCTTTCAACCCGAAGGTCCTCACGGACCTTCTCAGATCGTCGATCCGAAGGCATATGATTGGCGCGACGGGCGCTCGCGCGGACGCTCGGCGAAGGGACAGGTCATCTACGAGCTCCATATCGGAACGTTTACCCGAGAGGGCACCTATGCCGCCGCAGCGTGCGAACTCCCTGAACTAGCGCGGATCGGCATAACGACGTTGGAGCTCATGCCAATCGCAGATTTCCCGGGCCGCTTCGGATGGGGCTATGATGGTGTCGATCTATGGGCCCCAACACGGCTCTACGGAACCCCCAATGACCTCCGCAGCTTCATCGATCGAGCCCACGAGTTGGGTCTCGCAGTGCTCCTCGACGTCGTTTACAACCACTTTGGCCCCGACGGCAATTACCTCAAGCGATTCTCGCCGGACTACTTCACGGATCGATACGAGAACGACTGGGGTGAGGCCATCAATTTCCGACGGCCCCAATAGTGGACCCGTGCGTGAGTTTTTCGTCCAAAACGCGCGATATTGGATCGAAGAGTATCACTTCGACGGGCTAAGACTCGACGCGACGCAGAGCATCATTGACGCTTCCCCGCGCCATGTCCTCGCGGAGCTCAGCGAGACCGTCCGCCACGCCGCACAGGCCCAAAAGAAGACAGTGTTCATCGTCGCGGAAAACGAGCCTCAGGAGGCGTGTATCGTTCGAGCATTGGAACGAGGAGGCTACGGTTGCGACGCACTCTGGAACGATGATTTCCATCATTCTGCGCACGTTGCGCTCACCGGTCGCAGTGAAGCTTACTACACCGATTACCGAGGCTCTCCACAGGAGTTCTTGGCCTTGACCAAGTGGGGATACCTATATCAAGGGCAACATTATTCTTGGCAGAATCAATGCCGCGGAAGAGCCGCCCTAGATGTCGACGCCCTCGGTTTCGTAAACTACATCGAAAATCACGACCAGGTTGCCAATTCAGCGATGGGCTTGAGGCTCGCTCGGGTTTCGAGCCCGGCCCAACTGCGCACGTTGACCGGCTTGCTCCTTTTGTCACCCGCAACTCCAATGCTCTTTCAAGGACAAGAGTTTGCATCCTCCGCACCGTTTCTCTACTTCGCGGATCACAACGAACAGCTTGCCCCCCTGGTACGAAAGGGACGCAAGGAGTTCTTGGAACAATTTCCCTCCATAAAACACCCGGAGGTCAGCGCGCGGCTACACGACCCAGCCGACGCAAGTGCATTCGAGCGCTGTAAGCTCGATTTTGCCGAGCGAGAGAGCCACCACGACACCTACGCATTGCACTGCGATCTCCTGAAGCTGCGACACGAAGATCCCGCATTCTCGGCGCAAGATCGGCGCCACATCGAAGGCGCCGTGCTGTCCGCGCAGGCATTCCTGTTGCGCTACTTCTGTGACGCGGGGGACCGCCTCGTTATCGTGAATCTCGGTCCCGATCTGGAACTCGTACCCGCGCCAGAACCGCTCTTGGCTCCGCCGGACGGCCACACCTGGCGAACGATGTGGTGCAGCGAGTCCCCTCGCTACGGAGGAATGGGCTTTTCTTCTGCCTTCCATCGTGGCAGATGGAAACTGAACGGACGCGCGATGGAAGTGCTCGAAGCCGTGCCGCTAGACGAGAAGGACGCGCAAAAAAGCGCGAAGGAAGATTCGGCCAACCCGGTCAGAGGTCAGGATGACTGAACATCTTTGGTGGCAAAAGGGCGCAATCTACCAGATTTATCCGAGGTCATTCGCAGACTCGAACAGCGATGGTGTGGGAGATCTCGGGGGCATCTTGGGCAAGCTCGATTACCTCGAATGGCTCGGGATACAGGCGATTTGGGTCTCGCCGGTTTACCCGTCTCCGATGGCGGATTTCGGCTACGACGTCTCGAACTACACCAGTATCCACCCGCTATTCGGAACGCTCGAGCAAATGGACGCACTGTTGCTCGAAGCACATCGCCGTGGACTCAAGGTCATTCTGGACTTCGTGCCGAACCACACCTCCGACGAGCACCCATGGTTCATCGAGTCTCGCTCCTCGAAGACCAGTTCGAAACGGGACTGGTATCTGTGGAAAGACGCTCGCCCGGATGGAAGCCCACCGAACAACTGGCTCAGCGTCTTTGGTGGAAGCGCGTGGACCTGGGACGAGCAAACCGGTCAGTATTACTACCACGCGTTCCTGCAGAAGCAGCCCGACCTCAATTGGCGCAATCGCGAGGTTCGCGAAGCGATGTACGGCGCCATGCGTTTCTGGCTCGATCGGGGCGTCGATGGCTTTCGAATGGACGTGCTCTGGCATCTCATCAAAGACGAGCTCCTGCGCGACAACCCACTAAATCCCGATTTCCACCCGGGAGAGATGCCGTACAACTCGTTGCTCCCGACTTATTCCACGGATCAACCCGAAGTCCACGAGATCGTGCAGGAGATGCGGGCGTTACTCGATCGATATCCCGAGCGAGTCATGATTGGGGAGATCTATCTCCCCATACAACGACTCGTCACTTATTACGGTCCAACCGGCAACGGGGCGCACCTCCCGTTCAACTTCCAACTCATCACGCTGCCCTGGAATGCGGCGCGGATCGGCGCGGCAATCAGCGAGTACGAAGGCGCACTACCGACCGATGGTTGGCCCAATTGGGTCCTCGGCAATCACGATCAGCCACGGATCGCGAGCCGCGTCGGTTTGGACCAAGCCCAAGTGGCGGCGATTCTTTTGTTGACGCTGAGAGGCACCCCGACCTTGTATTACGGTGACGAAATCGGAATGCGAGACGGGGTACTGCTTCCCGAGCAAATCCAGGACCCACAAGGAAAGAACATCGGGATCAGTCGAGACCCTTCGCGAACGCCGATGCAGTGGTCGGCTGCACCGGGGGCAGGATTTACGCGAGCCCAACCGTGGTTACCCCTCTCGGTGGACTACTCCATCCGAAATGTGGAACGACAGAAGAGCGATCCCGAGTCGTTGCTCAATCTCTATCACCGACTGCTCGAACTACGACGACGAGAGCCGGCTTTATCCGTCGGAACGTACGCTCCGATCGTCACGTCTGGCGATTTGCTAGCCTACTTACGCGAAGACAGTGGCCGGCGACTCCTCGTCGTTCTCAACCTCGGACACGGCTCGACCCAGCTTCGCTTGGAAGGCATCGGTGCGGGCACGGTGATTATCGCCACAGAACGAGAGCGCGAAGGCGAAATGGTCCGCGATCGCGTCGTGCTGACGGGA
The DNA here is from genome assembly GCA_049840955.1 of Polyangiaceae bacterium. Classification (GTDB taxonomy): domain Bacteria; phylum Myxococcota_A; class Polyangia; order Polyangiales; family Polyangiaceae; genus FEN-1139. The sequence goes on from JASGIX010000019.1 coordinate 514,388, forward strand.
GACGACGGCGTTGTCGTCGCACTCGATTGATACCCCTCGCCGCTGGCATCCCGTTCACGAGATTCAAAGACGTCTCCTGATTTGCGCGCTCCTGGACGTCATCGGTTTGCGCGCTCCTGGACGTCATCGGTTTGCGCGCTCCTGGACGTCATCGGTTTGCGCGCTCCTGGACGTCATTGGTTTGCGCGGGTGCGACCCGCGGGTGCGCTACGCAACCGCGGACCGAATCAATCCGCATGGCCCCGGAAGAATCATGGCTTCACGAATTTGAGGGCGAATCGATCGCTCGTGCCCCGACGTTCGGCTGCACTCTTCGGCGATGCGTTCCAGTCGCGCGTGTCTGCCGGATTACGCAGGAAGTCCCCTTCCTTGGCCAAAAGAAAGCCCGCCTTCAGCACTTCGTCTCGAAGGAACTTCTCGTCGATGCGATGAAGCGTCTGCGCATCCTCGACGCCACTGCCGACCCGAGCGCTGTGATCGACCACGAAGTAGGCCCCTCCAGGACGAAGCGCCTCGAACACTGCTCGGTTCATGCGCTCGCGGTCATACTTGAGCCAGACGGTATCGTGATAAACGAGAATACTCACGACGGCATCGAGGGAGCGGACGGATTCCGGGAATGGATCGTCGAACTCGCGATCGAGGCGGATCACGGACTTCATCACGGGCTTGGCGAGTCGTTCGCTCCAAGGTTTCTCAGCGAACCGCTCGAGGAAAAAGCGCGCGTTTTGTCCATAGACCACACCACCTGGCGCAACGGACCGCGCCACCAGCTCCGTCGTATAGCCGCCACCTGCACCGAGCTCCGCCACTTTCATTCCGGGCTTGAGCTCGAGAAAGGCGAGCAGCTCGGCGGGATGCCGTCCCACATCCAATGCTAGATCCTCCGAGGAACGATCCGGCGCCGCAACGATGGCAGCTGGCGATGTCGAATGCGACGACTCCGGTCGTGAAGACGTCGTTGGTGCGTCGGTGTTCGCGGCGCGAATCGACGGCGCCGCAGATCCTGGCGTCCAGTTGGGAAGCGCAGGCGGTGGCGCTGGGTCGCTGCTGCAACCGGCCACCGTCAAAGCAGCCGCGAACCAAGCGTGCGCCGAGAATGACCGAAGATGCCGCGGTATCGACATGGCTCGTTACACTAGTTCCTCGTCGATACGCGAACAAGCTGAAACCCCGTTTGCGAGCGCCTATACGATGTGGGACGCACAAATTGGGGACAACCCTCCATGGATCGCCCCCCAGAGCGAACTGTCCTTAGAAGACACGTTCCGATCCACGACTCTCGTCCTAACCCCGGAGCGATGTCGAAGGTCACGCTGCTCGGTGGATTGTGGCTAGGGCTCTCGCCAATGCTTTGGCTCGCCGCGTTGACAAGTGCGGCAACCCCGTTGCGATCATTGTCCGAAATCGCAAACGCCTGGATCGCGCCGTCCAGGAATAGAGCGGCAGACGCGGAGCTGGCGTTAGCGCCGGCGCATCACGCCGGGCGCGCACAGGTGCCGCGATGGCAACGCCCGGTCAATCGCAGTCGATTTCGTGCAAACGAGTCATATGCCACGTCGAGCAACCAAGCCAAGGGTTGTAGGCGACTCAACGCAACGAGCGGCGCGAACCCAAGGCGAGCATAAGCCTCGCGGAACACGGCCACACCGGTGACGAGGGATCCGTCGGGACGCAAACCGTGGATCCGCTTCATCAAGTCCTCCTGACGAAGACCCAATGCACCAGCATCGAAACCTTCAGCGTCGATGTCGATGAAACGCAATTGCCCGAGGCGATCTCGCCGCTTCATCCAGTCGACTTCACGTCGACAAATCGGGCAACCTCCATCGAAGAAGAGCGCAAATGAATCGACTCTCGCAGAACCGTCGGGCTCCATGACATCCTCCGGGTATTGCAAACCGAAGAGTTCATGCGAACTCAGCCACGAATTGGCAAGTCGCGAGGGTGATTACCCCCGAAGGGGGTTCACGCGTCTCGATTCCAGCGTCGCCCTCTCACTGTGTGGGCGCGTTGTAGGGCCGTACCTGCTTGATGAGCAGGCGGCGTTCCTTGCCGACGAGCTTGAACTCGAGGTCGAGAGCAAGTGCACTCTCGGGTTTTCCGTAAAGCGGAGCAAAGTGGGAGACGATCCCTTGAACGGTGCGTGCAAGCTGCGCCAATTCTTCGTCGCTCATGAGCGCGCGATTCGGACTGAGTGACGAATAACGCTGACGAATCACCGTCGGCTCGGATGTTCCGACGTCAATCGTCACGATCTCGGGAACCGCGCCGCCTTCGGGATTCGTCACGGAGACCTCTCCAGCCTGCACGTTGACGTAATAGCCGGTGGCTCCCTTGGACAACAGGTTGTCCGAAATGATGACTCCGTTGACCACTTCGCCGTCAACGGCAGGATTGACCGCGACGCCCATCATGACGGCGAGGTGCTCGATGTTCCAAAACGCACGCTCTTCGAAGGCTTTGAACGACCAAACCGATGCCCATACCTCGCGGATCCGACGCGACGCCGCCTTTTCCCCGTCGCTCGTGGCAGATACCGATACGTACGACCCCGCTCCGCTGAATTCGGGGAGGTCTTCTGCGTTGGTGCTCGACCGCAATCGCACCTGCGCGTCCCCGAACCGCTCACGCACCCGAGCGTCAAGGGACGTTGCGAACGCGGGATCGACCGTCCCCTCGCGCAAGAGTGACTCGACGAACAGTAGGCTGACCTGTCGAAGGCGCGTGTCTGCGCCGAACTCGGCGTCCCCGATCAGAAACCGAATGTGCTCCTCGAACGTTCGGTCGCTCTCTGCGGACGCGATGCAAGTCGGCCGGGCACGTTCGCATCGAGCCTCGTCATGCGTGCGCTGACTGCAGAGCGACATGGCTCGTTCGCAAGCGTCGTAAGTAACCCGATTGCTAGATAGGTAGTCGTGGTAAGCCGAAAACGGAACGGCGAACCCGGACGGGGCGACGTCTCCGAGCAGCTGACGGAGCAAGCCGAGGTTTGCCGCTTTTGCCCCGACGCGAATCGAATCCTCGAAGCCCATCTCCTCGAAAGACAGGAACCCCGTCATCGAGAGATCGCTTTTTGGCACGAGGGGCTCGCGAGCATTCGAATTCCAGAACGCCTCGGCCTCTTCCGTCGTCGCAGCAGCAATCGAAAACCCCGACGACCGGACCTCGAAACGAACCAAGCAATCGAAATAGGGCGCAAGCCGCGGATCCTTCCTCGCATTACGCAGCGCCAAATTCGGAGTTCCCCGAGCACGAGCCGCGACATTGACATGCGACAGCGGCGTCTGAAGTTCCTCGGTGATCGTCCCACCAAGCAAGGGAAGCTCGTTGGGTAACCGCTCGAGGACGACGATATCTCGAACCGAAAATGGTTCGGTAACGAGGGCCGCTTGCGTCGCAACTCGCAAGGTTCCGTAAGCAACGCCGCGATTCAACAACTGTTCCGAAATGCCTGCATACAAGTCGGCCTGCCTGCGTACAATCACATCCGCCAGAGCGAACTCATTCGTCGCACCTTCGGCTTCACGTTCTCGCTCCACACTGGAAGGAACGTAGACCAAACGTCGGACGTTCCCAGAAAGCGAGGCAATTCCTAGTCGCTCCTCGAGCAAGAGCGCAAGCCTTCGTATCGTTCCGGGCTCGAGATCGTCTTCGGGAAACAACTGCAGCACGATCGGACGGGCGATCGCGGCACGTTTCCCGTCTGCCGGCAGTTCGAGCTCGGAATAATCGAGTAAAGTCCCTGCAACTGCCGTTCTCTGCGCACCATGGTACACGGCGTTCTCGAATTGCGCGGGTGTCACTCCCACGTGGAGCACGTCGCGGGCAAATCCGTAGTGAAGCGGAAATCGTCGCGTGTTCTGAAAGTAGACGCGGGGGGCACCGTCGAAGTCGGAAACATAGAACTTCAATGCCGACACCCGACCGAGTTCGGTCGTAGAGGTCACGGCCAACGAAGCGAACCGCGCCTCCGCAGCGGCTCGCTCCGATTCATCGTGAGAAAACCCGGTGACGTAGGCATCCGTATCCTCTACCGCGTGAAGACGCTCGAGTAGCAAGGGGATGGCTTCTGCGCGAATGGCTTTAGGGCCGAGCGTCTGCGTCAAAAAACGATCCCCTGGGGACTTCACGACAAGTAACGCCGAGCTCGAAGGATTGCCGATGCGAAAGCCCCGTTCGGTACATTCGAGGGACGAGTGGGTGGCACTCAAGCTCGGACAGTCCAAGCCCCTCACGTCGGCTGCATTACTTCCGTAAACCACGTGAAATGAAGTGGGCGATGCGCCCCCCTCTCGGGTCAGAGTGATTTCGACGGCGGACTGTCGCTCCTCGCCGTCGCCGCATCCAGCGACGACGAGCAGGAAGAGGCTTGCAACGCTCGACTTCAGACGAACCTTCGAACCTCGTGAACGCATCACTTCGCCTTGCAGGAGATCCGCCCGAGGGCCATAGCCGAGGTGACGTGGTACTGGACGCTGGTCAAGAGAGCAAAATCCCCGTCCTTGCCCGAGAGCTCGCCGTCGGTCAATCCGCCACCCTCATCCGGCGAAGGAATCGAGAGGACTGCACTCTTGGGCCGCAACGTTGCTCCATCGAGCACGACGAAGTTCAACGCGTTGTCCGGCGTGCAACCTGCACAAATGTAAATCACGCTCCCCCTGGACCACAGCAAGCCGAGATCGCTCCCGACCGGGACGAGAACGGGCGACAGATTTTCGACGTCCGCCACGGGTGCCTGAAGACGCTCCGTAGCCCCAACGAATTTACCGGTCTCGTCGATGGTCGAGAGCTCGATGTAAGTCGAAATCGGTTGGTCATCGAAACTACCCTTGCCGTTTACGTTGGCAACGAGCATGCGACCGTCACGAACCATCAGATTCATACGGTTGCCCCAGAATCCGGAGAACCCCATTGCGAGAGACACCGGGTCGTGGCGAAGCTCGAGATCCTTGTCATACGCCGCGTATCGCCCGGCTGGGTTGGTCCCGTCGTAGTAGCCATAGCCGATGGCATAACCACCATTGAACGCCACGGCGTCGTAGAGATACAAGTTCGACTCGTTTTGGACGAGAGGCGACAGAGGTTTTGCCAGCGTTCCATCATTGGCCAAGGGCGCTGATTCAATCGAACCAGCTCCCGTTTCAGGGTCCGAAGTCGCAGCAAAGATCCGCGTCTCACTTCCGTTGGAAGCGATGTCGAACGAGCCGATATTGACGCGGTTCGGCCAGGAATGGATCTTGGCCGCTGCGCGCTGAATCGCACCACTTCCGTCGAGCTGGGCGGACCATAGCGACGTCACGTCCAAGCTGTCCGTCTCGGCCCAGACCACCGTCGTACCATCACCAAGTGCGGTCGCAACGGGGGAGCTCACCCACTCGGAACGAAGCGTTACCGGCGATCGAATCTCGTCGGTTGAGGTCAGAGTGCTGAAGTACAATCCAGTCGCGAGCGTGCCGCTTCCTCCATGAAATCTTGGGAAACCAGTGCCAGGGTCGGGCCATTGCTTCCGATGGGACCGAACGTGCCGAGCGTCGCTTGAGGTGTCGTCGTTTTGACGACCGGCTTGGACACGCTGCAATCGAAAGCGAGTTGTAGGGGCTGATCGAGTAGCGGCTTTCGGACCCCGGTGGAACCGGAGCTACCGCCCGTGGTGCTGCTGGTGTTGCCGCCCTTCGCGGTGGTTCCGCCAATCGTTGTCGCCCCCCCACTTCCCCCTTTGGTCGATCCACCTACGCCCGGATCGCTTCCCCCATCGCCACCAGATCCGCCATTGCCAGAAGAACCACCGCCATCGCTGCTGCACGCGAACAACAGACTGACAGCGAACAGAACGAGCGCCGAATGACTCAAATCGCGCAACATCATCACTCCTTCCACGAATGCCGGCAGCTGTGCAAGGAGCGGACCACCTTCGCGTTTGGCGGAAAAGTCGCACGAACAACGCTTCACCACCCGGGGGCTCCTTCGACAGCCCCGACAGGTACGACCACGGCAGCAGTGTCGCGAGTGGCACAGTCCCGGACGCGAGGTCCGCCCTCGCATCCAGTCGCGACGTCCGCCCTCGCATCCCAGTCGCGACGTCCGCCCTCGCATCCCAGTCGCGACGTCCGCCCTCGCATCCCAGTCGCGACGTCCGCCCTCGCATCCCAGTCGCGACGTCCGCCCTCGCATCCCAGTCGCGACGTCCGCCCTCGCATCCCAGTCGCGACGTCCGCCCTCGCATCCCAGTCGCAAAGGAAATGCAATTGTCGTGATCGGAACGGACGCGCCATGCATTACCACCTTGACCGTGCTGCTTCGCTTCGGTCGGTCACAGGAAGCTCCATGCCCTCATTGCGCTGTCTGGCAACCAGTTTGACATTGTGCATCGTCCCTCTGGCTTGCTCGGAGTCCGGCACTGCTGGAGCCGGTGGAGATGGTTCGGGCGGCGCGACCACGTCGGGCGCCGGTGGCGCGACCTCGACCTCGTTCGCAACAAGCGGCTCAGGCGGACGAACTGACGTCGGAATCGACGTCGGAACCTCGGGACGCGGCGGCGCCAACGGTGGAGAATCGAGCTGCGGCATCGAGTCATACGACCGAGAGTCGAAGCCAGCACAGATCATTTTAGTGCTCGATCGCTCGGGGTCGATGGAAGATCCACCGAGCGGAGGTTCGATCCCCAAGTGGGAAATGACTCTGCCGCCCCTCCGCTCCGTCGTGACCGCGACCGACGCAACCATCGAGTGGGGGCTCAAGCTGTATCCTGAGCTCGACGAAACGAAATCCTGCGCCCCGGAGTCGATCGTGCCTTTGATCCACGTCCCCATCGCGCCAAACAACGCCGCGACGGTCGTAGCCAAGATGGATGCGGCTTCACCCAAAGGCGACGGCACGCCAACTGGAGACGCCGTCAAGTTTGCGACAGCTCATCTCGACGAACTCGGAAAATCCACTGACAATCCCAAGTTCATCCTCCTCGCAACGGATGGCGACCCCAGCTGCCCGAGTAGCGATGCGTCGGGCTACGCCGTGGACGCCATCACGACGGCACTCGACAAAGGTTATCCAACGTTCGTGATCGGCGTGGACACCACGAAATCGACGTCGATCAAGCGCCTGAACGCCATGGCCAAGGCGGGCGGACGGCCGCGAACCGTCACCAATCCCGAAGAAGAGCCGCTATTTTACCTCGCGAGCACCCAGACGGAACTCGAAAACGCACTCCGGGCAATCACGACTTCCGTGGCCAGCTGCGTTTTCGAATCTTCTCCTCCCCCGCCCGTACCCGAAAACATCGCAGTAGACTTCGGCGGAAAGCGGGCAGAGCGTGATCCCTCGAGAACGAACGGCTGGGAGTACACGCGGGAGGACCATTCGCAACTAGAAGTCTATGGGCAGTGGTGCGAGCGCATCCAAGGCGAAGCCAAAAACCACGTGCAGATTCGATATGGATGCCCGAACGAGGACATTCCGCTCGTTCTTCAATAATCAGAAGACGTCTCGACGACAGCGTTGCCAGGGCCGTGCGCTTCGCTCCAACATGACGAGTTGGCGAGGCCTGACGACACGGGAGCACTCCGCGCACGCCCTGTGCGGCCGGCGCTATGCCGAACGTCGTCGCATCCACGCGGTCCGAGGGGGGCAATCCGAGCGCCAGCGTGACGACACGACAGCGCTCCGTGCCCCCAATTCAACCGTCAATCCGCCGCTCGCTCCAAGATCTGGCGCAAGCGCGAGAGCAATGAGTTTCGCGTGTAGGGCTTCTCGAGTAGCTCGAGGTGCTCCCATTGCTCAACCCCATGATTCGCTAAAATGTTCGCCGTATAACCCGATACGAACAAGACTTGGGCCTTGGGGTGGATGGCAAGCACTTGCTCTGCCACTCTGCGCCCGTCGATGCCAGGCAGAATGACGTCGGTGAGCAAGACGTCAATCGGTCCATCTGAGTACTCCTCGGCTAGTTTCACGGCTTGCTCACCGGTTTCGGCAACGATCACACGGTAGCCCGCCTCGCGTAGGAGTCGCACTGCTAGTACGCGCACCGAGTGGGCATCTTCGCAAACCAAAATCGTCTCGGTTCCTCCCCTCACGCCTTCATCGGCAGTGCCGACCGTCGTTGTCGCCGTTGAACTCAGGGGCAAATACAATCGAAAAGTCGTCCCACGGCCGACCTCGCTATAGACCGAGACATGTCCCCCTGCCTGCTTGACGACGCCATACACCGTAGAGAGCCCCAATCCAGTACCCTGACCCACTGGCTTCGTCGTGAAGAAGGGTTCGAAGAATCCGCTCGAGTGAATCTTTATCGATGCCGCAGCCCGTATCCCGTACGGACACGACGACGTATCGACCGACGACCAACTCCGGGTGCGCCGTGGCAAAGAGCTCGTCTACGTCCACATGCGTCGTGTCGATCTGGAGCAAACCGCCGTTGGGCATGGCCTGTTGAGCATTCACCACCAGATTCAAGATCGCCTGCTCGAGCTGACCGCGATCGATCATGACAGACGACGTGGTGGTCGACAGATTCACGCCGAGACGCGTGCTTTCCGCAAGAATGCGTCGAAGCATCGGCGCAAACTCATCGAGCACCTGGTTTACGTCGATGACGGCGGGCGTAGCGACTTGTTTGCGGCTGAACGCAAGCAACTGACGAGTCAAACTGGTGGCCTGCGTTGCAGCAGTTTCGATTTCCCCTAGCATTCCGAGGTCGCTACCCGGAAGCACCTGTCCAAAAGTGAGTCGCAGCAACTCAGCGTTGCCACGAATGACCGTCAAGAGATTGTTGAAGTCGTGAGCGACACCTCCGGCGAGTTGACCGATTGCTTCCATCTTCTGCGATTGCCTCAAGCGCATTTCGAGCTCGCGACGGGCCTGCTCCTCGCGTCGCAGCGACTCCATGTCTGCGCGTTGGCGAAAGTTCGCATAGGCCAATTGGGAGATCTGATTCGCCGCTAGAAATAGAAACTCGCATACCTGATGAAATCGCTCCGTCGACATCACTACGACTTTGGCTAGAGCCTCTCGAAAGGCGTCCTCATCGGCACCGATGTCGCGTGCGTAGGCGAGAAGGACCTCGTCTTTTTGCGCCTCGTTGCGAACCTGACCAATTAACCAGTTTGCGATGTGGTAGCCGCCAGCGAAAATACTGGCACCGCCATCCCAAAGCCCCGCGCTCAGACATGGGCGCATGATTGGTCCACTCAAATTGGGACGCCCAAGTTCCGCATCGGAGCGCATGCAATTGGCTAGACCCTTCTCGGTTCCACGCACGACGTCTTGGCAAAACGTCGAGAAATTGCTGGCTCGCGTGATTGGAATCCCGCTCGTGTCGGTGATGATCGATGCCACGCCAGTGGCATTCGCAAAGGCATCTTGTAATCGTTGCAATTTGTCGACATCGACCAGCTCCGCCAAAGCGAGAGCTCCAGACCGCGCTGACCGGTGACTCAGAAGCGAAGCGGGATTCACGAGCTGCTGGGCGAAGTGCTCGGTTGAAGACTCTGGAGAGGCTGAGAGAAATGACGGGGCGACCGTTACTCACCGGCTCAGTCTACGCTCCACAGCCGACCCGCACAGACATGAGGAGACGCCTGCAACGTAAACCGGCGATATGAATTGATTTTATCATCTACACCGCCCTCATGTTCGCCCCCCTCTAGTGCGGCGCGCTTTTGCATCGAACGCCCAGACGTCGTTTCGAGCCAAGGCGCGCTCTGAGTCCAAGTCAGGAGAGTGCGGCAACGCGCAGGCAATGACGCCCCGACTCGAATCGTTCACTTGCACTCGTCCAGACCATGGACGTTCCGTATCGACCGTGTTCGATCGGGCACGCGTGCGCGCGAACGTTCCGCGTCGACAGTGCTTGGAAGGGCGCGCGTTCGCGCGAACGTCGCGCCTTGGCTCTTGCGCCGATGAGACACGCCCAGCTTGCCTTGTGACTCACCATCGAGGCAAGATGACGGCGATGCAAACCCAGTGTCGAATGTCACCCCGCGCCACACTGATCATGGTCATCGGAGCGCTCTTCGTCACTGCGGCCCAATGGGTAGGTGCGGTTCCCCTTGATGGCCCACCTGCTGGAGAGGCTCCCGGGGCAACGCGAACACCGCACCCTGAGCCCCGTGTCATCGTGAACGTGCTCTCCCTACGCGGGCCACATCGTGCCGACCGCGTGCAACACGACGCACGGTTTGGCTGGAGTCGGATAGTGCGTTGCTACAAGAAGGAGACCGGTGCGAAAGAAAGAATCGTGCTCTCTCTCGAGCTCGATATCTCGGCCGAGGGAAGTGTCACTTTCGGTCGGCCTCTTCGCGTAGACCCCAAGAACAGCGGATTGGCAACCTGTCTAGGAAATACTTTGGTTGGGTTGGCCATGCCCAAAGCCCCTTCGTCGTCGACGGCAGAGGTCGAGTTCGTCCTATCGCCCGGCGATCGTCCGCAAGGTAAATGAGCAGCACGTCCCTCAACCGAGGAATCGCCCGTGCGCGAACAGGTAAATGTACAGGCTCTGAATCACACAGAACAACGTCAATATGCTTTGGTAGGCGACGTCGCGTTTCCGCGTCATCAGGGCGAGGACGACGAACACAGGCCAAACGACGACCGAGTATCGCCCAGCGGCTGTCCAGAGACGAAGGGAGATAACCATGGAACCCACGGCCCAAAGGGTCGCCGCGACGCCAAGTCTTCGCATGCCCACGACACAGAGACCTAGGGAGAGTACGCCGAGCACACCGTTCAGCAGATAGATGGAATCGAAGTGGCCTCTCAACACCGAGTTGAGGCGTCCCACACGATGCAACAGGTCGATCGCCGCAGAGAGACTGGGACGATCGCCCCAACCCGGCACCCATTGAGTTCGCATGAACATGAGCGGCTCGTCGAACTCGAGATACAGAAACAGCATGTACCCTCCCGTCCCTAGAAGGCCTGCGCCCAGCAGCAAAATGTCGGGACGGATGCCGGTAATCCTCCACTTTCGTCGCTGCATGTACGCAAAGAACACCGGTATTAGTGCGAGAAACCCAACGAGACGAGTTGCCCCAGCTATCGCCGCAAAGAGCGAGGCAGTGAGCCAGCGATTGGATCGCGAGAAGTAAAATGCGCCAGCAACCCCGAGGAGGAAAAGGGATTCCGTATAGGCCGCACTGAAGATGAACGCATATGGATGGCACAACATGAGCACGAGCGATCGCGTAGCAACGGACTCGTCGTACTGACGCGCGAGATACCGATACAGCAACACGCACGCGAAAAGCAGCGACAGGTTCGAAACGATTAGACTGGAGGCGACCATGTCGTCGCAGAAGACGTTGAACCACCGAATCGCGAGCGGATAGCCCGGAAAGAAGTTCATCGGTTTCTGGATCTCGCTCGGGTTGTTCTTGTAACCCTCCTCCGCAATGCGGAGATACCAACCCGAGTCCCACCGAAACCACGTGTGGAGGAAAAGATTCTTGGGAAACTTTCCCAAACGAGGATCCCCCGGTTGAGCCACTAGCCCCAAGTACGCCACGAGAAAAACCGCTAGACGATTGCCGAACCATATCGCCAGCGGCGTACGTACTTTGGAGAACAACTCGCGTACCCCGACCATCGTTGGGACGCAACATTAGTCGTAACCGGTGAAGAGCAAAGCAAATTCGCCCGCTCGGAAGCCTTTCGGGATGCAGGCGAGAAAGGGCTTACGAGACGGCTCTCCACTCATCCACGAACGAGCGGCCAGCCCCTCGCGTATGTCGGCACGACAACCGGCGCCCGTGGAGTTGACGTCGGCAAAATCGCTCATCCCGAAAGACGCACGACTTGCCAAACACCGGGGCTTCCGGCTTTCGGGCTGTGTGAGGCACCCCACCCCGAAGACGCGTGCGGAAACGCAAGCGTTGGCAGAATGACCCCGCAGCCACCCCTCACGGCCTCAAGGACGTTTCCGCTTGCGTGGGCGTGGGGATGGAATTCTTATGACCGTCTTGCTCGATCCCGGTAGTGCAAGGGCTTGGTCCGCAGGCCACTCGGCAGGTGCCGGCACTTCAGCGAATCCATCATGACCGAAATCGCAATCATCATCGGTGCTGGCCCTGCAGGACTCACGGCTGCATATGAACTTCTCGGACGTTCCGACATCAATGTCGTGATCCTCGAGCGGAGTGACATGATCGGCGGAATTTCGCGCACGATCAATTACAAGGGGTATCGAATGGACATCGGTGGCCACCGATTCTTTTCGAAGTCCGATCGTGTGATGAAGTGGTGGCAGGAAATGCTTCCGGTCGAACCATTCGAAGGAAAGCTCGAAGACGATCGCCTTGCCACGGCAAAGCCAGGAGCATTGTTGCGCATGCTCGAACGGCAGCGCATCTCCCGCATCTACTATCTGAGAAAGTTCTTCGATTATCCGGTCAAGCTGAGCGCCGACACGATCAAGAATCTCGGTGCGACCCGCATCGCAAAGATGGCAGCGACGTACCTGCAAGCGCGAGCCTTCCCGAGACCGTCCGAAGCGACGCTCGAGGATTTCCCTAGTCAATCGTTTCGGGATGGAACTCTACAGGACGTTCTTCAAGGACTACACGGAGAAAGTCTGGGGGGTACCTTGTGCCACCATCAAGAGCGAGTGGGGTGCCCAGCGCATCAAGGGTCTATCGATCACCTCCGCTCTCAAACACGCGGCGACGTCGCTCATCCGCGGCAAGAGTCGCTCCATCGATCAGAAGAGTGTTGAAACGAGCCTCATCGATCGGTTCTTTTATCCAAAGCTCGGCCCAGGGCAACTCTGGGAAGAGGTTGCACGACGCGTGGTGGAAAAGGGTGCCAACCTGCACATGAAGCAAAAGGTCGTCGGAATATCACAGCTGAGTCCCTCGCTGATGCAGGTGACCGTTGTCGACGAAAGCACCGGAAAACAGACCCAGTACGAAGGGAATTACGTATTTTCGACCATGCCCGTCGTCGATCTGATCCACGCGATGGGTGATCCCGTGCCGAAGGAGGTCACGCGTATCGCCAATGGCCTACGCTACCGCGACTTCATGACCGTAGGGCTACTGGTCAACAAGCTCAGATTAAGAACAACACCAGATCCCACTTTGAACGCCATCGTGCCGGACAACTGGATTCACATCCAGAGACTCCGTCAAACTCGGCCGTTTGCAATCGTTCCAGAACTGGAGCCCGTACATGGTGGCGGATCCGGACAAGGTATGGCTCGGTCTCGAGTACTTCTGTAACGTGGGCGACGAACTCTGGTCGAAGACTCGAGGAGAATTCATTCGATTCGCGGCGAAGGACTCGAAAGCATCGTGGTGATTCGTACGTGAAGAAGTGCTCGACGGCACGGTGGTGCGGGAAAGAGAAGACCTACCCGGCTTACTTCGGCACCTACGACGAGTTCTCGATGATCCCGGTTCACGGACAAGATCCGAACCTGTACCTCATCGGTCGAAACGGAATGCATCGCTACAACAATGCAGATTACTCCATGCTTACCGCGATGACCGCCGTCGAATGCCTCCTGTCGAACAACGCTGACAAGAGCGTGATTTGGGACGTCAATACCGAGCAGGAGTATCACGAAGAGAAGTGAGCTTGGCCTTCTCGGTCGCCCCGGATGTCCACGCCGCAATTGACGCGTCCCTTGGCGCGCTGGGGTGAACATGCCGATCTCGTGCGCCGTGATGTGGGTCAGCCGCGTCATAGGATGACGTCGACTCCCCGAGATGGGTTTGCGCGCCCACGAAAACCTACGCAATCCCCCCCGCCCGGGCGGCGGTGCGCCGGGGTTGACTCCGCCTGCCGACCGGAGGGGACGAACGGACGATCCGCGACAATCTGAGCCGCGTCTGCCTGCGGCTTTCCGCGGACCATTCCGCTGTCGATTCGTGATCCTCCGGAGAAAGGCCCGTCGTTGAAGAAGGCAGGCACGCTGCTCATGGCAAATCTGATTGGTCAACTGCATTCGTTTTGTATCGTGGACGTGAAAGGGAGGTGGCTTTGTCGAGACGCTGTTCTACGGATGGCATCGGTCGGTTTCGCTGGGCTATCTGTGCGCTTCTAGTATTTTCGCAACGACCATCAACTGGCATCGATCGCCAGATTCCTGAGCCTTCTCAAGCCGATTCTCGACGGCGAGCTCGGCTGAACTGCGACGAGCAGTTCGGCATGGTCAATGCTGCATTCCAAGCAGCTTACGCAATCGGGCTCATGGCCTTCGGAGTCTTCATCGACCGTGCCGGTACCGAAATCGGTTACGCGGTCTCGATCGCCGCGTGGAGCATCGCAGCCATTGGGCACGCAGCGATAGGCAGCATTGGCGGGTTCATGGGCGCCCGAATCGCGCTAGGTCTCGGCGAAGGCGGCAACTTCCATCTGCGATCAAGGCCGTAGCCCTGTGGTTCCCGAAGCGGGAACGCGCGTACGCCACCGCACTTTTCAACTCGGGGATGAACATCAGGGCGATCAGCGCACCAGCCGTGGTACCTTGGATGGCCCTGACCTTCGGCTGGAGATCGGCCTTCGTGGCCGCCGGTATCGCGGGCTTGATCTGGCTCCTCTTTGGTTCCCCCTGGTACGAGACGCCTGAGCGTTAGAAGCATCTGAGCCGCGAGGAACTCGATCACATCCGCAGCGATGCCGATGCGCAAGTTGGCGAATCCCTCAAGATGCGGTGGAGGGACATCTTGCGTTACAAGCAAGCTTGGGGCTTCATTCTCGCCAAATTCCTCACGGATCCGGTTTGGTGGTTCTTCCTCATCTGGCTACCCGACTACTTCAAGAAGACGCGCGGGCTCTCGATCAAGGACAGCTGGGTTCACCTCGTCACGATCTACGCGTTGGTGACGGTGCTCAGCATCTTGGGCGGTTGGCTCGTGGGCTACCTGACGGGCCGTGGTATGGCGGTGAGCCGAGCGAGAAAGACGGCGATGTTCGTCTTCGCCTGCACGGTGGTCCCCATTTTGACCGTCACTCACGTGGACAACTGGACCGCGGTCATCCTCATTGGCATCGCGGGAGCATCCCACCAAGCTTGGTCCGCGAATCTCTTCACGAGTGCTTCCGACGTCTTCCCGAAGAAAGCCGTCGCATCCGTGGTTGGCCTCGGTGGAATGGCTGGCTCCCTTGGCGGGATTCTGTTTCCCATCTATTCGGGAAAGCTCTTGGATCGCTTCGCTGCGAAGGGTGACGTCACTGCGGGATATGCCATTCTGTTCGGGATTTGTGGCTTCGCCTACCTCCTTGCCTTCGGCCTGAACCACGCCCTGTCTCCCAAATTCGAAGCTATCGAAGAGGGGACGAAATAGTCCCCCGGCCATTCGGGGGTACGGTGGGTGGAGAACTCGCGAGAGGGGGGACTACGGATGGGACGAAAGCCAATCCTGAAGCGCGGGTTCTCTCCCGGCCAAGATCCGAAACCGGGATTCGGCGCGAGCAAGCCGTCGTTTGATGGTGGCCAAGGACACACCGCAAACCTCCGCCAGTTTCGCGAGTTCGACGCCTTCGACGTATCGCAGAGCGAAAACCTGCCGCTCTTCCTGCGGGAGCCGCTCGAGGACCTGATAGGCATTGCGGACCGACTCACGAAGCTCGGCGTCCGCGTCGTTGATGGGCAGGTCCACGGTGTCGGCGGAATCATCGTCGTGCTTGCGCAACCGCTGCCTTCGCCGCAAGTGGTCGAGGGCAACGGATTCTGCGACACGCGCGACCCAACCCTTCAGGGCAAGGGGCTCCTTTACTTGAGTTGCATTGCGGAAGCTCCGAACGAAGGTGTCCTGCATCGCGTCTGCGACGTCGTGATCTTGCCGCAAGATGCGAGTCAAGATCCGTCGGACCGTCGGGGCGCAGGATTCGAACAACGCCGCCTGCGCGTCGGGCTCGCCGTGCTGAAGCTGCTCGAGGAGTGCAACGTCGTCCGCCATGAGAGCTTGTTTGTTGCGTCGCGAGTGATTGCTGACGAAGCTGACGCGGAGCCGTCGCGAGAGCCGTTCGCGCTCCACCGTCACCGCGTCGCACATGCAATCAGACAGCTCTGGAAACGGCAAAACGCCGAGGACGATCTCCGCGGGAGGCACTGGACCGCCGCGCAAGAACTCCGCGAGTTCGTCTATGGCTCGACCAGCAACCGGAGGCACGAGCACCGTCGCCGTGAGCATTCCTTCCGCGACCAGACGCCGACCGAAGGTGTTCGCGCCGTCACAGCCCGTGACGGGCAGCTGCATGACGTCGTTTCGCCTGCGTCGGCGCGCCTCCTCTGCCAGTGCGCGCCGCGCGCCAGCCGCCATACTGTCGTTTTGCGCTCCTACGACAAGCGCCGCCAACGCTTCGCGCGGCAATTGCTCGAGCCACGCTTGGATCACGCTCTGTCCCCCTTCACTCGACCAGTCACTGCTCACGGTTCTCACTCGGATTCGAGAATCCCCGAGTTCCCGCACGAGACCTTCGTAGCGACGCCGAGCCGAGGAAGTGCTCGACGGTCCACTCAGGTAGAGGACCTCACCTCCCGCGGGTAGAAGTTGCTTGAACTGACGCCCTTGCACGTGACCAATCTCGTATTGATCGGGGGTCACCGAAAAGATGGGGAGTTTGGGAAACTCCGTACGCAACTCAGGGAGGCTGGCACTCCAACGATTGAGGACGACCCAACCGACTCCCTTTTTCGCAGCTTCGCGTGCAAGTCCAGCCAGAGCATCTTCCTGCACTGGGCTCACCAAAATGACCGATGGAAGGCGTTCGCCGTCCTCCGCGAGGATCTCCCGGATTTGCGAGGCTTGGCGCTTCGCGTTGTTGTCCGCGGTGAAGACCCGAACGCCCATCTCGTGCCGACGGGTGGCGTTGAGGCAATCCTCACGGAGTAACTCCTGATAGTCGTTCGATTTTGTCTGAAGGAATAGAGCGACCTGGGCCACGCGATTCACCTTCTTTTCAACCAATCATGGATCAATCCCTTATCGAATGCGCGAGACGAGTCGATCGATCACAGATTTTGTCATAAACGTTCATTTCTCGACAAGTCGGCCTCGAAACCACTGACCCGCGAGCTGGGCGAGCACGTGTGTCTGGGTGGGAGATCCGTATGCATTACGGGGGGCACGGCCGATGTACGAGATTCTTGAGCCCCGACCTCCCCTGCCAACGTCATCCCGAATCGTAGGAGCAACCAGGCCTCGGCACCAGGACGCACCTCGTGTCCGCAAGCGCCGCAGCGTGCCCTTCAGGGAAGGCGAAAGGGATCGGCAACATGAAGCAGACGTCTTTGGTGCACAGAGCACTTCTATCTTTTGTTTTGGGCGCCGTGGCAACGACCCCGCTCGCGGGTTGCGGCTCGGATTCGTCGGACGACTCGAACAACGGTGGCACCACGAACGCAGGGGGCGCGTCGGCGAGTGTCGGCGGAAGCGCGTCGAAGGGAGGCGCCCAAGCCGCGACGGGAGGAAAGGCGGCCACCGGCGGCGCGACGAGCGGTAAGGGCGGAAGTGCGGCCACTGGCGGCGCGACGACGGCGACCGGCGGCACCACTGCAGCCGGTGGCTCGAACGCAGCAACGGGCGGCACCACTGCTGCCGGCGGATCCAACGCAACGGGCGGCACCACTGCTACAGGCGGTTCGACGACCGTGGGCGGCTCGAGCGCAGCAACGGGCGGCACCACAGCAGCCGGTGGAACGAGCGCGACGGGTGGCGCCACAGCAGCCGGTGGAACGAACGCGACGGGCGGCAAGACTTCCACAGGCGGCACGACGGCGACGCTGAGCGTGTGCAACAGCACCACGCAAAAGAGTGGCGCGAGTTGCACCTTCGGCACTTCCGCCGATTGCTACGCGACTTGCGGTCCCACGGGTGCGAACGGCACGAAGGTCCGAAGCTGTGACGCGACGTCCTCCACGTACAAGGAGGCAGCGTGCACCTTCCCGGCGACTGCAAACTACGCGTGCTACGCGATTCCGAGCACGCTTCCAACGGTTTGCCCGTCCACGACGCCGCGAGCGGGCCAACCCTGCACGAGCTCCGACGGAACCAACCCAGTGCCCGCGTGCACGACCTGCTGGGGCACGGAATCCGCACTCACCACGCCGAGCCCCGCATATCTCACCTCTGGAACGACGACTACATATCCCAATGGTGAGCCCAAGAACGGCTACTGCACGTGCGGAAGCACGGGCTCGTGGACGTGCGCGAGCACGACCGCATGGCCCTGCGGCAACGGCTCCACCCTGAGTGGGTGTTGAGGAGCACCAAGGTGCGATCCTGGGCGGCGAACGTACACGCGAACGCCGCTCGGGAGTCGATTCGTTTTTGACTGAATATTCACCCCCGAACCGAGAACCATCGAAGCCACTTTCGTGAGCCCTCGCCGTCCCTCTGGAGCGTCCAAATCAGCGACGGCGACGACAAGGAGACTAACTACATGATGCGTCCATTGCGCCTTACCACTTTTGCCTTGATAACTCTGGCCTCCACCGCCTGGGCGGTCTTCGGCTGTTCCGACGACGGCAACGAAGCATCCGGGCCGTCGACGTCGAACAAAGGCGGATCCACCTCCAGCGCCTCGGGCGGAGCAACGTCCGCCGCGAAGGGCGGAGCGACGTCCACCGCTACGAGCACGGGAACGACGACGTCTGGCGGCTCGACGTCCCAAGCCACGAGCACCGACGCCACCGGTGGCACGACCGGCGTGACGACGGACACGTCCACGACAGCGGGCGGCTCCACGAGCACGACGAGTACGTCGACGTCGAGCAACGGGACACCGCCGAACGGCGGCGTCGTGTGCGGCACCACGAGCGCTGGCGTCGCGATTGGTAAGAACGTTGCATGCACGGATGCCGACCCTCAGCTTTGCTACAAGACCTGCGGCCCGACAAACTCTGGTGGCTGGAAGAGTGAGACCTGCACGAGTAACGGTACGACGAGCGCGTACGTAGAGGTGTCCACGTGCGAGTGGACCAAGTCGGACTACAGCTGTTACAAGGTGCCGGCGACTCTAGCGGAACTCGATTCGCAGTGTCCTGTGGGAGTCACGCCAAAGGCAGGCACGCCTTGCAGTGTTCCGGCTTGCATCGCATGCACCAATTCCGCCGATGGGAAATACGAGCAAGCTGGCAGCACGGAAACGAAGGCAGGTTGGTGCGTCTGCAATACGGATGCCGATCCTCCCAAGTGGACTTGTGGTACGTCCGGAACCTCCTGGCCCTGCCCCGGAGCACCGGGTTGCTGAGCTACTAACACGATGAAGTTGCCCGCACTGAGCTTGAGTCAAATGCGAAACCCAATGTCATTCGGTTCAAACAGCGTGTCACGACGAGAACTCGTGCGGGCGCACGTCCTTGCGTCTCTCCTGACGGGGATCGGCCTCACGTCCACGGCTTGTGCTCCCTTCAATGACGATGCGCCAGGTATCGACTACCAATGCGAGACCAGTGAGTCTGCCCTGTTCAAATTCGGGGGCGGAGAAGGCAGCTGCGGATACGGAGACGAAAATCTGCCCCTGGGCGAGCCGACGTGGCCAGAGGATTCCCGGATCTGTCAGGTCTTGACCTCCGAAAAGTCCGATCCCTTCGATGAAGCCACCATCGACACGAGTAGAATCCAGACCGCCATCAACGACTGCAAGAAGGCGTGGCGCGACTCCTTCTACACGCTCCCGAACGAAACGCCCGTTCCTCCGCCGGTCGTGGTCAAGTTAGTCGCGTCGGGGAACAACCGCGTCTTCATCTCTGGCCCCCTCATCCTGGACAGCGTGATCCTCTGGGTCGACAAAGACGTCACGCTCTACATGTCGCGCAATCCCGACAACTTCAAGATGGAGAGCTCGGGGATCCTCTGTGGCTCCCCGGGGATGAACGGAGCGACGGCTTGTAGCGATTTCATCAAGCCTCAAGGACACCGGCCCGGCATCATTGGCGAAGGCACCATCGACGGCATGGGTGACGAGCCTCTCATTGGTCGGAGCTATTCTTGGTGGCAACTCTCCCAAGCGCTCCGCGAAACGAATGGAAGCATCGGCAATCCAAATATGATTGCCACGCAGTCGGGCACGACCGGGTTTCTGATGTACCGCATCACGCTCCAGAACTCGTCGAAGTTCCACGTCAAGATCACGTCGAATCCTCCGGCGAGCACACGCCAGCAATACGCGGCGTGGGAGACGGCTCCGACCTCCGCGTCGAATCGATACGCCTGCGATCAGATGGGACGCGGTTACACCGTTTGGGGCGTGACCGTGCATACCCCATCACGATGGTTCAACAGCCAGGGAGTTCAAAACACGCCGCATTTGGCGCGCAATACCGACGGCATCGATCCGGGGACCACTGCCGACACCAGTTGTGGTGTGATTGCCTGCAATACGGTAACCACGAGCGACGACCAGATCGCCATCAAGGGTGGCAAGGTGCTCGACGGGCTCGTCATCGCACACAACCACTTCGGCACAGGCCACGGGATGTCGATCGGCAGTGAAACCTACGGAGGCGGACCGAGCGAAGGGCCCAAAATCCCAGGTGTAAAGAACGTCCTCGTCTATGATTTGACCATCGATGGCGCATCCCGCGCGGTTGGTGACGGCTCGAGCATCGCCGATCTGAACGGCATCCGCATCAAGAGCGATCTCAGCCGTGGTGGATTCGTGGACAACGTAACCTATCGCGACATCTGCATGCGGGACATCCCGAACGCGATCATGTTGCTTCCCTCGTACAATCCCCTCTTCTCGGGCAACAGCTACCCGCAGTTCACGAACATCAAGCTCGAGAACGTTCGACATGTCTCGTGCACGAATCCGCTGCAGTCCGTGGTCACCCTGCACGGGCTCAATGCCGGTCGCATCATGGGACCTATCACGTTGAATAACGTGGTAATCGACGGGATCGGAACGAACGCGATCTCCGCTCAATACGCAAATCTCCTCCTTGGCCCAGGCCCGGTCAACTTCACCCCCGTTGGCGATGGCGTGACCGTCACCGACGACAGAAATGGTGAAGGTTCACCGAAGAAGTGCGTCTTCCCGCCCCTACCCGCGCCGAAAGCACCGGAAGGCTGGAGCTACTGATGTCGATCAACTTGCCTAGATACGTTGCGTTCGGTTTCTTGGGATGCCTGGTTCTTGGCAGCACCTTTACGGGTTGCAAACCCGAACAAGAAACAACGAAGAGCACCTGTGTCGAGTCCGATCTGACCACCGTCGACTGCACTTTTGCCGTGGTCACGATGGACGCGACCAATAAGTCCTACAAGACGTCTGCGGATCTAGTTCCGTTCGTCTGCGGCGCCGGGGATCGTCCGGATAGCGATCCATCTTACGTTACTGGATATCCCGAGGGGCTCGTTTGTGCCGACGTCGGCCCAATTGGCGAAGACGGCTCCCGCGGCTACTGCTGTGGACCGACCGCGGGCAGCTGCGCGCTCAACACGACGCTCGAATGCCCGCAACCCAAGGCCTGCGCGGACAAGCCCGGTGACACCTGCAACGAACGCTACTATGCCTTCCAGTGCGTGGGTGGAACGCGACCGGACTTCTTGAACTCAGACCTGTATTGCAGAAACGGCGTCGTCGCTGAAAACGGGTTCGTCGACTACTGCTGCCGCGATATCAACATCCCGATCCCGTCTGCCGCATGGGGAACGGCCTGCACCGAAGTCACGGGTTCGACGACGAACAAGACCGCTGAAGGCGAGCCACTCATCTGCGACCCCTCTGGGCTTACGGCGTTCACCTGCCCCATGGACGACCTTACGACGCTGCCCACGACGGACACCCTTGCAGCAAGTAAGAGCCGTGCGGATTTCTACGCGCCCATGTGCACCAAAGTTGGAGTGACTAACGCGAAGCAAGACTTTTATTGCTGCTACACGCCGAAGCTGCCTCCACCCGGTGGAACGTGCCAAGGGGATCTGACGGTGCCCGGCTGTGCTGGTCCGCGTTTCGGGTTCTCCTGCTATGGCCCGGATCGCCCCGACGAAGATTACATTCCGTTCGATTGTACGGAACCCGGCGTCAAAGGCACGAACCAATACGGCTACGAAGCCACGCTGTATTGCTGCGACTTCAAACCGGAAAAGGGGCTCGCGCTTTAGGTCACCGCGGAAGCGCGGCTTCCGCGGTAGCAGAACGTTCCAGCAATGTGCGCCCAAGAGAAATCCAGGAACGCATCTACTTGTTGAGGCCCAATTGCTAGGGACAGTAGAGCTCGGCCCGGGTGGTCTCACCGCCCACAAGCAAGACCATTCCGTTCGGTAGAGAGGCCATCAGAACGAGAAGATCGGGAGAATTCAGCGGTGCAGTTGGAGAGAACTTGCCAGTCGCTGGATTGTAGATTTCAGCGGTTGACATTTTCGCGCCGCTTGCGGTCTTACCCCCAGCGATGAGCACCTCGCCCGTTCGCAGCGCAGCGACAGCATGCGGACTGCGAGTCATCATGGTCGCGCCTAAAGTAGAAAACGTCCCGTTGGTCCCGATTGACGGATCATACAACTCCGGCGAGATCACATGGGCGCCTGAACTGTCCGTGCCACCAACAATCAATACTTGACCGCTCCCAAGCAGAGCAGCACGGTGGTTGGCCCGACCTGCAACCAGAGGCCCAGTCGCGACAATACTGCCACTCCCTCCAGTCGTCGGATCGTAAAGATCGGCGCTGTTAGTAACGAGGCACGGATCATCGGCAGTATCCGTGCAGCCCCCAGCAATCAGGACCTTTCCATTCCTCAGCAGGGTTGCCGTCTGATAGACGCGCGGCTGAGCCATCGTGGGATAGAGAAGGGCAAATGTCCCATTTGCTCCCGCAGCTGCGTTGAAGAGCTCGAGCGTCTTTCGGGCCGGGTCGATGTCATACCGTCCTCCAGCCAGTAACACGAGCCCGTTCAGGAGCAACGTCGCAGTTCCCTCGGCGCGCCCCTGATTGAGAGGTCCGCTCGTCATAATGAAGCTATCCGCTACTGGGTCATAGAGTTCGGCTCTCGTGTCGTTGCCATTGCCGGAAACCCCCGCGAGCAAAACCTTTCCGTTCGGGAGTAGAGTAGCCGTGTGACCGACTCGTGAAACGTTCGGAGACTTTCCTTCGATGAACCGCCCCAAAGCCAGATCGTAAATCTCGGCGACGTCAAATGCGCCGGCACTATATGTGGAACCGCCCACCACGAGCACCCGACCGTCGGCAAGAGTGGTGGCCGAATGCCACGTCCTCGAATACTTCATGCTCCCTGTCGCGGTGAAGCTACCTCGCGGGAACGCCTGAACGACAACCGGAGCCGTCACTTTCGCGCCAGCGCTATTGGTTACCGTGAGCGTGAAGGTGGTGTCCGCAGAGATGGCCGTCGTTGCCTTCGCGACTCCACTTTCGACCGCTCCAACTCCGTTGTCGATCGTGCCGGTGCCGTTGCTGAAGACTGCCGTGATGGTTGCGGTGTCACCAGCACAGACTTTGTTGTAGTCGACCTTGACGCTCGTGATCATCGGCTCGCCGACGCCGGTCGTACTTCCCGGATTGCTCGAGCCACCCAATTCCCCGGCATTCGAACCGCCGACACCTGTCGTGCCTCCAGTTCCGGACGTGTTGCTGCTTCCTCCGGTCCCTCCCTTTCCAGAGGTCCCTCCCTCGCCGGTGCGGCCGCCAGTCGAATGCTCTTCGCCAGCCCCCCCACCATTCTGCGAAGCTCCCGACGAACCAGAAGTTCCATCGTTGACGGGATCCCACTTTTGCAGCGAACACGCCTGAGCGGCAATCGCAACGCACCCAAGTACCAACGATGAAATGACAACTAGACGCATGACCTCTTTTACCCCAATGAGAAGATCAAGATGATACCGCTGGCCGTGCCAACCGCATTGGCTGAATTGGCAAAAGGCCGAATTCGGCTTTCCGCTCGGCACGGCTGACGAACAGTCGGAGCGAAACGCTCGCGGAAAGTCACTGCTACGGAGATGACACGGACGCCATTCGCCCTTCGCTCGATTTTGCAGGAAGAACGTCGGCGTTAGAGCGCCAATCGGTTCGATTACCGTCACGAAAACGCCAAAACCGAAGCGAGCCGAGCGCCCGAGGAGCGAGCACCGGAAGACTACTAGCGGTAATCTGAGGAGCACAGCGACGAGGCCGCTCGGCGCAGCGAGAGGATCGACGTTTGCAGTAGGCAATTCAAACCGATTGGCGCTCTAGGTCACTTTGAGTCGCGGCAATGCTCGCCGCCATTCGTGGGAATGGGCACGACACGCCTTTCTCTTGGCTAACCCCAGAGAAAGGCGTACTTGGGTATCATTCGAATCACCTTTGGACGCGATTCTGCCGATTCCGACCGACGACCCGAACCCGACCGTTACTCTTCACCACATAGCGAAGCGGCCGGCTTTGCGAGCCGGCCGCTTCCTGTCTGCTGCTGATGGTGTGCTTCGGAACGAGAACGTCTGGAACGAATCAGAACGCGTAGAGAGCTTGCGCCATACCGCGGACGTTGTGCGGCTTGTTGCCGTCGAGGTACTCGACGTAGCTATATTGCCCAGAAACGCCGAAGCGCATGGCCGGCGTAGCGTCGAAGAATAGGTTTGCATCCGCGTACCGGGACAGGTCCGCAATTTTCACGAGCAAACCAACCTCTGCCCCGCCCTTCGGGAACAGATCACCCATGTTCTTCGAGTAGGCCTGTGTATAGTTGGCAGCAAAGATGAATCGCCCGCCTGGTGGGAGGTAATACTGCAAACCCGCGCGGAAGGCTTTCCAGTCGATCGTGTGTGCGACCCCTGCGGTGTCGAAGGTGACCAAGCCGTCGTCCACGTTCGGTGAGTAAATCGGAGGGGGATTGGCCTGCGCCGGATTGGGCAAGGTCGGGAATGTCGCACCGCCGGTGGCATTGATGAGATCACCGATCCCGCTGCCCATGACGAAGGAGCCCGTGAGGGTGAGCTTGTTGCTACGATCGACGGCGCTCTTCGCCGGAATCACGGGAACGAGCGCGTCCACGGAGAGGCCCCAGCCTTGAATGGCATTGGACTTCTGGCTTGGGGGAGGAGTGAAGGCATTGAGACGGAACTTGCGCATCGTTCCGGACACCCCGAGAGAGAGAGGCTGCGCCGTCGTGCCTGTGTTGCCAGGAGTCGTGATCCCCTTCACTCCGTTGACAGCGAAACGCACGCCTGCGTTCAAATCCGGCATTTCGCCGTCCCTTTGAGCCGGACGCAAGGCAGCTGCCGCCACCTCGACCCCGATCGGGCCAGTTGAACCAAAGAGATGGCTCAACCGAAACTGCGTGTTTCGCGAGAACACCTGGTTTGGCAACCCCAGGTACTGAACGCTGCAGGGGAAGAAGTAGCTTTGCCACCCAAAAACGTCGTAGGTCTGTCCTGCCAAAATATCGACGTAATCCGTCTGGATCAGTCCATAAGCGTGACGGAGGCGTGGAATCGGATTCGCGAAGAAGACCTTCTCACTGCTGTTCGTCGCGGCATACTCCGAGTTCGTTGGCGTCGCGGGATGCGGCTCCGCCTGTTCGCCAAAGAAGTCCATCTCGAAGACCGCGAGGGTCTTCACGCCGGCAAAGGGATTGCTCTGCAGTTGCATCCCGATGCGCGAGTTACGCGACGAAAACTGCATCCGCCCCTGCTTACCCGCGTACGTCTCCCCGTGAGCGACGAGTGCGTCACCAATATGGTCGTCGTAGCTCCGCGTCGTGTCGTACATCGCGTCGGCTTGTACGAAACCGTAGAAAGTGACGGACAGCGCCTTGTCGCCCTTGCCGAAGGTCGTAGTCAAGCTGGGTCGATAGAACCAACTTCGTTCCTCTTCGGACAGCGCAGCCGTGGCGTCTGCCGCCGCCTTCGGGCTGTCCGGCATTGCCACCGGCGCCGTAGATGCATCCAACTTCACCGCGGGCGGAGCCGCCTCCACTGCGGGTGTAGGTGCAGGTGCGGCCGCCGGTGCCACGGCAGCATCTTCAGATGTTGCTGCCAATCCGGCGGAGCTCGGAGGAGCGGTAGTTGGGTCTGACGCCGGAACCGGCGTCGTGGTCGTTTGAGCGTAAGCCGCGTTCGTCGCCAAAAGGGCAAAAGCCCAGGCGGTAAACGACAGTGTCCTGATCCGGCCGCGATTTTGCCTGTCCATCATCTCTCAGCAACTCCGTGTGGCAATCCAGCGAGACGCCTGACTTACGACGGCGGCAACGCCCGCGGAAGGTTCAAGAAAACGCATCGTCGCAAAAAAGTCCGGGCCGGCTGACCCTCGGCGGGCTCTCCCCAAGGAGAACCCACCGACGCGGAGCAGACGGCGAGAATCCTGAGCCAACCCAACCGGAATTGGGCGTCACAAAAACAGCTCGAATGACCCCAGGATTCCTCACCGACGACTTTCTGCTCGAGAGCGAACAGTCGAAACAGCTCTACTTCGGCTACGCCGAGCGACTTCCGGTGGTTGACTACCACTGTCACCTCCCTCCCGACGACATCGCGAGCAACCGCAACTTCGATAACCTCACCCAAATCTGGCTCGCTGGCGACCACTACAAATGGCGGGCGATGCGCACCTGTGGGGTCGATGAGCGCTTCATCACGGGAGACGCGAGCGATTGGGAGAAGTTCCAGAAGTGGGCAGAGACAGTACCGAAAACCCTTCGAAATCCCCTCTATCACTGGACGCACCTCGAGCTGCGACGTCCCTTCGGCATCACCGATCGAGTCCTCGACGGAGCTAGCGCACAGGGGATCTGGGATCAATGCAACGAGAAGCTGCGCACTCCCGCGTTTACGACTCAGGGTCTCCTGCAACGAATGAACGTCGAAGTGGTTTGCACCACTGACGATCCCGTCGATAACCTCTCCCCCCATCGGAGCCTGGCTCGTAGCGGACTGTCGACACGCGTCTACCCAGCGTTTCGCCCAGACAAAGCGATGGATGTCACCAATCCGAAAGCCTTCGTGGCGTATTCGGACCGTTTGGCGGCAGCCGCAAAACAGGACATCTCGACGTTCGACCAGTTTCTCACTGCCATTGACCGCCGCCACGCCTACTTCCACGAGCATGGTTGTCGCCTTTCCGATCATGGCCTCGAAACGGTGTATGCGGACGACTATACCAAGGAAGAAGTCGAGTCTGCCTACCAGCAGCTCCGCCACGGGCAGGCCATAGGCACTGAGCAAGCCCTCAAGTTCAAGTCGGCAGTACTGCGCGAAGTGGCCATCATGAACCACACACGCGGTTGGGTCATGCAGCTCCACCTCGGAGCGCTGCGCAACAACAACAGCAGAATGATGCGCGTCCTGGGTCCCGACACGGGTTTCGACTCGATTGGAGACTTCGAAATCGCGAGACCCCTCGCGCGCTTCCTGGATCGGCTCGATACGGACAATCGCCTCGCGAAGACGATTCTCTACAATCTCAACCCTCGCGACAACGAGCTGTTCGCTACGATGCTCGGCAACTTCCAAGACGGCACCGTGCCGGGCAAGAATCCAATATGGCTCGGCGTGGTGGTTCTTGGATCAACGCGACGGCATGACCCGTCAACTGGAAGCCCTTTCGAACATGGGCATTCTGAGCCAGTTCATCGGCATGTTGACCGACTCACGCAGCTTCCTGTCGTACCCGCGACACGAATACTTCCGACGTCTCCTCTGCAACATCTTGGGCGACGAAATGCGGCGCGGTCTCATCCCAAACGACATTGACCTCGTAGGACGAATGGTAAGCGACATTTGTTACTACAACGTCAAACGCTATCTAAAATGTACCCGAAAGCATCTCGCCGACGGAGCGATGACGCCCTCTGCCGACGTGCACGTAACCTCGAACGAGAATTCACATGACGAAGAGCATTTCAAAGTATTCCATGGGGATCGGAGACCGATTCGGTCTCGAGGGCTCAGCCCAAATGCGAGCATTTTTGGCCGCAAAGGAGCGCGGCATCGAAATCACCCCCGTTTGGAACAAGTCGAATCGAGAGCACACGCTCATCGGCACCAAGCCCGAAGACGTGCGTAAGGAAGCCAATCTCGCCGTTGCATCTGCCGGTTGGACGCTCCCCTATTGCGTGGATGCCGATCACATCGGTCTCGCCAACGTAGACAAGTTTCTCGACGCCGCCGACTTCTTCACCATCGACGTCGCCGACTACATTGGAAAGGCCGCGACTGGGGATGCCATTCAACGATTCCTCGACGACATGAAGCGTTACGTGGGCCCACTCCGCCTCCCGGGCGTTGCCGAACCCGTGAACGTAACGGCCACACTCCTCGAAGAAATTGCGACCAAATACCTCTTCGCAATCGAAGAGGCAGGTCGGGTCTATCGACACATCCTCGAGAAAAAGGCCACTTCACCGTTCGTCACGGAAGTCTCCTTCGACGAAGCGAATTCTCCTCAGACCCCCGCGGAGCTTCTATTCATCCTAGCGGGACTCGCGAGAGAGAACATTCCCGTCATGACCGTAGCCCCGAAGTTCTCAGGCGAATTCCTGAAGGGCATCAACTACGTCGGGAACGTGGCTCAATTCACGAAAGAGTTCGAGGCCGACCTCGCCGTACTCGAGTTCGCCAAATCGGAGTTCTCGCTTCCTTCCGGCCTGAAGCTGAGCATTCATTCCGGAAGCGATAAGTTCTCCCTTTACCCGATCATGCATCGCGCGATCAAAGCGCTGGACGTCGGCATTCACCTGAAGACTGCTGGAACCACCTGGCTCGAAGAGGTGGTCGGGCTCGCCAGCGTCGGAGGAACCGCGCTCGAATTCGTGAAGGCGCTCTACCGCGAAGCCTATGCGCGCTACGACGAGATGGCCAAGCCCTATCTACTGGTCATCCAGATCGACCGCACGAAACTGCCAACCCCGGATGAAGTCGACAGATACGACGCGGACCACTTTGCCAATACACTTCGTCACGTACAAACCTGCCCGCTCTTCGATGTCAACTTTCGACAACTCATCCATATCAGCTTCAAGATCGCGGCCGAGAAGAGTGACACGTACCGAAAGCTCCTTCTCGAACACCGCGTGGCGGTAGAACGCTGCGTAACGGAAAACATCCTCAAACGCCACATCGAACCACTGTTTCTCGGCACTCACTAGGCGACATCACCATGATTCAATTCGACCCGAAATCCGCGTACGACCTCACGGGTAAAACCATTGCAGTCACTGGAGGCGGCGGAATTCTGTGTGGCGCAATGGCAAAGGCCTTCGCGCTTTGCAAGGCCAACGTCGTGCTGCTCGATCGCGACGTCGAGCTCGCGAATAGAGTCCTCGAGTCGCTCCATGGCACGCCAGGTGATCACTCGGTACTACCCATCGACGTCCTCGATCCGTCGAAGGTGCGCGCTGCAGCCGATCAGGTCAAGCAGCGGTACGGCTCCGTCTACGGCCTCGTGAACGGGGCCGGGGGCAACAACCCGAAAGCCACGACTAGCGCCGAGCAGCCTTTCTTCGACATTCCTCCGGAGGCATTCCAGTTCGTATCGAACCTGAATCTCATCGGAACGGTGCTTCCGAGCCAGGCATTCGGCAAGCTCATGGTTGAGCAGAAACAGGGCGTAATCTTGAACGTTTCCTCGATGAACGCCTTCCGCCCGCTGACGAGAATTCCAGCCTATTCAGCAGCAAAGGCAGCGGTCAGCAACTTCACCCAGTGGCTCGCGGTGCACCTTGCCCAAGAGTACTCGCCCCACATTCGCGTCAATGCGATCGCGCCCGGCTTCTTCCTCACCGAGCAGAACCGTTTCCTCCTCACCGACCGAGAAACAGGCAGCCTGACCGCACGTGGACAAAAGATCCTCAATGCCACACCCATGGGACGATTCGGAACGCCGGAAGATCTCCTTGGTGCCACCTTGTGGCTCATGAGCGAAGCCGCCCAATTCGTTACGGGAATCGTCCTCCCGGTGGATGGTGGCTTCTCCGCTTACAGTGGCGTATGAATTTGCGTGAAATAGGGACCCCAACCAGATGAGCAAGCAGCATTTCGGAATCGTAGGTCTTGGCGTCATGGGTGAAAACCTGGCGCTGAACATCGAAAGCAAGGGCTATAGCGTCGTGGGTTTCGATCTCGACGGCAAGAAAGTCGATAGCTTCGCGCGCCGCACTCAAGGCAAAAACGCGATTGCCGCGCGTAGTGTCGCAAACTTCGTCGCTGCGCTCGAGAGTCCAAGAAGAATTCTCATGATGGTTCCCGCGGGCAAGCCTGTCGATGCCGTCATTGCGGAACTCAAACCGCATCTCCAAGTTGGGGATCTCCTGATCGACGGCGGCAACACATTGTTTACGGATACGGCTAGGCGCATCAAAGAACTCGACGGCACGGGCATCCACTACGTGGGTACCGGCGTCAGCGGCGGCGAAGAGGGCGCGCTCAAGGGCCCGGCAATCATGCCCGGCGGCAGCCCCGAAGCATGGCCCCTCGTGAAGCCCGTTCTACAAGCCATAGCCGCGAAAGCAGAAGATGGCGCCCCCTGCTGCAGCTGGATTGGCCCAGGCGGAGCAGGCCACTTCGTCAAAATGGTCCACAACGGGATCGAATACGGCGACATGCAGATGATCTGCGAAGCCTATTGGCTCATGGCGAAGCTGCTCGGCATGGGCGCCGAAGAAATGAGCGCCGTGTTCGCTGAGTGGAACAAAGGCGAACTCAGCAGTTATCTAGTCGCGATTACGGCGGAAATTCTGGCGAAGAAAGATCCGGAGACGGGTCGTCCCATGGTCGACGTCATTCTGGACACTGCGGAGCAGAAGGGCACGGGAAAGTGGACGAGCCAGATTGCGCTGGATCTCGGAGTGTCCGCTCCGACCATCGCCGATGCGGTATTCGCTCGTACTATCAGCGCAATCAAACAAGAACGCGTCCACGCCTCGAAACTGTTGGCAGGTCCCTCCGGCAAGTTCGCGGGAGACAAAACGGCGTTCATCGAGAAGATCCGTAAAGCGTTATTTGCCTCGAAAATCTGCTCCTACGCTCAGGGATTCCAACTCATGCGCTCTGCGGACAAGGAGCACGCCTGGAACCTCGACTACGGTACGATATCCTCGCTTTGGCGCGCAGGGTGCATCATTCGGGCGCAATTCCTCGGCAAGATCAAAGCCGCATACGAGCGCGAACCGCAACTCGCCAATCTCCTTCTCGATCCCTACTTCAGCGAGGTGGTCGTGGGCTACCAGGACGCCTGGCGTGAAGTCGTAGCCGCAGCAGCAGTGAACGGGATCCCGGTGCCGGCCTTCATGAGTGCGCTGGCCTATTTCGACGGCTATCGCTCCGCCAACCTTCCTGCGAACCTTCTCCAAGGGCAGCGAGACTATTTCGGGGCGCACACCTATCAACGAGTCGACAAAGACGGCAAATTCCACACGCAATGGACCTGAACCCATGAGCGAAATATTCGGCAAAGGCTCAGAGAGCGGCGGCCTCTCCGCGGGAGAGGTACGCGAGATTTGCGAACGCACTCTTGCGACGTTACCGGTCGACGGCAAGCGCGTTCTGGTGCTCATCCCAGATCACACTCGGCATGCGCCGGTGGATCTGTTCTTCAAGATCTTTGCCGACGCACTTCTTGGACGCGTCGCGGCGCTGGACTATCTGGTTGCAACAGGCACCCACGCCGCGATGGAACCCGATCGGCTTTATCGGCACGTCGGGATCAGTGCCACCGAGCACGCGGAAAAGTATCCTCGCATTCGGTTCTTCAACCACCAGCACCACCACCGAGACGAGCTCGTGTCGCTCGGTGTGCTCTCGGGTGCCGAGGTGAGCGGTCTGACCAATGGTCTCTTCGCCAATGATATACCGGTCACGATCAATAAGAAGGTACTCGAGTACGATCACATCCTCATCGTATCGCCGGTTGTTCCCCACGAATGCATGGGTTTCGCTGGAGGCAACAAGTACTTCTTCCCGGGTATTGCCGGCCTCGACGTAGTCGAAGCGTTCCATTGGCTTGCTGCCGTGATAACGAATCCAGTGGTCAATGGAGTGAAAGATACGCCGACGCGACGCGTGATCAATCGCGTGGTCGAGTTCGTACCGACGCCGCGAACCTGTTTTGCGTTTGCGGTGAACGCCGAACACAAGCTGGCCTGCCTTTACGGCGGAAAGACCGAGGACGCGTGGTCGAAGGCGGCGGACTATTCGGCAGAGCTTCACGTCAAGTACCTCGATCGCCCCGTCAAACGCGTCCTTGGACTTACGCCCCCCATCTACGAAGAGCTCTGGGTGGCAGGCAAGGCGATGTACAAGCTCGAGCCCATCGTTGCAGATGGCGGCGAACTCGTGATCTGGGGGCCCCACATCAAAGCGGTCTCCTTCATGCACGGCCCTGAAATCGAGCGAATCGGCTACCATGTCCGCGATTACTTCACCAAGCAATGGGAGCGCTTCGAAAACGAACCCAAGCTCATATTGGCGCATTCGACGAACGTGCGCGGAATCGGTGAGTTCGACGCTGGCGTAGAGAAACCTCGCATTCAGGTCACGTTGGCGACGCAGATCCCTGAACGGAAATGTCTGTCGATCAACCTCGGATATCGAGATCATCGGGAAATCGATATCGACCGATGGCGTGAAGACCCGGACACCTTGGTGGTCGAAGAGGCCGGCCAGGTTCTATATCGATTGAGAGACAACGGAATGAGCAAGGAGAAATTGGCTAAATGAGCAACGGACTGAACATTCGCCCGCAGGGCGGACTCGATCTCGTCTCCATCGGTGCCTTGGTTCACCGACTCGACCCAGGGATCGTACCTTGGCGAAAGGCCTCCAGCTGCTCGATCCACGTGAGCGGCGGTGAATTCAACGTTGCGGCAAACCTAGCAGACTGCTTCCGTTTGAACACTGGCATCGCTACTGCGATGGTGGACTACCCGATTGGAGACATGATCCACGAACGCGTTCGTGCGATGGGCGTTCGGCCATTTTACAAGCGCTTCAAGCACAACGGCGTGAATGGCCCAAACATGGCCACGGTCTATAGCGATCGCGGCCAAGGTGTTCGTGCTCCCGTCGTGTTCTACAACCGATGCAACGAAGCCGGTGCCATGCTCAAGCCAGGTGACTTCGCCTGGGACGAGATCTTTCGCAATGGCGTTCGCTGGTTCCACAGCGGTGGGATCTTCGCGTCGCTCTCCGAAACTACGGGCGAGACCATTATCGAAGGCATGAAAGCCGCGAAAAAAGCCGGGGCGATCTGCAGCTTCGACCTCAACTTCCGAGAGAAACTCTGGGCAATTTGGGGTGGCGCACACAAGGCAGCCGAAGTCATCGGTAGAATCGTCGAAAACGCCGACGTTCTCGTCGGCAACGAGGAAGATCTGCAAAAAGGTCTGGGCATCGAAGGCCAAGACGTCGAGTCCAAGTCCAAATTGGACCCGAGCGCATTCTTCGGAATGATCGATCGCGTCGTCGCGAAGTATCCCCAAGTAAAAGTGGTGGCGACGACCTTGCGTGAAGTGCAGTCCACGAACCGCCATCGCTGGGGTGCGGTCGCCTGGATCGACGGAAAGACCTTCGTGTCTCCTACGTGTGACTTGGACGTCTACGATCGCATCGGCGGTGGGGACGGATTCGCGAGCGGGCTCATCTACGGCTTGCTCAACGAGCGCTCTCCGGAAGATGCCGTCAAGCTCGGCTGGGCCCATGGAGCTCTTTTGACGACCACGCCAGGCGACACCACCATGGTCACGGTCGAACAGGTCGAAGCCTTCGCCAAGGGTGGCTCGGCCCGCGTGCAGCGTTGATTGGCCTTCGCTAGGCACTTGCGACGAGAATGGCCCCTCGCTCTCTCGAGAAGCGTGGGGCCGTTCTCCATTTCCGCAGTTGCAACGGCATCACCGCACGCACTCCCGTTCACGCACTTTGTCGATGCATCCAGTCAGCCAGATCGGGTTGGTGTTGTGCGAGAGTTCGAAACCGAAGATTTGCCCGCGCCAAGCGACGTTTGACCGTTGCAATCGAGACGTTGCAGGCGGACGCAATTTCCTTCAATTCCATCTCGTCTACGTAACGCAGGTAGAACGCCACACGTTCTCGATGAGGCATCTTGTCGAGAACTCGATGAATGTCACAGAAGACGGCGTGGTCCTCTGGAGTGACGGCATCAGCACGCTCGTCGATGGCCGCGCAGTCGACGAGGAAGCTCCACCGAATTCGCTGCAGCTGCCGAAGGTGATCGAACGCAACCGAGGTTGCCACACGTCTAAGCCACACGCGCAACGCATGTGGTTCTCTAACCTGAATCACTCCGTTTAGGGCTCGGATGAAGGTGTCCTGCATCGCATCCGACACGTCGGGGCTCGTGCCCATGATGCGTGTGAGTACGTGTTGCACATCGTGCTGAAAGCGTCGAACGAACACGGCCACCGCGCGAGGATCGCGGCGTTTTAGCCCGACTAGTAGTACCTGATCGCTGCTCGCCTGACCGATAGAGAGACGGGGAATGACCGTCGATACGGGGGCGGCGTCTTCGACTTCAACCTCGTCACTTTCGCAGCCGACGCACTCCGATTCGTGAAGAGCACCTTTTACGCCCCGATTTGAAGACGTGTCCCCGTTTGCAGGTCTCGCGCTTCCATCGAGCAATCGCGTGCGCACATCGACTTGCGGTATCAATTCAACCACAGGCGATGCAGGGATCTCCGCGGGATGCACGTATCCCACCACGAAAAAAGAGGGCGCGGCTCGCGATGTCACGATGGCTCTTTCACTCACGCCACCTCAGCGCCGGTCGAGAGATGCACGAGGTGACTCATTCGATACGGCGCCCCAGCGGATTTATTTATGTGGAGAACCGCGCCACGATAGACGGGGGACGGAATGCGCACCTCATCGCCCCCGGTCGCGCGCGTTCTGCGGAGCCTCAGCATTCCAGTGCGGCTCACGCAAACCCGACGACGCTCGGACAACGCGAGAAATCGCTGTTCCTCGAGCGCTGCAAAACTCCGGGAGCAAAGCGTTGACGCTCGGACAACGCGAGAAATCGCAGCCTCTGCCCCCCAGCACTTGATCACTCAGAGCGTCCAGAACCGTACGTCCCCCCGAAGGCCTTGGCAGCTCGAGCCGCAGGTTACGGGTGAACCTCGCGACTGCGATTTGCCCTGGGCCCGTCAGCGACTGCTACCGCTGTCCCGATATTGGATCGATACTGATCGGCACGATGGAGATACGCGCCTCACTCTGGACTGACTGAGGGAACGTAAATCGCAAGCGCGTTCCCTTGCCGGGCTCGCTCTCCAGTGAAATCGTTCCATCGAGCTTTGAGACCTCGACGGCGATCGCGGAAAGGCCAACACCGCGCCCCGACATCGCCGTGACTTCCTGAGCAGTGCTGAACCCCGGCGAAAACAGCGCGTTGACGAGCTCGCGACGACTCGAATGAGCCATACCCAGACTTTTGGCTTTGGCGGCCACCTTGTCCCAAGCCACTCCATGACCGTCGTCCGCGATCGTGATCTCGATGTGATGGGCGTCAGCGGCGGCAGCCAACGTAACACGATTGCACGGCGACTTACCCAGACTGGCTCGTTCCTCGGCGGTTTCGAATCCGTGGTCCGCCATGTTCCGTATGACATGTGGGAATGCTGCCCAGAATGACGCAAACTGTTCGGGCGGGAGGCGCATTTGATCACCAAAGACGATGCATTCGACAGGAGCCTTCTGCAATCGACTTGCCAGACTTCGCAGTTGCCTCTCGATACGTGCAAATCGCAACTTCATCGGTTCGTGGGTGATTGCAACAAGTCGTCGGATGATCTCCTTCGATGGAATTCCTTTCCGAAGTCCGGAGATGATGTCGTTGAGCTCCGGTCGGGATAGCTCGAATCGCTCCGACAAGTCCTCGCCGATGAGAAGCGTTACCCGCTTCGTGAACGCGTCCCAACTCTCGACCAACAAAGCCTGTTGCTCCGCTGCTTTCGCGAGCTCACCCTCGGCGAGGAGCGTCTCTAGATCGTGAGCGACCTCTGCCACCGACAACACGTCGAAAAGCGACGCATTCCCTTTGATGGTGTGCACGATTCGCAGCCTCTCCTCTGGAGACTCGAAGTCGTCCGAGTGAACGCGAGTGACGAGCTTGTGCGCCTCATTGAAGAACTCGATGAACCCATTGCGGTCGCGCATCCACCGTTCGAACACTCGAATCTGCTCATACTGCTCTCGATCTTTCTGCTGGGCCGCAAGCTCGCCAGTGATATCGTCGATCATGAAGAGAACGCTGATACATAGGTCTCCCTGCATGAGGGGCTGATACCTGAGGCCAAAGACCGAACTACCGCGACGTGCCTGCTTCGGCAATTGCTCGAGCACGACCTCAATGGGCATGAATGCCTCGCCAATCTGCTCGAAGCCGAGTCGAAAGAAGGCGCGCGCTCTGGGGTCCTCGAAAAGACAGATGTCGATTTTTCCGCTCCTACAGTCGAAGAATCGACTGAACGCAGCCGAACGCTCTCCTGAAATCGTGCCATCGGGTGCAACCAACACGAGCCCCTGGTTCACGTTATCGAGAACCAAACGCATTTCCTCGTTGCGCTTGCGCAACTCGACGGTACGTTCGGTGACGAGTCGTTCGAGATCCTTGCGATGCACTTCGAGTTCAGCGTCTCTCACCTGCAGATTGACGAGCATCTTTCTGAAGGTTTCCGCAAGTGCTTGTAACTCGTCGTGATGAAGCTTCTTTACGAGCCTCTCCAGCTCCGAGATTGCGCGTTCGACGACCTGACCCGAAAAGTTGTCGAGAGCAACGCTATTGGCCACTGACGTCAGAGCGCCAAGCGGCCTGATAACGACGCTCGAAAGCACCAGCCCGATGAGTACTATCAGCAACAGATCCGTAATCACGGCTTGTAGAACCGTGGACAGGACTTGGGCTCGCAGGGTCCGCTCGAGCTTATCGAGCGTGTAGTAGACCGTTCCAGAAGCGATGACGTTCCCTTCCCAAAGCACGTCGAACTCTCGCTTCAACAGTTTTTTCGGCAGAGACGATTCGTCGACTAGAGGTTCGACTTGGCCCGAGGGCGCCCGCTTCGTGCCTGAGAATACCTTCGTCTCGGAACCCATGTGCACGGCAATCGCCACCAGGGTGTCCTGAGCCATCTCCGAATTGAGAACGTCTGCGGTTTGTTCCTTATTGAAGTTCCAGAGCGGCCCGGCCAGGTTTTTCGTCATTCGAGAGCAAGCGGCACTCAATCCGTCGTCGACCAGATTCGTATAGAGATTCTTGGTGCGTGCGTACTGGACGGCTCCAATGGCGGCAAGGATCAACGTCACCAACACGACGACGATCGAAATGAGACGCACGCCAAGACTGATGTTCGGTTTACTTGTGGACATCGAGAAATTTCCCGGCGGCACTCACGGCACTCTTTCGAATCATCTGGCTCCGCCAGTTTTGGTAGTCAGCTTCACCGAGGACTTCCATGGACGCAAACGTCTACCGATGAACGAGAAGGGCAATCCGTTGCGGGCAGGCCATCGAAGCGCAGGTTGGCATCGATGAGGCGGAAGTGTGTCGCGCTGTACAGGGCTCGCTCACGCCTCCACGGGTCCAAAATCACGGATACCTCAGCAGAATCAACGGCTCGAACAACGCGCACTTAATGGAGTGCTGGCTTGCAGTCTGCCAATCCGACCCGGAGGCAGCATTGGATACCGACACGGCAAACAGCAACGCGGTACTGCCGCCCCGTTACGCCACTGATCCGATTCTAGCCGACTCCGCTCGAACGGACCCGACTGCCGTGCGTGACGGGCATCGAAAGTCTAGCTTGCTGCAAAGCGAGGCACTAGAGCGCTGTGACGCCATGAATATGCAGTCATTCGGCGTCGAAGCGCTCAGACGCGTCCATAAACACTTCACGCTTGGGCTCCTCCTATGCTCGAAGGTTCCTTGGTGAGTGAACCGAAGGCTTCCTATGAGCGCTCTCCCCCGCACGCACCAGTACTTGACTCTGACGCCCGGAGCACTCCTCGTGCATTACTCGAGAACGCGACCAATTCTCAGTGAATTCGACTCCAAGTCGAGACGTATATCCCTGAGATCGCCCCGTTCTGAATCGCTTCTCGAACGAGGGCACCAGGTATGCGACCACAGACGAGAACACCGATGTATCGAGTCCATTCGCTGGTCTGCGCACTGATCTCCGGATACTTGGCGTATGGCTGCGCGAACCCCTTCGACGAAGTGACGATTGGTCGCTCGTCCAAGTCCGCTCGCTCGACCCCTGCAACCCAACGGAAAACCTCGGGCAAGGTGCGGCTCTCGCTTTCCGCAACGGATACCGAGAAATATCTACGGTTCATTTCGGGCAAACAGCTCACCGGGCGGCTCAGCTACGCTTCCCCCGATCTCGACACAGCACAGGCGCTCGACGCAGTTCTGATTGCCAAAGCACTCGTTCTCGGCGGAGTGAGCGCAGACTTCGAATTCGCCAAAATCCCGAATTCGGAACGGGAAAGAGCGATGGTACTGGCCGGAGACGTGACCGTTGCAGGCACCTCGCAATGGGACTTTTGGGCCGACGAGAACGCCGCGGATGTATTCAAATCCGATGAGGTGGTGCCGAACGGCGCCTTCGAAAAGGGGCTGTATACGACAAGAGAGCGCGCTGACGACCTTGTGCTCGATACACCGACCGATCTCAGTCGATACTCGTGCGTCACCAACAAGAGCTGGCGCGTGGATTGGAACACGCTCTCTCGACTTGGCTTCAAAAGCCTCCAAGCCGCACCGAACACCGAGACGATGTTCAAGATGGTCCAAGGCGGCCACGCGGATTTGACCGTGCAGAGCTTCTCTGGCCTACCCGATATGAGCATCACGGTCGGCGGAATCACTCTCTATCCAATCAAGGGCTGGAAAGTGCTCCTCAATGGCTCGCGGCACTACGTGGTGAGCAAGAAAAATCCACTCGGGGCCTCGACCTTTGCTGCGCTCCAGAAGGGCCTCGCGCAAATGAAGCAGGTCGACGAGGTTTCGCGTGCCCTCACCGAGTCGGGGTTCTTCAACGTCAACGTGCGAGATTGGAAGAGTATTCAGGCACGCTGAACGGGGCTCGGCAGTTGGCTCACGACTCGATCCGTACATGCGATTTTGGGCACGTCATCTGCTGCCGATGGCGTCGCTCAGCCCCACGCCACCTCCGCATGTGCGTGTCGGCGCCCAAGCTCAGCTCGATTGCGTGCGTACGCGCCTGAGAGACATTCGAAGCAAAGAAGGCCTCGTCTTTTGGACGAGGCCTTCCCATTCACGACAAATCACGTCTTGGGTCAGCCCGTCGCACATCGATGCGACGGGCTGACGCGTCTGTTACGGAGCTCCCCACGCAGCGGCTAGCGATGACGTATCCCACGTCGTGGTCCCAGTGGTCGACGAGCTTACGGCCTGATAACCCGAAGGTACACCGGCAGTTACGGTCACCACGCGATTGAGAATGTGGTCACGGGTATCGAACTCGCTCGATTGGCTCGCGATCACCGCGGACGTCCCGGCGGCAGTCGTCGACATGTCGATAGGCGCCCCCTGCCACGTGCAACCCGTGGCTTTCCATCCGACGTAGCTTGCGTCACCCAGTTTCAACGGCGATGTCCCGACGTCCCAGTATCCAGCCAACAAAGACGCACCCGTAGCGGCTACGCTCGAAGCGCTGAACGCGACGTCGATCAGCGACACTTGATCGTAGAACGATCCTGTGCCCGCATCTCGCCCGAAACTCTGAGTCGCGTAGTCATCGACCTTGACGCGAGATTTCCACACCACGTATCCCTTGCCGATCGTGCCGTTTGCCGACGCTGCGATCGTCGTGCCAGTCCGGGCCACCACGAGACTATACTTCTGCGCGGTCGTGCCTCCGACATCGTTGATCGTCCTGAGGTCACAATCCTCGAATAGTGCTGCATGTGCGGTACCCCAGATGTAGTCCACATTTCCTTCGATGTAGCACTTATAGAACCAGTTCCGACCCGAAGTCTGCAGGGTGTCCTGCTTACTGACGAAGGAGCAGTTGAATGCCGCCAAGGTGAAGTCACCCCCACTCGCGAAGTAGAGGGTTTCTGCCTGCGATAGGGAGGAGCGCACAGCGGTATTCTTGAACGTGAGATTCTCGAGTACGAGGTTGGCACCTGTGACATAGAACGACGCTCTCGTGTGAGTACTCCCGTTCAAGCTGTTGCCGTTCTTCCAGGATACGATGCAGTTGTCTCCCTTCGCATTGTTTGCCGGACCGACGATTCGAATGGTTTGGTTCGATGCGGCTGCCGGCGCGACATACCTCAGAAGTTCGTAATAAGTCCCCGGGGCAACGGAAACGGTTGCCGTTGTCGGAGCGGGCGATGCGGCTGCAATGGCATTGAGCGCGCCTTGTATCGTGCGGAAATTCGCCGTGCTCGCTTGAGCGCCGTCAACGGTTAGGTTCGCGTAATCCAAAGCCGGAGCTGCGCGCGTCGTGAAATTCCACGTTTTCACGGTCACGAGGTCGGAGAAGCCATTGAATGCGGTGCCGTTCAGAGTCCCAGTAACCGAGGTGGTGGGGATGACGACGTAGTATCCGGTACCGTAGGTGAGCTTCCCCAAATGCGGCGTAAAGTAGAGGGTGTTCCCGGAGATTCGCACTAACTGGTTGTCGACATTCAACGACGTCGCGCCAAAGGTCTGCGTCTCACCCGCGAACGCAATACTATCCACCTCCGTGCCGTCTGCCGACTTGTAGATTTTGATGGAGCCGCCTGAATTCAAGGTGGGCGTCGAATCGAACGTTAGTGCCAGTTCCCCGTCCGTGTACGCATTGGTCGTTCCCGGCGCCGGATAGGCGCGGGTGTCCAACCCAGAATACAGATCCGTAGAGGCGTATTCATTGACGGCGACCTGTATCGTCTTGGTCTTCGTCACGGAATTGCTGTCCGCATCGTTCGACACGGTCACCGTGGTGACGCCTCCTTTGATTCCAGTAACGGTAATAGTCGAATTCGTAGGCCCGTTAGCCACAGCCACGGTTGCAATCGTCTCGTCCGCTGAAACCGCCGAGACGGTACTCGGGACGCCTCCAACTGCCGTTGCCGTCGCGGTTACCGTTCCCTGTGCCCCTTTCTTCAAGGCGATCGATGCAGATGACAAGTTTAGCGCGGCCGGAACGTAGTTGACGAGAATGCCCGTCGACTGATCGAACACCGTGTCTCCGGCCGCGTTCTTGACGACGAGTCTGTTGATCGTTGCGTTTACGTTGTTGAAGGAGATCGCGGGATAGACGGGACCATTGGCGTAAACCGTCGTGCCATTGGTAAAGTTGCTCGTTCCAGCGGTATTCGAAGTCAGGGTTCCGTCAACGGGTCCCGCGCCGTAGGTCAGGTTGGTCCCCACGCGCTTGAACGAGAGTTTGAGCGGCGTTCCGTTGCTGAACGTGACCGATGGACTACCACTGCTACCTACGGATGATGCGCTGTTGACGTACATCGGTTGAGCGAGATTGGTCGAGTTACGCATGACGAGATAGGCATACGAGTCCGCGGGGTTGTATCCCGTCGTGAGTCCTATTCCTATTCCGCAGGCGTTGTTGGCCTTGTTCTGCGCGGTCACGGTCACTTCCGCCTCGATGGTGAAATCACCCGCCATCAGCGAGGGGAAGGAGATGAATCCGTTGCTGTTCGTACCGTAATAATTGGGGGCGACGTACTTGAATGCGTTACCCGACGAACCCCACGTGGCGGAAACGGCAATGGCGCCATCCGTCATCGAGGCGGTCGTCGTGCCAACTGCTTGCTTTACGAAATAGACGAAGGGAATGTTGGCCGTCACTGTAAATGCCCCGGTGATCCCTGAGCCGTCTGCTGCCGTCGCACGAATTACGGCAGTTCCATTACCGACTGCGCTCACGAGCCCGTTGGCGTCTACGGACGCAACGGCCGGAGACTCCGACATCCAGTTGACCACCTTGTTCTCTGCATTGGCCGGAATCACGTTGGCCAGCAGCTGCAAGTGAGCGTCTCGAGTGGTCAAGGTATCTCGACCACCTACGCTAGTGACGTTGAATGCCGTCGCGTTGATGAACCCATTGCCCGTGAGGTTTACGAGGTAGGTCGGCATGTCGTCGGTGTTGTTCGGAATGGCGAGTGTTCCGACTTGCGCCCCCGGAGAGGTAGAGCTGAAGGTGAGCACGATTGGTGTCGATGCACCGACACCAATCGTCGTCGTGCTTGGCGGCGATTTTAGTGAGAACGCACTGCCCGAAACGACGGGGTTGCCGGCGAGAACGAGATCTGCAGTTCCGACGTTCTTGATGACCAGGGTTTTCTCCAGCGTCGCCCCAACGACGAGCGAGCCAAAGGCGAGCGTTCCAGCGCTCCCGATCGTCGCATCGTTCGAG
Source organism: Polyangiaceae bacterium (assembly GCA_049840955.1). Classification (GTDB taxonomy): domain Bacteria; phylum Myxococcota_A; class Polyangia; order Polyangiales; family Polyangiaceae; genus FEN-1139. The sequence continues at coordinate 556,666 of JASGIX010000019.1, forward strand.
ACCAGCGTCATGGACGGTTCAGGCTTCGCGCTGGCGATGGCAAGCACGGAAAACACGAACGGCACTTGAGTGTCGTTCGCTATCGTCACCTGTCCGAGTTTCGCTCCGTCGGAGACCGGGCTCAACTTGACGACGAATGTCGTCGAGCCCCCCGGAGCGACCGTACCTGTCGCGTTCTGAGTAATGGAATATTCGGCACCGCTCACGGAGACGGAACTGACGTTCAAGTCCGCCGTGCCGGCGTTGACGATGGTGAAGGTCGTCTCGGACGAGGTTCCGATGACTGCACCCGCAATCGCAACGCTCGAGCCCGCTTGCACGCTCCCAGTTCCTTGCCTGACCTCGAGGATTGCGCCCGATGCCGATCCAGAAGTCGTTGCTACGGCACTTGCCGAGAATGCAAAGGTTCGTGAGGAATCATTGAAGATAACGACCTTGGAAGTCTTCGCGCCAGCAGTAACCGGCGCGAATCTGACCGTAAACGTCGTCGTTCCGTTCGGAGCGACGACCTTCGCAGGAGCCGAAACCACCGAGAACTCTGCGTTGTCGACTGCTACCGAGGAAACCGTGGAGATCGGCGGTCCCGGGGTTGACGATCGTGAAGGTCCTGTCCGTCGACTCCCCAACCTTCAAGTTCGCCAGGCCTACGACGGACTCGGCGACGACTTCTGCGTCTCCGTCCTTCACGACGATGAGCGGTGCCGGCGCCGCTGTCGCACTTCCACTCACAGAGAAGGAAAAGTCCTCTGCTGAATCGCTGAGGATCGAGATGTTCGCCGTCTTCGTTCCAGCACTGGATGGCGCGAACGTCACCTCGAAGGAGGTAGATTTGCCGCCCTTAACCTCCTTTTCCGGACTCTTGCTGAGCGTGAAGTCCGCACCCGACACCACCACGCCGCTAATGGTTAGCGAAGCCTCTCCGGAATTCTTGATCGTGAACGTGCTCGCGACGGGAACCCCGACCGTTGCTCCAGCGACGTTTACCGACGCGCTGGAACGAAGGGCGGTTGTTCCGTAAAGCACGGAAATCGTTCCTGGTGAAACGGTGGTCTTCCCATCCGTTCCACTCTCCGAATCGGAACATGCCGTGTTCACTAGGGCGACTACCAGCAGGCAGAGCGCTTGTATCCAGAGCAGCGTGCTTTTCATGAAACCCTCACATGCGTTGGTGCAAAAGCAACGATTCGAGTTGAACCGCCACGGGAGCCGACGGTTCTCCGCCGACGAGAGCGGCAGAACCGGAAGGACGACGGGGACTTTTTATGGCCAACATCAGCCGGTGGAATCACCGCCAGCGACACCGGATGCCACCCAATGCCAATGGTGACTCCTGCGTTCGAGACATTCGTCACGCATTCCAGGGGGTTGCATCCGGTTCGCTCGGTGAGCGCAACAAGCATCCTATCGACTCGGTTGGCCACGATCTTTCCAGATCCTGTTGGCACCCTGCGGGTGGCTCGTCGTTTCGGGTGACGGACATCCCGCAGAAACAGGACCATTCAGAGGGATGACGCTCCCCAGAGGTGGAACGGCTCAACTGCCCAATCCAATTTCGAACAACGTTGTCCCGGAGACATGGGGTTTGTCACCAATGTCGCAGCTTCTCCGACTCGAGAACGCGCCTTCGGTCCTCACATATCCGGAACTCGTTTTCAGCCCTTGGAATTGCGAGCCGAATGCAGCCGCTCCACGCCTCTGGCGTTGACGCAGCGTCCGCATCCCAGCCCCGCAATTCTCCTCCGAGGCTGGATACCCGCGCCGAAAGAATCGCTCGCCGCGCCTACTGCGGTTGCACAGCGCAGGTACTCGACGACGTTCGAGCGCCTGCGTGCGCACCGACGTGATCGACTCCACGTCTATGGGCCGATTGATTTCACTCGCCGAGTCGTCAGTGGACGACCGAACCGAACGACGGTGCTCGAGCGGTCCAACACGGTATCGGTACCCATTTCCACAGAGAAACGCCGCCTCCAGAGCGCCGGGTCACTTTGCCTCCACCTTTGCACGACCACAATCATCAATACACGCAGTGGCCACTTGGGTAAGGGGTCCCAAGAGCGGCATATCGGTTACCGATACCCATGCCAGGCATGTCATTCGCCACCGATGCTCGTAGCGTACGACGGTCTTGCACCGGGTCGGTGTCTGCGTCTCGCCAAGCACCATCTTCCCTATGCTCCTTCTGGCCTTCCACAAGTCGCGACGTCGACCACACTCGCCATTCCTCTCATTGGGAAGCCCCGCAACCCCACATCGCATCCTTCTACGATGGTCGAAGACGTGTGAGACGACGCGAGCGCAGACACCTTCCAATTCGTGCGACGTCTTCGTCTCGCCCATCGAGATCAAAAAACCATGACCCCGCCATTGTGCGAATGAGTGCACAGCCGAGACGCGGAGAAACGCGCCGCCGATGTGAAGCGATCGACGGCACTCGTAGCACTGCTGCATCGATGACGAACCGCAAAACCGCGGATGCGGTGGCCTACGTCCGTGAATCTCGGGAAAGGGAGACATATGCAAAACGGTATTACCGTGCGGGTGCTCTTTGGGTGGTTGGTTTCGAGCGTCGTAGCAACGGCTTTCGCGCAGGGAACGTCCCAACACGTAGCACCGAGTGACACGAGTCAGTCACCCGACGCCACCACGCACAAAGACGGCGAGCTCGACGAGTCCGCCACTCACATCAACGCGACGGGTTCCGAAACCGCTGCGACTGTGGACGAAAGGCCACCACGAAGCACCGAGCCCTCGAGCAGTGCCGAATCGACAAACGGGAAGACGTCGACGCTCGACGTTGGGTCACGACACACCACCGGTTCCTATGGTGGCCCCATAGTCGAAGACGAGGACCAATGGAAATTCGGCTATAACGGCTATTTACGCGCCCCTCTGCGCGTCGGCATTGCAAGTCGCGACGTCGCCTACGCCGGACAATCCAAGACCACTTTTCACGCGCCACTCATCCCCGACGATCAGTACCTCAGTTGGCAATCGACGAAGCACAACCGACGTGACTGGGCGGAACTATTCTTTTCCTATGGAAACAGTTGGGCAAAGGGAGTCGTCGCGCTCCAAGGCTTCAACTTCACCGATGCTTCTGCAGTCCAGAACGGAGCTCAGTTCGGAATAGGGCAGGGTTGGATTCGAGCTTTCGCCATATCTGCCGTGGGAGAATCTTCGACTAAAAGCCAAGATCGGTAGCTTCTGGAACCGATACGGTCAGATGGGCGCCTGGGACGCTGGCGAGTACGATACGTACTTGTTCGGTCGCACGCATGTCATGGGCGGCACGGTACGTCTCGAATACGACTTCGAAGACCAACCTGTCACCATTGGTATCGAAGATGGTGTCGGAGCCAAACGTCCAGACGCGCAGATCTACAACTCCGCGAGGTTCACTCTGCTTCACCATGTCCATGCCGACGTTTCCTGGGCTCAGCGCGCCACGTTCGGTCTCCATCTGCTTCACGCGTTCGCAGCAGAAGAAGCGCGTTTCACAGGACCGCAACCCGCATGGGTCTATCCGAATCCGTACGTCTCTCCCTATCAGTCTCCGACTCAACCCGATGGACGAATGCTGATTTTCGGCGGCGATGCTCGCTTCGATATGCCGGACGTCTTCGGGTACTTGTACCTCGGGGCGTCCTATATCGACCTCAAGCACGCGGTCACCGTCGCTCCAGCGGTGGAGGTCATTCATAGCTACGGTGGTGGCGAGTTCAACATGGGCGTCACGGGCAACTATCTCGACAGCGAAGCCTGCCGATGGGGATTCCAAGGCGCCCAATGCAGTGGCGGCAACGGCGGCGTGCTGACGATCGCGGGGCAGTACGTAGCCAAGGTCGGAGATCTTCTCGGCCAGAGTCCGTTCGGGCAAGATCAGGATCTCACGGTGAAGCTCTACGGCATGTTCAACCGCGTTTCTAGCCGGGATCCACTCAACGACGGTATCGTGAAACTCAAAGCGGGCACCGACATTCAGTTCGATGCGTTCGAAGCGCTCGCCTTCGCAACACGCTTCGACTACTTGGCGCCAAACTCGAGGAACGAGAAGCAGCGATTCATGATTCTGTCTCCTCGACTCGTATTTCGTTCAAAGCTCGTGACACACGAGCAGGTGGCACTGCAGTACTCGCGCTACATCTATGCAAAGCGAGAATGTGACGCAGGGACTCCTTCGGACATTCAAGGCAGTCGATCAGCCGTTGCGGCTCCGGGCGTCCAAGACTGGGCATTCGGCGCCAGCGCCGCAGAGCTCGACTGCGTACAACCACCTCCGTCTCCCGTGACCCCGGACGGTTGGGGAGCAAGCACCGAAAACCAGGAACCGCGGCTGCGCGGAATGCCGATTACGGGCCCACATCTCCGACCTGACGTGAATGTGGTCAGCCTCGAGGCCAGCATCTGGTGGTAACCGAGCCCCTTGCGACCGTGACGCGATGCGTTTAGCTCCAAACGATGGCATGCGACGAACGGCGTTCGCGCATGCCGTGCGTCGCATGCCGTGCGTCGCATGTCGTGCGTCGCATGCCGTGCGTCGCATGCCGTGCGTCGCATGCCGTGCGTTACGTGCCGTGCGTCGCATGCCGTGCGTTACGTGCCGTGCGTCGCGTGCCGTGCGTCGCATGCCGTGCGTCGTAACAAGGCGATTGGGCAACGATCGCTAGCCGTTCATGGGCAGTGCGCATGAGATGCCGAAGCCCACTAGCATTTCCACGCTCTCGATCCGCTGCACCGATCCGTCGCCTACCTTCTGTGCAGTTTCCCAATGATGCCGTCGTGACAGCACGACCAGCTTGGCCTCCGCGCGGAGTTTGCCTACGATAACGTCGTCCGATCCTCGTCGTTGCTCCGCAATGCGCTTTTTGGCTCGCACGAGGAACGTTCCATCGACCAGCTTCGCCCATCCTTCGTTACGTGCAGCACGACCGTTTGCGCGTCGCACCTGCAAACCTCTGCTCTCTCTGCATTCGTGTACGCGAGCGCAGTGATCCACCAAAGCGGTAGGAGCAGAACGCCCACTCGCGCCATCCCGACCATTGGCGTCGACGTAGCGTCCCAACGAAGAGGACGACGAAGTACCGACAGCTTGGGGTGACTCGGTGCCGCCGGAGCCTACAGCAACGGTGCTTCGAGGGCAGAAATCTCTGCATTTCACCGAGGTTACGCATCGCAACAGGAAGCCCTTCCATGGGATGGGCACTGCGCCCCGCCTGAGTTTGCGCGGGTACCAGACCGCATTTTCGTGAAGTTCTTCGCGAAGACTCGCCGGCGTGCCGTCTGTTTCAATCGTTGGAACCCGAGCACCAGAGCGCATTCCACGACGCTTCGAGAAACATCGTCGCAATGACAGGGTGCACGGCAGCTCGAGGAAGGAGCGTCCAGACCGGCGAATCTTCTCCCGACACTGCCGAACGTTCCAGAAGATGATTGCGATTTTCGTCCCGTTCGTATGCGTTACGCAGCCGCAATGAGCCCCCAATCTTACAAACCGCATCGATTTGGCGTGGTGACGGGAGGCAATAGTCACTAGAATTCATCACGGATTGCACGTCTGGCGAACCCTCTCTCCGTAACTCGGTTCGCTCTTGGACTGGATCCGTCAAGGCCGGACATCAATGCACTCGATGCATTCGCGACGTGGAGGGAACGCCAAGATGAGCGCTGTATATTTCGTCTGTCCTGACACGAACGCTCCCGTCGGTGGAATCAAACAGATATACCGTCATGCTGCTATCTTGGCTCGAGACGGCGTGGACGCATGGGTGCTCCACGGCCAGGAAGGCTTCTCTTGCGATTGGTTTCCACATCAATCACGAGTCGCCTCGTTGAGGACGAGTCTTCCTCGCCGCATTCGTTCGTTTCTCGGGCGCGTCGAGGAACGGCTGATTCCTCCGCCCGATCTCAGGTTGATGCCGGGAAGGGTGCTCGTCCCAACGAATGGAAGCGCCATCCGGGTCTTGACGGAAATGGACACGGTTGTCCTGCCCGAATTCTACGGCGCACTGCTCGAAGGCGCTTGCACTCAGTGCAAAGTCATCGTCTTCAATCAAAATGCGTATGGGACCTTTCGCGGCTGGGGGACGCACGTGCGGCCAAGCACGAACGTATACGCGCAGCGCAATACGTTGGGTGCCGTCTGTGTCTCGGAGCACAATCGCCGCTATTTGACCCATGCATTCCCCAATCTCCCAGTGCAACGCACGATCAATGGCATCGATCTCGATGTGTTCTATTTCGAGCGCCGCCCGCGACGGAATCAGATCGCTTACATGCCGCGCAAACTCGCTCATCATCTCGAGCAGGTCATTCAGATTCTCATGTTGCGCGGCAAGCTTGCCGACTGGACACTGGTTCCGATAGATGGCCTGTCGGAAACGAAGGTGGCAGAAACCTTACGTGATTCGAGCGTCTTTTTGAGCAGCTGCGAAGACGAGGGGTTCGGGCTCCCCCCACTCGAGGCAGCACTGTGTGGCTGCTTGGTCGTCGGATATACTGGCTACGCCGCCGACGAATACTTGGATCCGAGATACGCGTGGCCAGTCCGACAGAACGACGTACTCGCTTTTGCCCAGACACTCGAAGCGGTCGTTGAACGTTGCTCACGAGAACCAGACGGCCTCGATCGGCAACGAGAGGAGTTCGCGGCTCTCCTCAGCGCTCGCTATTCGCTCCAGCGCGAAGCCAACAGCGTCTTGTCTGCTTGGCGTTTGCTCTGTCCGGAGTGTTTCCCCGTACGAGCAACCCAAAGCGGCTTCATCGATCGATCAACGAGCGTCACGGGTTCCGTTGCGGCCTCCGTCACCTCGTAAAACCGAAAACTCAACCAGAAGCAATGTGCTTCGAGTCGACCTCCTCGCCTTGTACGACAGCGCTCGACCCCGAGACTGCCGACAGGTTTTCCCCGTCTTCGAGATCGGACGAAAGGAAAGCGCTGCCTGGAGCCTCACTTTTGACGTATCCGCCGGCGCTTCCGTGGGACTTCGGCGGCACCTCGCGCACGATGTCGTTGGACCATTGTCGCAAATGACGGACAACTTCGACCAGTAGAGTGGGACGACTCCGGGCAAGTTGCACCACCCCGCGTGCAAGACCGTCGGGTTCCTCCCGAGCCGCAGCTTCGAGGTCTCGTACGAGCGACATGACGTCGTTGATGGCGGCGCGTGCGGACTCGGGAGGCGCGACCTCTCCCTCGAACGTCTCTGCCAAGTTTGCCCTAAACGCCGTCAACGCATCCGCAATCGTCGATGCCCCAGACATTTCGTCACCTCCAATGGGGCATCACGAAGAATTCTCGCGTTCGCCCCGGACTCGGCGAGGTCTGCAATCGTGGTGCCACGAGCAACATCGAACGAAACGTCGACACGAGGACCGTCTTGCCTCGACGGGACAAACCGGCGCCGACGACCGGCGTGCGCGCCCAGACGAAGATTGGCTGTAATCCAGTCGGCCAAACAACTCCCTTGGGAGCGAACGAAGGACCGCATCCAGACGCTGAAGTTGCAGGCGCTGTGGACTCCTCGGCTGGTGACGCAACAAGTCCACGTAAACGCTGACGACGTTGGCGGCCCAAACACTGAACACTTGCGCAGCTTAGGACCATACGTCACATCTGTCCGCCCACCACGGTTCAGGAGGGTAGTTCCATGAGCGAAGAGTTCGTGTTGGTACGTAAGCACAACATTCGAGACCTGCTGCGATTGGCTCGTTACTTGGCGACCGAGCTCGATGCGGACTCACTGTCGAAGGATCAAAGCCTCACGGAAGTGCAGTTACTCCGTGTCGTAGAAGCTCTCGAGCGCGAGCTTGCCGAAGAAATGTGCTCGGATTGGGGTCCTCGTTGAAGCAATGCATGCGCTTCGAAATCGCGATTGGTCGACGACGAACTTGCGCAGCCGCGTGCGCTCATCGTCGATCACGCAATCGAACGCTTGATTGTGGTCAATCCGGTGAGAACCGAAGAAGACCATGACTTGGAAACTCGACGAGAGCGGCAGGTGTTGCGATGACGACCGCGAATGCTATCAGCGCTCTTCCGGGTTCCTGCGATGTGCAGGTCGTCTGGGATTGGAGAGGTTACCATGTCTAAGCGGGTTTTATTGTTGGGTGGCACGATCACGGCTCTCTTGAGCGCTTGCGCCGTCTCCGAGCCGAACGATGAAGCGGTCACGAGTGCCGAAGCTTCGATCATCCGAGGTACGGTCGAGACGAGTCGCCCACAGGTCGTGATGCTCTACTCGACCCTCGTGGATGGTCGGATCGCGCGATGTTCCGGCGTGTACTTTGCGCCACGTGTCGTGCTCACCGCGGCTCACTGCATTCGCAACGACACGATGGACGGCATGTCCTTCGTCTACTTCGGGTCGAACCTCACTGCCGATCTTCCCTTGCGTTACAATTTGCCCGAGCCGGGCGCGCCGACGGTTTGGGCCAGAATCGAGGGAACACAAGTCCATCCGGCGTGGTCGAAGCAATCGCACGACGCCGATCTCGCAGTCGTCTACTTGGACAGAAAGCTTCCATTCGACCCCCTACCACTCGCCCGGTTCCGCCTCGACCAACCCTGGGTCGGCAAGATGGCCACCCTCGTTGGCTGGGGAGCGAGCAAGGCGCTCAGTGCGGATATTCAGACCAACGAAGGGATCGGGGTGAAGCGCACTGGGCAAGCCCCAATCCTCGGAACCCCTACGGTTGCGGACTACCATCCCGAAGATCCCAATCCCGCGATGCTCGATGCGACAGCGCGTGAGCACTACCTCAAACTGGACGGGCACGCTCCGTACTCGAACGGGTGCGCCGGCGACTCGGGCGGCCCCATCATCGTCAATCAATGGGGACAGGATTACATCGCTGGGGTTGCAAGTTTTACGGGCCTCTGGTGCGAGGACTACTCCCTGTACACGCGAATCGATCCCTACTTGCCATTCCTCGACGAAGCCTATCGACGCGGCGGGCAGGCGCCAGTCGTACCGTATCTCGATTGCGTCGATCCGCGTGCGGACGGAAAGTACGTCGCCTATTTCGGCTACAAGAACGACAACGGCGTCAGCATCAGCGTGCCTTACGACAGTCAAAAGAACGCGCTACCGCTCGACGTCGGCAACGAGCGCCCCGCACGATTCGCCCCAGGTGACCATTCGTTGGCCTTCGGGATCGACTTCACTGCCGGGCAGACCGTGACGTGGCGGCTGAGCCCGACGAACAGTCCAACGACCGAGGTCCGCGCGACGGCAAGCGCGAAGCGTTGCACCGAAAGCAACGAGCTGCTCTGTCTTCGTAATTGCGAAGCCACGGTTGCGTCTCCGTGCGCGGCGGATTTCATGGTCGATATGGATTACTGCATGTTCGATTGCAGAATCACCTACGATTGGATGGCGGGATGCGAGACCGAGTGGGGCCAAAATCTCAAGTGTGTCGGCAATACGACACCTGCCCCCGAGAATTGGCGTTGTGACCTCGAGCTCGACTACATGCCGCGCCCCTACGCCTGTGATGACGCCCTGCTCTCGGCATTCCAGTGCCTGTCTGCGGGACTTTGAATTGACGAGCTTGCGAACTTGCGCTCCCGTCGCCAACTTCGGCGGGAGCGCTTTGCTCGCATCGAATTCGCATCGAGCCGCCGCAGCTGCTCACTTGCAGGGCATGACGCGAGCGATCTTGAGTGATGTGGAGTTCGAGCCCGCCGCGGGATAGGCGACGCTTCCATCTGGATAGGCTTTGAAGGCTTGGAAGCTGTGGTCCTTCACCGAAATCGTAAATGGCTCCGATGCGGTTTCTCCCGTGGTCGAACTTCGTACTTGTGCCGTCATGGCACTACCGGTCTCCCACGCCAAGAGCATGTGCTCGGAGCCATAGGTTACGAGATGCGGATGAGCCGAATCACCTGCGTCGGCAATCGCCGTACCGACGGCACTGGAAGTGAATTGCTGGAGCAGGATCTTGCCGCCCTGACTGTATGCCGTCCAATAGCCTTCCGTTCCAGCCGCAACCAAATCCCCGCCAAAGAAGGTGCCATCACAGGTCGCCTTGGCAATCGTTCGATACGGATTCGGTTGCGCGAGTCGACAGTTGTTGTCCGTGGCACAGACCATGACGAAGTGCTTCGTCCTATCGTCCCACAGGATACGGGACTGCCAAGCGTGGCTACATCCGACTTCGAAGCTATCGTGTCCCGAAAGCAATGCACCATCGGGACCGACGACTTGCATCCGATCGCCTTCGTGGATATCGACGCAGTTGCCATTGTTGACGGTAATCGCGACGCCGAAATACGCGGCATAGTTCGTGCCGTCGAAGGCCAGTCGCCCGTGATGTTGATACCACCAAACGAAGCGAGCTCCATTCTGGTAGCCAGCGAGGGAAGACCCTAGATTGGTGACTTGCGTCTCCCAGGTGACATTCCCCGACTCGTCGAATCGCACCATCCACATCGTTCTACAAGGGCTCGACGTTCCGCCACACAAGGTTCCGGTGCCGCAATTGTCGGTCCCTCCATTGGTCGCATCACGAGTGAGCAAGACGACGCCACCGCGATCGTCAGCATAGAGATCCTGGAGATCGATCCCCGGAAAGCTGAAGGGTTCACCGTCGAGTCGATCGTTACAGTCCAATCGCCCGACGTAGACTCGCTTGTCCGTACCCAACCAAGCCACTCGAGAGCCGCCCGAGGGGACCGCCGCGATTGCCATTGGCACTGGTTCCGTGTCGCCTTCGCGCCCGTACCCGCTCACCGCTACACCGACGGACACGTCAGTCACCGTCACCGCGGGTGTAGAACAAACACCCACCTCACGACTGCAGGCGGATTGTGCTCCGCCTTGTTGACTCGCTCCGCCTTTGCCGGAAACGCTTCCGCCATTGCCAGTCACGGCAGCCCCACCCTGCCCTGGGACCGCCGAGCCGCCACCGTTCGACTGACTGCCGCCGAACCCCGAAGGGTTCGACGAGGATGACGTGCCACCGCCGCTTCCAGTGCCGTTCCCGTCTCCGCTGCCGTCACATCCGAACAGGAGCGTCGACCCAGCACCGAAAGCCCAACCCAGAAGCAGCGCGCGATTGATGAGATGTATCGAGGAGTGCACGACTCTTCGAGTCGAACGATGGCGATCGGCGCAGGCACGGTCTTTCCGAAATATCGCGACGCTACTGTGACACTTCACGTTTCGGCCACCGTACGCGAGTACTGCCGCTTACCCCGCGAAAATAGCGACACCGCATCTCCAAGGCAAGCAAACGTGTGTCGAAGTACGAGGTCCACCGCTCGTACCTCCAAGCTCTGCTGGCCGAGACGCACTTGCAAAGGTAGCGCTCGCCTCCCGCCGATGCGGGGATTTGCAAGCATTCTAATCTATTGAGGATCTGCCCCATCGCGAGGGACTTCTGCCCGCGTCGCGCACTGGCGTTCGAGAGGGCCGCGCCAAATGGACATTCGAGCCAGCCGTTGGCGGCGTCGCAAACATTCCCGCACCAAAAGGCCGAGATTTCAGTTCATCACGACCCTCTGCCAGATCGACGTGGACGATTCGCTGCACCCTCGGCATTGGGGGCCACGTCCGCGCCCAGGTCCCCTGTGTCGTCCCCAACCGCGCAGGCTTGGCGCACGAACCGCTGCGATCGCGGTTTTTCGAGAGCCTGACCGTCGCGCATACGTCGCCCTTTTCGTACCTACCCGCGGCAGATCTGCCGATGAAATCGCGAAGCTCGTGATTTTTGGTTGCCTGTCCGTCGCGCATACGTTCCCAGCACCGCACCCACCCGCGGCGGATTGGGTGGACGAACGAGTGCGAAATTTTCATCAGGATAAGAAGCAAATTGCTGCGTTCTGGGCTAAAACGGCCTCCACCTATGCACCCGCTCGCCCGCAACGCCTTTGGGTCCAATTTCAAATTCGGAGTCGCAACCTCGTCGTACCAGATCGAAGGGGCTGTCGACGAAGACGGGCGCGGACGAAGCATTTGGGATGACTTCTGCGCGCGCGAAGGCGCCATCAAACAGGGGCACACGGGCGCCGTTGCGTGCGACCACTATCACCGAATGCCCGATGACGTGGAGTTGATGCATTGGCTCGGAGTGGACGCCTATCGCTTCAGCGTCGCTTGGCCAAGGGTGCTCCCGGAAGGGCGCGGCACGGTCAACGAAGCAGGACTCGATTTCTACGAACGCCTCGTGGATTGGCTGCTCGCGAAAGGAATCGAGCCCTGCGTCACCCTCTACCATTGGGATCTCCCTTCAAAGCTCCAAGGGGGCTGGCTCTCCCGAGACACGACTTCGGCCTTCGCGGAGTACGCAGAGGTGGTCGCCAAAAGACTCGGAGATCGCGTGGCACTCTGGCTGACCCACAACGAGCCCTGGTGCCAGGCGTTTCTAGGCTATCATCGCGGGATATTCGCCCCTGGTCACGACGACTTGGCCGAAGGACTCCTTTGTGCCCACCATTTACTCGTCTCCCACGGCCTGGGTGTGCAGGCACTACGTGCGCACGTCAAGGCACCCGTGGGCATTGCGCCGAATTTCATGCCCGCCTATCCCGCGACGGAGAATCCTCGAGATATCGCGGCGGCCAAACGACAAGACGGCTACTTCAACCGTTGGTTCTTGGAGCCAGCACTTGGCCTCGGTTACCCGAAGGATATGGTGGAGCTCTACGGCAGTGCAATGCCCAAGGTCACAGCCGAGGACCTCGATATCATTGCTCAGCCCATCGACGTCGTGGGCGTCAATTACTACGAGCGGATCGTCGTCGAGGACGCGCCAGACGCAGGGTTCTTGCGTCTGCGCGGCGTGAAGGAAGGCAATCACCCGAGAACGATGGACCGCGAGGTGTATCCCCAAGGGCTCCTCGATCTGCTACGACGACTTCATCGAGACTACGCCGTCTCACGTATCGTCATCACGGAGAATGGCTCGGCTTTTGAGGACGAAATCGCGACAGATGGCTCGGTTCACGATGGGAGCCGGATCGAGTTCATGCAGGCACATCTCGCCAAGGTGCTCGAGGCCCGCGCCGAAGGAATCGGCGTCGAAGCTTACTTCGCGTGGTCGTTGATGGACAACTTCGAGTGGAACGCAGGTTACTCGATTCGATATGGCATCGTTCACGTCGATTTCGACACTCAGAAACGCACGCCGAAGGACAGCGCGCACTTTTTCCGTTCGCTACTTCGCCCGAACGACTGAGTTTGCGACGATCGAGTTTTGGGCTCCGCGCTGGGCTCCGCGCTCCGTGAACGACCGCAACAGCGCAAGTCCTCGATGCACGAAGCTCGTTCTCAGTGTCGCGCCGGCATAGAGCGAGCAGAACTCGATGACGTGCAGCCACGACACCAAGAGGAGTACCTCGAGCAGTTGCTTTTCCCAGCTGCCCCAGGCCATCCTTCCCCAGGTGAAGCTCACGAGGTGAAACACGAGTCGCAACCCCGCCAACGATTGAGTTGCTTCGACTACGGCGGACAGCGCTACGGTGTCTCCGCGGGCGCCTGTCCAAACGCAGAGAGCGAGCATCACCGGAGCGGAATAGAAGAGCGTGGTAAGGACGACGACAATGGGGAGGCGGAGCGGAACGGCTCCGCCTAGCAATCCGACCAATACCTGCACGTCGCTGAAATCGAGTTGATTGCCCAGAGCTGCAACCCAAAGGTACCCGAGGCCGAGTAGGACGGTCGCACGAATTAACGCCGCAGTGCCTCGACCCAACGTGACATCGAGCGATTCGACCGAAAGCGCGCGCCCGGCGAAGACCCCAAACCCCATGGCGCCGGCCCATTCTAGCGGATTCATTTGCGCCGCAAAGAAGATCGAAGCACCGACGAATAGGACCGTAGAAGATGGAACATGGCGCTTCATACCAAGGCTGATTATCGGAAGAATCAAGAACGACCGCTGCAGCCAAGAGCAGGCGCCACCCGACTGGTAAGCACTCGATCACGAGGTATGCGCTAGCCGCGCTGCCCCCTATCGCCACGCGCGCACGCCAGCCCTCGAACGACCCGATCGACGCACAAGACAAGCCTGCTGCCGCCATTCCAACGAGTAAACTCGAGTACCGCAGGCTACTCACGCCCCCCAGGCCGTCCCAATGGCACCAGCCAAGGGCTGTGATGACGAATCCACCCATCGTCAGCGTAGACGCCAGGGCGATGCGGCGTTTCCACGACCCTTGTGCGCCAATGACCCAGCCGAACAATCCGAACGCGAGCGGTGCGAGGAAGAGAATCCAATGACTGTCAGATGACGTCAGCACCGCAGTAAGCCCCCCGAGCAACCAATCAATGCGACGGCGTTCGGAAAAGCAGGTGGACCACACGATACAGCCCGTTAGGACAGAAACGACCACAGCAGTGTGAAGTATTGCTGCTTCGGAAAACGCCCAACGAGGATAGATGACGTTTCCGAACACCCAACCGCCAAGCATGGTGAGACAGTTCCACATCCAAGTCTGCATTGGCCATGCCCGGAATACGTGCCTGTGGCCTACCAACAATAGGATGAGTGGAAGCAACGCCAACAGCAGCAGACCACGAGGAGCCTCGCGATGCGCGGCGCCAATCGCCTTCATGGCCTGCTCGACGCTCTCGACGGACCCAGCAGAAGTGCCATTCGTACGTGAAGCGAAGGCTCTTCCAAGTCGGAGCACGTGTTCCTTCAGCTCGACGCGAAGCCCCTCCCGTAGGTTCGAATCACGCTCCGTGAAGACATCGGGAACCTCACTCGATGCGGAATACGGGATGGCGGCACCGAGCAATACGCTGACAATCGGCGCGATACTCGTTTGCTCGATCGGCATCGAACAGGAACGCTGCCGTACACCTGGTCCCGATAGAAGAAGGAATGACGCACGAGCTTCGGGTTGTGCACCACCGTGATTGCCGGCATTCGTCATACCGTGATCGGAAGTCACGACGAAAGTAGTGTCACGACCAACCTTTCCGATGAGGTCATCCAAAATGAGTCGAGCATCCGCGCGTACTCTTCGTACCTTGCCCCGTAAATACCGAAACGATGACCCAATTTGTCGAGCTTGGGATCGTGCCAAATACACAGCTCGCAGCTTCGTCCCAAGAGCGCATTGGAGAACCCTTCACGGGCCGAGTCCACGCTAGCTGCGTAGGGTCCGTGATCGCGTTCGGTCACCCCAGCTCGAAGATGCGCACCGAAGAGATCGAGCCACACGGATTCCCCAAACGCCACGGCGCGTCCCCCAGCTCGCTCCACCACCCATGGCAAAGAGTCCACCCCCGTCCGACGCGCCTGAAAATTGCTCGGTAACAGTGACAACGTTGGGAGATCGCCAGTACCAAGCGTGTAAATCCCCGTCGCCGTGAAAGTCAGCTCGGGACACCGCACACCACAGAGGGTTCCGTTCTCTGTGGCACGGGTACGAAGCCTGGGAAACAGCGATTCGAAGCGATCCCTTCGCAAGCCATCGAGCACCACCAACGCAACCCGCGAGGTCAACTTGGAGCGCCCAACGGCAGGAGAAGTTTCGTGAATCGCACGCGAATGGAAGCGAAGCCACGAGAAGGAAAGCAAGGTCATCCACAGCAAGAGTACCGCGGACGCCGTCCCACGCCGAAATCGATCGAAGATAGAAAAGCATGTCACCCAGAACCGCTCCATCGAGAATCCGCACACGCGAAAGCGGCTTCAGCAAGGAGCGTGCCTCTACGGCGTCATCGCGACGGGCGTCGATTCGACCCAATGTCGAGCGAGATTGCGCGATGTGTGATTCTGCTTCTCGATACGCGTGAGTCTTTGGCACACCTGGATACTGAAGGCACGGGTGGAACGACTTGGCGTGGCTTGGCAGCACCGCAACACCGAGCGTGGCGCGAAAGCAACAGTCCGTGCTTGCGAAGCACGCCTGTCCTTCTCCGCCTCGCCTGCAGTTGAATCCATCATCGAGAAAGGACGACCGAGCCCCCTCGCTCTAGGCAAGGGGGCTGGCCGTGAACCTCTTCTCAATGAGGCACTCCCCCGGCGACAGGCATCGCTACGCCCGTTCGCGGTCCAGGATGCAACGGAGATTCGAACCAGATGTGCAAGGGCATACCGGCGAAAGCGGAGTCATGTCTCGACAGCGAGTTCGAGCTCTATCTCGAGTTTGAGCACCTTCGAAATTGGACATCCCGATTTCGCAGCGGTCGCCGCGTCCTCGACTTTGGCCCGTTCCGCTCCTCGAGCAACGACCCTCGTGGCAAGATGGCTGCGCGTCAACGTCAGGTTCTCGAACGTGATGGTGCACTTCGTGCTGACGCTTTCGGGAGTGATGCCGCGCTCACCAAGTTGTGCACTCAGCGCCATACTGAAGCAACTCGCGTGGGCAGCCGCGATCAGCTCCTCGGGATTGGTCCCGGGAGCGTTCTCGAACCGCGTGCGAAAGCCGTATTTTTGCTCAGCGAACGCGCCACTCTCGACGCCAAAGGTTCCACTTCCGTCCTTGAGTGCCCCGTTCCAAATCGCATTTGCACTTCGTTTCATAGGATTGTGTCCCTCCAAAGCCGGATCCCCGTGGGGTTCGCGGCGACCTGAAGGGTACGGAATAGAAATCGTGCAATCAATTCACGAATCGGGAATTCACGAATCGAACCGCTCGGCAACGGTGGTACCTGCCCCCGCAACTGTCCCGAGGAACCAGGGTGCAATGCATCACCGAGGCGAGATTCGAGGAATGAAAATCGAGTTTGACCATGAAAGCCGCGAGGAACAAGCATCACGTGACACGGTGCAAGACGCGCGCATCGAACCTTTGCAACGAATTCGCGACACTACGCTTCTCGAGCCATGTCGCCGCAAGCCGCGGGGATGCGCGCCTCACGCGTAGACGAACCCATGGCGACACCACAACCCACTTCTTGCGGTGACGCAACGGGATGGAGGATGATCCACCGTGCGACGATCGATGACATCGCTCGCTTCGCGACGGCATTCGTGCGATCTCCCGCCAATCCTCGACCCAAGGACGACACCGTGGCCCTCATACTCTACTATCACCCCCTAGCCTCTTACTGTCACAAGGTGCTCATGGCGCTTTACGAGAACGAGACACCGTTCGAGAAGCGCGTCATCGATCTGTACGATCCGACTTCGAGCGCTGAACTGCAAAGTCTATGGCCGATGAAGAAGCTGCCCGTTCTACGTGACGAAGCTCGGAATTGCACGGTCGGGGAGACGAGCATCATCATCGAATACTTGGATACGAAGTATCCCGGCGCGCTATCTCTCGTGCCAACCGATGCCGAGCTGTCCCTCGAAGCCAGGCTTTGGGATCGCATCTTCGACCTCTATGTCAATTCGCCCATGCAAAAGATCGTGACCGATCGACTGCGCCCGGCCGGCCAAGGAGATGCGCTCGGCGTCGAGGATGCCAAGCA
Organism: Polyangiaceae bacterium; assembly: GCA_049840955.1. Lineage (GTDB taxonomy): Bacteria > Myxococcota_A > Polyangia > Polyangiales > Polyangiaceae > FEN-1139. The sequence goes on from JASGIX010000019.1 coordinate 574,038, forward strand.
GACGCTCCGCACGGTCTATGATCTGATCGAGGCTCGAATGGAGTCACGCAACTGGGCTCTTGGCGACGCGTTTTCGATCGCAGATTGTGCGGCCGCGCCCGCACTCTTTTTTGCAGAAGTCGTGCAGCCTTTTGCCGCAACCCACCCCAACCTGACTGGTTACTTTGCGCGACTTGCCGTTCGAGCTTCATTCGCGAAAGTGATGGATGAGGCGCGCCCTTACTTCCACCTATTTCCATTGCGGGACGAGATGCCGTCTCGGTTCAACGGCACACTCCGCTCCTAGGGCCGACTGGGCTCGAGCGAGCGCGCGGCCCGCAAGGTCATCGATGTCGTCCGTCGACTCGAACCGTTGCGTTCGAATGTTCCGAAGAATCCACTTCTCGCGCCTGCACGTGCAGAGGTCGTCCGGAGCGTGCGATGGGCGCAGCGTGTGGAACCGGTCTCATGTAGCCCAACCGCAGATTGGAGGTGCCGAGCGATGGGCGCTTTGGCGACGGTGCGGACGGGACCGCAACGGGGCGCGAGCAACACGGCAGCTCCGTAGCTCGTGCACCGTCCAGAACGTTGGCGAAAACACCTACAATACCCCACCAATCCACCGTGATACCCGCATTGTGCACGTCCGCAATTCTGTCTGTCGCGAGCATCAGATGAGAACCTCCGCGCATCGAATGACAATTGAATACGTAAGCATGAAGCGGCCTAGCGAACCACCGAGTGAGCATTTCGACGGGCAAATATCCCGAGGGGCGATGAAGTCGAACGGACCTTCTTGACGTCGGTGGCTCACGACGATTCGCGCGACGGGATTTGCCACTTTGCGCCATACGCGTTTTCACCTGGATGCAAAGGACATGTGCGCGTGTTATAGCTAGCAGTACCTTCGCCGGACCGAACAAGACCCAGGCCCGAAGTTGGCTCGAAAGGATCAACCACCGATGGAGATGGGGCAGCGGATGCCAAGAAACGTGCTCAGGATTAACCATCGACATGTCGCAATCGCGTTGAGTCTGGGAGTCGGCTTTGCCGGTTGTTCACTCCAGAGCTTCGACTATCTCTCCAAAGGTTCCGGCGGAAAGGATGCCGGCGGTTCCGGAGGAAAAGGCGACGGAGGCGGTGGTGCGGATTCAGGCGGCTCGACCTCGTCATCGACTTCGCAAGGTGGAACGGCAGGCACGTCGACATCGGGTGGGGGCTCGACTGCTGCAGGCGGCGCCAGCACGGGTGGTACCAGCGGCACGGTTGGAACTACGACCCCCGTGGGAAGCTGCACTTACGTTCCCGGCACAGGTCGCCTTCTTAAACCACCGACAAACAGCTTCGAGGTCGACACGGGCGATTGGTCCACGACCTCGGCGAACTTCTCGGCGATTTCGCTCGTTCAGGGCGACGGGCACGCCTGTGACGGCTCCTCCTACATCACGTGTAACGGCGCTGCACGCACGGGTGCCTGGGATGGTCCAGCCATCGAACTTTTATCTTACGTTACACCGGGGCACGAGTACCTCGTCACGGTTGCTGCGCGCTTCAACCAGGCAACGACGCTCACCTCGGCCAAACCTCTGATCATGAGCACCGCTGCCCATTGTGTGGACACGAACGTCAAGCCGGTCTTCTCTCGAGTCCAACAGCGCGGAGCCTACACGAACTGGGTTCGGTTCACCTCGACGATTGTCGTCGAAATGGCCGGTTGCACCACGGACCTCAGTCGCTTCGTCCTATACTTGGAAACGGACGACACCGCGGCAACGCAGTCGATCGACGTGGATGACTTCCAAATCCTCGACCTGACTCAATGAGGCAAAATCGATGAGCACGATCGGGTTCGGTGCATACCGAACCCGAATCCCAGCCTCGTTGGAGCACGCCGGGGCTGCGACTCGTGCACCCCGAGTCGCACTCGTCGATTTGGATTCGAGAACGTCTCGAGTTAGCCCTATTCCGCTGCGTCGTCCGTCGACGCAAAAGGAATGGTCAGTCCAAGCGACGAAAAGACACCATCGAAGATCTCGTCGTTTGGCAGGGTGCGGTCGTTGCTGAAATACGCACCCAGCATGATGTAGCTCCCATCGCTCGGGGCGAAATTCAGAGCGAAGCTAGTGGCACTCGCTTCGCTCGTACCGCCGAGAGTATCGAGGGCAACCGAGAGGCGATGCCACTCGGGACTCACGTAGCCCGCAAGCCATGCCCAGCGACCGTTGCGGAAAGGGAACGAGCCACTAAAGGACTCGGGCTGCGCTCCGATGGCGCATCCCATTCCCACGGTGAGTTCTCCGGCAGACGTTCCGCCGAACACGAGTTCCTTGGTTGCAGCGACGTACGTGAAGTTGACGCTCTCCTTGGCCTGAAAAGGAGCGAAGCTCATCAAGCCGATCCCGAGTGCTGGAACCCACTCCCTTTGTGCGAGAAGGTTCAGCTTGGCGTTGAAGATGGGTTTTGCGTACGACGTGCCATCGACGTGTTCGGCGCCGTCGATCATGTCGATTCCCACCTCGGCCCCGCCGAAAGTCCACCCTGCACCGTAGCTCAACGCGGGGAGAACTCCGAGATCTGCACCAATCCACGTCGCGGAAGGCTGCACCCGGGGTCTGAGATCCAGAGGAACGTATACGTTCACTCCAGCTTCGATGAAGTCGAGCGTCTCCGCCGTAGGTGCGAAAATGACGGAAGTCGGATACGCATTCGCCACGGTCGTGCTCAACAGGCCGAACGCGACCGAGAGGACCACCGCCACTCGCCGCGCGACGATTGCTTTCCTTGCTTCCACACGCCGTTCGACGAGGACCGTCCTGGGCTCGGCGTCGCTCGTCGAGACATCACGACCATATGGCCTACTCGAAACCGTCGACCTCGACATCGTGAGTCACTACGGCAGCCCACGCCAGCCGTGAAGATCATGCGTGCGCCGGACGCCAGCGGCGCTTACCCTCGCCGCAACGAATGATCAGAACTCGAATTTGACCGATCCGTCGAGCTGAAGGACCACGTCCACTGCCCAGGCAGCACGCGGAACCGTCGCCAAATCCGCCCAGACGTCCAGATAGTACGTCACGCTATCCGCCTTCCACGGATCGATCGTACCCAAGGTCGCCCTGTACCGGCATGGTGAGCTCGCTGTCGAGGGGTGGATTCGAGGTACTGCCCACGGGTGGATATTCGAGGACCGTTTGCAAGACATCCGGCGTCTCGCGGTGCGTGGCTGTCAATCGAAGCTTCCGAATGAACGCGAGGCTCATCGATTCCGAGTTGGCCCGAACGGTGACCTCACGTACGTGCATCTGCGAGGACAGTCCGGTAGGCAAATCCACTGCAACCCGACTGTAGGCGAACGAGAGCGTCGGAAGATGGATGGGTTCGCCGGGAGCAGGGAGCCCCAGCGCTTGCCGTTGTTCCGCACTAAGGCCAGCGGGAACTTCCGTCGGCGTCGAGGCAGGCACCCCCTGAAAGGTGAGATTCTCACGCGTGACTTCGATTTCCGGAATGTCCGCTTCGGCGGAAATGCAGCCCACGGAAAGGAGTCCCGCGCTCCCCGCCAAGAGCCGACCGATCCAACGTATGACACGATTGTCTTTCATGTTCACACCACGTAGATGATGAATCCGAGTTTGAGCGATGGGATCCACGCCGAAACCGTCGGATCCCCGTTGATGACGACGGTCGTCGAACCGCCCTGCGAGTTCTGCGACACACCGCCGAAAGCATCGTTTGCGTTGTGCAGGACCGTGTGGATGTAGCTCATTCCGCCGTGGAGGAAGAACGTGAATCGCTCCTCTCCGAGATCCAAGCCCAGGTGGAAATTGGCATACTGGTAGCCGATCCGCTCGGCGGTACGACTGTTTTCGTAAGACGCCCCTGCCAGTGACGCAACGGTTCCATTGGCATCTCCCTCGAAGTAGTGCCCACCTTCGACAGTCAACGAAGGCCCGAATCCGAAGGGAATGAGCGAAACACCGCCGCGAACGCCAGGGCTCACCGAGTTGCTACCTGCACCGACACCGAGGCGAAGCCATGGCAGAGGTCGACCAGCGATTCCAGCGATTGCGCCATCAGGGAAACCCACGTCGAACATGGCACCAAGGTACGGAAGCCTGGACCGCTTCGATTCTCCGCGAGGCGCTGACTCCTGCTCGGCGTTGTCAGTGGGCAGCACCGAGAGCGACGAGGGCGGAGCACCCGGCGCCCCCGAACCCGTCGAGGTCGCATCGAGCGCACAAGCCGCGGGGATTGTCACGGACAATGCCGCCGCAGCTGCTGCGACACCGAGGAGTGAGGGGATCATCTTGAGCATCTTGGTCTCCAGCAGACGCATCGGAAGACGTGGTTGAACCGACTTCGTGTCGATGACGTTCGACACACTCCCGTGATCAACGACTCACTCACGTCGAAGAGTAAGTCCCCTCGTGCTCGGTTCGCTGTACGACGCAGGGATCCATTTTCGTTCGCTGCGGGCTTCGGACGACGCGCCTACACCAACTGACTGCGCAATTTTCGCCCGGAGAACTTCAGCTGCAGCATTCCGCAAGCTTTTGTCGAATTCATTCGATTTGCCCTCACTGCAACCAACGCGACGACTCGCCCCGACTCACTTCCGTCGTACCGACGATGTTCCGTCACTCTCGTTTCGTTGCACGCCACGAGACCGCACTGCAGAGTCCGAGTCGAGTTCACTGACCCAACCCTCCTGCGCGGTGGCGACTCGATACGCGCATCGCCACCGCCGAAGATCGACATGGAAAGGTGCTCTCACAAGTCGTCTCGACTTTCGAGCGGACGCTCTCGAGCGGCTTCTGTTTTGAAGAAAATCACACGTTCGGGGCTGCCAAGACAACTCGCTCTGGACGACCAAGACCAATCTCAGCGAAGATTCGGCCTCCTCGCCATGACTCATGCAGTGATCACCTCAGCCACACCAGCGCAACCTGGGTTGCGCTGGTACTTCTGGGTCTTGGCATTGGGGCTCACGTCCGCAGAATGGCTCGTGCCAATGAGTTATTGGGGCCACGCAGCGCTGACCCTGGTGTCAGTCGTGCTATTGCCGGTTTGGGCCTACCGCGCCTGGCGCATGCTCGGCAATGCGGAGCGTCGCGGGGACGCCAGGTCCACGGTGGGCAACTGGACGCTTCGCAGCCTGCTTCTGCTCTGTATTCTCTACTTCGGCTCGCAAATCACCAAGGCGTGGTTCCTCCGCGATCTCTGGTTACGAAATGACCCCGCTTCGATCGTGCCGGCATATCGGAGCTTCGTTCTGGTTGCGTTCTTCACGAACGGTCTGGTCCTTGGGATGCGTCCGCGACCATTCGAACGCCTGTTGCTCGCGATTGCCGATCACACGGCGAGGCTCGTGTCGCTGACGTTCGGCGGCGCCATCCTCATTGGTGCGTTCCTGCTCATGCTGCCGGTCTCCGTGCGAAATTTTGCGGACATCTCGGCCGTTGACGCACTCTTCACGTCCGCCAGCGCGGTATGTGTCACCGGACTGGTGGTAAATCAGGTCGCTCGCACATACACGTTCTTCGGGCAAGCCGTCATTTTGGCGCTCATTCAAATCGGTGGACTCGGAATCATGGTGCTCTACGGCGCCGTGGTATCGTTGGCTGGTCGCCGAATGAGCACAAGGAGCGCCCGCATGATGACAGAGGTCATCGACGTCGATTCGCTCTCGAGCGTTCGACGGCTGCTCTGGGGGATCCTGGGCTTCACGTTTGCTGTGGAAGCCCTCGGTGCGCTCGGACTCTATTACGCCCTATTGCCCCATTCCGAAGTGGCCAACGGATTCGCGGCAGATCTGCCGAAAGCAGGAGCTGGAAGCGTAGCATGGGCGGCCATATTCCATGCGATCAGCGCCTATTGCAACGCAGGGTTTTCGCTCTTTCGCGACGGCATCGTACCGTTTGCCGGTAGCTGGCTCGTATCGGGACTACTGATGTTCCTCGTCGTTGCCGGAGGTCTCGGCTTCCCCGTTTGGTTCGAGCTGCTCGGACAAGCGTGGAAGCGCGCCCGACGCCAAAGGCCCGATCGTCTCAGCCTGCACAGCCGTGTGGTACTCGCTGTCACCTCCACGCTACTCGTCGTGGGCACGCTCATGTTTCTCGTTCTCGAGTGGTCTCACTCGATGCGGGGACTCCCCTGGCTTACGAAGGTACTGACGGCTGCGTTTCAATCCGTCATCTCGCGCACCGCGGGTTTCAATAGCCTGGACTTCGCGGCAATGACCCCTGCGACTTGGCTAGGCACGTGTGTCCTCATGTACATTGGCGCCTCTCCCGGTTCTACGGGTGGCGGTGTGAAAACAACCACCATGGCGGTATTGATTGCTGCAACCTGGGCCGATCTCCGCGGCGGACACAAAATCGAACTCTGGCGACGATCGATCTCCGATGCTTCGGCGCGTCGCGCCGTCGGCGTCACTCTGATCAGCACCGCTGTCGTCATCGTCGTTACTTTTGCCCTACTGCTCACGGAGCGCTTCGACGCGCTGCGCCTACTCTTCGAGACGATCAGCGCGCTCGCCACCGTCGGTCTCTCCACGGGAATCACACCCGAGCTGAGCACTGCAGGAAAACTCATCATCGCTCTTGCAATGTACTTGGGCCGGATCGGTCCGCTCACCCTTGCCTTGGCACTCGCGACCCATCGCACTCCCCATTCCATCGGGCTCCCCGAGGAACGAATCGGAATCGGCTGAACCGGAGAAATCATGACAACAGCACGAAAAGTCCTCATCGTCGGTTTGGGTCGGTTCGGCAATGCGGTCGCGGAAACGTCGTGGAGTAGCGGAGTCGACGTTACCGTAGTCGATCGCGATCCACAGCTCGTGGAGGCAATCAAAAGCCACACTCACGCGGCGTTCGTTGCGGACGGCACGGAACAGCAGATCCTCGAAAGCCTCGGTGCTCGAAATATGGACGTTGCCGTCGTTACGTTTGGTGAAGCCTTCGAATCGGCCGTCCTCGCGGTTTCTGCGTTGAAAACCTTGGGAGTCCCAGAGATTGTCGCACGGGCAACCACCTCGCGAAGAGCCGAAGTACTGCGCGCCGTCGGGGCAACCCGCGTCATCGAAGTAGAACGCGAAATGGGCGCAAGACTGGGCCATGAACTCGCGTCACCGAGCGCGCGCGATTTGTTGGAGCTGGCGGCACAGTACCGAGTCGTGCCCTGGCCCGTGTCCGGAAGACTCGTCGATGTCTCGCTGAAGGAATCGGGACTCCGACAACGTTTTGGAATCAATGTTCTCGGCGTGCGACCTGCACGCGACGCCCAGACGGACCGCTTGGTTTTCCCGGCTCCGGACTATGTACTAAAGCAAGGCGACGTCTGCCTGCTCGTTGCAGAAGACGCCAGTATGCAGAAATTCATCGCTGCCATGCGCTGAGCACCAATGACGTCCCCACCCACAGTGGAAACCGGACGTGGAAGACCGGGGCAAGCCCCCAAGTCGGAAACGCAGGAGGTTTCGGGCGATATCGAGATCTGCTCATGATTCCTCGTGATAGGTTTCGGTCACACCTCGCGCCATGCCTCCCAATCAGCCCGATACACTTCTATTTCTACCAGGAGCCTCCGGAAACCTAGACGTTTGGAAGCCGGTAGCCGACCGTTTGCGACATCGAGCCGCACGTAGGTTCATCGGTTGGCCTGGGTTTGGAAGCACCCCCGCCGACCCCGACGTCCGAGGATTCGGTGACTTGATTTTGCGAGTCGAGGGCGCTCTCGACGGACCAACCGCCTTATTCGCACAATCGATGGGCGGCACTATCGCTTTACGAGCCGCACTGCGACGGCCAACCCAGGTAAGCCACCTGATCCTGTCCGCAACGTCTGGGGGTATCGATCTCGCGAGCCTCGGGGTGCGCGACTGGCGCCCAAGCTTTCGGCAAGACAATCCGAATCTGCCAACTTGGTTCGAAGATGCCCGGCTGGATCTGACCTACGACCTCCCGAAGGTCACGGTGAAGACACTCCTTCTCTGGGGTACGAAGGACGAGATAAGCCCTGTCATCGTCGGCGAGCGTTTGGCGTCCCTCTTGCCTAACGCGACTCTCTACGTCGTCGAGGACGGAGAACATGACCTGGTTTCGACCCACGCAGATGAAGTCACCGAAGTGATTGACCACCATCTTTCGCGCTGATCCGGCTCCATGCAAGCCGCTCGCTTAGCTGCCGTCGCGACACCGAGAGCGGCAGCATGGCGCCTCTCGAGGAACCCGACCTTACGGCAGACGACGCTACTTTCCCTCACGCCCGCATGTTTCGGCTCGACGCCAGCGCTCCGGGGCAGACGACACTGCGCCATACCAGCCCGTGATCGTTCGGGCATCGGGACGAGAAAACACGCGCGGTTCTGACGCGATTCGAGCCTGTGTCCTACATGCTGCGACCATGGAACCGTCGGGCAGGACTTGCGCTCGACCCATCGATGCGACGAAACTGCTCTTTCACGGAGGAGGCTACGGATGACGCAGGAGGCGAAGGTACGTTGGATGAGTTGTCTGATCGCGGGTGCGCTCGCATGTGGATGCAGCAATAGCGGAGGCGGCGGCAAGACGACCTTCGACCCCATCGATCTCGATGACTCGCTCCCCGCTGCAGGCACGGATGACCACGTTGATATCCCGAGCGCCGCACTTCCGGCAGATACGTCAACGCCAACCACGGTAGTCGGAAGCGGTAGTCCAGAATCCTGTACCTCCAAAGCCTTCGTCGACGCGGTGTGGAAAGGTGGCGTCATCACCTTCGATTGCGGCCCGGCCCCAGTCACCATCGAGCTCGAGGCAACGGCCGAGATCAACAACGTCGGAGCCAAGGACGTCGTGATTGACGGCGGTGGACGAGTCACTTTGAGTGGCGGCGGGAAGCATCGCATTCTTTATCAGAACGTGTGTCTCGAACGACTTGGTTGGGCAACGAGTGATTGCTGGCACCAAGGATTTCCTCGTCTCACGCTGCAAAACTTGACGTTCATCAACGGTTTCACGGACGACGAAGAGGGCGGCGGCGCGGTGCACACGTCGGGAGGTCAACTCAAGATCGTAAACTCCCGGTTCTTTCACAATTCCGCACCCCACGCAGGTCCGGACCAGGGTGGCGGCGCGGTTCGCGTGCAGCAAATCCAGTCGCCCCCCGTTTACGTCGTCCAAACGACGTTCGGAGGCACTTCCGATCTCGAAAATAGCGCCGCCAATGGTGGCGCGCTCAGCGGACTGTTTGCCAATTTCTACGTCTACAACAGCGTGTTCAAGGGAAATGCAGCAACGTCCTGCTGCGGCAATCCTGCAACGACCGCCCCCGGTGGAGGAAGCGGCGGAGCGATTTACATGGACGGCAACCAGCTCGAACTCGAGCTACATAACGTGGACCTGACGGACAATTCCTGCCGGGCTCATGGAAGCGCCATTTTCTTCGTGTCCAACGATCATGCTGGGAAGCTCACCATTACCGACTCGCTCTTCCGCAACAATGCCGAAGGAGAGGGCGTGTGGTATCCGGAGCCCGACATCTCGATGCACGACGACACGACACGGACCATCAAGAACACGACCTTCGAATAGGGTCGCGACCGAAGACGATCCGTGCCACAGGCTGCTTGCGGCTCAGGTGCGTCGAATCTTAGTTCGACGTGGGCTCGGTCAAAACGGCTTCGAGGCGCTTACGTAAGGTGGCAAGCTGCCCTTTGATGTATTGGGCGCCGCCCCGCACCTCCGATGCCGTAACGAACGGATCGTTCTCCATGGCAGTGCTGACTTGGCTCAAGTACGTACCGATCTTCTGGTTTAGCGAGTCGACCACGAACACTTCGTCCAGGAGTCGTTTGGCGGATTGACGATAGCCGTCCTTGGATAGCGCGAGCGCGCGAATGGTTGGATCGCATGCAGCAGGGATCGTATAAAGGTCGGTGGAGTCTTTCGTGAGTACCCACGCGTCGCAATCGACGTCGAGAGCATCCCACGGCTTGATGTCGCCGAGCCAATGTTCGAGGTCAAAGGTCGCGTTCAAGTCCCAGGGAATCAACGTAAAGTGAGCGCGGTCTTCGTCTTGATACATGTAGAAGTTGTGATTATTGTGTCCCCAATCTCCTGCATAGAAGGTCGTGATTCCGTCCCAGTTCGCAATGGCGTAGTCCACGGCCATGTAGTCGAGCATCTTGTCTAAATCGGTGTACTTGGCCAGCGTTTGGGGAAGGTCGGCGTCACTGGCCGCGAGCATGTCGGTCGCGAAGGCACGAAATGCCTCGTTATCGGCAGTCTCCTCGTTGGTTTCGAGCGCTGCGGCAAAATACGCGTCGTCGGTTCGGTCCGGCCGATGCCCTTTTGTAGAGATTGCCACTCCCATTGTCGAAGCGCATATCGGTGAATCGACCATCGATCATCTCGACGACCGTATACATGCCGAGCGACTTCCCATTGAGGGAAACCGTCGCGTAACTGGTGCGCGGAGCCGTAACACCGAAGCTATTGAAGATGTGGTAGGCGAGCGTCTCTTTGAAAACCGCTGCACCATCCAAGATCTGGTTCAGGGCGAGCCGCTTGAGCCCATAGAAGCGACCATCGGCGTCAACCTCGTTGAACTTCAGCTTCAGAGACAGCTTTTCGCAGATCAACTGCCCTCGATCGTCGACACAAGAATCGAGTGAATACTCACCTTTCGGGCGGATTCCGATCATCCCCACGGATTGCCCATCGATGGTCACTTCAGCCGTAGACCAGACTTCCTGCTTTGCCGTCGCGATCAGCCGTGTCCACGCCTCGTCTGACATCTTCACCTGAATATCGAGCACACGATCCTTGGGAAAGACGCCTTCGTCGGTAGTCTCATATCGCCACTCCGTCACGGCGGTCGTCGATGACGTGCTCGTCGAGCTTCCGCCATTGCCGCTGCTTTGCGTGCTCGTCGAGCTCCCGCCTACCCCCGGCGTGCCAGCGAAAGCGGTGCTTCCACCACTACCCCGCCCCCCTGTTCCGCCGTTTTGAGAGTCGCCATCTGCCGCGCCTCCGCACCCGAGGGCGAGACACAGCGAAAGAAGTACCGCGGAACAAGCAAACCGATGATTCATGAGCATCCTCCGAAAGCGTTGAGCAGTGGCTGCTCCTGCCCAATGGTCCAAACCACCCAAATCCATTTGAGATTCTGCAATCGTTTCGTTCATTCGGAAGTCTCTCGGCCGCCCACTGGGTCGGCGTGGGGCGAGGGTCGCTCGACAAGGCTCCGAGCGATGACCAAAATGTTCGCCATGCCAGTCAATGGTCCCAAGGTCAGTGCCTGGACAACAACCTCTCTGTCAGCTTTCCTCGTGCTGCTCGGCTCGTCGTCGGTGACCCACGCGGAGGCGCCCAAGGTTCGACTGCAACCGCAAGCCTTCCGGATCATCCCCAGCGAGTCTGGCGATGACAACTATTTCCGGCGGATCACCTCGCCAACCGGTGACTTCATTCGTGCCAGTTACGTCCCGCCGATGAAGACGGCCGTACTCGGGCACGAGATCCCCGAATCTTTCCGACAATCGGTGACGAACCTTTCCTGGCGCTGGCGCGTTCAGACGTTTCCAGCAGGAGCAAACGAGTGCGGAAAAGGAAAGAGTGACTCCGCGGCGGTGGTGTACGTCTCTTGGCGTCGGGGCCTCCGTTGGTATGCGCTCAAGTACGTTTGGAGCACGAGCGCACCCAAGGGATCGGTGTGCGAAAAAAGGCGTAACCCGTTTGCGGCGCAGGACACGATCGTGCTGGAGAGTGGCGGCACGATCAACGAGTGGCGCACGGTCTCGCTGAACCCCAAGGCTGAGTTCCGCAAACACTTCGAGAATGGCGATCCCAAAGCGGACGTCCCGGATTTGATGGGTGTTGGACTGATGAGCGATGGAGACCAAACCTCGTCCAAGAGCTCAGCGGATTTTGCAGATTTCGTCGTTTCGAAAGCTCCGTGACTCGTTGACGTGAAAGCGGCCAAGTCGCGACGTTCGACGGTTCACGCTCGCTCATCGCCAAGAGCCCGCTCGACCTCCATCGTGAGATACGGCGGGCTCGCGATGCAAGAGGTATCTAGTCCACTGGTTCTATGGCAAGTGCGGGAAATTCGCCGGATCGTACTTCTTTCAAATCGACGAACCAAGAACACTCCCAAGCACTGCCCACACCATCTCGTGCGTTCACTTCTCGGATGACCGTCATCTTCGGACCACCCGACTTCAACCGGACGACATCGCCAGAGTGCGGCTGATATTGAACGTGTGTCATGAGCGGCTCCTCCGTTCTTCATGTTCATCGTGGCCTCAAGCGACGCGATTCGTCAATGTGCGAAGGCGCGTTTTTCGAGGTAAGTTCGCTCGATTTTGTCTTGAGCGACGTAACCACGTCGCGACTCGCGCCCGGCCACGACGTAACCACGTCGCGACTCGCGCCCGGCCACGACGTAACCACGTCGCGACTCGCGCCCGGCCACGACGTAACCACGTCGCGACTCGCGCCCGGCCACGACGTAACCACGTCGCGACTCGCGCCCGGCCACGACGTAACCACGTCGCGTGCCGTGTTCGGCCATGTCGACGGAGCGAGCGCACCATCGCGGCAAACGCACGAGCATCGCCTTCTGCACGCAAGTCGGGACGCCCCCGGCCGTATTGACGGAAAAGGCCAATTCCATGAAGAGTTCGGCTCACGGCGAGCCCCGCGGACTGACTGTCGATGCCCTCGAGCATCTTCGCAACACGCACTTCGAGGACGACTACCTGCTCGTCGATGTACGTGCTTCGAACACGTATCGGGCAGGTCACGTACCTGGCGCGCTTTCCGTTCCTTTCGACACGTTGACGTCACAGAGTCTCGCCCTGAAGGCCGCTGCGAAGCGACACGTCATTTTTTACGCAGACGACGGCCATTGCGCCAAGCAAGCCGCCGACTGGGCTGCCTGCGATCTCGAGCTCGCCCATACTGCGTACCTCGTCGACGGAATCGCAAGTACCGGTGCACTCCTCGTGTCAGGCGTGCCTCGACTTACCGCCTTCGAGAACGTTGCGGACATCGCATCGCAGCTGCGCCGAGCCTTCGAACTCGAAAAAGTGACGTATCGACTCTATTGCTCGTTCGTCGCTTCGAGCCCGCTTCACCCTGCGGCGGGCGCGTTGGCTGTATTGGTCGACACGGAAAAAGAACACGCGCAATCGATCCATAAGCTCCTTAGGATTCTGTCGCCCCATCCAGTTCGGGACTTCGAGGATCTCTTCGAGCAGGCCCCCAACGTCGATATCGTGGAAGGGGGCATTTCCATCGAAAACATCCTGCGCCGAAAAGCCGAGCTCAACGAGCAAGACGCAATTGCATTTCTTGCACTCGGAACCGAAATCGAACTATCAGCTTACGACCTTTACAAGAATCTCGCTCAAGGCGCCGCCAACGTGGACGCGAAGGAAACCTTTCTCGAGCTCGCCCAGCAGGAAAAGGGTCACGTGGTCCTCGTCTCGAAAGCACTGAAGCGCGTCCGAAGTGAAATAGTGACGGCTCCACGGCTCACGTGATCGGCTGAAGATCACGCTAAAGCGAGCTTGACTCGCGTGAGCCAGAGTTCTCTCACAGAATCGGAGCGAATCTTCGACGCCGCGACCGCGTCACGCAATGACCACCGCCAATGAACGGCGTTGAATTGCTCTCCGAGCGGTGAAACTCCGAGCGCCACGCACTTCGCCCCCCTTATGCTCGGACGACCGATGCCGAATGGACGTCGCGATAGACTCCGCGAGTGTCGACGATGAGTCGAGCATGGCGCTGCACGAAGTCGTAATCGATGCGACTGTGATCGGTCACTACGATCACCGCGTCCGTCTTTGCCAAACGTTCGGCGGCAAGTTCGACCGAGCTCAGCGTTGGCAATGCAGGCCAAGAGCGCATGCGCGGCATTCGCGAGATATGCGGGTCGTGGTACGAACAATCCGCTCCGAGTTCGAGCAAGCGACTCATCAACGCAAATGCGGGGCTTTCGCGTGGATCGTCGATATCCTTCTTGTATGCAATCCCGAGTATGAGGGATCGAACTCCCTTTTACGGGTTTACCTCGCTGGTTGAGGGCATGCTGCAATTTCGAGATGACGTAGCCCGGCATCTCCGTGTTGATTTCGCCGGCAAGTTCGATGAAACGAGAGGGTAGACCATACTCTCTTGCCTTCCACGCGAGATAATAAGGATCCAGCGGGATGCAGTGCCCCCCGAGCCCGGGCCCTGGGCTAAACCGCATGAATCCAAAGGGCTTGGTCGCCGCCGCATCCAGCACCTCCCAGATGTCGATTCCCATGCGATCGAAAATGACTTTGAGCTCGTTTACCAAGGCGATGTTGACGCTTCGAAATACGTTTTCGGTCAACTTGGTCGCCTCGGCCACCTTCGTGCTAGAAACGGCAACCACCTGGTCGACGGCCTTGCCGTAAAGCGCCGACGCGACGTTCGTTGCATCGGCGTTGATTCCACCGACGAGCTTCGGAATTCGTCCGGTACTGTATTCGCGATTGCCGGGATCCTCTCGCTCCGGAGAAAATGCCAACCAAAAGTCTCGTCCATGAACGAGCTCGGTGTCGCGTTCGAGGATCGAGAGCACCAAGTCATCCGTCGTTCCGGGATAGGTGGTCGACTCGAGGACGACCAGCTGCCCCGGTCGAAGGCGTCGTCGGATCTCTTCGGTCGTTTTGATGACGAAGCCGAGGTCAGGCGTGCGCTGAGACGTGAGTGGCGTTGGCACGGAGATGATCAACACGTCTGGAACGACCAATCGATTCATGTCCGATGTCGCGTCGAACCGCCCCGAACGACGAGCCGCGGCGACTCGCTCGACACCGATGTACATGATGTAGCTATCGCCTGCCTGAAGCGCCGCGACCTTCGCATCATCGACGTCGAAACCAGTCACACGCAGACTTGCTCGCTCGACGAAGTTGAGCGCCAGGGGCAACCCGACGTACCCCATTCCAATGACCCCGACGTGCACCGTTCCGGTTTCGATTTTGTCGCGAAGGATCTCGAGCGGGGCGAGCGATACCATGGCACTTCCGAGGAGCAATTCGACCCCATGCACTCGAGAGAGCGGACGGGCTCGCCTGCTTGCCACACTTCGCGAAGGCGTGCAGCTCGCGACACGAAAGGCTCCGATCGATCACCGAAATTCCCGCCGAACGTCAGCTCCGAGGCCGCCCGATGTCCACTCTGGGCTCGACGAAACCCGTCAGTGACCCAACCAGAGTCACTGCAATCCGAACGCACGTGACCCGACGCACTCTGTCACGGAAGGCTCAGAGTCACCGCAATCCGAACGCACGCGACCTCGCTCCATCTACGGTTCTACGGAGCGAGGTCGGAAGCGAGGTCCATCGTCGAAAATCAGTCTTCGACCGCGCCAATCTTTGCGTCGAAGGTCATTCGACCGAACTCTGGATCGATGACGACGATCGAGTAATCGTTCGGGAGTTCGATCTGCAACGTGGCAGGGACTTTGGCCATTGGAGCGATCCCTTTGTCCTTACCCATGAGCTTCAACGTCACCTTGTCGCTCGACTCTTCTCCGGGGGTAAACTGGATGATATGCCACTTGAGGAGGTTACCCTTGTAGCGATTGAGGGTGATCCAGAAGAACTCTTTGTCCTTCTTCTTGAATCGAATCGATTCGACTGGCACTTTACCACGAGCCTTCTGCAGGCAAGCGGCAACCTTGTCCGGTCCTCCACCGGCCGAATCACACTGCTCTTTCGCGGTCTTTCCAACTTCGGACTCGGCGAAATTGAACACATAGAGCGCGGTAGGGTTGGTGATGAGTTCAACCGGTGGACGGCTCGCCTTGCGCAATCCATCAGCTGCGGACGAACTCTCGGTCGCCTCGCCCGCTCCGGACGGTTCCGCTGAGGACGCAGCTGTCGACGGTGTTGCTGAGGAGGCTGCTACAGCGGGTTTGGCGGGACTACTCGACGGAGCTGCAGACGGAGACGAGGGAGACTCTGGCGCAGCAGGCGGTGCCGACGAGCACCCAAACATGCCGAATGCAAACGTGAGCAGGGCAACGGATCGGAGTAAGTCTTTCATAGTCACGGCCGCTACCGCGCGAAATGCCGGCAGCCTCTCCTGGCTTCATCGCTACGGCGAAGGAACGTCGGTTTTGAAGAGGTCGGTACCGTTCCGTTGCACTTCGCGCGACGCCATCGAACTCACTGGGGTTTTCCTCGCAAAAATGCCACAGACTCGCACCATCGCCGGTGGCTTGACCAGGGTCAGCCAATAGGCCGTGGCGCACTCATCCGACAACCTACCCCGTCTCCCATGGGATTGCGTCATGCACCTGCAGCAGGCATTCCCCGAAGACCACGCTCGGTTTCGGCTGGACCGCATTTTCACGGCGCCATCAATCCGCATGGCTCGAGTGGAGTCGCCGTCCGTTGCACCGCGCTCGTTCCGACCTCGCGTGAGATGAAGCGCTCGTACAGAAGCGCTCGTACAGAAGCGCTCGTACAGAAGCGCTCGTACAGAAGCGCTCGCGAAGAAATGGATGCCAAAGCGAGTAAAGCCATGTAATTTGCGCGACCATGGTCCATGTCAAACGCGCACTACTCTCATTCGTCTCGTTGATGACGCTGACCCTGGGTATCGCATGCTCCTCCAGTGACGACGAGGACAGCGGTACCGCCACGGGCACCTCGACCGGTACGACCACCGGAAGTCAATCGGGGCCAAAGGAAGCATTGGCGGATCACGATTGCTTTTTGGGCCTCTCGCCGTCCGGAGTCTCGTACACGGGTTACGCCTGCTCGGGCACCTCTCAGTCGAGCACGGTGAGCGGAATCGGGCCGAAGTCCTTCGATGACATTCGTATGACGATTTGGATGGACTTCTCGGCCCCGCCCGCTTTGGGGCGCCTCGAGCTAGAACGCCTCACGGTGGATGTCCCGCAGGACGACGATACGAAGAAAACCTGGGAAGCCGATGTCACGGCCTGCACCGCAACGGCGACGGACAAGGCCGAAGACACCGATATGGGCTGGGTCTACTACCAGATTGACGTAGATTGTGCCGAAGCAGCTGCGCCCGCCGAGGGCAATACCGACGCCCCCCTCGAACTCGGCAAGTTCAGCGTAGTTACGTTCTTCGCACCGTAAGGGCGCCGAGGGGCACCATTGCTCACCTGCGCCCGAGGACCTATTGCCGCCAACTGTAGGGCGGGGCAGGCGTCGCGTCCGTTCCGGGCGCCGTACACGTCGAATCCATCGACGAACCCGCTGCAGGTTCCGCTGGTGCGACTCACGTTGGCGCCTTGGAACTCGACGTCACCGATGAGGGAACCGCCGGCAACGCTCTGACCTGCCGCGAAGAAGCCAAGCGGATAGAACGTCGTCTTCACCGTCCCCGAGCTAACGTTGAAGGCCGTCGAGCCATTTCCGATGATGCTCAGCGCGCCCACGGTTCCACCCGACACCGTGCCTCGCGCCACGGTCGCGTGGTCTTCGATGCGCGCGTTGCCACTTGCCGTCGCACCGCTCAGCACCGTAGCGTACGGGCCGACGTATGCAGTCGTGCCCGAGGGTGCACATCCGCCGCCGTTGGTGGCCCGCGTCAACCCCGAGGGACAGGCGTCTGGGGTCCCGTTCTTGAAACCGTCGGGCCACGCTCCCGAGAGTTGGAATGCGTAAGGGTATCGCGGAACGGTATTGTACGGCTGATCCCAGACGATATCGTACCAAGCCGAGGGCGTGCCCATGACGACGAGAAACAACGGCTCGGCGGGATCGACGCAGAAGGTGAGCGCGCCGTCAGCCCCCTTCTGCAGGGTGCTGTAACGTGCGGTCGTCAACGCTGCGTTGGTCGCGACGAGTCCCCACCGCCAGTCGGGATTGGCCGGCGCCGAGGTGACCCCACGAAACGTCACGGTGACCTGGGTGGCTCCCGTCTCTGGGTAGAGACGCACGATGTTGTAGCCGTAACGTTGGGGCGCCCAAGAGTGGGGCGAGATGAACCGACGATTCGTGCCGTAGTCGGCATCGAGAGGCTCTACCTTGGTCAGTCGCAGTCGACGTGTCGATTGCGTCGTATCCGTCACCAAACCATACCGACTGCGATAGGTGGCCCCCTGATTGCCGGTCGTGGGTGGCGGATTCTGATAGTCCCAAGTCACGTTGTGCATGGCCCACTCGCCCATGAAGTCATTCAGCTGCGAAACACTCCAACCCATTTGATTGCGAATGGCCGTAAATGGATACGGCAGCTTTGGTGCCGGTCCAAAGCGCGTTCACCGCGCTGTAACAGTACTTGTCCTTGAGGTACTCCATGAACTGCCAATTGCAGTATCGGTCGCGAGTCGAACCGAGGTAGAGGTGGGTCGCGTTCACCAGAAGTTCGGAGCAGTGGACGTCGCTGCGATACTCCGTCAATTGATGAGGCATGAAATTGGCGTGGCTCTCGTAGACCCAGCCGCAAGTGTTCGATTGATTGCACGCCATCCCGCCGTGCACCGACTGCACCGAGTGCATGAACTCATGAGCGAGACCCCAGTGATCGTTGAGCCCGCCCGTGCCAATCCACATGCCCATGCGCCCACTTGCCCAAGAGCCGCCAGTGAGTCCCCAATCCGAGTGAACGTGAATGCTCGCCTTGTATTTGGTCGACTGATTGCAGAGCGGCTCTTTCATGTAGATGGGTGAGCCGAAATACGTGGGCCAAACCGTGTTCTCGAGATAGGTCGTTGCGGCTTGAGCCGTTGCCGCGGAGATATTTTCGTCGGAATAGACTGCAAAATGCGCCGATTCCGCTTTCAACGCGAATCCGCTGTGATCGGGATCGGGACCGCCAGCAACCCATGTCCCTGCGGTGCAGGTCGGTGCCGCGGAAGGACAGGTCGTTGCCCATGTGGTTGTCGTCGATCCGGAATCGCAGCCACCCGTCGTGCCAGAGGAGCCGCCCTTGGACGACGCGCCAGCGGTATTCGATGCGCCTCCTCCGGTCGAGCTGGACGAGGCCCCGCCGTTCGTCGCATCCGTGCCCGCCGCGCCGCCCCGTGATGAACCGCCCCCCGACGCACTTGCCGTACTCCCCGCTTTCCCCCGACGGACGTCGTTACCGCGCCGCCCAGGCCCAAAGCTCCGCCTGCGGAGCTTCCTGGTCCTTGACCGCCGGTCGTCGAAGATCCACCTCCGTCGTCACCAGAGCAGGCGAAGAGCAACAACGATGTCGAAGACACGACGAGTAGCGCTACTCCGGGCCGAGGCAGAACCGATAACGCGGATGTACGGGGACGAGCTGGCATCGTGCCAGTAAGGACGACGATAGCCCCTCGAGGCAGGCGCGAATCAATCCCCTACCCGCACGCGACTCGGAACCCGCCGCGTGCTCGGGCTAGCCGGATTGGGTTTGTGGCGTCGCGCACACGTTCGAGGCAACGACGCAATTATCCAAGAATCACCTGAACGCGGCCGATTTGCCCCGATTCGAGACGGACCTTGATCCCGCGAGGATGATAATCGGCCGACGTCAGGAGATCACGCACGATGCCTTCGGTCAATTTCGAGGTCCCTTGATCGGCTTTCAGGACGATGGCCACACGCATCCCGCGGCGAATATCGGCACGGCGGTTGCCGCTCAGGGAGCTCGCGG
This sequence comes from Polyangiaceae bacterium, assembly GCA_049840955.1. Taxonomy (GTDB): domain Bacteria; phylum Myxococcota_A; class Polyangia; order Polyangiales; family Polyangiaceae; genus FEN-1139. Next base: position 593,642 of record JASGIX010000019.1, read on the forward strand.
GCACGTACACTGGCTCCTTCGCGGATTCAGCGCTCGATGCGGACGCCTTCGAAGACGCGCGTTCGTCGGTGATGGCGCGAAGATCGCCTGCTTTCGCAATCCACTGCGAGGCGCGCTCTTCGAGGCTGCCTTGTAAAATTACATCGTCGCTTTCAACCGACGCACCACAGCCGAGGGCCTTGCTCAGGCGCGACGCGATGGCGCTCAAGTTCTCGCGAGGCAATCCGCTCAATCGCGTGATCACCTTGCCACTGCGCCCAGCCGTCTCGTGGCGGAGCCGCACGCGACAAGGAGGGGCCGGGGGAGGCTTCGCGGGTGCGGTCGGCGGAGCGGAGAGAGACGGCGCGCCTACGGGCACCTGATCTCGAAGGGAGCTCTTGGCCAGCGCCGCGAAGGGGTTGAAGGCCAATGGCTTACCACTTCCGGGATCCAACTTGACTCGTTCTTCACGTTTCTTCGTCATGACGCTGATCCTCGGAGATTCCCTGCCGGGTGAAATCGCGGCGGAATCACTTTCCCATGGGTTCCTTTGCCGCGCCAACGTCGATAACACGTGGCGAAGTGAGTCGTATTGCGGTCCGGGACGCCTCGAGGCGCGTTGCGCCCAGGGCTCGACTCGAGGCGCGTCGTTCGGCGCGGTCCGAGGTGCCTCGAGGCGCGTTGCGCCCCGGTTCGGCTCGAGGCGCGACGCAACCAACCCCATTTTGCCCAAATCGTCAGAAACGGAAAAGCCCCCGAGCAGCATCGTGAGCTGTCGGGGGCTGAACCTGTGTCGCTAGAACGAACTCACTTCGGGCCGACGCCGCTCTGCACGATCGACGAGACGTTCGCCAGGGCGTCCATGGAGTACGTATAAGGCGGCGTCGTGAATGCAGCTCCACTGCCGCCACGCTCCGTCGTGCCACTGACGTTGGTATAGGTGTTCTTGGCCGCGTCAGCGGTAATGTTCGCCGTTCCTTTGTCCGTCGTGCTGTTGAACGCGTGTGGGGTTTTGATTCCCGAGAAGACACTGTTCTCGATCAGGATGTGGGAATCCTTGCCCGCTCGAACGCAATAATTGTTGCCCGACGAAGACCAGAGATTATTGAATAGATGGTTCTTTCCGAAGCGGACGCGCGGCATGCGCTCGACGACGTTCTCTGCCCACCAGTTGTGATGCCAAGTGATGTTGAGCAAACCGGAATCCGGATCGTCGTCGTCCCCACCGATCAGGTTGCTGAAACGGTGTCCCGCAGCGCCGGTGCTGTCGCTACCGCTATTGTCGGTTCGAGGACTGTAGTGGAACTTCGTCCACGACACAGTGATGAAGTCAGATTCCTTGGTAATATCCAAATTGCCATCGGTGCCGTCGGAAATGTCGCAGTGATCGAACCAAATGTGATGCGAGCTCTTCTGAACGGTAATGGCATCGTCTCCGGATGAACACCCGACGCCCGAGTCGTAATTCGGATCCTTGGAGCAACTCCCTACGGCATAGCCCACGATCTTGATATTGCGAATGATGACGTTCACCGAGCCACTCAGATTGATGTGGCCATGAATCTCGGCTCCGCACAGCCCGACGATGGTCTTGTTCGAACCTACCGTCACGACACCGGCTTCGAGCACCCCCTTGACGTAGATGACCGCCGCATTCGTGCCCTTGGCAGCATTCTGCAAGGCCGCGAGAGTCGTCACCGTCACGGGAGTGGTGCTTCCGCCACCGGTCGTCGTCGACACTCCGTTGCCAGACACTGCGGCCCAACCGACCAAGGCGCTCGCAGCGGGAGGAGTAGTGCAACTGCCAGTGCCCCCCGTCGACGTCGTGCCTCCAACCGAGGACGTGCCACCAGCGGAAGTCGTGCCTCCCGTCGAAGTCGTGCCGCCCTTCGCCGTCGTGCCGCCCTTCGCCGTCGTGCCTCCCGTCGAAGTCGTGCCGCCCTTCGCCGACGTGCCTCCCGTCGAAGTCGTGCCGCCCTTCGCCGTCGTGCCTCCAGCCGATGACGTGCCGCCCTTCGCCGTCGTGCCTCCAACTGTTGACGTGCCGCCCTTGGCCGTCGTGCCTCCAACCGATGACGTGCCGCCCTTCGCCGTCGAGCTCCCACCGGTGGCAGTCGCGCCGCCAGCGGCCGACGTGCCTCCCGCGGCACTCGTCGTCGAGCTCCCACCGGTGCTCGACTTGCTCGATTGGCCGCCAAGTGCGGCGACTCCCCCTCCTACATGCGACGATGAAGATGCGCCGCCAATCGCCAACGCGCCGCCAACACCTTGCCCGGTGTTGCCACCGAGCGCTTGAGCGTCGCCGTTTCCGTCATCTCCGCCGCATGCAGCGAGCAGGGAAACGCTTCCAACGACGGAGAGAAGAATGAGTCGTGAATGGGAAAGACTGAACCTTGGCATCAGTGGAGCTCCGCGCGAACGAAAAGGACCGGAGTCCGCGCAACTTTCGTAATGCTCGAGGTGGTCCCCAGGAATCAGAGAAACGTCGCGCTCCCGAGCAATTGGCGACACGGCAAAATGTTGCATTGCTGCGGCTAACTCGCAGTCCGAAATTCAGGCATCACCGATCCCGCTGGGCTCCGAGAACGACGCGCGGAGCCCCTCGAACTGCGCGGGCAGTGGTTCGAGCGCTGACGGCCCTGGCCTAAGGGATCTGCGGCACCTTCGTTGACTCGAGCTCTGCGAGATGGACGCTCAGAAGCATTGCCATGATGAAGATATCTTCGATCTTCGAGTGCATCTCTCAACGCCACGCCCGCTGGGTGGAATGTCATTCATCCGAGGGCCGACGCAGAATCGGCTCGTCTCGCGCACGAACGCGTCGTACGTCCGGCGCTTGACGCAGCAATCGAAGCGCCATGTCGCATTCGCCCTAGCATCAGCCGACTTCGTCCGACGCACGTGAACGTCCCCACTCGACGCGTAACAAGGCAACCTTGGGCCCGACCGGAACTAACGGACGACTACGTTCCGACATGCTCCGACTTCGGAAGCGAAACTCCATCGTCGCGCTTCGTCGCGTCGTCCAGCGTGAGCATCGTCGTGTTGTCTACGACCGGCTTCGTTGCCCGTTGATTGGCGGCGAGCACCGACGCCAATGTCAGCGTGACCAAGCCTTTGATGCGCATGATGAGCTGAACGAGCAATCCTGCGTCGAAGGGCAAACCGAGCAGCGCGAAAACGCCGGCACCGGCGACTTCTCCCACCCCCAACCGCGACGGCAAGAGCATGTACACGTAAGTTGCCACGCTGATCCCTGCATAAAGCAAGGCGGTGAGCGGCACCGAATAACCGAGACCAAGCAGGTGAGCGGTGACGTGGAGCGCCGCCCAAGATGCCACGCGTCCGAGGATTTGATGGGTCAACATCTCCCAATACGCGCGGGGATCACTCCGATGAAAATCCGCGAATTTGGCCATCCAACTCCACCGCTTGGGTCGCCCATTTTCGGAACGTGCGCGATTCAAGAGGCGAAACTTCGTCAACAAAACGAGCACGCTGCCGACTGCGCCGCGATGAAGGATCCATTTGATGGCGACATAGGGCACGGCTGACAGCACCGAAGCGCCCAAAATCGCCCATCGGATCGCTATTGGGATTGAGGGACAACCGACGAGACCCAAGAGCGCAAGCGCCGTACCGACGAGCGGACGCGAGAGCTTGCAGAGGTAATTCCAAATCACTGTGCCAGCGACGGCATCACTCAAGCGCATGTGGCGACGAATGAGCCCAACCTTGAGGATTTCTCCTGCATCCCATGGAATGAGCACGTTCACGAGGCCGCCCAATCCGGAATACCCGAGCACCCTCAACGTGCCGATCCTCCGCTTCAACGCGATGTGAAAGGAGGTGGCATCGAAGGTGTTCTCGAGGATCCCAAGCACCACGAGGGCCGTTGCCCCCCCGAACCCCAAACGCGCAAATGCGCTGAGTACTTTTGCCCATCCAATGCGATCGAGGAGCCAGCCTAGGGTTCCAACCGCGGCAATGGTGAGCGATGCGCGAAGCAACCGCTTGCCCCAGAGGCGTCTCGCGTTGGAATCGGCCGCCCGCTCGATGGCGGGTTCAACGGGGGATTGGGAAGGAGAAGCCATCTTCGGAAGAGCAGGGCGCGACGAAAACCGGGATACGCGCAGCGGTTCCCACCGTACCACGTCCCCATTCGAGCGGCAGGCGCGTTCCCTTCGACCGCACCGTTCGCGATGGAGGGCCGGAACAGTGTCCGGGATTGCTTGGCGTAGTGCGAAATTACGGGCTAATGAGCAGCCACGCTGGAAGCTTCGAAATCACTCGAAGCGCTCCAAGAACGCTCCCATGAAGATCGGATACGTCAGCACCTATCCCCCAATGCGTTGTGCCATCGGCGTCTACACGCGACACCTCGAGAGGGCGCTGCTCGGTAACCAACCCGAGGACTCGGTTCGAGGTTTTCACCGAGTTCGGTGTCGATCCCCGCGGGGATGCCACGGAACGCGTCACCGTACATCCGGTTTACGACCGTTCGAATGACTATGTGGCAGCAATCGAAGGCGCTGCCGTCGAGGCCGGTTGTGACCTGGTCCACTTTCAGCATGCTGGGGATCTACTGGGAGAAGACGAGCGGCTGCCGAATCTGCTTCGTCGCCTCGGTTCGCGAGGGATGCGCACCGTCGTCACGTTGCATACCATTTACGAAGAACGACCGAACCGACTCCTCGGCAATGGGAGTCGACATGCGGACTTTTACCGCGCCATCGGCTCGACGGCGACGCACATCGTCGTTCATCAGGACGAGGGTTGCGCAGAACGCCTCGTTCAACAGGGGATCGCTCGTGACAAAATCACGGTCATTCCCCACGGTACGACGCTCATCGCACCCCCGGGAACCGCAGAGTCGCGGCGGGCGCTGGATCTTCCCGAAGACGTCTTCCTCTTCACGTTCTTTGGCTTCATCCACCTCCAGAAGAACGTCCATCGCGTCGTCGAGGCGTTCGCTCGCATCGCGTCTGCACATCCGCGAGCGCGGCTCTTGATCGCCGGGATGCCCTGGGGAGATCGCTGGTACAACCACCTCTACGTGGGCCTCATCAAGGCCGGAGTCGCCGCGGCAAGTAAGGGGCATCAAATCTTGATTCGAGATCGCTACCTCGAATCCGACTCTTGTCGATTACGTCTATGGCGCGTCGGACGTCATCGTCCTTCCCCACAATCAAACCTATGGTTCGGCAAGTGGCGTTTTTCACCAAGCCATCGGCGCGGGAAAGGCCGTGCTCTGCGCCACAGGACCGAAGTTCGTGGAGGCCCGACAAGCGCTCGCAGCCGCACCAGAACTCTGCGTACCTCCCAAGGACATCGCTGCCTGGTCTGCTGCGATGAATCGGCTCATCGAAGATCCCGAGCTCCTCGAGCGAGGAAAGGCGAGCGCACGTACCTACGCTACCGAAACGGAGTGGCCCTCGGTCGCGTCCCGCCACCGGGAGCTTTACGAGAAGCTCCTTGCGTAAACCGCGTCACAACGGAGCTGTCCCCCTCCACGCTCTCTCTTCGACGATCCTGGTTCCGAAGCAGCGAGCCCGAACACGCCCGCGCGATACGGTGGGCCGACGTGCTATGGCTCCTCGCGTGACCCGATCCTCGAAGGGATTTTCGGCGCTCACCTTGGCAAGGCAGAAACCAGGGATAAGCTCGAAGTGGCCCGAAGCCCGGCGAGTACCTTCGCGGCCGCGTTCATCCCACGGGGCGACCCCTGGGCCAAGTTCGCGAGGAGACCTCCCTTGAACGAGTATCCACGACTGGTTGCGATCGAGACGACGAATCACTGCAATGCCAAGTGCGTCTTTTGCCCCAACAACGCGTTGGCGCGCGATCGCGGCCCCATGCAAGACGACGTATTCGACAAGATCGTCGAAGACTGCAAGGCCTTCCCTCTCGAAGCCGTCGAACCGTTTCTGCAGGGAGATCCCTTCTCGGATCCGAAAATACTGCCTCGCCTCGAGAAGCTGAAGCGCGAGCTGCCAAAGACGAAGCTCCGGCTCTACACCAATGGCTACGGGATGAACCCCAAGAAGATCGACGCTCTCGCGGAGATTGGGCTCGATCATCTCTACGTCAGCGTCAACACCCTCGATCCAGAGCGATACGAAGGGACCATGGGACTTCCCATCGAGCGCACGCTCCGCAATCTCGACTATTTGACGGACGTAGCGCGACGCGATCGGGTCGCCAAGAAGATCACGTTCCGGATGACGCGCCTCGCCGACACGAGCCTCGAAGAGCAGGAGCGCTTCGTCGCCTTCGCCAAGGCGAAGCAGGTTCGGTGGTTCATCGTGGGCCTATTCAATTACAAGGGGGTGGTGGAGAGCCGCCTGCCCGTTCCGCGATATGGCTGCGAACACGTCGATCGCCTCGACATCATGGCCAGCGGTGACGTGACCCTATGTTGTATGGATCACGATGGAGAATACGGGTGGGGTAGCGTCAAAAGTCTCTCGGTTCTCGAGCTCTACCGTCACCAAACCGCGCGCAAGTACCGACGCATGCACGCGGCAGGACAACGACGCGACATCGAACCCTGTGGTACCTGTAATCTATTCTGGCCGATGACGAGCGGGCTTACGCCCCTCGAGACCGTCCGCATGGGCGTCGAATACGGCAGCTATCGCCTCTTCCATCGCCCGACTGGCGTGCGCCCGCCCACGAGTGCCGCGGGCGGAGAAGCCAGCTTGGTTCAGTTGAGAGCCAATCGCGAACGCTGAGACGACCGATCCGCGAGGTGCGCGAACGCCGCAGAGGCCCGATTCGCGCACCCGCGACGAACGCGCACCCGCGACGAACGCGCACCCGCGACGAACGCGCACCCGCGACGAACGCGCACCCGCGACGAACGCGCACCCGCGACGAACGCGCACCCGCGACGAACGCGCACCCGCGACGAACGCGCACCCGCGACGAACGCGCACCCGCGACGAACGCGAGGTCCGAAGAAAGGCACAGTCGCGCCCGTCCGTCAGCATCCATGGCTCTCAATTGCACGGCATGACGCGCGCAATCTTGATCGATGTATTGTTGCTACCCGAAGCCGGATAGGCGACGCTTCCGTCCGTGTAGGCCTTGAACGCTTGATAGCTGTGATCGTTCACGGCGAGGTTGAACGTCGAGCCCTCGGCTTCTCCCGTACCCGAAGAACGGACTTGTGCCGTCATGGACGCCCCGGCTCCCCAAGCAAGCAGCATCCGCGAACCTCCGTAGGAAACGAGATGAGGGTGCGCCGCACTGCCCGCGTTGGCTATCGCCGTGTCGGGACCACTATCTGTGAAGTGCTGCAGTCGAATCGTGCCGCCCTGACTCCAGGCGGTCCAATACCCCGACGAACTCGACAAAACCAAATCCCCACCGAAGAGGGTACCGTCACACGTACCCTGCGCGATCGTTCGATAGGGATTCGGTCGCGCGATACGGCAGTTGTTATCGGTAGCGCAAACCATGACGAAGTGGTTCGTGCGAGGATCCCAGACGACACGCGAATTCCAAGCGTGACTGCAGCCCACTTCGAAGCTGTCGTGCCCGGTGAGGAGGGCGCCGCTCGAGCTGACCGCCTGCATGCGATCGCCTTCGTGGATGTCGACGCAACTGCCGTTGTTCACCGTGATGGCCACCCCGAAGTAGGCAGCATAGTTCGTCCCGTCGAAGGCGAGCCGCCCGTGATGTTGGTACCACCAGATGAACCTGGCGCCGTTCTCGTAACCATCGAGCTCGCTGCTCAGGTTGGTGACCTGAGTCTCCCATTGCACGTTACCCGAATTGTCGAATCGAACGAGCACCATTTCTCGACATGGGCTCGAGGAGCCGCCGCACAACGTGCCGGTTCCACAATGGTGAGTTCCGCTACCGGTGGCGTCGCGCGTCAAAAGCACGACGCCGCCATTGTCGTCGGCGTAGATATCCTGCAAGTCGATTGCCTTGAACTTGAAGGGCGTTCCTATCAACTTGTCGTCGCATCCCAATCGCCCCACGTAAACGTTTTGGTCGGTTCCTAGCCACGCGAGCAACGATCCCCCGGACGGAATGGCGGCAATGGCCATGGGCAACGGATCGGTGTCACCCTCGGCGCCATATCCCGTAACCTGAACACCAACGTTGACCTCGGTCACCGTAACGGCGGGCGAAGAACACGCACCGACGGGACGACTACAACTGCCGCCGCCCGTGCTGCTGCCACCGGTACTCGAAGTTCCCCCTTGGACCGTCGTGCCGCCAGTGCTCGAGCTGCCACCACGAGCCGTCGTGCCACCGGTGCTCGAGCTCCCGCCGCGAGTCGTCGTGCCGCCGGTGCTCGAGCTCCCGCCGCGAGTCGTCGTGCCGCCGGTGCTCGAACTGCCGCCGCGAGTCGTCGTGCCGCCGGTGCTCGAACTGCTCGCGGTGCCGCCGATCGAATCCTTCGCCGCCGGAGCCGGTCGCCACCCCGCCCGTCGAAGCATTTCCCGCCACGCTCGAGGTGCCTCCGGTTGCCTTGCTACCTCCACGCGCGAGGGAACCGCCAAGTCCGGCGGCTCCGCCTCGAGACACGGCTCCTCCACCTGCGATCGTGCCAGTCGTGGCACTGCCCTGGCCTCCGAGTGGAGCGGATGAACCGCCAGCAGCGGCGTTGGATCCGGAGTCGCTTCCGCTGCAGGCCTGAGCCAATGCGACCAGCCCGACAACGATGACATTCGCGTTTCTCATGAAGATCTCCCCGTCGTCCCCGCGATGAACAGGCCATCGAGAGAAAAGTTCCGAGGGCTGTCCGCCCAACGGTGGTGATTCGAAATGGATCGAGACGCTCTCGCGCAACGCTCGCAGCCACTGCGTCGAACGAACGCCTCAGGAGCAGGCGAGCCACTTCAAATAGGTAGGAGAACGTGTGCGCGACTCAGCAGGCGACGGAAACGATGGGCACCCACAGCCGATTATTGCAGCAAGCGTCAACCCCTCGAGCCGTCGCGTTTCCACGACGGACCTCGAGCCGTCGCGTTTCCACGACGGACCTCGAGCCGTCGCGTTTCCACGACGGACCTCGAGCCGTCGCGTTTCCACGACGGACCTCGAGCCGTCGCGTTTCCACGACGAGCCGACATAAAAGCCATTGGAGTGATTCGACGTTCGAGCCAGAGTCCGAGCGGCGCGAAAGAGCCGCGATGGCCCGCTTCGCTCGCGCTCGCACCGTCGCGTGCGATGACGCGAGCGCTCGTTCGAAGTAGCGTCGCGCATCGACGACGTTTCCCTGAAGATCGAAAAACTTACACAGAGATCCCCAGACAGGGACCTCAACGAGCCACCTTGGAGAGCTTGGCGCAAGGAGTGCGTAACGCCAGCGGGCGCATCGATTTGGCGCGAGTCGACACCGTCGGCGTATGCTGAACTCGTACCGAGTACGGGCGAAGTCGACACGAGAGCAAGAACGAGATGGCGAAGTAAGAGGGAAGGCTCGTCGTGTGGGGAGAGAGGGAAGAAGCAGCGCGGTCGACACCGCTTCGATGAGTTGACGAGGCCCCTATAAACTGAGGAAAAAAAGTGGAGCCCTTCGTCGAGACTCGTGACACAGATACTCGAAGCATTGGCGACCCGAAGCCCGGCGCCAACTGAAAGCACCTTTCAAAGACGAAATCCTCCACAGGATTTGGTTTGACTCGGCAACTCTAGTGCAGATTCAAAGGACCTGAACGCCATGAAGTCGCTTCCGATCCTCGACGAGCACGTTCGAAACTCACCGAAAGCCGAAGAAGCGGCTCCCATCGATCCGGCACGACGCCAGCTCCTCAAGGTCGCCCTGGGCACTTTGGCGCTGGGCGCGCTTCCGGCGTCTGCAGTTGGGTGCGCAAAATCTTCCGACGATGACTCGAATTCTGCAGGTTCGGAAGAATTCGCCGAATCTGGACGACCCATTGGCGCACCAATATCGGACAGCCGTATTCCAATTTTCTGGATCGAGTCGGGTGTGTGCACTGGGTGCGCGGTGTCCTTACTCGGGAGCATGGATCCCACCATCGAAACGGTATTGCCTCTGCTTCGTCTCGAATTTCAAGAGACGCTCATGGACCGCTCGACTCCGAAAGAAGCCGATCGCCTCCTCGAGAACAGCGCCTCCCTCGCGAACCAGTACATTCTCATCGTCGACGGTACGATCCCGAGCGGCCCCACGGCGAGCACGACGACCCTCGGTGTCACGGCGGACGGGTACGAACTCACCGCACAAGATCTCGTCACTCAGCTGGCTCAACGGGCAACGGCGATCCTCGCGCTCGGAACCTGTGCTTCGTTTGGCGGGGTCGCTGCCGCTGCGCCGAATCCGGCGAATCATCGTCCCCTCGTCGACTTCGTGCCGAAAGGGAAACCGCTCATCCGTCTTCCTGGCTGCCCTCCCCATCCCGGTTGGATCATCGAGGTGCTGCAGCTCCTGCTCACCAAGGGCACGAGTGGACTCGATTTGGATGCCCTCGCGCGACCGACGTCCATCTTCGGCGGGTTCGTCCACGATATCTGCTCGCGACGCGAGGCCTACGAGAACGGCGACTTCGCTGAATCCGTCGGCGATCCATCGCGATGCTTCTTTGGGGTGGGCTGCAAGGGACCGCAGACTTCGGCGGATTGCCCGAAGCGACGTTGGGGCGCTCAATCGACCTGTATCGAGTCCAATCACCCCTGTATCGGCTGCGCCGCACCTGGGTTCCCAGATGCACGAAGTGACGCGGGAGACGAAGGTCTCGTCGCGATGAGCCCCATTTACACCTGAGCCGCACCATGACAAATCAAGTCATCACGCTCGATCCCGTATCACGCATCGAGGGCCACCTACGCATCGATCTCGACGTCCGTGACAACATAGTGAAGAGCGCCATTTCACGCGGAACCTCCTTTCGCGGCTTCGAGATCTTCCTTCGCGGACGCGATCCGCGCGATGCGGTCCACCTGACCCAACGCATTTGCGGAGTATGCCCCATCCCTCACTCGACCTGCGCCTCGATGGCCTTCGAGCAAGCTGCGGGGATCACCATCAATTCCCAAGCGCTCTTGCTCCGTAACCTCATCGAGGCTTCGAACTTCATCGATTCGCATCTTCTTCACTTTTACGTACTCGTGCTTCCCAACTATGTCGCCGGCATCCCGACGGCGGGCAATTGGCCTCGCGACGTCGCGCCGCGGATTTGGGACAATCGCGGCGGTATCGACGTCAACACCTTGGTCACCCACTTCCTCGGCCATCTCGAAGCAAGGCGTACCTGCGTTGGGATCGCGGCGTTACTCGGAGGAAAGCTTCCCCATGGAGTTGGAATCGTGCCTGGCGGCGCAACGGCGCACGTCACCGCGGACACCAAAGCCACGCTTCGCACCCTGGTGCAGCGCATCCGCACGTTCGTCACGGAAAGCTACGGCCCGGACGTGCATTGGCTGAGCGGCACTTTCGACGAATATCAAACCATCGGCGCGTCCAATTGCGACTTTCTGTCTTACGGCGGTTACGCCGAACCGTCTGGAGAACGCCTCTTCCCAGCCGGAGTCACGACTGGCACGGCCGGCTCGACTGGCGACTTCGGTCAGATTACGGAATCGGTCGCTCGCAGTCGCCTAGCCTACAGGGCCCCCCTCGCACCGAATCAAGGCGAAACGGAGCTCGATCTGGCGCGCGAAGACGCCTACTCATTCTCCAAAGCCGCCAGGTATTCGGGACGCCCCATGGAGGTCGGTCCGCTCGCACGCGCCGTCATCGCCAAGCGCGCTCCAAGCTATCGCGGCGTGATGGCCAGACACGTCGCACGCGCGGAAGAAGCAGTGTTACTCGTGACACGCATGGAGGCCTGGATCGAGCAACTCGAGGAGTCCGTGTCCGCGTGTCCCAGCTTTCCAACACCTCCGATCACGGGCTCGGGCGCCGGTTTGGTCGAAGCCCCGCGCGGAGCCCTCGGGCATTGGCTCTCGATCGAGGATTCCGTCATCAGTCGTTATCAGGTCATTTCCCCAACGACGTGGAACGGCTCGCCTCGCGACGAGAGCGCGCAACCGGGCCCAATCGAGAAGGCGCTCGAGGGCGTCGAGGTGAAAGATTCAGAAGATCCCATCGAAGTGATGCGCATCGTGCATTCCTTCGATCCGTGTCTGCAATGTGCCGTGCATTGACGGCGTAGACACGCCTGACAAGCATATCTCAAAAGCCATAGCTCGACGTCTTGGCGCGAAGGTTCGCGCCGACTGCACTGAAGGTTCCCATGTTCAATTCTCCACGTGACTCGATGTTACTCACCCTTGCAACTCTTAGCCTCGGTCTCGCCTGCTCGAGTGGTGACGACAGCGGTTCCGATGACGACGGCTCGAGTGCCCTCGGTGGCTATACCGGGCTCGGAACGTACGTCGGAGTCAGTGGCGTCTATGGGAGCGGCGGTAACGGAACTGGCGGCACGACGGGAGCGAGCGGTGGTTCGCCGACTTCAGAGGGCGGCTCGCTTGCATCGACGAACACCAGTTCGCAGGTGGGCGGCAAGGGCTCCGTCGGCGGTTCCACGACTGGCGCTTCCGCTAACGGAGGAGGCCCCGCGAACGGAGGCACTTCAGCCAACGGCGGTTCGTCGCCAACTTCGGCTTGGCTCTGGCCAGATACGTATGACCCGAATGGTACCGCCTTGGTCGCCACGGGAGAACATCGCGCTGGACTGAACTGCATGTCGAGCACTTGCCATGGTCCCACCACGGGCACGCGAGCATTCGCGTTCGGCGGCACCGTGTATCAATCCAACGGAACCACGGCAGCAGCTCACGTCGAGGTTGCTGTCGTGTCTGGCACCAAGACGTATACGACTTACTCCGGCGCGAACGGCAACTTCTGGATCCCCTTGGCCTCGGCTTCCAACATCGATTGGACTACGGCGAAGGTTCACCTGCGCACTGCCACGGGAGAGTTGACCAAGCCCGCAGGCGCGGAAGTCGGTTCCGGTTGCAACAGCTGCCACGTATCGGGCTCGCGGATCACGACCCCTTGATCTCGATGCAACTCCATCATGCGGAAACCGCCGGAGGTCCGTGCCGGTAGTTTTCTGGACGCAAGCGATCGGGTGTCAGCTACGCTGAGCGACGTCTACCGCGGCGCGTCATCGGTCTGCTGACACCAGCTCCAAGTGTTCGAGACGCGTATCAGGTGAACGACGACATCGCGTTCGATAGGATCTGATCGATCTGTTGACGCACGTCGTTGCCCTCGGTGCTGAGGGCTTGACTCTTCTCGTAAGCTTGCGCTGCCTGCGGACCTGCAGCTTGAGGAGGCGGACCTTTCGGCGGAGGTCCCTTCGGCGGAGGTCCTTTCGGCGGAGCGCCACCGGAAGGTGCCTTGTCGGGACGCAACGCCGATGCATCGCCGGTCTCCGAAGCTTTCATGAACTTCGACGCGAGCTCACTCACGCGACTCGCTTCGTCACCGCTCAACGTGGAAGACAGCTCGTTCAATCGCGAGCCGATCTCCGCCGTGACCTCCTTGAACTTCGCCGGATCGCTCGTAGCGAGGGATTCCAGCTGTCGCATGGTTTCACCGAGCTTCGAGATCTTTGGCGATGCGCCCGTCGCTGTCGCATCGGCCGCGCCATTGGTGCTCCCCGATTGAACGGTGGTCCGCGCCAAGGTTTTGACGAGCGCATTGGCGGCGTTCGATGAAATTTGGCTCACGCTCATGGGACGACTCCTCGGTCAACTTACGTTCGAAGGAGCAGAACGGTAAGCGCCTCACCACCTTGAGACGTGCCCGCGAACGGGAGCGCCCGAGGCTCGAAAAAGCCGTGGTGTCCCGAGAACTTGCCGCAGTGTTTAGTAGTGTGTCCCGAGCGCGGCGGAGTGAGCGTTCCCCGAGCCGAGTCGCATTCGGACGATGGCGAACGAACGTAGGTATCGGTGGTCGTTGGACGATTCCTCGACAATTCGCCGCCCCCGGAACCCCGTCTGCGAGTTACCGAATGCCGCTGACTCAATCGATCGGATGATGGCATTGCTCACAAGCACGTTTTGGTGGCTGCGCCCGACCATGACAGTCGCTGCAAAGCAAGCGCGTGTGCGCCTGGATCTCGGGCATGCCTTCCGGTAGTTGACCCAAGTGCCAATGTGAAGGGCTCGGCCAATCGGCGCAACGGGAGGGCTCTCGGTGAGCACGTGGGGCTGGTCGTGACAGGTGAGAGCGCAGTCGGAGGAGAGTAGCGTGCCATCGGCCGCGCGGTGTCGTCCGTCATGGCATCGAAAGCAGCCGAGTGACGCGCGATGTCCGAGGTGACTTGGATATCGCGACGGATCGAAGTCGATGGAGGCTGTTTTGTTTTGGGGCGTCGTGGTGACGACATCCCCTACACGTCGCGTAAAGTCGTGGGCCACTCGATTGTGGCACCCCGTGCAGCCGAAGTTCCGCCGCGGCATGGCGTCGAGTTCCGCGAGTGAATGCGACGTATCCATTCCGACGTACACGGTCTTCTCACCGCTTGGAGCTTCGTATTCTATCCATGGAACACGACCACTTTCGTCTTCGACGTAACGGATCCGTGACGAGGAATCCATGTGCCAGCCGATGCCAGACTGGCCAACTTCGGCGCCCGACGGCGCCATGCGCAAGGTCAATCCCAGGGTACGGCTCGGCAAGTGCGAATCAATCGCCCGGTGGAACCGAACCACGTCTCTCTTTTCGACGGATGAACGAGGCGGAGCGTGACAACCGCGACACGCGTCACTGATGGCTTCGCTCTGGGACGCAGACACACGGATAGGACGCCGAGATCCCACGAAATTCACCCAAACGTGCCGAAGCCCGGAGAGTTTCGCGCTGAACCTGCCAAACACCCCGAACCCGCCGTGACACGAAACGCACGGCACCGCCGAATGGACGCTCGCGGCATGCGAAACGAATTGCGGAGCCATCGCGCGGTGACATTGCGTTCCACAAAACCGATCCGACTCGACGTACCGAAGGCCGGACGTGCCAGCCCACCCGATCGAGAGTAGGGCCACCGCGCTACCTATCCATAGGCTCGTCCGAGAACGACTCACGTCGAACTCCTGGTGAGCGAAGACACTCGCGCAAGTCCAAGTACTTCGAAGCTCACGTGTGCGCTTCCGGTCTGGGCAACTCCTCGACGGCGCGAGCGGCTTGTTCGATGGCAGCCTCGAGGTAGGCGCTCCCGGCAGCGTCGGAGTTGGCGATCGTCCAATGACCCCACGGCTTCCTCCCGACGACCCAGGGGCGTTGCTCGTAGGGTAAGTCGGGATCGAACAATCGATTGGGGACGAACGCGTAACCGTGAGCCCAACGGTTGACGGTGATTGCCGCAATGTCGCGTTCGGGCTCGAAGCCCGACGGTCCAAGCATCCGCTCCAGTTGATCGCGCACCTGCCGTTCGAAAACCGACCAGGGTGTGTTCAGCAACTCCCAACGCCCCATGCGGTTCTGTTCTCGGCGATTGAACCCGGGTCGCGTCGGGACGCGCAGCATGAATAGCACGATCGGCTCGTCGGGGTGCTTTGCGCACCGATAGTTGCCGAGGCTTACCGGAAAATCCAATGCGACGTAATTGTGATAGCTCCCCGGCGCGACGATTTGATGCACCCCGAGCTTGGCAAAGGCACGCCAATTGCGCAACGCGACATGCGTGTACACGAACGGCATTCGCACCAAAGAAGCGAGAGCCTTGCGTTGGAGCCTCGGAAGCTCCGGACAAAGGTACGGAATCATCGAGAGGTAGCAAGCGAAGACGCCATGCGTCGCTGTAACACGACGGAGCTCGTTCCCTCGCGCGTAGACGATTTCAACGCCTTCGCTACTACGATCGGTGATTCGTTTGGCGCGAACGACAGTGCTATTCAAACGGATACGCACCGAAGACGAAGCACGGTCGAGCGCGCCGTAATCGACACGACTTAGCACGACATCGTGCATCGAACTCCCAGGCACGGCCGCCGGAATGAGTGCACGTACCAGTAACCGCGCCACGGAGGCATTCCCGTCCGGGAAATGGTAGATGTACGGTTCGTCTGGCTCGTTCATGGGCAGTCCGAGGCCGAGGAATCCGGGGTAGACGAACGCACCGAATGCGTCCACCGCGCGATAGCAGGACCATGCAGACACCGCGTCGATGCCGACGGCGAAGATATTGTGGGGAAAGGACCGGAGGATTTTCAAGCTCTCGGGACGAGCTCGACAGTATTCCGTCAAGTAGCGTTCGTAGCTCACCCGACACAGTAAAGACTTCTTCTCGTCCGACGAGAGCCCGTCGAGATAGTCGATCCGCTCCGTATAGAGCCGAACCAGAATCCTTTCTTGCGACGTCCGAGAGTGGGGCTGCCTCGAGAAAACGAGCCCAGGGTGCACGGTGCATTCCCTTGAGCAGTCGATCGGCGCCAAAGGTCTCGCGATCGAAGAAGAGCCCCGTCCCGAGACGTTCGTAGAGATGTCGGTCGTAAGCATGCTCGAAGACCTGTGTATCGATCCCGAGGTCAGCCATGAGCCCCTTCGCCACGTCACCAAAACTGCTTGGACCTGCCAGGGACTGGGAGCCTCCGTAAGTCACGAGCAACCGACCATCGACCTCGAATTCGTTACGCGTTGCATGGCCGCCGAAGTCATCGTGATTGTCCAGCACCAGAATCCGCGCTTCGGCACCAAACCGCTTACGATAGAAGTGCGCGGCACTGAGACCGCTCAATCCACCGCCGACCACGACTAGGTCATAGTGTTCCGTCGCGGAACCGACGTGCTCGAATTGGCTCGCAGGGCCGTTCCTACGCAGTCCATGGGCCATCTC
This sequence comes from Polyangiaceae bacterium, assembly GCA_049840955.1. GTDB lineage: Bacteria > Myxococcota_A > Polyangia > Polyangiales > Polyangiaceae > FEN-1139. Next base: position 610,393 of record JASGIX010000019.1, read on the forward strand.
GAAGGAGCCACCGTGACTACCGCGCAATCCCGTCTTTGCCGGCGGATATGGCGATGATCCGGCGACAGCTTCCGCAGCGCTCGGCGATTGTTGGTAAGGGTGCGAGCGCTCCGCCTCGCGTGGTGACGGTCGCGAACTCAGGGTGTCGCCGACCAATCCAGCGCCGAGCCCGACCGTCAGTGTCTCGAGGCACCGCCGGCGCGATATCTTCCTGCTCGTCCCTTCGACGACGCTCCCCTCGCCCCCAGCGGTAAGACCGGTTTCCCCCTCGCATCGCGGTTTCACGCCCCCGTCCGTAGCACGAGATAGTTGCTGGCTTGCGGCAAAACGTCAGCCCGACGAGCGCCGACCAGAAAGCCGAATCAGAGAGCTATCGGACGTCGCACCCACTTGCCCCACACTCCACCGGCGACCGCACGTCTGCTCGGGTTCCGGCGACCGCTCGTCCGCTCCGGCCATTGTCACGCGCGCATTGTCCCTTCTCCTAAGAACGACGAAACGGAAACCGTTACGAGTCCCGGTTCCCGTCTCGAGGTTCGCGCGCGGTCCTAACTCAGTGGAGTTCGCCCGCGGAGTGACTGCACCAGTTCATTGCGAGAGACCAATCGGTCCCAAGGAATGCTCCGGAGGAGTCGGCAAAGTCGATCCACTTCGACCCTGAAAGGACGTCGTGGCAAAGCCAGTCATCACGCCCGTCGCCGTTGAAGTCACCCGTGAAGAGGCGTCCGTTCGAGTGATTGCACCAACCATTGTTACGCTCCCAGTCCGTGCCGAGGAACGTGCCCGACGTGCTTGCGTAGTCGATCCACTTATACCCGGTAGAAACGTCGTGGCAGAGCAAGTCATCGCGCCCGTCGCCGTTGAAGTCACCGATGAAAAGCTGTGCCGTCGCATGACTACACCAGTTGGCGTTGCGCTCCCAATCCGTGCCGAGGAACGTGCCCGACGTGCTCGCGAAGTCGATCCACTTGTAACCCGAGCCAACGTCATGGCAAAGCAGGTCGTCCCGACCATCGCCATTGAAGTCACCGACCAAAAGTCGGCCCGTCCCATGACTACACCAGTTGGCGTTGCGCTCCCAATCCGTGCCGAGGAACGTGCCCGTCGTGCTCGCGAAGTCGATCCACTTGTAGCCCGTAGCGACGTCATGGCACAGGAGGTCGTCGCGTCCATCGCCGTTGAAGTCACCGACCAAAAGCCGCGCAGTGTTGTGGTTGCACCAGTTGGCGTTGCGCTCCCAATCCGTGCCGTCGTACGTGCCCGTCGTGCTCGCCAGATCGATCCACTTGTAACCCGTGGCAACGTCGTGACACAGCAGATCCTGGCGACCATCACCATTGAAATCACCCTTGAAGAGCCTTCCAGTGGGATGGCTGCACCAATCGCCGGCACGACTCCAGTCCGTTCCGCCAAAGGTACCCGACGTGTTCGCGTAGTCCGCCCACTTGCTACCGGTGGTCACGTCGTGACACAGGAGGTCTGCGCGGCCGTCACCGTTGCTATCGCCGAGACGCGGAGCATCCGCGTTCGGAGCGCCATACATGCGATCGAACCCGCGACGATCCGTCCCTGAGAGTGCCGGCGACATCCCGCAGTAGTTCATGATTGAGACGCCGTCCCATGCTCCATAGGTCGTGTCTCCGTTGGTTCCCTGTGGTGACGAGGTACAGCTAGCCGGTGTATCCGAACGATTTTGCTCATGAGCGATGGCAAGAGCATGACCGAACTCGTGGATGGCCACGGCTTTGATGCATTCCTCCCGAGAAAGCGAGTTAGTGACACAGCGCGTATAGGAGTTCTGCGGCGCGGCACCAAAATCGAGATCCATCGATACCGAACCACCCGATTGTGGCCCCAAGCCGTAAGTGACCATGGCGCTACCGGCGCCAACTTTAATCCCCGTGGACGAGGCCGTGCACTGACCCCATCCCGTCAAGTTGATGTTGCCATTCTGGCTCCATGCGCGCTGTCCCGTCACTGCCTGACGAACCCATTGCTTTTCCGTAGCGTTGCCGGTCGTAGTCCAACACACGTTCACGTTGTGCGTCGACCAGAGGTTGGCCGCCAAGTAGTAGAGTTCCTGCTCGGTCCCCGCGGCAACTACGTCGTCATCCTGAACGTCTTCGCCTTGTGACGCCATGCAGCCTCCTAACAGAACTGTCATGGTAGCAGCAACGATGATCCCCGACCCGAGTTCGTGAATTGTTCCGATTTTTCTCATAATTCCCCTACTTCTTCATGCCAATTTCCATGAGTAAAAAGTGACGTCCGTCTCCGAATCGGAAACTGACGCCCTATGAATTCGATTCAGCAAACCGTCTCGAGCGCGGCTCACCCCGCCCTTTTACGAACGCTCGCTCTCACGAACGCTCGCTCTCACGAACGCTCGCTCTCACGAACGCTCGCTCTCACGAACGCTCGCTCTCACGAACGCTCGCTCTCACGAACGCTCGCTCTCACGAACGCTCGCTCTCACGAACGCTCCCTCTCACGAGCACGAGCACGAGCACGAGCACGCGAACACCTCGTCAATGCGTCCCCGGCACGTCCTATCCGAGGCAATCAAAGGTTGCCTCCCACCCCCGGCCCATTCACTTGGCCAAAGCGTTTTCTCGAGCCTTTCGTCCAATTACGTCATGAGACCGTTTCGTCGGCGCATGCACTCGAAGTGCAATCGTATACGCGACGTCTTCGGCGCACCCTCGACCTTCTCGCGCCGTAGAACATCGCGGATGCGTCGTGGGGAATACACCACTTCACCAAGGCACTGCGCTTCGTTCCAGTACCTTCGCATGGCCTTCGACGGTTCATCGATCCGATCGCCATACACACGAGTCCTCCCCACTTATCGTTACGCACGCTCGGCGCGCTCAGCCACGCTACCCCTCGCACGAACTCTTGCGGTGCACCGACGCATCGCAAGAGCCATGGCGAAACCCAAAGTAGCAATCGCAGCTCCAACGAACAACTTAAATCGATTGGGGAGGAGACTTGAAATCGCTCCATGTATGGACGAGACACTCCACACAATGTCTTTACCCTGACGTTTCGCACTGATGAAACAACGCACATCTCATTATCGTCACTCATTCGTCCTAGTTCTGCGCGAGATTCGTCGTAACGACGATTTGCTCCTTCCCAAACCACCGATCCCGAACGCGTTCTCCGAAGCATCGAATCGAGTGTTCTGCACTCGAAAGAAAAGAACCTACCCCCATGCGGCTCTCACGCGTGCCGCGCGGAACACGCCAGCCCCTGGGCACCCTGGGACCTAGCCCCCAACACCACCGATTCAATGAGCAACGCGTGCATTCAGCGTGCATTCAGCGTGCATTCAGCGTGCATTCAGCGAAACACCGTTACGCGGTAGATACGTGCGCACGCATCTCTGCCCGGCAAGGAACGTGAGTATTGTCGGCAAACGAGGCTATCGAGCGAGGCACGGCGCGCCCCCTGTACCTTCTCTCGTTATGCACGATACCCCTCGCGCACATCGTTAGTGCGCCCCCAGGTCACGAGCGCGACGACGGCAGCGCGCCTCTATCTCTGGAACCCATGCCGTCACGCTCCCCGCCTTTGGGAACAGATATCGACGCGTGCAATCATAACGAGCCGTGTCGTCGCACCAATCTCCTGGTTGTCGTTCACACGGCGCGGGAGGAGGAGCAACGAGTCACGGCGCAATCGATGGACGCTCGCACCGCGGCGAGCTGTCCTTACGCGTACTTCGCAGCAAACGTTACGAGAACCACTCCGATGAGGCGACGACTGGTCGCGTGAGCTGGCTTGCAGCAAAGGCGCGCGCGAAACCCAAAAGGGCGAGTTCGCAATCGCGAGTTCGCTAGAGAAGAAGGGGATTACGTTGTCAGCGCGATTGGCATGGCACAAACGACATCACGACCTGCAGCATTTGCCGTATGCGGCAATTGTATCAACACCAGTCGGGCCGATGGTGCACGTGACGAATCCGAAATGCGATTCGCGTGTCCAGTGACATAATGGGCGGAGGATTCTGACCACGCGGGACGAAATGAGAGCCCAAGCGCGATCACGTTCGAGAACTCACGGCCGAGTCATCATCACCGGTGTCGATCCTCGAGCCCTCCTGGGTGCGGTCGGGAACTGACGCGACGGCTCCCCCAAAGCCGTCTCCTTTCGACGTCGCGCGACCCAAGGACCATCCATGTCTCTGCGTTCTCCAATCAACCACGAGTCCCTGTTCGTTTTGACTCTCGCCGTCCTGTTGGGCGCCTGTTCCAGTGACGACGCCTCCACCCCCGAAGCACGCGGGGGTTCATCGAGTTCGGGCGACAGCGGGATTCACCGGGGAGCTGGCGGCAACAGAACCTCGAACCCGAACGACATGAGTGCGTCAGGGGGAACGTGGCAAGTCAAAGGCACGAATCAGTCGAGCCGCAGTAGTGCGAGCACAACGGTGGGCGGTGCGGCAAAGAGCGCCTCATCCACCTCGGCAAGCACGACAGGCGGAGCCTTGAGCGCCGGAGGCACGGCGAGCGGCGGAAGCGTCGCCATGGGTGGCTCCGGCGCCGGAGGCACGGCGAGCGGCGGAAGCGTCGCCATGGGTGGCTCCAGCTCCGGAGGCCCAGCGAACGGCGGCACGGGAACCGATACTCCGAGATGGCGGATTGTCGGGCGAACGTCACCGGGCAGTACGAGCAGCGCGATTCGGTTCTCCTGGCCTGGAGTCTACGTCAATGCACGCTTCACCGGTACTCGAGCATCCATGATCCTAAGCGATGGGAGCAACAAGAACCGATTTACGATCGTCGTCGACGGCGGTGCGCCCAAGACCGCGACCACGATTCCGGGTCAGACCACGTTGCCGCTAGCAGCAGGACTCACCGATGGCTCGCACGACATCGCAATTTGGCGCAATACCGAGGCAAGCATGGGGGTCACTCAGTTCACCGCCTTGTCCGACTTCGGTCCAAGCGGAGGTCTCTTGGCACCACCGTCCGCACCGAGCCGACGCATCGAAGTCATCGGAGATTCCTTGACCGTCGGCGCGGGAAACGAAGGCACTTCGAGTTGCCCGGGTGGAATCGACGCCTTCACGAACAACTACCTAGCCTACGGGTCCGTCGCCGCTCGATCGGTGAATGCCGACGTGGTGACCATCGCTTGGTCGGGGATCGGCGTCTATCGTAACTACGACGGAAGCACCACCGACGCGATGCCGAGTCGTTATCCCTACGCGATCCCGAACGACGCCTCTGCTTGGGACTTCACCCGCTATCAACCCCATGTCGTCGTCTTCAACTTGGGGACCAATGACTTCGGCGCGGGGGATCCTGGCACGGCCTACGAAACCGCTTACGTCAGTTTCATCAAAACCGTTCGGACCAAGTACCCGAACGCACACTTCATTCTCATCGACATGTACGGCGGCACGAGACTCACTCGAATCAACAACGTCGTCGGCGCTCTCAAGGCCGGCGGCGATTCGAGAGTCGAAACGCTCAGTCTCAGCTCGGTGCAAAACAATCTCGGATGCAATCAGCATCCCAACGTTGCCGCACACGCAGCCATGGGAAACGTTCTCGCCACTCGGTTGAAGGCCCTGATGGGTTGGTAGGGTCAGGCAGCGAACCCGCGTCGCGAACACACCTACACTTCGTCTCCGGAGTCCCCGAGCTTCTACCGTCCCCACCATTTTTCGCCATCGAGAGACTTTCCAAGGAGGACCGACGAAAGTTGAGCTGCGGCGACGGGCATCGGGAGCTTGAGTATGCGACCTACTCGCACTGAATCGCGATGTCGGCGCAGTCGCACTGCCGCAAGACAGTCGCGTCGAATTGCTGACCGCAGATAGCCCGCTGGAGTGAACGATGTCGACGAATCTCAATGTCTCCCAATCGTCTTTGTTGGCGATCGCCATTCTTTCTAGTTTCGCTTGTGCGGGCACGGACGAAGGAACTGGCGAAACAGGTGGTACGTCGTCGACGCTCGGAGGCGCCACGGCAGCAAGCGCCGTGGGTGGCAACTCGTCCGTGAGCTCGACCGGCTCTGCTAGCGGTGGTGCCATCACTGGCACGTCCACGAAGACTCAAGCCATGGGAGGGCAAGTTGCAGCGGGTGGCGCGACCAGTACCGTCGCAAGAGGAGGCACCGCCTCGGTCGGAGGAACCTCCGCAAAGGCAGGCGCCACATCCACCGGTGGCTCTTCGGCATTCGGCGGAACGTCTGCCGCGGGCGGCACAACGGCGAAAGGTGGCACCACGGCCATGGGCGGCACCTCAGCGAAAGGCGGCACCTCAGCAATCGGCGGAACTTCCGCTCGGGGCGGGACATCGTCCACGGGTGGCACCACGGCCGCGGGCGGGACGACAGGGGCGGGCGGAACGAGCAGCGGCTGCACTGCGACTGGCTTCTACGTTAGCGGAACGAAGATCTACGACAGCAAGTGTAACCCCTTCGTCATGCGAGGAGTCAATTATCCCTACGCATGGTTCACCGGACAAAACACGCAGGCAAGGTTTGCGGAAATCGCGTCGACGAAAGCGAACACCATCCGTGTCGTCCTTTCTGGTGGTCGATGGACTCCGACGAGCACCGCCGCCAACGTGACGAGCATCATTTCCTGGGCGAAGGCGAACAACCTTATCGCCATGCTCGAGGTACACGACTGCACCGGCTATGGAGACAGCTCAGCCTCTGGAGCGGCCAATCCAGACACATGCGTCGCCTACTGGCTCCAAAGCGCCATGGTGACGGCACTCAAGGGCAACGAAGCCTACGTGATGATCAACATTGCCAACGAAGCCTTTGGCAACATCAGCGACAATAGCCAGTGGGAATCTTTCTATACGACGAGCGTGCCCAAGTTCCGCACCGCAGGCCTCAATCATACCCTGGTCGTCGACGCGCCGAACTGGGCACAGGATTGGAAGTGGACCATGCGCGACGGTTCGGGCGCAACGAACATCTTCAACGCCGATCCGAAGCGCAACGTCGTGTTCTCGGTGCACATGTACAACGTCTTCAACACGGCGACCCTGGTGACCAACTACTTCTCCAAATTCTTGACGAAGAACGTTCCCCTCATCGTGGGCGAGTTTGCCGCCGATCACGGCAGCGCGGGCGACGTCGACGAGGCCACGATCTTGTCCGCTTCGGTGCAAAGCAGCATCGGGTATCTCGGATGGTCCTGGTCTGGCAATAGCGGTGACCTCGCGACCCTCGACATTACCAATAGCTTCAATCTGAGCAGCCTAACCACATGGGGCTCGCGATTGATCGATGGCGCAAATGGGATCCGAGCCACGGGGACACCCTGCACGGTTTTTCAATAGGTTTCAGGTTTCAGGTTTCGGGTTTCAGGTTTCGGGTTTCAGGTTTCGGGTTTCAGGTTTCAGGTTTCAGGTTTCAGGTTTCAGGTTTCAGGAGTCTGCTTGCTGATTGCTGATTGCTTACGGCGGTCCGCTGACGGCTGGCCGCTGACGGCTGACCGCTGACGGCTGACGGCTGACCGCTGACGGCTGACCGCTGACCGCTGACGGCTGACCGCTGACCGCTGACGGCTGACCGCTGACGGCTGACCGCTGACCGCTGACGGCTGACGGCTGACCGCTGACGGCTGACCGCTGACGGCTGACCGCTGACGGCTGACCGCTTACGGCTGACCGCTTACGGCTGGCCGCTTACGGCTGACCGCTTACGGCTGACCGCTTACGGCTGACGGCTGACGGCTGACGGCTGACCGCTTACGGCTGACGGCTGACGGCTGACCGCTGCCGGCTGACGGCTGGACGCTTACGGCTGACCGCTTACGGCTGGCCGCTGACGGCTGATTTCACGTCACGTGCAGTCGTCGAGCTGCACGTGAACGCATTTGCGCGTCGAGGAGAAGCAAACGTCGTTCGTGCAGGGCTCGCCATCATCGCAGTCCTCAGGGCCATCGCACTCGCAAGCGCTCGGATCGTACTTGCACTGCCCCTCGACGCATTTCGGAACGACGCAGGTTGCCGTCTTCGGACCGCGACACTCAGCATCCTGCTGGCAAGCTTTCGTTCTTTGTGGCGCGCGACTCGCCGCGGAGGAGCTTACCGACGAACGCGTCGCAATTCTTGGCCCCTGAACCTCGTGCGGCGCTGTCGCTGATTCGGCTGAGGTCGTTTGAAGTTCCTGCACTCCTGCGTCTACTCCAGAACCGACTGACTTCGGGGATTCCGCGTTGCGTCCCAAGTAAACGGAAAAACCTAGCGCGATTGCGCCGACTACCACGATCATTGCCATTCTTCGTCGACTGTCCACGTCATGCGCTCCGTACAAATGGGACCTGAATCGAATGATTCTGAACGTTGCGACGCATTGCTAGCACATCAGTACCTTTCCGAAAACAGCGCCGCTACTGCCCGTGCAAAATCCATTCGTGACCGCGCCGAACCGACAAAAACTCTCCAAGTACCGTTCACGACCACGCCGAACCGACAAAACTCTCCGAGTACCGTTCACGACCGCGCCGAACCGACAAAAACTCTCCGAGTACCGTTCACGACCGCGCCGAACCGACAAAAACTTCTCCGAGCACCGTTCACGACCGCGCCGAACCGACAAAAACTCTCCGAGTACCGTTCACGACCGCGCCGAACCGACAAAAACTCTCCGAGAGCCGCTCGCGACCGCGTATGGAAGGCCCCGTCGACAGCTCGCCCTCTCGCGAAGAAATCTCAATGAGACGGCCCTTCGAACTCTTTCCTTACTGACGAGATAGCGCTTCGAGTGAGCCCATCGGGAAAGCTCGACGCGAATGTCTGGATGCCATCCACGTGGTGCGACGGCTCAAGCTTCCGGAGTTGCTCGATTCAGGTTTCGTTCAGGAAACGATCGCAGCACCGACGTTGACAGTTCGAACACCGCAGACGGATGATGCTCGAATCTAGGGAGCCGAGGTTTGGATCTCGTCGATGAGTTCCAAAACCACGGTTCATCAGGGAGGGAATCATGACCAATCAACACAATGCGTTGAGTGCGACCCTATTGTCTTTCATCGTGGCAGCATCCTTCTTGGGCTGTGCGGAAACTGCGGAAACCGGTGGTGAATCGACTGAAGAAACCGCAACATCGACGACGTTGGCTCTGCACGCAGATGCCTCGCGCAAGGACTTCAATCTCGACGGCTACACCGATATCCTCTGGCATCACCCTGCCTCAGGTCAGGTGAACACGTGGATGCTCAACGGGACGACCGTCATCGCCAATCCGAACCTCAATTGGAACGTGCCAGGTTCTTCGGGCTGGGTTGCCAAGGGAACCGGTGACTTCAACCGTGATGGTAGGACCGATGTCCTCTGGCATCATGCCGCATCGGGCCAAGTGAACGTCTGGCTTCTCAACGGCACCACCGTCATCGGCAACCCCAACATCAATTGGAACGTCCCGGGCTCTTCGGGCTGGGTGATCAAGGGCACGGGCGATTTCAATCGCGACGGGAGCACCGACATTCTCTGGCACCACGCCGCGTCAGGACAGGTCAACGTCTGGTTGCTCAACGGCACCACCGTCATCGGCAACCCCAACGTCAACTGGAACGTTCCGGGTTCCTCGGGTTGGGAGATCAAGGGAACGGGCGATTTCAATCGCGATGGGAGCACGGATATCCTCTGGCACCACGCCGCGTCGGGTCAGGTGAACACCTGGATCCTCAACGGAACCACGGTCGTCGCCAACCCGAACATCAACTGGAACGTTCCGGGTTCGTCGGGCTGGGAGATCAAGGGAACGGGCGACTTCAACCGCGATGGAAGCACCGATATCCTCTGGTACCACGCTGCATCGGGACAAGTGAACACCTGGATGCTCAATGGCACCACGGTCATCGCCAACCCGAACATCAATTGGAACGTACCGGGTTCTTCGGGTTGGGAGATCGTGTCGCGCTAAGGCGCCGCGCAATGGCCTAGCGCGGTTCGAGATCGGTCAGGTCACGTCGGAGTCGTCATTCAGTCTCGCCACGAGGCAGAGTCTTCGACGTGACCTGCATCCAATGTGTCGATTCGAAGAAATGTGGTTTGGCGTGAGGGTTGCGAGTGCCGCTGTTCCCGCGGCCACCCATCGGGAGTCGTGAGTTCTAAAACGGGCTCCCGGGGTGCGTCGACAAGTGAGGAAGGAGGCGCTCAATGTTTCGATTCAACAACGAAAGCATCCTCAGACGACCCGCGTCGTTCGTCATTCTCTCGGTTGCGGCGGCGAGCATGGCTGGCTGCAATGATGAGGACGCCTGGGGCATTTGGATACGTGCCACCATACACGGAACGCACCACCGTGGCGGAAACGCAAGCGACGGAGGAGAAGCGGGAGCTGGCGGCGGCTCCGGGGCAACGGGGAGCGGCTCCGGGGGAACGGGGAGCGGCTCCGGCGGGACACTCGGTGTTGCGGGCAACTCAGCAACGACGGCCCTTGGAGGTTCCACGGCCTCGGGTGGGATTGGAAACCGAGAGCCCTTCGTCATGCGCGTCGTGGCATCTGGACTATCGAATCCATGGGAGGTCACTTATGGCCCCAATCGGTATCTATGGGTGACGGAGCGAAGCGGCAAACGAATCTCGCGGGTAAGGCCAACGGACGGCCTCGTCGTTCCCGCTGCAACCGTGGAAGAGGTGGCCCAAACCGGCGGACAAGATGGACTCCTTGGTATGGCGTTGCATCCGGGATTGCTCCGACCCGGTGGCCCCAATTACGTGTACGTCGCCTACACTTACGACGAAACCACGTCTGAAGGTGCGATGCGTTGGACGAAGATCCGCCGCTTCACCTACCTCCCGAGCTCGCAGATCTTGATCGAACCAGTCGATCTGATCGATCATCTCCCTTCGAGCAGTGATCACAACTCGGGACGTCTCGTCTTCGGCCCCGACAGCAAGCTCTACTATACGCTCGGCGATCAGGGTAACAATCAGTTCGATAGAAAATGTAACCCCATTCGAGCCCAGGAGCTTCCGACATCAGAAGAGATCGCTGACGAAGACTGGTCTCGGTACGTCGGAAAGGTTCTGCGGCTCGAACTCGACGGCTCGATTCCTCTCGACAATCCCGTGCTCGCGGGCGTGCGCAGCCATGTCTATAGCTACGGACATCGGAACGCACAAGGGATCGTCTTTAGCCCCGCGGGGCGACTTTACGAGTCCGAGCATGGTCCTAAAACCGACGATGAACTCAATCTGATCGTTGCCGGACGCAACTACGGTTGGCCACTGATTGCGGGCTACAAAAGCGACAAAGCTTACGTATATGGCAACTGGTCCGCATCGAGCCCAACCCCCTGCAGTGAGTTGGAATTCAGCGACTACGAGATCCCACCGTCGGTCCCCATCCAACGGGAATCCGACGCCGACCTAATCGATTTCAAGCCGCCGCTTCGCACCTTCTACACCGTCGACAACGATTACGAATTCATCGATCCGGCCTGCGCAGGAAGCGAGTACATCTGCTGGCCCACGATTGCCCCCTCGTCCATCGACTACTATCCGGCGCATGGTGTGATTGCGGCGTGGCGAAACACCGTACTGCTCTCGAGTTTGAAGCAGGGAAGCCTATTTGCCGTGCATCTCAGCCGCGACGGACATCGTGCCATTGGCCCGACCTCTCAGCACCTGCGCACCGTGAGCCGATACCGCGATCTCGCCATCAATCCCGACGGGTCACGCATCTACATCGCGACGGACAACGCTGGAGCCACCCAACCGCCCACCGGAGGATACACGACGGACCTGCAATTCCGCGGAGCCATCTTGGAGTTTCGCTACACGGGAATGCGGCAATAGTTAGCGACGCACACCTCGTCGCGCGAGCTAGCACGGGCGCCGTCACGCTCTGTGTTCAGTTACGGATCGTCAGGACCCCCTGGGACGGCTTCGCCGCGGTCCCAGGGGTCGCATTCGTCACGGTGGAACGTATGAATCCGTGCTCAACTCCGTACGCGTGCGGGCGGTCGCGTCAAGCGACTGCACTCATGCGCGACGGGCGACTGCACTCATGCGCGGCGAGGGACGTCGCGACGTGCGCGGAGCTCGCGGATGATATCGCCCTGCACTTCGATGGACAACATGGAGCCGATCCGCGGAAATATGTCGGTTTCTTCGAGGATGAGGTGCGACTCGAACTCTCCACGGAGCTTCGTTGCCAGCTGGTGCAACGGCGAACGAATTCCCTCGAGCTCTCCCGGGGAAGATTGAATGCGCGAACATAGTCCGAGGAGCTCCCGCAGCAAGGGCTCGTGCTCGGAGTGTTGTCGGTGCATGACGCTGAGAGCCTCGTCGACACGGCTGTCATGGCCGACGAGTCTTGGCAAGAGGCTCTCCTCTTCGTCGGCGACGTGCAGAGGCAATGCCTGTTCGAAGTAACGTCGCACATCGGCGCAGGCCTCTACGAGGTGTGACGTGGGTGCGTCCCGAAGCTCCCCGATGGCAATCGCCAGGTCGGAGAACTGCCGAATGCGCTGATGACACTCCCTCAGCAGATCCACCAATTCGAAGTTGGCAGTGCGCGGACCACGACCAATGAGCATTGCGAGCCTACTTTCGAAGACCGAAGTCGGTTGGGTTCGAGTCTGAAGCCACGTTGCTCCAACGCCAGAACTTTTGTCCGCCGACGAGGCATCTCCCCCCAAGTCGACTCCAGTCTTTGCAGACGCGCACAGCGTTCGAAGTGCGGCGACGATCCTTCGAGTGACTGTCCGCGCGAGGCGCCTCGTGTTAGATTCAGCCGCCATGATTGACCACACGGGTGTTGCTGTTAGCGATCCGAAGAAGAGTCGACAATTCTACGAGGCCGCGCTGGCGCCCCTCGGATACAAAGTGCTCACGGAGGTCCCCACCGAGTTCACTGGCGGCTCAGTCGTGCTTGGCTTCGGGATCCCACCGAAGCCCGACTTTTGGATCAACGAAGGCCAGCCACAGAAGCCCCATGTTCACGTAGCCTTCCAAGCGCAAGATCGAGCGGCGGTGGACGCATTTTATCGCGCAGCCATGGCTGCCGGCGGGAGAGACAACGGCGCGCCGGGTCCACGTCCACACTATCACAAGGACTATTACGGCGCGTTCGTGCTCGATCCCGACGGACACAACATCGAAGCTTGCTGTCACTATGCCGAGTGAGACGAGCCGAGAACGATTCACTCGAGCATGATCGAAGCGGTGCGGACTGCGGCGTGATCGAGCGCCACGGTCCGCATTGACGTATGAGAAACCGGTCGAAGATTCGAAAACTGAGGTTCGGGTCATCTCGGAACGAGGGAACCGCAGACACGGCTCGACAGAAGGATCCCGACCGGACTCGTTTCACGACTCATCTCCGAGCAAGAGCCAATGACTTGAGCACTTCGGCTCCGATTTCCCCAGGTTCGACAGGTCTCTGATACGTCCGGCCTAATCCCCATTGCCGACTCCTTCGCCCCTTCTGTCGAGGGTCGTCGCTGGCGGCAGTCCTTGCCCTACAGAAGGACCGAGTGCTACCGACGCTGAAAGCGGTAATCTCCACAAGTCCCGCCTCTGTCCCGATAATCGATTCGAATCCAACGAATCACGCCGTGTGCCTGAGAGAAAAAGCCCCACGTTCTTGCGAATTGCCCTTCCGAACGCCGACGGGGCGAACTCAAACTCGCAAGCACGGTTCTGGAGCCCCTTATGACGAAGTCCAATTGCGCAGGGGGGCTCCGGGAGCCTCAGTCGCCAAGTCCAATTGCGAAGGGGGGCTCCGGGAGCCTGTGTTACCAATTCTGCTTGGACGCGGACGCTTCGGGCGCCCAGCACCGCGAGTACAACTCCGCGGCCATCATTCCAAGAATTCGAGGGAGTGAAGTTCCACTGCAAGGGTGCCCTCGAGCAACCAAGAATCGGTGGGCTGTCGAAATTTGCCGAGGGGCGGGATTGAACGAAGGAAGTTGGGGCCGTTGGCGAAGTATACCGGTACGCAATTAACGGGCCTTGGCGTGGAGGCTAACCAGTGACGGATCGAAAGCGAGACGGGCACCATTAACAATATCGGCGGCCACCGGGTGTGTCCGAACGCACCGACGGAAATCCCACATCGAGCGAATTAGTTCTGGACCAAGAAAGCTTTCGTGACCATAACGCGTTAAAGAAGCGACACAGAGGCGGACATCCTTGGGCAATTGCGGGGGTACAATTCATGAGTACGCATGTATCCTTAATAGAGTTGGACGATGCCAGCACGTACGACGCTTACAACCGGGTCTTGCCGGAAGCGTTGCAGCTGCCGTCCAATCGGGTTCGAGCCTTCAATGTGGATGTCGAGAAGGTCATCGGTCTCGCCATGGCAGCCGCGAAGCGGCTTCAAGGCTTCGAGGCACAACTCCGCTCACGCCAGGGTTTCCCCGCGGAGCAGTTCGATCGTTTCGGGGATTACATCCTCGCACTCTACAACGCTCGCCTGCGTTACAAGTTTCTCACCCGCCCAACGGAGCGTCTGCCGGCGCTCAACGAGGCAGCCTCCCGGTGGCGAGCCATGTTGCTCGCCGAGGCCAAGTCACTCATCGAGCGGCGACTCATCAAGGCGGAGCGTTTGAAGACACTCGCGGGGCATCACGGCTACCGTAACGTCGCAAACGACCTTGCGGGGCTCGCGCACATCTTCGAAATCGGAATGGGAGCACCTTCAGGGCCAAACCTGGCTGAAGGCGTCGGATATCGAGGCAGTGTCTCAGCTTGCGTTGAAGCTGACCGGGGCGATCTCCGACCGCATGCAGCCCGCGGAGCAGCGGGAAACTGCGCTCGATATTCAGGCACGAATGTTCACGCTCCTTTACCACGCGTATGACGAGATCCGTCGCTGCATGCACGATCTCCGCTGGCACCAACGGGACGCGGACGAGTTAGTTCCGTCATTTTATTCGCGCGCGCGAAAGCCCAGAATGGGCGTGCAGAACGAGAACGCGCCGTTGACGCAGCCAGCAACGCCCCTCGCAGCATCATCCACCGAAGGAGCCTTACCGGAAGCGGCAATCGCGCAAGGGACCTCGGTGGAAGCACCCGTCGGTGTTGCGCTCGGACACCTCGGATTACCTGTTGGCGATCCTTGGACCCCAATACCGACGCCAATCTCGTCGCAGGAAAGCCCACAGGTCCGAGCTACATTTGCGAAAAGGAAAACTGCCGCTCGGAGGCGCAGAAGGAGAGCTGCGAATTGGCGTCAGGGCTGCGACCAGAGCGCTTTCGAAGCATTTCCTTTCGGCACGACTTCGGCGAAGCGCCCCGACGTTGTTCGGGAGCAACATCCCCCGAGCCCCCTCACCCGCGCAGCGGAAACCTTCAACGGTGGGTTCTCTGCGCCTGCGCCGCTGATTTCGGCGATATCTCGAGAAAACGGCCCGGACTCTTAGCTGCTAACGCGGCTACCCTTAGGCGCGACTCGCCCAAACCGCGTCGACATTCCTATGCTAGTCTCCCGCTCGCAATGGGATTCTCGGACTTTTGGCGAGTTGAAACGGAGGTCGGCTACGTCGAAATCGAGCTCGATTTCGAGGGTGGCGAGCTGACGGATCCCGAAGAGATCTTCGACTCGCAGAGCGCCGTCGATCAAATCACCTACGCCCTCGATAATCGAAATCCGCGCACGACAGCGACCGTGCTCGAAATCTACGCGCAGCTGCATCCCGAGCGTTTTCCGCCGGGGCTCAGTTTGAATCGTCTCGAGACGCGCGACATCGATCCGATGCGCGGCGAGCTGATACGATTCATCGAGAGCGCCGTCGAGAGCGGCACGCTTCGCGCGTTTACCCCTGAAAACATCATGGGGCGCATGCCCGATGAGCTCGGCGAAGCGCCCGTTTACACGCCGCAGCCCGTCATACCCGAGAAGGAAACCTTCATCGGCGTTCACGTCACCGATCAGGATGGTAAACCCGTTCCGGGTACGCGGGTACGCGTCACGCTGCCCGATGGCGACGTTCGCATCGGTCGCACCAATCGCGATGGCGCGCTCAAGATCACTGGCTTTTCTCAGGATGGCATGGCGCACATCGAATTGCTCGACTTCAACGAAGCGGGCGCTGCGTTGCCCGTCGACGATGACGATCCGGTGACGCCGCAGCCAGAAGAGCAACCCTTCGCGGTGAAGCTCGTGGACGAAACGGGCAAGGTTGGGATCGATGGAATCGTTTTGGTCTTTCGCACCGCGGATAAGGAAGAGACGGTCACGACTGACGGCAGTGGCGTAGCCCAATGGAAGGCCGCAGCTGAGGACGCGACGGTCACGGTGCAAGACGAGAAAGCCCTCTGCGACAAGATGGCGGCGCTGTGGAAGAGTCGCCCCGCGACGCCTCAAAGCGACTACGTAAAATCGAGCGGCGACGTGTCCACGGCAGCGGCGCGCAGCACCGCTCTCGAAACGGACGACGGTGGCCCCTTTGGGAGTCTATCTGTGCCCGCGAAGGGCTCACGCGTGCTCTCGGTGCACCCCGCGAAGAAGCGCGCCGTGATCATCGAGATGCACGACACGCTGTTTCGCAACGATTCAGCCGTGGTCAACCCGGAAGGCGAGGCACCGTCGAGCAAGGTGGGTGAGCATGAGGCCATCTCGACGGTGGGGCTCATCGCGACGATCCTTCGCTACAACGAGGAACACCCTGGAAAGAAGCTCTTCATCGGTGGGCATACCGATCGTGCCGGCTCCGAGAAGGGCAACGTGAAGCTGAGCGAGGAACGGGCGAAGGCAGTGCTCGCGCTCATCGAAGGCGACAAGGAAGCGTACGTTGCCGCGTGCAAAGCGAAGCACTCCGAAGTGGACGTCACGCAGCTCATGGATTGGGCGCACAACACGTACGAGTTCAAGTGCAAGCCCACGAAGCTGACCGCGGCGCCCAGTGACGAGAATTACGTGCTGTTCCGGAAGTCGTACAACGATTGGTGCAAGGGTTCATTGGCGGAGGGTGAGATTGGCCCTCGCGGCACGCCAATTGGCCCATACGGACGGCTTCAGGACGACATCTGGGCGGCAATGTTCGAGCTCTACGAGCACAATCTTCGGCAGGAGCTCGGAGAAGACGCGGCGGCCGTTCAGACGCTGCGCGGGAAAGTGACGTGGGTCAGCGACTCGAAGAAGTCCGTCGGGTACGGCGAGAGCCATCCGACGGCAAAGAACACCATTGATGGCACAAGAAGCCAGGCGGATAGACGCGTCGAGGTAATGATGTTCGACGATGGCGAAGAACCGAATCTGCTTAACTTTAACGGCGAAGACGTATATGACTCTGACACCTACAAGCGGACAAATATCGACGCTCCGCCTCAGGAACAACTGGTTGAAGTGCGCGTGTGCGACCCGACGGGAGCAGCAATCCCATTCGCCCCCTTCAAATTGAGAAGCTGCGGCTCTGGAGCTGAGGGCATCGCGGACGAGGGCGGTTGGGCCGTCTTGCGATTGTCCTCCGGAGTTCGGCATGTGCTCTTGGAGTGGGAGTGGGTTGAAGCGCCCACAAACAAGGAACGGTATCAGTCGGCATCAGTCGACATCAGACGGTTGTCCGGTGACGATGCCCTGCGACAAAAACTCTGCCACTTGGGCTACGACACGGAGGGCAGAGATATCCTCGAGGTGCTGCAAGAATTTCGGGTCGAGTTTGGTGGGAGCGTGGAGGATAATGATGAGGAACTACGTGAAGCCATTGACAGATGGCATGCTGGAGGAGTTCGACCAGCCAGATTTGCCCATGCGGAGCATCCACTAAACGGCGAGAGCGAAAATGCCAGGACCACATAGAGCAACCGTGCGAAGTGCGTCACCTAGCCCAAGAACACATGCCACCGTTACAGTGGTCGTTTCCTACCCAAATGACGATACGGACAGTGGCAGAATCGATGGAGTGGATGTGCAGTTGGTCGATACGCCACACCACGGGGTGACGACGTCGAAAGGAACTGTCACTTTTCACTTGGTTCGGGCAGGTTTTCACGTCTTGCGCTGTAGACGTGCAGGTATGGGACCGAGCGAAGGTTCGTCTTCCGTAGTTAAGGAAAGCAACGCAGGAGGAATAATCCAGATCTTGCCGGAAAGTGATCTACCTCCAGGGACAACGGCGAACATTGTCCACGTTTTCATGGATTTTCGCAATCCAATCGTCAAAGTGCGTGTCGTTCGCGAGCTTCCTAACGTCGATCCCGTTGACAATGCGCATGTGAATATTTCTAGCGTGGGAGCTGGCAACACTGATAAAAGCGGTAACTATATATCTTCGTCGGTGCCATTTCGTCCGCTGACGGTTGAAGTCCGGCATGACAACCTGGTCCCACGCTTCGGAAATAACGGAAGGTACACTTGTGTCGTTGAGCCAAGACCAGGAGGGTCGGGAGATGGCTCGCTCCCGGCGTCGCGCGATTTCGAAGTCACAATAAGTATGGGCCCCACCGCGGCGACCCTGCCGCCTGCGGCGACTAATCCTGTGCGTATTTGGATCGACGGCGGCGCAACGCCTATATCTGTAGATAACGATCCCCGCCTTTTGGCCCCTGGTGCCGGCGACACGGCTTCCGGTCAGGATGGGTGGGATATGCGATTGTTTCATGGAACCAACTCCACTGTTGGAGATCTCATTCACGTGCTGGAGCGGGCGGTCCGGCCGAATCATGTCGCCAATCCGGGCCAGGTCATCGGTGATCACCAGATAACGCGCCTGGCCATTGTTGCGCACGGAAGTGACGGTGTCATGGACATCGAGCAGAGGGCAGTCGGGCAAGCTCTCGGCTTCGCACCAGCGGAAGCGCAGTCGCTTACGCTATCCAGATTGGGCCTGTACCAACGAGACCTGACCCGGTTGGGGCGCTTTCTGTCTGCAAATTGCGTCGTCTATCTTTGCTCGTGTCGCTTGGCTCGAACCACAAAAGGTGAGGAACTCCTCAAGGCGCTGTCGCTACTTTGGCCCTCGACCAGAGTGGTTGGCCTTCGCAGTTATGGCTCGGTGTGCACAAGCGCGACCGTCCCCAGGCGAAGGCCCGGTGCGGCCGGGGAGTTTCCGGGTATGCGAGATTCGAATTACTCCGGACAGGTCGAGAGCGTGAATAGAGAATCCAATAACCCCCAGTTTTGGAACGACCTGTCAAAACTGCCGTGGTTTAGCGAAAGCAGTCCACGTGCGACCATCGCTCTGGATGGCAACATCATTCGCCGAGGTGACAATCTCCAGTAGCTGATTCTCAGGAGATACCGTAGAAATGAACTCCGATGAGCTACAGCAAAGGGTAAGGCACGGCTTGACGTTACGAGTGCTCAGAAGAACCACTCAGATTATTAAGGCGGTGTTCAAAAGGTGCCGCCGAGCAATCGGGGTCGTCAATGCGGTCTCCACGCCGTTACGTTTCGTCGCTGTCGGCTCACTGGGATGCGCCCTCATTGAAAGTTCTTCGTACTTCCTCTTCTTGAACCAGATTGCCCGTCGTGAACGGGGGCTCATTACGGGTTCCCCGCCCTCTTGGCTGGGAGTCAACGAGCACGCGTCGGACATGTTTTTCGCTGCCGTCGGCATGCCACCAGCGGCCGGTCTTTCACAACACGTCGGCACCGGATTCTTCGAGTACTTTGCCAAAACGCAGCCAGCTGTTTGCACCGTTACGTTGCTACGCACCACCTTGTATCTTGTTTCTCTTGTCGCGCTACTCCGCCTGTTCTTGCCACGCTCGGTTCTCGAGCACGTCTTGAAGTGGACGAGATTTGCCGTTGCCGTAAGCCTCGCAATTGCGCTCGCGTGGCTGGTGGATTGGCATCTTCCCGTAGGGAGCGCAATTCGGGACGCCATTGCAACGCTATACCTAGTTGTATTCTTGAGCCTCGCAACAATCGGTGTTTCGACTTTGGTGCTCGGTAGGGGGACGTCAGTGTCGACTGCTCTCCTTGGCCCCAATATTGGTCTAGTCGCCAGCGCAGTGGCCGCCGGATACTTGGTGCTGAAGTGCTCAACGAAGGTACCGGTAAATTATCCTTTTGACTCGTCAGATCGCTTGGCCAGCTTTGTTCAAGCGAGGAATTGGATCGCCAGTTGGGCTCTAGCCAGCGCGGCAGTGTCTATCGCATGGCATCACAGGCACCGTGCTTTCCGGCTCTGGACTCCTCGAGATCTTGTCAAGTGTGCCGCTGCTGGTGGGGCTCTCTTGGTTGCTCAGCCTCTGGCCTCGGATGCTCGACTAAACTTGGGATTGCCCCCCGACTGGAGTCACGTTGCGTCGCTAACGCATTGCATGCCGCTGGATTCTAGCGCGTTGGCAATAACGCTCGAAGATCTTCAGAATCTCAGCAAGGACCAGGTCTACTTCATCAAGAATAGGTCGTTGGCGATTGACGTTCCGCTCGACGCTGTGCTCGGGGCATACCCCCAAGCAATCTGCCGGCTTTGTCACTGGAGCCGCGAATTGTTCATCGTTGTGGATCAGGTCAAGTGGACGAAGTCGTACACGCTGGGTCCAATCCCTCGGCTCGATTACACGTGCAGCCCTGGCGCACTAAAGCTGGATTGCGAACTCGATGGTGACACCAGAATCGCTGACAGGACGTTTCGGTCACTGGTGACCGCTACGTCATCGACCATCGTCCCTCTCGGGCACATGTGCGCGACCGAGAGTGAGGGTTCCCTCTGACTCGTAAGTCCCGCGGCCCAGTCGCGGTCAACATCGAGGACGCTGACAGCGTCTGTCGAAGACGTGCTGCCAGCGGTGGTTCCGCAGTCTTTGGCTCGATGTCTTTGGCGGCGCATCGTTCCAACATCCAACGCGCTTCATTCCCTACGACCTCCAGGGTCTGGCTGGCAACGACGGCGGCGACGGCGCTCCAGGTGCGGACAAGGCGAGTTCAGGCGACCGTCCGAAAACCATCAGCAGCAAGGATTATCTATGACGAGCATAAATAGAGCTCTCGCCGTCATTGTCAGTACCCTGACGTTCGGATGTGGGCGGTCGGAGCGCTCGATGGGGACTCCCGCGGCCCAGGTGCCATTGCCGACGGCAGCTCCATCCGCAACGAGACCTCCGGTATCGGCGACAAAGCCATTGACAACGCCACCTGCTTCCTTGTGCCCGGTTGCAAGGGACCCATCCAAGGTAACTGACTGGGTGAAGACCTTGGGTGAACCATTTCGAATTGAGTACGGTGGAAGCTGGGTACTTGTCAAAATTCATCATCCGGGCTCTGAACTGGAGAAAGTGAAGAAGTTGATGGGCAACATGTATTCAGAAGGTGATGACACGCTCATTCCATGCGGAGAGTTCGTTCTTCTGTGGATGGGTTGTGCCTATTGCATTAAGAGCGATGACGACACGCTGCGAAAGCTCGAAAAGCACGTCGGAAAAATCGACCTACTGAAACCCTTCGAGTACGACAGCCCCGACGCGGTACTCGACTGCCTCAACGATCGTCTGCCGAAAGCCCGCTGTCAGCGGTGGTTCGGCGGCCTGAGCAAGGCGAAGTTCTGCCATGCATTGACTTACGAGGATCGCATTCTCCGAAACAAGCTCCTCATTCACATTGACCTAGAGCCCGCAGGATCGCGAGCGTGTCTTCGTGAGGAAGATCTGCGTCCGCCTTCTCCCAAGCCCTCCAGAACGCAACCGTCGACGCGCCCCGCCGGCTCGAGCGCGATCGATCCTTGGCTTCTGCCCTGACGATCTGTCCACGGAATCAGCACCACGACGTAGATTTGCCGTCGCCGGTCTGCAGGTGACCGGCGGCAGGTGACCGGCGGCTCTCCGCGACTTCAATACCGACCTCCAACACCCAACGGAATCGTAAGCCGTTCGATCGCAGAAAGCTCGTGCGAGCGTCTAGGTGCGAGCCCCTAATGAAGTCATCGAGTTCGGATGATCGCGGTGGCCACACCTCCAGCAAGCGATGCCCGTGGGCCAATCTCTTGACCGGATCGCTCCATGGGGGAATGCTGATTGGCTCTGCCGCGCAGCGAGACCCGACGTGATATGAATTGCGCGTTTACGGGCTCGGTCCGCGCGGGGACCATCGGACAACGGGCTCTACACTGGACTCGATTTGGCCGCCCAAACAGGGTGACTTCCGCTACGAATCAACTCTCAAAGAGACACTCACCATGCATACGACGAACAAATACCTGGTTTGGGGCCTAGTCACACTGTCGATACAAGGTTGTTCGTTGCAGAAGTTGGACCCCGTGAACTGGGGCACCGCGGGCGCGGGAGGAGAGAGCGGTGGGGGCCAATCCAACGGCGGCTCAACGTCGGCAACCACGGGAGGGACTTCGAATCCGGGCAGTTCGGCGGCGACCGGAGGGGTGTCCTCCGGAGGTTCATCCGCTCAAGACACAGCGGGAGGAAACGGTGGATCTCGCACAGAGGCTCCAGGCGAGCCCTGCACGGCAGCACAAACGACTAGGAGCTGCTCACTCGCTGGAGCCCTTGGGACCTGCGCGACGGGAATGCAAACCTGTGAAGCGGGGCGTTGGGGGGCTTGCAGCGTAAAGCCCGCGACAAAAGACACCTGCGTTCCTGGCAACGACGACAACTGCAACGGCACGCCCAACGACACCGCCTGCAAAGTGCTCCAGATCTCCGCCGGGTTCCGGCACACTTGTGCACTCTTGTCCGACGGATTGGTTCGTTGCTGGGGAGCCAACGCGTACGGCGAACTCGGTAATGACAACACGTCCGATACCCCTGTACCAACACTCGTCAAGGGGATCGCGGATGTCATCTCCGTGGTTGCGGGATCAGAGAACACCTGCGCTATCCTAGCGGACGGGACTGTGAGTTGTTGGGGCAAGAACAGTTCGCGTCAACTCGGCGAGCGCACTGTCGCGGCAAGTAGTTCGGTGCCCGTCGTGATTCAATCGGCCCTTCCCGCGTCGGCAGTCGCCGTCGGGGAGACCCATATCTGTACGATCACGAAGACAGATGCGTCCGTACAGTGTTGGGGAAGCAGCGAATTTGGCGCACTGGGGAACGGAAGCACAACAGCCGACACAATCGCGAAGCCTTGGTCCGTGCCGGGCCTGAAGGGCGCAACGACTATAGCGGCTGGGGCACGTCACACCTGCGCCTCGATGAGCGACGGGCATGTCTTCTGTTGGGGCGACAATTCGCTAGGGCAATTGGGCAGCATCAGTGGCGGTTCGAAGCCGACTGGAACCCCTCAATACGTGACCCTCTCGGACGGAACACCTGCCGTCCTCATCCTCCAGGTCACCAGTATGCAGGACCACGTTTGCGCAGCACTCGGATTTGCGCAGGCGCAATGTTGGGGACAGAACGGCTCCGGACAGCTGGGCTCCGCTACTGTTTCACCGGGTTCCCGTGGATGGACAGCGACCCTCGTGGGTCAAGACGTGAGCGGTACGCCGCTCCAGAAGGTCGCGGCCATGGTCACCGGCCGTGAACATACCTGCGCATCGATTTCCGATGGAACTGCCTTTTGCTGGGGCCTCAATGACAACGGTCAACTCGGCACAGGAAACGTCTCCAACTCGAATAATCCAAGGGAGGTTTCTCTTTTGACAATCCAGGCGCTTTCCGCTGGAGCTCGTCACACTTGCGCAATCCTGAAGGATGGAACCGCTTGGTGTTGGGGACAGAACACCTATCGGCAGCTCGGGGATGGCAGCAACGTCGACCTTCGCGCGCTGCCCGTGAAGGTCGAGAAATTGTTACCGTAGCTGGACGAAGCAATCGTCGAGTCGCACCAACGGATTTCTGAAGTTGGACAGAACATCCGCAGCGCGATGTCGAGTTGCGGATGTTCGCGTCGTCCGGGCGCGATTGACGTGGCCGTGACTCAACTCGATGGCACAATGGCACAGTGCGCAGAGGCACATTTCGCGCTGGAACAGCGGTAATGAAGACGTTCTTACCTGGCATGCGCGTTGCTGCAGGCGACGCCAACCGCAATGCCACCTGTCACTGCTTGCGCCGCGTCCGTTCGCGTCCTCGGAGCGCCATCGACAACGGTAGACGTGACGGCGCTTTCATCCGCCGCCACGTTCCGACGTCAGTTACCGCTGATGGCACGTAGCTTTGCGTGGCTCGTCGTTGGCGGACTCTGCCTCGGCTTCGGCATCGGGATCTCGTGCTTGGATTTTCCGCTCTCTGCGTACGTTGCGAACAACGTCGCCAAGATTGCCGAGCGCCGAGCCCTGCTCGAATGGATGTTCGGGGTCAGCGCATGCTTTCTTGGCGTGAGCGCGAGCTATCTCGGTGCACAGCGCGGAACCATCGAGGCCACCCACCAGCTCTACCGCGCGGTACGTCGACTCTCGCCCCTCTGCGTCCTCGGGCCCCTGCCCTTGTTGTTCCACTGGTACCTTTGGAAGAGTGACGAATTGACGTACCTCGCCTTCGTCGCGCTCCTCATCTTGGGATTTTCCGTACACCCTGCGCGTACGTTCTACAGCCGAACCGCTGCAGTGGGAGCGCAAATGCGCTCGCTCGGTGCAACTCGTCCTTCGAGCCCTCGAGAGCGATCACCCACGGCTCCATCGACGGTTGCCCTTCACCCTCGTCGGGTTCGGCGCGCTTTCGTACGCCCTGTACTTCTCGTACTACACGATCGCGTTCCACCAGGCAGCCCGCACCGGGTTCGACATGGGGATCGAGAACAACTTGATGTGGAACCTCGTCCACGGCAGCCGACCGCTGTTCAAGTCTTCCCCCATTTTCGGCGCTCACGGCACGCACTTCGGCAACCACGCGACGCTCTTCGCCTTCGTCATGGCACCGCTCTACGCGCTCTACCAAGACTCGGAGACGCTCCTCGTCATTCAGTCGACCCTCCTCGGCGCTTCCGCAATCCCGCTGTTTCTCTTCGCTCGACGCCACGTGGGGCCTTGGCCAGCCTGCGTCGTTGCCTTCGCGTACCTGCTCTACCCTCCCCTTCATGGCGCGAACCTCTTCGAATTCCACTACATTCCCCTCGGGATTTTCTTTCTCTTCTCCCTTCTCCACCTCTTCCAATCGCGACGTGATCGCTTGGGGGCAGTCATCGTACTGCTCACGCTATCGATCCGCGAAGACGTCTCCGCTTGGGTGGCCGTCGCGGGCGCCTATTTTCTTTTCATGGGTCGTAGACCCACGTTGGGGATCATTCTTGGCGTCATCGGCTGCGCTTATTTCGCGACGATGAAGTTCGTCGTGATGCCGAAGTACGGTGGCGGCGGAGAATCCTTCACCTTCATCTTCACCAAGCTCGTCCCCGAGGGCGGCAAGGGCTTCGCTTCCGTGCTCCAAACCGTGTTCGGCAATCCCGCGTACACCCTGAAGACGCTGCTCGACGTCTCCAAGTTGACCTACGTGGGTCTACTCTTCTTACCCGTTGCCTTTCTTCCGTTTCGACACCCAAGCTGGAAGTTTCTATTCCTACCCGGATTCTTCTTTACCCTGTTGTCCACGGAATACGGCGCGACGGTCAGCATGCACTTCCAGTACGTCGCCCATTGGATCGCGTTCTTGTTCCCTGGTGTCGTCCTTGCCCTGGCGCGCTTACAGCGTCGCTGGGGCGGCCCCCGGCAGGTCGCTTCGCCGCTGCTCATCCTGACCTTTTCGACCGCCTTGCTCAGCTATCAGCGGGGCGCCGTGTTCCAGCACAACACGTCCTATGGCGGGCCCCTGTACTTCACCTTCGGTCGGGACGCGCAAGGGGAACAACGTCGAGCGGCCGTTCGCGCGCTCATGCGTGATTTGCCCGCCAAAGCGAAGGTGAGCGCCTCGGGCTTCCTCGTTCCTCAGCTCTCCAGCCGCGCCGACGCCTACAGCCTCCCGCACACCATCGACGACGCAGAATACCTGGCGTTTCCCTCCGTTTCCGCAGACTACATCGGAAATGAGCAGGCGATGGTGGAACGGCTGCTCTCGACGAACCAGTTCGGGATCGTCGCCGTCCATCCGCCCTTTGCCCTCGCAAAGCGGGGTGCCTCCTGCGGACGCAACGCCGAATTCCTCGGACAACTCCGCTGATGCACCCACCTTCGCTATCGATGAGCACCGAAGGCCTGGCCTACCAGGGAACCGCCGCACCAGCGTGATCCATGCTCGAGATCAATTTTACCGAGTCGCGACACTTCCGGTCCTGGCAGGCCCGCCGCTCCCGTCGGTGCCCGTGGTAAAAGCCGCCATTCCGTGGCAAATCTGGGGGCGGTACGGCACACCGCGCCACCCACCATCTGCAACAGACTTAGGAGCGGAACGAATGCGCATTGGAATTGCGAGCTTAATGGGTTGTCTCGCGCTTGCTGGTTGTGACTCCACCGATTCGACACCCTTCGGCACCGGCGGTGCCTCGGCCAATCCCAACGCTGGAGCGACGTCGCTCGGGACGTCGACCTCGGGAGCCGGAATGGCCAACGGCGGCAACGGCAGCGTCGGCGGCGCGGGTTCCGTCGGAAAGGGTGGCGGGAGTGCCGGCACGGGCACCGCGACGACCGGCGGGCAGGGGCAGAGCACCAACACGACTCCCATTGGCCCCGGTACCTACGCACTCGATCCCCCGAATCAGTGCCTCAATCAGCAATCGGTCAACAACTGCAAGAAGGGCGACACCTCATCCGCCTGCGGCGGCGTCTGCTCATCGGATTACGGCTCAGGCTCCCAGAGTGCCTGCGAAAGTGGCAAATCCGGCGTGCCGATCAACTTCGCCTGTCCTCGATTCTTGCTCTACAGCGACGAGTTCATGCAGGCGGCCATCGACGACAACAACACCGCCTTCAATTACGGCATCGTCGGGCATGACGTCGACACGGGCGGCGTCGACGGCACCAACACGGACGCCTGCTGCCAGTGTTACCAAATCATCTTCGATTATCCCGATGAGAAACAGGCTTGGGTCGATCCCAACACCGCAGGGACTCCTGTGTCCGCCGTGCCTCCGCCCAAGCCGATGATCGTTCAGGCGTTCAACACCGGCACGGCAGGCAAAGGTAACTTTGACATCTACATGGGTGCCGGTGGATTGGGTGCCAACAACGGGTGCTTCAGCGTAGGCGGATCCACAAGCCCCGCCGGACTCTACCAATACCTCGGCTATCCCAGCGTAGGCCAACCCAACGACGGCGGAGTGAAGGCCGTGGGGAACTTCGGCAATGGCAGCGCCTGCAAGACTAACACCTCTTGGGTGACAGAAGCGACCGTTGGCTCGGCAGGTTGTGTAGAGAAGGTGACGGCGGCCTGCAACGAGATCAAGGCAGCAGATGCGCGGATGCAGGAGGCCTCCATCCGCTCTTGCATCAAGTCAAATGACGCAAAAAGCTTGTACCACATGAACTGGTTATTCTGGGTCAAGCGCGTGGAGTGCCCCGCTCACCTCACGGAGGTCACGGGGTGCAAGCTCGCATCACAGGGGCTTCCGGCGCCGGATCCAGCAGTAACGACGGTGGCTCAAGCAAAGGCCGCGGGCTTCCGTCAGAAGGATGCAGACGGGAAGCCGTACAACACGACGAGTATGGAAGACTGCTGCATGCCGACCTGCGCTTGGGTGAACAACGTCAAGGGCAAGACCGTCGGCAAGTACAACTCCTTCTATTCTTGCAACCAAGCGGGCATACCTCAGACCGAATGAGGCCAAACCGCAGGTGAAGATGGACGCCATCCTCGCGGCTCTCGAGCCCGCCGGGATGGCGTCTCCGTTTCGGAGGAGATTCATGCCGGAGCTTCCCGATCTCGAGATTTACGTCGAAGCACTGCAAGCCCGTGTGCTTCGACAGATTGTAAGCGCTGCGAAGGTGCTGCATCCCTTCGTGCTCCGGACCTACGAGCCTCCCCTTGCCTCCGTCGTGGGTCGCGAGGTGATTGGTGTGCGCAGACTCGGCAAGCGCATCGTGCTCGAGTGCTCTGACGAGCACTTTTTGATCGTGCATCTGATGCTCCTCGGGCGTCTCCAGTGGCTCGAGCCGCGCAAGAAAGTGCCTGCGCGCGCGGCACTGCTCGCCTTGGAGTACGCGACGGGAACCCTCGTGCTCACCGAACAAGGCAGCAAACGGCGAGCGAGCGTGCATTACGTCCACGGCACAGCGGCGCTCGAGTCCTTCCGCCGCGCAGGGCTCGATCCTCTCGAGAGTGACCTGACGAGCTTCGTCGAACGACTTCGGGAAGAGAACCGCACCCTCAAGCGAGCCCTCACGGATCAAGATCTCGTGAGCGGCGTTGGTAACGCCTACTCCGACGAGATCCTGCACCGCGCACGCCTCTCGCCGACGATGAGAACGGGCAGCCTCGACGACGAAGGCTTCCATCGCCTTTACCACGCTTGCAAGACAACCCTCACAGAATGGACGAGTCGGCTTCGCGAAGAAGCGAAGGGCAGCTTTCCATCACGCGTGACCGCCTTTCACCCGGAGATGGCCGTGCACGGAAGATATGGCAAGCCCTGTCCCGTCTGCCAAACCCCGGTGCAACGCGTGAAGTACGCCGACAGCGAGAGCAACTACTGCCCGACCTGCCAAACCGGCGGCAAATTGCTTGCCGATCGCGGCTTGTCACGCCTCCTCGGTGCGGATTGGCCGCGTACGCTCGAAGAACTCGAAGAGCGACGGCGCAATCAGCCGCCTCCCAAGGACGCAACGCGCTGATTACCCTTTACCACGGGGATCGCGATGCAACGCCCTGACAGCGGGTTCGCGGCGCGGCGCCTTGACTCCGGCCCCCGAGGTTGCCGTCCCGAACTCCAGACTTCGACGTGGACGAGCGGCAAAATCTCGCGAATTTGCCCTAGAGCGGCCCACCTCCGTGGAATCTTTTCCTGAAGGACGTTTCTTCGCGATCAGTACGCTCTTTTCCCTCCATATTGCGACCGTGCTCCTATGCGAGGACGACCTTCGCAACGGGAGCCGAGATGCTTGGGACGCGGAGGCGAAGACGATGAAGCTGATTCGACGTACGCTCGTTGGAATTGTCGCGATGACCGTGCTTGCGGCCTGCGGAGACAACGACAAGGTAAAAGGTGGGGGCGGCGCCGGCGGAGAAGGTGGTGAGGGCGGCGCAACCACGTCGAGCGGCGGTTCATCGGGCAGCGGCGGTGAAAGCGCCGGCGGTACAAGCGCCACGACCATTGCCGAAAACCCCTGTCCGGCACCCGAAACGGCTTTTGGCGATCTCGATACGGCGAAGCTCTTCGAAACCCCGTCGGTTCCGACCTTCGACTTTTACCTCCCCGCGTCCGCTTGGGAGAACCTGAAGGCACACGCCCAAGAGGAGGAGTACGTCGAGGCTCAGGCGTGTTTCGATGGCAAGGCCGTCGGCAAGGTGGGCCTTCGATTCAAGGGCAGTTACGGTTCACTTTTCACCTGCTTCGACAGCTCCGGCAAGAACACGTGTCGCAAGCTCGGCATGAAAGTGAAGTTTGACGAGTTCGACAAAGAAGTGAAGTTTTACGGCGTCAAGCGCCTCAACTTCCAGGGCTACCGCTACGACAACAGTTATCTCAAGGAGCGCCTTGCCTACGATCTCTATCGTCAGATGGACATCGTTGCGCCGCGCTCTTCGTGGGCGGTCTTGCGCGTGAACGGCGAGGAGCAAGGCCTCTTCGGCATGGTGGAGCAAATCGACGGACGCTTTACCTCGAGCCGCTGGCCCAGCAACGGTGAAGGAAACCTCTTCAAGGAGGTTTGGCCGGGGCAGACCGATGACACGTGGATTAGCGAGCACCTCGAGACGAACGAGAAGGAAAACGACATCGCGGCGATGAAGGACTTCTCGACTGCGCTCAACGGCGCAAGCGTAGCCGACCTGCGGGCGACCCTGGGCAGCTACTTCGATCTCTCGTACTTCGCGCGCTACATGGCCGTCGACGACGCCATCGGAAACTTCGACGGGATCACCACCTTCTACACCGGTGGCACTGCGGAGGAGTCCGGCAATCACAATTTCTACCTGTATCAAGAGTCGCCGAAGCGATTCACCCTCGTGCCTTGGGATCTCGAGTCCACGATGTCCCTCGTCAGTCAATTCGGGAACGTTCCAGAGTGGCAGCGGACGCCTACGGATTGTTCGATCGTCTATTCCGTGTGGAACGGCCAAGGTCAAGTCATGGCACCTGGCTGCAATCGCGTGTTCCAAGCGCTCTCGGCGGAATCTCACGGACTACCGCGCAGCCGCACAAAGGCTGCTCGACGGCCCCCTCACTGTCGCGCGCGTATCTGAACGGATCGATACTCTCGCGGCGTACATCCGTACGGCGGCGCACGCCGACACGCACGGCCCAGGAGCCACCGAATTCGAAAAGTCCGTTGGATTCCTCAAGACCGAGTTACCCAATCTCCGACGCCGATTGCAACATCTGCAGAGTGGTGAACCCACCATTCCTCTCGAGCTCGATCCAGCCGCCTTGGGCGACTTCGAGGGACTGAACGATTACAGTCTCTATGCTGGCACGTCGCTGCTCTCGAACACGAACACGATCCCCGGCGTGGAACTCAATACCGCGAATCCACTCGCCGGAACGAAGAGCGTCCGGATCCTCTTCGACTTCGGCAACGAGACGAAAGCTTGGGAGCAATGGATGTTCTACATGATGCCCGTCCTGCCAAAGGGTAAGGACATTTCGTCACTGACGGGGATCCGCTTCAAGGTGCGTTCCAACGTCGCGCGTGATCTCCGGGTGGATCTCGACAGCCCTTACAACAGCAAGGCAATCGAGGGGATCAAGAAGGGTTGGCTCGTCCCCATCACGGCGACGACGTCGACAATCTCGGTCCTTCTCGCGGATGCCACCGTTCCCACGTGGGCGACGAATCCGAAGGACGATCTCCAAAAGGTCCTGAAGACGATTGCCGGCGTCACCTTCATGCCTCAATGCGTCGGACGCAACGGCGCGGGTCAACTCCCGGACGGCATCAAGGACAACGGCTGGGTCGATATCGACGACGTCGAGTTTTACTGAAGCAACTTCCCCCTCGCGGCTGAACGGACTCGGACCGACCTCCTCCAACCGAACCCTGCAAGCCGCCTTCCTTCCCACGGCGCTCCTCTCGCGAGACGAGCGCCGTGGCTTTGTCGGCACTCAGCGCGAGCCTCGAGCTCCACTCTTCTTGCGGGGCGCCCGAGGCTTCTTTGGTTTCGGCGCGGGCAGCTCTCGAGCCGTGATCGTGACGAGCTCACTCAGGCGATCGTGATCTTCCAATACCGACGCGCCGACGAGAAGCGAGGGCTTTGCACCAGGATAGGCCGGCGCTTCCTCGTAGTCGCTACCGAGGAACGCGCGTCCCTTCTCGGTGACTTTGGAGAAGAATTGATCGTCGCACACGAGAGCGACGACCTTTCCCTCGTAATAGATCGCATACTCGCCGAACATCTTGCGCGCGCTGATCCCGGAGAGACCCGAGAGTTGGTCGAGAAGGAAGTCGATCGTGCTCTGTCGCGTTGCCACTCGTACCTCACTTGGTCCAAGTGACATTGAAGGCCTCGGCAGAAACGTCAACCCTCGACGTCCCTCGAGCCCGCCATCCCGCTTCAATGCCAGGATTTTCCGACGTTCAGGCCACGGTGGCGCGGGGTGGTCACGACTCCCACAGGTGCTGTTCGGATTCTATCGTGTTTCCCTATTAACCTT